>DOAQ01000011.1 GCA_003506435.1 Prolixibacteraceae bacterium
ACTAACCCCAAAGAGATTAGAAATATTTCGATTTAGAATATTGATTTTAGAACGGGTAAATACCTCTTTGTTTTCATCTTCTTTTAAAGATCTTTCACCAATTTTAATTTTACTTGAGGCACTTATCATCAAATCGATAGTTGAATTTCTCGTATTCAGAGATTTTGTTCTTTTTTCTAATTGAGCAAAATCCTCAGAATAGAGAAGACTATTAAATTGTTTTAGTGTCTGTTTAATTTTATTTTTTAACCCGACTTTCTGAAAAAATATAAATTGTTTCTTCGTTTTGTGTCGCAATTCTTTCAATATTTCAATTAGGACAAGGATAAGAATATCGGGATATTGATTTTCATTTAGTGATTCAACATCAATATAAATGCCCAATGATTCGGATTCGGACTCAATTTCATTTTTAGTTTTTCTTAAAAGAGAAGATTTTCCTGAACCTCTTCTTCCAAAAATAACGTGATGACGTCTAGATTTGGCTTGTTTAAGGACACCAATAGACGGTTCTATGAACCTTTTACCATCTGGGTTTGCTCTTGTAACCTCATCCAGTAAAACTACCAAATCATCTATTGAGTTATCAAGAATTTTCATTTTGTAAGTTTATTTTAGGTGACAGTTGACAAAGTTATGGGTAATTTCTACTGTATAATTTGGGTTTGCATCCAATACTGGGAATAATTCAATTTTCAGGTACTGTTACCGATTTTAGGTTTCTTCAGAAAAGGAGCCATTTGCGGGTCGTTTTTTTTACAGCATTAAAAATAACCATTTGATTGAATGGAAGCAACAAGCCGGAAAATTATTCTCAATTGCAACCACCTCTTCCTCGTTTGAACACCGAGAAAACGAGGGAGATGAAATGGAAAAGCATGCGGGACACATGAAAAGTATGCGGACAACATGGATGAATCCACGTATGACATGGAAATCGTAAGGGGATAGCTGGATAGCTCTGCTTACGAGTTGGAAAATTTTGCGTATGGCATGGAAGGCCTTCCGTATGATATGGATGCCCCTCCGAATGACATGGAAAACTCTTCGGATGACATGGATAGCCCTGCGTACAATATGGAAAACCCTACTGACGAACTGGAAAAGCATACGGATAACATGGATAATTACAGGGGACACTTTGATACGTGCAGGCATGACCTGGTCGTTTGACGGAGACAAATAGCTATTGAACGACCTGTCTGTGAATTTTTCTGCTGACTGGTGTAGGTGTGGGTTCCTTATCAGAAATAGGTATTTACTGCAAATTCAAATTGATTAATAAATATCTCTTTGAAATTTGATATATTGTTTTGCTCGTAAAACAGCAACATCGCTTTTTTATAATTGATTGAGTCAACCGTGCGAAAAGAAACAGGACAATAATTGTTATCCATCAAAATCGCATTGCTTACAATCCTTGCCGTCCTTTTATTTCCATCAACAAATGGTTGAATATATGAAATAAGTACCAGCGCAAGCAACGCTTTTTCAAAAACATTTTCTTTTCGGTTGATCAAATCGCAGGTATTTGTCAGCGCTTCCAAAATTTGAAATTCATTGTCAAGCGGACGATAATTGGTCCCGGAAATACCAACCCGCCTTTTTCGTATATTTCTTTCAACAACCAGTTCTTTGACCAGTATGCTATGAATATCTTCAATTTTTGAAACAGAAAGCGGATTTAGGTAATCAGGATTATCAATGATAAAATCAAGAGCTTCCTTGTGATTTAAAAGCATAATTGCTTCTTCTTTTGTTTTTCCTGAGGCGGTTTGTTTTTCCTTTAACAATTTTTCTGTTTCAAGAAGCGAATAAGTGTTCCCTTCAATTTGTGAAGATTTCCAGCTTAAATCAATGGCAAGCCTTTCCAATTCCTTTTTATACTCGTTCTCTGTTAAACTGGAAATGTTTCTTTTATAGGTATTTTGAAGCCCGGCGAGCATAATTAATTCACCCTCATAGAATACGCTGTGTTTATTCAATACTTCAGTAATTATTTTAAAGTTGAAGTTTTCTTTTATCTCCCTTTCATCGATTTCTTTCTCGTAATACATTTGAATATCGATGGGGCGGATCAGTTCGTATATCGGTGAAATAATATATTTTGTCCCTTTCCCTTTTCCCTTCGTATCCAACAGGTTTTCGGTCAGTAACCTTGTTAAGGTTCTCTTCACCGTAGCATAACTGTCGCCTGTTGAGAGGCCTTCAAAAATTTCTTTTGAAGAACTTTCCCCTGCTTTTTTTATAAATTCAATTATTTCCGATTCCCGTTTTTCCATCATTTCAGCTTTTAAGCTCATAAAGTTATCAAATAAAGCTCAAATATAGACCAAAATGAGCTAAATATTGCTTTTTGATGAGCTACAATGAGTAGTGCTGAACTTTTAATTGTACCATATTCGGTATAATTAAAAGTTAACCCGGATACAATCAAAAAATACTACGGAAGCAAATCATAAAAACGCATAGGCTCAGATCCCTTGGGTGTCATTCAGATTAAACCACCCGCTGACAAGCCCGGTATAATCTTTCTCCTGCTTGTGCCGGTAAATATTTTCTTTCGGGAAATAATTATAATCGTTTTTGTAGCGATCAATATTTTCAACGATATTGCGCAGGGCATCAATGAAGAAATGCACCTCGTCATCGGTTGTGGTCGGGTGCAGCGACCAGCGTACCCAGCCCGGTTTCAGAGAAAGATCGCCGGTGCTGATTTTCCGGGTTATTTCGTCTGACAACTCGTGGCTTACTTCGAGCAGAAAATGACCGTAGGTTCCGGCACAGGCGCAACCGCCGCGTACCTGGATACCGAATTGGTCGTTCAGCAATTTTACCAGCAAATTGTAGTGAATCCCGGGAACGTAAAACGAAATCACACCCAGCCGTTCCCGCTCGTTGTTGGCCAGAATAGTTACCCCCGCAATGCTGTCAAGTCCGGCAAAAGCTATATGCAACAGTTCTTCTTCCCGTTGGAGGATATTTTCAACGCCCATCCGGTCTTTCAGCTCAAAGCACAATGCTGTGCGAATCGACTGCAAAAAACCGGGCGTTCCGCCGTCTTCACGGGCTTCTATATTTTCCACGTATTTGTATTCGCCCCAGGGGTTGGTCCAGTCGACGGTGCCGCCTCCCGGATGGTCCGGAACCCGGTTGTGGTACATCGATTTGTCGAAAATCAGTACTCCGGAAGAACCGGGCCCTCCTAAAAATTTATGGGGCGAGAACATCACCGCATCCAGCTTCATCATTGGGTCGCCGGAGTGCATGTCAATGGTATCATACGGCGCCGAAGCCGCAAAATCGATAAAAACCACCCCGCCGTATTCGTGCATTGTTTTTGCCAGCTCGTAAAAGGGAGTTCGGATTCCGGTTACATTGGAGCAGGCTGTGAACGAACCAATTTTGAAAGGCCGGTCCTTGTATTCTTCGAGTTTCTTACGCAGGTTTTCGGGATCGACCAGCAGGTTTTCACCGGGATCGACAATCACCACATCGGCGCTGGTTTCGTACCAACTGGTATGGTTCGAGTGGTGCTCCATGTGGGTAATAAAAACCACCGGACGTTCGCGTTCGGCAATACATTTCGAGCGCGAAATCTTCCCGCAGTATTTCAAACCAAGGATACGCTGAAATTTATTGATTACGTCGGTCATTCCCGATCCGGAGGTAATGATGACATCATTTTCACCTGCATTCACATGCTGTTTAATAATGTGATGGGCCAGATGGTATGCGTGGGTCATCCGGGCGCCGGTTTCGCTGGTTTCGGTATGCGTATTCCCCACAAAAGGCCCGAATGTTTCTGAAATCTTTTTTTCAATGGGACTGTACAACCGGCCGCTGGCAATCCAGTCGGCATACATTATTTTTTGAAGTCCGTACGGCGATTCAAAAGTTTGGTCAATTCCGATAATATTCTTTCTGAAACTATTAAAATACGTTTCCAGGTTGCTCATCAAATTTGTTTTTTTTTACGATTGCAAAATTAAATCAGAATACAGATTATACGTAGACAAATGTCATCTTTTGCAAAGATTGGAAAATCTCTGTCTTATTCACTTCCGGTTGTCGTTAATTTGAACTTTTAAAATGACAAAAAGTCATTTTGCAGCCGTGGCACAACCTTTGGGAATAGCCTATCCGTAAAATTTAAATATCAAACAAAAAATATGAACACCATGCAAAAAGGAAAGATTGGCGTAAGCAGTGATAATTTATTTCCGATTATTAAAAAATTTTTATACTCCGATCACGACATCTTTTTACGCGAGATCGTTTCGAATGCCGTTGATGCGACACAAAAGCTAAAGACCCTTGCATCGAAAGGCGAATACAGTGGCAACCTGGAAAATGCAAAAGTTCGAGTATCGCTCGACCCGGCAGCAAAGACCCTTACCGTTTCCGACAACGGGATTGGAATGACTGCTGAAGAAATCGAGAAATACATCAATCAAATCGCGTTTTCAGGCGCTGAAGAGTTTCTGGATAAATATAAAACCGACGCCCATGCCATTATCGGGCATTTCGGGCTGGGCTTCTATTCGTCGTTTATGGTTTCCGAAAAAGTGGAGATCATCTCCAAATCGTATCAGGAAGGAGCGCAGGCTGTTCGCTGGACCTGCGACGGCAGCCCGGAATACAATATCGAAGATGCGGAACGCGACGAAACAGGTACCGACATCATCATGCACATCAATGACGATTCGGCTGAATTCCTTGCAAAATCGCGTCTTTCCGACATCCTCAACAAATACTGTAAATTCCTTCCGGTTCCGGTAGTTTTCGGTAAAAAAACGACATGGAAAGACGGCAAAGAAACGGACACCGACGAAGACAACCAGATCAACGAAACGGCCCCGGCATGGACAAAAAAACCGGTTGACCTGAAAGATGAAGATTACTTGGCATTCTACAAAAAACTGTACCCGTATTCCGAAGATCCCTTGTTCAACATCCATCTGAACGTTGATTACCCGTTCAACCTGACCGGTATTTTGTATTTCCCGAAGCTGAAAAACACCATTGAAGTTCAGAAAAACAAAATCCAGTTGTACTGCAACCAGGTATTTGTAACCGACTCGGTGGAAGGCATCGTTCCCGAATTCCTGACCCTGCTGCACGGGGTACTCGATTCGCCGGATATCCCGTTGAACGTTTCCCGCTCGTACCTGCAAAGCGATTCGAACGTGAAAAAAATCAGCAGTCACATCACCAAAAAAGTGGCCGACCGCCTGAAAGAGATTTTCAAGGAAAACCGGGGAGAATTTGAGAAGAAATGGGATAACCTGAAGATCTTTATCGAATACGGAATGCTCACCGAAGAGAAATTCAAGGAAAAAGCAAAAGAATTCTTCCTGTTCAAAAATACCGACGGTAAATATTTCACTTTTGAAGAATACGAAACACTGATCAAGGAAAACCAGACCGACAAAGACAAGAAACTGGTTTACCTGTACACCAGCGATGCCGAAGAACAATACTCGTTTATTCAGGCCGCCAAAAACAAAGGCTACGATGTGCTGCTGATCGACGATGTGCTGGCTACGCCGCTGCTCAACCGTTGGGAACAGGATTACCCTGACAAACGTTTTGTCCGCGTTGACTCCGACATTGTTGACCACCTCATCCGGAAAGAAGATCCAGCCGACGAACTGAGCTGGGATGAAAAAGAAGAACTAAGCCCGATCTTCCAGTCCGTTTGCCCCGATTCGAAAGAAATCAATTACCTGATCGACTTTAAAGATATGGGCGAAACCGGCAATCCGATTGTGATTACCCGCAACGAATTCATGCGCCGGATGAAAGATATGGGACGTTTCCAGGGAGGTATGGATTTTTATGGCAACCTGCCCGAAAGCCTCAACTTAGTTGTAAATACCGCTCACCCGCTGGTGAAAAAGGTTTTTGCTGAAAAAGATGAAAATATCGGCGAAGAATTAACAGCCATTAACGACACGCTGGCCAACCAGAAAATTGAGCGCGAACAACTCGAAAAAGCCAAAGACGGTAAAAAAGATGAAGATATTCCGCAGGCCGATAAGGAAAAATTGGAAGACCTGAACAAGCATATTGCCCAGGCTGAACAGGAAAAACAGGAACGGCTGAAGGCTTTCGGAAAAGAAAACCCGTTGGCCAAACAACTGGTAGACCTGGCCCTGTTGTCAAACGGAATGCTGAAAGGCGAAGCGCTCGATAAGTTTGTAAAAAGAAGCGTTGAACTGATCAAATAAAAGAGACACATAAAAAGATACTGTATTCCAATGATGTAGTTTATTGTGTTCTCCCGTGCCCCCTAATCCCCCAACCCGGGGGACTTTTGGCCTGTGCAAGCACTGTCGTTCCGTGCTTTTCATCTTATTTTCTCAGGCAGAACTCCCTTCCCTTCATGGGGAAGGGCTGGAGATGGGGCAAACTTAAATTTGATTATCACTATTTTGATCAAATTCCTTCGTCAAACTCTCATCAGATAAAACATAAAAAGCTGAATACAAAACCATTCTGAAAAGGATGGTTTTTTTTTGTGTTTTTTGCCGAAAAACAAAGCAACGGATCAAGCGGATGTCGCATCATAGAAGAGTTAAACAAACGAATTCATTGAAACAGGCCTGTTCATAGATTCTATTAAAAACATTTAAAACAATGAAAAGGAAAAACTTATTGATTGCTCTGTCGCTTGTTGCCTTGTTTATAGCAACAGCCTGTGATGAAGATGAAAGCGACAACAGAGTTGTAACAATCACCGAAACATTTGAATCGGGAGCAAACGGATGGGCGGCTGTTTTTGGTTCCTACCCTGAAGGAGAAGAAGAGTTTTATGAACTGGATTCAGGAATAAAAGCCCTACCCTCGCCACTCGATCAAACAAAAAAATCGTTTATGCTTTCGGGCAACAACCACAGCGATGCGTTGCGCATGTTTATTGCAAAACAAATCGGAGGTTTTACTCCCGGCGCTGCCTACGAACTGGATGTGGAATTATCGCTGGCGTCAAAATATCCCGAGATGAGCGCCGGAATTGGCGGAAGTCCCGGTGGCGCTGTGCACCTGGTGGCTTATGCTTCGGCCAACGGCTATGCAAAAAAGTACACCGGAAGCACGGAAGAACCCAAGTATTTCGAGATCGAAATAAAAAAGGATACCGTCGACAATAAAGCGCAGTCGGAGGCCGAACTCGGAACGGTCGGAATTGATGGCAACGAGTTTGTTTATAAACTGATTGACAGGGAAAACGACGAATCCATGATCTGCAAAGCCGACGCACAAGGCAAAATTTGGATAATTGTTGGAACATGGTCAGGTTTTGAAGGAACCAGCACCCTGTATTACGACAAGATTGAATTGAATTTCCGTAAAAGACAGTAATTCGATTAGGGGAAAAGTTTATCCGTGACGAAATGGATAAACATGGAAAGGGCTGTCCAAAAGCTGACGTGTTTTTTTAACCCGTCGCTTTTCGGATGGCCCTCTTTTTTGAAATAAAATGATGTGGGGCATCCCCGGGGATCGTAAAAATTTGTTAATGGAAAATAATTAGCGTTTAGCAGAAGCTTATTTTATAAAATTTATTGGTTAAACTTGTATGTTTTCTGAATAAGCATGCTTGCTAAGTTATCTTTTCAGGAGTCGAAAACTTAAATCAACTTTCATTTTCCGATGAAAAAATCATTTTTATACAGTTGTATGGGAGCCCTTTGCATGGGACTTCTTATTCATTCGTGCAAAAAAGCAGGAGATGGTGGCAACAAAAGAAATCTTTCTTCAGGAATGGTTGCTGAAGGCTATGTAATAAAACCAAGCCATTTCGAGAATAAACTGACCGTAACAGCCAATTTGCTTCCTTATGAAACCGTTGATATTAAAACGCCGGTTGCAGGAACAGTTTTGTCCATTCACTTTAAAGAAGGGCAAAAAGTAAACAAGGGGCAGTCGCTTGTACAAATTGACGACCGGGTTTGGAAAGCCCAGATTAAAGGATTGAAAGCACAACTTGCCGCCGGAAAAGAAGAACTTCAGCGAAAGGAAGCATTGCTGACCGCTGAAGGGGCCAGCCAGGAAGAAGTGGATGCTGCCCGTTCGGGAGTACTGCAACTGGAAGCAAAAATTGAAGAATTATCAGTTTATGTAAGTTTGGCCAGTGTGCCTGCTCCCTTTAGCGGGCAGGTGGGCATGCGCGATTTCAGTGTCGGAGCGTATCTTTCGCAGGGACAAATCATCACGCAAATTGCCCAGTCGGACCGCCTGAAAATTGATTTCAACCTGCCCGGCAGATATATCAACCAATTGTCAGCAGAAAAAGAAGTGAAAGTGGTTTCCAACAACGATACCCTAATGGCTTCCATCTATGCGGTGAACCCGCTAATCGACGAAAATACACGCACCATCCAGGTACGGGCTCTGCTCGACAACCGGAATAACTGGCTGTCGGGCGATTTTGCCCAGGCATCCCTGATACTCGATGTACAGGATTCAGCGCTGGTCGTTCCCTCTCAGCTAATTGCCCCGGAATTAGGCGCCGAAACCGTTTTCGTCTGTAAAAACGGGAAAGCGTCAAAACGAAAAGTGACAACCGGGGTGCGTACTGAAAAAATAGTCCTTATTACAGGAGGACTAGCTGTCGGCGATACGTTGCTGGCCACCGGACTGATGCAGGTACGCGAGGGAATACCGGTAAAAATTGAGAAAACAGTAAGCTCCGCAGAATTATGACATTATCAGACCTCAGTATAAAACGCCCGGTAATGGCAACTGTTTTTGCCATTGCTATTGTCCTTTTTGGCGTGGTCGGGTTCATGTCGCTGGGAATTCGCGAATATCCCAGTGTCGATCCTCCGGTGGTGACCGTTTCAACAAGTTATCCGGGCGCCAATGCCGAAATTATTGAATCGCAAATTACCGAACCAATTGAAGAATCAATCAACAGCATCGACGGGATAAAAACGCTGAGTTCCGTGAGTTCCGACGGACGCAGTTCGATTACCATTGAATTCGATACCGGCAGGGACCTCGATAACGCAGCCAACGATGTGCGAGACAAAGTTGCCGGCGCCGTTTCAAAGCTACCCCCCGATGCCGAACCTCCGGTCGTTTCAAAGGCCGATGCCGACGCACAAACCATTCTGACAATTACCGTACAAAGCAGTAAGCGCAGCTTGCTCGAACTATCGGAAATAGGAAACAACATTTTCAAAGAACGTCTTCAGACCATTTCCGGAGTGAGCAGTATCCGTATCTGGGGCGAACGGAAATATGCCATGCGCATTGAACTCAATCCGTCGAAAATGGAATCTTATGGTTTAACGCCAACCGATGTCAGTTCAGCCCTTTCCAGTCAGAATGTGGAATTGCCGGCAGGTCGTCTGGAAGGAGAAAATACCGAATATACCATCCGTGCGTTGGGTCGTTTAAATACTCCGGAAGAATTAAGCCGGATGATTATCGCAAAAAAAGAAAAGGTACTGATCCGTCTGTCGGATTTGGGAACGGTACGCATGGGAGCCGAAAACGAGCGGACCATCATGCGCGGAAACAACATGGTACCAATGATCGGGATCGCCTTGCAGCCTCAACCAGGGGCCAATTACATTGAGATTGTTGACGAAGCATTCCGCCGCATTGAAAATATCAAAAAAGAGATGCCGGAAGATATTTTTCTGGACATTGCACTCGATACTACCATTAGTATCCGCAAGGCAGTCAGTGAAGTAAAAGAAACTATTTTCATCTCTTTCATGCTGGTTTTATTGGTTGTTTTCTTCTTCCTGAGAAGCTGGCGTACCACCATGATACCCATTATAGCCATTCCTATTTCTCTTATTGGCACCTATTTCGTCCTGTATATTGCCGGATATTCCATCAATGTTCTGACCCTGTTGGGAACGGTGTTGGCAACCGGTCTTGTCGTCGACGATGCGATTGTGGTACTGGAAAATATTTACACCAAAGTTGAAAAAGGGATGTCCCCTCTTCAGGCAGCATTCAAAGGTTCGCGGGAAGTGTTTTTTGCCGTCATCTCAACTTCGGTCAGTCTGATCTGCGTGTTCCTTCCCATTTTCTTTCTTCAGGGACTTACCGGACGTTTGTTTCGTGAGTTTGCAATGGTTGTGGCCAGTTCTATCCTGATATCAACTTTTGTATCGCTATCGCTGACCCCGATGATGAGTTCACGTATTCTGCGGAAGAGCGAACACAACAGCAGGCTGATGGAGGCTTTCAAAAATATCGTCGATTTTCTGATTTCCAGATACTCCCTGTTGTTAAAATCTTTTATGAAAAGACGCTGGTTGTCTTTTCCTGTCGTATTGATTATTGCAGGGTTGATTGCCCTGTTTGGCGCCAGCCTGCAACAGGAACTGGCCCCGATGGAAGACAAAAGCCGTATCCGGCTGGCCGCGATAGCCCCGGAAGGCACATCGTATGAAGCAATGGACGCCTATCAGAAGAAACTGTCATTGATGATGGACACCTTGTCCGAAAAAGAATTCCTGATGGGCATCACTGCCTTTGGAGGCGGATCGTCATCTGCAACCAACTCGGCCTCTGTGCGCATCTCGTTGTTACCGCCTGCCGAGCGAAAACGCAGTCAGATGGAAATTGCCCAGCAACTGAGCCAACTGGTAAAAAAATACAATTTTGCGCAAACACTGGTCGTTCAGGAACCGACTATCAGCGCCAGCCGCGGAGGGAGAACCAGCCTGCCTGTTCAGTTTGTAATTCAGGCGCCCGATTTGCAACGCCTCCGGAAAGTTATTCCTGAATTCATGGAAAAAGCACAGGCCGACCCAACATTCGACGCGGTGACCATCGACCTAAAATTCAACAAACCTGAATATTCCATCGAAATATTGCGCGACAAAGCGCTCGATATGGGTGTTTCGGTCAGCGATATTGCCAGAACCATCCAAACGTACCTGAGCGAACAACGTATCGGATATTTTATTAAGGACGGAAAACAATATTATGTGATTGCCAGCGCCAACAAAGAAAACCGCAACGAACCGTTCGACCTGACCCGGATGGCTGTCAGGAATCGTTTGGGAGAAATGGTAACCCTCGACAACCTGGTAAAAATGAAGTTGGATAGTCGTCCACCACAATTGCTGCGTTTCAACCGGTATGTATCTGCAACAGTTTCGGCTGCCCCTGCCGAGGGAAAAACCATTGGCGACGGCATTGATGCCATGCGCCGCATTGCCGATGAAGTTCTGGACGATTCGTTCAGTACCGCTCTGACCGGAAGCGCTTCCGACTTTGCCGAAAGTTCCGGAAATATTATGCTGATTTTCATCTTTGCACTGATTCTGGTTTACCTGACGCTGGCCGTCCAGTTTGAGAGTTTCCGCGACCCGCTGACCATCATGTTCACCGTTCCCCTAGCATTGGCAGGAGCGCTTATGTCGTTGTATTTTCTCGGGCACACCCTGAATATCTTCAGCGAAATCGGAATTATTGTTCTGGTAGGGATTGTCACAAAAAACGGTATCCTGATCGTTGAATTTGCCAACCAGAAAAGAGAGCAGGGCCTGTCGATAATCGATGCTGCTATGGAAGCTTCCGTTCAGCGTTTCCGACCGATCCTGATGACCAGTCTGGCAACGGTTCTGGGTGCACTACCCATTGCTCTTGCCTTGGGCGATGCATCAACCAGCCGTATCCCGATGGGGATTTCAATTATTGGCGGGCTTATTTTTTCGCTGATCCTGACCCTTTTCATCATCCCGTCGCTTTACACGTATATTGCAGACAAATCAAAACGAGTTTATGCAGAAGAAGTTGAATAAAATAATTGTACTGACCGCTTTGTTGCTGGCAATCGTTTTGAAGCAACAGGCTCAGGAACCCCTTACGCTTTCCGGATTGATTGACCGTGTGCTGACGGAAAATTATCAGGTTAAGATGGTTCGGAATGAAGCATTGCAGGCAGCCAATAATAATACGCTTGGCAATGCCGGGTTTCTTCCTTCCCTGGATGTTCAGGGAACGACATCAAGGGCGACCAACAATACCCATCAGGAAATGTTCAATGGTACTGTCCGCGATGGCGAAAGCGCACAAAGTAAAGTATACAGCGCCTATATTGAGGCCAACTGGACTATTTTCGACGGGTTTAAAATGTTTGCCCAGCGTGATAAACTTTCATTACTGGAACAAATCGGGACCATCGATGCCCGGTATTTCATGGAACAAACGATTGCCGATGTTTCGGTGGCCTATTTTCAACTGGTAAAAGAAATGGCCCTGCTCGACAATCTGAGAAAGACTTGCGAAGTTTCGCGATTCCGCTACCGGCTGGAAGAAAAGAAAAGACGGGTGGGCAGCGGCACGACCCTCGATTATAACCTGGCAATAATGGATTACCATGCAGACAGCCTCGATATGATCGGTCAGGAGCAAATGATCAAAAGCCTGCAAATTCAGTTGAACAGGCTGTCGCGTACCGATCCCGACATGCCGCTCGTTCCTGCTGAACGTGAATTTAATCCGGAAGGGATTGCTACCAGGGAAATGCTGACGGAACAAGCGGTACAGGCAAATAAAGAAATCAGGCTGGCCCAGATACAGGAACTGATTGCCGAAAAAAATGTACGTATTCAACAGGCCTCGCGTTATCCGCAGATAGACACATACGGACGTTATTCGTATTCGAATCAAACAAACGAGGTAGGAGTTACCCAGTTGAATAGAACGTACGGGCGCACCTTTGGACTTACAATTCGTTTTAACCTGTACAACGGAGGAATCCTGAACAAGGCCATTGCCAATGAAAAACTGGCCAGCGAGAACAGCGTCCTGACACGGCAGAACACAACCGAACTGATAACAGCAGAAGTGCTCGACAAGTATTATGAATATCAATCGTTGGTAAAACGGCAGGCCCTCGCGCGCGAAAATATCCAGTTGGCTGAAAAGTCGCAGGAAATTGCCCGTATGCAGTTCGAGAAAGGCGCTATCGACGGGTATAACTTTCGGCAAACACAAATCTCGGTGATCAACGCACAAAACCGGCTGACCCAACTGGGCTTTTCAGTAAAAGTTCTGGAAATCGAACTCAACCGGCTAACCGGCAAGTTGGAAAGTTTGCTGTAATCTACCTCATTGAAGTCATTCCGGTGCAGGCCGGAATCTCATGATTGTTATGGTCTGCTATTTTTCAGAGAACCATCACGATAGCCGTTAGATTGCTTCTGTTTCAAACATGGGTTGGCAGAACGGCCAGCAAGTATAAGTGCCTAATCTTCATTTTGTACCAATCGTAATATTTCTGAGTTCAACAAAGGAATATGCCTTCGAAGTCCAAAATCTTCCGGATGCACATAAAAAAAGCCGTCATTGCTGACGGCCCCTTTAGTCTAACCAAATCTATATTAAAACTGTGCTGAAATATGTATCCTTATTGGAGACGGAACCAGGCGGTAGCCAATTGGCATCGGTTCGAAATACAGGTCTCCGTATTGATAGTAAACATCCCCGTGAATTCGTACCCGGGCGCAATGAAAAGGCAATTCAGTAAAGACCGTCAGGTAAGGAATATCGACAACTACATAACCAATCCCCGGACGATAGTTGCAGAAGTGCCCGTCGTAGTAATAGTAACGGCCATGATTGTGCCTGAATACATACGGATTGCTGTAAAATTTCCGATAGGTTTTGCCATATTTTGGATGATGGTAATAATCATGATGGCTTGCATGTCTCTCTACCTCGTAATGTTTCTGATAGTTTGGCTTTCCATATCCATGATTGTTCCAGTCGTTGTGAGAGCTGTTTCCGTCGTGCCTGTCCCGATCATTGTTCCGGTACTCGTTTTCATGACGGCGATAGCTGTCGTTTTGTTTTGCATCGCTGTATCGTCTGGTATCGCTGTATGAACGGATTTCGCGGTCACTACCGTCGTTTCTGCTATGGTCGTCCCGCTTGCTGGTATAGGATTTTTGACTTGAAGGACTTTCCCTGCGTTCTACTTTTTTACCATTTCTGCTGTCCCTGTGCTGGGCACTTGCTTCAAAACTGCTTCCTGCTACGATTGCTGCCATCAATGCTGTTATGGCAAATAATCTGATTTTAGTTGTTGTTTCCATCATTCCGGTTATTAAATTAAACATTCTCTTTTGCGCGTCTCTTACTACCGGTATCCTTTATCTGAGAAAAGCAAAGCCTGTGCCAAAAAAATAAAAGTATTTCCCAATATTAGCCCAAACTATTTTATTTCAACATCTTAGATTAGTAAATTTTGTTCTCTTCCGAGAAAACCTCTCTTTGTTTTTGAAACAATTTGATAGATAATTATCATCCTCATTTTTCAAAATGATTAGCAAAATCTGTTTCTGATCATGTAAACACATATAGAATAGGCTAATAAACTGGAAGAAATCTCCGGGACTCACAGACGAAATATTCTTTCCATCAGTTGATTAGCAAAAATATTGGCGTTTTACCTGACAGGGGCGATAAATAGTGTTATTTTTGCATCACTTTTTTTAGATCATAATGGGACGAATTTTAGCCATTGATTACGGACGAAAACGAACGGGGCTGGCAGCTACCGATACCATGCAGATTATTGCGTCAAAACTGGATACGGTGCCATCACACGAAATTTTCAGTTTTCTGAGAAACTACATGCAAAAGGAACCGGTTGAACGAATTCTGGTTGGTTATCCGCTGCAAATGAACAATGAGGCCTCGGAAGCCGTTTTGTATATCAATCCTTTTTTGAAGAGGCTGGTTAACGAATTTCCCGACATCCCGATTGAGCAGGTGGACGAACGTTTTACATCGAAAATGGCTTTTCAAACCATGATTGACGCCGGGTTGAAAAAGAAGGACAGGCAAAACAAGGCAACAGTTGATGCAGTGAGCGCAACCATCATGTTGCAAACTTATTTGGAACAAAAAAAATACAAAAGATGATTTACCCAATTACCGTATATGGCGACCCTTTGCTGAGACAAACAGCAAAACCGATTAATAAAGATTATCCGGAGCTTGCAAAACTGATTGAAGATATGTTCGAGACCATGTATTTCTCGGATGGGGTTGGACTGGCCGCCCCGCAAATTGGATTGTCGATCCGTATTTTTGTAATCGATGCAACCACGTATGCCGATGAAGAACCTGAACTGGCGAACTTCAAAAAAGCATTTATCAACCCTGAAATTATTGAACGGACAGGCGATGAATGGGCGCTGAACGAAGGTTGCCTGAGTTTACCTGAAATAAGAGAAGATATTCCCCGTCCGGAAATGGTGAGGATAAAGTATCTGGACGAGAATTTTACCGAACATGATGAAACATATAGCGGCTTCGCTGCGCGCGTGATCCAGCACGAGTATGATCATCTTGATGGAATCCTGTTTATCGATTTGCTGAACCCACTAAAGCGACGTTTGCTGAAAAGTAAACTGACTGCCATTTCAAAAGGAAAAATTTCGACTAAATACCGTCAGAAACTACCGGGGAAAAAGTAGAATAGTCGTGAGTTGTGAGTTATTCGTCGTGAGAAAAAGCAATTAAAAATACATTTATTTTTCTGTCCATCTGGAATTTCTCCGTAATTCTGTTTAACTTGTTGTTTGAATTTAACAACCATCCAAACAACAGGCTTGGCACATTATTCCAACATATTCCAAACCGTTCCTTTTATCCGGATTACCTTGTGGTTTACCGCCGGAATTCTCTGTAAAGATATTTTCCATTTTTCGGGAATCGTCTGGGGAATTGTGCTCCTCTCGCTTTTACTGGCTATAATTATTTTATCACGAAGATCGGATTACCGGAGCGTTGCCGTTTGCAATTATTTTGTTGCCATCAGTTTATTTCTTTTCGGCGCCTGGCATGCCAACCAAAACGACAGGCCACTGCCAGTTTTTTCTTCGGAAAAAGAATACTATTCGGGACTGGTTTTGGAAAAGCCGTCCGAAAAGCCAAGATCGTATCAAACTGTTCTCGAAATCCGGGACCCGAAAAGTAATGCCAGCGGAAAAATAATTGCCTATTTCAGTAAAGAAGAAGGAATAAAACAACTGGCGCCAGGGCATAAAATCGTGTTTCCAGCGAGATTGAACCCCATAAAAAATTCAAGGAATCCCTTCGAATTCGACTACAAGACCTTTATGCAGCGACAGGGCATCGGCTATTCCGTTTATCTAAAAAACGCCGATTACATTGTTCGGGATGCAAAAAGCAACAGTCTTTTTATCCGGGCTGAGAATTGCCGCAACTTTTTGCTTTCCATCCTACGGGATCATAAAATTTCAGGAGAAGAATACACCGTTGTCGCCGCCCTAACCCTGGGGTACCGGAAAGAGCTGGACCCCGAAACCCGCGATTATTTTGCTTCATCGGGGGCCATGCATGTTTTGTCGGTTTCGGGCCTGCATGTGGGAATTATTTACCTCATTGTTGCTTTTTTACTGTCCCCGATCAAACGGAAAAAATACGGAATACTGGTTTATACCCTGCTGGTCGCCGTCCTGATCTGGATATATGCCCTCCTTTCCGGACTACCGGCTTCGGTACAAAGGGCAGCCGTCATGTTTACATTTGTATTGATCGGCCAAAATCTGAACCGCCCGGCCAATATTTTCAGTTCGCTTACCGCATCTGCCTTTTTACTGATGCTTTTCAATCCCCAGGTAATCGCTGACATTGGATTCCAGCTTTCCTATCTGGCTATTTCCGGCATTGTACTTTTCCAGCCGGTATTTTATAATCTTATTGAAGTAAAAAACCGGTGGCTCGACAAGCTATGGAGTTTGCTAACCGTTTCGGTAGCGGCACAACTGGTAACTTTTCCACTTGGATTGCTATATTTCTCGCAGTTTCCCAATTATTTCTGGCTTAGTAATTTTATCGTAATTCCGATCTCTACCCTGATTTTGGGTGGCGCTTTTTCGTTGTTTGTTTTAAGCCCGGTCCCGGTTATCTCCGATTGGATCGGGATTATTGTACAGCAACTGACCTACCTGATGCTGGTTTTCCTGAAATGGATTGATTCCCTGCCTTACGCTGTTGCTGAAAACATTTCAATCAGCCCGTTGCAGGCGATTCTGCTTTTACTGATCATTGCCTCAGTCTATTGGTTTATCAAATCGAAATCGGTTCGGGAACTCCGGTTAATTCTTCTGCTAACAGGCAGTTTCTTTCTGGTTTCATTCATCCAGAACTATCGACTACTGAATCAGCAAAAAATGGTTGTATACAACTCCGAATATCCGGTCATTCAGTTTATTCATGGCCGGAACAATTATATTTTAACAGATTCGGTAAAAATCAAACCGGAACAATTGTCCCGGCTGGTTCAGAATGTTGGCAATCGTCTGAAACTGGATGACCCCCGGTATATCTGGTTCAGCGAAAACACCGAATTCACCGACAACATTCTGATTGTCAGAGATCGTATTATTTGGTTTTCAGGAAAGAAAATACAACTTGAAGAAAACGGACAGACTGCATTCCCTTCTGATTACCGGATTATTTCCAACCGTTTTCCGGAAACGAGCGCTGTGGAAAATAATAATGAAACGTCCATTTATATTGGGAAACTCCACAATTGGCAAAGCACTAAATTTAACATTTACCAAACAGGGACAAATGGCGCATTTGTTGCAGATTTTAAAGAAAATTAACGAGGAAAACCAAACTTTATCTTTCAGAAATAAGTAGAAATGGATTTAATTTGTGTGCCATTTGAAGTTTTAGTTGTTACTTTGCTTCGCAAAAATTTTTAAAGGACTGATAGGCAATGAAAATTGTTATTGTAGGCGCCGGAGAGGTTGGAACACATCTGGCAAAAATGCTCAGTAAAGAAAATCACGACATCGTTTTACTGGACGATACTTCTGAAAAGTTGCAGCAGATAGCGAATCAGGTTGACTTGCTAACCGTCACCGGACATGCCAATTCGTTCAAAGATTTGCGGGAAGCAGGAAGTCCGAAAGCCGACTTGTTCATTGCGGTCACCCCGTATGAAGAACGAAATATTTTTGCCTGTATTTTGGCAAAAGATATGGGAGCTAAAAAGACCATTGCCCGAATAAACAACGGAGAATATTTGCTTGAAAAAAATATGGAAAAACTCCGTGGAATGGGTATTGATGAGCTGATTTATCCGGAAAGTCTGGCTGCCAAAGAAATTGTTTCATCCATCAAACAGGTAGTGACCCGCCAACAGATCGAATTTTCAGGAGGAAAACTCATATTATACGGGGTAAAAATCAGGGGAAATGCTCCCATTGTAAACCATACCCTTGAAGAAGTTGCTTCCCTGACCGAGCATGTGCGCGCTGTTGCCATTAACCGCGAACACACAACAATTATTCCCAACGGGAGCGATTCCATAAAAAGCGGGGATATTGTTTTTTTCATGGCCTCAAAAGGATACCAGAATGATGTTTTTAAAATGGCAGGAAAAGAACTGTTCACGATTAAAAACATCATGATTCTGGGAGGAAGCCGGATTGCTCAACGTACAGCAGAAAAATTGGGAGACCAATACAATATAAAAATCATTGAATTAGACCGGGAACGCAGCCAGAAAGTGGCCGACCGCCTGGAAAATGTTCTGGTGATCCATGGCGATGGCCGAAACCTCGATCTGTTGAAGGAAGAGCGCATTGAACGGATGGACGCTTTTATTGCCGTTACAGGGAACTCCGAAACCAATATTCTCTCGTGCCACCTGGCAAAAACCATGGGAGTGAGACGAACCGTCGCTGAAGTTGAAAACATCGATTTCATGGACATTGCAGAAAGTATGGACATCGGGAGCCTGGTCAATAAAAAGCTTTTGGCAGCAAGTTATATTTACAAATACACGGTTGGCCCATCGGTAACCCATGTAAAATGTCTGACTGCCAGCGATGCCGAAGTGATCGAGTTTATTGCGAAACAGGATTCAAAAATCACAAAAAAACCGATCCGGGATTTGTCGTTTCCTTCCGACGCAATTATTGGCGGGGTGATCAGAGACAATCAGGGACTTGTCGCTACCGGCGATACTCAGATTAATGAAGGCGATACAGTGGTCGTGTTTGCGTTACCATCGGCAATTGGTAAATTGGATAAATTTTTTTAATAGTTCCCTGCATTTATGCTGAATGTAAAAATTGTCCTGAAAACGCTTGGTTTTCTTCTTTTCGTGGAAGGTTTTTTCATGCTCCTTTCTCTTCTGGTAAGTCTTATCTACGAAGGGACTGATGCGTTGGCATTTCTTTATTCAGCATTAATTAGCATGGGTGTCGGAACCGTTGCCGTGATCCCTTTCCGGAATGCAAAAAAGGATATCGGGAAACGCGAAGGTTTTTTGATTGTGAGCCTGGTTTGGATTATTTTTTCCTTCTTTGGCAGCCTTCCATTTATTCTTTCAGGCTCAATTCCCTCGCTAACCGACGCATTTTTCGAAACCATGTCGGGATTTACCACTACCGGAGCTTCTGTTTTAAGCAACATTGAAACGCTTCCGCATGGTATTCTTTTCTGGCGAAGCATGACCCATTGGCTGGGAGGTATGGGAATTATTGTGCTCAGCCTCGCTATTTTGCCGTTGTTCGGCATTGGCGGGATGCAGCTTTTTGCTGCTGAAGTGCCCGGCCCCACACCCGATAAGCTGAACCCAAAAATCAGCCAGACGGCAAAAAATCTTTGGGCAATCTATATTTTGTTCACGCTCATTGAAACCATCTTGCTGTGGATCGGAGGCATGTCGCTTTTCGATGCCATCAACCATTCGTTTGCAACCATGGCAACCGGTGGCTTTTCAACCAAACAGGCAAGCATTGCATATTGGGATTCGGCGTACATCGATTATGTAATTATCCTTTTCATGTTTATTGCCGGGTCCAATTTTACGCTTTCGTATTGCGCCCTGACCGGAAAATTCAAGAGAGTAATTCAGGATGAAGAGTTTAAATATTACAGCCTTTTCGTTATAGGTTTTACACTCCTCTTATTTAGTGGCTTATTAGTTTCCACTCAATTAGGGGTCGAAAAAGCGTTCCGGGATGCACTGTTCCAGGTTGTTTCAATAATCACAACAACCGGTTTTGCAACGGCTGATTATATGTTATGGCAACCGATTTTAATTATACTACTTTTTGCCCTTTTCTTCTTTGGAGGAAGCGCGGGTTCTACCGGCGGCGGTATAAAAATCATGCGAATTGTGTTGCTGATAAAAAACAGTTACTATGAACTTCGCCGAATAATCCATCCCAATGCCGTGATCCCGGTCAGGTATAACAAACACGCCATATCGGAACAGATCATTAATAATGTGCTGGCATTTTTCATTTTCTATTTTATCGTGTTTTTCCTCAGCACCATTATTTTCACTTTGGTGGAACCCGATATGGAATCGTCGATGGGAGCCGTGGCAACCTGCCTTGGAAACATTGGCCCGGGTCTGGGTTTGATGGGCCCCGCAGGAAATTTTGCCAATGTCGCACCTTTCGGAAAATGGTTTCTTTCGTTTCTAATGCTGCTCGGTCGTCTCGAATTATTTACCGTGCTGGTATTGTTCTCTCCTGCTTTCTGGAAGAAATAATTTTGTTGAAAACGTGTAAAAATTCTTTTGTTCTACCTGATTTATTTTCACACGATGGGCATCACCGCGAGGTCGATATCTTGTATCTCGTTGATAATTTCATCCGACATAAATCTTTTGTCCTCAGAAACTGAACTTATTTATTAATTTCAGGCTTTCATTTATTTTCTAACGCTTATGAATAATCAAAGGAATTTGGTCAGGACGCTCGGGTTAGGTTACGTCATCATTTTTGTGATTGCAAACATCATTGGTTCAGGAGTATTTAAAAAAGTTGCCCCAATGGCGGCAGAACTTCACTCCTCTTCCTGGATACTCATGGCGTGGATTGTCGGAGGAATTATCACGCTCTTCGGTGCATTGAGCAATGCAGAAGTGGCCGGATTGCTGGCCGATACCGGAGGCGATTTCGTCTATTTCAAGAAAATTTACAATCGTTTTTTTGCATTTCTTTACGGATGGTCGCTGTTTACAATCATTCAGACTGCAACCATTTCTTCGCTGGCTTATGTTTTTGCCCAGTCGCTAAACAGCATCATTCCTCTTCCTGATATTTTTTCTTCACTGAAAGATTTTTCAATAGGCGGCGTTTTCTTTCCTTTTCAGGATTTTGGGGTCAAGCTGACAGCAATTCTGCTGATTTTACTTTTAACATCCCTCAATATCTCCGGATTAAAAAGCGGGGCCGGAGTCAGTAAAGCCATCCTGCTATTGGTATGTACCGGGCTTTTTGTGATTGTTTTCTTTGGGTTGAGCAACAAAACAGCCCAGCCCGCAAATTATATCCATCTCCGTGATCTGACCAGCGGAACGGTTACGCTCTCTTCGTTTTATACGGCCATGTTGGCTGCTTTCTGGGCCTACCAGGGATGGGTTTCTGTCGGATTTATAGGCGGGGAAGTTAAAAATCCTACCCAAAACATTCCGAAAGGAATAGTAATCGGCGTTTTTGTGGTGATCTTCATTTATCTGCTGGTCAACCTGACTTACGTTTCTCTTTTGTCCATTCCTGAACTGGAGTCTGTTCATGCTTCGGTCAATCAGATTGCTGCCGTTGAGGCGATCCGGAGTTTCTGGGGAACAGGCGGCGTGTTGTTTATTTCGCTGCTGATCCTGATTACCACACTGGGCTGTACCAATGCCAGTATTCTTACCGGCGCGCGCCCGTATTATGCGATGGCCCGCGAACGGCTGTTCTTTCCGGGTATCGCGAAACTGAATAAGAACAATGTACCCGGCAATTCGCTGTTGTGGCAGGGAATATGGGCTTCGGTACTGGTTTTGTCAGGCACTTTCGATCAGTTGACCGACATGGTCATTTTTGCCGTATTTATATTCTACGGAGCCACTTCGCTGGGTGTATTTATTCTGCGCCGCAGGATGCCCGATGCACACCGACCTTATAAAGTCTGGGGTTATCCGGTTGTACCAGCCATTTACATTCTCTTTTGCATCGGTTTATTTTCCAATACGATTATCGCCCGGCCCCGCGAAGCTGCCATTGGCATGACCCTCATTTTATTGGGCATCCCGGTCTTTCTTTTCCTGAACCGAAAATATTCAAAAAAAGAATAACAAGAATAGAGAAAAAAGAAGGCTGTCGTTTTTCCTGATCAGATGACTCAAAGTTCATCCGATCAGGAAAAGCTTCAATACGGAGATGGACATTAAAACATTTTTCACTTGCATCCTTTTAATCAAATAGTTACTTTTAAAGGAACAAAAAACAGATCCACTGATCATCCTCGCTCTTATAAGTAAAAAAACCGATGGATTTTGTTGGGTTATTCTGAAATTGCATACGGACATATTGAGACGATCATTCAACATTAAATTGAACGCCAAATGATAACTGTAATTATTCCTACCTTAAATGAAGAAGAGCACATTGCAAACATTGTAAATTTTGCAAAAGGACAGCCACATGTAACTGAAGTAATTGTAGTGGATGACAAATCACTCGACAAGACTGTTTCTATTGCTCTTCAATGCGGAGCTAAAGTAATTACCAGTACAAAAATCGGGAAGGGAGCTTCAATGAAAGAAGGAATACTGTGTGCCAGTAATGAAATAATTGTCTTCCTTGACGGAGATATTGATCCATACCCATATTTTACCATTAAGTTACTTACCACCCCTATATTAAACGGAGAAGTTGAGTTTGTAAAATCAGCATTCAATCGCAATGCCGGAAGAGTAACCGGATTAGTGGCAAAACCTCTGCTTAGTATCTTTTTCCCGGAACTACTTCGGTTTAGTCAACCCCTTAGTGGAATGATTGCAGGGAAGAAATCACTATTCAATCAATTGGATTTCAGGGAAGATTATGGTGTTGACATTGGAATACTGATAGACATGTACTTGATGAATGTGCGCATGAAAGAGGTAGAAATCGGGTACATCGAAAACAAAAGTAAACCATGGCAGGCACTTGGCAAGATGAGTAAAGAAGTTGCTCAGGCAATCATTGTAAAAGCGTCATCATCAAAGAACCCACATTTCAACTTTGAAGAACTCGGGGTATTAAACGAAATTCGTTCACAAATGGAGTTCGCAGTAGAGAATCATCTTGCCGAATTAGAAAAGCTTGTTGTTTTCGATATGGATAACACTCTTCTAAAAGGTAGATTTATTGATGTTTGCGCTAATGAATTTGGGTTTAAAAACAAGCTCCTGGATATTCGCTCATCAGAAACCGAACCCATCATTTTGACAAAACGAGTTGCTACCCTCCTCAAAGGAAAAACAATCAGTGAATTAATTGCCATTGCAGAGGAAATGCCGATCGTTGAAGACACAAGCGAAATAGTTAGTGAACTGAAAAACAGGGGGTATATCGTTGGAATAATATCAGACAGTTACGATTGTATAACAAATCACATTAAAAATAAATTGGGAATGGACTTTTCTCTTTCCAATGAATTAGAGTTTTCAAAAGGTATTTGCACCGGGGAAGTCAAAATTCCATCCTTCCTATTTAATAATCCAGCTAGTTTGTGCAAACATTCCCTATGTAAAACGAACGCTTTATTAAGCATTTTAAATAAGTACAACATTAAAATCGAAAATTGTATAACTATTGGAGATAGTATAAATGACATTTGTATGATAAAAGAAGCCGGTTTAGGTATTTCATTTTGCTCAAAAGATGAACTCGTTAACCACCATGCAGACTATGTAATTACAAATTCGTCATTTAAAGAATTATGGAATTTAGCCAAATAAAATTGGGATGATTATTAACCTTTCGTTTCAAACGAAAGGCAGCGATATAAAAAATCCCGAAGGTAGCCCCTTCGGGATTTTGCAAGTATTTCTTTTTGAAAATCATTCCCACTCGATGGTTGCCGGTGGTTTCGAGCTAATATCGTAAACCACGCGGTTGATCCCTTTCACTTTGTTGATGATTTCGTTCGACATTTTTGCCAGAAAATCGTACGGAAGGTGTACCCAGTCGGCGGTCATCCCGTCGGTTGAAGCCACGGCGCGCAGGGCTACCACGTTTTCGTAAGTCCGTTCATCACCCATTACCCCTACCGACTGCACCGGTAGCAGCATCACACCGGCCTGCCACACTTTGTCGTACAAGCCCCATTCTTTCAAGCCGTTTACAAAAATAGCATCGGCTTCCTGAAGAATGCGGACTTTCTCGGGAGTTACGTCACTGAGGATGCGGATTCCCAGGCCCGGCCCTGGGAACGGATGGCGCCCCAGCAGTTCCGGTTTAATACCCAGCGCTTTCCCAACCCGGCGAACTTCATCTTTAAACAGAAGGTTCAGCGGCTCCACCACTTTCAGTTTCATTTTTGCAGGAAGTCCGCCCACATTGTGATGCGATTTAATAGTAGCCGACGGGCCGTTTACCGAAACCGATTCAATTACATCGGGGTAAATAGTTCCCTGTCCCAGCCATTTTACATCCTGTATCTTGTGCGCTTCTTCGTCGAACACCTCGATAAAGTCGCGGCCAATAATTTTGCGTTTCTTTTCAGGCTCGGTAACTCCGGCCAGATCGTTCCAGAATTTCTGTTTGGCATCGACACCGATTACATTCAACCCCATGTCTTTGTACGAATCGAGCACATTCTCGAACTCGTTTTTCCGTAGCAGTCCATTATCGACAAAGATGCAAGTCAGGTTTTTACCGATGGCCCTGTTCAGCAGCACCCCGGCAACCGACGAATCGACGCCGCCCGACAAACCAAGAACTACTTTGTCGTTGCCTAGTTTTGCCTTCAGTTGAGCAACCGTAGTTTCGATAAACGAATCGGGTGTCCAGTCCTGTTTGCAGCCACAAATATTGACCACAAAATTGGTGAGCAGTTGTTTGCCTTCGGTGGTATGGTACACTTCGGGATGAAACTGGATTGCCCAGGTAGCCTCGCCTTCAATTTTATAAGCAGCATTCTTCACATCGGCTGTGCTGGCAATTATTTTGTAGCTGGCAGGCATTTTTTCGATGGTATCGCCGTGCGACATCCACACTTGCGTATTCAGGCTGACGCCTTTAAAAAGTTCGTTCGACTGATCGACAAAGCCCAGGTTGGCCCGGCCGTACTCACGCGAGTTGGCAGCCATTACTTCACCCCCGTAAAAATGCGACAGGTATTGTGCCCCGTAGCAAACGCCCAGCAGCGGCACCTTCCCTTTGATGGCCGACAAATCGGGCCGTGGCGCATTGGCATCGCGCACCGAAAACGGGCTTCCCGACATGACCACTCCTTTTACCGTCTCGTCAATTTTAGGAAAATGATTGAACGGATGGATTTCGCAATATACATTCAACTCCCTTATTTTCCGGCCTATCAACTGTGTGTATTGAGAGCCGAAATCGAGTATTAAAATTTTTTCCTGCATGGGCTGTGTGATTGATAATTTATTATTGATGACTGACGATTTTCACTTTTGCAATGACGGTTCGTCAATTAATTCCTGTTCTTCAAAAATTCTTCTGATGGCGCAAAGATAAATAAAAAATGAAAGTGGCTCCGGTTTAAACTACGGTTCAGCCAGAAGGTAATAAATTGGTAAAATAATGATTGTTACCCCGGCTGATAACCCGATCTGCTGAGTATTTCCTGGTGATTTTGATTTTGCATCAGTTGCGATAAACTTACTTCCGGATTCTTTTTCATATATGCCCTGACGATCTGCCAACCCAGCCAAACCCCGGTGCGTCCCGGTGATTCATTGGTAAACGAGTTAGTAAACGGGCCATCGTCTATATAGCGTTTCACATCCATGCGCTGGCTGGAAAACAACAATTTATGTTCGGCCAGAAAAGCCCACATCCCGGCTTCACTTTTGATGCAGAAATCAAGTTGTTTTTGGGTATAGCCAATTTTCAGACTGTCGTGCAGCGAAGGCAGCATGGCATCCAGAAAATACATCAGTTTTCCCTGGTAAATAATATTACTGAGCAGGTTCGTGCCTTCGTCGTTTTTGGGAAATTCGGTAATTGCCCAGGCCATCATCGTTTCCGGCAGAATATTTTCAGGGTTCATGCGCCGACGTTTGTATTCGGGCAGGCCAAGTTGTGCATAATACGGGCTGTCGCTTCCCAAAAACTTATCGAGGCTGATGCCTATTAATTGATCAGCGGTCACAATCGACTGGTTAAAACCCGAAACGCAACTTGCTATCCGGGGAATTTCTTTTTCCGGAAAATAAAATTTGTAATGCTTGAATGCTGTTTCCAGATCGGTCTGCAATTGTTCGGAATCAATTTTTTCGGCAACCAAACCATTTAGTTTCACGATCAGCGTGTCGGTGGCAAATTTTTGCAGATTGGCCGTGAAATTCTCCTCCTCCGGCCCGCCAATCCAGATCATCCTTCGTGTAAATATGTCAAAAAACTCTCCGTATTTCCCGGACAGAAAATTAATTTTTGCTGAATCAACAGGTAAATCAGCCAAATCGCGTTCAAAATGATTGATCGTCAAGTCCAGCGAAATTTCCGAAACATCAATTTTCAACGGATTACGGGAGCAGGAAACCCCCGCCAATAAAAACAAAACAAAAATAACGTGCCTCTTCATCTCAAGTTCAATTCATAATTTTATTACTCATTGTACGATGCAAAGATATTTTTATTGCCTAATTAAAATTAATATTCGAGATTTGTATAATACAAAATTGTCCGGATTCGGCGTTTGTTTTTTAAACAATTAAAATTCAGAAGATGAAGCGAATACTTTCAACTGGTTTTTTGGTGTTTCTATTTTCTATACTTCAGGCTCAACCGAACATTGAACTGTCATTTACCGGAAGCCCCTCGTTGAACTGGATGAGTTCAGACACCAAAGAGGTTCAAAAAGGCCAGCCCGTTTTAGGATATGATTTCGGTGTGAATGTTGACTATTACGTTGCCCAAAATGAACAATATTCAATCAGTACAGGGATATTTATTACCAATGCAGGCGGGCAGCTCGAATTCAACACGCAGGAACAGTTCCGCTTTGCAGACGAATATCTGGAACCTTCGACCAAAGTGAAATATTATTTGCGTTACATCGAAGTTCCTGCCCTCATAAAAATGAAAACCAGCCAGTTTCACCGGACTACATTCTGGGGGCAATTCGGCTTGTCGGGTATGGTCAACATCGGGGCAAAAGGAACCAGCAACGACGAAGTTCTGGATAAAACCAATATCAGCGACGAGGTGAACATGTTTAACCTGGCACTGAACGTAGGACTTGGCTTCGAATTCGACCTGGGCGGAAACAATGCTTTTACGACCGGACTGGTATTTAAAAACGGCTTTCTCGATGTTACCAGCAATGACGACATTGACGATAAAACTATTATGAATTCGCTGGTGTTGAAACTGGGCATCGTCTTTTAATTTCCATCGTTTCTCCAAAATAAGTTTCCATTAAACCAGAAGGAAATATGCAAACCATCAGCCTTTTTCCTGAAGGATATTATACTTTTACAAACAAATTTCAGAAATAAAAACAGGGTACTGATAAACTACCGTTTTGTATGAAAATCGCACTGGCACAACTAAACTACCACATTGGTAATTTTGAAAAAAACACGGAGAAAACAATTCGTCACATTCTTCGGGCGAAAGAAGAGGGCGCCGATCTGGTCGTGTTTTCCGAACTTTCGGTAACCGGCTATTATCCGCACGACCTGCTCGAACGAAAAGAATTTATTGACAAAGCTGAAATTGCAGTTCATCAGATTGCTTCTCATTGCAATGGCATTGCCGCCATCATTGGCAGCCCTGTAATCAACCATGATAACCGGGGCAAAAAACTGTACAATTCTGCGCTTTTCCTGAACAATGGAAAAGTAGAAAGTATTCACCGCAAATCGTTGTTGCCCACCTATGATATTTTTGATGAATACCGTCATTTCGAACCCAACAAAGAGTTTTCACTGGTAGAATACAAAGGCCGGAGGTTGGCGATCACCGTCTGTGAAGATTTGTGGGAAGAACAGGAAGTTCAGAACGAATTTGGCAAAGAAAAACTATACCAGGTTTCCCCGCTGAAAGAACTTGCAAAGCTGGAGCCCGACCTGGTGATCAACATTTCGGCATCGCCATTTTCGTACAACCAGGAAGGGGCGCGCAAGAAAATCCTGGTAAAAAACGCGGTCCGCTATAATTTGCCTATCGTTTACGTAAACCAGGTGGGGGCACAAACCGAGATTATTTTCGACGGAGGCTCCTGTTTCATCGATAATCAGGGAGAAATCCTTGTGCAAATGAACTATTTCGAAGAAGATTTTCAAATCATCGATACCCAAAACATTGTTCCGCTTCAGCAAAAACCTGCCGACACGATTGAAAAAATGTACAAAGCGCTGGTGCTGGGCATCCGCGATTATTTTACAAAAACAGGGTTCAAAAAAGCAGTATTGGGCCTGTCAGGTGGCATCGACTCGGCCCTGACACTGGTGCTGGCTGTTGAAGCGCTGGGCAGGGAGAATCTCCGTGTGCTGCTGATGCCTTCGAAATTTTCGTCGGACCACAGTGTGAACGACGCTGTAGCTTTAGCAAAAAATCTGGATGTGCAGTACGAAATTATCAATATTCAGGAAGCTGTTGATGCGTTTCAGAAAAGCCTGTCGCCTGTATTTCAAAATTTGCCGCACGATGTCGCCGAAGAAAATATTCAAGCACGCGCCCGCGGCATCTTTGTAATGGCCATTTCGAATAAATTTGGAAATATTTTGCTGAACACCACCAACAAAAGCGAATGCGCCGTTGGCTACGGAACCCTTTACGGCGATATGAACGGGGGCCTTTCTGTTCTGGGCGACGTTTATAAAACCGACGTATTCCGGATGTCGCGATGGATCAACCGGAACGGCGAGATCATTCCCGAAAATACTATTATGAAACCGCCGTCAGCCGAATTGCGGCCCAATCAGAAAGATACCGATTCGCTTCCCGATTACGATACGCTCGACCAGATTCTTTTCAACTACATCGAACTGAACCAGTCGCCTTCCGAAATCATCCGTAAAGGTTTTGATGAAGCAACAGTACTTCGAACCGTACGGATGGTAAATACAAATGAGTACAAACGGTTTCAGGCTCCGCCTATCCTTCGGGTCAGTTCCAAAGCATTTGGTTTTGGACGGAAAATGCCGTTGGTTGCGAGGTACGATTAACCGGGAGAAACCCATTTATAAAGAAAGGAACACACTGGTCTGAAACGTTTATACCCTTTTGTTATCTTCACCAAAAGAGCCGCTAATCCACTAAACAGTCAGGGTTTGAGCAACTTCAAAATATATAGGGAAATGATCTTGTTTTTCACAAAATTAGTTACCTTTGATGCTGCAAAACATGTAAATGAAAATTTATGTTGAGTCATGAAATGGGGATCAAGGAAATTCTTGATAATCCAAAATCAATATTTAGCCTTTTGACCCCTGAAGAAAAGGAGGAGCTGCAAAGCAATATCTCGCTTACCAATTATAAAAAAAACGAATTCATTTTTAAAGAAGGCGATAAACCAAGCGGTTTTCTTTTCCTTGTCGACGGAAAAATAAAAATTTTCAAGGAAGGCGTTGGCGGGAGAGAACAAATTATCCGGATGACCAAACCGCTTGGGATGATTGGCTATCGCGCCCTTCTGGCGGGTGAAATCCACATTGCATCGGCAATGGCTCTTGAAGATTCGATTGTGGCCTACGTCAG
Source organism: Prolixibacteraceae bacterium (assembly GCA_003506435.1). Taxonomy (GTDB): domain Bacteria; phylum Bacteroidota; class Bacteroidia; order Bacteroidales; family Prolixibacteraceae; genus GWE2-42-39. The sequence continues at coordinate 29,700 of DOAQ01000011.1, forward strand.
CATAGAAATGCTTTACAACCGTTTGCTCCGGAACTCTGATTTTGCCGGAAGAATTATCCGGAAACTCGCAAAGGAACTGGGTTTTTCAAATTTGCGGACAGTGACTCTGACCCAAAAACATATTCGTGGCCGTTTGGCCGAGTCCATCCTTCTGCTGAAAGACAAATACGGCTTTGAAAACGATGGCGCTACCCTGAAAGTTTACATGTCGCGCGAAGATATTGCCAACCTTTCAAACATGACAACGTCGAATGCCATCCGCACTTTATCAACTTTTGCAGGCGAAAAAATAATTGCCATCGACGGGCGAAAAATCCGAATTCTCGATGTTCACCGGCTGGAGCGGATTAGTAAATTAGGATAGTCACGACAATAACATACGCACATAAGAATAAATTTGCCGGTTCGATTGGACCGGCTTTTTTATCTTTGCCGGTAATTCAGGAAAAGAGGAAATGCCATTTCATTTCCGCAAAGACTTTGTCTAAAAGAATGAGACAACTTTGCTTCCTCAGTGTATCGATATTCTGAGGCTCTCTAGTTCATGTTTGTACAAATTTCCGAACGCAATCAGCAAATTCACCAACCTTTACTTGTTAATTGTTTTTCAATATCATATATTCGCAAACAACTGAGATACAAAAACAAATAAACACAAGTTGTTAAGTATTTATTTTTTAGTTGTTAAATCAAAACAAGAATAGCAGTAAATGTCAGAGGCAAAATTCGTCCATTACGATTTGAAGTTAATAGAGCCTTCTTTTGGTTCTTCTCTTACCGATCTGGTCATTGAGTTAGACCATCTAAGAAAGAAATCTCTTGGTGGCTCAACCCACCCTAAAGTATTTTTTCAATTAAAACATATTTTTCATACCTTGGAAAGCATAGGATCAGCGCGTATTGAAGGAAACAACACAACCATTGCTGAATATATTGAAACAAAGTTAATCGAAACTAAAAATGTTCCATCTGGCATTAAAGAAATTCAGAACATCGAGAAAGCAATGGCCTTTATCGAAGAAAATGTCAGAGATTACCCAATAAATAGGGTCTTTGTAAGCGAGATGCACAAAATGATTGTAGATGGCTTGCCATCACCACCAAATGGTGAAGGTGACCATACGCCAGGGGTATATAGAAAGGTAAATCTCAAAATACAAAAGTCAAATCATCAACCACCAGAATGGTTAAAAGTTGAGGATTATATGGCTGAATTACTGGATTTCATTGATCGAGAAGATAGTCCAAAATATGATTTGATTAAAGCAGCAATTGCACATCACCGTTTTGTATGGATCCACCCTTTTGGCAATGGAAATGGTCGAACTGTCCGGTTATTTACATACGCAATGTTAGTTAAAACAGGGTTCAATATTAATGTGGGAAGAATTATAAATCCAACAGCCGTTTTTTGCAGTAACAGAAACGATTATTACGCCAATTTATCAGAAGCAGATAAAGGAACCGAAGCTGGTCTACTAACGTGGATTGAATATGTATTGAAGGGACTGAAAGAAGAAATAGAAAAAATAGATAAGCTCACAGACTACAACTACCTGAGGAAAGAAATCTTACTACCAACCATAAGTTATTCGTTAGAAAGAAAATATATTACTGATGTCGAAGCAAAAATTCTGAAGAGAGTAATTGATAAACAAGTAGTTCAGGCAGGAGACATGAAAGAGTTTTTTGTCGGCAAGGTTGATGCAGAAGTGTCAAGACAGATTCGAAAACTTATTGACAAAAAGATGCTTATCCCCGAAAAAGAAGGAGCAAGAAAGTACGTAATACGATTTGACAACAACTACCTATTAAGAGGCATCATTAAGGCTTTGGGCGAAAAAGGATTTTTACCTGTACATGAATAATTGTACACAGGCATCAAAGATATCGCCAACAAAAAATAGTTTCTTGGGTTATCCGATAATCTCCATTTTTTTCATCAGGAAGGTGGCATTCATGGTTTGAGTGACGCCCGGGCGAAGACGGTAATCGAACGACAGGTCGTCGTTGGCAAGCTGCACCTCGAAACATTGGTTCTGAATTGAATCAGGGAACTGATTGGCCAGTTCGGTCAGTTTTAAATCGTGGGTAGCAACAATGCCGACAGCTTCGAGCGAGATAAGTTGTTTTATCAGTTCTTTCGAGCCGTTCAGCTTGTCGACCGAGTTGGTGCCTTTCAGCATTTCATCGATAATCACAAACAGCTTTTCCCCTTTTCGGATGCGTTCCAGCAATTGCTGCAAACGAAGCAGTTCGGCATAAAAATACGATTCGTCATTCATCAAATTATCCGTCGTGCGCATGTTCGTGTACAGGGCAATAGGTGTAAATTTCATTTGGCGGGCACACACTTTGCATCCGTTCATCGCCAATATCAGGTTGATTCCGACAGTGCGTAAAAACGTACTTTTCCCGGCCATATTGGCCCCGGTAATAATGGCCAGTTTCCCTCTTCCGTCCAGAATAAAGTCATTGTCAACCCGCTTTTGAGTGTTAATCAACGGATGCCCTAACTTTTCAGTATCAAAAATAAAGTAGTCGCTTTGGGGAACCGGCAAAGCCCATTCAGCATGGTTGAAGTTGTAGTTTCCGAAGCTGGAAAGAGCGTCGAACTCTGCAATAACGTCAAACCATTGATCGAGCAGATGATGGTATTGCTGATGCCATTTGCTGAGTTTGTAAATGCAACGGATGTCCCACAGAAATACAGAATTGAAAACCAACGTGAGCACCATGTTGCGCCCGTAGTCAAGTTGAGCGATCAGCTTCACCAGATTGTTGCTGATCTGGCTGGCCGACTGGTTTTGAAAATACAGGCCCGTTTTTAGCTGTTGCAGTTGCTCCGACTGAAAACGTTTATTCTCAATGTCGTGGAGCATCTCAATATATTTCGACAATATTTCGGAGCGGCTTCCGAACTGCTGATGAAACCGCTGTATTGTTTTTGTTGAAAAACCGTAAATGGCCCACTGAGAAAGGATAAAAAGAAGAACCAGTCCCCAGGGAACAATTGAAAAAATATTCAGAAGTATAACAATTATTGTGAGTATGGGAAAAACTTTGATAAACAGATGAATCACCTGTTCATTTTTCAACCGGAATGACGTGGAAGACCATTGAAAAATCAGATCAAAATCACGCTGATCACTATCGGTTTTTCCTTTTGCCGCAAAATGCTGTCTCCAGTCCAGTTCTTCAGCCAATTCCTGAATAGCTTTCTGTTTCTTTATTATTTTTTCGGGATTGAGTTCACTATTTTCAAGCAAACAGGCCAGCTTTTTTTGTCCGCGTTGGGTTGAAGTCCGGTTCAGGAATTGAAAAAATGACCGAAGGCCAAACAAATCAAGGTCGAACGAAAACGAATGGTGAATGTTTATGAATTCGCTGCCATCCTTAAAATGATCAAAATTGCCATCCAGCGCTTTCAGTTCATCTTCGTTAATACGTATAAGGTTTTGATAGAATTGCTTTTCTTTTTCTTTCAGGATATAAACTTTTACCAGATATAAGAAAGAGGCAAACAGGAAAACGGCAACAGGAACAACCACTTGTACGCCAAAACTCCACAAATAAACAGCGGATAGAATGATCGAAACAAAAATAATCAGCCTTGTCAGCGCAATCCATTTCAGCTTTCGTACAGTTTGCTGAAGTTTAGACTGATAACCGGACAATAATTCCTGGTAAACAAATTGAGGGCTGGCATTCATGATTTATAAAAAGTTATAATGCTGAAGCCTCCCGATCACCAGCATCATGGTTGCCACCGACACAATAAATACGATCACAAAACTCAGCGCTTCGGCAGGTGTCAGGCTGGTTTCCGATATTTTTGGGGAACGGGCCAAAGCAATTTTCTGCTCTATGAAAAGCACTATTTTATAGAAAATGTATCCGGTAAAAATTCCCCAGACAATCCCAACCAGTATATCGAACGGATAGTGGACCCCGAGATAAATACGCGAATATGAAACAGCAAGCGCCCAACAAAAAATAGTGACCGTATACAGCCTGTTATTGAAAAGTTTTGAGGTCAGAAACGCAACAGCAATGGTATTGGAGGCATGTGATGAAAAGAATCCGTGAAGTCCTCCTTTCCGGAAAACATTGTGTACCAGATCACCAATCACAGGATCGTGGACCGGACGTAATCGTTTTACCGATTCTTTTACCAACACCGATAACTGATCGCTGAAAACAACGGCAAGGATGATAATCCCGAATATGAGGATAGATTTCATCCTGTATTTTTTCAGGATCAGAATTCCAAAGGCAAAATACAGCGGAAGCCAGATTTCTTTTCGCGTGAACATCAGCATCACCATGTCCCAGAATTCGTTGTGCAAACCATTCAGGAACAACAGCAACGACTGGTCAAGTTCTTTTAAAAATGAAATCAAGGCCATGTTTACGGGTTCAATATTTGCCAAATTTTATCTTTCAGCCGGGCAATGCCAAATCCTGTGACCGAAGATATAAACATGTGGGGAATATCTCCAAGTTCTGCACTTATTTCTTTTATTAAATCTTCATCCAGAAAATCGCTCTTGCTGATAGCCAGAAAACGATCTTTGTCGAGCAATTCGGGATTATATTTTTCGAGTTCATTCAACAGAATGAAATATTCTTTGCGGTGATCTTTGCTGTCGGCAGGAACCATGAAAAGCAGCATCGAGTTTCGTTCGATATGTCTCAGAAAACGCAGGCCGAGGCCTTTTCCTTCGTGTGCCCCTTCTATAATCCCCGGAATATCAGCCATTACAAAAGAACGGCTTTCACGATGCCCGACAATACCAAGATTAGGAACAAGGGTGGTGAACGGATAATCAGCAATCTCGGGTTTGGCTGCTGAAACAACTGATAACAAAGTTGATTTTCCGGCATTTGGAAACCCAACTAATCCAACGTCAGCAAGAATTTTCAGTTCCATAATTTTCCAGCCTTCGGTGTAATCTTCACCCGGCTGGGCAAAACGCGGCGCCTGGTGGGTTGCCGATTTGAAATGAGTATTTCCCTGCCCTCCACGGCCTCCTTTTTCGAGAATAAAAGTTTCACCGTCTTTGGTAATCTCACATATATGCTCTTCGGTTTCCACGTCTTTTACAACAGTTCCCAGCGGCACTTCCAGGATGACATCTTCGCCATCGGCTCCAAAACTGCACTGCTTTCCACCCGACTCGCCATGCCCTGCGTAAATATGTTTTTGATATTTCAGATGAAGAAGTGTCCACAACTGGGCGTTCCCTTTTAAAATAACATGTCCGCCCCGTCCGCCATCGCCACCATCAGGGCCACCTTTCGGTACAAACTTTTCTCTGCGGAAATGCATCGACCCGGCTCCGCCTTTTCCCGAACGGGTAAATATTTTTACGTAATCAACAAAATTGCTTTCTGCCATAATTGTTTTCAGAATTGAAAATACAAAAGTACAGCGAATTTATGGGATAGAAAAATGCAGGGATAAATCAAGCATTCTGTCAATTATACGGAAAGCGGCGTGATGCTTTTCGAAACGCCCCGCGCAATCTGACAAAACAGGCAATCCGGTAAATAAAAAATTTTTGTAAACATGCAATTCAGTCAGTATTTCTGCTTAAGCCTACTTTGGCATATTTTTTATTCCTTTGATGACGTAATTAAAATTTTTAAAAATGAATCTGACAAAATCATCAAATCCTGTTTTCGGGCAACAGGCTTTTAGCCGATCATATTCCGACACCAATGAAGGTGTGATGACCATTAACGGCACGGTAAACAAAACCGGACTGATGCTGGCTATCGTTATTTTTGCTGCCTTGTTTACCTGGAATAAATTTTTTGGAGTTTACGATCCGGCCTCGCCGGAAACCGCATTTTCTTCCGTAAAATTATGGCTGATACTGGGAGCAATCGGCGGTCTTATCACTGCACTGGTTACTGCATTCAGGCCACAGAGCGCTGCCATTTCGGCGCCGGTCTATGCTGTTTTCGAAGGACTTTTTCTGGGCGGTATCTCCGCTTTCTTTGAATCCATGTATCCCGGATTGGTGATGCGTGCAGTGTCGCTTACTTTTGGCGTTTTCCTGATTATGCTTTTCCTGTTCCGCTCCGGAACAATCAGGGCAACCGGCAAATTTAAAATGGGAATTATTGCTGCAACCGGCGGTATCGCGCTGGTTTATCTTGCAAGTTTTATTGCCGGACTGTTCGGCGCCAACCTCAACTTTTTGTACGGAAACGGAACTATTGGTATCGGGTTCAGCCTCGTAGTTGTAGTCATAGCAGCTCTCAACCTGATCCTCGACTTCGATATGATCGAGCAGGGGGCACGCGCCGGAGCGCCTAAATTTATGGAATGGTACGGCGCATTCGGGCTGATGGTCACCCTGATCTGGCTGTACCTCGAAATGCTGAGGTTGCTCGCCAAACTTGCTTCGAGCAGAGATTAATTAGTTTTCAGTCGCAGTTTCACTAAAAAAAGGATCCGGCCTTTTTGAAAAGGCCGGATCCTTTTTTTATGGGTGAGGCCCCGAAATTTCGGGGTTAACTTCCGATTCTTTTTTACGCGGTTAAAAACCACGTCACCCGTTGCTTTTATTTTTCGGCTATAAATGTTATTTTTCGGCGGATAAAAAGAAAAATCAGGCGCACTTTATGGAAATTATTCAGGTAACTGATAAAAAAGCGGTTACAGCTTTTCACGAATTACCACTGCATATTTACAGGAACGATAAAAATTGGGTTCCATCTTTGCGAATGATGATCGAGAACATTTTTAATCCCCAAAAGAATGCCGGTTTTATTAACGGCGATGCCCGTCGGTGGCTGGTAAAAGATAAAGATCATATTATTGGACGGATTGCAGCTTTTTACGATCGCAGCAAAATAGAAGAAGTCACGGAACCGGTTGGAGGAATTGGTTTTTTCGAATGCGAAAACAATCAACAAGCCGCCAGTCTGCTTTTCGATGCTGCCCGCGACTGGCTAAAAAGCGAAGGGTTCACTGCAATGGATGGCCCCGTTAATTTCGGCGAAAACTTTTTCCACTGGGGCTTGCTGGTCGATGGTTTCCGGCAACAGGGTTTTGGAATGCAGTACCACCCGGCATATTACAAACAGCTTTTCGAAGAATACGGGTTCAAAACGTATTACCAGCAATTTAGTTACCATATCGATATTACCAGTCCCGACTTACCGGAACGTTTCTGGAAAATTGCTGCATGGGTAGCCCAAAAGAAGGATTTTCACTACAAAACCTTTTCGTTCAAGGAACAGGATCGTTGTATCAACGATTTTCTGACGATTCATCATCAAGCATGGAATAAACATCACAATTATAAACCTATCAACCGGGAGGATTTGAAAGCCCTGATCCGCGATGCAAAAATGGTGCTGGAAGAAGATTTTATCTGGTATGTATATCACAAAAACGAGCCGATAGCCTTTTTCATGATGATCCCGGATTTAAACCAGCTTTTAAAATATCTGAAAGACGGAAAACTAAACCTGTTCCGAATTATAAAACTTCTTTACCTGAAACACAAAAAAGTAATGACCCGTTGCCGCGTGCTGGTGATGGGAGTAGTTCCCAAATTTCAGCGTTCGGGAATCGAATCAGGGATTTTCTGGCAAATCAGACAAGTTTTACTGAAAAAAAACTGGTACAACGAAATGGAATTAAGCTGGGTCGGCGATTTCAACCCGAAAATGATTTCGTTATTTAAATCAGTAGGCAGTCAATATGCGAAAACCCACGAAACTATGCGCTATTTGTTCGACCGGAACAAGCCATTCGAGCGGTTGTCGGTTATTGAAGAATAAGCATGTTGTAAATTCTGAAAATGTTGTAAATTGACCACAAAAACAAATAGCCATGCAAATCATTAAAGTTACAGATAATCAAACCCGAAAACTTTTCCACAAAGTTCCGCACCTGATTTACCGGAACGATAAAAACTGGGCAGCTCCCATTGAGGGAATGGTTGAAAACACATTTACGCCGGGGAAAAACCCTTCGTTCAAAGACGGTGTGGCCGAACGCTGGGTTTTACTGGACGAAAAAAATAATCCCATCGGCCGTATTGCCGCTTTTATTCAGTATGGGAAATCGAAAACATACGAGCAACCGACCGGCGGCTGCGGTTATTTCGAGTGCATCGACAATTATGAAGCGGCAAAAACATTGTTCGACACAGCAAAAGAATGGCTGTCCGGCCAGGGAATGGAAGCCATGGACGGGCCGGTGAACTTTGGCGAAAACTACATGAACTGGGGTTTACTGGTTGACGGGTTCATGCCACAAGGCTACGGAATGCCATACAATCCGCCGTATTACGAAGCTCTCTTCCGCAAATACGGCTTTGAGGTTTATTTCGAACAATACAGTTACCATCTCGATTATTTGGTACCATTTCCCGAACGTTTCTGGAAAATTGCAGGTTGGGTTGCCCAAAAACCGGGATACAGTTTTAAACATTTCGATTACAGCAAAACGGAACAATTCATTCAGGATTTTTGCGCTGTTTACGATGGGGCCTGGCGTTTCCACGAGCATTTTAAACCGCTCGATCCGCAGGACCTGCGCGACTTTTTGGTTGATTCAAAAGCTGTTCTTGATCCCGAAATGATTTGGTTTGCCTATCACGAAGAAGAACCAATCGCCATGTTTGTGATGATCCCCGACATCAACCAGATTTTGCAAAAGTTGAACGGTAAACTGAATTTCTTCAATATGATGAAATTCCTCTGGCACAAAAAGAACAAAGCAATTAACCGCACCCGCATCCTTATTATGGGTGTTGTTCCAAAGTATCAGAAATCAGGAATTGAATCGGCAATTTTCTGGCATCAGGATAAATTGATGAAGAAAAAGCCGCAGTATACCGAAGTTGAACTTTCATGGGCAGGCGATTTCAACCCCAAAATTATTGCCCTGTATAAATCGGTTGGCGGCAAACAAATGAAAACCCACTATACAATGCGATATCTTTTCGACCGGACAAAACCGTTTCACAGGGCCCCAATAATTAATCCTGAATAGCCGGGGAAAAATTTGCAGTAGCAAACCATCGTGCAACGTCCGATTTTTCTGATTTCAGACAACAGATAGTTATTTGCTGCAAAAAAATGAAAAAATATTTTTTTGATGGTTTGCATATTAAAAGAGTATATATATCTTTGCAAGCCGATTTTAACAATGATAAGGAGATAATATAATGAAAAAAGGAATACATCCGGATAGCTATCGCATGGTTGCGTTTAAAGATATGTCGAACGAACATGTTTTTCTCACTAAATCGACGGTCAATACAAGAGAAACCATTGAGGTTGATGGCGTTCAGTATCCGTTGGTTAAGATCGAGATTTCGAGTACTTCTCATCCTTTTTACACAGGTAAAATGAAACTTGTTGATACCGCAGGACGCGTTGATAAATTCATGAGCAGGTACGGAAAACACATGGATGCAAGAAAGAAATAATTAGAACCGCGCTATATAAAAAGCTCCGCAATGGCGGGGCTTTTTTTTTCTGCTTTTGTAAAAAACAAAATACTTTTCTGGCATGGCTATTGACTTGTATACATCCATGCAAAAAAACAGGCTGTTGTCAGCCAGTATGTCATTATTATATAAAAAGAGATGAGTGAAAATAGAAATCAAAATATTCAGAAAATATATCTTTCCGGCATGATGGACGATGATTCAGAATTTATTCCGATCATTGCCGATGGCGACGATTCTGATTTGGGCGACTTTGCAGCGCCTGACAAATTGCCAATTTTACCACTCCGCAATACTGTTTTATTTCCGGGTGTGGTGCTTCCGATTACTGTCGGAAGGAAAAAATCGCTGCAATTGGTACAGGAAGCTTACAGGGGAAATCGCCTGTTGGGTACCATTGCCCAAAAAGACGGATCGGTGGATGACCCCACACCGGAAGAAGTTTATAAAATCGGAACTGTTGCACAAATCCTGAAAATTCTGGAAATGCCCGATGGTACAACGTCCGTAATCATTCAGGGAAAACGGAGATTTGAAATCCGCAACGTGTTGCAGGAATTTCCGTACATGCTGGCAACAGTTGACATTCTGGAGGACATCAAACCGCTGGAAGAAAACACCGAATTTTCGGCCATCGTGGGTTCGCTGAAAGATCTTTCGATAAAAATTGCACAATTCTCAGCCAATGTGCCGCCTGAAGCAACTTTTGCAGTAAAAAACATCGAAAACTCAACCTTCCTGATCAACTTTATTTGCTCGAACACCGACCTTAAAGTAGAGGAAAAACAGGAATTACTGGAAATATCGAATATCCGTGACCGGGGAATCCAGGCCATTTCGTACCTGGTAAAAGAAGTACAAATGGCTGAACTGAAAAGGGATATTCAGAAAAAAGTAAAACTGGAACTGGACCAGCAACAGAGGGAATATTTATTAAACCAGCAAATAAAAACCATTCAGGACGAGTTAGGAGGCAACCCGACGGAACAGGAAATTGCTGATCTGAAAGAAAAAGCGAAAGAGAAAAAATGGTCGGAAGAAACTGCCAAACATTTTGAAAAAGAAGTAAACAAACTGCATCGGCTGAATCCGGCAGCAGGAGAGTATTCGGTGCAATTTTCGTACTGCCAGACCCTGCTTGAGCTTCCGTGGAACGAATACACCGAAGATAATTTCGACCTGAAAAATGCCGAAAAAGTACTGGACGAGGATCATTATGGACTGGAAAAAGTAAAGGAACGTATACTTGAACACCTGGCCGTTTTGAAATTAAAAAACGATATGAAAGCGCCGATCCTCTGTTTATACGGCCCTCCGGGAGTTGGAAAAACTTCATTGGGGCGGTCGGTTGCACGGGCGCTCGACCGGAAATATATCCGCATGAGCCTTGGTGGACTGCGCGACGAAGCAGAAATTCGCGGACACCGGAAAACATATATCGGGGCTATGCCAGGGCGCATCATTCAGAATATTAAAAAGGCAAAATCATCGAACCCTGTTTTCATTCTGGATGAGATCGATAAAGTATCTGCTGATTTTCATGGCGACCCGGCTTCGGCATTACTTGAAGTGCTCGATCCGGAACAAAACTTCGAGTTTCACGACAACTATGTGGAACTGGAATTCGATTTATCGAAAGTAATGTTCATTGCTACAGCCAACACGTTGAATACCATTGCACCGCCACTTCGCGACCGGTTGGAACTAATTGATGTGAGCGGATACATTGTGGAGGAAAAAATAGAAATTACCAAACGTCACCTGATCCCCAAACAGTTGGAAAATCATGGTGTTTCGGTTGACGACCTGAAATTTACGAGAGAAGTTATCGAACACATCATCCAGAGTTACACACGGGAATCGGGGGTGCGCGAACTCGACAAGAAAATTGCAAAGGTTGTCCGCCGGATAGCCCGAAAAATTGCTTTCGGTGAAGATTACAACAAAACGCTTTCAAAAACCGATATTCGCGAATTACTTGGAGTTGTGCAATACAGTAAAGAAACGTACCAGGGCAACGAGTTTGCCGGAGTGGTTACCGGATTGGCGTGGACAGCCGTAGGCGGCGAAATCCTGTTTGTTGAAACCAGCATCAGCAAAGGCAAAGGCGGGTTAACGCTCACCGGCAATCTGGGCGAAGTGATGAAAGAATCGGCCATACTGGCCCTCGAATACATAAAATCGCATGCCGGTGAACTGGATATTCCGGTTGATTTCTTCGAAAAATATAATTTCCATATTCATGTTCCGGAGGGGGCAATACCAAAAGACGGACCTTCGGCCGGAGTCACAATGGTTACTTCCCTGGCTTCTGCAATCACCCAAAGGAAAGTGAAGAAGAATATTGCCATGACAGGGGAAATCACGCTGCGGGGAAAAGTACTTCCAGTGGGCGGAATTAAAGAAAAAATTCTCGCTGCAAAACGGGCAGGCATCAAAGAGATTATTCTTTCAGAACAAAATAAAAAGGACCTCGAAGAAATCAAGGATATTTATATTGAAGGATTAAAATTCCACTTTGTAAAAAACATTCGTGAAGTTCTTGATTTTGCACTGCTGAAAACGAAGGTGGAAAATGCGGTAAAATATGAATAAAAAAAGTCCTGCTCCGGCAGGATTTTTTTTATTCATATTGGAAAACATTTCATCCTTTCTAAAAAATCAAGGTTTTTGCGCGACAAACTTTCTTCGTAATCGATACCTTTTATATTAACAACACAAATCTTGTCGCTACGATCAACTTTGCGAAGAAATTTCAGATTTAAGCCGGCAGACCTGCTGATTCGGTAAATATTCGGGCTATCAAATGCAGCCATCACCTGATTCAGGCTTTGGTTAACACACTCAATGGTCCCGTCGGCCAGAAATAGTTCGCAATAGTTTCTCTGCGCGCGAATTAAAGCCACATCGTCGGAATGCAAAATGATTACTCCATTCCGGGTCGGAAGTTTTACTTTCCCGTATGTTTTTTGCGACTGGACTAAAATCTCTATTTTGCGCTCATCTTCTTCCCTACTCAGTTTTTCCCGGTATTTATGAATCACCGGCGTCAAATTTTCCGGGCCAAATGGTTTGATCAAATAATCCAAAGGTTCCGTGGCTATAACGTCGTACGCATATTTATTGAACGCAGTAGTAAAAACAATCTGAGTTTTGTAGTTCCTTTCCTTGACAATCCTGGCAATCTCAATCCCATTCGTATCGGGCATATCAATATCCAGAAAAACAAGATCGGGGAAATATTCGCTAATCATTTGCAATCCTTCCTCCCCGGAAGAAGCTTTGCCTGTTAAATCGATTTCGGGCAATGCCTTTAAATACGTTTCCAAAAGCACCAGCGCTTCCTGGTCATCGTCAATAAGTATGGTTCTGATCAATTCTTCCAATGTTCAGTTTCTTTTAAAAATCCATGTTACACAATGCTCTCAGATGCCCCTTTGTCCCCTGTAATATAAATTCCTTCCCATCAACCAGCAACAGACAGGTATCGTTGCCTCGATTTACCGACCGGAGCCAATTTGCATTGATCAAAGTGGAACGGCTAATCCGCACAAAGTTAAATTTCAGCAATACTTCTTCAACTTTCGCAAGGTAGGTATTTGCCATTTCCTGTTTCCCGTTCGAAAAATAAATATTGGTATATGCCCCGTCAGCCTGGCAATATACAATATCTTTCGGCTCGACAAGAACATAACTATTGCGTGAATTGAATTTTATTTTCACCCCGTCGTCCAACTCTTTTAAAACCTCTTTCAGCTTTTTTTCAGGATTGGTAATTATTTTCAAACGAAACCTGTCGATTATATTGAAAAGTTCAACCTTATTGATAGGTTTCAGGATATAATCAAATACATCAAATTTTATCGCATCAACAGCAAAATTCCGGGAAGATGACACAATTACAAAATGTGTTTTTATCGGTTGACGGCTCAGCAAGCCTAAAAAATCGATTCCCGATTTGCCGGGCAACTGAATATCAAGAAAAACAATGTCAGGCGATGTTTCCATTAATTTAAAAAGAGCATCTTCTGCTGAGTGTGCTTCGATTATTTGAGAAAACCCTCCATGTTGCTTTAAATACATGCGAAGTAAATCTCTCGATTCCTTGTCATCCTCAACAATTAAAGCAATAACCTTCATGTTTTTCATAATCTGCGACCAATGTACAATCCTTTTAATTTTTCCTAAAGATAAAAAGTTTTTAAAATGCTCCTGAAAACTTATGTCAAAAAATAGTTTGGCATTTTATCACTCACTCATTAGAATGGTATATTTTTGGATTGTTTATTCTACTTTTGTAGAAATCAAGTATTTTCAAACATGATCCAACTTCAAGGTAAAACCCGGAATGTATTCTTTGTAATTGGTGGACTGTTTGTCCTTTTCGTAATTTGGTATTTCAGTTCCATTGTATCGTATATTCTTATTTCGGCAGTCCTTTCATTAATGGGAAGGCCGGTCGTCCGTTTTCTCCAGAAAATTAAGATCTGGAAAATCCGGTTTTCACGGTCGTTCAGTTCATTTTTAACACTGATCCTTATATGGCTCCTGTTCATAGGTTTTTTCCGGTTTATGATTCCTTTGCTGTTCAATGAGTTTGAGGAACTGTCAAACATCGATCTCGAAGCAATGATCGAAGAAATAGAAGAGCCCATACGCCAATTTATGAGCTTCGTTGGCAACAACAACAATGTGGATATGAGTAACCAGACTTTTATGGAAATCATAAAAGAACAACTTAGTACACGAATCGATTTCTCTCAACTGTCTGATGTGTTGACTTTTCTTGCCGGTGCTTTGGGTGAATTACTGGTTGCATGCTTTTCCATATCCTTTATTACCTTCTTTTTTCTGAATGATGAAAACATGTTTAACGATGGTATTTTACTGATTGTCCCGACTGAATACGAAGAAAAGGTAAAAAAAATACTGCATTCCATTTATTATCTGTTACGCCGGTATTTTATAGGACTGATGCTCGAAGTACTCATGGTGATGTTGCTGATCACCATGGGACTGACAATTGTTGGGATTGGCTTTCAACATGCGGTGGTCATTGGTTTGTTCTGCGGATTATTAAATATTATCCCGTACCTGGGCCCCTGGATGGGAGCTTTGGGTGGTATTCTGGTCGGAATTGCCATCAACCTGAACTATGACTTCGTAAATCACACGCTGCCCCTTTTAGGACTAATGGTTCTTGTTTTTGTCATCGTGCGGGTTCTCGACGACGTACTGTTTCAACCCCTGATTTATTCCAGCAGCGTAAAAGCCCACCCAATGGAAATATTTCTGGTAATTATGGTTGCAGGCAGCCTTGCCGGAATATTGGGCATGATCCTGGCAATACCAACGTATACCATCCTTCGGGTAATAGCCAAAGAGTTTTTCAATAACATGAAAGTGGTACGTAAGATTACCGAAAACCTGGAAGAGGTCAAATAGATTTTTTCTAAATATTTTCCAAACAGAATAAATCATACTTATTGCTCTTTTCTCATCCCTCTGAGAATAGTATTCATATTCAGAAAATTAAAGTATTTCATAAAATACAGGAATCATAAATGCAGACAAGGATTTTATCTGCGCCAAATTTTTTATATTTATATAGAAAACCATTGATGTAATGATTTGTTGTAGGTGTTACAACTTTTAAAAATGGTTTAAAAACATTTAATAAACCTGAGAAAATGAGAAGATATTTCCTTGTGTTCCCTTTCCTTTTTCGTTTTTCATTCATCTTATTGATCATTTTGACCCTACATTTTGCCACCGGCAAGTTTGCCTTTGCCTCCGGAAATAACAGCCAACCCGGGTTGGTAAATGGTCATTCGAATGAAGACATCAAACGCGGGCAGCGCTTTTTTATGGGTTTACTGCCTTTCGATCGCAAAGGAGAATCGTGTGTTTCGTGCCACAACCTGAAACCGGCAGACACCTTGAACTGGAATCCGTCTGCGATTGCCATTGCAGAAAAGTATATCGAAAAAGATTTTGCGGAATTTCAGGCGGCAGTGATGCAGCCTTCAGGGAAAAAAATGGAAGCCTCGCACCAAAATTTTGAGATACCGGAAGAGGATCTGAAACTGGTAAAAGTTTACCTCGACAATCTGGCAATGACCGGGCTTCCCGCCGAAAAACCGAGCATTAATAACATTCTTCTTTTTATTTTTCTGGGACTCCTGATTACCTGGGCACTTGCCGAACTAATTTTCTTCCGGAAAATAAAACACAAAATAATACCGACCATCATTTTTGTTGCAGCTTTTGGCTTTCAGGTAAAAATGATTGTTACAGAAGCTACAAAACTGGGACGCTCGCAAGGTTATGCCCCCGACCAACCCATCAAATTTTCGCACAAGGTACATGCCGGCGATAATAAAATTGATTGTTTGTATTGCCACCATACCGCAGAGCAGAGTAAGTCGGCAGGCATACCGGCCATGAATTTATGTATGAACTGCCACGTGCTGATCCGCGAAGGAACCAACTCAGGCAAGTTTGAAATTGCCAAAATTGTTAACGCAGTTGAACACAAAACACCTATCGAATGGATGCGCCTGCACAACCTGCCCGATCACGTATTTTTCAGCCATGCAGTTCATGTTGGATCGGCGAAACTCGATTGCCAGAAATGCCACGGACCGGTCGAAGAAATGGACATCATGAAACAGCAAAACGATCTTTCGATGGGCTGGTGTATAAACTGTCACCGCGAAACGCAGGTTGACTTTGCCAACAATCCGTATTTTGAATCGTACGCACAAATGCACGAAGATTTCAAATCGGGGAAACGGGCCAAACCAACGGCAGAAGAAATGGGAGCCAACGATTGTATGAAGTGCCATTATTAGTAGTGAGTAGTGAGTAGTGAGTAGTGAGTAGTGAGTAGTGAGTAGTGAGTAGCGAGATATGAGTCGTGAGTGAAGATATGATTTTGAAATAAATACGAAATAACAGATAACTTCGATGAAGACATACTGGAGAAGTTTAGATGAACTGGCCGACCCGAAGGAATTCAGGATAAAAGAGGCACGAGCTGAAGCCCGGCAAAAAAGCTTGTTGCTGAAAAAAGAAAATGAAGCGAACCACCCGTCGCGACGCGATTTTCTGAAAACGCTCGGATTCAGCCTTGCAGCCGCATCCATTGCCGCCAGTTGCAAACGCCCGATCGACAAAATGATTCCCTACCTCATAAAACCGGAAGAAGTAACCCCGGGAATGGCCAACTATTACGCATCGACCTATTACGACGGAGGTGATTATTGCAGTGTACTGGTGAAGGTACGCGACGGAAGGCCGATTAAAATTGAAGGGAATTCGCTCAGCCCTGTTTCTCAGGAGGGTACCAGTGCACGGGTACAAGCTTCGATCCTGAATTTATACGATGGCGCGCGCTACAAATCGCCCATGCATTCGGGTGCTGAAACCAGTTGGAAAATGGCCGATGCCGAAATCATTGAAACACTGCGAAAAATTCAGCAGGAAAACGGAAAAACAGTTTTACTTACTTCAACGATAATTTCACCTTCAACCCAAGCCATTATCCAGCAATTTCTGAAGAAAAATCCGAACACGGAATGGATTCAGTACGATGCCGTTTCCGCTTCCGGAATGCTGGTTGCCAACGAAAAATCGTTCGGGTTGAATGCCATCCCCGACTATCGTTTCGACAAAGCAAAACTGGTGGTCAGTTTTGGCGCCGACTTTCTGGGCACCTGGCTGTCGCCGGTTGAATACACAAAAAATTATACCTCAGCCCGTAATTTACGCGACGGGCAAAAAGAAATGCTGCGTCATTATCAGTTTGAATCGGGCATGACGCTGACCGGCTCAAATGCCGATGTACGTTTCCCTGTAAAACCTTCGGAAGAAAGCGGGATTGTGCTGGCTTTGTACAATGCTATTGCCAAAGCAAAAGGCGCACAAACGCTGACCGGCGCTTCAAGCGCGGTTGATATCAGTGGTCTGGCCGAAGAACTGCTTGCCAACGAGGGCCATTCAATGGTTATTTCAGGAAGCAACAATGAAAATATTCAATTGCTGGTAAACGGCATCAATCAGTTGCTGGGCAACTACGGACCCGTTATTTCGTGGGATACCCCGCTGCAAACCCGTAAAGGACGCGACGAAGCAATGAATACACTCATTGCCGGTCTGGAAGGTGGGAAAATTTCTGCTTTACTGGTTTGGGGCGCCAACCCGGTATTCGACCATCCGAAGGGAAAAGCAATTGAAACAGCAATAAAAAAACTAACCTTGTCTGTTTCGTTCGCCGAGCGGAAAGACGAGACAGCGAAAGCATGTCAATACATTTTGCCGGAACCAAATTATCTGGAAAGCTGGGGCGACTTTGAACCCAAAAGCGGAATCCTGAGTCTGGCACAACCAACCATCGCTCCGTTGTTTAATTCCCGGCCTGTTCAGGAAACTTTATTGAAATGGTCGGGCGAAACACTCCGCTACAAACAATACATTGAAGAATACTGGCAAGCCAATTTCTTTCCGCAACAAAATGATTTTACCGATTTCCGCATATTCCGTAACAATACATTACAAAAAGGAGTTTTTTCTGTTCCGAAGAAAAACGAAGTTGAATACTCCGCAAACGGTCTGGCTGAAGCCGGACAAAAAATTCCTTCAGCAAAAACAGGAATTGAAATTGCACTTTACGAAACGGTTGCCATCGGCAACGGAAAATACGGCAACAACCCGTGGTTACAGGAATTACCCGATCCGGTTGCAAAAATCAGTTGGGACAATTTTGCTGCCGTTCCGGTTGCTTATGCCGAAGAAAACGGATTGAACAACGAAGATGTGATCACCGTTAACGGAATGGAACTGCCGGTATTTATCCAGCCCGGACAGGCAAAAGATACGATTTCCGTTGCACTTGGCTACGGACGCGCCCATGCAGGCAAAGTAGGCGAAAAAATTGGCAAGGATGTTTATCCGTGGGTCAGGCTGGAAAACGGAAACCGTACTTACTTTGTTGAAAATGCCAGTATTTCGAAGGTTGAAGGTAAAACGTTTGAACTGGCGATCTCGCAAACACATCATTCGATGGAAGGCCGCCCGATTGCCCGCGAAACGACATTGGAAGATTATATAAAAAATCCTTCCGCAGGGAATGAACTGAGGAAAAAGCATCAGGCAGAATCGGTCACTTTGTATGAAAAAATGGACTTTCCCGGCCATCATTGGGGCATGGCTGTCGATTTGAATTCGTGTACAGGCTGTGGCAACTGCGCCATCGCATGTCAGGCCGAAAATAATATTCAGGTAATTGGCAAGGAACAGGTTCGCAACCGCCGTATCATGCACTGGATACGCATTGACCGGTACTATTCGGAGAAACCGGAAAATCCGGCCGTGTCGTTCCAGCCTGTGATGTGCCAGCATTGCGACAATGCGCCCTGTGAAAATGTTTGTCCGGTGGCAGCAACGCCACACAGCAACGAAGGCCTCAACCAAATGGTTTATAACCGTTGCGTGGGAACCAAATACTGTGTAAATAACTGTCCGTACAGGGTGCGCCGTTTCAACTGGTTCCAGTACGCGAGAAACGATAAGTTCGATTACAATGCGAACAACGATCTGGGCCTCATGGTGCTGAATCCCGATGTGACTGTTCGTTCGCGTGGAGTGGTTGAAAAATGCTCGATGTGCGTGCAACGCATTCAGGAGAAAAAACAGGAAGCGAAACTGGCTGGTCGTAAAATTGAAGACGGCGAAATTAAAACAGCATGTGCCCAATCGTGTCCGGGTAATGCCATTGTTTTTGGCGATATGAACGATCCGAACAGCCGCATTTCGAAACTGTTTAAAGACGAGCGGAACTATCATTTGCTGGAAGAATTGCACACCCTTCCGTCGGTAGGTTACCTGACCAAAGTAAGAAATAATATTGTCTGAGATTCAATAATAGTTGGCAAGTATGTATAAAACTGAAATCAGAGGAAAACTAATTAGCGGCGATAAATCGCTGGGGCAGATATCGCAGGATATTCTGCGCCCCATTGATGCAAAAACGCCGCGCTGGTGGTATGCGGCCATGACCATGAGCCTGGCTTTGTTTGGCTGGGGATTATATTGCAAATATATCACCGTCTCACAGGGGATCGGCACCTGGGGCGTGAACAACACCGTTGCCTGGGGCTGGGAAATCGTCAACTTTGTGTGGTGGATCGGGATCGGCCATGCCGGAACAGCTTTCTCTATCTTCCTGCTTATTTTGCGGCAGAAATGGAGAACGGCCATCAACCGTGCCGCCGAAGCAATGACCGTGGTTGCTGTGCTCTGTGCATCGCTGTTCCCGCTGCTTCACATGGGACGCCCGTGGTTGTTTTTCTTCATCTTTCCGTACCCGAATACCCGCGGCCCGCTTTGGGTGAACTTCAACTCGCCCCTGTTTTGGGACTTTGTGGCTATTTCGGCCTACATGCTTATTTCGGCCAGCTTCTGGTATTTCGGCATGGTTCCCGATTTTGCAACCATTCGCGACACCACCAAATCGAAAATCAAGAAAGCGATCTACGGATTTTTTGCTTTTGGCTGGGTCGGTTCATCAAAAGAATGGCTGCGCTACGAAGGGCTTTCGTTCGTGCTGGGCGGAATTGCTGCCGTGCTTGTAGTTTCGGTGCACTCCATCGTATCGACCGACTTTGCCGTTTCGGTTGAACCCGGCTGGCACACCACTATTTTCCCCCCTTACTTTGTGGTAGGTGCCATCTTTTCAGGTTTTGCCATGGTACTCACATTGGTTACCCTGATGCGCAAACTGTACAAGATGGAAGATTTTATCACCGACTCGCATGTCGATGCCGTGTGCCGCATCCTGGTTTTCATTTCGCTGATCATGGGGACAGCCTATATTACTGAAATTTTCATGGCCTGGTATTCAGGTTCCGAATACGAAATGTACACCTTCTTCAAAAACCGGATTACCGGAGAATATGCATTGCAATTCTGGGGAATGTTCACTTTCAACGCCATCATACCGCAGCTCTTCTGGTTTAAAAAAGTACGCAGCAAACTGTGGGTAGTGTTTATCATCTCGTTGCTGATCAACTGGGGAATGTGGTTCGAACGCTTCAATATTGTGGTTACTTCGCTCAGCCGCGACTACCTTCCGGCCAACTGGGCCGAATATCACCCTACCTGGGTTGAAATAGGTTTCTTCACCGGCACCATTGGAATGTTTGCTGCCGGGGTGTTATTGTTCTTCCGGTATATCCCGATGATTGCCATCAGCGAAATCAAATCGGTTTCGAAATACGACAAACCAATGCCTGAACCTAAAATTGAACATCATGACTAAAAAATATCTGGTAGGCGTTTTCGACGATGAACACACGTTGGTTGAAGCCTTTGAAAAAGTTCTCGACAAAGGGGTAAAAGTGGAGGAAGTGTACACTCCCTATCCGATCCACGAGGTATTGCACAGGATGAAAAAGAAAACACGCATTACCCATGCCGCTTTTTTCTACGGGTTGTTTGCAGCCATTGGCCTGCTCGGGTTTATGTACTATGCGGCAGTAATCGACTGGCCGTTGAACTTCGGCGGAAAACCGTTCAACACATTCCCCTCGTTTATCGTGGTGTCGATTGTGGCAACCATTCTTTCAATCACCCTGCTGACTTTGTTTACCTTCTCGGCAAGGGCAAAAGTATTCCCGGGCAAAAAGGCAGATATTATTGATATCCGGGCAACAGACGACAAATTCATTATTGTGCTCGACAAAGATGAATTGGGGACTGAAACAAATACAGTGACCGAACTTTTTAAAACGAACGGGGCTTCGGAAGTGTATGAGAAAGAGAGTAAATAGTAGTAAGTAGTAAGTAGTAAGTAGTAAGTAGTAAGTAGTAAGTAGTAAGCGGTCATTGTAAAAAGACAGTAACAAACCATGACAACAATAAAAAAATAGAACTATATGAGAAAAATAATTTCATTTATGCACATATCGCTTGACGGTTTTGTAGCAGGACTGAACGGAGAAATGGACTGGATTAAAGTTGATGAAGAAATTTTTGATTATGTCGGTAAGCGGATAAGCGAAGGCGACACTGCATTATATGGACGAGTAACTTATCAGATGATGGAAAATTACTGGCCTACCGCAGGAAGCAAACCGACAGCAACCAAGCACGATATTGAACATTCAAAATGGTATAGCAAAGTTCACAAAATTGTTTTATCAAAAACAATGAAAGACACGGGTTTGACTAACACAAAAATTATTAGCGACAACCTTTCAGACAGAATAAATGAAATAAAACAATTCCACAATGGAGGGAGTGAAGAAATCTTGCTTTTTGGTAGCCCGACAGCTACACATTCACTTATTCAACTGAACTTAATTGACGGCTACTGGCTATTTGTTAATCCAATTATTCTTGGACAAGGCATTCCATTGTTTGTAGACATCAAAGACAAAATAAAACTAAAACTATTGACTACCCGACAATTTACTTCCGGGGTAACTGAACTGAATTACACAGTAGATAGACAATGACAACGAACCGCTAACAGTACCTACCCGCAAGTGGCGGTTCAGAGGTTAATCTAGCTTTGTGCTTAGCTGACAGTGAACTGCTTCTAAATCCCCACCTTCGGATAGCTGCAAACCGGAAGTCAAAAGTCAAAAGAAATAATACGGACTATGAATATCAGGAAATATAAATCATCATTCTTTTTTGTCCCTGCCTTGTGGTTGCTGGTTTTCTTTGTACTGTCAGCTTGCGACCACAACAGGAAAACTACCGGCTGGGAGTATTTCGACGACATGGCACACTCGCCCGCCTACGAATCGTATACTCCAAATCCGAATTTTGCCGATGGAAAAACCATGCAGGCAACCGTTGAAGGTACCATCCCGCGCGGATTCATGCCCTATCCATACGAAAAGACCGATGAAGACCGGGTAAAAGCAGGTGAGAATATGAAGAATCCGTTTGAGGTGAATGAAAAAAACATGGAACGCGGTAAAAAGGTTTTTACCATTTATTGTTCAAGTTGTCACGGCGATATGGGCGACGGAAAAGGCCGTTTATACACCTCCGGAAAATACCCGTTTCCCCCGGCAAACCTGTTGAGCGATAAAATCAGGAATAATCCGGAAGGAGAAATTTATCATGTTATTTCAGTAGGCTTTGGCGTAATGGCAGAACATGGCTCAATGATCAGCCCCGACGACCGGTGGAAAGCCGTAATGTATATTAAAAACAAATTGCACCAATAATTTCGAATGCGATAAAATCTGAACCAATGGACGAAAAATTCATTATTCCAAAGAAATTTAAAACAATCAGCTATGCCTTAATTGGCATTGGTGTACTGGCTTTTGTCATCGGATTTTTCACCGATGCACAACGTACCTGGGCCAATTATTTACTGAACAATTATTACTTTGTATCGATCGCCATTGGCGCGGCATTCTTTATTGGCATTCAATACATTGCCCAGGCCGGATGGTCGGCCGCCTTCAAGCGGATTCCCGAAGCTATGACCGCATATCTGCCTTTTGCTGCCCTGTTTTTCCTACTTCTTTTCTTCGGAATGCACTCGTTGTATCACTGGTCGCACGAAGGAATTGCCGAAACCGACGAACTGATCGCCCACAAACAACCGTACCTGAACATTCCGTTTTTCTTTGTCCGCGTCATTGTTTTCTTCGGATTGTGGATATTGATGACCCGGTTGATCCGCAAAATATCAATTAAAGAAGATTTGGAAGGTGGCCTCGCTTATTTTCACACGTCGGAGCGCTATTCAAAAATATTGATTTTCATCATCGCAATCACGTTCACACTTTTTGCCGTCGATATGCTGATGTCGCTCGAAGTACACTGGTTCAGCACACTGTATGCTGCAAAAAGTTTTATTTCGGCATTCTATCACGGGGCAACCATCATTACGCTGATTGCAATTATCCTTCACCAGATGGGCTACCTGAAAATGCTAAACAATAGTCATCTGCACGATTTTTCGAGATATATTTTCATGCTGGCTATTATCTGGGGTTATTTCAACTTTTCCCAGTTTATGCTGATTTGGTATGGAAATATCCCCGAAGAAACCAGTTTTTATGTACATCGCTGGCACGGGGCTTTCAAAATCCTGTTTTTTGCCAATATTCTCATCAACTGGTTCCTGCCATTTATCGTGCTGATGCCGCGAAAAACATCGCGCAGCAAGCCGGTTTTGGTTCCGGTGATCCTTATCCTGATGGCAGGTCAATACATGGAATTGTACTACGATATCTGGCCGGCCGTACTGCATGAAGCTAAATTCGGTTTGCTTGAAATCGGCGCCTTCCTGGGTTATCTTGGACTATTTGCACTGGTTACTGCCACAGCTCTGACAAAGGCAAACCTGGTACCCCGGAATCATCCGTATCTGGAAGAAAGCGTGTACCATCATTTTTAGATAAAACAAAAATAAGGCTGTCAAAAAAGTCTGAAATCGAGTCATCCCGAACTTGTTTCGGGATCTCATCATCCTGATCATTAGACCCTGAAATAAATTCAGGGTGACGCGAGTTGCTGACTTTAGAACTTTTTGGACAGCCTTATCTCAAAATATATCAATCAAACTGAATTACCAGATTACAGCCCTGTCGCTTTCAGCAAGATACATGGCATCACCTTCTTTTACATTGAAAGCAGTATAAAACTCGGGCAAATTACGCAAAGGCCCCAACACCCGGTAGCGTCCAAGCGAATGTACATCAATTTTCGTACGGCGTAGCATCTCTTCATCGCGAATATTCTGTGCCCAAATGTGGGCGTAGGCCAGGAAAAAACGCTGCTCAGGCGTAAAGCCGTCGATGGGTTTTTCATCGCCTTTCAGCACATGGCGCAAAGCCTGGTACGCAATGTTAAGCCCGCCCAGGTCGGCAATGTTTTCGCCCAGGGTAAGTTTGCCGTCAGCTTTGATGGTATCGAGTACCGTAAATTGAGAATACTGGTTGACCAGCGCTGCTGTCCGCCCGTTGAA
This sequence comes from Prolixibacteraceae bacterium, assembly GCA_003506435.1. GTDB lineage: Bacteria > Bacteroidota > Bacteroidia > Bacteroidales > Prolixibacteraceae > GWE2-42-39. The sequence goes on from DOAQ01000011.1 coordinate 54,183, forward strand.
ACGCTCGGCATCCTGAGCAGTCCACCAGTCATTCAGATTACCATCCTTATCGTACTGGCGCCCTTGGTCATCGAAGCCGTGAGTCATTTCGTGGCCGATTACCACGCCAATTGCCCCGTAGTTAACGGCATCTTCTGCATTCATATAAAAGAAAGGAGGCTGAAGAATGGCCGCAGGAAATACAATTTCGTTGGTACTCGGATTGTAATATGCATTTACCATTTGAGGCGGCATATACCATTCACTTTTGTCTACCGGCTTGTTCACCTTTCCCATCATCCATGTAAAATCGAACATGCCCGAGTTAAGTACATTCTGCACATACGAACCTTTTTCAACTTGTAGCGCTGAATAATCTCTCCATTTATCCGGATAACCCACTTTCACGTTGATGGCATTCAGCTTTTCAATGGCTTTTTGCTTGGTCGTGTCGCCCATCCATTCCAACTGACTGATGCGTTCGCCCAGCGAAACACGCAGGTTTTCAACCAACGCGATCATGCGTTTCTTGGCTTCCGGAGGAAAATATTTTTTCACGTACAACTGCCCAACGGCCTCGCTAAGCGCACTCCCGGCAGTTCCCTGAACTTTTTTCCAACGCGGGCGGTCTACCTGTTTACCACTTAGCGTTTTTCCGTAGAAATCGAAATTTAAACCAACAATATCTTTCGAAAGATAATCGGCCATGAAATTTGTAAACTGGTACTTCAGGTACAGCTTCCATGTGTCAAGAGGTTCAGTTTGAATCAGCTTGCCAACACCGGCAAAAAATTCGGGCTGCGAAACCACCAGTTCACCCGGATCGTTCAGCCCGATTCCCTGGAAATAACCGGCCCAATCATATCCCGGCGACAAAGCCGACAAACCGGCAATGGTCATTTTGTTGTATGTTTTGTACGGGTCGCGCTGGTCCAGCAGGCTCATTGATGCGATGGCCATTTTCTTTTCCAGCTCGTAAATAGCAGCAGCTTCTCCGGCGGCGGCTTCCTTCGAACTACCGGTATGTACCAGCAGTCCGGCAATAAACTGCCTGTATTTTTCCTGAATGCCCAGCGAACGTTCGTCGGTGTTCAGATAATAATCGCGGTCGGGCATTCCCAGTCCTCCCTGATGAAGGTAGGCAATTACCTGCGATGAATTTTTCTGGTCGGCATCGGCATAAATAACAAACAGCGGATTAACCTGCATCCGGTGCCAGTCGATCACTACCTGCTGCATATCTGCAACAGAGGTAATAGCATCCACCTGTTTCCAGTAGGGTTGCAGAGGGCTTGTCCCGGCAGCTTCAATCGCCGCGGTGTCCATCCCGCTGGAATAGAAATCGGCAATTTTTTGTCCGATGCTTCCTTCCGCGTGTTTTCCACCGGCAATTTCAGTAAACAGGGTTTTCACCTGCTCTTCACCGGTATCGGCCAGCTTGTCGAAGCTGCCATAGCGGCTTTTTTCATCGGGCATGGGGTTGCGTTTTTTCCAACCTCCGTTTGCATAGGCGTCGAAATCGGTAGCCGGGCTAACCGATGTATCCATATCCAAAACATCGATTGCCGGCGGTTCTTTACTTGTTTGTGTACAAGCTATAACACCGGCAGCCAACGCCACAGTAAAAAAACGATTCATGTTTTGCATGTTCTTCTGTATAAGGTTATAAAGTTGTGGTGTAATTTGTCTGCAAACTTGCAAATATATTACAGCGATAATAACAAACTTCAGACCTGTCAGGTTTACGCAGACCAAATCAGACCTGACAGGTTTTGGAAACCTGTCAGGTCTGAAGTTTGTTATTCAAAACTATTTTCCGAAATTATCTCTTTTAGTTTCTCCTGAAGACCTTCCCTTATTTGTGTAATACTATTCAGCAGTTCCTTGTTCTGTATTGCAATTTCCTCTTTTCCCGCTTTTTCTGCGTTAAAATACAAACCCATCAAATGCCCCCTTAACGTATATAACCGTGATTTTATTTCATTGGGAAGTAACAGACCATGTCCTTTTTCATAAAACAGTTCGGGTATCTTTTCGAAAAATAGTTTTGCCTGATTTTTTCGAAAATAAATGATCTTATTTCCATCTTCATCCAGTTCGCCCCTTCGTAAAACATTTTTGTCGTTGTCGTTTTCCGAGAAGTAAAGAATCAACCCCCACACCGCTTTACATGCCTCCAGCCTGGCATCAAACCGCTTCTGGTCAAAACCTGCTGCAAACTCTATTTTTTGTTGCTGCTTTAAATATTCCAGTTCTTCATGCTTTTGTTTACGCCAGTACCGATGCCCCCACCAAAAACCGGCTGCACCGAGAATTATCAAAACTGCGGGTTCAAGTAGTATCTCAAGCCATTTCATAAAACATTCGGTGTTCATACCTGCATTTGTTTTTCAATTTCTGTTGTCATTCGTTCGTATATTTCACCGATCATTCCCATAATACGTCCGCACACGGTGTTTTCTTCCCTCGCAGCAATTGCTTCCTTTATCCATAACTGATACGGAATCTGATTATGCAACATCTTGTTTCGCAATTCAGTAAACCGTTCTGAATTCAGTTCCTTTACCTCTGCGCTCAATCCATACTTTCGGGCAACAAAGTCCAGGTAATCCCAATGGTTGACGTACTGATTTTCTCCTTCTCCACTAAATGTAAGCTCATGCCGGTGTCTGTCGAAAACCAGCTTTTCGAACCGATAAATTATTTCAAGCAGGTTTTTCCTTTGCAGGTCGTAAGCCTCCAACTCGGCAACCAGTGCTTCCCTATGCAATGGAACTCCTTCCTCAAAATACGTCAAAAGATTTTCCAGTCTCCGGTCTTTCAAAAATCTTCGAAATTCGCCATATCTTTTGATGGGCAAATAGTCGGTTATGGTATAGTTGTAAACTTTTTCCTTCATTTGGTACGGGCGCGACAATAAATCGTCCGACAGGTCGTGACCGATGCATTCCAAATCGTCCGGTCTTAATTCGAATGTTTCCGGGAACAAATCAGCGACCATGATCCACAGGGCGCGATCGGTACTTTGCACATACCTGATCTCTTTTTCTGTATTCAATATCCGGTTTTTAAGATTCTGCAAACTTCTAAATTCCTCCGTATCTTTTCCCGAACTTTTTATCGTCCACTGAATTTTGCCAAGTAATTCTTTCGGTTGCAATTTTTCCGGCAATTCTTCCATCCTGAAAATTCCTTTATTGTAATACCGCTCTTTGTTATAGAAAGGCTGGGTCTTGCCATTGCTGTATACCGAAAGGGCATACGATGCATTATCCTCATCTTTTATTTTCACTCCGGCTTTTTGCAGGGCTTTGGCAATGGGTTCATTAAAAATGCCCCGTGGCAAATAATTCGGGCAGCTTTCATAGTCCATCTCAATTGCCCGTTTGGTATCTGTTTTTATAAAATAGGAGTATGTATTGAAGAATTCCTCTTCGTTCAATCGCGGAGATTTCAGGTTCCGGTCAAGCCAACCAAGCCATTTTTCTTTTTGCTGCATATACACAATAAAGAAATCCAGTATTCCCTGGCATTCATCCAACCTGATTTTATATAAAAACGGATGTGCCCGGTCTCCCTTTACAGTTAATTGATGCTCTTTAAAGAAGGAATATAGCTTCTCTCTGTTCGACGAAAAATATGCCAGCGCATATTGCAGTACATCGTATTCCAAAGAATTCAGCTTTTGCTTGTGTTCTTTAACCGTATGAGGAGGGGTCAGGAAAATAATATCGCGGGCAAGCTGCTGTGCCATATCGCCCGATCTCATCTTTTCGGGCGACTGTTCTGCTTTGTTTCTCCAATAGACTGTTTCTTTTATCATTCCTCCCAAAATCCATTTGGCTTGCTTTTTTTCACTCTTTTGTTTATAACCCAGCAAATATTCCCTTATTTTATCGGGCAGGTCTTTTCCTTTCAAAACAAAACGGTCCAGTTCTTTTTGCAGGCTTTTCCTGCGGGCAGTTAAATCAGGCTCATCTCCCTGCCCTCGTCTTTTTTCAAGCGAAAAATCGCCAACAGGGCGTATATGTCCGGCTTTGAATTCACTTAAAAAATTATTAAAACGGTCAAGATAATCCTGAATAAATTCTGCCGGGGACAGGCCGGTCAGTTTCTTCTGATAAAGATGTTCATACAAAAACAGGTTTAAAAATTCATACGTACTGATTATTGCATCCGGTTTTACATTGATCTCTTTATCGGGCACTGACCACCGGTTATGACCATTGTAATTAAGTTTTATACCTATACGGTTCCCGACAATGCGGTATTGGGGCGAAAACTGGTCAACATCATCAGGAGTAATGCCATCTCTTAACCAGTAATCAGGTGCATGTTCCGGGCTAAATTCCTTCAATTCCCCAAAAGTTCTGATGTCTTTCAAAAGTCGACGGTCCCGTTCGGCGCCCATTATTTTCTTTGTGTGTTCGCTTTTTATCCATCGGCCAATATGAATGTGAAAACTAATCCCTTTCAGTAAATTCTTCTCTTCGAAATACCGCAAGGCAAAATAGGGGAAACGGTCGTCGTAACGTTTCATCAAAACCTGTTGTACTTCTTCCCTGTCGCCTGATTCATCCGGTTTTACTTCCTCCGGCTCACGGATAAATTTCTTTCGCTCTTCTATATCCAGCAAGTCGAACAAGGGGGCCGGGCACCGCGATAACTCCCCCAGCATATCGAGCTTGATGTCGGAACTGTCAAGTTTGGGTTTTGGCAGGCGACAGCAATGTTCGGTAAAGGTTTCGAGTGTGGCCCGAAATTTATTGTCTGTCGTATTTTTAAATCCTTTGATCCCGGCCAGAAACTGAAAAGCATATTTCTTCTCAAGGAAAAAGCAGATGAAACAGTAAAGTCCTTTTTCGGTAAAACCATTCTCGTTATGAAGGGTATAAAATTGTTTCTCATTGGTTTCGAGCAGGTAAAAATCATCGGGTTGAAACACCTCTCTCATTCGTTTTTTACATGCTTCAATGGCAAAACTAAAAAACGGTTGAAGGTCAAAATCCTTTTCATGGTTTTGATTGAGGGGGTAATGGCTGGCATTGTTCCTCCATTGGTTAAGCGCTGCGAGAGCCGTTTTTAATTTGTACGAAACAGGGTTGCAGGTTCTTGCTCCTTCGTTTTCCGCTTCGCGCAGAAACGGAAAATGTTGAACCAATAAACGGTTCCGATGCGATAATTCATCGGGTTTTCGGTCAAAGTAGCCGTCCTTCAATACTGTCGATTGAATAAGATTGTCTTCGTCCAGGTTTTTTCCCGGCTTAATAAGTTCCCTGTTAACATATTCAAGGATAACATACGCGTTGTGCCGCGCCATATTCAGATAGTGTGCAAAATAATATGGGTGCGATTGCAAACTGACAGGTATTCTTTCGGAGAAATTGGGTGTATCCATTGCGGGTAAATTGGTTTAAACCAAAAATAGAAATTAAAAAACAGCTTCACAAACAGTCTTTTATAAAGTTTTCAACTGATTTTTTGCACATAAAAACGCCCTGAAGCAGACGATACCTGCATCAGGGCGCAATGCGGTTGTTCTCACCTTCCAAAATTAAGGCATTCACAACAAAGGCAATGAACTGCATAAGATCAGCCGTGTTGTTCTCACCTTCCAAAATTAAGGCATTCACAACGGCTCCGGGAATGGGCAAAGAACATTAACAGTTGTTCTCACCTTCCAAAATTAAGGCATACACAACTAAACCAATTTTGGAACAGATCACTAAATTGTTGTTCTCACCTTCCAAAATTAAGGCATACACAACCGTTGGCTACACAGCCGACCCAACTTCGGGGTTGTTCTCACCTTCCAAAATTAAGGCATACACAACTTTCAAAAAACGCTTATTGATGTTGAAACAGTTGTTCTCACCTTCCAAAATTAAGGTATTCACAACCACGCATTCAACCTGCACAACAAAGTAGTGGTTGTTTTCACCTTCCAAAATTAAGGCATTCACAACCAATCATTCAGAATAGTACAAACAAATATTAGTTGTTTTCACCTTCCAAAATTAAGGCATACACAACTTATTGAGGGCGTATTAATAGGCACAATCAGTTTTTTCATCTTGCAAAGTTAAGGCATACACATCAATTTGCCGCATGCTATGGTTACAACAATTGTTTTTATCGTTTTCAAACGACAGACCTGACAGGTTTTAAAAACCTGTCAGGTCTGACGAAAAAAAATATACTTCGCTATTGTTTATTAATCAATATTCGCGTAAATTGTATACCAGATTTACAGAAAAGGGAAGAACGTTCTCTTTTTGCTTCCGCCCCAAGCGAAGGAAAGCAAAAAGCATACTGAAAAATACGTACCGGATGGGAAGGTTTGCCCAACGGGGGCGAAGCCACGGGCCAAGCCCCCGAAGGGAAAGTCGCCGGTTGTGTAGGAATGCCTGCCGGTCGCGTAGGAATCGTTACCCTGCTGGTAGGAATACATAACAGACACGTAGGAACACTTGACGGACCGGTAGGAACCGTTGCCCTTGGAGGAAACAAAAAAAAACAGACAAAGAAGAAGCATTATGATCATACAGGCATTTTTGGAATAGGGGAAGAAACAAACAGGGGAGTGTTTTTTATTCACTTTTTAAAAATTAATTGCTATGGTATCAAATCAAAAAACCAATGAATCGGCTATCCTTGAAAAGTACAGGGTAGCATTTGAAAATGTAAGCCTGCAACCTGAGATTGCAGCGTTAATGGGAGAACTCGGGTATACTACCGAAAAAATTGCAGAAGGAAAGGGACTTCTCAGAACGGCCCGTTCGGCCTACGATTTAAACAAACGGGAAGATGATGAAACCCTGGATGCAAAAAAACAACTCGAAAGCTCGAAAGCTGTACTAGCTGCAATGTACCGTATGGACCGCAAAAAAGCCAAGGTACTGTTCCGAAACGATCCGGTAAAGATGTCGCAACTGGGGCTCGAAGGGAGTATACCTGAAGCGCACCTGCCCTGGATCGAAACCATCCGGAAATTTTACATCAACGCCCTTGTCGACACGGCGATCAAAGAATCATTGCTCCGTATGAAAGTAACGGAGGAAAACCTGAATGAAGGCGCAGCCCTGATCTCGAAAATTGAACAGTAACGCGCTGCCTGGTTGCGCGAACTTGGCGAATCGCAGGATGCAACCCAAACAAAAGACAAAGCGCTGGCTGCCATCTCCATCTGGATGCGCGACTTTTACGACGTGGCAAAAATCGCCCTCGACGATAGCCCGCAACTGTTGGAAGTATTGGGATTGTCAGTAAAAAATTAATCGCAATTATCCAGACCTGACAGGTTTCAAAAACCTGTCAGGTCAAAAAACACCCTGCTATGCAAAAAATTGAACCTTTACTATACGACAATTATTACCACATTTTCAATCGTGGCATCGACAGTTGCAATTTGTTCCAAAAGCCAGAAAACTATGACTATTTTCTCTCCCTTTACGATCAGTATATTTCACCAATTGCCGATACATTTGCATGGGTACTTATGCCCAACCATTTTCATTTTCTGGTAAGAATAAAAGGAGAAAACGAAATTGCAGCATCATCTTCATCTTCATCTTCATCAAATCTGACAGGTTTTCGAAACCTGTCAGATTTAAAACCACCACACCAATATTTTTCAAATCTGTTCAATGCTTATACAAAGGCCTTCAACAAACGTTATTTGCGTCATGGGACTCTGTTTGAACGACCTTTTAAACGAAAGTTAATCGACAACGAATATTATTTAAAGCAAGTCATTCTTTATATTCATAATAACCCCGTAATTCATGGTTTTTGCGATCACCCGATGGATTATCCATGGAGCAGCTATCTGACCTGCGTTTCAGTAAAACCGACCAAACTTCACCGTGAATCAGTTATTGGCTGGTTCGATGATGCTGCTAATTTTAAGTACATGCACAATCAAAAAATTGAAGTCATTTCAGACCTGATAGGTTTTTGAAAACCTGTCAGGTCTGATGCAAAATAATTTTTACCTTGTGCAAAAAACGAAGATCAGGATGAATACAACGTACGATATCGTGATGCGCGACGAGGATTTTGTTCTTTATGCCAACGGCAAACCGCTCCGCACACCCGCAGGCAATGAAGTTGCCCATGCCAACGCCCGTTTATTGCGACTGGCCATAACCCGCGAATTATTTCAGGAAAAACAAAGTATATCGCCACTCTCACTGCTGATTAAACTGACCGACGTACTGGCCGGATCGACCCCTGTTTTCGGGTTCAACATTTCCGAAGAGATCGAAAACGACCCGATACTGAAGAAAGCAGAAAATACATCTGCCGGGCTTTCAGTACTAACCATGCCCGACAATTTTTCGCTGACAGATTATGTCTTTCTCAATTCATCATCAATGGCTTCGGCAGTCGGGGCTTTTCAATACCGGAAAGAGCAAAACCAGCCAATCGGCGAATACGCGGCCGCATTCATTGCCCGTCTGAGTACAGAACAGCAACTGGCCCTGAATACGCTGGCCGTTGAGCACGATTGCGGCATCCTGATCCATCTGCTCTTTCTTAGTGGTTTTATGTCCCTGTCGGAATATGCTACCGGTACGGTCATCCTGAAACTGAAAAAAAATGACCCGTCAATTGCTGATGTCCTCAATTCATCTGGCATACAGGGATTGGCAGAAATGCAAAAACAATTCATTGCAAATGCGCAAACGGTAGCCGATTTTCTGACACTTTTCAAAAATGAAAACAAAATTTCGGTGATCGAAGAGATCATTAAACGGGGCGAAGACGACCAGACCGAATTTAAAAGCACCCTACGCTGGGATTTGCGGCAGGCAATTAAAAATGCAGCCATTGAACACGCATCGCTGAAAACCATCTGCGCATTTCTGAACAGCGAGGGAGGCGACCTGCTGATTGGCGTCCGCGACGATGGCAGTATTGAAGGGATTGAAACCGATAAATTTGAAAACGACGACCGCTTTTTACTTCATCTCTGGACTCTTATTAAAACCTGCATGGGACAGGAAGTTGTTGAATGGGTGAAAACATCGCTTCAGAAATTCGGCGATAAAATCGTTTGCCGGGTCAGTTGCAAGCGTGCAAAAAAGCCGGTTTTCCTGAACCAGAAAGGCTTTGAAGAAGCATTTTTTATCCGGGTCGGCCCCAGTAGCAGCAACCTCGAAATCAGTTCGGCGCTGAAATATATCCAACAGCATTTCAATTAATTTGTTTAAACCTGACAGGTTTTTGAAACCTGTCAGGTTTAAACTTTCCGGAACGGTTTGATGATCAGCCGCAACGATTGATCGTAGGTGATATAATTCCAGAACCAGTTGATAAAAACCAGCATGCGGTTTTTTACCCCAACAATCGACATCAGGTGTACGAACATCCAGATCAGCCATGCAATCCGTCCACCAAACCGGAGAAACGGAAAATCGACTACAGCCAAATTACGTCCGACGGTCGCCATCGAACCTTTGTCGGCATATTCAAACTTTCGCAGTTCACGGCTTTCATTCATTCGTTTCAGGTTCCGGGCAAGGTTCCGGGCCTGCTGAATGGCTACCTGTGCCAACTGGGGATGACCGTTCGGATATTTTTCAGTTTGCATATAGGCCAAATCACCTAACACAAAAACATCTTCAACATCCGGCAAGCGGTTGTACCGGTCTACCGGAAGCCGGTTTCCCCGGACAGCTCGTTCTCTGTTGATACCATCGGGATATGTTCCGGTAATCCCGGCCGCCCAGATCATGGTATTCGATTGAATAGACCGTCCATCCTGAAACGTTACAGTGTGCCCGTCGTAATCAACCACCCGGGTTCCGGTATAAACATGAATTCCAAGTTTTTCGAGATAAATTTTCGATTTTCTGCTGGCCAGCTTCGACATGCCGCCGACCAGATGTTCCGAAGCTTCAACCAGAGAAACTTCCATCAGGCTGAAATCCAGATCGGGATAGTCTTTCGGCAAGACAAAATTTTTCAGGTCGGCCAAGGCCCCCGAAACTTCCACTCCGGTGGGACCACCGCCAACAACTACAATATTGAGCAGTTCCTTCAGCTTCTCCCGGTCGGTGATGGTAACCGCCAACTCGAAATTCGACAAAACCCGGTTACGCAAAGCCAGCGCCTGGGCTACCGTTTTCATGGGAATTGCATGGTTGCTGATGTTTTCCATACCAAAATAACTTGTACGGACACCTGTTGCAACCACCAGATAATCGTATTTTAAAGGCCCGATCTCCGTACTGATCTGATGCTTGTCTGCATCTATTTTTTGTACTTCCGCCACACGGACAAATATATTTTTCTTCTGCTGAAAAATTTTCCGCAGGGGAAACGAAATAGCGCTGGGTTCAAGTCCCGCTGTTGCAACCTGGTAAAACAGGGGCTGGAACTGGTGATAGTTGTTTTTATCAATCAAAACGATCTGAAAATCACTATTGACAAGTTCCCGTGCCAATTTTAAACCGGCAAAGCCTGCCCCCAGAATAACCAGCCTTTTTTGTCCGGTTTCAGGAATATTAATAGCCATATCTTAAACTTTTATCATACAACAAAAACAGGGGGCATTCTCCTTTTATTTTAGGTTAAGTTACTGTTAAGTTCAGGCATGACAGGTTTTGGAAACCTTTCATGCCTGATAAACAAATTAATCTCCGTTTGCATGCGCACTTTTATGTTTTATCTTTGTTGTTCTCTAAAAAAATGGAATACAATGAAAAAATTAACGATACTTTTTAGTTTCTTTTTCGGAATCATTTTATTTATTCTGCCGGAAGTTAAAGGTCAGTCGCAGGAAGTGGAACAAAACATGTACAAGTTTGGCCGCCTGCTCCGGCTGGTCGACACGCAATACGCCGATTCCGTTAATATTCCTTCCCTCACCGAAAAAGCCATCGTTGGTATGCTCCGCGAAATGGACCCTCACTCGGTTTATATCACCAAAGATGAAGTGGCTGAAATGAACGAACCACTCGAAGGCGGTTTCTTTGGAATTGGTATTTCGTTCAATATTTATAATGATACCCTTTTGGTGCTGACGACCATCCCAGGCGGCCCGTCCGAAAAAGTTGGCCTACGTCCCAGCGACCGTATTCTGTATGTCGATGGCGAGTTGATTGCCGGAAAAGGAATCACCAATAAAGATGTTTTCAAATACCTGAAGGGGCCAAAAGGCACGATTGTCAAACTTCAGATTAAACGAAAAGGGGTCTCGGAACTGCTCGATTTTACTATTGTCCGCGACAAAATACCGATCAACAGCCTGGATGCCTCATACATGATCAACGACGATACCGGCTACCTGAAACTAAACCGGTTTTCGGCAACAACAACCGAGGAATTCCTCGAAGCAGTGAAAGGCTTAAAAGCCAATCCCGGGTTTAAAAATATCATTCTCGACCTGCGCGGGAACGGAGGCGGTTATTTAAATGCAGCTTACGAACTGGCCGACCATTTTCTGGATGGACGGAAACTGATTGTTTATACCGAAGGAACGAAAAGCCCGCGAAAAGATTACGAATCGTCGGCGAAAGGCGAACTGGAAGAAGGCAAAGTTATTGTGCTTATTGACGAAGGTTCAGCTTCGGCATCCGAAATTCTTTCCGGGGCTATCCAGGACTGGGACCGCGGACTGGTGATCGGCCGTCGTTCGTATGGCAAGGGTCTGGTTCAGCAACAATATTATTTAACCGATGGTTCCATGGTGCGGCTGACGACCGCCCATTATTATACGCCCAGCGGACGATGTATCCAACGCCCGTATGCAGATGGTGTTGACGAATACCGCAAAGACCGCATCCGCCGTTTTGAAAATGGCGAATTATTTTTTGAAGACAGCATCCACTTCGATGAAAGACAGAGTTACAAAACAAAAATGAACGCACGCACGGTTTATGGCGGCGGCGGCATCATGCCCGATATTTTTGTACCGATGGATACCTCTAAACACTACCTGTATTACAACGAATTGCTGCGCAAAAACCTTATTTACGACAAGGTACTCAGCATCATGGACAAATCGCGCGATAAGTTCAAAAAGAAATATCCGACTTTTGAGAAATACAATGCCGGATTTGAGGTTGAAGATGAAATAATCGACGAAATTGTTGCCAAAGGCGAAGCCGATAGTATCAAAAAAGATGAAGAAAGCCTGACATTTATAAGGCCGCAGTTAAAACAACAGATCAAAGCGCTTTTTGCCCGCGACCTGTTCTCGGTAAGCCACTATTACCAGATTATCAATTCGGATGACGAAACCATTAAAAAAGCGTTGGAAGTAATTCACAACTCAAGTATTTACAATAAGCTACTTGCCGAAAACAAATAACTTTTATGGATCAGATCATCGAATGGCTTTCGGAAAATTACATTGAAGTTCTGGGCGCCATTCTGGGTTTCCTTTACATTATTTTCTCCATCCGGCAAAACATACTGACATGGTTGACCGGCCTGATAACTTCAGCCTTGTACATTTATGTTTTTTTTGCATCAAAGTTTTATGCCGATATGGCGTTGCAGGTTTACTATGTAATCATCAGCATTTATGGCTGGATTCATTGGGTGAAAGGAACTTCCGGCGATCATAAAACATCGTTGCCAATCACACGGCTGGACATGAAAACCGGAATTATTCTGGCCATTGCTTCTGTGGCGTTGTATATTTCCATCTTTCTTATCCTGAAGAATTTCACCGATTCTCCGGTTCCGCATGGCGACGCACTCGCCACGGCACTGAGCATTATCGCAACCTGGATGCTGGCCCGTAAAATCGTGGAGCACTGGCTGGTCTGGATTTTCGTCGATGCCTTTTCAATCGGATTGTTTATTTATAAATCGCTTTGGCCAACCACCATCCTGTTTTTCGTATACACGGTGATGGCTTACATTGGATACATCAAATGGAAAAAAGAAATACAACAGGATTAAAAATTGCCGTTACCGGTCCCGAATCAACAGGTAAATCGCTGATGGCAAAACATCTGGCCGACAAAATCAGTGGAATTTTTATTCCTGAATATGCCCGTGAATATATTCAAACTATCAATCGTCCATACTGTTATGATGATATTGAAATCATTGCCCGGCGACAGATTCAGCAATATACTGAATTGAAAAACGAAAGCGCCCCGGTATTTTTCGATACATGGCTCATCATTACCAAAGTGTGGTTCGACTGGGTTTATCAACGCGTTCCCGACTGGCTTGAAGAAAATATCCGGAGTTGCCCGGTCGACCTGTTCCTCCTGATGAAACCCGACATTCCGTGGGAAGCCGATCCTGCCCGCGAAAACGGTGGCGAAAACCGGTTGAAGTTATACCAACGTTATCAGCAGGAACTGGAATATTATCAATTCAATTACATTGAAATTGGCGGTTTGGGAACGCAACGCTTCACAAATGCAGAAAATGAAATCTCCCGCATTTTGAAATAATTCGGAACTTTACTTTTCAATCGTTTGTTTTTAAACCGAAAAAGCTGATTTTTGCAATTCATTCATTTGACTTTCAAAAATATGAAGATCGCCGGAAACATCACCGAATTGATCGGGAAAACCCCGATGGTAAAACTGAACCGCATAGCCGGAGAGACCGGCGCAAATATTTTTGTAAAACTCGAATCGCAAAACCCCGGCGGTTCGGTAAAAGACAGGCTTGCTTTTGCCATGATCGACGTAGCAGAGAAGCAGGGACTTGTTAATATCGATACAGTTATTATTGAACCAACCAGCGGGAACACGGGTATTGGCCTGGCAATGGTTTGTGCAGTAAAAGGCTACCGGTTGATTATTGTGATGCCCGAAAGCGTTTCGGTTGAACGACGCATCCTGCTGAAAGCCTATGGCGCCGAACTGGTGCTGACTTCAGCTTCCGGAGGAATGAAGGAAGCCATTGCCCGTGCCGAAGAAATTGCAGCGGAAAATTCCCGTTCGTTTGTCCCGATGCAGTTCGAAAACCCGGCCAACGCCGAGATGCACCGAAAAACCACAGCTCTCGAAATATGGAACGATACCGACGGCACGGTCGATGTATTTGTGGCCGGTGCAGGAACCGGCGGAACCATTACCGGGGTTGCCGAAGTTTTGAAACAAAAAAAACCGTCCGTGCATTGCGTGGTAGTCGAACCTCAGAATTCGCCTGTTCTTTCAGGCGGAGTTGCCGGATCGCATAAAATACAGGGAATTGGCCCCGGTTTTATACCGAAAGTAATCAATACCCAAATTTACGATGAAGTATTTACCGTACCCGATGATAAAGCGTTTGAAACGGCCCGGCTGCTTGCCCTGCAGGAAGGAATTCTCTGTGGTATTTCATCGGGAGCCAATGTGTATGCGGCGCTTGAAATTGCAAAACGTCCCGGATTTTCAGGAAAAAATATTGTCACCGTTATTTGCGACACCGGCGAACGTTATTTAAGCACTACTTTATTTAATTCCGAACCAATCTGATCCGAAAATGAAGACCAATTCAGATATTGAAAACAAATTACTCCGTACCGTTGACTTGTTGTCGGATCCCAAAACGTACAACCCGGTATGCCACGAGCACCATCTGGGAGAACCGCTTCCGTCCATCAAAAAGCTGAAAACGATTGTCGGTCTGGTCCGTGAGATATTGTTCCCCGGCTATTTCGGCGACACGACCTTGCGCAGCAATACCGTTCGCCATTATGTAGGCGTTTACATCGACGAACTTTTTGAATTGTTATCGGAACAAATACTGGCCGGATTGTGCTTCACCTGCACCCAACGCGATAAAATGGACATTCAGGAGCGCACTTCGTTTGCACATGAACTGGCATCCGATTTCATTTCATTTTTACCTGAAATCAGGCGAATACTGGTCACCGATGTGGAGGCCACCTACATTGGCGACCCGGCAGCCAACAGCGCCAGCGAGGTCATCTTTTGCTATCCGACTATCCGGGCTATTTCGAATTACCGTATCGCCCATCATTTGCTGAAATTAGGTGTTCCGCTCATTCCGCGAATCATTTCCGAAATGGGCCATTCCGAAACCGGCATCGATATTCATCCGGGTGCACAGATTGGCGAATCGTTTTCCATCGATCACGGAACCGGGGTAGTTATCGGGGCAACCTGTATTATCGGCAACAATGTGAAATTGTACCAGGGAGTAACATTGGGAGCGAAAAGTTTCCCGTTGGACGAAAACGGAAATCCGATCAAAGGCGTTCCGCGCCATCCGATCATCGAGGACGATGTAATTATTTATGCACAGGCGACCATTCTCGGGCGGATTCGCATCGGGAAAGGATCGGTTATTGGCGGTAATGTTTGGGTAACCAATAACCTGCCCCCGAACTCAAAAATTGTTCAGTTTAAAGCACGCGAGTCATCGTTTAAAGACGGAGCGGGAATTTGATTGATGATTGACGACTTACGATTTGCTGAATACAAATACTTTGGGCTAATAATTCAATAGGAATCATTCCTGTAAATTAAAAAAGAAGAATTGAAAAAACAAAAATTGGTTGCAACCACCTTTGCCGGACTTGAAAATGTGCTGGCAGGTGAACTGCTTGAACTGGGTGCCGATGATGTACAAATTGGCAACCGCGCTGCTTATTTTTCAGGCGATGAGAAAATGATGTACCGGGCCAACTACTTTTTACGCACGGCACTCCGGATTTTGTGTCCAATCGAAACGTTTAAGTTTCGCACTGCCGACGATTTGTACATCAAGGCAAAAAGCATTGCCTGGGAAAATTACATGGAGCACAATCAAACCTTTGCCATTCACCATACTGTTTTTTCTGAACTGTTTCAGAATTCGATGTTTGCTTCCCTGAAAGTCAAGGATGCCATCGTCGACCGATTCCGGTTCAAATTTCAGAAAAGGCCGTCGGTTGATCCCCGGTTCCCCGATGTACAGTTCAACCTTCACATTGCCAACGATGTTTGTACTATCTCTCTCGACAGCAGCGGCGAATCGCTTCACAAACGGGGCTACCGCATTGCACAAACCGAAGCCCCGATCAACGAAGTGCTGGCTGCCGGATTGCTGAAAATGTCGGGGTGGAACGGGAAACAAAATTTTCTGGACCCCATGTGTGGTTCGGGAACTATCGCTATTGAAGCTGCATTGATTGCCACAAACACCCCGCCGGGAGCAATCCGGAAAGATTTTGCCTTTCAGAAATGGAAGTCATTCCGGAAAGACGATTTTCAGCAGATTATTGAAGAAGCATCGGTTTGTAAACCGGAAGGGAAAATTATTGCTTCCGATGTTGCACGACAGGCCATCGACATTACTTCAAAAAATGCAGAGGCTGCGGGGATGGGAAAATTCATTCAGACCAAAATATCGAACTTTAAATATCTCGATGCAAAACTCGAAAGTCCGTTTCTGCTTTTCAACCCGCCTTACGGAGAACGATTGGACCCGGGCGACCCCGAATTTTACTCGATGATTGGCGAGCGCCTGAAACATCATTACGAAAATACCACCGCGTGGATCATCAGTACTTCGGAATGCCTGAAAACCATTGGCCTGAAACCATCGAAAAAAGTAAATCTGCTGAACGGGTCAATCAACTGCACTTTTCGGAAATATGAATTGTATAAAGGGTCGAAGAAAGATTGATTCTCAATCCTCGAATACCCCTTTTCCCTGACGGACAATCACGGGAAAATCGTCGGTACAATCGAGAATTGTTGATGGAATGTTTCCCCCGTATCCGCCGTCGATCACCAGATCGACCATGTTGGCGTATTTTTCTTCAATCAGCTCGGGATCGGTGGTATATTCCAGTATCTCATCCTCATCGTGAACCGACGACGACATAATCGGGTTCCCCAGTTCCTTTACTATTTCATGAATAATATTATTGTCGGGAACACGGATACCCACTGTTTTTTTCTTTCCCTTGAAATATTTTGGGACGTTGTTGTTTGCATTCAGGATAAATGTAAACGGACCGGGCGAATATTTTTTTATAATCTTGAAAATCGGGCTGGAGATGGGTTTTGTGAAATCGGACAAATGGCTCAGGTCGCTGCAAATAAATGAGAAATTCGATTTTTCGACATCCACTCCTTTGATGCGGGCGACTTTTTCAACCGCCCGGGCGTTGGTAATATCGCATCCCAGCCCGTAAACGGTGTCGGTCGGGTAAATAATAAGACCGCCATTGCGCAGCACTTCGACAACTTTTCGTACTTGCTTCGGATCGGGATTTTCGTCGTAGATCTTAACCAACATTTTCAGCGCTTTTTACAATTGCCCTCAAAATTAGTTAATTTCGCGCAGGTCAAAGATTATCCGGTTATTTTATGCAAAATAAAATTGTCATTACAGAAGACGGTTCGCACACGATTTATGTTCCATTGCTCGATGAACACTACCACTCGACACACGGGGCCATCAACGAATCGATGCACATATACATCAATGCCGGGCTGAAACATCAGAAGAAAAAGGAAATAAATTTGCTGGAAATCGGTTTTGGTACCGGTCTTAATGCTTTTCTGACCCTGGCGACAGCTATTCAGGAAGAAATAAAAGTGAACTATTTCACCATTGAAAAATATCCGCTTGTCGAGGCTGAATACAAACTATTGAATTATCCGGAGCATGTTTTTCCTGAATTTGCCGGATATTTCGGACTGTTGCATCAACTCAGTTGGGAAACAGAACACCGGGTGAGCGATGAATTCATGCTGAAAAAAATACATACCGACCTGAAAACGTTTGATTTCCATGACATACCCGGGTTCGACCTGATTTATTTTGATGCTTTTGCTCCCGGTAAACAACCGGAAATGTGGTCGCAGGAAATTCTTGAAAAAATAGCGCAACATACAAACCCCGGAGGTGTTTTTGTAACCTATTGCGCCAAAGGTTCGGTACGTCGCATGTTAAACAGTGTTGATTTTCAGATGGAACGGTTGCCTGGCCCTATCGGAAAAAAAGAAATATTACGCGGGATAAAGCAGTTGTAGAAAGCTGTTTATCTCAAAAATAAGCCTATCTTCGTGGCTCAAATATTAAAAACAAGGAAATGTCAGATTTTAACAGCCAACTCGGGAAATTTTCATACTCCCTGGGGCTGAGCATTGGAAGCAACTTAATCCAATCGGGTGTAAAAAGCCTTGATCCTCAAAACTTTTTAGATGGACTTCAGGATGTGTTTAACGGGCAGGAGCCAAAACTGACAGACAATGAGGCCAACCGTATTTTACAGGATTTCATGGCGGAACAGCAAGCTGGTGAAGGAAAAGCAAATATGGAAGAAGGGCAACAATTTTTAACCGAAAACCGCAAGAAAGAAGGTATTGAAGAAACGGCCAGCGGGCTTCAGTTTACCATCCTCAAAACCGGAGACGGCGAACTACCCACGCTCACAGACCAGGTAAAATGCCACTACCACGGAACGTTGATAGACGGCACTGTTTTCGATAGTTCTGTTGAACGCGGACAACCTGCTGTATTCCCGGTAAACGGGGTTATCCAGGGTTGGGTCGAAGCGCTGCAAATGATGCCGGTGGGTTCAAAATGGCGTTTGTTTGTCCCTTCCGGCCTGGCTTACGGTAATCGTGGCGCCGGTGGCTCAATTGGCCCGAATAGTACTTTAATTTTCGATGTCGAACTTTTAGAAATCATTTAATTAATACAATTTATCATGAGAATCAGATCATTAATTCTTTTCGCTGCTTTTATTGCAGTGGTTGCAACAACCAGTTGCCAAACCGGAAAAGGTGGAAGCGAAGTAAAACTGGAAACCAGTATTGACTCAGCCAGTTACGCTCTCGGCGTTTTGATTGGTCAAAATAACAAACAACAAATGGACATGACCCCGGGCGCCAAAGAGTTGAATATCGATTTGCTGATGGCAGCTATGGAAAAATCGCTGAAAGGCGAAGAAGTAGTAATCAACGCCGAAGCTGCAAACACACTGATCCGGAATTATTTTGAAGGTATTTCGAAACAAGAAGCCCAGAAAAATCTGGAAGCAGGAAAAGCATTTTTGGAAACCAACAAAGCCAAACAAGGTGTTGTAACATTGCCAAGCGGATTGCAATACGAAGTTCTGAAAGAAGGCAATGGTCCGAAACCAACTGCTGAAGATAAAGTAAAATGTCACTACCACGGAACAACTATCGACGGAAAAGTATTCGACAGTTCAGTTGATCGCGGCGAACCTGCCGAATTTCCTGTAAACGGAGTAATCCCAGGTTGGATTGAAGCATTGCAACTGATGCCTGTTGGATCGAAATGGAAACTGTATATTCCTGCCGAACTTGCTTACGGAGAAAGAGGCGCCGGTGCCGATATCGGCCCGAATTCAGCCCTTGTTTTCGAAGTTGAACTGCTGGAAATCGTAAAATAATACGAGTATTAATAACTTGTGTAAAAACCCCTCCCAAATTTGGGCAGGGGTTTTTTATTTATTCCTATTTTTGCTAAAAAAGAAAAACAGGTAATATGAGCATAACACAAAAAGGACGGATTATCCAGATCTTAAAAGCAGAAACAGGAGTTAGCAAGGCCGGGAATGCCTGGTCGAAGCAAGAGTTTGTAATTGAAACAGAAGAGCAATTCCCGAAAAAAATATGTTTCACCTTATTTGGCGATAAAGTTTCGCTGTTAAACGGGTTAACCGAAAATACAGAAGTCGAAGTTTCGTTTAACGTTGAGTCGCGCGATTTTAACGGGAAATGGTACCACAATATTAATGCATGGAAAATTGACCGTGTGGATGCTGCGGCTCCTTCCGGCGATTTTCCTCCGGCATATTCTCTGGCCGATGTCCCACCTGAACGGGAAGGCGACGTCAGCGATTTGCCATTTTAAAAAGCGAGGGGTGGTTTTCCTGTGAAAACCACCCCTCGTTTTTTCAGAATCAGCAAAAGAATGATCAGGCACGAACCGGTAATTGTTTTAGTCTGATCATCACCTTGTAAAAATCAAACAGTTCCCTTTTCGAAGGATCAAACTGATAATACGCAGTTGCCACCCGGCAAATGTCTTTGATCTGCGAATACACTTCGTTCAGTTCCAATTTCGCCGCCGCACATAATTCGTCCGATACGGTGAGTAAATCAAAACACCGTTTCAGATCATCCAGATTTTTCGAATGCGACTGAATGCGATGAATAATCTCAACTTTGATTCCTCCTGAAACAATTTTGGACTCCAACGGAGGGGTCATCTCTTTATTAAAAGTATCAAGTAACATGTACAGGCTGTAATGGTCGCCGTTTTTAGCATCACTGAAATAATTTACATATCCCAGTCTGTGGAAGCAATCTTTCTCAAATTCCTTGTCATCTTTAAAATCAACTCTCAACAAGGCCCGGAAAACGCCCAAGTCGATCAATGCTGTAATCATCGATTCATTCAGGTGATTCCGCTTTTCGTCTTCACATGAAGTTCCGCTTTCAGTAAAATAAGTTTCCAGAACGCTTTTTATGCGGCCCTTCAGGCGGGTTGCATAACCAGGTGTCCACTCGCTTTTGATTGCAGAAAGCTCATAAATGTTCTCGTGAAATGACTGTGCAATATGTTTGCACGTCAGGATGGTTGCGGTGCCGGCAAAGCATGAACTAATGAGATTCATATGCTAGTTGTTTATTGGTGTAGAACATGTATTGTATCAATATAAAAGTTACGATATTCTCCTCCAAAAAAAAATGTTTGATGTCGTAATTAGCCACAATATGTTGTAAAAGATAATATGACTCTATTTTAACACATTCGGAGGATTAAACCTGCTTTTTATCATGAATTAAGGAGAAGAAAGATTGATCTGACATCTTTTATTTTTGTTTTGCCCGAATCTATTTTTACTAAATTTGTGGCCTATGTCCAGTTTTAACAAACTATATCACCAATATATTTACGGGTTGATGGGAACATTGATTTTCCATATCCTGCTTTTCTCCGGATTCCTGATTGCTGAAATTGATTTAAAAAAGGAAATCAGGGAAGAAGCTATTGTTATTGATTTTTCAGTACCGGAAGAGGTGGAAGATGAAAAGGTGCAGGAAGAGAAAAATACTGAACGGAATACTCCTTCAACGCAAAGAGATCGAAGCGCTGCAATCAGCAACCGGGCCGTCAACGATGCCCGGAGAAACGATGAATTCTTCGACAAAGAGTATTTAAATGATGTGAAGGCAGCCCAAAAGCTGGTAAAAGATGTAGCCCGGCAGTTATCGAAAAAAGTTGCTGACGTTGGCGATTTCGATATGCCTGCAATTACAACCGAAGGGGTCGATCCCGATTCAATAAAAAATGTCATCTATTCAGGAAAAAGCAATATTCATTATTACCTTGAAAACCGTTATCATCTTCGTTTACTCAACCCGGTTTACCTGGCTAAAGGTGGAGGAAAAATAATCGTTGATATTGCCGTCGACCGCAACGGAAACGTAGTTAAAGCCGAACCACGCGCTGCCTCCGGAATCAAGGACCCGATGCTGCCTGAATATGCCCGAAATGCTGCTTTGCGTACCGTTTTTAATACCGACCCGTCGGCTCCAAAGGTTCAAACCGGAACGATCACCTATAGCTTTGTTGCCCAGTGAAATACTAATTCATAAAGAAATCCGGATATTTAACATCAATTAACATTTTTTTGACAAAATTCAGTGTTTTGTACTCTATCTTTGTTCTACATTTTTTTTCATAAGTTTAGGTTTAGTTAGATTAGTTAGTTTTATGAGAGAAAAGGGTAGGTTGTTGAACCTATCCTTCTTTTTTTTATATGGTGTACCAATTTTTCTTCTGCTATCCCTTCTTTCTAAATATTCATTTATTACGGAACCATTTTAAACAAACAAGCCCAATTTTAAACGATGAAATAGCCATAAGAGCTTAAGCTCATACCAACAAAAAATGAATAAATGGCTATTCCATACGTTGGAATGTTGATTGAAAAAAGAAGCATATACGAGAATTATACGAACCAACTTTGAAAATTTATACAGATGAAATCATTAAAAAATGAGCTGATTTTTTAACCTATTTTGATTTTTTGTTCTGAATTCAATTTGTCTTGTATTAAAATCCATTTAAAGTATTTGCTTTTTCAACAATTTATAAACATATTTATCCTCCAAATTTGCGGGGAGTGGAGTATTCGTGGTATTTTCAATGAAATTTGCATCATTCATTCGCGATTTTGAAAAAAGGATTTAAGTAAAGATGATTAATTATTCAAACGAGGAGCTTCTAAACGGAATTCTTAGAAATGACAGCGTAATTCTACAATTCATTTATAAGAATTTTTACTACAAGATTAATTTCTTTATAAAGAAAAACAACGGGGACGACGACGACGCCAACGATGTTTTTCAGGAAGCTATCATCATTATGTACCGAAAAATAAAAGATAACAGCCTGATTCTCGATTGTTCGTTCGACACATACCTCTACTCTATCTGCCGTTTCCTGTGGATGAAACAGCTCGAAAAACGTAAAAATGAGAAGGAGCGCATCTACGACAACCAGGAATACCGCGATGATATTTACGACGAACAGTTAAACCGGACGGTAGATATGAACGAACGGTACAAGCTGTATCAAAAGCATTTCAAAAACCTGGGGAAAGATTGCCAGAAAATACTTCAAATGTTCTTCGATAAAGTACCGCTCAAGCAAATCGCCCAAATGATGGGATTCAAAGGCGAGAAATACGCAAAAAAGCGCAAATACAAGTGCAAGGAATATCTGATTAAGAGCATCAAACAGGATCTGGAATACAAAAAAATTCTGGAAGACGATATCTAAGCAAATTCATTTCCTTTTTTCAAATATTTTCCGGAAGCAATCAATGTTTTATTCTTGGTGGAATAGTTGTATTCATATACCCAGCAATTCAAAAATCTTCCTGAAAGATTTTCTACCTGTATAATTTTTCGCAAATACTCGTTTGGTTGTACAAATCCGGGACCCGTTTCTTCGTACTCATCCAATTTTGCAAGCGTATTTTCCCAATCGGTAAGTTTCAGTATCGTGCCGTAAACTTTTGTGGGAGCATGAGCAATAAAAACAGCGCCGGGGTAATCGCCCAAATCGTAAAGTTCCCCGGGAAAAAATCCATTCTCAACTATTTGACTGTTTTCTTTCAGAAAACTTGCCATTGCCGAATTGCTTTGCCCAAGCAAGGTTCCATATACAAAAAGAAGATCGGTCGTTTCAGTCATCGCACCCGTTGTATCCACGCCTTCAAACAACAAATTATTTTTCAATATCAGTCTTTTTCGGGCGTATTGACCATCCAGTTTGAAAAAATATTCAGGTAATTCCAGAACGAGAGTTTCATGTGGTCAGGCAAATCAAGCGCTGGGATCAATTGCTGATAACATTGCAACCAAACTTCGCGGGCCGCAGCCGTGATACGAAAACGGGAATGCCGCTGTACCAGCCGCGGTTGCCCCCGGTGCCGGTTGAAATAGTCGGGACCACCCATCACCTGAATAAAAAAATCGGCCGAGTTTTCTTTTGCTTTTTCCAGCGCTACCGGATTGGCCGGAAAAAGGTCTTTTATTTCACTTTTTGCCAGTAAATCGTAGTGATCGCTAATTAGCTTTCGCACCCCTTCCTCCTTTAAATGGAGAAGGATGGCCGGATCGGGAAGTTGCACTCCCTGTCTGATCCCATATCGTGACGGCGTAATTTCAAATTGCATGGTTCATTACAAATTTTATAATGAATATAACGATCAGATGCATCTTTTGTTGATGCACCTGATCGTCAGTATAGAATAAAATGTTGTGTTTTTTATCAGAAATTGATTTTCTCGCCGCGTTTACGTTCGGCTTCGCGAAGGAGTATTTTCCGCATACGGAACGATTCCGGGGTCACTTCCAGGTATTCGTCCGGACCAATGTATTCCAGCGCTTCTTCCAAACTAAAAAGAATGGGGGGCGACAACCGGACTTTATCATCGGAACCCGATGCACGCATGTTGGTCAGTTTTTTCGACTGGGTAATATTTACAGTAATATCGTCGGAACGGGTGTTTTCGCCAATTACCATTCCCTCGTACACCTCTGCGCCGGGAGCGATGAAAAACCGTCCGCGGTCTTGCAGTTTGTTCAGTGCATAAGCAAAAGCAATACCGGGTTCTTTGGCAATAAGTGAGCCGTTTTGGCGGCCATCAATTTTGCCTTTCACTGGCTGGTATTCGATAAACCGGTGGGTCATAACAGCTTCGCCGGCAGTAGCGGTCAGCATGTTGGTACGCAAACCAATGATTCCCCGTGAAGGAATAAAAAATTCAAGATGGATTCGATCTCCTTTGCGTTCCATGTTTTGCATTTCGCCTTTCCGGATGGTGACCATCTCAACTACTCTTCCTGAAAATTCATCCGGCACATCAATGTGCATTTCCTCAATGGGTTCACATTTTTCGCCGCCAATATTTTTATAAAGTACCTGCGGTTGCCCGACCTGCATTTCGTAACCTTCGCGACGCATTGTTTCGATTAATATCGAAAGGTGAAGTACCCCACGTCCGTAGACTACCCACGAATCAGCAGAATCGCCCTGAATAACACGTAATGCCAGGTTTTTTTCCAGTTCTTTTTGCAAGCGTTCATGAATGTGGCGTGAAGTCACATATTTTCCTTCTCTTCCATAGAAAGGAGAATTGTTAATCGTGAACAACATGCTCATGGTCGGCTCGTCAATCGCAATAGGGTCCAAGGGTTCCGGATTTTCGTAGTCGCAAATGGTATCTCCAATATCAAAACCTTCGATGCCAACCAATGCACAAATATCGCCCGATTGTACACTTGTTACTTTTTGGCGACCTAAACCGGTGAATATATGGAGTTCTTTTATACGCGTGCGTTTTATGGAACCATCGCGCTTTGCAAGAGAAACATTCATGCCTTCTTTCAACTCACCACGATGAACGTTACCGATAGCTATTCGTCCTACGTAGGCTGAATAATCGAGCGAGGTGATCAGCATTTGCGGCGTTCCGGGATTCAGTTTCGGCGCCGGAATATATTCAAGAATAGCATCGAGCAAAGGTGAAATATTATCGGTTCGGTCGCTTAAATCTTTGGTCATCCAGCCTTCCTTTGCCGAACCGTAAATGGTCGGGAAATTAAGTTGTTCTTCGGTGGCATCAAGGCTGAACATCAGATCGAAAACCTGTTCGTGTACTTCCTCCGGGCGACAATTCGGCTTGTCAACCTTGTTGATCACTACAATGGGCTTCTTGCCTAAAGCCAAAGCCTTTGACAATACAAACCGGGTTTGCGGCATAGTCCCTTCGAAGGCATCAGCCAACAACAAAACACCATCGGCCATGTTCAACACCCGTTCAACTTCACCGCCAAAGTCGGCGTGGCCAGGGGTGTCGATGATGTTTATTTTTATATCCTTATAAATTACTGAAACGTTTTTTGCAAGAATAGTGATCCCGCGTTCTCGCTCCAGATCATTACTGTCGAGAATTAATTCCTGTCTTTTTTCGTGTTCCTTGAAGATATTACAATAGTATATCATTTTGTCAACCAGCGTCGTTTTGCCGTGGTCGACGTGAGCAATAATTGCTATGTTCCTAATTTTCTGCATATATTTTTAAAGAAGGCGCAAAGATAACCGAAAATTGATACTTGTAACAAGAAACAATTAATTAGCCCTTTAAGTTTGTGCTACGTTAATTGAGTGTAAAGAGAGAGATTGGTTATTTAGAGAGTTTCCTGTGCCTGGCAGTGTTTATATTTCCTTAAAAAATAATTCAAAAGCCAAATTGGTTTGTTCATGGTTTCCTAAAACATACAAAATATCGTTGCTTTGGAAAGCCGTATCGGGTAAAGGATGTTCTATGATTTGATTTCCCCGTTTAACAGCCAGCAGGGTAACCCCGGTCTTTTTACGTAATTCAATGTCGGACAGTAATTTTCCGTCAGCCATTGAATTTGCATCAATTTTTAATGCAGTAATATTCAAATTGGGGAGATCATCCAGCAGTGACGGCTTGTTTACCGTGTCTTTTTCAGTGAATTCACCCAAGCTCATGCTTCGGATATGGGTAAGTATCCTGTTCATCTCCCGTTGCGGGTAAAGTCTTTTTATGAGCACCCGGTTAAACAGGTCGATGGCAACTTCCAGCTTTTCGGGTAAAACCTGATCGGCGCCAAGTTTATAAAATTCTTCAACGTCCTGAATGTGTTTCACCCTGACAATGATATATGCTTTTTTATTCAGTCTCCTGACTTTCTCAACGATCGAAAGGGAAGGGATAATGCTGCCCACCGAAATAACAACAATGTCAGCAGTGTCGACATGGGCTTTCATCAAAATCGGGACATTCACGGCATCTCCGTATACTGTCGTTTCCCCGTTTTCGATTTTACCTTTGGCGATCAGCGGATCGAAAATAATGGACACATGTTTGATGTCGTTTATTTTTGCCATTTTCGACAACTTAATTGCACTCGAATCCTTGCCAATAATAACCAAATGGTTTTTCATATCAGGGATTGCAATCTCCGGCAGAGGAAAAATACCATCGACAATGAATTTGGGAAGAGGCAGTTTTAACAACGTATTTGCAAGCGGTATCGAAACGTTCATCAGGAATGGGGTCAATGCCATTGTAATAACGGCAACCCCCAGAAACAACTGGTAGTAAAATTCGGAAAGGATAGAATTTTCGAGCCCTATTTTGGCAAGAATAAACGAAAACTCGCCAACCTGGCTCAGCGCAAGTCCGACCATCAACGTTCCGCGAAACGTATGTCCCAGCAAAAAACCGGTACCTCCTGCAATAATTGTTTTCAGAGTGATAACTAAAATTACACTGAGGATCACCAATTGATAATTGTCGATAACAAACGACATATCGAGCAGCATGCCTATCGAAACGAAAAAGAAACTGGTAAACGTGTCTTTGAACGGAATGAGGTTCGCAAAAGCATTGTGGCTGTATTCCGATTCGGAGATCATCAAACCTGCCAGGAATGCGCCGAAAGCGAGTGACATCCCTAACCAGGAGGTCAGCAGGGCGATGGCCAGGCAGATGAGAAAGATACACATCATGAAAAGCTCCTCGTTCTTCGCCAAGGCAATCTGGTGTAATAATTTGGGCAACAACCATTTGTTTCCCACATAAACCAGCGCGATAATAAAAATTGTTTTCAGCGAAAGAATCAACAATTCACTTGATACGTCAACAGATGCGTTTCCCAACAGGTCGGTAAACAACAAAAGCGGCACCAGCAATAAATCCTGAAAAATGAGTATCCCCAAAATCGTGCGCCCGTAATTTGAAGTCAGTTCGGAGCGTTCCTGTAAAAGTTTTAAAACCAGCGCCGAACTACTCAATGCAGCCAGAAAACCAATAAATATGCCTGTTTGCCAACTTAATCCGGACGGTTTCGACGCTAAATAAAATGCCCCGGCAGTAACCGAAACCTGTAGCAAACCACCCCAGAATACAATTCTTCGTATTTTGAGAAGATGTTTCAGCGAAAATTCCATCCCGATCGTAAACAACAGCAGGATGACCCCAATCTCGGCCAGAAGCTCAATATTTTCACGGTCGCTTATCAGCGAAAGCAGATGTGGCCCAGCAATGATCCCTGTTACCAGATAACCCAGCGCCGTTGGAACTTTTATTCTTGTAAAAACCAGGTTTACCAAGGTTGACAGGGCAAATATGATTACAATATCCTTGAGTATGGCAAACTCCATAAATGTGGTTTTAAAGTCAAATTGAACAAAAAAGACAATCCCCTGAATTTTCTTCTGAAAAAATACAACTTCTGCTTGTTATAAGCACCGTTCAGACGGATATTTTTTCTGCTTTTTTCAGATTTGAAGCAGAATTGCGATAGCGGAAAGCCGGCATCAAACTATTTATCCCTGAATAAATGGACAAAACCGTGTGCCCATCGGTTCTTGTCGTCGCGACCGCGGGCCTCAACTACGTAATAATAAACCCCCGGAGAAGCCATTTTACCACCGATTTTACCGTCCCAGACCGATTCGGTAACCGTGGCTACCGTATTCTCAAAACCCTGTACATTCGTTCCTTTCCACAAATGAACCAATTTTCCCCAGCGGTTAAAAATGGAAATTTTTATATTTCGCACCGACCAGAATTTTACGATAAATTCATCGTTTGCCCCATCGCCGTTGGGAGTGAAAAAATTGGGCGCCTTTACAAACGAAGTATCGGCCACAATGTAGTCTTCCAAATAAAATGTGTCGGTACAGGTATGTAAATCGGAAATATGTTTCGATACCAGTTTGACCATGTACGTGCCTGAATTTTCAAACGTCCAGGTCAGCTCATCGTTGTAGGCAACAAAATCAATACTATCCGCCACCCCACCCGACTTTTCAGCTTCTTCTTTTATTTCTTCCAGTGATTTGAAGAAAAACCATTCGTACGAACCGGGTTTACCGTTTTCCGATTCATTGGAAAATTCTATTTCCAGCGGGGCTTCGCCGCCTTCTTCCGAAACTGAAAAAGAGGCTTTGGTAACAATCGACGTGTAGGTAACTTCGGCTTCGCCGGTACAACCAAAACGATCAGTCACCTGCAATGAATAACGGGTATCGCTTGTCGGAGGATCGTATATTTTCGTGGAAATATCAGAAGCAATATTGGCCTCGCCTTCTTTCCACTGCAATTGAATATTTTTGTCGATATTCATGGGTTGGTTGGTACTCAGGTCATAATACGTCAGCAGCGGATCGAAAGCGCCTTGCAATTGGAAATAATCACAGTTCGATTCGGTAATCTCTGCCGATACTTCATGATAATTATTGAAGACCCACGCGGTGTACATTTCTGTTTGCGTTCCGTTTGAAATAACCACGCGGTACCCTCCACTTTCCAGCAAGGAAATACTCTGGCTGCTTCCGCCATTCGGCTGGCCCAGGTAAAATTGAAAAACACCTGCGCCTGCATCGTATTTCTGCCATTCGTAGCTGATTGTCCCGCCCATATTGGTGGAAGCCTGTAAACCGGCATTGGTTTCCCCCTTGCTCCCGCAGAAAATGAAAATCGGGTCCTGCGCCATTCCTCCTGAATATTCGGTACTCAGCACAGCATCGGCATTGGCGCTTATCTGAGCCTGTGTATGAACAGCAAAAACGGAAATCAAAGCAATAATAATCAGCAGTTTATTTCGATATATTTTTATCATTTCTTATCCTGAAATTTTTCGGTTCACAATAATAACGCTAAAAATTGATTTATCTTTTGCAGCCATTGATTTTTTCTGCGAAATGGCAACTCCGGATGAATTTGAAATGGAAAAACATCCGTCGCTTTTTACACTGAAAATAATCTTTCTGCACTAATATTGCTGTTCCATGAGAGGGAAGAAATTCAGGACATTTTGTCTCTAATAGTTTCCCAAAACTTTCTATCATCAATTCTTCATCCTCAGCATAAGGTGGAAATACAGACCATTTGAGTACTCCAAACATACTACCCCCATAAATAAAACTCGGAGAGGTGAGACCCAGCGATGAGTCCTATTTATTGTCCATAGTTTTTTTCCAATATTTATTATATCCTATTACCAATTTTATCATAAACTTTTGGCTTACTTTTTCATTTGCTTGAGAACCATGTTTCCATTTTGGCATATTATAAAATAAATCTGTAATAATTTTATTAATCCCAAAATCTAATTTTTTATCAATCTTGACATCTTGTATTGAACCAAATTCATCAACTATAAATGAAACAATTGCTGTATCGATATATTCATTTAAAATTGCACTATCAGGTAATGTGAATTTTTCAGATAAGTAATTATACAGACAACCAAGTCCACCATTAAATACAGCCATTTCTGATTGATAATTATTGCCTAAACCGATAAAAACAAAAGAGGGTTCCTTACCTTTCTCCCAATCCGAATAATTACAATTCAAGTTCTTATTCGGAAGCTTTTCAGGACTATACTTTGTTAAATCTAATGTTTCAAATTCATATATTAACTGCTTCCTAAACAATTGATAATTTGTATCATTTTGAGTAGTTGAAAAATTAAAGGTTTGATAATTGATGTGACTTATCTCTACTTCATCGTTTGCATCACAATAAAAATACACTTCGCCTTTATCATTTGAATAGTATGAATAAGAATTGTATTTGGTTATTAATCGAACATACGATACTGGTAATTTAGTATCTTCATCTATTATAGTGCATCTCATAACTTTACCCTTTACATTAGCAAAAGGCATATAAAGTTTTAGCTTGTTATCAATTATTCGAACTGGTAAAACGGACTCGACACTTACAAACTCTTCTTTATTTTTACCAGGTATCCATTTAAGTTTATTTAATTCATCTTCTAAAATTCGACAAAATTCTTTAAAATTGTCATTTGGTGAAATAATCTCAACTTTACCATAACATAGAATTTTCATCGTGATATTTATATTTTGAACTTTTAAAAAAGATTTAATATCAGAAGTCATCCTTGATGAAATATGATTAATTACTCCATCATAATCTCCAAAATATAAAGGCATCTGTCTAACTAATAAATAAGTAGTTGAGTCACATTTATTATTATAGTCTTGACTATACGATGACTTCCATTCTAAAGTAAGGAAGATAAGTAAAAGAATAATTAGTCTCATGTCGTAATGCTTTTAAAAATTATGGCCAACATCCGAAACTATATGCAGTTGCGGGATTTGCGGGTGTTATCCTGTCCGCGTACCACGGAAACGGCAATTGATATATCGTTTTTGTTAGCGGTTCGTTGTTTTAGTTATTTGAAGTGTCAAATTGATTTCTGCATTTTTACTCAGTCCTCTATTGCCTCAATACCAAGTTGTTTAAGCCGTTCAAGGTGATCCTTCATTGCCTTGAGCTGTTCGGGGGAGTGTCCCTGCCAATCTGTAACCTCACCAGTGACCCGAAGCGGATCACGGGAACGGTATGACTTGGTTGGATTTCCAGGAAACTTCTTGTCCGTCAAATTGGGGTCATCTTCAATCGGGCCTGTCGGCTCAACTATATAAATTCTGCCGGGTCCTTCGCCCAAAGCAAGTTCAACTCCCCAAACAGCAGCATCCAAGGTGGCGGTTAGATACACATAGGACGCCTTCTTCCTCTTACCGTAGTTTGAATTAAAGCCGGGTTCAATCAGGTCTCCCTGCTTCAGATTAGCTTTCGTGCCATGATAGAACCTCTGTGAACTCAGGTCGCAGGCAGGCTCTATTGACTTGTTCTCACTTCTGTTTGTTTTCATTGTCGTTATATGCTTGTGATTGCCTTTCTGTGTCTTTTGCGTTGTCCGTTACGTTGGAAGCCACCAGCAGGGGCGGATTGCGCGTAGCAGAAGCTTTAGGCTGGGGTTTGTAACTATCCATTTGATTTCATTTCGTAATTTGTACTACGACCTCCTTGTTCACTTTTTATCATTATTCCTTTTTCAATTAAATCCTGAATGTCACGCAAAGCTGTGTCTTGTGAGCATTTCTCGATTTTTGCCCATTTTGTGGTATTTAATACTCCCTCAAAATCATCCATTAGCATATTCAGAATTTTTCTTTGTCTGTCATTTATGTTAACTCTTGAGTGTTGTAACCAGAAATAGTGTTTAAAAATTATTTTCTCAAGGAGCTTTTCGGAATTTTCAATGGCATGCAATAAACAATTCAAAAACCATTCGAGCCAGTTTGTAATATCTAACCCACTTTTTTGAGTCTTTTCTAATATGTCATAATAGGAATTGTGTTCTTTCCGTATTTGAGTCGACATACTATAAAACCGGTACGATTGTTCGTCAGAACGAGCTAGTAATAGTTCACTTAGCGCTCTTGAAATTCGTCCGTTTCCATCTTCAAAAGGGTGAATTGTTACAAACCACAAATGTGCAATGGCTGCTTTCAGCACCAAGTCAGTATTTTGCTCCAAATTAAACCAATCCAGGAAAATCCGCATTTCATTTTCAATTTGCGCCGCTGGTGGTGCCTGGTAATGAACTTTTTCTTTTCCCAACGCTCCTGAAACAACCTGCATTGGTCCTGTTGAATCGTCACGCCAGTGTCCTGTAATGATTTTATACATTCCACTTTGTCCGGTTGGGAAAAGTGCTGCATGCCAGAAAAAAAGTCGCTCTTTATTCAATTCTTTGTCGAAGTTCTTCGTTGCATCAATCATCAAATCAACTATTCCGTCAACATTGCGTTCAGAATAAACTAATCCTGATAGTTCTAATCCTAATCGTCTTGCGATTGACGACCTTACTTGTTCTCTGTCAAGAATTTCACCCTCTATTTCTGTCGATTTAATAACCTCCTGGGTTAAAATTTCAAGATTTGCTTCATTGCGAAGTTCAAACCCCAAAGCTCCCATTTTTCCAATTAACCTGCCTTGGCGGTTTCTTACATACGAAAGCAAAGGCAAAAGTTTCTCGCTATTCCATTCAAAGATTGGCCAATTTTGATTATTGTAGATATACATATTTCTCTTTCTCCGCTATTTATGCGTCCAAAATAGTGTTTATTCTCCGCATGACAAAATTATCTCCGCATTAAATGCGAACAAAATGCTATTTATTCTCCGCATCTTTGCTTTTCTCGCCCTGCCCATAACGGTCGGCGGTATGAAACGTTGGGGGTTTCGGAGCTGCGAACCTATCAACCGATATGAACTTTACCAGCGAGTGATGCGCTTAATCAACCACTTAATCCACAATATTTTATGACCGATTGTTAGTAGCATTTTATTTCATACTTATCAATACCTTTTCCAAAATCAAATTAAATTCTGTCGGTTTTTCTATCATTGGATAATGTCCGGTTGCAGCGATAGTTTCCACTTGAAAACTATTTTTACAATGGTTTTTCAGTCCTGTTTCGTTTGTTGGAAAACCGTCACTGTTTATTAAGTATAACTTATAATTAAGCTGTTCCAGTCTTTGTGCATCAGTAGATGCGTATTGCATTTGGGTCATAATGGTTCCATAGCCAATAACGGAATCGCTATTTGCAAAATCTGTTTTTACTCTGTCTTTCACTTCCTTTGATGTGGTTGGGTGAAAAAGCATCAAATCTGCATATACAGGTGCAGCATTTTTAAAATCCTTTTCAAGCATTGGAAAGAAGTCGTTCATTTGTTTTATTTGCTCCGGTGTAAATGCAACGTCAATTAATTTGAAATTGTCAACACCTACAACGCCTACTATATTTGGATTGTTGGTTAATGCTGTTTGCAACATGATTTCGCCTGCCATAGAATGTCCAATGATTACAACATTTTTAAGGTTCATTGTATCAATAAATGCTGTTACATCATGGGCATATTCTTCAATTGTCCAGTTGGTTCTTTCGGCCTTGGATTTGCCAAAGCCCGGCAGGTCAATTGCGTAAACATTATAAGTTTTGGAAAAATAATCAACTTGATTCTTCCAATACGTTGCGTCAATGCACCAACCGTGTAAAAAGAGTAGTGTTGTGTCGCCCTGTCCTTGTTGAAAATAATTGATTTCAACTTGTTTGTCTCTGATTGTGACTTGTTTTGCTGTCATGCCTTTTGCTGTTTGTGCCTCGCTTGCACTTCCTAAAAGTGAAGCAATGACGATCAATAAAATTGCTTTTGTGTTCATTTTTGTTTGATTTTTAAGCAAAGCTAAAAGGTACGTATGACAGCCCTTTGTCAGGGGTTTAAAAATAATCTTTTTTGACGTTCTTCTAAATAGTGTTCCATGTTGAAAGTCTTGTCGGGTTTGAAATGAGTTTGTTGCAATTTGAGTTCTTTTATTCTGTCAAGGCGAAACTCTCTTATTTCTTGTCGTAACTCACAAAAGGCAATAGTTGTCCAAACAGCACCACTAAAATAAACCGCGTAAGGTTGAATGATTCGTTCTGTTAGTTGCTCTTCTCCTCTTGACTGATAGTTTATTTTCAGTTTTTCGCTTTCGGTAATTGAATGCTGGATACTGTCTAAATACAAACTTGTCGGTGCCCAAGGTTTATGAAATCCGATTCTTGAATCTAAAAATTCCAGTTTGTCTTTCTCCTTGATTGATAAGACTGCCTTGATTTTTAAGAGTGCTGACTCGTAGTTTTGTTTTAGTGAGTCTTCAGTATGATAATTCAAGATTTTGCTTGTTGTAACCAAAGCCCTTGCTTCTTCTGTGGTGAACATGACAGGTGGCAAGCGATAACCTTCAACTAAAAAATAACCTTTTCCTTCTTCTTCGCCAATTGGAACACCCGCAAGCCGTAATGTTTGAATGTCTCTGTAAATTGTCCTGTTTGTAACTTCAAATCGTTTAGCTATTTCACGGGCAGTTGTCAGTCGTTTCGATTGAAGTTGAATGAGTATGCTTGTTAGTCTGTCAAGTCTGTTCATTGTCTGTGTAGTGTTTCGTTAAATTACTGCTAACGTAGGAAACTCACGCAGGGGCGGATTGCGTCCGCCAACTGGAGGATATCAATCCCGGTTAACCGGGACCGAGCGGAAAGATACACTCCGAAAACCACTGCTGCCGGACTTGCGGGTAGCTGATGTTATGGCCTAGGTGTTTTTTGTCCTCAATTATTTCTCTGTCAATTTGCTACAATGTTTCTGTCTACCGTGCGTTTGGGTAGGCAAGCTCTTTGGCTGTTTTTGGTCGTATGTTGGCTTTTTGAACGGCCAACCAATGTGCTAGACTACGAAGCATTGGCTTACGCCAAATATTTATTTAAAATCACCTCTTTTTGTTTTGGAATTTCAGCTATCTCTTTTTCAATGATTTTTATTCGTCCTTCAATTTTTTCAATTTCCGAAACTATTTTTTGTTGTTCGGAAAGTGGAGGAAGAGGAATTTTTACAGAATTTAATATTTGGATATTTATGTTTTTTTGAGCTAATTTAGGTGCATTTTCATCTAAAGATTTCTTCTGTTTTCTCATCATTAATTCTAAAAAATACACATTAGTTGTATCAAAGGGAATTAAACCCACAACGCTGTCAGTAAAACAAGCTGGGTAATCCAAAATTGCTGTATCTCCAATATTTGCTGCTATTGTTACTAATACAATGGTTGGCTGGAATAATTTACTTACGCCCAACCCTTCTTCATTTAAAGTTTGAACATGACTCACTTTTCCCCCTTTAGCTTTAACAACATCGCCTGTTTGAATAAATGGATATTGACCTCCAAAAAATCTAGGCTCATTTCTTGGTCGATGAGAAAACCTGCCCCTTTTTAAACTACATGCTTTATCTAATGTTGAATAGAATTGCGTTTCAGTATATGTTTTTTCAATAGTTTCTAAAACCAAATTTTTCAATTTTTCAACTTCCTCTTTTCCTTTCTTTTCATTCACTTCTAAAACTTCAATTTCAGAAACAATTTTTTGCTGAATGTCGAGTGGTGGGAGTGGAATTTGGATTGCATTAAAAGCTTCAACATCAAGATTTTTCTGTGCAACACCTCTCCCGCACAGATAAATTACTTCTTGGTTCAAAAACAAATAGTTTTCAAGATAATTTTGTTTTAATATTAATTCATTTGAAGAATTCACAGTTAAACCCGAATCATTTAAAAAGAATTCACCATTTACGAATCTCATACATTGAGGCGACATTCCAAATCTCGAAATTATGAAAGTATCTTTTCTATTAAATGTATCAGCTTTAAAAGTTTCTCCGCCACCGCCATAAACTGGAAAAATAGTTCCTGAATCAGAACTTTTAACTATTCGTGTTCCGTATTCAATTATTGAAACTTCGCCAAGTTTCTTAATTTTCCACTTACTTTCAATTTTTACTTTTTTTTTAACCGAAAGCGAAATTGTTTTTTCAAATTCCACTCTGTCAAAGGTCATCATATCTACCAAATCGTGGTGATAAATGTGGTTTTGCATTTTTGCATCAATTACAAAATCATCCTTGCTTGTAAATGCTTTTAAGATATAAGTACTTGCTTTCTCTGGATTATCAAATAGTTTAGCATCATACATTTGTGTG
Organism: Prolixibacteraceae bacterium; assembly: GCA_003506435.1. Taxonomy (GTDB): domain Bacteria; phylum Bacteroidota; class Bacteroidia; order Bacteroidales; family Prolixibacteraceae; genus GWE2-42-39. The sequence goes on from DOAQ01000011.1 coordinate 90,085, forward strand.
CATTCGTCCACCGTTTTGCCTCGTTGCTTTGCGTGCATGCCTTCACTATTGCGTCGGCTACTAAATTCGTAACCCAAAAAGCGTTTTTCGACCTCTTTTTCGCCACTTTTCACCAATACTACTTTTTGGTTAAGTACAATTACAAAATACAAAAGTTTATCGGCTTCACGGTCTAAAAGGACATTCCAAAAATCCTTTTCGGTTTTGGTTTTTAGTTTTTTGCGGTAATCTTTATATATTTCGTGGTTTTGTACGGCTTCGTTTGGTGTTTTTTCTAACATAGAAATATAATCATCAAACGTAATGTTTCCCCAAACATGGTTTACATAGTTGGAAACAGGCTTTTCTATACCATTAATGGTAACATCTTGTAGGTTTTCAAAGAAATGAGTTACCGATTTTTTCCATTCGGAGCTTAGTTTATTAGCTCTTCGGCGTAAAAATAGTGTTACTGTATTAGTTCCAGTTGCCATAAAAGTATTGCTGCCTAGTTCGGCAATGGCAACAATATCAAAATAGTGCAGAATAATTTCTCTAGTTTTCGTCTGTATTCCAGTATTGTTCAAAATAGAACTTGGTAAAATCAAACTGGCAACGCCTCCATCTTTTAGCAAATGTTTGGTTCGCTCTACAAACAAACATTCTATATCTTTACTTTTATCGGAAAGACTATCATATAACGTGAATTCCTTTTGAGCACCAATATATTCTAAATCGTCTTTGCAATCATTTACAGCATACGGCGGATTTGAAATCACTACCGAAAACTTGGCCTTAGAAGAATCTTCAATATTAATATTGTCTTTCAATAAACCTTTGTATGTTTTAGAAGTAGCAAAACTATCCAATCCATCGCCGTGGATAATTTGAGCAACGCCATCACCATAAAAATAACAACCTACTTTGGCCACTTTTACCAAACGGTAATCTTTTTCTATTCCGTAAACATATTTTGCAGCCCAATTATATGGGTCGGCTATCCAACTTTGTACGGCTGATTTTGCTTTCGGAAATGTAAGTTCCTTTTCAATGTTGATATTGTTGATGATCTCTTGATATTCTTCAAGGGCTTCTGTAATAAAGTGTCCACTACCCGCAGCATAATCTATTATTGCAGGAAGTTTCGGGTCTTGATTATTAATTTCTTGCAACATCATTTTTTTTATAGGCAACGACCTAACAATGAATTTAGTAACCGGGGGTGGTGTGAAATATTGCCCTACTTCTTGTTTTAATCCAGTGGTTAAAAGCAATTCGAAGAAATCGGATAAATGTTGTTGTTTTCTTGGGTAACGAATTTGGTATCTTTCCAGAAGTTGCACCACTTCTTTTAGCACTCGTTGGTTATTATCAAAAGTTTCGTTGTCATCAACTTCTTTAATGGCGAAAATATTGTTGAATTTTAATATTTTTTTCTTCAATTCTCTAATTTCTTCTGCTGTTTCGGCTTTAAAATCAGAATCTTTTATACCCTCAACTTCTTTTTCTAGAAATGCTAACAAGCCGTTTTTGTGCAAATTAATCAATCGAACCTGAAAATCAATTGGATTATCATCTTCTCGCCAATGAAACTCTAATTCCATATCGTCGCCTTTGGCTTCATCATATAATTTAGCCAAAAACAAATTGAAAATTTTATTAAACGCATTGGGTTTGTCAGAAACCGAATGTTTCCTTAAAATGGAAGCAAAACCGTGAAATATTTTATCGCTTTGGTCTTTTGACAACGGTTTTAAATCGGTCTTCGTAAAAATCTTACTTTTAAAATCATAAGGTTCATTTTCCCAAATACCTTGGTGTTTAGTGATTTTGTTCCAGCCGTTATGAAAATCTTTAACATCACCAACTCTATATTCGCTTTCTATTTTAACTATTTCGTTCCTATGAATTATTTCATTATTACTTAATTGTGAAGCATAAAGCATTACTAAATCAGCCTTATTGCTAAATTTAAAATAAGTAAATAATTGTCCTCCGTCTTTTTTTATTCGTGAAAATTCTTTGTCAAATTCCTTACCGTAAGTTTTGCATTCAATCAATAAATATTCCGAACCGTCTTCACGAGTTACGCAAATATCTAATCTTCCAGAAAATCCATGACCTGCGGGATACACTTTTTCAAGAGAAATATTCTCAGGTTTATATCCTGTTTCAAGCAATCGGTTAACACATTCTAAAACTACCCAATCTTCGGGTTTAGTGATATTCTGAAAATCTTTTCCTTGAATTTTTATTTTGCCACCAAAATGTAAAGTTTGTTTATTAAAATCAATTTCGAGAAAATAACCGTCAATATATTCTTTGAAATATATAGCTACTGCATTTTCTTTAGGTAAGAAACCTAATTTTTGTATGAGTAATTTGTTATCCATAGTATTACTAGAATTTCATTTTTGATTGTTTAACATTCTTTTCTTTGTTGTATCTCGACTGAGACTCTGCAACTGAAAATACAGCGTCTGAACATTTATATTTTTGAGCTTCCTCGACTAAAATGTCAGCAACAAACAAATCTTTGATTTTAACAACATCAATATTTAGAAATTCAGCAAGCTTTTCAAGTTGTGTGGAAGGAAACTTTTTTCTACCATTCTCAATTTTACTTACATCAGTCATAATAATTCCGAAATGTTGTCCGAAATCACTTTGATTTAATCCTTTTTTATTTCTTTCTTTTTTTAGAAACTCTCCAAAAGTTGCCATATTACAAACTTGTCATTAATTGTCTTGCTAATAATATGGCAAGTTATATATATATTTTTTATTTTCGCACGTGTGAAGGAAAAAAAACAGCTCTTTTAAAAATTTTGGTAGTGAGTCAGCCCGTGTGATTTTTAAATGTGCTGTTTTGTGCGTTGGCTGTTTATTATTTCGTTTTTTATTTTTCTGTCTTTATGTAGCAAATTGTCTGCTGTGTAGGTCGCCTTTACACTTGGCCATAACGTCTTAGCGTTGTATTTAATGTTTCCCTAAAATTAGGGTAATTCGAAGATATAACCTAATTGATAAGTAGGAATTTAAATTGGAACTAAGGGGAAATATTGAATACAACCGAGTTGAACGGAGCCGGGTCCTATGGGTATTCTATTGTGTTTCTCTTTTAGATTTGAAGCCGTTTGGCAATAGGGATATGTTTCGAACCTGTTTTTCATGAGTTTGTTAAGATTATTTTGCTTATTTATTGGCATACCTTCTCCATTCCGGCTGTTTTGAGGGCCGGTTTGATTAAATCAGCAAGACAAAGAACGATTTTGGTAATTAGTTTAACCTGGTTTTAAAATCACTGGACGAACTGTCAATATTGTCCTCATTTTACCAACTTTACAAATGGGGCAATCACAAAGGTCTTTTCCTGAAACGATTTGCCACACTTCCATTGCGTTGAGCCCTTCCAATACAGGCAAATAGCTGCTTTTTGCGATCAGGTTAAAGCATGTTTGCATTTTAGCTCCCAGGTTGCAAAGGGCCAGTATCCCGAAATACCTGATTTTATAAAAGCCGCAAGGCAAGATGTGTTGCAGGAAACGGCGGATAAACTCTGTGGCATCCAAAGTCAGGCTTTTGCATATTGCACCGGTCTTGTAATCTTTGTAGCTGAAAGTTACTTTGCCATTCTCAAATGACATGATCCTGTGATTTGAAATAGCAACCCGGTGGGTATAGTTTCCCAGGTACCGGATAATCCCTTCAGTCCCGGTAAAAGGTTTTTGGCAGTACACGACCCAGTTTTTTTGGTAACACTGTTTCTTCAGGAACGGGAAATCCGGGATATTAACAGGAATAATAAAACAACAGAAAGTACAAATCAGGAAGGTCAGTCCGCATTTATGAAACTAGCACCCGCAAAATAGTTTTTTGCTTTGGCAATTATGTTTCTTGCTTTCGCATTCATGAAACTTCGACCCGCAAAATAGTTTCTTGCTTTGGAAATTATGTTTTTTGCTTCCGTATTTGTGTTTCTTGCTTCCGCATTTACGAAACTCGTGTCCGTATTTATGAAACTCCTGTCTGCAAAAATGTTTTGCCTCCGGCCGGATTGATTTAATGTTGTATTGGAAATCAGAAAAGGCCCCGTTCGGTTATTTTACCAGTTCTTTGGTCGATAGCAGACCGCAGGCGGCATAAATATCCTGTCCGCGACTGGCGCGAATGGTGGTGAGAATGCCCTTTTCGTTCAGCAGTTCCTTAAAATTCTGAAGCGTTTGTTCGTCGGTTCCTTCGAGCGGCGTGCCCGGTATCGGGTGGAAGCGGATGAGGTTGATACGGCATTTCAGTTGGTTTAGCAAACGCGCCAGTTCCCGCACGTGGCGGGGCGTGTCGTTCAACCCTTTGAATACAATGTATTCGAACGAAACGCGGCGCTGGCGGCCAAATTCCCAACTGCGGATTTCGTTTACCACTTCTTCAATGGAATACACCATTTGCACCGGCATCAGTTTGCGACGTTCGTCGTCGAACGGGGTGTGCAGGCTCACGGCCAGGTGCGCCTCGCTGGTTTCCAGAAACTTCAGCATGGCCGGTACAATGCCAATGGTCGATACCGTAATGCGGCGCGGGCTCATGGCATAGCCCCATTCGGAAGTCAATATTTCAAGGCTTTTCAGCACTTCGTCGAGATTGTCGAACGGCTCGCCCATGCCCATGTACACGATGTTGCTTACTTCGCGGAACTCATTGATGCTGCGGATTTGATTGACTATTTCGCCGGCTGTCAGTTGTCCCTGGAAACCTTGCTTGCCGGTCATGCAAAACAGGCAGCCCATTTTGCAACCAACCTGCGACGACACGCAAACCGTTTTCCGGTCGCGGTCGGGGATCATCGCTGTTTCAATGAATTTTCCGTGAATGGTGGGGAACAAATATTTTTTTGTGCCATCAATACTTTCCTGAACTTTGGTGAACCCGATCAATCCAACTTCGTGGTTTTCGCTTAAAACTTCCCTGTTTTTTTTCGAAAGATTGGTCATTTCGTCAATCAACGAAACTTCTTTTTTATACAGCCATTCGGCGATTTGTTTCCCCGCAAATTTCGGGAAACCAAGCTCAAGGACAAGTTCGGTCAGTTCATTCAGCGTTTTTCCAAAAAGCGGGTTCTTCATTTTTATCAGGATAAATTCAGCAACAAAAATACAAAACTATGGCTTTGGGTACGTTCCTCCGGAAAAGATTGTCGGAGCAAAGGACATAACCGTCAAACTAAAAGATGTAATTTTCTATTTATCAGCAAGAAATAGTTATTTACATAGACTTATCTCTTAAATAGCGAGAATTAATAAATGTCGCATAATATCTGTGTTACCCCTAAATCCCAATGTCATATAGTTAAGAAATTATAGAATTGAAACATTTGATATATTTTTTGTGGACCTTTGAGAATTAGCGGCTTTGTGGCTAATTTTTTCCTGCCACAAAAACACAAAAAACACGAAGTATTCACGAAGAATACCTTAACTATATGACACTGCCCTTTAGAGGGTTGGGGGTATAAAATACGACAATAAATAGTTCCCATTACTTAGTTTGACGGCTATGGGAAAATGGGGAAAAGCCTTCTCTAAAACGTCCGTTCAGAAATATATTTCCGCAATTATATTCTTATATGGGATGCCCCGTTCAATCAGCAAATCACGGACTTCGACCACCATCAGCGCATTGCCGCAGAGATAATACAGATGATCGGCCGGAAGAGTTTCCAGTTGTCTCAGGTAATCGGTAACACGGCCGGGAAAAACATCGCAGCTTTGCTCTTGCGAACAACAACGAATGTAACGTTCGCCCAGCGCCCAGTCGAGTTCATCTTCAAAATAAAACTGATTCAGATAGCGGGCCCCGTGTATCAGGGTTTTGTCTTTTTCCTGCCCCGAGCGGAACATGCTGTAAAACGGGGCAATTCCGGTCCCGGTGGCAATCCGGAAAGCAGGCTGGTCGCCGTCGGTAAAACTGCCGTAGGCTTTGCTCACCCATATCGTTTCGCCGGGAATACACGACGACAATTTCGGAGTCAGCTCACCTTCTTTTTTAATATTGAAAAGCATCCGCATCTCCTTTTCATGGTTCCCGCTGCACAGGCTGTAAATCCGGGGCTGATCGTTCTCGTTCAATGCAATCTTCACCACCTGGCCCGGCAGAAAATCACTGTTCCGTTTCCACGAAATGACATGTACTCCGGGCGAAATTTCTTCGTTTCCGGTAAGTATTACAGGGAAAAGTTTATGTTTCCCGGGCTGGTATTCTTCGGCTTTTGACATCTGATTTTTCCGGTAACCAGTAAAACACAAAATCAGGCAGAAGGTTCAGAGATCAGACTTCCGCGTCGAGAACCAGTGAGGAGGCCCCCAATATTGCCGTATTCTGAACATCCGACACTTCGATAACCAGGCTTTCGGAAAGCCTTTTGAACGGAAAGTCATTGATTGCAGATTCCATTCCTTCGCGGAACAACGGATACGATTTAGCAACGGAACCGCCCAGAATAACCGCTTCGGGAGCCAGCGCAAATAAAATATTACAGATTGCCTTGCCAAGATGTTGTCCAAATTCGAAGAACAAAGCAAGCGATTCTGCATCTCCGGACAACGCTTTTTTTGCTATTTCAGCGCCATTCAAACCCTTGTCTTTAAAAAATTGTCCGCTGCAATAAGCTTCTGTATTGTTGTCGAGATAATACAGGCAGCCAAACTCACCGGCCCCGCTGTACTTTCCGGAATACAAATGCCCGTTGATGATAATTCCGGCGCCCAGACCAGTTCCGATGGCCAAGCCCACAAAATTGCTGAAAGGTTTGCCCTTCCCAAAATATTTTTCCCCGATGGCAAAACAATTGGCATCGTTATTCACGAAAACGGGTTTGCCAAAGCGCTCCTGCAAAAGGTCTTTTAACGGCACTTCGTCCCACGAAGGGATGTTGGTAACATCGATCACCATATTTTTATCGTGATCGACCAGACCGGGAACGCCAATGCCAATTCCCGCAACTTCGGGGTAAAACACTTCACCGATTGCACGGGCAATTGCATCAACAACAACCAGTTTTTCAGCATCGAACGGGGTCGGACAGGAATATTGTTTTACAACCTGTTCATTCTCGATTAATCCTACACTGATTTTTGTGCCGCCTACATCAACTCCTATTATTTTCATTTTTCTGTTTTTATAACAAATAGGACTCAATGTCGTTTAGGTAAGGTATTCTTTGTGTCTTTTTGCCCCGAATTTTCGGGGTTGTGGCAGGAAAAAATTAGCCACAAAGTCTCCAATTCTCAAAGATTCACAAAAACATCTAAAATATTTCAATTGTATCATTTCTCAACGACATTGAATCAGGATTACAAAATACAAATAAAAACTCCATCTCCAATACCATTTTCAATTTTCAGCAAACCAGGGAGATCGTTTTCTAAAAGACATCAAATCCGGCTCCCCCATCCTGTCGATTTCCGGAAATGTGTTTTCAAATGGAATATTTTTTCTTCTGCCTTTTTAAGGAAATTTTTACCTCCTTGCAGCGATGTTAAATCACTGTGTTTTTTTAAGACACACAGCGATTTAGTTCACCTTTCAACCGCCGGTTATCGGGTAAAATTTGTAGATTTGTGCTTCGTTAATTTTGCATTGTCAATGCGTAAGAAATGTTTTACTTTCTTTCTGTATGACAACCGATTAAGAACGAATTAGTCAAGACAATAAAAGTAAACCAAACCATTCATTAAAATAGAAATACTGTGAGATTAATTATTCAGGAAACACATCAAAAAGCATCGCTTTGGGCAGCTAATTACATTGCACGGAAAATTCAGATGGCAAATCCAACAGAAGCCAATCCGTTTGTTCTGGGATTGCCAACCGGTTCTTCACCATTATTGGTTTATAAAGAATTAATTTCTTTGTATCAGGCCGGAAAAGTTTCGTTTAAAAACGTGGTTACATTCAACATGGATGAATACGTAGGAATTCCGAAAAATCATCCGCAAAGTTATTATACTTTCATGTGGGATAATTTTTTCAGCCATATTGATATTCAGGAGAAAAATGTAAATATTTTGAATGGCAATGCGGCTGACCTGAAAGCAGAATGCCAGCGTTATGAAGAGAAAATAAAACAGGTTGGAGGGATTGATCTGTTTCTTGGAGGAATTGGCGCTGACGGACATCTCGCGTTCAATGAACCGGGTTCATCACTGGCATCGCGGACACGGGACAAGGAACTGAACTACGATACGATGGTCGCCAATTCACGGTTTTTCGACAACGATTACAATAAAGTCCCCAAAAGCGCGCTCACCGTTGGTATTGCAACCGTGCTTGATTCAAAAGAGGTTTTGATCATTGTAAACGGATTGTCGAAAGCCCGGGCTTTACGGCATGCAGTGGAAGAAGGGGTTAACCACATGTGGACCATTAGTGCATTGCAATTGCACCCGAAAGGAATGATCGTTTGCGACGAGCATGCAACATACGAACTCAAAGTAGGAACGTACAGACATTTCAAGTCAATTGAAGAAAGAAATCTTGATCCGGAAAAAATAAGTAATTCGGATTTGATCTGGTAGACCGGAAACTCCGGTTCCAATAAAAAATAAAAGACGACCATCTTTGCTTTTTGAAAGTACAAAGGTGGTCGTTTTGTTTTTTAACGGGAATTATAACGGTCCATCTAAAAATCCTATCCCCAGCCCTTTCCCAAAAAGGAAAGGGAGCCTGGCCTGTGAAAAATAACAATGTAAAACTTCAAAAAAGTACTGACAATCGTATTTATACAAGTCAAAAGTCCCCCGATTGGGCATAACCGTCAAGCTAAAGATGTAATTTATTATTTATCAGCGACAAATGAAATACAACCACCCCGTCCCGGAGAAACCGGGACACCTCCCGATTCCCGGGACAAGCTCTCCTAAAAAAAGGAGGGGAAACCGAAGCAAGTTGCGGCAGCGAAAAACCACCAGGCTTTCCAAATTGTCACTGTCCCAAATTTCTCCTCCTGGATAGGAGGAGTACCCGAGAAACGAAGGGGGAGGTGGTTGATTGTTTAGAGTAAAATATAGAATCAGTAAAAATTATTATTACTGAAAAATAGTTATTTACAAAGATTTATCCCTTAGCTTGACGGTTATGCCCGATTGGGGGATTAGGGGGCAAATAAAAAACATCATTATAGAATTCTCAGTTAAACAGATGCGGATTGCAAATCCGCATTAGCCGCATCTGTCAGAGCCAGCAAGTGTGCCAATATCAAAAGAAGAAGAGGCTGTCCAAAAAGTTCTAAAATCCGCAATTCGTGTCACCCTGCCCCGAAATTTCGG
>DOAQ01000008.1 GCA_003506435.1 Prolixibacteraceae bacterium
CTTTATTATATATTTATTTGGTATAACCCACTGATATCTGGCATATTTTTGTAATTTCCATCGTAATTTCCGGCAGTTTAAATCTTTAAAAGAACAGAATAATTACGGGTTAGGCAAAAACGAAAAGACCCCGGCGGCATTGTTGGGGTCTTTTCTTACTCCCATCTTCGCAACTTTGTTTACGAACAGGCGAGTATTTTAGGGAAAGTCACCTCGCGTATTTGTATTTACCCTCTGTTCATTTGCATATAAATTTATACTTCGATCACTTGCATGTATACTCCGGGTCTTTGTATTTCTACTCTGAGTATTTGCTTTTTTACTTTGGGTTTACCTGGGTCATTTGGTATTCAATTTTTCCGCCCTGAAGCAGGTCGAAATGGGAGAACCGGTAATTTTCAATGTTTTTCCCATTCAGCCGGATGGATTGGATGTAACATTTTTTCTCCGAAACCCCGGGGGCCGACAGGATTAGCTTTTTCCCGTTTCCCAGCCGGATGGTTACTTTTTCGAAGACAGGTCCGGTTACCGCATATTCCGGTTTGGAAGGGCAAACCGGGTAGAACCCCATAGCCCCGAATACATACCAAGCCGACATTTGTCCGGAATCATCGTTTCCGCTCAGTCCACCCGGATCGGTTCCGTATTCGCTGTTCAGAATGTCGCGGACAATTTTGGATGATTTCCACGGTTGTCCGGAATAAGTATATAAAAACGGGATTTGGTGGCCCGGTTCGTTGCCATGCCAGTATTGCCCTTCCGCAAAAAACTGGTCCAGTGTTTGGTTGAATTTTTCTTTTCCTCCCATCAAATCCATCAGGCCATCCACATCGTGGGGCACGTACCAATGGTATTGCCAGGGTGTTCCTTCGGTGATAAAAGGCATTTTCCGGTTCTTGTCGAAATCTTTGGCAAACATGCCATTCTCCAACCGTCCATTCATGTTGTTCACTTCCGGATCGTATATGTTCCGGTAGTTTTGTGCCCGTTTTGCGAAGTAGGCATAGTCGTCGGTCTTGCCCATTTTTCTGGTAATCTGTGCCAGTGAAAAATCATCGTAAGAATATTCCAGTGTCCGTGATACCTGCTCCTGTTTGTGGAAAGCTTCTTTAACCGGGTCTTCAAGCGGGATATATCCAAATTTCAGGTACGAGGACAAAGCCCTTCGTCCTTTCCCGTCCACATATTCGTCGAAAGAGGCCGGCACGTCCATCGCGTTGCGTTTTAACAACCGATAATCTTCCTCGGTCAGGTCAATAACCCCTTTAATATACGCCTCAGCGATCAGCGAAATCACATGATCACCGATCATAGCCGAAGTGTAGCTGTTCCACATCGGGAAAATTGGCAACCAGTTCCGCACTTTGCCCATTTTCAGCAGCGACCGCATCATGTCGGCGTTTTGTTCGGGCGCAATCAGGTTATACAATCCATGCAAGGCCCGGTAGGTGTCCCACACCGAAAAATCGCAATAATAGTTGCCGCTGCAAATGGTGTCGGTCTGGTCATTTCCGTCGAAACGTGGATATTGGCCATCCACATCGTTGTAAATCCGCGGTTGCTGGAACGAATGGTACATGGCGGTATAGAACTTGGTCAACTCGCTGGTATTTTTGCTTTCTATCTCAATCCGCGACAGCATTTCATCCCAGGTGTTGTATAATTTTTGCTGGATATTTTTAAAATCGTAGTTGGGTATCTCCACATCCAGGTTTTTTCTGGCCTGTTCGATGCTCACGAACGAAGTCCCGATCTTCACCCGGATTGGTTCCCCTTTTTTTACCTTGAAAGACACATAAGCCCCCAGGTTCGGTTGGTTTTCTAGTTGGGTTTTTCCTGAAAGCAGTTGGTCTTCGGTATACACACCGAAGGATTCCATTGGTTTTTCAAACCGGGCCACAAAATAGCCTGAGAACCCTGCACGTTTGCCAAGGCCCTGGTAAATACGGTGAACGGGATTATACCCAACCAACTCATTTTTTTTAGGAATAAGCTGAATAAAGCCTTCCCCTTCGTCGCTATTGGGATTCAGCACCAGATGGGCATCTCCAGGGGTATGGAAGGTAAAACAAAACATTCCGCAGCGGGTCGTCGCGGTCATTTCTGCTGTCACGTTGTACCTGTCAAGTTCAACCTTGTAGTAATGCGGGCCGGAAAATTCTTTCTCATGAGAAAACCCGGAGCCACGTTTTGCCGGATTGCAAATCAATTGACCGGAAACAGGCATGATGGCCATTGAACCGTATTCCTGCACACAGGAACCGCTCAACCAGTGTGAACCCCGGAACCCGGCAATCAGTGGGTCTTTATAGTAATAAGATGATACACATTTTTTCTCCGTGTTGGTCGTCTGGGGTGTCCAGTTGGTCATCCCGAAAGGCATCGTTACCGAAGGCTGTACCATTGCGTTGTTTTCGGTCCCTCCTCCATGTTTGGCGCCGCTACCAACAGTTGCAACGGCGGTACCAATAAGGGGATTGACATATTTTACGGGTGATTGCGCAACGGCTATAAACGGCCACAAAAACAAGAGTATGATTTGTTTCATTTCTGAATAATTTGATTCATTAATAAATTTTTACTTCCCAGATGGCCGGTGTGCCTTCTGTTATCCTGATCCGTAAAAACCGGGTTTTCCCAATATTTTCCACAACATGGGGTGAACGGATGTCCCTGGTTTTTTGTTCCCGGACGGTTTGCCAGCCAGTACCATCCAGCGACTTTTCGAGACCCCCCCCAAAAAAATTGGGGCATCATGTGGAGATGACAGGGAATAGAGATTACTCATTTCTAATTCGTTTCATTCGGGAATAATGGATTGTATTTATTTTCCTACCCCATCATTTCTGAAAAAAACCAGAATCAAAACGATCATCAAAATGGCTCTCTGCATAATTCAGCTTGTCTTTGGTTTGACCGTGGTAAGTTACAAAAAGCGGTTCAATCAGAATTGTACCCCGGAACAATTATCCAAAACTTTCACCAGTTGCTTTGAAACTTTCAGGTTGGCTTCTCTTGTTTTATTCAGGATCATTTGTAAACCGGAGTCCGGTTCTTCCATTTTGATCTTTTCCATTTTCAACGCTTTTACATCATCAAAAACAAACGCAGGACGGTAATCTTTGTCGCGTGCCTGAATGGAGATGTTTTTCATGGTCAAACCTTCCACGTGCCGCACATAAAAACCCCAGGCAGGCAGTTCCCCAAACATCGAAAATTCGGGATATTCTGCTTCCACTTCAGGAACATCTTTTAAGCGCGATAAAGGAATGATGGCCATGCCATCGTTTCCGCGTCCGGGAAAGCTGATTTCGATGTTTTCGAGGGTCACATTTTCGATCGGATGACCCGGGATTCCGGTAATAGAACAGGGGAATGGATTATGAAAGAAAGGCAGATCGGGTCCGCGCATCTCGTATTTACTATCGGGCCGGTCGAACGGAATTTCTACCTTCACATTCCGGATGGTCACATTTCGCAGTTGGCTGTAACGTTCGTCCGTATTCCGGTGTCCCAGCCTGATAAAAATAGCATTCCCGGTATTGGTGGCAACTATGTTGTTAATATCAATATTTTCGAGTATACCGCCATCAACCGACTCAAGCGCGATGGCCGAACGAAAGGTATCGTACACGTTGATGTTTTCGATTTTTACATTTTTAAACCCACCCGTTGAGGCAGTACCAAACTTGACCGCACTGGCACTTGACCTTACTGTACAATTGGCAATGTAGATGCTGTCGTTCCAATGACCGGTCGCGTGCGATTTCAGGCAAATACCATCGTCGGCTGAGTTCACAAAACTGTTGGTCACCCGAACATTTCTGCAGTCAGAAATATCAATCCCGTCGTTATTCCAGTATGCATCGCTGATGACCCTGATGCTGTCTAGAACCAGATTTTCGCACAAATCGTAAGTTTGTACCCAGCATGCTGCGTTTTGAATGGTCACACCAGAAATGTGAATGTTTTTACAATTGACCATTTCGATGTTCTGCGGACGGAAATATTCGTTGGGTCTTTTCCGGCGAAGATTGTAATACTTTGCGTCCATTTCCCCAATGTAGTAAAGGCTATCGGCATTCAAGGCCAACCGTCTACCCTGGCCGTCAATGGTTCCTTTTCCTGAAATGGAAATACGGGTTTGCCCGTCAGCCAGGATCAAGGCTTTCCAACGGTTAATGCCTTTGTAATGATACGGGTTGGTGCTTCCAAGTAAAACAGCTCCTTGCTGAAGGTGTAGTTCTATTCCTGATTTCAGGATGATACTTCCCGAAAGAAACCTTCCTTCCGGGATAATTAACCGGCCTCCGCCTTTTGAGGCTAAATTATCAATAGCCGATTGGATTGCGGTTGTGTTTAATGTTTTGCCGTCGCCATTGGCCCCAAAAGCAAGGATGTTTAATTCCGGTTTTATTTTTTTTGCTGATTGGGTTTTAGGGCTGCTTTGGCTAATGGTTGCGTTGAAAAGAAAAAGGGAGAATATTACTAGAATCCCAAACGATTTACAATTGTTCATTTTATTGGTTTTTAGGTAAGTTCCGGTTTGGCTAAATTATAAAAAAGGAGAAGAAGGCTTTTATCTTCTTCTCCTTCAAAATCAAATTTAAAAGGTAATGGTTAGTATCCCTGATTTTGGGATATGGCCGGTGATGAGCGGTCAATCTCCGTCTGAGGGATTGGACGGACCAGATGGAATTCGGCCAGCTTGTTGACTTTTTTAGCCCACGGGTTCATCTTTTTGGTTCTTTCAATGAGTTTTCCGGTGCGTTTCAGATCCCACCAGCGGTTAAATTCACCCATCAGTTCGCGGGCACTTTCATCCAGGATCATATCAATGGTCAGGTTCGATGCGGTTGCCCGGTATGATACCGTTTCCATGGATGTAACATCATCAGGATATTTTGCACATTGAGGATCAACGCCAACCCCGACTGCACGGTCAAGCACCTTGTTGTAATATGCCTGGGCCGTTCCTAAAGCACCACCAGTGGCTCCTTTTAAAATGGCTTCCGCTGCAATCAGATAAGCTTCTGCTGAACGGAACAAAGCAAAGTCGAAAGTTCCGTATCCATCACCATACTGAATACCGGGTTGCCAGAATTTCCACATCAAAGGGGTTAACCCATTCAGTTTTGAGGTTTGTGGGTTTCCGTATTCGCTGATTGGTATTACCGTAAATTTCTTCGTTCCACCAACATCCATTCCCCTGTCTTTTAGTGCCAGAACTTTGTTCCATGGAGGGAAATATGCAACGGTGTCTCCTTTTACATAGCTTATTTTCAAGCTCGAACCGGTTAAACTGACAACATAGTTTGCTGCATCTTTCAATGCATATTGTGCATCCACAAAATTGTGGGCATAACGGCTGTCTTTGTCGGGGTCGAACAGACGGTACATCGCTGGTGCAGTTATCATTTGAGCCAAATGACGGTTGTAGTCGCTTGTACGGCCTAAGTTACCGGGCAGGGTTTCCCCGCTTCCTCCAAACATGGAGTGATAACAGTTTCCTTGCTGTGCAGCTACTTCGTTTCCATAAGTCAGCACATCGCTGCTGTATTGAACAGCAAAAACAACCTCACTATTCCGGTCGTTTTGAGTACCGGTATATTGTTTCAGCGGATTTTCGTCATGTAGCGGGAATATTGTTTTGTAAGCAGGTACAAGCGGGTATGCAGCTATTACCTTATCGGCCCAGCCAAGGGCAGTGGTAAAATCGGTAGCGCTACCACCCAGCGAATTTTTGTAATTCCACCCACGAGTAAGATAAACCTTTGCAAGCAAAAATTGTGCAGCACCTTTGGTTGCCCGGCCATAATCGGTAGCTGTTACTGGAAGTGCAGCTTCGGCTTCGGTCAGGTCTTTAATGATCTGGGTATAAATTTCAGAAGAAGCAACCCTGACTACTGCCTTATTTGGTGCAATAGTTTCAGTGAGCGGCATGGGTACATCGCCCCAGGTCTGAACCAGGTAGAAATAACTTAATGCCCGTAAAAATTTAGCTTCAGAAACCCGAGCAGCTTTTTTTGCCGCATCAACATAGGTAATGCCTTCGGCCCGTTCGATAGCGGTATTGGTACGGCTAATTTCGCGGTATAAGATATCCCAGAGATTGGATATATCGGCCAGAGATGAATTCAAGGTAACATCATACATTTCAAAAGGAGAAACTGAAGTTATTGCCGGATTGTTCCAACCTCCCTGCGTAAAAATGTCGGTTCCGTTTAAAGCCAGTGAAATTTTATCCTGTGCGCTGATCATATCGCGCGTTAAAGGATAACATGATCGGACTAAATCTTCAAACCCGGCTTCGCTAACGATATACGAATCGGTAGTAACATTCGAGATGGATTTTTCTTCCAGAAAATCCTTGCATCCTGTACCCCAAAGTACGATCAATACTGCAATTGCGATGTTTTTTATATTGTATTTTTTCATTGCCTTAGTTTTTTGTGTTAATAGTTTTGGATTAGAATGAAAGGTTAACTCCAAAAAGATAGGTTGCATAAGGAACGTCATCGGTATAAACTCCTGAGTTAAATTCCGGATCCATCCAGATATTGTTTTCCTTGGTAAAGACAAACGGGTTACTGGCTTGCAGATAACATCTGACACTTCCTATATGCAGGCGGTCAATGAATGTTTTTGGAAGGTTATATCCTAAAGTGATATTTGATATTCTCCAAAAACTGGCATCCTTATATTGTATGGCTTCACGATAGGGATTGGCCTGCCAAACGCCAAAATAATCGTTGGTTGGATTGGTGGCTGTCCAGTAATTCAGGTTTAGTTTATTGTAACGGTTGCTACCTAATTCACCAAATGATCCTGCAAGCATAGCGTTTTTAAATTGAACCCCTTGACGGGTATAAATAAAAAACGACAGATCCCAGTTTTTATAGGTCAGCGTGTTGGTAATCCCGGCAATCCAATCAGGAAGCTCGTCTCCAAGAACAACTCTGTCATCAGCATTGGCTGCTGAAGAAATTTTACCATCGTTAATCTGGTCAACAACCTTTACCGAACCAGGAATTTGCCCGTACTTGGTAGCTTCAGTTGCTTCGTCCGTTTGCCAGATGCCATCAAATTTGTAATAATAGTTTGCTTTTAATGATTCACCTACAAACAACCTGTTGGCAATATCCCTGGTAACCGTACCACCATAAAGTTCAAGAATTTCGTTATGGTTGGTCGAGAAATTCACGTTGGTTGTCCAACTGAAATTTTCATTTTTAATGTTCACCGTGTTCAGTGTAATTTCCAATCCCCTGTTCACCAGTTTACCTACATTGGCAGTTACTGAGCCAAACCCTAAAGAAGTTGGTAAGGCCACGTTTTGAATAAGGTCGTTTGTTTTTTTGTTATAATACTCCAGGTCAACCATGATCTTGTTTTTCAGGAAACCCATGTTGACACCAAAGTTAATTTCCGCACTGTTTTCCCATTTTAAGTCGGCATTTCCGATGTTGTTAGGGGTATAACCATACGCAGCAACACCATTAAAGTCGTAAGCTGTTTTCTTCAGATAAGCTTGTGTGCTATATGGAGAAACCACGTCGTTACCAACTTCACCATAGCTCAATCGTACTTTCAGGTCTGAAAACAGGTTCAAATCTTTCACAAAAGGTTCTTCACCAGCTCTCCAGGCCAATGCTGCAGATGGGAAAAATGCCCATTTGTTCCCTTCGGCTAAAACCGAAGATCCGTCGTAACGCCCGGTAAGGGTAAGCAGGTATTTTTCATTGAAAATATAATTCACCCTACCCATAAACGATAAGATGGAACGTTCGACCAAACTACTGCTGACACCGGTTATTAATGCTGCTGTGTTGAGGGCATACCATCCTGAATTATAGGGTAGGTTTTCTACTGCTGAACCCGTAGTTTCCAAACGTTCCTGCATGGCGCTTTGGGCCATGGTAATGTTCAGGTCGTGTAATCCAAATAGCTTTTTATAAGTCAGGATATTATCCCATGTATAGGAACTGTTAAAGCTGCTTGAAACACTGGCAATCGGTAGTTTGTTTAACCGGCTTTTTGAATCAGCGCCACGGAACTCGCCTCTCCGGCTTGCAAACATGGAGGCTGATAACGATGATTTGAACGATAAACCTTTCATCGGGGTGATTTCAAGATAACCGTTCCCCAAAAAGTTTGAAACACGGGTTTCGTCCTGGTAATTTTCTGCGGCAACTTCCAGGATTGGGTTTTGGATTTGGGTGTCTTTAATCCCCATCCAGAAGGCATATCCCTTTACGTCTTTATCGTTTGTTTCGGCAGGGTTTACCAGTTCATTGTAATAAATTGATCCTGTTGGACGGACACGATATGCACCACGCAAGGTTTCGTTCGATCCAAGGTTTAAAACACTGTAGGTGTAATACGAGGTAAATCCGGCTTTGATCTTTTCCGATATTTTTCCATCAATACTTCCCTTGAGGTTATAACGTTCGTAACCGGTATTCAGCAAGTTCCCTTTTTCGTTCAGGTAACCTGTTGAAAAATAATAGGTAGTTGCTTCATTTCCTCCGGAAAGGGAAACAACATGGCTGGTTTGTGTTGAAGGATCGGTTACCTGGTCTACCCAGTCAACCGATTTTCCTGCCTGAACATTGGCAAGTTCGGTTGCAGTCCAAACCGGGTTGGCACTTGGGTTTTCAGCTTTTACCACATCGTTGTAAGCATGATAAAAATCCTGGGCGGTCATCAGGTCTGGCAAGTTGGTTGGCATTTTTACCCCGATATAACCATCGTAGGTAATCTTGGAATGGCCTTGTTTTCCTTTTTTTGTTGAAACGATGATTACCCCGTTGGCTCCTCTCGAACCATAGATGGCTGTTGCAGAAGCATCTTTTAAAATGTCAATGGTTTCAATATCACTTGGGTTCAGGGTATTCAATTTTCCTCCCATCACCCCATCAATAACCACCAATGGTTCACTGCTGTAACTGATGGAATGCACTCCGCGAATGTCTATGGTGTAGTCTGAACCAGGACGGGAATTTACTTTATTCACGTTCACACCAGCAACATGGCCTTGTAGAGCTTTTGCCGGTTGTACCGGATTCGACCGTATAATCTCGGCTGATTTTACCGAACCAACTGCACCAGTTACGTCTTTACGTTTTGCTGAACCATAACCGATGGCAACAATTTCGTCAATCCCGATGGTTTCTTCTTCCATCTTCACATTTATGATTGTTTTTCCGGTAACTGAAACCTCTTGCATTTTCATCCCCACAAATGAAAATACCAGCATTGCATCTGCCGGGATATTCGTTAGATTATATTTTCCATCAGTATCCGTAATCGTCCCGTTTGTTGTACCTTTCACCACGACTGAAACTCCGGGCAGAGAAGCACCGGAAGAGTCGGTGACTTTCCCTGTAACGGTTTTTTGCTGCTGAGTTTGCCAGCCATTTTCGGAAGGAGAGAGAATAATCCTTCGTTGATCAATTGAATAACTCACATTTTGCCCCTGAAAGATTTGATCAAGCAGCACATTAATGGTTTGATTGTGCGCTTTAATATTGATCTTTCGGTAAACGTCAACATACTCATTGTTGTAAATAAAAAAGTAACCACTCTGATCCTCAATTTCTTTTAAAACGTCTTTGATCAAAGCATTTTCCTGGTTGATAGTAATTGTTTTGTTCTGGGAATAGGTCCCTGAAGCAATCAATGCGAAAGTTGAAACAAAAAAGAAGAATGTAGTTAGTTTCATAATAATCAGAACTTTTGTCTTAAGAATACGGTAAAGTATTCCGTTCGTGTTTGTTTTTTTCATAAATTCGAATTGTTTAATTTTTAAACTAATTTTTATGTCTGTTGGTGCAGACATTTAATCAACAGGAAGATGTACCACCATCTTCCTGTTTTAATTTTTCAGCATAGGCAAATTGTTTTGGTTTTCATTTATTTCGCTTTTAATATTATTGTCCGTTTAGAATACTCCCCATCGCTGTTCTTTGTTGCCGGGTTTATTTCATATTGCAAAGGAGAAGTGAGACTGAAGACAGTAAGAATTTCCTCCAACGATTCGTTTATAAAAGTCCCGGTAAACCGATAATTCATCAACTGTTCATCTTCAACCTGGATTTCAACATTATACCAGCTCTCCATTCTTTTCATTACCTCCTGAATAGGATCATCCATGAAAATCATTTTGCCATCGATCCAGCCAATATATTTTTCATGCTCAACGATTGATTCTTTATATATTTTATTCTCAGTTACATCAAAACGGGCCAATTGACCGGGGTCTAAAACCATTACCCTTTCTGATTTCGTGGTGTTTACAAGGTCGATTGCTACTTTCCCTTCTATCAGTGCAATTTCAATCCTGGAATCGGGGTTATAAGCATTCACGTTAAATTCTGTTCCCAACGCTGTGACCTCAAGTTTGTTGGCTTGAACTATAAAAGGCCTTTTCGCATCCTTTGCAACTTTAAAAAAACCTTCACCTTTCAGTTCAACCCGGCGTTCGTTTTGTTTGGCAAAATGATTCGAAAACCGCAAAGAACTTCCGGAGTTTAAATAAACCAATGTTCCTTCAGGAAGCTCAATATTGGTCCTGGTCCCGTAAGCGGCATTGACTTCCTCGTAATAAACAGGATTTGATTGACGGTTGGAAAGGAAATAACTAAAAGCCCCGGAAAGCAATACTGATAAAAACAGGATAGCAGCAATTTGCTGAATGACGCTTAATTTAAATACTTTTACTTTTTCAATTCCTGCTTTCTCGTGTACCGTATTTAACGCCCTGTTTGAATTAATCTTTCCCGGAAATTGCAGGATCCCTGATTTTTCCCATAAATCCACGATGTCATCAAATTCAACCTTGTGCTTTTCGTTTTCTGATATCCAATTATTCAAAAGGGAAGATTCTTGATCCGTTATATTCCCGGAAAGATGCCTGGAAATTAACACATATATTTCTTCGTTGTCATTCATTTTGCATGTTTTAAACTACTGACTGCGAAACCGGCACCAAACCCTACATTCATTTCCGGATTATTTTTTTGTTTTGATGCTGACGTATGAAAAACAGCTAGATTGGGAAACTAAGGATATGTTGCTCAGAAGGATAAAAATGAGCTATTCTTTCTTGCCATGAAATATCTTTGTGGGATTCTTAGAAAAAACAATACGGGATTGATATTCCTTGAGTCGAAAGATGGTAAAAATTCTTTCAATTCAACCCTCAGCGTTTTTAGTGATCTGCCAATTAGCGCCTCAACTCCCTTAACCGAAATGTCCATTTTCTCGGCTATTTCCTTATTTGTCAGATTTTCAAACCGGCTAAATTCAAATGCAAGGCGGCACCGCGGGGGAAGTTTAGATAATGCAATGACTAAACATTCTTCAAAATTTCTGCCGAAAATTTCCTCTTCGGTTGAATTATCCGGCTCATTGTTGTTGTTTTCCTGTAAGGTCAGGTCTCGGATTCGTTGCTCTTTCAAATAATCAGAGCACTGATTTTTAACCATGCTGGTAAGATAAGCAGCTACATTTTTAATTGGTTCCGAGACAAAACGACGTTCCCATAACTTGATAAAAACATTTTGCACCAGGCACTGAGACATATCAGCATCATGGATTAAAAAAAATGCAAAACGGCACAGATTATCGTAATGCTTTTTGAAAATTACATCAAAAGCCTTCGGGTTCCCATTTTTTATTTCTTCCAATAAAATACTGTCGGGCGATGATATGTCGAACGAAGAACGCCACATAGTAATTACCTAGTACAGTTTTAAGGAAGTAAAAATAGAATTTAAATTTTATAGTCTGATTCTTTGTGAAGTGAAATATGACCGTCGATATAGTAAACAAACAGATGGACAATAGCCCGCATTTTATAATCCCAGGTTTTTATACTGAAAACTATTTTGTGTAATGAACCGGAACCAAGCAGACAAAATATTTTCCTCCTGAAGAATGAAAGGCCTCGTATTAGTATGCTGAGCCTCTCCGCATCAGGATACTGAACCTCCCCGCATTAGGATGCGGGACACTTCCGCATCCTAAGGGCAGACGATGCCGCATGATGAGGAAGAAGCGACACGCATTCTAATACAGGACAACCCCTTCCCATATCTTGCAGCACTTAAATTCATGAAGGCCCTTATTTCCTGTTTTTTGGACAGCCTCTACTCTTTATACCCGGGTTCAATTATTGGGAGTAATGCCTGTGGATTATAGTTTTATATAATTTGTTCCGTATGGTTTTCTCTGAGGACGGGAGAGCATTGCATTTGCTTCATCATCGTTTTTAAACCGTTCTTTTTCCGGATCCCAGAACAGCTTTCGTTCAAGTTTCATTGCGATGTCGCTCAACAGGCAGACGGTTCCGCTGCGATGTCCTATTTCCGCAGTCGAGATGGGCAACTTCCGGGACTGGATACATTCGAGCCAGTTTCCATGCTGATCTCCTGCCTTATACAAATGAATTTCGTTTTCCTTAATTCCGGAAGTAAGAATTTTGGGATCGCTGGCATCGAGTAGTTTGGCGTTTTTCTCAATCGGCACAGGATCGCTTGATGTAACTCTGTGAGTCCCCGGTCCGGCAGTTATCCAACCTTCTGTACCTTCATACTTTATTAGAACAGGGTATTCTGAGTTTGTATAACAGGTAACGCCATTTGCATATTCGTGTTTGACCATAAAATCGCCATGAACATCCCACAGACCGGATTTTGGAAATTCAGCAACGGCTTCAATCGAAACCGGACCTGTATATTCAGTATCCATTCCCCATGCAGCCACATCGAAATAATGCTGAGCAGTACCGGTAATTGCACCTGCCCCGAACTGATGACGTCGCAACCATCCCGGGCGACTGTAATCATTTTGCGGGTGTACTCCAATTTCGGTATAATATACCTCTGGTGTAGAACCCAGCCACATATCGTAATTTAAATTCTTTGGAACGGGCATTTCAGCAGCTTCCGGTCCAGAAGGATCACCCGGGAAACCAACCCGTACGGTGTGCAACTTGCCGATTCTTCCGTTTCGCACCAATTCGGCAGCAATCCGGAACTGTGGGGAGGTACGGTGCTGGGTACAAACCTGTAATATTCTTCCCTTTTTCTTCACAATTTCGCACATCAGCCTGCCTTCGGCAACTGTCAGCGAAAAAGGTTTTTGCAGCATGATATCTTTACCGGCAAGAGCTGCTTCGATGGCTGGTTGGGCATGCCAGTGATCGGGCGTACTTATTACCACTGCATCAATGTCTGACCGCAATAACATTTCCCGGTAATCCTCAAACATTTTTGTATCGATGTAATCACTTTTTCCGGTTTTATTTGCGTAGAACTGATCAATCTTGTCTTTCCCGTTTTTCATACGGTTACTGTCCAGGTCACTACAGGCAACGACCCTGGCAATATCGAATTTAAAAATTGCAGGAAGGTCCAGGCTCATTGCAATCCGTCCGCAACCTATCTGACCGATATTAATTTTGTCGCTCGGCGGGTTTTTGCCAATAACATGCGAGGGAATGATGGTGGGGACAACGAATGCTCCGGCAGTAGTAGCCAGCGCGTTTCTTAAGAAAAGTCTTCGTTTCATTTTCAGATAAATTTTATGGGTTAGTTATTAATTTTTATTGCAGCAAAACGATCAAGAAAAAGAACAGCACTGTTGTGTTCTCGTAATATTGAAGCAGGACAGGAACTATCTATTTCACCGTACAATGTATTATAAACAGCTTCCGATTTCCGTTCGTCGGGAACCGTACAGCATATTGCCTTGCTGCTCATTATTGCTGTTACAGTTAAAGTAGCCGCCGTTTCCGGAACATGATTAATGGTCGGGAACCACCCTTCGCCTACTTGTTGTTTTCTGCATGCTTCATCCATTTTTACTACTCTCAGGTAAGCCGGATCATCAAAATCAGCAATGAAAGGATCGTTAAATGCAATATGCCCGTTTTCGCCAATGCCAATACATGCAACATCAACGGGATTTTCCTTCAGCAGTTTTTCATATCGTTTGATCTCGGCATTCATATCTTCTGCATCTCCGTTTAAGTAATAAACGTTTTTAGGTTTCACTATTTCTGCAACCCGTTCCCGGAGAAATTTTCGAAAGCTGGCGGGATGCTGGTCCGAGATGCCGATATATTCATCAAGATGGAAAAGGGTTATTCTTGTCCAATCAAGTCCCTTCTTCAGAAGAACTTCGAGTAGCGGATATTGCGAAGCTCCTGTTCCCAGGATGAGATTGGCTGTCCCTCTTTCGTTGATTGCCTGATTCAGTTTTTCAGCGACAAAAGAAGCTGACTCCTGCCCCATTTTTTCCTTATCATCAAAAATTTCAACCTTCAGTTTGTCTTTATAAAATGATTTTCTCATCGTTTATTTTATTTAGTTTGATTCGTAAACAAGTTTCCCATGGACAATGGTTTTTCTGATTTTCATGTTAAAATCGTCCATCGAAAACAATATTATATCGGCTCGTTTTCCGGGTTCCAATTTTCCGCGGTCGTTTAAATTATGCAGACGGGCAGGATTTGTTGTTGTCATTTGAATTGCTTCTGCCAGGCTGCAACCTGTAACTTTCATGATGTGCCCGACTCCTTTCGTCAAATCGGAAGCAGACCCGTATAACCCGCCTTCCATACCCGAGAACCGGAGACTCCCGTCAGTTCCCTTTTCAATTGTCTCACCGCTTTTTATTTTGTATTGACCGGCCGGTAATCCTGCATAACTTGTGATATCTGAGGTAATGATGATATTATTGCTTCCTTTTGCCCTGTAAAAGACCTGAAGAATTTCTGCAGGAAGATGAAAGCCATCGGCAATAATACTGATCATCAACCGGCTGTCGGCAAGCTGTGGCCAGATGGGATTGCTGTGCCTGTTGACAAGTCCGGCACAACCGTTACCCAGATGAGTTGCCAGTTCTGCGCCATTATCGATTGCCTGTTTTATTATTTCCGCGGAACCGTTATGATGACCCAAAGAAACAACGATTCCAATCTCTCTGCACTTTCGTATAAATTCGAAGGCGCCATCAATTTCGGGAGCGAGAGTAACCAAAAGTATCTTTCCTTCTGCGGCATCATATAATTCAAGAAACTCTTTCCAATCCGGAGTACGAACATGCTCTTTGGGATGCGCACCCCGGTAGCCATCTACTGCTGAGATATAAGGCCCTTCAAGATGAAACCCCGGCACGGACCCCAAGAGAGAAGGATCATTTTTTGCGCTGGTAAGTACTGCGATATTCCTTAGCAGTAAATCCTGACTGTTTGTGGTTAACGTAGGAAAGTAGGTTGTAACTCCTTCTTTCCAAAGAGCTTCAGTAACTTTTTTAACATCAGCAACCGTTAATTTTCCTGTTCCTGCCGCTGTAGTATCCGCTCCTTCAAGAGCAAACGAGATGGATATATATCCGTTTATCTGAATATCGACCAGTCCCGGGGCAATATACAAGGGATTCCTGTTATCCGACAGCTTATCAAGTCGTTCAATTCTCGTGATAATACCATTCTCAAACTCGACAGAAACCGGGGAATGATCAAGGTAATTGATACCTTCAACTCTTTTTGGTGAACTCACGAAATCAGTCATAGTATTAAATTTTTATTGAATTTATTCAACCGGGAAACAATTGCTGCGATTATTTTTTTGCTCGTTCCATCATTGTTTTTAGATCAACAGCTATTCCACCTCTTTGTTTGCTTTCTTCTGCGGCCTCCATAAATGCAACAATTGCCAGTGTTTCTTCCGGTTGAACAGGGACAATTCCGGTTTTGAAAAATTCAATTATTTCTTTCAGCAACGGGTTGTATCCTTTGTATTCACCAAAGACTTCATTCCCCTTTTCTCCAAAGACGATACCTCCGAAATTTTTATTTCCAAAACGTGTTCCCCGGTAAGAACCAATACGCCCGTCCTGCCATGTTCCAACCAACATATCTGTATCATCTGTATGAATCCTGACTACACTTTTACAATCGGCTCCCATAACGGCAAACAGCAATTCTATGCCATGAATTCCGTACCAGAAAAGATCCGGATGTGTCTTCTCTATTGAAGCCGGGCCATAGGTATCTGCCCCGAATACTTTTCCCGCTTTTCCTTCCGCTATTTCTTTGGCGCCTGTAATGTACCGTACAGAAGAAGACGAAAATACAGGGACATTGTACCGTTTTGCCTCATCAAATATGGTTACAGCATCGGTCAGCGATGCAGCAACAGGTTTGTCTATAAACATTGATTTACCCGCCTTAATTACCGGCAAAGCCTGCTCCCGGTGTTTGCGCCCGTCAACAGTTTCCAGGAACACTACATCAACTTTTTTCAGCAGTTCTTCAATCGAATTTACGATTTCCACTCCTTGCTGTTTTACCTGCTCGGTAAAACCCGCAACTCTGTCAATACTTGCCTGGATATCACTGCTTCCTGCAGTAGGGTAAGCAGCTACTACTTTGTACCCGCTCCATTCATTACCTGCATCGGGTGCGTTGAGCGCTTTGGTAAAAGCGATACAATGGGAAGTATCCAATCCAATAATACCGACTCTTTTCCCTTCTGAAATATTACTATCCGTTTTTGCTGAAGCAAGACTGCCTGCAAATGCCAACCCAGTAACGGCAATAGCAGATGTGCGTATAAACTTTCTGCGGTTTAATTTATCTTTCATAGTATTCGATTTATTCTTAGTAATGTTTAAATGAATCTTATTGTTTTTTTAGTATTTTGAAGTGATGGTTGTCAAAGGGGGGACATTATTATATCCCGATGAGGGCTAGCCGCCTGTTTCGACCATCATGAATTACTGCTATTTTAATTCATCTTACTGGCATTATTTCAATAATCTCTTGTGAGTTCTTTTCGAGTTCCAATTCCACTTTCCCATTGATCAGTTTGTTACCGGTAAACAGTCCGAGTTCTTTTCCGCTAAAACAAAGCTGTAACCTATATTTCTTCTCTTTTTGAACCCATGGAATATTAATCTTTTTTTGATTTGATCCTTCCTTCCCTCGAAGGACGACTATGGCTCCATATCCCTCATCATTCAACTTTCCCCACCAATGCCAATCAGTATCAGTTGGTGCAGGGACGCCGCTGAATTGGAAGTTCTCATAAATATGATATTTATTATTTAACCTCTCCAGAAGGTCAAAACACTTTTTATATGTTTCAATATTTTCTTCCGTAAGGGAAGCAAGATCACCGGCAAAGACCGAGGGCACACCCATGAGCCAGCTGCAAACCTGACGTTTTTGTACTTCAGGGCTAAGGCTCCCATTAAAATTTAGCATTGCGGCACCGTAATACTCGATTGATTGAAGAGGCAATGACCTGTGTGCATAGAATGATTTCCGGGCATTAAAGCATCCCTTAATAAGCCTTTCCCTCAGGCTGTCACTATTAAATTTCCACGAGTCATTTAGTCTCTGACTTCTGTTTCCTGACCCAGAATAATCGTTAGGAGGAATATGATAAGAGTTTACATGCTTAAGTACTGCGAGATCGCAGGGTACTCCAGGAGTGCCCCAGTATATCTCATGTGTAATCTCCATTGAAATATCCGGTGAGGAATGGCTAACTTCATCCATAGATTCAAGAAGTCCCCTCAACCCACGTAACAACGATTCCTTTTGAGTGCGGCTGTCGTGTCCAAATGCAATGTCGCCAAATTTAATATTGGTTAGATCCTGCTTAAAGTAGGAAGCCCCATACCGGTCATGTAAGTAAATGATATTATCAGCATAATAGTGCCTCCATGTACTTGCAAAACTCATGGCCACACCCTCTCCTCTTTTTATTAACGGTAGGCTGAATCCATTTTGAATAGTTTTAAAGTCGGGAGCCATGTCTGGGTTCCTGTAACAGGATACCCATAATCCCAAATTTATTCCTTTACCTGTCAGGTAATCTGCTGTTTTTTTGAAATCGGGAAATTTTTTCTCGTCAGGTATGGTACTGGAAGTCGCCCATGCCCCTGGGTTTTGAGTTTTTGCCCATCCAGCATCCAAAATCATTGTCTTAATTCCGGCTTTGCCTGCAATGTCAGCCATTTCACGGATATTTGCATCAGAAATATAGGGTCCGAAATTAGACCAACTACACCATATTGGCGTATGAGTACTCATATTAGCTTTTTTCAGACCTATAATATCATAGAGAAATTGCTTGAATGGACCCTCAACGGCCCGATCCAGAGAAGTGGAGATGCTGTTTTGATAAGAAATATTTTCTCCCTGATAAGCATACATAAATACAGGTTCAGATATGAATTTTTCTGTTGGACCTATAACCCACTCAAAAAATTCAGGTGCATAACCAGTTGCTCCCCGGCGGTTTATAAACCTGAGTGCCGATGGCACTTCACTTCCAATGATAACTCCCTCAGATTTTTCCTTGTTGCTAAAACTGATTATACTTGAGCTGGCTCCCCACTCCGCTGGAGTAAGTTCTGTAATATTTCCATACTGAGCTGAAAGTATCAGATCATCTGTGGTAAGACTGTCTATTTTAAGCCATTTAGGACTGTTATTGGTAATTTCCACCCATTTTCTGATTGCAGGGTAGTTCTCATATATTTCGTAGAAAAGGTTTACAGCGATGCCCTCAAGGATCTTTCCATTAGCTGACCTCACACGAACATTCAGCCTCTTCACACCTTTTGCCGGCTCGCTAATTGTATAATTAATCGTATTAAAAACTTCACCCCAGCTTCCGGATTTTAAATTAGCTATTTTAATCCAGGATACATTTTGCTTAATCGTCTGTTTATCCCCGGATATTTTCAAAATATCAGTCGAATTCGCTATTCCAGCCGATTGATCTATTACTGTTCCGGCTCCAGCAGTAATTCCTAAGGGCTGTTCATTCGGAGAGGCGTAGTGAAATGAAAAGGACAACTCCCCGGCCCCCACAGATGAAATATTGGTGTCGTTTATCTCTATATTTTTTGTTGATAAAGAAGAGTGATCGAGCGATATTACTTTTTTAAGAATGTCAGCCTGAATTATGATTTTATTCTTTTCTATGGTGATTATATTCTTTTCAGCGCCGTAACTCAAATGAACGGCGGTTGTTGAAATAATTAAAAATAATATTACTTTCATAAAGCTTACTATTAAAAATGTGAGTTAATTAGATGTAAAAAAATGTGAAAATATTTTGAAAAACATTGGTAAAACAATTAGCAACAATTATCATTTTGCTTTATCTTGTCATTCTATAATCAATGATATATTGCAAAATATGAATCCATTATTTTCAATCAGAGCTTTGCTCCTTAAAGGTTCTTATAGTATACAACCGTTATCCGCTGCAAACGGATAATGGTTAACTCTCCTCTTATTCTTTTATTTATTCACTTCAAACAATGAATTTCCTGAGCTTACTCCTTCAATAACCACGAAGTTTCCGTCCTGATTATACTTCACTGCTTTCCCATTCATTGTTACTTTTTGAGTCTTCGACCAGAAAGGCAGAAAAACCTTGGCCACAGTGTTATATGGAATCGTCACATTCAGGATAAAAGATTGCTGTGGTTTGTTCTTAAACGATACCAGCACATCGCCCCGGATGGTCGGACATTTCATCTCGGCATAAGTAAGTGGTCCCGGTTGTGGTTTAATCACTATTTTTTCAAATCCAGGTTCAGCCGGTTCGATACCCATAATTTTCCTTGGAATAATATGTGCAGGAGATGCGCTCCATGCATGGCTCCACCCGTTGTTCGACTTGTATTTGTTATCCCAGGCTTCGGTAGTCATTGTAGCTCCAACCTTAATCATATTCAGCCAGCTACGATCTGAATTTGAAGTTAAAAGGCTGAAAGCGTAATCAGCCTGACCATTATTGAATAGCGCTTCGAGCAGGTAATTGCTACCATAAACTCCACAGGCCATACCCCTCGATTTTATATATTTTATTACCGATGATTGATATTCTTCAGGAACCAGTCCAAAACACAGTGCGTACATGTTTGAATGCAAAGAGGAGTGTGCAGAGCCGATACCATCGACATACACACCACGTTCAGCATTGAAAAAGTTGCTGTTAAACGTGTTTTTTACTGTCTGAGCTTTTCTCCGATAAAACTGAAAATCGCCTTTATTACCAATAACCTTTGCTATATTGGCCATATACACCAGTGCCTGGTAATAAAACGCATTCACCACAGTGTTATAAGTTGTAAACTCGAAGTTATCGGATTCTCCGCCTTTCCAACCTTCGGTTTTCGAATTATTAGGCCAATCGACAATGTCTTTTAATTCTTTGCCATTGAAATGGATTGATTCCAAAAATTCTTTGGTTTGCAGTCCGGTTCGTGTACTGATCAATCCATTTCCTGTTTCGAGCGCCATCATTGTTTTGGCTTTTAGATCGTCATAATATGTGCGAATTACTTCGGTGTTTCCGGTATTCCAATAATCGGCCCATGCCATAAAAATACTATGCGATATCCACTCTGTCGGCCAGGTCGCGTGATAGATCAGGTTTTCGAGGCTGTAACGAGCTATTGCATATTCACGGTCAATTGCATAATGCCCCATCTGTTGAATATAACAATCGGCTTCGTACATCATACGCTCACGCTCACTATTAGCGTAATCACCATTAAAAGTATTGGCAATTGTGGAGTACTTGCACAATTCGTAAATCGAATTTAGCCTGTTATCGGAGCATGAAAAACACGAAGCCCGCTCGTTATACAGACAGTAAAGTGCTTTTTGTGTTATTTCATTTACCTTAATATTTTCATCATTGCAGTTTAACTCACAAAACCTGAATGGAATAACTTCCGGCATTTCCAAAGGCATCACCTGGCTGTGAGGATATCTGGCGACAAAACGAGGTATTTCAAGAGAATATGCATGAGTGCCCGATTTTATTGTTAATGGATAAGTTCTGAAAATAATGCCACCACCTGGTTTCTGGTCAATTGAGTCACCAACAGCTTTTTCTCCGATGTTTATCTTCATTGTCATTTGATCCTTACTCCCTTTTTTGGGGTCCCATGTCAGGTTCAGGTCAAAGGTTGCAAAGGCCGATTTACCGAAATCGAAAAAATGGATTCCATTCTTTCTAACAGTTTGTTTTACCGGCTTTACAGAATAGTATGTAACCGGATGACGGTTTTCAAATGACCAATTTTTTTTTCCTTTGGCTCCCGTTAATTTGACCCATTTGCTTTCTCCGGTCCATTTTCTTGTGGTATTAAAATCTGAAGTATTAAACTTTTGACTGTCACTCCATTCAGATTCACCTTCAAATTTATTGATGGTTTTTACTTTCCACCAGTAGGAAGTATTTGAAGAGATTGGCTTTCCCGCATATTTTATATTGGTTGACTGTGCAGATGAAACTTCCCCAGTATTCCACATATCAGGTGTTTCTTTTTTCAATAGGTCAGGAGATGAAGCAACCATAATCCAGTATGCAACCTGGAAATCACCAGGTTTATCAGAATTGACAATCCAACTGAAATCCGGCGTTGAATTGGTGATCAATGACAATTCAGGATGAGAAAGCAATTCGCAAAGCAACCCTGTTGGCGCTTTTTTTTCTGTTGAAAAAACATTAGACAATGGAAAAACCAAAAATAACGCAAGTACAATAAAAATAAGTTTCATAATTGACCAATATTTATCATGATTAGAGAAAAATAAAAGACTTAATATTTAATACTCCCCGTGCTGTATACACAGGGAAATGAATTTTTCAACTCTCTCGGGACTGACATCATTCTGAATGATATGTGCTGGAGCAATCATGTAACCGCCTTCTTTACCAAGTATATTGATTTTTTCAATGATGTCTGCTTCCAGTTCCTGATCACTTCCATTTGGAAGTAATACTTGCTGATCGATAGCCCCCCAGAATGAGAACAGCCCCCCAAACCTTCTTTTCATATCCTGCGGTAAGTGCCCCGGAACCCCAGGCTGAACGGGGTTGAAGACTTCAAATCCAATTTCACGGATATCGTCAAGCAACTCGGCTACAGCTCCATCACAATGTAATATAGGTATAATATCAGGTTTGATAGCCTTAAAACGGTCTACCATTCGCTTGTAGTGCGGTTTTAATTTTTGCCTGAACGTCTCGGGGTGAAGGATAAGGCTGGTTTGTGTTCCGAAATCATCGCCAAACCAGATGGCATCCACACCTCTGTCAATAAGTTGCAGCCCGATCTGTGTTTGAAATTCTGCACAAGCTTCAAATAATGGATCAATGTATTCGGCATCGAGCATCATATCAACCAATAGTTTTTCCATTCCAGCTAACTGGTGCCCAAGAGAAAAAACCGTTACCTCAATATCACCAAATACAAGATACTCATCATGATATTTCTTCACCAGATCTTCTGCATCCCTGAAACGCCCAAGAGCTTTTGGATCGGGAAAGCTAAAGGCATCAATATCTGCTTTTGTTTGAGCGTTTGCCAATGGATAATCCATTACCTCCACGTAAATATCTCCTTGGCGCATGCGCATCTTGTATTCATTAAGCCAAGTCCCGTCAGCCTCTTTCCTTATCGTATAGTTATCCGAAACGGAAGCTCCGGTAATTACCACATCGCTACCCATTGCAGTACGCAATTCATTGGCACTGATCCGGTAAGTTACATCTTCATAAAGATTATCGGTAAACCGGACCGGTACTCCCAGTTTCTTTCCAAAATGTTCAGAAAGTTGCCTGCATAAATCAAATTGTAAAGGCACCCTGTCCGGGAGTCCTGGAAGGCGCTTAAAAGCTTTTAATACTCGTTCCCGTGAATTCATAATACTTGTTAAATTTCCTAAGAGCAATCAAGGTTACAGACTAGTCAATCCAGAGGGCCTTAATAATATTAGGTAACATTTGTCTTTGATCACTCAATTTTAACAATTCTGAGACTTTTAGCATTTACGTCTGTACGTACATCTACAACCAAAAAATGAGAATTTTCAATGGTTTGATAGATTTCTCCACCGGAAACTTTATATTCTTTTTTATTTTTGGACATAATGAAACGTATGTGACAATCTGACAGCGGAATGTCAAAATGATTAGAGAGCACCGCTTCATTAGACTTTGACCTCCCGTAATTGTCTTTTTTGAAGTCCAGCGTCAGATTCAAAACAAGCTGCTTATAGGAAGCGGTAGGATTTTTGCAGAACCTGAGCGGCTGCGAATACTGAAAAGTATCGCCGTCGATAGTAAAGATGCGGAAAAATCCCAGTGTTTTTTCCCAACGGGAAATCTCACCGCTCCTGCAAACAACACCGGGCCTAATAATGAGTGTCGGCGTAGTCCCGACAAACCCTTGGGATGGCGTGTGGATGTTACCCATAAGCAATATATTGATCTTGTTCCGGTCTACAAATGCGGTGTCAACACGATTTTGACGGTGTTCCGCCATGATGCGTAGCTTTCCTGGTCCGGCCATATTCAGAAAACTGTCAAGCGCCATTCCCTGAAGCCCAGACATAGGAGCTTTATCGGGAATGTCCACCAACGAGTCGCCCAGATAATCGTCAGCAGCAATAAACCTAGTATCCATATAAGAAAATCCATACACCCGCTTCCCCATCAGCCGGTTCCATTGGGCTGCTTTGGCGGGGTGATCATCAATTTTGGGACCGTAAAAATCATGATTGCCAGGAAGTGAGAAAACAGGTGCATTGAAACCGTAAACACCTGAAAGTCCTTTTGCCCCCTCAAAGTAGTTTTTATATTTTTCTTCCGCCAGTGGAGGATGTTCAAACCCGGAACGAACCACTCCTCCCCACCCCAACGAATCAGCATCATAGCGTGTATAATCATGGATTATATCACCAGTAACAATAATGTATTCCGGATGAATGATATTGGCCACCTCAATGAACTTGTCGAGCAACTCTAACTCTTTTGCATAGCCATTATCAGGCATACCGATCCATTGCCGTGAAATGTGCGGATCGGTGATATGAATGAAACGATGCGGGTTATAGTATGATTTCAATACCTTGACAGATCTTTTTGAGACATTGGTTTCCCCACCGCTTTTGATGAACAGGTCATACAATTCTTCAGGCGTTCCTTCAGGAATTGTTACCCTGATTGTGTTGTTGACCGCCGCCTTTGTAAATGCATCGTATTCAAACCGTCCTTTTCTGATAATGTCTACCGGCAAAACAACACGGTTGTATGGTCCTTCAAGGATTACCGAATCGATCGCCAGGTCAATTGGATTGTCATACAAGATGTTTATCGTCTTCCCTACCAGCACGATTGCCGGACACGCACGCCAGGGATATACAATTTGGTTAGCAACTGACTCAAAACAAGAAGCCAGCACGAACACTACTACGATCAAAATTACATTAACCTTTTCCATTATAATAAAATATTTGTAACTATGGTATGACTGATAGCATTAGTTGTATCAAGACGAGTATATTCCATTATAAATTAAGTTTCGTGATGCCTAATAACTCAAATTCATAACAGCAGATAATTCCTCATAACTAAGGCCCGTAACGGGTTCCAGCTGTCTTGCCGTTAACTCATTCATCGCATTTTGTAATAAACCTAATTTCCGATTATCATCTTAGCTTGTATCCTAGGGAGAGGAATAATCAAAGGATAAACTGTCAAGGCGTAATTGTCTTTTCTTCTGTTCTGATTCTGTCTGAAGTTTATTACTCCCTAATAACATGCTCTACGCTTTAATCAACATCTTAATAAATATAATGAGTTCGCATTGAATAATAATATTACTTAGTTTCCAAAAAATTTTCGATCACCCATTTTTTGGGGTCAGTATTAAATTCTTTTAACATTTCTGCAGCGCTGGTGACATTTCGGCCACTCTTTTCAACACCCTTTTGTTGATTTTCAATATCAATTTTCATAATAGTATTAAATCTGTTTATTAGGTCGGTAGGTATTGGTTTGCCGTTACTTACATGCTTACGCATTAAAAACGTTAGATTGACTTCTCTGCAATAACATTGAATACCTCTGACCGTTTGTTCAAAAACTTTCAAATCAGCTATAACAGAAGAAATATATAACTGATGTTCATGCTTATAAGGCAGAACATTCTGAACTTGTTCATAAGCGTTGATTGCAACCAAAATTTGATCTGCTGAAGCTTTACACCTTAATTCAATATCTTCAAAAAACCACGGGTCCAGAACTTCGTTTTCGGTGATCATAAAAATACTCCTGCGTGTAGATTTCCAGCTCGGCGATGTAGCTACTTTTCCTGGAATTCCAGCCTTTTTAAAACCGTGAAAAACATGACGTCGTAAAGGTAACCGTCTAAAATTCCATGTACAATCCCAGGGAAACAACTGTAATCCCTTTGCCGAAGCTTCCCAGGCTGCCGAAATTTGAGAACCAGCTTTACCAAAGGTTTTGGATAGTTGACCGAGTGCTTGTTGCCAGGTCATCGAGGGATTCTTCATCTTCATACCGGCAACAATCAAATTGGGGTCATAGGTGTCCGGTAGTACGCCATAATATTCTTTTATACCCGCCAGATTATATAAACCATACATTGCTTCGAATTCTTCAAAAACCAGGCGAGGCGCAGCCAAATGTTGCAGTGGTTGGAGTTCTTCTGTACTACTCCCCATAAAAATCTCCCCGATTACTGGAATGTTTTTATCCGATAAAATATTGACCATATTTTTAAACCAAACATCAACTGGTCTGGTAAGCTGTACTTCCGCAATATTCGAATGGATACATAAGCCAAAATGATGATCAGGTAAAGCAGGTATGCAGGAGTAGATTTGTCCGGCTGATAATTCCCATGGTTCCCACCACAACAAACCATTCGGACTTAATTTTGCCCAGGTTTCGGTAAGCGCATTCAAAAAAGCCGGTAACCTTTCATGCAAAGGGATATCCCGGTCGGTGGGACCATTGCCGAACTCATTCGCTATCCAGGCTTCCTGGTCAAAAGTATAAACAAGAATATCATCTATTTCCGGAATTTCCTGCTTTAATCTTTTCAGCAGATCTATATACTTTTGAACAATTTCATTTTTTTGAATACTATTCGTCTCAGTCTCCCAGTCTATGGTAGTGGGCTTGCTCAATTTTTTATACATCGAATCTATTCTAGGCGCTCCAAAATGAAAGATGGTTCTGAATCCATATTTCTTGGCTTCTTTTGCTCTGAATTTTATATCTTTTAATCTTTTCTCAACAGTTTCTCTCTTACCAATTCCAGAATATAGAATATCCTCAAGGTTTAAGGCTTCGTCGGCAGGTCGGGAACCCCAGGCAATATTTAACTGAATTGTATTATATCCTAGTTTTTTTAATTCACTTAGCTGTTTCGAATCGTATCGAATATCAGGGTTACAAGGATTACCAATGATTGCAATTTTATATTTAAATTCGGAATGTTTTAGGGTTTCAGCATTTCCACTCACTGTTAAAAATACAAATATCAGCATTAAATAGGATAAATATGGAATAGTTAATTTATTAAAGAATTTCATATAAAACTTTATTTTAAAAAATTTGAACGAGTTTACAAATTCAAGAAATAAGAAACTTTTTTATCATTTCATATTTCCTTTGAAAAAAGGAGGTTGCCTGAAACTTATTTTATCTTCAGGCAACTTCCTGGTGCATATAAATAATTTAATTAAAAACCTGGATTTTGAGGCATCTTTTCAGTCAGATTGGCATCAATAACAACCTGAGGAATTGGGAAAAGCGTATCGCGGGCTGTAGCTGTTTGTCCTCCGCGATGGTTATATGCCTGAACCCGTTCCAGCCATTTCCCTGTCCGAAGCAAAGTATAGCGCCGGTGTTCTTCCCCTATCAACTCCCGGGAACGTTCATCCAGGATGAAATCAATACTTACGTTAGAAGCCGATATTTCACTGGCATTGGCCCTTCTCCTGATGATATTAATTGTGTTAGCCGCATCTGTACTGTTTCCCAATTTAAACTGGGCCTCTGCCTTAAGAAGATAGGTTTCGGCAAGCCGAAGATAAACCTGGTCGTTATACTGCCATGATTCCTGTAAATTTGTCGGTATCACAGAGTCAAATTTCCGGACAAAAGGCCAGTCATTGCGGCCAGAATTAGATGTGCCGGATAAATCTTTTGCCCAGCTAAGTTTGATCGTATCTCCGTAATTGTATCCCGGAGGTAGCTTGTCAGCCGGAGCCGGTGCATTCTCAACTGCATTTTGCAATATGTAATATTTTCGTATGGCAAAATTAGAACCGCGGTCATCCTTTGGTTCATACAGTTCAATGGCCCACTTTGTAGGCGCGCAGCGTCCGAGTCCGCGGCCACCTCTATCTACGGTAAACTGTAACGGATTGACCTTGTTGATAGATATTAACGTATGGAGATAGCTGCCGCTGTGCCATCTCCGCATAATGCTTCCGCCCCCTCCGACAACATTATATTCCCACTGCCATACCCAAAGCGCTTCCGTATTTCCTTCTTCCCTGTTGGAATTGCCATCGTAAAACATATCCATGAAAACGACACCGGGTTGACTGCTCTTAACCCCATATCGTTCTATTATCAGTTTATATTCAGGAGTATTGATCACTTTGTCAGCATAGAGCAAAGCGCTGTCCGGTTTTCCTATGGTCAGGTATAATTCAGCCAGATAATGCTGAACGGCCCCTTTACTGACTTTTCCCCGCACCGGCGGTTCCATGGAAAGGTGTTTTTCGGCAAATAGCCAGTCGGACTTCATTTGGTTACGGATTTCAGCTACGGGTGTACGCAGCCAGTCGGTCTTTATGTTCGAACCCAGCGATTCTTCGAGGCTCAGCGGAACGTCGCCCCAGCGAAAAGTGAGATGCCGGTATGCCCATGCACGTAACGCTTTTGCTTCGGCAATTACTCTGTTTTTGTTTTCTTCTTCAGTTCCCGTCCCGTTCCAGTCAACATCTGTTCGGGTTTCGGCCTGGTTGATGATTGTATTTGCAGTATTGATTATTTTATATAACCACAAGAAATCACTCTTGACATTGGTGTCGGTAGAAACATTTTGGCTCTGCCAATTTAAAACGAGCCTGCCAATTGCTAACGCGGCATTAGGAACACAATTGTCTGTCCCAACCATTGCCATATCATTCCGAAGATTATTGCTCCCATCGCTTGAGTTTCCTTCCCTTTCTTCCCGGACAAGCGAATATAATCCATTAAGCCCTGATTCAAATCCACTTAAATTTGTATATAGTGTTTCATTCGTGATCAAATGAGGGGGCGTTTCTTCCAACCAGCTTTCGGAGCAGGCAGGCATAACAAATATCACTATTGTGATAATGACAATATTTAGTAACTTTTTCATCATGCAAAGTTTTAAAAATTAAAATTCAAGGTTTACTCCAAAAACATATTCCTTTTGCATCGGAACACCCCGTTGTCCACTCAGCTCGGGGTCAAGTCCCCCGTATTTGGTAAAGGTAAACAGGTTTCTCCCGGTTACGTAAACCTGAAATTTACCGAACCCGAAGCGGGACAAAATATCTTTCGAAAAATCGTATGCGAGCGAAATGTCCTTGATCCGGACAAAGCCGGCCTTTTCGTAAGGACTTGCACCGTATCCAGCTTGACGGTAGGCATCAGTAGCGTTCATGTACCAGTCGTTTGTAGGATTGTCAGGTCTCCACCAGTTTTTTATTGTTGTTTTCTGACGAACTGCTCCGTCAACAGCATCTGACAACAATGGATTATTTTTAGTCACTCCGTGCGCGCCATGAATAAACACATTGAGTGTCAAATTTTTATACGAGAGTGAATTATTCATTCCCCAAATATATTTTGGGTCCTCCTGTCCGATAATGATCCTGTCATAATCGGGAGAAAGTACCCCGTCAGGGACTCCGTCCGGGCCGCTGATATCTTTGATCTTGATATATCCCGGTTGGGTTAAGTAGGCTGCCGCCTCTTCCGCTTCATCCAACTGCCAAACGCCATCCCATAAAAATCCGTAATTTACCTGTATGGGTTTCCCTATAAACCAGGCATTTGCAACATCATCAATTTCTTTTCCATGTTCATCCTTATACCCGTAAAGAGAAACAATTTTGTTTTTCACAAAGGATATATTCCCGGTAGTCTCCCATTTTAAATTCTTAGATGATATATTGGTTGACACAAAAGATATCTCCAATCCCTGGTTTTCGGTTTCTCCAATATTTTGAGTAATGGAAGTCACGGCGTGTACGGGAGAGATGGTCCTGTCGAGGAGCAGGTCGCTGGTGTTTGTCTTGTAAAGATTAACTTCCCCGGTAACCCTGTTGTTTAAAATTCCAAAATCTATCCCTGCATTCAATGTCCTGGTTGACTCCCATCCGAGGTTATCTTGTCCCAGTTTGTTGGGAACATATCCCGGCAAAGTGGTTGTGCCTGCCACCATGTTATTGGCAGACAAGCGGGAAATCGTTTCATAAGCCCCAACCGCCTGGTTCCCATTAACTCCTAAAGAAGCCCTTAATTTCAACTGGGTAAAAATATTTTTCCACCCGAAAAACTTTTCGTTTGCAATGTTCCACCCGACGGCCATTGAGGGAAAAAAACCCCGTTTTGTATTTGTCCCAAATCCGGAATAACCATCACTACGCCCCGTCAGTGTAAGCAGATATCGACTATCAAATGAATAATTTATACGCGCCATGGCCGATAACAACGAAGTTTCGCTATACGAAAACCCAGGGACAATTAACTCGGCCTGAGGAGCGCCAAACCATGTTAAAACGTCATTGGGGAAACCTTCTGCGCTCAAACTATTCGTACTGCTTTTAGCGTTTTCAAAACTATAAACCCCGGTTACGAAAATGCTGTGTTTACCAAACTCCCTGTTGTAATTCGCAATATTTTCAACCACTATGCTTCTTGACAGTCCCCTGCTTGTAGAGGCATCGCCACGGTTGGCAAGTCCCGTCTGGGTATCTCGTCCATAATAAGTAGCGTCGTTGGAGAATCCTAACCTGACGCCGGCATTTATACGATATTGCAACCCCTTCACAAAAGGAAAGTCAACAATTGCATAATTATTGGCTACCACCTGGTAAGATTCGTCAATGTTCCTGGCAAGCGTTCCCTGCAAAGGATTACGAAAATAGGTGTCATCAGGCCATGGATAAATGGTTAGGTCTCCATTTTCATCGTATGCTGTTGTCAACGGATTAAACCAGAAAACACCTTGGTCTCCGTCCCATGTAGGGGCAATTCCCCCGGCATCAGTGTACGCAAGTTGGGTTCTCGTGCCAACGGTCAGCCAGTTTCCAATTTTGGTATCTAAGTTTATCCTGGAAGTAAGTTTTAGATAATCATCATTTACAGCTAATCCTTTTACATCGGTCACACTGCCGGATATATAATATTTAGTATCCTTAAACCCGCCTGACAAAGAAAGATTGTGTTCTGTACTCATTCCTTGGCGTAAGGCAAGGCTTAACCAATCGACCCATTCCCCCGATTCATAAACAGCCAGTTCCGAAGGGGTCATTGCAGTAGGATTTCTTTCCATTTTAAAATTATAAAATTCTTCTCCATCCATCAGGTCAGGTAAGTTTATAAACCGTTGCATGGAGTAAAAGCCGCTGTACTTCACTTTTGTTTCTCCGTCCTTTTTTCCTGATTTTGTGGTTACCAGGATAACGCCATTGCTTCCCCTGGAGCCATAAATTGCGGCGGCGGATGCATCTTTTAAAACTTCAATAGACTCGACATCGTTTGGGTTTACATCTGCAAGGCTCCCGGCTACCCCATCCACTACAACCAAAGGGGAATTACTGGCCTTTATCGAGTTTCGTCCCCTGATCATGATCGATTGTGAGGGTGCAGCCCCGGCGGTGGAGGTTGTAACTTGTACCCCGGGAATAGCTCCCTGCATTGCCTGGGTAATACTAATATTTGGAGCCATTTCCAGCCTTTCCTGAGGCAAAGAAGCGACGGTCCCGGTAATATCGCTTTTCTTTTGTGTTCCATAACCGACCACAACTACGCCTTCTATATTAATTGCATCTTCGATAAGTGTTATATTGATAGTTGTTTTATTTCCAACAACCACTTCCTGGCTCTTCATCCCCACAAAAGAAAAAACCAAGGTTGCATTATCCGGAACGTTCGACAGTGTGTATTTTCCATCAAAATTGGTAATCATCCCGGTTGCGGTACCTTTTATCGCTATTGAAACTCCCGGTAACGGTTGTCCCGACGAATCGGTGACTTTTCCGCTGATGTTCTTTTGCTGCTGTGAGAGTGAGTTTGTCTTTTCATGCCCGTCTTTTGAAATAACAATTTGCCGGTCGGTAATGGTATATTTTAAACCCGTTCCCGAGAGAACAAAATTCAAGGTCTCCTCAATTTTTGAGTTGGTCAGCTTCACATCCATCTTTTTATCTGAATGCACTTGTTCATAATTGAACAGGAAATAATAATCCGACTGATTTTCGATTTCTTCCAGAACATCAATAATGCCGGCATTTTTCATGTCCAGATTGAGGATTGCTTTCTGAGAATAGGACTTTGTCGCCCATCCCTGCGCAACCAGAACCAATAATAAACCTAGAGTCAATCTCATAATTCGTAATGATTTAATTAAGGTACGGTTTGGCCATACCTCTCCAATTTGTTTTTTTTTCATAAATTTGAACTGTTTGAAGGTTAATTAAGAACGTTAACTCTTTTTTAATGTCAGGGAAGCGCCGCAATCGCTTTCCTGATTTCTTTTTAAATGAGAGGTTGTTACATAAGCTTAATTTTTTGTGATGAATATTTTGGTATTTTCGAATGATCCGTCTTCCCGGGTCTGCCTTTTTGTAAACCGGTAATTAAAGGTTGCTGTCGATTGGAGCAATTTAAGCGCCTCTTCAATGTTTTCGTCAATAAATGTTGCCTTGAAGTGAAGTTGCAGCAATTCTTCATCTGCAATTTCAATGTCAATTCCATACCAGCGTTCCATCCGGCTTACCACTTCAGCCATCGAAGCATTTCGGAAAATCAATTTTCCCTCGATCCATCCAGCATAATCTTCGGCGTTGATTTTTGAATAATTGATAGCGTCCTTTGTTTTTAGATAATTTACCTGACATCCGGCCGTCATTTGTTTCAGCTCCGAGTGTTCTGCATTTAAAATCGCAACATTTCCTTCTTTCAGGATGACACGTATTTCATCCTCATCTTCACAGGAAAGAACATTAAATTCGGTACCGGTGGCTCTAACAAAAATCTCATCCGCAGAAACAATAAAGGGGTGTTTC
The DNA here is from genome assembly GCA_003506435.1 of Prolixibacteraceae bacterium. GTDB lineage: Bacteria > Bacteroidota > Bacteroidia > Bacteroidales > Prolixibacteraceae > GWE2-42-39. Next base: position 32,204 of record DOAQ01000008.1, read on the forward strand.
GTGTCGCTTTTAACCTTAAAAAAGGCTTCACCTTTCATTTCCACTTCACGTAGTTTACTGAAAATGGCCGGATAACGGATGCGCGAATCCCCGTTAAGCCATACATCCGAACCGTCGGGCAGGTTTAAATGGGTACGTGAGCCGGGAGGAGAACTGACTTCAACGTAAACGTCTTTCTGGAAAAGATATTCGTTAAACTGGAAAACGAGAAATCCCAGGGCAAGCAATAATGGAATAAGAAGAATTGCTGCAACGCGGGAAAAAGTCTGTATAAATTTGGCGATAATGGTTTTTTGAGGTTTTCCATCCATTTCGAAGTTAATTTTTGCCAGCATTTCCGACATATCTCTCTGCGACCTGATCGTTTCTGTTTTAAACTCGTCCCAATGAGCGGTTATCAACTTCTCGAATTCATTATCCTGTGAAGAAAGTAACTTCTTCAACTCAAGATAATCAGTTCTGGAGTATTTATCATTGAAAAAACGTTTTAACAGATTGAGTTTCTCATTCATTTTAAACTGGTATTTATAAGTAATATCTCAACGCGAGATTTTACCCTTAGTCCAGTTCAGTTTTTTTTGCGGAAAGTTAGTGCAAACAAAAGCAGGTCGTCAAATTTTTCGGATTGCAGGCGTTCTTTCAAAAACCGGAGCGCCGCAGTAAGGTGGGCTTCTACTGTTTTTACCGAGAGAGAAAGTTTTTCCGAAATTTCCTTGGGTGTAAAACCTTCGAGTTTCCGAAGCCCGATTATTTCTTTCTGCCGCGGAGGAAGCTCGTCGATTAGTTTATTAATATGTTGCAGAAGAAAATGGTAATTCAGCATGTTTGCAGTGTGGTCATCAAACGATACGAGCTCTCCGGCCAGATTGTGTTTCAGTTCCTCTTCTTTAAAATTCCGGATCAGGTGTTTTTGGATGAAGTTAAAAGCAATTTTGAAAAGATACGCGTTGATTGATAGTTCCGGGTCAATGTGATCGCGGCGCTCCCATATTTTCAGAAACGTTTCCTGAACAATTTCTTCGGCCTCTTTTTCTGATTTCAGGTAACCCAATGCAAAGAAGTATAGTTTCTGATTATAGGTCTGAAAAATGTAATTAAACGCAGGTTTGCTCCCTTCTTTTAGCTGAAGAATCCGGATTTTCTCAATATCTGTTTCTTTTTCCTGCAAAACCTATGTATTAGATTGGATGGACAAATATACAAGAATTTAATTTCTGCCGGATTCACCAAATTATGCTACAATTGTTAATATCTATTTTGATTGGTTGAAGAATGGACGGCAAAGAGGCGTTTTATTTATGCTTTTGAACATTCTTCTGTTGATTAGTCGTGCTGCGAATGTTAAAATTTCGTTACCTGATTTCGTACCTTCGCTAAAACGAGAAAAGAAGCATTATGCCATACCGAAGATTACCGAATACAGACCAGGCAAGGTTGCGGGCCATGGAAGCCTGCCTCGAAAAAGGGAAAATAACCCCGATGCGTGAGTTGGCTTTTAGTCAGCAAAGCCTTGAACGCCTCCAAATGTTTTACCCAAAATTTTCAAGCGCCATCCGGCAATTGCAGGTTTCGAAAGAAAACCAGTTTAAACGGGCGAAGGATTACGGGGAGGTTGTAAAAAAGGCAAAACTGTATATTTCGCATTTTATGCAAGTGTTAAACTTTGGCATTATGCGCGAAGAAATTAAGCCCGAAGTGCGCGATTATTACGGGATGGATGTCTGTACAAAGGCAATCCCGCCGCTGAACCTCGAATCGCATATTTTGAAATGGGGCGAAAAAGTAATTGTCGGCGAACAAAAACGGACCATGCAGGGCGGAAGCCCGATCTATAACCCTTCGATAGCGCTGGTAAAAGTTCATTTTGAAGAATTTAAAGATGCCTACCGCCATCAAAAAATGTTACAGAATATTACCAACCGGGCATCGGCGCTGGTATCGAATATGAGGGACGAAGCAGATTCACTGATCCAGCAAATATGGAATGAAGTAGAAGACAAGTTCGATGCGTATCCCGAAGAAGTAAAAAGGAAAAAAGCATCTGGTTACGGTGTGGTTTATGTTTATCGCACGTCGGAGATTCGAAGGATGGAGGCGAGTAAACTGCAACGCGACATTATATTTTCTTGAGAGAAACCTGTATTAGTAAAAAGACCTGTATGCCGGATAGCATGCAGGTTTTTTGTTTTTCGCCCTCCCGATTCCCTCGTAAAGAAATAGGATTAATCAGGAAGTAGGAGATGTTTTCCTTTTTGTTTGTAAATGAAATACAATAGCATGATTGTCAAACTAATGCTGATAATAGCGATTGGCAACTGTTCGGTACCGGATCCAATTTTTTCAATTTCAGGTTTTATTGTCCCTTTATTGATGAGAAACAAACCAATTACCCCGATCGCATTGTTGAAAAAATGAGCAAATACAGGAACCCACATCGAGCCTGACCAAACCAGCATATACCCGAATAAAGCCCCTAAAAACATGCGGGGTATGAACCCGTAAAATTGCATGTGCAGTGCGCTGAACAGAATAGCTGAAATCCAGATTCCCCAATGATGATTGCAGGTCCATCCGGTAAATATTTTCTGGATTACCCCCCTGAAAAGGAATTCCTCGCCAAAAGCCGGAATAACGGCAATCATCAGCAAATTGAAAAGCAAGCCGCCCATAGTTTTCACATCCATAAACTTTTCGAGAAGCAAGGCCGCATTCTCTTCCATGGTTTTCATTTTGGCTTCCAGCCCCGCCATCCATTCCGGCAAACGCATGTTTTCGTTTACCGAACCCAGAAAATTGATAGCCGGGTTCACAGCTATGATCAGCAAAAAGGCAAGTAGTACAAGGTTAAACTTAAAATCCCGGTTCAGGTGCAGATAGGTTTTTACCGACCCGCTGAAAAGCCAGGCGATAATAATTGGCGGAATCAGGAACAAGCCAAGCGACTGCACCGTCTGCATGTATTTTAACAGGTTGATGGTGGTTGGGTTGGTATAGTCGAGATTTGTAAATTGACTGAATAGTGTGTCAGCGCCGAAAATGGGTATTGCAATCAGCATCGAAAGGGTAAAAACAATTAAAAATGTAACCAGAACAACAAAAATGGTGAACAGAAACTGAGAAAACGGGGGCATGCCCCTGAATGCCTTAATTGCCATCGCTTTGAATTTTGCCTAAAAATAGACTTTTCTGAAGGCTAAAAAAAACGAAGCCGATGAAATTTTCAATGGTTTTGGTATTTCGTCTGTTTTGAGGGTATTTTATTTCGTGATTGTAACAATGCATTTTATTTTGATATTTTTGCTCAGAATAAACAACAAAAAACCAAATGAAACGAAGAGATTTTTTCACCAATGTCTTACTCACAGGTGGAGCAATAGGCTTGGGAGTCAGTTGCGGACGAAAAATTGAACCGTCCCCTGCAAAAACAGAAGTTGCTCTTTCAAATCTCCCTTCCGGGGATGGCAAAACCATCACAGAACCAGCCAAACAAATACCGATTCTTGCAGAAACGGACGTACTGGTCATTGGCGGAGGTCCTGCCGGTACAGCAGCAGCCATTGCCGCCAGTCGTGCCGGGGCTGAAACCTATTTGGTGGAACGGTATAACCACTTGGGAGGATTGTGGACAGGGGGCCTTGTGCTGCCTTTGCTTGCAACTCATGCCATCGATAAACAGAAAAAAGCAAAACAGGTCATATTTGGCATTGGTGGAGAAATGTCAAAACGATTGAAAGATTTGAATATGTCGATCAGCGAGGTCAACCCGGTGATTGATCCCGAGGCGGGCAAATACGTACTCGACGAGATGATTCGTGAAGCAGGTGTCAAGATGCTTTATCACACCTGGGGCGCCAATGTAATCATGGACGGGAATACCATCAAGGGCGTTTTTGTTGAAAGTAAATCAGGCCGGATGGCTGTGTTGGCCAAGGTGGTTATCGATTGTACCGGCGATGGCGATATTTTTCACTGGGCAGGTGAAACGTACGATGAGATGAAATATCATATCGGATTGGTTCATCGTTTGGGAAACATCGACCGGATAGACACGGAAAAACCCGGATATACCAAAATGGAAATCGGCCAACCGACCCCAATTCCAAGTGTGAACTGGGTAAACATGCACGGGCAAAACGATCAGGATGGCGTTGATATGTTGAATCTTTCCCGCCTTCAAATGGAGTACCGCCGCGAAATATGGGAAAGTGTACAGAAAATCCGTCAGACACCAGGATACGAACAGGTATTTCTGCTCGATACTGCACCTCAATTAGGTGTGCGTATGTCACGAATTGTTGATGCTGAGTATAAGCTGACATTGGAAGATACGATGACCTACAAAGCGTTTGACGATGTGATTGGTGTCAGTGGCGCCTGGACAACCATGTTATACAAAGGGAAAAAGGTTCGCAAAACGGAACGTCCCTACTGGCAAATTCCATATCGCTCGTTGCTGCCGAAAAAAACGGATAACCTGCTGGTTGCCGGTCGTTGTTTCTGTTTTGAACAGGAACTGGTCGAAGACACCCGAATAATCGGCACCTGTTTAATCACCGGGCATGGCGCAGGAGCTGCTGCCGGGCTTGCTGTGAAAGAACGCGAAATGGTGAGAAATATCGATACCGGAAAACTGAAAAAACTACTTACGGAGCAGGGCGCATGGCTCGGCTAAAAAAAATAGCCCAACGGATTGGCCTGCGTGGTTTGTCGACAATTGTGGCAACCCTGTTGGCCATACCGTTTGCATGGGGTGGACTAATTGGTTTTTATGCATGGCTCAGTCCGTTCATCATGCTGAATTCTGTTTTTCTACTGAAGTCCGTAGTTTGGATGAACGGCGTTGCCTTTTTCGTCCTGATTATTACATTCTTCCGGAAAAGATGGTTCTGCCGTTATCTCTGCCCCGTAGGATGGAGCTGCGATCTTGTTTCATCATGCAGCCACCGGAAAAACTTTTCAGTTCAAAAAATACCGCCTTTGGGAAAGTGGATGGCTCTTTCATCGCTTGTGGCAGCATTTGCCGGGATACCGTTATTTATTTTACTCGATCCAATGTCTGTTTTCAATGGTTTTTTCGCCGTTTTTTCCGGAGAAATGACCATTGCTGCAATAATCTCTCTTTTAGGATTGCCGATTTTGCTGGCCGCACATTTGTTCTTCCCCGGAATCTGGTGCGCTAAACTTTGTCCGTTGGGCGGGTTACAGGATGAAGTTGTTCAACTTAAAAAGCTGATAAACAGAAATCGGATAATAGAATCAGAACCAAGACAGAAAGCAGATAGCGGAAGACGTCTGTTTTTTGCTTCAGGACTTGGACTTGTTGCAGGATTATTGCTCCCTCGTTTTTTACAGTCTGAAAAAAGAAATTACATCTGTCCGCCAGGTTCTGTCCCGGCGAGTATATTCGATAAATTGTGCCTTCGCTGTGGCAATTGCATCAAAGCATGCCCAACAGGTATTCTCAAACATCATACTGATTCCGAAGATATAACAGCCTGGATGATCCCTGAAATCTGTTTCGATGAAGGTTATTGCCTGGAAAACTGCAACCTGTGCAGCAGGGTTTGTCCCAGCGGGGCAATCACGTTGTTCAGTCCTGATGCCAAACGCCAGTTACCAATTGGCCTAGCTGAAGTTGAAATCCGGGATTGTCTTTTAATCCAACAGACCGAATGTGACCGTTGTAAAACTGCTTGTTCGTATGAAGCAATTACTATCGAAGCAGAAGGAGGAACCTTCCAAATGATTCCAATTGTCGATCCGGAGAAATGCGTAGGTTGCGGGGCCTGTGCTGTGATTTGCCCTCCGGAAACGATTTCAATTATTCCATCCGGCGCTATTTAATGACCCCCATGAAGATCGTCTTCCTGAAAGAACATTATTTTTTAGTCGTAATTTTAATAATACCTACTTTTTTATCATCCTTTTTTTCTTTTACCACTTCTATTTTTTCAATCTGATTCGGATCCAGAATGCGAATATCTTCTTTATCAGCCTTTTCACCATTAATGAAATATATCGTAGATTCCGCGTCTCCACTTAAAAAGATGGGAAAACGATTGTATTTGCTGAACATCGCTTTCTGATCTTCGCTCATTTCCTTCTGATGGATTTGTATTTCCTTTTGGTGAATTTTCATTTCTTCCTGTAATTTCTTCACGTTCCCTTCCATCTCTCTGCGTCGTTCTTCGCTTAATTCGAACCGGATATCGGGAACCTGAAATGACGAAAAATCAGGGGATACAAGATAATTTCCGGAGTCGTCGATTCTACGCAATGCGTCTAGTCCCCGGATGTTGAACGCTTTGTTCAGACTGGCAATACTGGTCAGGTCGATTACCCCGTTAATCTCAATCAGTGTGAGCGATAAATCCGACAAGTTGACCAGTCCAAGTGAAGAAACCCCGTTGGCGCCTTTTTCAATATAAACCTTCAGATCGTTGCCGGTCTTTTTTTCGGTTTTAAAAAGCGACATGCCCTTTTTGTTGTAATAATCGATGATTTCGGTCTGAATTGATTTCAATCCGTCGTCTTTTTCATCGCTTTTTACCTGTGTGATCACTAAAATGTTTTCCAGATTATCAACCACTGTATAAACCGGGTCTTTCTCGTCAATCGATTTTTTCTTCAGGTACAGGTCGAACATGTCTTTCGAAAGCTGTACTGCGCTAAACCCGTCTTTGTTCGAATATTTTTCGACCAGTGTTTTGAACAACTCTTGCCCGGATGCCGGTACTACTAAAATTGCTGTAAATAATATTAAAATCAGTGTCTTCATGGTTGTTTCACTTTAATTCATGACTATTTCAAAATTTTCATCCTGAAAAACGACCAGCAAGTCGTCATCTTCTTCGGGCTGAAGGCTGTACGAAACCTGGGATAATGCCTGTTCGAGTACCGCAAACTGCTCATCGGCAGTAAGTTCCCGGGTGGAGAGGTTTTTCGGCTTCAGTAAATAAGCAGAAAAGAACACCAGCACGACTGCCGCCGCTGCTGCAATACGGATATACCGCATCCGGATTGTTTTCCGGCGTGTCTCTTTTTTTATTAGCTGGCCGAAAATATCGTTTTCAAGATTCTCCGGTACAAAAGCTTCCTGTCCGAAATAAGCAAACAGGTCGCTTTCTTCCGCAAACTCATCCGATTGCCGGACTTCTTTTCGCAGAAGTTTTTCCTGTTGTAAATCGGTTTCAGCGTTGTAATATTTTTCAAAAAGATCGTGAAGTTGTTCCCTTCTCATAGCTGTAAATTTTCTGAACCTCTGTTTTTACCATCCCCCTTGCCCGTGAAAGAAGCACCCTGATGTAAGGCACTTCGTACCCAGTCAGTTCCATTATTTCCTCAAACTCAAACCCGTCGATGTCGCGGTATTGAATGACTTGCCTGTATTTTTCGGGCAGCTCCTCAATTACTTTTCTGACATGGTCGAATTTTTCCAGATGATCAAAATTCCCTTCTTTATCGGGCAGGTTGACCAGTTTTAGCTGTTCGTCCTCGCCCAGATACAAGGGTTTCTTCTTTTTCATCAGATCGAGACAATGATTTTTTGCCATCCGGAAAATGTACGCGTCGGTATTTTCCAGTTTCAAAAGTGAATCTTTTTTGTCCCAAAGCTTCATCATCAAATCCTGAATGGCATCCTGCGTTTCGGCATCGTTCTTCAACAACCGCCTGATCATCGGATATAACCTTCGGGCCCAAGGCAAAACCTGTATTTTAAATTCTTCGGATGTCATTCAGTGATAGTAACGACCGTATATCAAGTTTGTATCAAAATTAAAGGAATATTTTTCTGAAATCTTCAAAACGCAGAATTGCAACCCGGCGCAGGTCACAAAAAAACCATGCTATATTGTGAATACAAGAATAGCATGGAACAGTAAAAAAGTCTTTTTATTTATACTCCAAGAAAGTTTACAATCCAGTAAACAACCGCGGCAATAATCATACTTACCGGGATTGTAATTATCCAGGCAATCAGCAGGTTGGTGGCTACGCCCCAACGCACGGCCGATAAACGTTTAGTCATTCCCACACCCATGATTGCACCGGCAATGGTATGCGTGGTACTAACCGGTACGCCAAGTCCCTGCGACACGCCAAACAAGGTAATTGCACCGGCCGTTTCGGCGGCTACCCCTTCGAGAGGTGTGACTTTGGTAATCTTCGATCCCATGGTTTTAACAATTCTCCATCCTCCCATCAAGGTACCTAATGCAATGGCAGAATAGCATAAAATCGGGATCCAGTTGGGCACCGAAAGATGATGATGACCCATTGCATCCGTAGTTTGCTGAACATGGGTCCATTCGGGGACGGCCTGTCCGTTAGCCTGTAACCAGGCAACAAACACAATCATGGCAGCACTAATAATTCCGACTACCTTTTGCGAGTCGCTTCCTCCATGCCCTAAACTAAAAGCTGCCGAAGAAAGCAACTGGAGACGTTTAAACCATCGGGCAGCCCGGTGTGGATTGGCGTTTTTACAAATCCACAAAATAGCTACTGAAAGAATGTAGGAAATAAACATTCCAATAAATGGTGCAATAAAAATGAAACCGGCAGTTTTTAAAATCACTTCCTGGTTGACTACGGAAAATGAACCGGTATGGGCGACTGCCGCACCTGCAAAACCGCCAATAAGCGTATGTGACGATGAAGATGGAATACCGAACCACCAGGTAAGCAGGTTCCATATAATGGCAGCGACAAGACCAGCCAGTATTACCTGAAGGTTGATCGAACCGTTGTCGACCGTTTTGGCAACTGTATTGGCAACTTTCAGGTCAAATATCAAAAAGGCCATAAAGTTGAAAAATGCCGCCCATACTACGGCCTGAAACGGGCGTAATACTTTTGTCGAAACAACGGTAGCTATTGAGTTTGCCGCATCGTGGAACCCGTTGATCAGATCAAAAACAATTGCCAGAACAATAATGGTAATGAGTAATGTAAGCATAGAAGGATTTTTATCTTAACGCTCTGTTTTTAATGAAACCTGATTAGTTATATTTTACAAGAATTGTTTCAATGAGGTCAGCAACATCTTCCAGTTTATTAACGGCCTTCTCTATATTTAAAAGAATTTCTTTTTGGCGAATAAGTTCAATGGCATCTTTTTCTGTATCAAAAAGATCGGAAATTGCCAAGTGGTAATGTCTGTCAACCATACTTTCAATTTCATTGATATTCCTGCAGGCTCTCATGGTCCTGTCCGAATTTCTGAATGTTTCCAGTTCGTTTATCGCACTTTGCATTTCCTTGCAGCCTTTTAGGAAATAGGCAGCCATCTCTTTCATATTTAAACTGAACGTATTGCACCGGTAATATTGAATTTTCTCGGATGCCCCGTGAATCAGGTCCAAAACGTCATCCATTGCGGACGTGAGAGAATGAATATCTTCACGGTCAATCGGGGTAATAAAGGTATGGTTCAGTTCATCAAAAAGATCATAGGTATATTTATCACCTTTCTTCTCTATACTTTTGATTTTTACTGCGATTGCGCGCCGTTCCTCTACGGAAGGGGAATTGACCAGTTTTTCGAACTCGATTGCGCCTTCAACAATATTTTCAGCAACAAGGTTGAACAGGGTATAGAACTTCTTTTCTTTAGGAATAAAATACTGAAGTACTCTTGTTAAATTCATAATTGTAGGTTATAATGTTTTTGAGTGATTAAATATAAAAAATGTACGCTATTTATGTGCATTATTCTCTTTTTATAATCAGTGGTATTTTTGATTTTCCCGGAATAGTAAGCGGAATTCGTTCAACAGTCACCATGCCGGCATCCAGTCCGAAAGCATTAACATCCGATATGCCGATTCGCTTAAGTATATAATACAAATTTATGCTGATGCGGTCAAAAAAAGCCAGATCAATCTGCTTGGCAACCCGGCGATCGATGTGTACCACCCTGAAATCGGAGAGAATATTATGTGATTTTAACGATGGGTGACGGCTAATCAGGTCAATTTTGCCTTCGTCGGATAAATGTTTCAGTACTTGTTTAAAATATTCGTTGATTTTTGGTTCCACTTTAAAGCCGGTATAAAAGTCAATTCTCATAATTTTACCGGGCCATAGTTCGGTAACCTTGTATTCCAGCATATATGGACTGTTGACAATATCGACGTGTAAAAACCAATACATATCGGCCCGTTTAGGCTCCCTGTTAATGATCGAATGAATTGTTTTTTCTTCTATATCAGATAAATAGTTTGCCCGGGTAATATAAACCAGGTTACCGGCATATTGTGGAACCGTTTTGTCTTCGCTGAGGCCTGAAATAATCGGAAGATATGGCTTAATATGATGAAAAGTGATATACCGGTTTCGTACCTTTCGGCCTTGATACATTACCAGCATAATCGACGAGAGGATGGATGCCACCAGGATGGTAAACCACCCGCCGTGTGAAAATTTAAACATATTGGCAATTAAAAATGCCCCTTCAATAAGTAAATAAACAGATGCAAAAAGGATGACCCAAATAAGTGATACTTTTTTCTTTCGCAGAAAAAAGAAAACTAAAATCGTAGTCATCAACATGGTAATAGTGATCGATAATCCATACGCTGCCTCCATGTTCGACGAATTTTGAAACAAAAGAACCACCAGGCAACAGGATACAAACAGCATCCAGTTAATTGATGGGATATACATTTGTCCTTTTGAGTGCGACGGATACTTGACCCGGATTCTTGGCCAGAAATTCAATGAAACAGCCTCACTGATTAATGTGTACGACCCGCTAATAAGCGCCTGACTGGCAATAACAGCGGCCATCGTAGCCATTCCTATCCCGAAAGGCAAAAACCAATGAGGAATAATTGCATAAAACGGATTGGTGCCCGGGGCAAGAGATTCTGAATTAGCCAGAACCCATGCTCCTTGTCCCAAATAGTTTATTATGAGCATTGTTTTTACAAAAATCCAACTAATACGTATATTTTTTAATCCGCAATGGCCCAGGTCTGCATATAACGCTTCGGCTCCGGTTGTACAAAGAAATACGGCTCCGAGGAGCAGAAAACCCTGTGGATATTTTGAAAGAAGCAATACAACATAGTACGGGTTAAAAGCTTTTAATACTGCCGGGTTGTGAATAAGCTGGCTAAATCCTAAAATTCCCAGAAGTGAAAACCATAGAAACATTATCGGTCCGAAAGATTTGCCAATGAAAGAGGTCCCGGATTTTTGAATAAAAAACATGCCCGAAATAATAAGAAGAACTATCGGGATAACCGGAATTTTATGGTTAACAAGCGCTAACCCTTCGATAGCAGACATTACCGTAATCGAGGGAGTAATGACACCATCAGCCAGCAGTGCACTACCGCCGATAATGGCAAATACGAACAGCCAGCTACGTTTTTGCCGCAAAAGGGCAAACAACGAAAAAATACCGCCTTCTCCTTTGTTTTCAGCCCGAAGGGTAATTAAAACATATTTTACTGTTGTTTGAAGAGTGAGTGTCCAGATAATGCATGAGAGAGAGCCAATCACAAGCAATTCATCAATATGTGAACTTGCCGATAAAATTGCTTTCAGTACATATAAAGGAGAGGTTCCAATATCGCCAAATACAATTCCCAAAGAAATAACAACCCCTGCAAAACTCAACTTTTTTAACTGATCACTATGCTCCGGCATTATCGTAGAATAAAGTGGCAGCAAAGGTAATTACAACTCCAACAGGATGTTCTCTTTCGGGAAAAAAATCTGTTGTAGGTTAAATTATTGATTCAAATCTGTCGAAGGTCTTGTCCCTGTTCTTTTTAGCAGTTTCATCCCAATTACTATCTTTGCCCGGAATTTATACAGCAATACTGTGAAGATCGGAAATATTGAATTGGGAGAAATGCCACTTTTTCTGGCACCGATGGAAGATGTAACCTACAAGTCGTTTCGTTACATGTGCAAGAAGTTCGGGGCCGATGTGATGATTACCGAATTTGTTTCGTCGGAAGCGCTGATCCGCGATGTGAAGAAAACCAAACAAAAAATGGAATTGTTTGATTTCGATCGTCCGGTGGCCATCCAGATTTACGGATACGATATCGATTCGATGGTTCGTGCGGCACAGGTTGCCGAAGAATTTCAGCCCGATTTTATCGACATCAACTATGGTTGCCCGATGAAGAAAATTGTAAAACGGGGAGCCGGGGCTGGCATGTTGCAGGATATTCCGAAGATGCAAAAAATGACTGCCGAAATTGTGAAGGCCGTTTCGCTGCCGGTGACGGCCAAAACCCGGCTGGGCTGGGATGAAACCAGTAAGCCCATTGTTGAAGTGGCCGAACGCTTGCAGGATGCAGGTGTTGCAGCGCTTACTATTCACGGTCGCACACGCAGCCAGTTATACACCGGCGAGGCCGACTGGTCGCTCATTACCGAAGTAAAAAGCAATCCAAAGATTCAGATTCCAATTATTGGGAACGGCGATATTACCGGGGGCGTGAAAGCCAGACAGTTGCTTAATCAGTCGGGGGTTGATGCGTTGATGATTGGCCGCGGGTCCATTGGCCGCCCGTGGATTTTTAAAGAAGTAAAACATTACCTGAAAACAGGAGAACTGTTGCCTCCACCAACTGTTTCCGAGGTGGTTCAAAACGTAAAAGACCAGCTCGAAATGTCAATCGAATGGCGCGATAATGTGCGTACCGGAATTTTGATGATGCGCCGCCATTTTGCCAAATATTTTCCCAGCCTTCCCAACTTCAGGGAACATAAAATCCGCCTGCTTCAGGCCATCACTCTCGAAGAAGTGACCCATGCCCTCAACCTGATCGAAGAACAATACAGCGAGCATCGGGTCGATTATTCAACGATCGGGCTGAAATAAACATTCTTTGCTGTTTTGCCTGATTTCAGGACAGAATGTTTTGTGCAACATAAATTTTATTGGCACTTGTTGATAATAAATGATCTTGTTTTTGGTTTTAGAAGCAGAACATCTGTTGTATCAAAGCCATGAAACAATTTTGATCGTTCACTAAGCTACTTCTTTTCATAGATTCGGTTAGTTAGATCGGAAAAGGTTGGGATTTCACCCAGCCTTTTCTTTTTTATATTTCTTTACAAATAATTCAGCAATAAGCTTTTTTTGAACAAAACAGCCTCTGGCTTGTCTGTTCTGCTAATTTTGTTTGCTGAAATTATTCACATGGAACTATTATCCTCTTTTGAACTTGAACCATTTCACTGGGTTTTACTGGGTATTTGCGGAATGCTGATCGGCATGTCGAAAGTTGGTGTGCCGGGCGTTTCAATGATCGTTGTGCCCGTCCTGGCATATATTTTTGGAGGAAAATTGTCAACCGGTGTTTTACTTCCCATCCTGATTATGGGTGATTTTTTTGGCGTTGCATATTATCGTCGGCATGCCCGCTGGGGCTACCTGGTTAAGGTTTTACCCTGGGCTTTTGCCGGAATTGCTTTGGGATTATGGGTGGGGGTACTTGTGAACGACGAGCAGTTTAAAAACCTGATTGCCATACTGGTATTTGTGTGCATCGGACTGATGCTTTGGAAAGACCGTAAAAAAGATCAGCAGTTTTTCCCCGACAAATGGTGGTTTGCGGCATCAATGGGTATCCTGGGCGGCTTTGCTACCATGATCGGAAATGTTGCCGGGCCTATTTTTGCGATTTACCTGCTGGCTATTCATCTGCCAAAAAACAATTTCATTGGCACCGGAGCATGGTTTTTTCTGATCGTCAACCTGGTTAAATTTCCGCTTCAGATAATGGTTTGGAAAACAATCGACTGGTCGACATTGATGCTCGACATATTTACTTTGCCGGCTATTGCACTTGGAGCTGTTTTGGGTATCCGGCTGGTAAAGATTATTCCGGAACAAGCTTATCGTTACGTTATTATCGTCATAACAGTCCTGTCTGCATTCTTACTATTAATTTAAATATGAAAGAATTAGTAAATTATTTTCAGAATAAAAAAGTATCCTCGGTTTTGGATATTGGCTGCGGAAGCGGCGACTTTATCAACGTTTTGACAACGGTTTTTCCCGAAGGAACCAAAATTACGGGAATCGATCCTTTTGAAGAAGCATTGGCTGAGGCGCGCCGGAAATTTCCTTCCGTTGAGTTTTTGCAGATGGGAGGTGAACAGATTTCTTTTCCGGATAACTGTTTCGATGTGGTTTCCATCTCGTTTGCCCTGCACCATCTGGGCGACGTTTCAAAAACACTTTCCGAAATGAAACGGGTTGTGAAACCTGAAGGCTGGCTTGTGATCAACGAAATTGTTTCGGAAGTGCAAAACGAAGCGCAGGAGAACCAGAAAATGCTGCACCACCTGAAAAGTCTTGTCGACCGTTTGAAAGGAATTCCGCACAGGGAAACGTATTCCACTGCCGAAGTGCTGGAAATAATCCGCAGCAATGGAATATCCGTCGAACATTCATTTACCGACTTAAAAATGAGCAAACCAAGCTTCGATCCCGAGCTTCTGGAACAACGGACCAACCAACTGAATGAGCATCTTGAAGAGTTGAAAAATCATAGTTCGTACGAAACAAAAACATCTCTCTTTGCTGATTATGAAGACCGACTGGAAACATACGGGTTTCAGATTGCTCCAAGCATTGTGGTGATCGGACGAAAGAAAGTTTAACTTTTTGGGAACAAAAGCATTTGTAATTTATTTGTAATTTTACCGGCTCGAAAAATAATTGCAATGAGCGAATTTTTAGTCATTCTATATATTGGTTGGGGTTTGGTGCGAACGATTCTTATTATCGTGGTCGTTTTGTATATTTTCAAGGTCATCGGGAAAATAGCTTTCGCTTCAGCTATTAATCAGGCAAAGGCCAATGCGCGGCAAAGCCAGCAACAGGCGAACCGAAAAAAAGAAGGCGAAGTAACCATTGTAACCGACCGAAAGAATTCATCAAAATATAATCGGAACGAAGGCGAATATGTCGATTTTGAAGAAATCGACTAATTTCTTTCTCATACATCTCCAAAACTTTCTTTTTGTTATTCCGAATCAATGTGTCTTTTGATTCAGAAGTGTTTCGTTGCCGAATTTTTCCTATTTTTACGCCCTCAAAATAAAAACACACAAAGGCATTATGGCTCAGGAAGATATTTTCAAAAAACTGGTTGCCCACTGTAAAGAATATGGGTTTGTATTTCAATCGAGTGAAATTTACGACGGGCTGGGCGCAGTTTACGATTACGGACAGAACGGCGTTGAACTGAAAAACAACATTAAAAAATACTGGTGGGACAGCATGGTCCTTTTGCACGAAAATGTAGTGGGCATTGATTCTGCTATTTTTATGCACCCGACCATTTGGAAGGCTTCGGGCCATGTGGATGCGTTTAACGACCCGCTGATCGACAATAAAGATTCGAAAAAACGCTACCGTGCCGATGTGCTGATTGAAGAACAACTGGCAAAAATTGAAGATAAAATAAACAAGGAAGTTGAAAAAGCGGCCAAACGTTTTGGCGATGCGTTCGACGAAAAACAGTTTCGCGAAACCAATGCCCGCGTGCTGGAAAATCAGCAAAAATGGGATGCTTTACACAACCGTTTTGCAAAAGCGCTGAACGATGGCAACCTCGAAGAACTGCGGCAAATCATCGTCGACGAAGAAATTGCCTGCCCGGTTTCGGGAACCCGCAACTGGACCGAGGTTCGTCAGTTCAACCTGATGTTTGCCACCGAAATGGGTTCGACCGCCGATGGCGCATTAAAAGTGTACCTGCGCCCCGAAACAGCACAGGGTATTTTTGTGAATTACCTGAATGTGCAGAAAACCGGCCGCATGAAAATTCCGTTCGGAATTGCACAAATCGGAAAAGCTTTCCGGAACGAAATTGTAGCCCGTCAGTTCATTTTCCGTATGCGCGAATTTGAACAGATGGAAATGCAGTTTTTTGTGAAACCGGGCACCGAACTCGAATGGTTCGAACAATGGAAGGAAACCCGCATGAAATGGCATCAGGCGCTTGGCTTCGGCAGCGAAAACTACCGTTTCCATGTACACGAAAAACTGGCCCACTATGCCAATGCTGCCGTCGATGTGGAATTCAAATTTCCGTTTGGCTTCAAGGAAGTGGAAGGTATCCATTCGCGTACCAATTTCGACTTGTCGCAACATCAGGAATATTCAGGAAAGAAAATTCAGTATTTCGACCCGGAATTGGGCGAATCGTATGTTCCTTACGTGGTAGAAACTTCGATCGGCGTCGACCGCATGTTCCTTCAGGTAGTTTCGGCTTCGTATCACGAAGAAGAAGTTATTTCGGCCAACGGGGAAAAAGATACCCGCGTTGTGATGAAACTACCGCCTGTACTTGCCCCGGTGAAACTGGCTGTGTTGCCGCTGGTGAAAAAAGATGGCCTGCCTGAAAAAGCCCGCGAAATTATTGATAGCCTGAAATTCGATTTCAACTGCCAGTACGACGAAAAAGATTCGATTGGCAAACGCTACCGCCGCATGGACGCCATCGGCACTCCGTTCTGCGTTACCATTGACCACCAGACGCTGGAAGACAACACGGTGACCATTCGTTACCGCGACACAATGGAGCAAGATCGCGTTGGGATCGACAAATTGTTGGGAATTATTTCCGAAGAAGTGAGTTTCAAAAAGATGTTTACAAACCTGAAATAAGAGAATATTCCAAAATAAATATTGAAAAGGTTGTCAAATTATGGCAACCTTTTTTATTTTTTCATCAGGATGTAGTGAAAACTACTCGTACCTCAACGCCTCTACTGGGTTTCTTGTTGCAGCTTTCCAAAGCCCCTCTAAATCTCCCCAAAGGGGAGACTTTTGGACGGTTCATATTTCTTCTTTCGTTCATTTTATCTTCTGCCTCCAGTTCTCCCTCTTCGGGGCATAGCCGTCAAGCTAAAAATATAATTTTCTATTTATCAGTGATAAATGAAATACGACCACCCCGTCCCGGAGAAACCGGGACACCCCTCCTAAAAAAAGGAGGGGAAACCGAAGCAAGTTGCGGCAGCGAAGAACCACCTGGCTTTCCAAATTGTCACTGTCCCAAATTTCTCCTCCTGGATAGGAGGAGTACCCGAGGAACGAATGGGGAGGTGGTTGATTGTTTAAAGTAAAATATAGAATCAGTAAAAATTATTAGTACTGAAAAATAGTTATTTACAAAGATTCATCTCTTAGCTTGACGGCTATGCCCTTCGGGGGAGCTAGAGGGGGCTTTTATTCATACCTCAGCGCCTCCACCGGGTTTCTTGTTGCAGCCTTCCAGCTTTGCCAACTCACGGTAAGCAAGGCAATACCCAAAGCGAGTAATCCGGCCAGGGCAAAAATCCACCAGCTTAGGTCGGTTTTATAGGCAAAGTTCTCAAGCCATTTGTTCATGGCGTAATATGCAATTGGTGCGGCGATTGCAAAAGCAATGGATACCCATTTGATAAAATCTTTGTTGAGCATGATCAGGACTTCCGGTATTTCAGCACCGTTTACCTTGCGGATACCGATTTCCTTGGTTCGGTTTTCTGCCAGGAACCGGGCCATTGCAAACAGTCCCATCGAGGCAATTAGTATAGCCAGTATAGAAAATCCCATATAGATGTTTCCAAATTGGATATCTGCCTCATATTGGGCATTAAAATCATCGTCGAGAAAGCTGAAGATATAAGGCTCGTTCGGATAAACTTTTTCCCATGAAGCTTTCACCGAGTGAATGGTCGCGCCAATATTACGGGGCGATATTTTGGCACAGTAATATCCAACCTCCTTGTTCCATCTCAGGCTTTTGAAAAACACAACCGGCCGGATGGGTTCCCGCAGCGAATGATGATGATAATCTTCAGTAACTCCGACAACCCTGTACTGTCGGTCGTTCACCAACACAAATTGGTTTATTGCTTTTTCAGGATCATTAAAACCCAGCTTTTGCGAAGCCATCCTGTTCAGGATCACATCTCCGGTATCGTAATCAGGATCGTTGAAAAAGTTGTTGCCGGCCAATATTTTTACTGAAAAGAATTCAAAATAATTCTGATCAATATTGGCAAGCCAATAGGAAATACCTGTTTTTTCCTGATCTGCGAGACGAACATTATCGCTCTGGTTTTCAAGCTCTCTGCCGGGGACCGATGCGGCAGTTGTAAAATCAATAACCCCGGGGATTCGTGCAATCTCCTCTTTAAATGTTTGCAGTTTTTGTTGTTTGTCGGTCCTTAAGTTCATAGTCATTGGCGAGTAGGATACCATCACCTGATCCATATTGAGGCCAAGCTCCTGATGCTGCATAAAACGAACCTGACGAAAAATGGTAATAGTTCCTATGATCAGGAAGACGGACACGCCAAATTGAAAGACAACAACTGCTTTTCGTCCGGACATTCCTCCCTGTTTCGTTTGGGTTTTATCTTTCAGCAAAAATGAAGGATTGGCCCGCATAACCATTAAAAAAGGAAATACGGATGCAATGAGCGATCCGGTTATAATCAGAACAAGGCACACGATTGAAAGGAAAGGGAACCGAAAGGAGGGAATATTAAAACCAACAATATCAAGCCCGTTATGCAAAAGGAGAAACACAGACAACAGGCTGACAAATCCTGCTGCAAGATAGATAACCAATGTTTCGGAAAAATGCTCCCCGTAAATATGTACTTTTTTTGCGCCCATTGCCCTTCGAATACCGGTACTGACCGTTTGTTTCAGAAATTTGGAAGAAGAAAGGTTCACAAAGTTGAACCATGAGATGATAAGAATCAGTATGCCAATGATGGTAAACGCATTTACCTGTGAATAGCTTCCGTTCAGAAACATCTCACCGTCGAGATCCGAATGCAGGTGTATCCGGGTTATGGGTTGAAAGACAAAATTGATCGTGCTACCTTCGCTGGTATAGTGGGAAATGCATGATTTTATTGCAGCGGGGACATTCTCGCTGATTTTGTCGGGCGAACTGCCCTTCTGAAGTTTTATATAGGTGTACCAACTGTTCCTCGACCATGATGAGCGACTGTATGGGTCCTGCTCCCGAATAGCAGAAAGGTCTCCATCTTCAAGTCGTCCGGTCGAGTTGTTAAAATACCGGAGATAGTAACGAAGGGTTTTCCACGACAGGAGAAGGTCGATTTTCATGTGACTGTTTGGTGGAAAATCTTCAAAAACCCCGCAAATATAAAATTCCCAACCTTCGTTTAGCTTGAATTTCCGGTTCAGCGGATCTGCATCTCCGAAGAGCTTTTGAGCAAGCGAACGGCTGACCAAGACACCGTGAACATCAGGGAAAAGCCTGTCGGGTGTTTCGGTTTGCAGAGACCTCGGAAATACCTTGAAGAAAGAGCTGTCAGCATAGAACATGTTGACATTCTGAAAGCTGTTCTCCTGTGTGTAAACGGTGACAATGTCTTTGGAGAGGTGAGTTGAGGCTTCAATCCCGGGAATTTCATTCTGCAATACAGTTCCGGCTCCATAAAAATTCATTGCACTGGTGAATACCTCGTTTCCTTTCACGATTTTATTAAGCGCCACACGGTATATTTGTTCCGACCCGGGCCAAAAACGGTCGTAATTCTTCTCCGACCGTATCCATGAAATGATGATCAGAAAAGTGATCAGGCTAAGGGTGAGGCCAATGAAGTTAATCAGGGTATTCAGCCTGTTTTTTGATATTCTTCGTAATGTTGAACGGGTTAGTAGTTTCATTTTTTTGTTTTTTCTCTTTACAAAAGCCGGGAGAGGTCATTTTTACTCATACAACCTGATCGCCCCGGATGATCCCGTCTTCCAATCGAATGATCCGTTTCCCACATTGGGCAAACTTTTCGTTGTGGGTTACCTGAATGATGGTCATTCCTTCGTTGTTCAACTGCTTCAGAACATCCATAATCATCTCACCTTGCGATGAATGAAGATTCCCTGTTGGTTCATCGGCCAGCAATAGTTTGGGTTTGCCGACGATAGCACGGGCAATGCCCACCAATTGCTGTTGTCCTCCGGAAAGTTGCTGCGGGAACAGGTCTTTTTTTGCTACCATGTTGAAACGGTCGAGCAGATCGGCCACCATTGCCTGGCGGTCGCGGCTTTTTACGCCTTTGTAAATTAGCGGGGTTTCGATGTTCTCATACACTGTCATCTCTTCAATCAGGTGATAGGCCTGAAAAATGAAACCCATAAAGTTACGGTGGTAGTCAACTTTTGCTTTTTCTTTCAGGTCGAGCACCGATTTTTCGTACAGCGAATATTCACCGGCTGACGGGGCATCCAGCAAACCAATAATATTCAGTAAGGTAGATTTGCCCGAACCGCTGGGGCCCATGATGCTCAGGAATTCGCCTTCCTTTACTTCCAGGTTAACGGCTTTCAGGACAAACGTCCGCTGAAATTTTGAATCGTAATACTTGTCGATTTTGTTTAAGTGTATCATATTTTGAGTTTTTTAGTTGTTTTATCCATGAAATTTTAAAGTTTGATTTTAATATTTCATGGATAAATTATTCTTCTGATGATTATCTTTTCAAAGAACGTATCAGGATTTGCTCCCTGAAAGCTTTTATAACGAATTATTTAGAGCCCCTCTAAATCTCCCCCGGAGGGGAGACTTTTGGGTCGTGTATATTTCAGTTTCCATCCATTTAATTTGCTGCTCCTCTAATCCTCCCCCTCCGGGGGAGCTAGAGGGGGCTTCTTATTATTCATACCTCAGCGCATCCACCGGGTTTCTCGTTGCCGCTTTCCAGCTTTGCCAGCTTACCGTTAGCAACGCAATTCCCAATGCCAGCGCACCGGCCAGTGCAAAAATCCACCAACTCAAATCGGTTTTGTAGGCAAAGTTTTCGAGCCATTTGTTCATGGCATAATATGCAATCGGCGTAGCAATCACAAAAGCGATAGCTACCCATTTTACAAAGTCGCGGTTGAGCATGGACAATATCTCGAAAATAGTAGCGCCATTTACTTTGCGGATGCCGATTTCTTTGGTGCGTTTTCGGGTTTCGTAAAGGGCAATAGCAAAAAGCCCAATTGCAGAAATAGAAAGAGCGATTATTGTGAAAAGCATATAAATCTCGCTCAGACGTTTTTCCTTCTTGTATAGTGTGTCAATTTCATCCGAAAGGAAAGAATATTGAAATGTTTCTCCCGGATTAAATTTTTTGAAGAGTTGCTGCACAAACAGTAATCCGTGTTGGGTTGCTCCTTCATTAAATTTAATAAGAAATTCATCTTCAAAATTTTCAAAGTAAAGCATAATCAAGGGTTGGGGTTTAACCGAAAGGTGTTCAAAATTAAAGTCTTTCACGACTCCGATAATTTCATACCCGTTTAAGGGTTCCCATGATTTGTTTAATATTTTAGCTTGCGAAATATCATTGATCCCCCAATATTTTTTTGCAGCTTCGTTTATTACGATTGTTTTTCCCCGCTGTTTATCTTTCTCATATTCGAAGAACCGCCCTTCAACCAGTTCTAAACCTAAAATTTTTAAATAATTGGGGGTAATTGTCAGCGCCTTTTCGGTTGTATAATCTTTGTCTCTACCTTTTAATTTCCAGGACATTGTAAATGGTTCAATGGGCGATAATCCCTGCGAATAACAATTAATAGAAACGTTCGAGGCCAATTCATTTTTTACATATTGATAATCGTTTTGCCCTTTTTGCCACAATTGTATTTGTTCTTCATGGGTACCACTAAAATGTGGCTTATAAAAAAATTTTGTCTTTATAACGTTTTCCGTTGTAAAACCCAGATCTTTTTTAAGCATTAAATCCAATTGTCTAACTACAACAATTGAGGCCGTCAGCAGAATAAAAGCAAGGGCAAACTGAATAGTAACCAACATTTTTCTTCCAGCTAATTTGTTTTGAGAAAAAATTTGATTCTTCAGGCTGCTTGTGATGGGAATCCTAAAATAGACAATGGACGGGTAAACCATTGCGGATGCAACCAATAGGATTATCACAAAAAGATTCAATAAAAATATTTGCCAGATTTTAGGAGACAGTTCAACACCGACGATTCGATTAAAATAAGGCTGTACGGCAATAAATACAATAGTTATAAGGGAAGCAGAAAGAATAATCAATGTGAAAATCTCGGTAATTTTCTGATAAAAAATTTGGTTACATCCTGCACCTGATATTTTATTTATCCCAATATTTTTAATGGATGAATTAATATTAATAATCTGAAGGTTGGAAAAGTTAAGCATAGTTATAATAAAAGCCACACCAATTATTAGAAATAAAATATTTAGGCTTTTTTTATCTCCTGATTTTGAAAAAATGTATATAGAATCTATGCTATTCTCATTAAAATAAATATCATTTAAACCCATAACATCTAATCGGCTGTTTCTAAACTGCATTATTTTCTTATATTTAGGGTCGTTGCGAACTTGATTATTCATTTTTTGAACGAAGTCGCTTTTGTTAAAGTTCTTGCCAACAAGGATGAATTTGCCCCCCATACGACTATAATAACTATATGAATAGCTAGGTAAAATGAAATCAAAAGTCATCGAACTGTTCGAAGGTGGATTTTCAACAATTCCTTTCACGGTGTAAACTTTTTCGCGCTTTGAGGTTATTGTAACCAACTTCCCGATCGGATTCTCGTTGCCAAATATTTTACGCGCCAATCTTTCAGTAAATACGGCGGCTTCAGGATCATATAGTATCGTTTTTTGATCGCCCACTTTCAGTTTAAAATCAAATACTTCGAAAAAAGTGCTATCGGCAATAATCCCTTCTGGAGAAAAAGATGATTCCTTGTAGGTAAATTTTATTTCTCCTTCCTTATATTTTTGTATTGTTACATGGTTTTCAACTTCTGGATAATCGATGATTTTTGGATCACAAACTTCCATTTGACTTTCAGGGGATTCCTGAATCATCATCAGATAGATATCTTTTTCACGTTTGTGTAAGTCATCCATTAAAAGCTCATTGTGGATATACGTGAACAAAAGAGAAATGCAAAGAGCACCGAGAAAAACTGTAACTATGCTTCCTGCAAAAATTGTCCGGTTCGATTTAAAATTACTGAAAGCATACTTTAAGTAGTGTTTTAACATCTGATTTTATTTTATGTTATTATTCGGATTTGTTTCTATTCTTTAAATCAATGGATCAATTTTATTGATCCATTGAAACTATTCGTACCTCAACGCTTTCACCGGATTCCTCGTTGCCGCTTTCCAGCTTTGCCAACACATTGTCTGAACTTTGATTCATCTGATTTATGCGATGGACTTTGATTATTCCCGTTTTTTAAATCATGGTAATCAGCTTAATCATAGTTCAGACATTTTTACATCAACACTTCCCCCATCTGCTTCTTCACCTCTTCAGTAATAATCTGCCCGTCAAATAAATTTATCACCCGGTGTGCAAACTCCGAATCGTGCATCGAGTGGGTCACCATCACAATAGTGGTTCCTTCGCGGTTGAGTTCGGTTAAAAGATTCATGACTTCGAGGCCGTTTTTCGAGTCGAGGTTTCCGGTTGGCTCATCGGCCAAAATGAGTTTCGGATTGGCTACCACGGCGCGGGCAATGGCAACACGCTGCTGCTGACCGCCCGACAATTGCTGTGGAAAATGTTTTTTGCGGTGACTGATTTTCATGCGGTCGAGTACTTTTTCAACCATCTCCTTCCGTCCTTTGGTTTTCAGTTTCAGGTAAATGAGCGGTAACTCCACGTTTTCATACACGTTCAGTTCATCGATGAGGTTGAAACTTTGAAACACGAAGCCGATGTTACCCTTGCGGAGCTGGGTACGGTTGCGTTCCTTCAACTGGCCAACTTCCTGTCCGTCGAAAAAATACTGGCCGCCCGACGGGTTATCGAGCAGGCCGATAATGTTGAGTAGGGTCGATTTTCCGCAGCCAGACGGACCCATAATGGCTACAAATTCTCCCTTTTGAATATGGAGATTCACTTGGTTCAACGCACTGGTTTCGATTTCTTCGGTGCGGAATACTTTGGTAAGATTAATTGTTCTGATCATAAAAAAGCCCCTCCTGACCTCCCCAAAGGGGAGGGATTTTGGCTTTCCATCTCCAGTTTGCCATAGATTTGAAAAGCATGGTTAAACGAATTGTTGTCTTATTTATAAAATTACTCATTTTTACATTTCAAGATCACCGCGCCTCTTGTTCCTCCCTTTGGGGAGGTTAGGAGGGGCTTTTAGAATTTTATTCTGTCGTTGTCCCCAAACAACTCGTATCCGGAGGTAATTACTTTCTCGCCCTCCTGCAAGCCTTCGAGTACCTCGTAATATTGTGGGTTTTGTTTCCCGATGCGGATACTGCGTTTTACAGCTTCCGTTTCTGCTTCATTCAGCACAAAAACCCACTGGCCGCCTGTGCTTTGGAAGAACCCTCCGCGTGGAAGGAGCATTGCCTTTTCAGACTGCCCCAGTTCCAGCTTGACATGGTAGGTTTGACCGGTACGGATATTTTCGGGTTTTTCCCCTTCAAAAACCATGTCAATTTCGAATTGCCCTTCCCGTACTTCAGGATATACTTTTTTCACGTTCAGCGCGTAATTAATTCCGTTTCGCTCGAATGTTGCCGTCAAGTCCCTGCGTACCCGGTCGATGTAATGTTCGTCAATCCGCGCGTTCACCTTAAAATTGGTCAGCACATGGATCATGCCGATGCGCTGCCCTTTGTTGATCGATTCCCCGACCTCGGCATTGAGCAAGCCAAGTTGCCCGTCGACAGGAGCTTTTACGTTCAGGTCTTCGCGCCGTTGCTGTACCATAAGCAAATTTAGTTGCATGTTTTCCAGATTCTGGTCCATCTGCTTTTTCTGATTTTCACGGAAGATGGAATCCTGTACCAGCTTCATGTAAATCAGGTCACGGTTTTTCTTCGAATGAAAATAATCTTCTTCCACTTTAAGAAAGTCTTCCCTGGCAATCAGACCTTCATTGAACAATGATTTTTGCTGTTCATAGTTGCGCGCCAATCGCACTATTTCGTAATCAATTTGTAGTAACTGTTGTTTGTTCTGTATCTTCTGCTGCTCCATTTGTATCTGGGTGTTGCGCAACTCGTTGGTATGGTAAGCCAGGTTCGATTCACTGTTCATGATATTCAAATTGAGGTCGTTATTCTTTAGTTTCAGGATAACATCCCCTTTTTTCACCATCTCACCTTCTTCAATCAGTTTTTCTTCAACTTTTCCGCCTTCCTCAGCATCGAGAAAAATGGTTGAAATTGGTTCTACCTGCCCGATTACTGTGATGTAATCGTTAAACTGTCCTGTTTCAACAATGCTCAACGTTAGCTTATCTTTCTCGGCCCGGAATACAGAACCTTGTTCTGTAAATAGTGCTTTGTACAACAAAAAAACAAATGCAAGCCCGGCAACAATCCAAATGATGTATTTGCGTTTCAGCCCTTTTTTCTTTTCTATAATCTTGTCCATTGACATATTTTATCCTCCCAGTATCGGCCTCCCCCAACCCCTCCAAAGGAGGGGAGTTTAAAAGGCAATTGATCGTTTTTCAATATTTTATTAGTTTCTTGTGTTCTTTATCAAGTGTCGTCTCTTGAGCTTCGGACCAACTCCCTTCTCCTTTGGAGAAGGGCTGGGGATGAGGCTTATTCTCCCCCCCTTTGGGTAGGTTAGGTGGGGCCAGTTACTCCCAAAACCTTTCCCCTGAATAAAAATCCAGTGTCTTCCTCTTTATTTCAAGCTGAAGTTTGGCACGTAATACCTGGCTGGTCGTATTTGCATACCTGTTTTTCACCACGTAAAAATCAATCGCACTGATCAAGCCTTGTTCGAGTTTCTTTTCAGCAGTCTGGTAAGCCAGCAGATCAGCTTCTTTCTGTTTTTCATACTGAAGATATTCCTTTCCCAGAGCCTCCAGATCATTCAGGTTTTGCGACATTTCGAAATACAGTTTTTGCCGTTCGTTTTCCAACCGGGTTTTTGCAAGTTCAATTTCCAGTTTGGCTTGTTTTATATTCGAACGGCTATTCCATTTGCTAAATACAGGTATGCTTACCGATGCTCCCAGATACTGACTTTTGTTGTTTTTAAACTGGTAGCTAAACCCGATTACATCACCCATGTTGTCTTTGTATGTTTCAGAATATCCTGTGTTAATCGATCCTCCTGCATCGATTGTCGGATACAATTCAGAACGGCTGATGGAAAGTCCTTTTTCGCTGACTTTAAGCTGGCTGACAAACGATTGATAGTATGGTGACCATTCGGTGAAAGCTCCAAACAATTGTTCCCTTTCCGGAATATTCCCGCTGATGGATGGATAATTTTCTTCTTCAATATCCAGTTCCGGATTTCCGCTTAAATTCATACTTTGGCGAAGAGTGAGCGTGGCTGACTTTAAATTGTTTTCCATCTGTATCCTGCGAAGTTCCTCCATTTCAAGATTGGCCTTCATTTCAAGTAAATCCGATTTGGCCATCAATCCAACCGAAACCTGCTTTTCTGTTGCCTTCAGGTTTAGTTTTGAAGTTTCAACCTGTTCCCCGGCAATTTCAAGCATTCCTTTGTAGTAAACAACATCGAAATAGGCATTCATTACGCTGAAAGCCAGGTCGTCGATTGCATTCAACCGGTTGTATTCCGAGGCTTTTTTTCTGAATTTTTCATACTGAATGCGGTTTTGCAGGCGGAACCCGTCAAAAATGGTAACCGATGAGCTGATGCCGTAGGTATTATTAAAGAACCCGGTATTTACAATGTCGTTGGTGTTGGGGTCTACCGAACGTCCGAAACTCAATCCGGCGCTTGATGAAGCGCTGACTCCCGGTAATAAATTTCGCTTCGCCTGGCTCAGGTTTTCCTTCGATATCTTTTCCTGAATTTCGTATTTCCTGAGATCGGTATTATTCTCAATGGCATACGAAATACATTGGTTCAGATTCCATTTCTGTTGAGCAACCAATGTATCCGTAGCCATAAAGACTGAAATGAAATAAACTATGACGGATCTAAAACTCATATTTGAAATATTTTAAAAGGGATGAGCCAGAATGATGCCATAAATGTAAAATACTGAAAATCAGAATCAATATATTTACATGAAGTCCATGTCGTTAAAATAATTGACACAAATCTGTAAAATATTTTTACAATCTATTGACAAGCATCTCAGCCTCCTTTACATTTGAACAAAAAATACAGTCAATGGCGAAAGGAAAAATTCTGATTGTTGATGATAACAAAAGCATAATCAGTACGCTGGAAATTTTACTGGCTCCTGAGTTCGATCTGGTAAAAGGAATTTCAAATCCGAACCAGATACCTGCCGAATTGCGGGCAACCGAATACAATCTGGTAATCCTTGATATGAATTTTCAGGCCGGGGTAAATACCGGAAATGAAGGACTATACTGGCTGAGCCGAATCAAAGAATCGAACCCCGAAATGTCGGTGGTACTGATCACTGCATACAGCGATGTGGAGTTGGCAGTGAAAGCGCTAAAACAGGGAGCAACCGACTTCATGCCAAAACCCTGGGACAACAGCAAAATGCTTGCTACGCTCAAGTCGGCCATTCAACTGAATTTTTCGAGGAAGGAAGTCGGGCAACTGCGGCAAAAAGAAAAAATCCTCATGCAGGAATTGCAGGGCGAGCAAAAATTCATTATTGGTTCGTCGCCCCAGTTGATGAAGGTGATGAATATGGTCAGGAAGGTGGCAAATACGGAGGCCAATATTTTAATCACAGGTGAAAACGGAACAGGAAAAGAATTGATTGCCCGCGAAATTCACCGGTTGTCGGCGCGAAGCAACGAGATCATGGTCAGTGTCGACATGGGGGCTATCAGCGAAACGCTGTTCGAAAGTGAATTGTTTGGTCATGTGAAAGGCGCTTTTACTGATGCACGGGAAAACCGCGCAGGTAAGTTTGAAACGGCAAACAAAGGCACCCTTTTCCTCGATGAGATTGGCAACTTGTCGTTCCATCTTCAGGCAAAACTGCTGGCTGCCATTCAAAACCGCGAGATCATGCGAGTTGGCTCCGACCGAAGCATTCCGGTTGACATCCGGCTGGTTTGTGCAACCAATAAAGATTTGCCGCAGATGGTCCGTGACGGACTGTTCCGCGAAGACCTGCTGTACCGCATCAATACCATTCAAATTGAGCTTCCTCCCTTGCGCGAACGGGGCAACGACATTTTGGTTCTGGCCGAATTTTTTCTGAAGAAATTTGCATCAAAATACGAGAAACACGGTCTGAAAATAAACTCTCCGGCACAGGATAAATTACTGAATTACCAGTGGGCGGGCAACATCCGCGAGTTACAGCACACGATTGAAAAGGCCGTTATTCTGAGTGATTCGCAGGTGCTGAAACCGGAAGATCTTTTCCTGCGCCCGGTAACTTCCGGAAAGATCGGTGATACACAACTCTCCCTCGAAGAGATGGAAAAACGGATGATCATGCAAACCATTGACAAAACAGCCGGGAATATGAGTTTAGCTGCTGACCAGTTGGGAATTACGCGCC
This sequence comes from Prolixibacteraceae bacterium, assembly GCA_003506435.1. Classification (GTDB taxonomy): domain Bacteria; phylum Bacteroidota; class Bacteroidia; order Bacteroidales; family Prolixibacteraceae; genus GWE2-42-39. The sequence goes on from DOAQ01000008.1 coordinate 60,684, forward strand.
AAACCCTTTACAACAAAATTAAAAAGTACGGAATATGATCAGTAAAAACCTGTATGTCCAGATTCTTTTCAGGGTCGCCATTTTGGTTGGTTTTAGCTTGTTGGGAGGATGGATGCTTTTCGGACTGAAATGGTATTTTCTTTCAATAGCCATGTTTTTGGGCGTTATTTTCATTTCCGGAAACCTGATCTATTTTTTAAATTCGACCAACCGGCGGTTGTATTATTTTTTCGATGCTATCCGCAACGATGACTCGACTCTTTCTTTTCCGGAGAAAACAAATGATAAAACGTTTGTCGATCTCAATAAAAGTCTGAATAAAGTAAACCGGCAAATTCAGCAGATAAAAATTGAAAACCGCCTTCAGGAACAATATTTTCAGGCATTGCTCGAACATGCCGCCACCGGCATATTAACCTTCGACCAGAAAGGTTTTGTACTGCATTCGAACGCGTCGGCACGCAAGCTTTTCGGGCTCGAAATCCTGACCCACCTCAACCAGTTGGAAAAGGTCGACCGGCGTCTTTTCCAGATTGTAAAAAACATCCGGTCGTCAGAACAGCGGCTGGTCACCCTGAACAATGAACGCGGGAATATTCAGCTTCTTATAAAAGCAAATTTGCTGATCTCGAATCAAAAGGAACTGACCCTGATTTCGGTTCAGGATATAAAAAATGAATTGGATGAAAAAGAGCTCGATTCGTGGCTGAAACTCATCCGGGTGCTGATGCACGAAATCATGAACTCAATTACGCCTATCACTTCGTTGTCGGAAAGTTTGGCCGGATATTTTTATACCGATGGCGAAGTAAAATCTCCTTCGGAAATCGACGAGAAGATTATCGCCACAACGATTCGCGGGCTTGATATCATTCGTGAACAAGGCAGGGGGTTGATTACATTCGTTGATTCGTACCGCAAATTGACGCGACTGCCCAAACCGGAGAAAAAACTGTTCGCGGCAAAAGACCTGATTGAAAACATTCGTATTCTCTCCGGTTCGTTTGAAAACGCGTCGAATATTGATATCTCACACGATGTATCGCCCGACAACCTGGAAATTTTGGCTGATGAAAAAATGATTTCGCAGGTGCTGATCAACCTGGTAAAAAATGCATTTCAGGCAAATGCAGGAAACCCAAAAGCAAAGGTTAGATTGATTGCCGGGATGAACAAAAATAACCGCCCTGAAATTTGTGTGGTTGATAACGGACCGGGCATTCCCGACGATATAATTGACGAAATTTTCGTGCCTTTTTTCACCACCCGCGAAAATGGCTCCGGCATTGGATTGAGCATCTCGCGCCAAATCATGCGCCTGCACGGTGGCAGCCTGAAAGTAAAATCGGTTCCGGGAAAAGAGACAGTATTTTGTTTGGGGTTTTGAGTTTCAAACGACCATAAAAAAGCCGCCTCAAATGCATGAGACGGCTTTAAAAAATTAAAATCGATTGTGATCTATTGCTTTACAATAATTTGTTTAACAGATGTTCTCGTGTTGTCGGCAACATCGGTAACCCTTAGTATGTAACTACCGGGGTGTAGGTTTACCTGGTTCAGTTTAAGATTTGTCTTTCCATTTATGAACATTACATTTTGTTTGTTCATGATAACCTGACCGGTAATATTGTGTAATTCAATCCGGGCTTCCTTGTTTCCATAGTTGTCGATAGAAATAGTGATCTCTCTGTTAACGACCGGATTTGGATAAACAGACAGGTTAAATTCACCTGAATCCAAGGAAGAGTTGATTGTTGCACTTTTGTTTTTGTTCTCTTTCGTGCTTTCAGAGTCATCTTCTTCGTTGTCATCATCATCGAAACAGTTTCCGTTTTTGTAAGTATGAATCACTATCTGTCCATTCCCAATCGGATTCGATGCTCTGGAAACATCTGCATTTCCATTCTGATTGTCATATAACACGTTTCCGGAATTGTCCCACACAATCAGTCTGAAATAGTCAGTTCCATTGTTTGATGTTATTCTGCCATCAATAATGGATACGATGAAGTTGTATCCGGCAACATCGTTCACTTTGGCTTTACCTTTCAATATTGCCTGATCATTATTTACAACAAGCCATTCAGCCGAAGTCGATTTAACTTTGAATTTGGGATTTTTAAAATCAAACTCAAATTGACCGTTTAATGATCCATTTTTCTCATATTTTGCTTCAAAACCATAATTGGCTTTTCCTGTTGCTGATAAATTAGCGCTCAACGAACCTGCCGGACTATTTATGTAGCCCCCACCGGTAACAAATCCGTTACATGGGTTGTAAATTACAACATAACTAAATTCGTCGATATCAATTACACCACAGGCATCTTCAATTGTCAGGGAAACATTGTAAAGTCCGGCTGAAGAATAAACATGATTACCCGAAATCCCGGTGCCGCTAATGATTCCGGAATCAAATGATCCGTCGCCCCAGTTCCATGTTGCCGAAACAAGATTATTGTCTCCATGCGTTGCTGAAGCAAATACAGCATCACTCAACAATACCAACGGCGATACAGTTAAATTCTGAATGACAGGTGCATTGTTGGTTACTTCAACAGTTTGTGTACCAGTAGTAACATTGCCGTTTACATCGGTAACGGTCCAGGTGACAGTTGTTACTCCGACATTGAAAAATGCGGGTGCATCGTTTGTAATCGAAGCAATACTGCAATTGTCGGAACCCAAAGCTTCACCAACATTTACCACAGCGCCGCACACACCGTCATCATTAAGCTGGGTAATATTTGCCGGAACGGTAAGCGCCGGAGCAATATTATCCTGAACTGTAACTATCGCAGTCGCAGCCGAAACATTTCCATGTGTGTCGGTTACAGTCAATGTTATTTGATTTGCACCAACATTGCTACAATCGAAAGTATTTTTCGAAAGTACCAGCGAGGCTATACCGCATGCATCATTTGATCCATTGTCAATTTGTTCCGGAGTAATGGTAGTTTGTCCGTTTCCATCCAACTGGACAGTAATGTCATGAGCTATTGCGTTTGGTGCAATTAAGTCATTCACTGTAACCTTGGCAGTACCGGCAGAAGAATTTCCATTTATATCTGTAACGGTTAGGGTTACAATATTTTCACCTACATTCGGGCAGTCAAATGAACTTATATCCAAACTTAAGGATTCAATACCACAATTGTCAGTTGATCCATTGTTAACATCGTTTGCCGAAATTAATACTTCTCCATTTCCATTTAACTGTACAGTAATGTCCTTTGTTGTTACAACCGGCAACACATTATCGGTTAAGTTAATAGTAATTAAAGCTTCGGCTGTAACATCAATGTTACAATCCTGGTTAGTTCCTCCATATTCAACCACATATCCGGTAATGTTGCCCCCGGCGTTGTTTGGATAGTCGTTCCAAACTCCACTGGCGTAGAAATGCGCGTAATCTTCTCCACTTCCACAATCATTTGGTTCGCCGCTGTACCAGTTGGCAAAGTTTCCGTTAATTCCGGGAGCAGTATTTGCTGAACACCAGCCAGTTTTAAATTGATTCGAGAAATGTGTCCCTGCTTCCGGTCCGGTTACCCATTTCCAAATGCCTTCCGTTTCGCTGTCGGAACCTCCGATCCAGCCTGAGCCCTGCAGTTTGGCAGATGCAAATCCGTTTTCCGCAGATGATGTAATTGTTGCAAGATATCCATGAAGTCCCTGGTAAGTTTTGGCTTCCGCTGCTATTTTCGCATCAACCCAGGTAATACCTGGAGCACTCACAAATTCATAGTAGTGACCGTTTCCTGAAAAAACAGTAGTTCCATCGTTTCTTTTTATGATATAGGAAAGAGTAACCGAATGGTTTGTATTAACCGACGGCGTATATGTATAAGTTCCGTTTCCGTTATCGGTAATTGTACCTGACGAAGGCTGACCAACAAAATCAACTTTCAGTGTTTGACCTGCAGGATCGCTATCGTTAGCAAGCAATTCAGCATTCGTGAAGGTGAAAGGTTGACACGATTCAGCATTAAATTCATCATCGTTAGCTTCAGGAACAGGTGCAGCAAGAACAGTTACAGTTGCAGTTGCCTGACTAATATTTCCGGCTTTGTCTGTCACTGTCAGGGTTACAGTATTGTCACCGATATCAGTACATGAAAATTCAGTTTTCGAAACCGTAATATTTAAAATCTCACAATTGTCCGTTGAACCATTGTTGATGTCTGATACCTGAATACTCGCGTAATTATTTATATTAAGTTGAATTGTAGCATCCTTTGCGATAGCAATCGGATTTATCTTGTCAAATCCCAAATCGCAAATACATGTGGCTGAAAAGTTATTACTGGTTCCAACGCCTTGTCCCTGGCCTCCTGCAAGAACCGGTACACCATTCTGATTGACACCACCTGAAAGTACTCCGTTTGGAGCCTGATCAGGATTCAATCCAAGAGTTCCTTCAATTGCATCGAAACAACCATCATTGTCACTGTCCGGATCAAGATAATCGGCAAGCCCGTCATTGTCAGTGTCACAATAGGTATAAAAATCAGCGCCAAATACAAAATTAACCCAGTTTTCATAGGTCAGATAATCGAACGATACACTTGAAAAAGTACCATTCATACGAACGATTGCATACCCTTCATTCCCTGTAATCTGGGTCGGTGAATTTTGTACCGTTGCTGTCGACCATAGTATTTGAACCGGATTGCTGAAATTAATTGTAACCGGCAAACCTGAATTCCCAATAGATGAAAAAACCAATACCGGGTTTGTCATCGGACTGGCAAACGACAAGGTATTCTGACTTGGATAAATGTTCTGTATGGTTGGGTTTGCATTTGGAACATTATAGGAAGACGGGAAAATTCCGTGGTTATAAATATAGGATGTTGTACTTACATTTACCGAAGAAGTATAAGTATAAGGAATTCCGTTGATAGTACCCGAAGCTGTTTTACCCGAAATAGTTGGAGGATTTGACCAATAGAAATTGGAAGTAGTACACTCACTAATATCAAGAATTCCATCGTTGTCGTCGTCAAGGTCACAGGCATTCGGCACACCATCTCCATCCGCATCGGCTCCTGAGACAGTAACAACTGCGGTCCCTGTTGAAGAATTCCCACTTAAATCGGTTACAGTAAGAGTAACCGTATTGTTACCAACGTCAGAACAGCTAAAGCTCGATTTATCAAGATTCATACTGGCAATTCCACAGGCATCGACTGATCCGTTATTAATTTGTTGAGGAGTAATTGATACAGAACCGGTCGCATCCAACTGAACAGTCAGGTTTTGAGTAACAACAGTTGGAGCCGATCCGTCAGGAACACCTGAATAAATACCGCCAGGGATACCTGTAAATCCATGAGTTACATTACTCCCCGGGAAATCATTATCAATCACCTGTAACTGGGTGCTTTGATTAAATCCATACGGAACATTTATGGTAACATTAGTTGTTATTCCGGTTGAATAATCATAGGGTCCATAAGCAACATTGGCGCCTCCCGGGTCAAGAACCATCGAGAATTTACCATCGCCTGTAATTGAACCACAGGATTGATGGCTTACGGAAACGGTAATGGCCAGTTTATCATCTGTTGGATCACATTCTGTACCGTTATTATTTCCCGGCAAAGCAACTGAATTATTCCATCCGGTAACGGGAAATGAGGTACAAACCGGAGGAGGAGGAGGAGTAAAATTACCACTTCCGCTAACCAGCAAATACCAACATGCATTGGTTGAATAAGGCTGCACATTCAGCGCCGTTCCCAAAAACGGGGTGTGAACAACTGCATAGCTCCCTCGTGCATAATTTCCTGAAACCGCAAAAACAGTGGGGCTTAATGATTCAATGCTCCCTGCAAATTCCTGTTCAAGCGGATAATTAACCCCATTGATATTAATACCGGAATTGGCAATTCCACAATCACTCAAACCGTGATAAGATTGTACATACCAGGTTAACGATCCATCAGTACTCTGATTAACACGAATCTCCCAAACATGTGCATTTACAGTTTGAGACATGAAAAACATCAAAAAAATGGCAAAGCAATAATGTAAAAATTTTCTCATATTAAAATTTTTAAAATTAAACAACCTTGAAAAGGTCAAATCATAACTACATTTTATCCATACATTAGATTAGCGCATCTGGATTTACCTTTTATTTAAATCAAAAAATAACAGGGAATCCAGCATCCAGAGTTCAGCTCAATATGAATGCAAATTACGACGTTCAATTTAAAATCAGTCTAAATAAGCATTATAAATAAGAGGCAAATTAATATGCAGAATAAAAGATATTTACATCTTTTATTATTTCCTTGTTTAGAATACACCCCCTTTTCTGAGGGGTTTTACTAAATTTTTATAAATGAAAAATGGATTGTGAACGTCAAATTTTGACCTCGGGAAGGCAACTATTAATAAAAAATAGCCAAATCGTTGTTGAAATCTGTCTTTATACATCGGCTGAACGGTGTAGCTTACTTTTTCCTGAAAAATAGCTGGCAGCGGACTTTAGCGAACGGAGGTATTTTACCTGATTTCGTGATTTAAAAATCGGCCATTCTTCACTCGTTTTTTTACCTTTGCAGAAATTTTTATACCGATGGAAAACCAGTTGCAGCTATACAATACCTTAAGCAGAAAGAAAGAAGTTTTTAAACCCATTGTTCCCGGTCGCGTGGGAATGTACGTTTGCGGGCCAACTGTTTACGGCAAGGCTCACCTTGGACATGCACGTCCGGCGATAACTTTCGATTTGCTGTTCCGGTATTTGCAACATTTAGGTTACAAAGTTCGTTACGTGCGCAATATTACCGACGTGGGCCATCTGGCAAACGATGCCGATGAAGGGGAAGACAAAATTGCAAAAAAGGCAAAACTTGACGAACTGGAACCAATGGAAGTGGTTCAAATTTACACCAACGACTACCATAAAAACATGACTTTGCTGAATGTGCTTCCGCCCAGCATTGAGCCGCGGGCCAGCGGGCATATTATTGAGCAGATTGAAACGGTGAAAAAAATACTGGCCAGTGGCTACGCATACGAAAGCAAGGGTTCGGTGTATTTTGATGTAGAGAAGTTTGCCATGGAAAATCAGTACGGGCAACTCTCCGGGCGAAAAATTGAAGACCTTATCAGCAATACCCGCGAACTGGACGGACAGGATGAAAAACATTCGTCGCTCGATTTTGCTATCTGGAAGAAAGCGCAACCCGAACATATCATGCGCTGGCCTTCGCCCTGGAGCGACGGGTTTCCGGGCTGGCACCTCGAATGTACGGCCATGAGCGCCAGATATTTGGGCGAAACATTTGACATTCACGGAGGTGGCATGGATCTGATGTTTCCGCACCACGAAGCAGAAATAGCACAGTCGAAAGCCGCAAACGGACACGACTCGGCAAACTACTGGGTGCATAACAACATGATTACTTTGAACGGACAAAAAATGGGCAAATCGCTGGGTAATGCCATTTCGCTCGACGAGTTCTTTGCCGGAACCCATCCGCTCCTCGACCAACCATACAGCCCGATGACCATCCGCTTTTTCATGTTACAGGCACATTACCGTAGCACGCTCGATTTCTCGAACGAGGCACTTCAGGCTGCCGAAAAAGGGCTGAAAAGATTGTTCGCAGCAGTAAAAACGCTATTCAGTATTGAAGCATCGGCACAATCAACGGTTACCGAACGGGTTGTCGAACTACATAAAAACTGTTTTGAGGCGATGGATGATGATTTGAACAGTCCCATTGCCATTGCCCATTTGTTCGATGGGGTGAAAATGATCAATTCGATAAAAGACGGAAAAGAGCAAATATCGAAAGCCGATCTGGATATTTTGAGGAAGCTGTATTACGTGTTTATTTTTGAAATCTTCGGTTTGTACATGGAAGAGAAAGCCGAAGCCGGAAATTCAGAAACATTAAGCAATGTTGTTGATTTGCTCCTCAACCTGAGAATGGAAGCAAAAGCCAATAAAGACTGGGCAACTTCGGACAAAATTCGGAATGAACTTACCAAACTGGGTTTCGAAATAAAAGACACCAAAGACGGTTTTAGCTGGGAACTGAAGAAGTAATTTTTACTACCTTGCAGTCATGCCAAAGCAACCTGAGATAGAACGAAATGACAACGCGCTTTTCAAGGATTTTCAAAGAGGCAGGAACGACCTTTTCGACTATTTTTTTGACAAATATTACCAGGGACTGTGTGTATATGCTTACAAAATAGTTCTATCAAGAAGTTCATCGGAAGACATTGTACAGGACTTTTTTATCAAACTATGGGAAGACCGGAAGTCCCTCAACATCGAATCCAGTGTAAAATCGTATTTCCTGCGTTCAATCCACAACCGTTGCCTTGATTTTCTGGCTCACCGGAATATCACAGAGGCCCATCGCGCATATCGACTGAACCACTTATCACAGGAAGACATCCAGGAATATCCATTGCTCGATTTTGAACTGGAACAGCGGTTGCAGAAAGCAATCGAAGCGTTACCCGACGGTATCCGCGAAACATTTATAATGAATCGGGTTGAAGGGTTGAGTTATCAGGAAATAGCCGATAAAGAGAATGTTTCAGTAAAAGCCATTGAGTACAGGATCAGTAAAGCGCTTTCGCTGCTTCGGAACCATCTTCGGGAATACTTACCCCTTGCACTTCTCCTGCACATATTTCGTTAAAAATTTTCACTTTTCTTTTTAGGGGGGTACTCTGCTTACCCGTCATTATTATGAAACGGATCACAAAAATCTGTTTCAGAAAAAAACACAGCCAATCAAGTTATTCTAAATAAGACTTTCAAGTTATGAAACGAACATGCTTGCAAAAAGCACAACTTGTCCCGACATCTCGGGAAACACAAAATGAACAAACTGCATGTGAGTTCCATCCGGTGGAATATCTTGATAAGATAGCTAAACTTGAACCAAAAGAAATTCAGAAATTTAAAAATTTGTTCGGATGAAAGAAACCCATCAGATACCGGATTTTGTTTTTTCCTGCCTCCGGAAAACGGCAACAGAGCAGGAAACATTTCTGCTGAACGAATGGCTTATAGAAGCTGACAATGCTGACCTGTATCGTCAATTGCAAAAGATCGATCAAATAAGTTCCGATTTGCATCTCTACCGTTCGTTTGATCTTGCTTCCGGTCGCCGGGAAGTACGAAAAGGCATCCGTTCAGCGAAGCAGGCAAGCCTGTTTCTCCGGATGCAACGGGTCGCCGCTATTTTATTCCTGCCTTTGATTTTGACAAGTTTATTTGTTGTCTATCAGAATAAAATGTTGAAAGACGACCTTCGCGTATCAGCAGTTCTCCAGCAGATTGACGCGCAACCAGGTACCAAAACCCATTTTTTTCTTCCCGACAGCACCGAGGTTTGGTTAAACTCGGCAAGTACCATCAAGTTTCCGTCTGTTTTTAGCGGAACAATCCGACTGGTCGAATTGGACGGGGAAGCATACTTTAAAGTATACAAGAATAAAAGGAAACCGTTTGTCGTGAAAAACGGAAGTTTTGAAGTAGAAGCGCTTGGTACTGCATTCAATCTTTGTGCATATTCCGAAGACAATAAATTCACGGCAACCCTTGAAGAAGGGAAGATCAAGGTAAATGAAAGGACGGTGAACAAGTCGTTGGTAATTAGTCCCGGGGAACAGGTACGTTTTTCAATTCAGGAAAAACAACTCAACAAATCGGACGTGGATGTTCAGGACATTATTGCCTGGAAAGATGGTCGTTTGGTTTTTGACCAGACGCCGTTCTCTGATGTGGTGCTGGCGCTGGGTCGTTGGTTTAATGCCGACATCCAACTGACGGACCAATCAATTGCCAATTACAGGTACACAGGAACGTTTACTGACGAAAGCCTGTCCCAGGTCATGGAGCTGCTCAAACTTACTGCGCCCATTGACTACTCTGCGGATAAACGGTCGATTACCGAAGGCAATAACTTCACCAAAGAACGAATACAAATACGTAAAAACTAAATCCATTAACAAACCGCCTATGAAGAACTAAACCTGATACAAACAAAAAAGGGCAGTCCGCCAACTGCCCTCCGGATCAACCGTTTGCAACGGTTAATTTTCACTTAGTTATAAATAAAAAAGTATTCAAACTTATGAAAAAAAAACGTAATCCTTCCAAGGGGAAAGAGAAACATTATCCTTGGTTTAAAATTTTAATTGCAATGAAATTAACACTTGCCCTAAGTTTGTTCCTGGTGGTTCAATCCTTTGCCATCCAGTCATACTCGCAGGAAACGACGCTGAACCTGAACCTGAAGAACGTTTCGGTAAAAGACGTATTGAGGGAGATTGAAGATCGTTCGGAGTTTTATTTCCTTTACAACGACGATCTGGTCGACGTTTCGCGCAGAGTGGATATTAATGTACGTGAAACAAAAATACAGGACATCCTGAAGCAATTGTTTTCCGGCGATGAAGTCGCATATATTATTAAAGATCGCCAGATTGTTTTGTCACCGCTTGGCGCTGAAACAAACAACCCTTTGGGTGCAGTTCAGGCAGCCAGGGCAGTTAGCGGGAAAATAACCGATTCAACAGGACAACCACTTCCGGGTGTATCGGTTGTAGTAAAAGGAACAACACAGGGAATTATTACTGATTTCGATGGAAAGTACTCTCTGAGCAATGTCCCGGCGGATGCAACGCTTGTTTTTTCGTTTGTGGGGATGAAAATGCAAGAAGTTTCGGTTACCGGAAAAACAATCATAAATGTGAAGATGGAAGAAGAAACTGTTGGCATTGAAGAAGTGGTTGCCATCGGCTATGGTACAATGAAAAAAAGTGACTTAACCGGTTCTCTTGGAAATATTACCTCAAAAGAAATTGAAGACCTTCCTAATGCCAACCTTCTTGGTGCTATTCAGGGAAGAATCTCCGGATTGACCATCAACAATACAAATTTCGCTCCGGGAGCTGATCCTGAATTTATTATTCGCGGCTATAATTCGTTATCATCAAGCAATGAACCGTTAATCATCCTTGACGGAATACCCTTTGAAGGGAGCTTTTCCGAAATAAATCCAAGCGACATCCAGTCGTTTAATGTATTGAAAGATGCTTCTTCAACAGCTATATATGGTTCAAGGGGATCAAACGGCGTTATCCTGATAACAACAAAATCAGGGAAAAACGGGAAACCTCTTATTCAATATCAGGGCTCAGTGGGAGTAAATAGTATGGCCAAAAAGATTGATGTACTTGACAGGGAAGGTTATATTAAATTGAGACAGGATATTGCAAAGATTAATGGGGCTACAGACCTCACTCCTTCCAAACTCGTCAATACAGCTGAACTTGAAGCGCTGAATAACGGAACTTCGGTCGATTGGCAGGATTTAATTACCAGAGATGCCATTCAACAGGATCATCAGTTGAGTATTTCGGGAGCTAACGAAAATGTAAATTATTATATTTCAATTGGACACCTTAATCAGGACGGGATATTGAAAGCAAGTACATATAAACGAAACACTATCCGAATCAATGGTAGTTATAAGATTACTGACTGGTTGGAATGCGGTATAAATTCTCAGCTATCTTTTGAGGATTTTGGAAAATCAGAATTACCTTATGTCGATGCTGCATTAACAATGTCCCCTTTGGCCGATGTATATAATGATGATGGAAGTTATGCGATGTACCCGATTTATCCTGATGTTTTTTTCGCCAATCCAATGGATGGACTGAATGCGGAAAGGGAAAAATTCAGGAGAAGATCAATGGTAAATCTGTATACGTTGATTAATGTACCTTTTGTTAAGGGATTAAGTTACAGGCTTAATTATGGAAATACTTTTGAGCACCAGGAATATAGTGTTTATTGGCCATCTACATCTTTTACCGGAATGCCTTTAAACGGAAGCGCTGATAGGAACAACCAAAAATTAAAGGATTGGACCCTGGAAAATATTCTGAAATACAACAGGGAATTCGGGAAACACCGTATTGACATAACAGGATTATACAGCCGTCAGCAAAATATTATTGATTATACCAATGTACATGGAGAGTCGTTTATTAACGACAATTTATCGTTTTACGGCATCGGGAATGGCAATGTGCTGACAACAGGTACATCCTATACCGAATGGTGTATGGAATCATTGATGGGAAGAATCAATTACACTTACAACAACAGGTATTTCCTGACCCTGACAGTTCGTACTGATGGTTTTTCAGGTTTCGGGGAAAATAACAAATACGGAACATTCCCTTCTGCTGCTCTTGCCTGGACCATCTCCGAAGAAGATTTTTTAAAAGATTTTAAACCCCTTGATTTCCTGAAAATACGGTTTTCATACGGCTTAAGCGGGAACCAGGCAATACCACCGTACAGGACATTATCCCGGATAGGAAGTGGCACTGATTATTATTTTAACAACAATACAGCCATTGGATTTTATCCAAGTTCAATTGGAAATGCTTCTTTGTCATGGGAAAGTACCAAGTCAATCAATGTTGGTGTTGATTTTTCATTTTTCAAAGGCAGAATTGGTGGAACTGTCGATTATTATAACAGCAAAGCTGAAGACCTTTTATTGGAGCGTCAGTTACCGACGGCTACAGGTTTTAATTCAATGTGGGACAATGTTGCGAGTACTAAAAATCAGGGAGTAGAAATTAGCTTAAACTCAGTAATAATCAATCAATCTGATTTTAAATGGAATGCAAACGTCAATTTCTCCCTTAACCGGAATAAAATTGTTCAGCTTTTTGAAGACAATCAGGATGATAGAGCGAACAGATGGTTTATTGGCTATCCGGTAAAGACAAACTTTGACTATGTGATCGATGGAGTGTGGCAAACGACCGACAATATTGCAAGTTCGCATATGCCGGACGCCAAGCCAGGGGACATAAAGTTTAAAGATGTCAAAAAAGATGGTATCTTAAATGATGACGACCGGGCTATTCAGGGAACTGAATTGCCGGATTTTTCGATAGGTATCAATAATGTTTTAACATATAAAGATTTCTCATTGTCATTCTTTATTTATACTGTACAGGGTGGAAAAAAAGGTAACGAACTTCTGGATTTTAATGAATGGCTGTCTTACCGTAGAAGTTTTATAGATTTACCATACTGGAGTCTGGATAATCCAAGCACCAAATATGCTTCGCCCATCTATTCAAATCCTTATTCAGTTGACTTTTATGAAGACCTTAGCTTTATCAGGCTTAAAAATGTTACCCTTTCTTATAATTTTAAAAAGACACTTATTGAGAAACTCAATCTTAGTTCGCTAAAAGTTTATATTTCAGGAGATAATATCCTGACAATAAGTGACTGGAGTGGCTATGACCCTGAAAATGCTACAGGTTGGTTTGAGGGATACCCTTCATCACGGTCTGTTTTATTTGGAATTAATGTAGGCTTTTGATAACGTTTAAAGAAAAATACTATGAAAAAAATAATATTCTTATCTATCATTCCTATGCTGCTTTTATTATCCTGTGATGAAAGTTTCCTGCAGGAAAAATCCAAAAGCTTTTTATCATCCGAAAATCTGTACATCAATACAGAAGGATTCGAAGCAGCATTAGCATCATTGTATTACAATCTGAGGGAGGATCGTAACGGAGAGGATGCCTTCCCTGCTTTTTTTACCGGCACTGATGTTGCCTACTCGGTTTTTTCGCATAATAGTGTAGTACCATTTCAAAATTATGGCGATGCCATTACTCCCGATATTTATCCTGTGAAATTTTGGTGGGACAGATCGTACAAAACGATAAGCTGGGCCAATAAAATCATCGAAGAAGCAGAAAATCCGGATGTGGAGTGGACAAGCGCAGATGATAAAAAACGAATCATTGGCGAAGCAAAATTTTTCAGAGCATATTACCACAATTTGTTGACCACCCTTTATGGTGATGTACCGATTGCTGATAAGTTTTATTCAGAACCCAAGCTGGACTTTGTAAGGTCTCCCCAAAAAACCATTCTGGAATTTGTCCGTGATGATTTGAAATATACTGCTGAAAATCTGCCTGCAGATGAACCCGAAATTGGAAAATTAACAAAATGGGCTGCATTGCATTTACTGTCCGAAGTTTATTTACATCTGGGTGAATATGCCAACGCTGAAACTGCTGCATTACAAATAATCAACAGTGGAAAGTTTCAATTAATGACTCAACGGTTTGGGGTCAATGCAGCTAAAGAAGGAGATGTTTTTTCTGATTTGTTTCTCGAAGGAAACCAAAATCGTACCAATGGCAACCTGGAATCAATTTTTGTCATTCAACAGGAATATGGGGTAACAGGAGGTAAAACTGTCGGTACTTACGGAGGAGATTGGTCAAGGCGTGTATTTGTAGGCTACTATCAATCTGTTAAAGGATTGCTTATTACGGATTCTTTAGGAGGAAGAGGTGTTGGCAGGACACGTCCGTTGACTAGTTGGGTAAAGTCCTATGAGGCAAACGATATAAGAGCCTCAAAATTTAATCTAAGAAAGCATTATTTCTACAATGATTCCAAAAATGTCCCTGTCGGTCATCGTCTGGGTGACATGGTTCCCTATACAACAGCATTAGATTCACAACGGAATATTTATCCCAGTACCCGGAAATGGGATTTTGGCGCTCAGAGCAGAGGTGGCGATGCATTATATCTGGGATCGGATAAAGACAGGATGAAATACCGATTAGCTGAAACCTACCTCTTTTTGGCAGAAGCTCAATATCTTCAATCCAAGAAAAGTGAGGCTGCAACAACACTAAATATTATAAGGGCGCGATCGGGTGCTAGCCAAATTAGTGCCGCTAAAGTCGATATGGACTTTATCCTTGATGAGAGGTCAAGAGAATTATTTTCTGAAGAAGACCGATTACTAACCTTACATCGGACAGGCAAGTTTTTGGAACGTACCAGGAAATTGAACTGGCAGGTTGCCGATAAAATTCGCGACAAACACGCACTTTGGCCAATCCCTCAAACAGCGATTGACTCTAACTTAGGTGCTGAATTGGGTCAAAACGAAGGGTATTAGTAAAATATTAACGCATGCAGGAAAACCATATTCTTGAGAAAGTTTTCCTGCATGCATTAGTCTTTGATTTAAAAAACAATAATCATTAACCCGATAAGACCTATTTACATACATGGCAAAGGTTTATTGTATTTTTTGTTTTTTGTTTGCCTTTGGTTTTGTCCACATCGGTTTGCAGGGACAGCCTCATCCGGACGCCTATTACCTAATACCACAAGTCAGGACTTCAATCGTTATTGACGGTAAATTAAATGATCAGGTGTGGCAACAGGCATCAGAAATTATATTAAAAGATAATGATACAGGTAGCTTCATTCAGGATACATCTGTCGTAACACGGGTGAAGTCATGTTATGACAAACTGAATTTGTACATCGCATTTACTTGTAACGACCTGGATATATGGAATACTTTCACTAAAAGAGATGCGTATTTATGGAAGGAAGAAGCTGTTGAAGTATTCATTGATACCGACGATAACCCTGCCACTTATATTGAAATTGAGATATCTCCCAACAATGTGGTTTTCGATAGTTTTATTACTGATCCCGAAGATATTGATTTTATTGAAACAGCAAAATTCGATCTGGTACACATCAAAACAGCCGTAATTGTGGACGGAACATGTAATAATCGTGAAGACACAGATTGGAGATGGACCGTCGAGATGGCTATTCCTTTTAAAGATATGATTGGCAATTATAATGAAGACTTGCCGGGGAGAAAATGGAAAATAAATTATTACCGCATTAACAGTGACAAAAATGCCTCAGGAGATTATGCGTGGTTGCCAACACATGGACGTTTTCATATCCCCTCAAAATTCGGAATTCTTGTGTTCGAATAAAAAATAAAAAATCATGATAAAGAAATATCCCCGTGGATTAATATTCGCACTTATTTATTTCATATTCAATATTTTTGCATTGAATGCTCAGACTAAAGATTTAAAACTTTTGGACTGGAAGCCCAAAAGTCAGTTGGTTGTAAAAGAAACGATGGTATTGAAACCCAAATTTCCGGTTATTGATTTTCACAACCATTTACGCAGGTTGGAGAATATGAAAACCTATCTGGAAGAAATGGATAAAGCCGGTGTAGTAAAGTGTATCGGATTGGATGGCAGGTCAAAAGACAATTTTTACATTGAACACCTTAAAGCCTGCCAAAGTGTTTCAAAGGAACGATTTCTGTTGTTTTTCATGCCCGATTTCGCACAGATCGATAATCCTGAATTCGGTAAAAAAGAAGCCGGACGGATTGAAGCAGCGGTAAAAATGGGATGTCGTGGTTTGAAAATCCCCAAAGAACTGGGATTAGAATATCATGACAAATCAGGGAAGCTTGTGCCGGTCGATGACCCCCGGATTGATCCGATTTGGGAAAAATGTGCTGAATTAGGCATTCCGGTGATGATCCACGTTACAGACCCTAAGGCATTCTTTACTCCCCTGGATGAATATAACGAGCGGTACGATGAATTGGGGGCTCATCCCGATTGGCTGTTTGTTGGCAAAGATTACCCGCCGAAAGAGGAAATCCTGGCTCAACGAAACAGGGTATTTGCGAAACATCCAAACACAATTTTTATAGGAGCACATGTGGGTGGCCTTCCTGAAGAATTGCATCAGGTTGCTATGTGGTTAGATGTTTATCCTAATTTTTACATCGACTTCTGTGCCCGCATCAGTGAACTTGGGCGTCAACCCTATACTGCCCGGCGCTTTATGATTAAATATCAGGATCGTATTCTTTTCGGAACCGATACCCCATGCAAAGCAGATGCATACCGTTTATATTACCGTTTCCTTGAAACCGACGATGAATATTTCGACCCCGCACCGGCACATCAACAACAAGGCCGCTGGATGATTTATGGATTGTACCTGCCGGATGAAGTATTGGAAAAAATTTATAACAAGAATGCTTTGAAAATAGTAAGCATGTATAAAGGGTCTCATTGAATAATCGGTTTTTTTATTTCAAACTGTATAAAATGAATTTATGAATAAAAATATTTCCTTTTTTGGAAAGCTTATCGGACTGATTTTAGTCGTTCTCTCATTTGGTTCATGCCAGCCCGACACAAATTCGCATCATGAAACGGTTGGTGGAAACTTATATACCTACCAAAATATAGAAACAAGATGGAGCAGTTTCGAAAACATCAATGCTGAAAAAGGTAAAGGCGGCCTGGAAAACAAGGGAGCAAAAGGGCATCCTTGCGGGCAAATCAGCAAGGGAGAATCGGTTGTCCTTCTATACGCCGAGGGCCCTGGACGAATTACACGCATGTGGTTTACGATTAATGACCGGTCACCAGAAATGCTGCGCTCTTTAAAAATTGAGATGTTTTGGGATGGTAGTGAAAAACCAGCAGTTTCTGCACCGTTTGGCGATTTTTTCGGAGTAGGGCCAGGCCAAAATACAGCTTTTGAAAATGAATTATTTGCCAATCCCGAGGGAGAATCATTCAACTGCTTTATCCCGATGCCGTTCAAAAAGTCGGCAAGAATCATTGTCACAAATGAAGGGAAGAAAGACCTTTTGATGCTTTTTTATGACATTAACTTCATCAAATCGGAGAACTGGAATGATGAGGATTTGTATTTCCATTGTTACTGGCACCGGGATACTGCGACTACTTTGACTAAAGACTTTGAGATTCTGCCCGAGATCAACGGAAAAGGAAGGTTTCTTGGTTCGTTTATAAATATGAATGCCAGTCCTGCTTACAAAAAAGATTGGTGGGGAGAAGGCGAAGTGAAGATGTACCTTGATGGAGATACAGATTATCCTACACTGGTAGGAACAGGGGCTGAAGACTATGTAGGAACAGGTTGGGGACTCGACAAATTTGTAACACGGTATTCCGGTTGTTTGATATCTGACAGAGAAAATCAAAGATGGGCTTTCTACCGGTATCATATTCCTGACCCTGTTTATTTTACAAGTGACTTTAAAGCTACTATTCAGCAAATTGGAGGGAATAGCAGAGAGAATGTCATGGCAATGATAAATGAAGGATTGAACCTGCTACCAATTACGTTCAGAGATTTTAATGCCAGTCGTTTCACCATGTACCACTTGCTTGATTCGGCAAATACGATAAATATTTCAAACCCTGATCTTGTGGGTCACGTCAACTATTACCGCTCGGATGATTATGCCTCAACAGCCTATTTCTATTTGAACAGGCCTGAAAATAATTTATCCATGATACAACCCATTGAAATAAGGATTTACAAATTGTAGACTGGCATTAACCCAGTAAAAATTTCAAAAGACAATTATGAATTTAAGCAATAAATTAATCAGAAGAAATCCGGAGTATCTTTCCCGGAGAGGATTTATCTCCTCCTGTACTGTCTGCGGTGCGTGTATGGCAATTTCTCCGTTATTAGTTTTTGGCAATTCAACCAATTCATCAGTCAAAGATGAAAAAATGAAGATACGGGTAATTTATTCCTTACATGCCCCTATTCAACCTAAACTCGACTGGCCTAATATCGGATTTGATTTTAATCCTTACATTGATAATTAACGCTGTATTAAAAAAACAGTTCCCTGCATTTGAGTTTATTCCGACTTTGGCAACAAGACAAGAGAATGCTGAAAGGATATCCCAAAACATTTTAAGCATACCTAGTTTTGAGAACGGGGGAGGTCATATACATGTGAAGACTTCCCCATTAGGCTTGTGAAGGTTTCACGATTACGCATGTGAGAGTCTCACATCCCGGCATGTGAAGGTCTCACAAGCGGGCATGTGAAAGTCTCCCGCCCCGGGAAGGGAAACATTCATCATTTCATGAGAAAATAATTTGGTATTTCGCGACGACGAGGCTCAGTACCTCGAAAAACTGGGGATACTCGCCCGTTCGTGATAAATTAGGACGTTAGACAGGGAAAGAGCTTGATCTCGTCTTGAGACAAGCTCTTTTTATTTATCCGGTCATTAAAGCAGAATTAAACGGAAAGCTGTCCTGCAAAAATAGTAACGCATTTTCTTCTGTGCCCTTCCCCCGATCCTGATTTCCGTAAAGTTGTAGAATCGGATTAAATTTTATTCTTTTGGTAAATTTAATCTCATAACCTGTTACGGAATGAGTTCCAACGTGTCGAACGAAGAATTTTTCATTTTGCAGAAAATGATCGAAGGCGACGAGGATGCCTTCAAATATTTCTTTGACACATATTATGACGATCTGTGTAACTTTGTTAACAGCTATCTGAGAGACCAAACGCTTTCCGAAGATATTGTCCAGAGTATTTTCATTTATTTATGGGAGAAAAAGGAATCCCTTCCGTCGGATTGTTCCGTCAAGTCATACTTGTACGCAGCATCAAAAAACAAGAGCCTGAATTATCTGCGCAACCTGAAAAATCAGAACCGGATTACCGGGGAAATTATGCCCCGGGCCGAATTATTTTCCGAGGCAGCAGACCGTTTCCTGGAATTTGAGGAATTGAAAAAAATTATTGGCAATGCCGTTGACGAACTGCCGGCACAATGCAAAACAATTTACCGTTTAAGCAGGGACGCGGGAATGACCAACCGGGAGATAGCAGAAGAACTCGGGATTTCGTCTAAAACAGTGGAGAACCAGATAACGATCGCAATCAAAAAAATAAAAGATTTTTTGCATCCTTACTACGACCAGATATTTATTCTTTTTCTTTCAAATCTGCTTTAATTCTACTTTAACAGGGATTCAGGGTAAAAAAAGGTTGATTTTTCTAATGTGTTAAAGTAGAATTAACAGATTCGCGTTAATAAGAATTTGAATAGACCTGTAAAAAAAAATGATTTTTCTTTGGGGGTACCTGGGTAGTTATGTGCTGTAAGGTTAAAACAGACATATCAACAACATGGAAAATAAAGTTCCCGTTTACAAGATCATCCGGAACATTGCATCGAAGGGTGCAGAATATGCAGACGAAACCCGGGAATGGCTGGATGGTTCCAACGAAAATAAACAGATATACCAGGATCTTCTGAACCTGTGGCAGGTCACGGGCGCTTTTCCCGGTCGTTTTCATCCTGACAGGCCGCAGGCCTGGCGAAAGGTTCAAAAACAAATCCATGCACGGGAAAGAAAATATTTCATTTACCGCAGGGTTGCACAAATCGCAGCAGCAATCGTTATTGTGTTCCTGAGTGTGTGGACAGGAACTAAAATCGATAATCTTGCACAACCAAACTATACAGAGGTCATTTCTCCCGCCGGGCAGAAAACGCGCATCATTTTGCCCGACAGTTCAACGGTCTTGCTGAACGGGGGTTCCCGGATAAGGTACAGCCAGAATTTCAGTAAACAGAACCGGAACGTTGAACTGCAAGGAGAAGGCTATTTTGATGTACGGAAAGATTTGCACAGGCAGTTTATTGTCAATACTTCCGGGCTTAACGTTAAAGTTTTTGGGACATCGTTTAATGTAAAGGCGTATGAAAACGATCCGCTTATCGAGATTGGGCTGAAAAGCGGGAGCATCGGGATTGACCGGGATAATACCGAAATAGTGCAGCTTGTTCCCGGGCAGGTGGCAACGTTCAATAAAAATGAAAAGCAACTCAATGTTGTAAAAATGAACGTTGATCTGGTTTCAGCATGGACAAGGGACGAAATGATTTTTGAAGAAAACTCGCTGGAGGAAATTGTGAAGTACATGGAACGCTGGTACGGTGTCAACATTTTGCTTGCCCCGGAATTGCAGGATGGGGAACTGCTTACTTTAAAGGTAAAAACAGAATCCCTGCAGGAACTCCTTGAAATGATAAACTTACTAAAGCCAATCGGCTATAAAGTCGACGGGAAACAAGTGATAATTACCAAACCATAAATACGTTAACTTAAAAAATAAATACATCGTGAAAAAAAGGACGAAACATTAGAATCCCGCAACAAAGGCAAAAAGGCTTACCCGGAGGGCAAACCTTTTCTCAAACAAAATTTATTAACTCAGCCGGAAGGAAAAAAGGTTACCGACATAACCTTGATCCAATAGAGGCTGAATAACATTACAAAACTATGAAAAAAAACGGTAGTTCGGATGGGCCATGGAATTATCAATCCATCCGTAGAAAATTAATTTTGAGAATGAAACTAGTTGGAATACTGATTTGTATTGTAGGGCTAACCGCGAGCTATGCTTCGGTTTACAGCCAGCAGACCAGACTGAACCTGAACGTAAAGAATACGACGGTGAAAGATGTCCTGAAGCAGATTGAAGATCAGTCGGAATATTCTTTTATGTACAATGCCAGCAAAATTGATGTATATCGTGAAATTGACCTCACGGTAGAAAAAGGCTCTGTTGAAGATATTCTGAAAATGATCTTTGCAGGCGAAGATGTATCGTACCGCATCATGGACCGGCATATCATAATTTCCCTGAATTCAGAATCAAAGGGAACCGAATCAGCCCGACAGAACCTGACCGTTTCCGGAAAAGTGACCGATTCAACCGGCGCCCCGCTTCCGGGAGTTACCATTGTGGTTAAGAGTACAACCAATGGAATAATCACCGATTTTGAGGGGAAATATTCGCTGACCGGCGTTCCCGGCGATGCAACACTGGTGTTTTCGTTTGTGGGCATGAAACCGCAGGAGATTTCAGTTGCAGGTAAGTCGTCCGTAAATGTGATGATGGAAGAGGAAAGTATTGGAATTGAAGAGGTAGTGGCCGTAGGATATGGAACAATGAAGAAAAGTGATTTGACCGGGTCTGCTGTTTCTGCGAATATTGAAGCTTTTAGGGAATCCGCCAATGTTAGTATCCTGCAATCGTTACAGGGATCAGTTCCCGGTGTGCAAATCGGACAAACAAACCAAGCGGGAGAAGAAGCTTCTATATCCATAAGAGGAGTGAACACTATAAGCGGAAATACCTCCCCATTAATTGTGGTAGATGGTATTATTTACAATGGAAGAATTGCAGATTTAAATCCTTCCGATATACAATCGGTTGATATTTTAAAAGATGCCAGTAGTAAGGCAATTTATGGGGCACAAGCAGCTAATGGGGTAATTATTATAACAACCAAAGGTGGTAAAATTGCACAAAAACCAACAATCAGCTATTCAGGATCAGTCTCTATGCAAACACCAACAGTCAAAGCGAGATTACTTAACCGAGATGAGGTGCTGCAAAAAATAAGAGATGTAAATTACCGGAAGGCATATCTGGCCCCAGATTATACCCAATCCGATTCTGAATGGGACTTTAGTAAATCTGAATTACTACCAGAATTACAGAATGGTATAGAAAAAGGTACTGACTTTGATTGGTGGGATGCAGTAACGTCTCCAGGGTATATACAAGATCATTTGCTTAGTGTTTCCGGAGGATCAGAATTAACTACCTATTACTTTTCCGGAGGTCATACAGAACAAAAAGGATTTGTAATAAATGATAATTACAAAAGGACATCTTTAAGAATAAATATTGAAACAAAGATTACCAACTGGTTGACTGTTGGAGCCAACACATTTGGTTCTTTTACTGATTTTTCAGGAGACTATCCAACAATAGATGGTTTAGCAAGAGCAACTTCACCTCTTGTGTCACCAAAAGACGAAAACGGAGAATTTATTGTTAATCCATTGGGTGATTCACAAGTTAACATTTTCTTGGACGCCCAATCAATTGACCGGGACTTGAAAAACAGAATTTCAGGAATTTTTTATGGAATTATAAAAATCCCTAAAATTGATGGACTAACTTACCGGATAAATTATAGCAATAATCTCAATTGGTTCTCCACAGCAAATAGTAATGAATATTCTGCCGGGTTAACCGGTGCAGCCAGCAAAATATATGCATCCAGGCTGGATGTAATGCTTGACAACATCTTGAATTATGAAAAGCAATTAAACGATCATGGGATAAAAGCTACGCTTGTTTCAGGTTATAGTAACAGTGAATATGATCGGACTTATGCCAGTGGAGAAAATATACCGAACTTAAACCTGTCATACAACAGCCTTGAACAGGCCATTATACAGGAAATTTCATCTGACGCATGGAAAGAGACAGCGATTTATCAAATGGGAAGAATAAATTACAATTATAAAAACCGGTATTTAGCTACTGCAACTATACGCCGTGATGGATTTAGCGGATTTGCAAAAAAGAATAAGTTTGCCTTATTTCCCTCATTTGGTTTAGGATGGGTTTTGTCGGATGAACCTTTTTTTAAGATCCCAAAAATCGATTACATAAAATTACGGGCAAGTTACGGGCAGAACGGAAATCAGACCTCCCGTTACAGTTCCCTCGCCCGCATTTCTGCCGATGATGGCTCTAAATATGTATATGGTGACGGGGCTTCTACTTCACTGGGACAGTCGGTAGCTTCTTTGGCAAACAATAACCTTTCCTGGGAGAAAACAGCAGGGGTGAACTCAGGTATCGACTTTGGAATTTTAGGTAACCGGATTAGTGGTAATATTGAGTATTACAAAACAATTACCACTGACTTGCTTTGGAACATGTCGTTACCGGAGATGACGGGTTTTTCTAAGATTACAACCAACCTCGGAAAAATTGCCAATTCCGGATTCGAATTCTCAATCAAAACAAAACTCGTAAAATCACAAAATTTTAGCTGGGATTTTGATGTGAATTTTTCTACCAACAAAAATAAAATTATCAGTTTGTTAGGAGATGATAACAATGGAGACGGAAAAGAAGATGATTTAATAGCAAGTGGATTGTTTATAGGGAAATCACTCGGCGCTGTTTATAATTATGAAATTGATGGAATTTGGCAATTGGATGATGATATTCTTACCGGATACTATCCGGGGACATACAGAATCGTTGATCAGGAGGTCAATGGTGAAGCTGATGGCGTAATTTCCGCTGATAACGATAGAAAAATTCTCGGCAGAACAGAACCAGCATATCGATTTGGTATCCAAAATACTTTAAAATACAAAGATTTTACTTTACGCTTTTTTATCAACTCAATACAGGGAGGGAAAGATGGTTATCTTGGTGCCAATCATCCAAGTGGAGTTGCAAATACTTCTGGAACAGCACAAAACTCCAACTGGTACACATTTTACGACTATTGGTCTCCTTCCAATCCAAATGGGAAATATCCTATAATGTGGGAACAGGCAAAAATCACTCCTCAAAAATATTATTCCAGGAACTTTGTCCGGCTGCAAGATATTTCGTTAGCTTATCAATTAAATCAATCATTTGCAAAAAAGATTGGTGTTGACGGAGCGAAAATATATTTGAGCGGAAAAAATATACTGACCATTACTCAATGGGACGGTTGGGATCCTGAAACAGGGCAGGGAATACAAAACACTGATGCGTTTCCTGTAATGAAAACATATACGTTAGGAATTGAAATCTCTTTTTAACCTTTAAAAATCTAAAAAATGAAAAATATCACAAAAACAATAAAATATGGATTATTCTGTTTCCTGTTCATTTTAAATTTTTCGTGTAACGAACAGAGATTTCTTGAGGAGGATCCGCTGGATTTTTATAGTCTTGATAATTCTTACATAACTTCTGATAATTTCGAAAGCGCTTTGACTGATTTGTATGCAAGGGTACGTAAAATTCATTTTGCAAACAGCCAGTATTCATTTTCCCATCTGCTAGCGACCGATATTGCAAAACATGCGAGGGGAACTTCAGACCGATTCGGCGATTATGATGTATGGATGGTTCCAACTAATGCTATGGTTAAGTATCATTGGGTTGAATGGTACAAAGTTATTTCTAATGCAAACACTATTATTTCAAGACTTGATAATTCCAAATTAACAAACGAACAAAAATCAGCAGTGGCTGCTGAAGCAAAATTTTTCAGGGCGTTTGCATATAGATATCTGGTCTATCTTTATGGCGGGGTGCCTTTGATCCTGGAAGAAGTAACTTCTCCTCGGATCAACTATACAAGAGCTACGAAAGAAGAGACACTTAATCAAATTGTTATGGACTTGACAGAAGCTACTAAAAATCTTCCTTCAAATGACAAAGTAAAGGACGGAAAAGTATCAAATATAGTTGCCAGTCATTATTTGGCCGAAACCTATATCTCTTTACAAAAATACGACGAAGCAATCGTTGCTGCTTCAACTGTCATTGACGATCCAAATACTTCATTAATGACATCAAGATTTGGTACAAGGGCAAACGAAGCCCCTTGGGATGATTTTCTGGACTTTAAATCACAAGGAGATGTATTCTGGGATTTATTTCAACCAAGAAACCAGAACCGAAGCAGCGGAAACAAGGAAGCCTTGTGGGTTGCTCAAATGGAAGTTGATGTCCCTGGCGGTTATTTAATAACAACAGCAGCTTCAAATAACCGACTCGAACAATGGGCTGGTCCGGTACACTATCAAACTTACAAAGACCCGGATGGGAAAGAAGGTATGGGCGAACTTGGACGATCTAACTACAATACAGGAGGAAGAGGTAATTCTTTCTTAATGAACACAGACTTCTGGATATATACATTGTGGGAAAGTGACTGGAACAATGATATCCGAAACGCTCCTCACAACATTATTCGCGACACCAAATACACTAATGTAAATTCAGCCTGGTATGATTCAAGTGCCGTAAAATACCCAAGTCCAACTTGGCTCAATCAAAAATGGCGGTGGTATCCTTGGCCTTCCAAAATTACTACTCCGCAAACACACCCCGATAATATATATCAAGATAAAGAAAATAGGTTTTTAAAAGCTATAGCAGGGACTACATACAAGGATATGTATTATTTACGACTAGCTGAAACCTATTTGCTAAGAGCCGAAGCATATTTGGGAAAAGGAGATAAATTAAATGCAGCGAGTAACATCAATGTTGTTAGGGAAAGGTCTCATGCATCCCCGATCTCTTCAAACGAAGTCACTTTAGATTATATTTTAGATGAACGGGCAAGAGAATTGGTCTACGAAGAACAACGCCGTATAACTCTTTGCAGAACAGGAAAATTGGTAGAGCGAGTACGTAAATACAATGATTTAAATAGTGACGAAATCAAGGATTTTCATAATTTGTGGCCAATTCCACAGACAGAGATCGAAGCTAATAAAGATGTTGTAATTGAACAAAATCCCGGTTATTGATAGTTTTAGTAAATAATGGTGAAAGAAAATTTTCTTTCACCATTTAATCTTTATTTGTCCATTTAAGTCATGTTTAAGAAAATAGCATTTATCATTAGTATTTTTTGTGTATTCAACTCATGTGGCAGAGATAATACAAAAAGTAAATTCCTGTCAATAACAAAAAATATAGAAGGAAAAACCATTAAAATAACCAAAGTAGCTGAAGGAAAAGTAATACACCGCTTTTTCGACACATCGCCAATCAGTCCTTCTGGCAAATATTTAGCTTTGTTTCGTTTCCCATCCGAGACCAGTTCACCGAAACCAGGTGAAAAGGGTGAGATAATACTAATAAATCTTGAAACAGGCGACGAAAAAACGGTCGGCTACTCGCGCGGGTTTGAAATGCAATTGGGAGCCAACGTTCAATGGGGATCGTCTGATGAAGAACTATTTTTTAACGATGTGGATACCACTGACTGGTCAGCCTTTGCTGTACTTATGAATCCATTGACAGGAGAAATCCGGAAAATGGAAGGAACCGTTTTTATGACATCCTTAGATGGTAAAAAACTAGCCAGTTATAACCTTAAGAGCTCAAGGTTTGCACAGGTCGGTTATGGGGTTGTTGTTCCTGACCAATACGCCAGACGAAACATAGGTGTAGTTGATTCTGACGGCATATTTGTAACCGATGTAGCAAGCGGAAAATGCCATATGATTGTTTCAATCCGCGACATCTACGAAAAAACCACTCCTTCCATAAAAATTTCAAATCCTGATGAATATGAATACTATTGTTTCCAGGTAAAATGGAATCCACAGACTGACAAACTGTTAACAACCATTCAATGGGCTCCTGTAACCGGAGGGAACAGAAGAAGGGCAGTAATTACGATGAATCCTGACGGGACTGACCTAAGAACAGCAATTACGCCAGAACTATGGTCGAATGGTGGGCACCATGTTAACTGGACTCCTGATGGAAGGCATTTATCGATGAACTTGAACATAGATAAAAAACCTGGGTTGGAAATTATTACAGTAAAATATGATGGAAGCGATATGAAGACGATATATTCTCCTGGCTCAGGACACCCTTCTTTGAATCCATCGGGGCTGCAATACATTATTACCGATGCTTATCCGGGTGAGAATATCGGGAACAATAGTGGAAAAGGTGTGGTGCCCATCCGTTTAATCAACATAAGCAGCCAGACCGAAATAATCGTGGATAATGTATTTCTATCATCTCAGGTGGGCGAATTCAGAATAGATGCACATCCGGCGTGGGATCGTCATGGTAAAAAAATAATATATAATGGTTTTGAAAAGAAAACAAGATGTGTTTTCGTAGCTACTCTTGATAATTTTATCATAAAAAATGAATAAACGACGCTCCTGTTGTTGATATGTTTACTTTGAAATGGAAATTATCAAACTCGAAAATGGCAAAACTGGTACCTGGGCGAAAAAAACTAAATATAAAACGACTGCAAAATAAAATAGAAGTAACCTTGGTGTAGTTACAAAAAATATAGAAAATTATCATAAATAATGAAACTAAAATAATGTTGACATGAATAAACTATTTTTAACCACAGTAATTTTTCTATTTACAATAAATAATGTATTTCCCCAATTTATAGACATATCGGAAAACAGGGTGAAAACTTATCTTGACATCCCGTTCGAACGAATTGGCGCAATCAACCCGAAGCATGTGAGTGAAATCGAAGCGTCGAACTGGACCATCGGCTGCGAAGTACTTGACCGTGATTATGCCAGCTTCGACTCGTACAAAGAATATTTACCTGTTTTAGGAATCAAGAAGATCAGGTTGCAGGGAGGCTGGGCAAGAACCGAAAAACAAAAAGGTATTTATGACTGGACATGGTTAGACCACATTATTGATTATGCTTTGGCAAATGGGTTAAAGCCATGGTTACAAACAAGCTATGGAAATCCGGTTTACAATAGCGGCGGAATGGATCTGGGAGGAAGCATACCCATAACAGAAGAAGCATTGAAAGGTTGGGATAGCTGGGTAGAAGCAATGGTCACCCGTTATAAAAATAAAGTGACCGAATGGGAAATGTGGAACGAACCCGATGGGCACAAAGAAAATACACCTGAGCGCGTTGCTGAATTTAATATACGCACATCTGAGATCATTAAACGAATACAACCTCATGCCGAAATTGCCGGACTGGTTATGGCCTCAGGAAGCAACGTCAATTATATGGATCGGTATATGAAAGTTCTTTCAGAAAGAAATAAACTTGGCCTTTTCAAATGGATCGTTTACCACGGATACACCATGAACCCCGACGACAATTATAAAGGACAGACAAAACTCGATTCTGTACTTCGAATATATTCTTCTGAATTAAAACTCCGGCAGGGTGAGAATGGTGCACCAAGCGCTTACTGTCCAGGGTTTGCATTGTCGAAATACAACTGGACTGAAATTTCCCAGGCCAAATGGGATGCCCGCAGAATGCTGGGCGATTTGGGGCGCGATATTGAATCGTCGGTTTTTTGTATTATCGACATGTATTACAAAAGTAATAAAATACTAAATGTAAAAGGGTTAATCCAGTCCGACATTACATTAAAAGCTCTTCGGCCTAAAATTGCTTTTTACACCGTTCAGAATATTGCCTCGGTTTTTGACAATAAACTGGAACGAATGGCTGATTTTAAATATAAAGTGGAAGCCACAGAATCAATTTCTGTTTTTGGATACTGTAATAAAACTTCGGGCAAACAGCTTGTAACGCTTTGGCTGGATGGGAATATTCCGAATAATACCTTCGAAACGCAGATGGTTGAGCTCACCATTGAAAATGGTAATTTTAAAAAGCCTGTTTGGGTTGATCTGTTTTCGGGACGGATTTATGAAATACCAAAAGCAAACTGGGTCAGAAACGGAACAAATTACGAATTCAAAATACCTGTTTACGATAGTCCTGTGCTGATTGCCGATCAATCGTTGATGGTCATCGAAAAAAATAAATAATATCCGTTTCAAATTCTTTATAACTAATTCTCGTTATCTGACCCGTATGTTTTTATTTAAAAATCGCATCAATTCTTTTGATAATTTCTATTTCCTATAGAAATCGTCCAACATTGAAGAAGTAAACAAAGCGGTTGCCGCTTTCTCAATAAGCTGTTTTTCTTGTTGGATCAATCCCTATACCAGCCTGCAAGAATGCACGTGAACAAAGTCAAGTCTTGAGTATAGGATCATCGAACCATCATCGAATCATCATCGAATCATCATCGAACGATGAACTCAATAGAAAATCCCTATCTGATATTTACCAGGGTCTTCTTGTGCCGCAGAAATTTATTTTGTCCGATTTCCTTCAATAAACACACTTGTAAAGCTTAAATTTGCACACATACCTACGTCATAAATTTTTTAAAAATGATTTGAAAACACCTGCCGATACATAGCAAAAACCAAATCATTATTTTTGGTACTTTTGCCTCGAATAAACGGGGCATGGGGAAAAGTGAAAACATACAGTTCGTATTGAATGACGTGGGCTCCTATGGCAAATTTTTCACTGAGAATTATCACACTGCCTGTTTGGTAGCCAGCCGATATCTTCACGATAATCAGGAAATTGAAGACATCGTTCAGGAGGTATTTGTAAAAATATGGGAAAAACGAAAGGCGATAAAAATTCAAAGTAACCTTAAAAATTACCTGTTTAATTCAGTTAAAAACACCTGTATAAATCATGTGCAGCGCAAAAAGGAAATAATCGCCGGATTCGATCAGGCCGGTTTGCAGCAGTGGGAAAACGAAGCAGGGGATCAGTTTATTTCCGAAGAATTTGCTTCAAAAATCAACCAGGCCATCGAAACATTGCCTCCGCAGTGTAAAAAGATTTTTCTTCTGGCTTTTGTCGACGATCTGAGTTACCAGGAAACTGCCGATGCACTCGGGCTTTCGAAAAATACAGTTAAAACCCAGATGGGAATTGCATACAAACTACTCAGGGAAAAGCTCCGCGATTCATTCTTCAGCTTGGTTCTGATCTTTTTCAGAAAAGCATAAAATTTTAATTTCAGAAAAAATTTCATTCTCACTTCACCCTTTCTTTCCGTTTTTGTGTCACTAACAATGTAGAACACAAACTATGGAAAATCAGAAAAAATGGGAACAGATGGCTGCAGAACTTCACGGAGAATTGCAGGAATCATCCGGAGAACAAAATCAGGATGAAGACATTCGGATTGAAAAGGCGCTGGAACGTATCCATGCTTCCGGAAAGGATGTGAAGAAAATACGGGAATTTCAACCTTCGGAGATCGTCTGGGATAAACTGAAAGGAAAACTTGGACGAAACATCCGCATAAAAGAATGGCTCAAATATGCAGCGGTGGCGGCAATTGCAATTTCCATCACAATACTGGCAGATTATTTGGTCGGAAACAACACATCGGAAAATCAGTATGCCTCGGTTTCAAGTCCGGTCGGGCAAATTACCAACCTTACCCTGTTCGATGGCACCAACGTTTGGCTGAATGCCGGCTCTACCCTGAAATACAAAAAATCGTTCAACCAGTCGGACCGGGAAGTTTATCTCGACGGAGAAGCCTTGTTTGACGTGGCGAAAGATAAAACCCGGTCGTTCATTGTAAATGCAGGGAAGGCCATAATAAAGGTTCACGGAACCATCTTCGATGTTAAAGCGTATTTGAATATGTCAACGGTGGAAACCGTTCTGATTGAAGGCAGCGTGGAATTTATAAGAAATGGAAATTCAGTTTATATGAATCCCGGCGAACATTTGATTTGTTCTTCAGGAACGGGAAAATTTACCAAATCGGAAATCAACACGGCTGAATATACGGCATGGAAAGGCGGAAAGATCTATTACAGCGATAAACCTCTTTATGATCTGGCGTTACAACTGGAACGCTGGTATGAAGTGAAATTCCGGTTCGATTCTGAAGAGTTGAAGAATTACCGGTTTACCGGGGTTATCAACAAGGATAACTCGCTGGATTATACTTTGGATATCATTGAAGAAATCAATAAAGTTGAATTTAAAACCAACCAGGAGGAAATTGTAATAATGGCATCAAAATAAAAACCGGAAAATGCGTCAACATTTTCCGGTTCGAATGAATTCAACTTCCGAGCTGACAACAAGGGAGTTGACAAGTTTAACACTCAAATACAAACTTATGAAAAAAAAACAAATTAGGCCGTTCAATCGGCTGAGGTATTTTACACCTAAACTGTTTTTGTGTATGAAACTGACAATCTTTCTACTATTAATTGGAGTGCTGGGAGCAACGGCAAACTCGTATTCGCAGCAAAGCCGTTTCGACCTGCGCCATGCGGATGTAACAATCAAAGAGGTTTTTGAGGAAATCAGCTTGATGAGCGATTTCGAGTTTTTTTACAGTAACGACGACATTAACGTGAACGAAAAAGTGGCCGTCAATGTAAAAAACGGGTCGATAGAAGAAATTCTGGACCAGATTTTAGACGTTGAAACCTTGAAATACAAGGTGATGAACAGCGCAGTGATCATTTCCCGCCGGGATGTCAAGGGATGGGATTCGCCGGTAGCGCAACAACAAAAAAGCATGTCCGGTACAGTAACCGATTCATCGGGGCAGCCGCTGCCGGGTGTTTCGGTGGTGGTGAAAGGTACAACTACCGGAACCATTACCGATTTTGACGGGAAGTACACACTCGCCAATGTCCCGGCTGATGCTACGTTGGTATATTCGTTCGTGGGGATGAGGGCGCAGGAAATTACAGTGACTGGGAAAACAACAGTAAATGTGGTTATGGAAGAAGAAACCATTGGTATTGAAGAGGTGGTTGCAATTGGTTATGGTACACAGAAAAAGGTAAACTTAACCGGTGCTATTGAAGCAGTGGGACGTGAAGTATTCGAAAACCGCTCCACGTCTAATACGACACAGGCCTTGCAAGGAGCCATACCCAACCTGAATATCTCATTGGAAGACGGGAAGCCCACACGTTCGGCTTCATATAATGTACGTGGTAAAACATCCATAGGACAGGGAGGTAGTGCGCTGATTTTGATCGATGGCGTTGAAGGCAACCCTTCTTTTCTGAACCCCAACGACATTGAAAGCGTAACTGTACTAAAAGATGCTGCTTCTGCGGCTATTTACGGCGCAAGAGGTTCTTTTGGTGTCGTGTTGATTACGACAAAACGGCCACAGAAAGGCAGAACAACAGTCAATTATACCGGCAATTATTCTATTCAATCGCTGGCCAAAGAACCTGAATTTGTAACTGATGCTGTTACCTGGGTCGAACATTTCAGGGCATCCTATTATAATCGCCAGGGAACGGTTCCGACCTCTATCAACAACAATACACAATATTATAGTGATGAGTGGCTGGAGCGGTTGAAAGCATGGAAAGCATCAGGTGAAGGCCCAAAAACAGAAATATTACCTAATGGAAATTACGAATATTATAGCAACACAGACTGGATGGGGCTACTTTTTAAGGACCATACGTTTGCACAAGACCACAATGTGGCCATTTCGGGTGGCAGCGAGAAGTCTGATTTCTATGTATCGGCACGTTTATACGATTTTGGAGGCATGTATAATTTCGATCCTGATACGTACCATTCGTACAACTTCAGGGCAAAAGGATCTTTGCAGGCATACAAATGGCTGAAGCTTACCAACAACATGGAATTTGCCAATGATGACTATCACATGCCCTTCTCGGCACAGGGACGGAGCGCTAACGTTCAGCGATACATCGAAGTAAACGCTTTCCCAAGTTTACCGATGTATAATCCGGATGGAACCTACACCCGCGGGGGCGCTGCTACTCTGGGCGCTTTTGTTGACGGGAATAACTATCAGGATAACAAAAGGAATCTGTTTAAAAATACGGTAGGGTTTAATACAAACTTTTTTGGCAATACTTTCCGTGTTAACGGAGACTACACCTTCCGTTACGATGGACGTGATTTTTTCTTTAAAAGAGTAAAAGTTCCATATTACCAGAATTCAAAAGCAACAAACCCATCCTATATGGGCGACGCCAATGGTATTATCTATGAATGGATGGGACATACAGTCTATACTGCCTCAAACTTATATGCTGAATATGAAAAAACTTTCGCCCAGAAACATTATGTGAAAGCGATGGTAGGTTGGAACTACGAAACCTCTTCCTACAAAGCGAACAGCATTGAACGTAACTCGCTGTTGCTCGAAAGCGCTGAAAGCGTCCAGTTAGCGACAGGCACATCGATCATTCCGGGGGCAAGCGTTACACGATGGAAAACCACGGGAACTTTCTTCCGGTTGAACTATGGTTATAAAGACCGCTATTTGGTGGAAGTAAACGGGAGATATGACGGTTCGTCCCGCTTCCCGACAAATCAGCAATGGGGTTTCTTCCCATCTGTTTCAGGAGGATGGAGGCTGTCTGAAGAACCTTTCTGGAATGTGGACAAAAACATTTTATCAGATATCAAATTTCGTGCTTCCTACGGTTCACTGGGCAATGGCAACATACCTCCGTATCAGTTCCTTGAGTTATTGAGCATCAGTACTTCGGGGCGCGTACTGGATGGAGTTCTGGGCAAAAAGACCAATGCACCGGCTCCTATTCCCGACGGACTTACCTGGGAGAAGGCTACCACCACCGACGTTGGGCTTGATTTCGGAATGTTGAAAGGAAAACTTCGTTTTACCGGCGATTATTATGTACGGAAAACGACCGATATGTATGTGCCCGGACCTACTTTGCCTGATATTTTCGGCGCCACTTCTCCCAAAGGTAACTATGCCGATATGACCACGAATGGATTTGAAGTCACGTTGTCATGGGAGGATCAGTTTACACTTGCCAATAAACCGTTTCGTTTTCAGGTACGCGGTACCCTCTATGATTATGTGTCGAAAATCGACAAGTACAACAATCCCACCAAAAAGATTAGCGATTACTATAACGGAAAGATCATCGGTGAGCTATGGGGTTTCGAGACAGATGGACTGTTTCAGGAAGATCCTGCACCGGGCGAATACATCAATACTATTTTTAATGCCTCTGCCGATGCCGTATGGCGTGCAGGCGACCTGAAGATTCGCAACCGCGACGGGAGCGCCGACAATATGATCACGAAAGGCGAACAAACAGTCGATAACCCGGGCGACATGGCCATCATCGGCAATACAGAGCCCCGCTATCAGTATAGCTTTACCTTGGGCGCCGAATGGAATGGTTTCTTCTTTTCCGCCTTCTTCCACGGAGTAGGTAAACAGGACTGGTATCCGGGTTCAGAAACTGCTTTTTGGGGTATGTATAACCGGGGATACAATCAGATGCCTGCCTGGCACCTCGGTAATTATTGGACAGAAGACAATCGCGATGCTTATCTGCCACGGTATGCCCAGTACAACGGGGCTCTCGGATATTCAAATTATGTTCCCAACGATCGCTATCTCCAAAAAGTGTCTTTTTTACGGCTGAAAAACCTGCAAATAGGATATTCGCTGCCTAATACTTTGATATCTAAAGTTGGTATGAAGGATGCCCGTATCTATCTCAGTGGCGAAAATCTTGCCAGTTGGTCGCCGTTGTATAAAGTAGCCAAAAACTTTATGGATGTGTCGACAGCAACCGGTAATTCCGATTCGGACCTCAATAGTAGTTACAATCAGGGGGATGGTAACAGTTATCCGTTGCTGAAAACAATTTCGTTTGGTATCTCGCTCACCTACTAATCTTTAAAACAGAAGAATATGAAACGAGTCAGGAGTGCCATACCTCTCATTCAAGTGGATAATTATTATGACGAGTTCCATGCGTTGAAAAATTTAGTTGAAAAGCTGACAATGATACGCAAATTGCACAAACTTAATTTGAAAAAATAAACACATGAAAAAGTATATATTAGTTATTTTAGCAATAGGTTTCCTATTTTCCGGCTGCGAAATGGACGAACCGGCTGTTACCTCTACGGATAAGGGAGCCATATTCGGTTCAGCGGAAGGGCTGAGTGCTTATTCGATGTCGTTTTACGATATGTTTCTTAGTGCCTCCGATCAGGCGATAGTCGAACAATCGCTGGTCGATTACGGGGCTACCAATACGCTCAGTGGATTTACGTTACTTAATTCGTTCAGCGAAAATAATTCATCAGGCTGGAGTTGGTCTGATTTGCGCAATATCAATTATTTTATCGTTAATTGTACTGATCCTGCCGTTCCTGAAAGTGTCAGGAACAACTATATCGGCCTTGCCCGTTTTTTTCGTGCATGGTTTTACTATGATAAAATAAGGCGGTTTGGCGATGTTCCGTGGGTAGATCATCCATTGAACCCGGATGAGGAAGCAATATTGTATGGTTCCCGAGACTCGCGCGAACTGGTAATGGAAAAAGTATATGAAGACCTGATGTTTGCCGCCCAGAACATCACCCGCACTGCTGATGCCACGCAATGTACACTGATAACGAAATGGGTTGCATACGCGTTTGCTTCGCGTGTCTGCCTGTTCGAAGGAACTTTCCGTAAGTATCACAACCTGACCCTTACAACGTCTGCTGCTACATGGCTGAAACGGTCAGAGGACGCGGCGAACGAAGTGATGAAACAATCCGGCAAATCGTTAAACAACAATTATCGCGCGTTGTTTACCAGCGACAATCCTCCTACTTCAGAGACGTTGCTGGCTATTGCTTCAAGCGCTACCCTGGGGGTAAAACACAATGCCAACTGGCGGTGGACTTCGGAAACTTATGGAACAGGCTTGAACCTGATTCGTCCTTTTATCTGCACCTACCTGCAAAAAGACGGGACTCCTTACACCAACCGTGCAGGCTGGCAGTATGAGGATTTCTATCAGGAATTTCAGAACCGTGATACCCGGTTGAACGCAACGCTCCGTTATCCGGGGTATATGCGCGAAGGAAAGCTTACCTTACCGGTATATAGCGGGTATGCCCGCCTGGGTTACCAACCGATTAAACTTTGCGTTGATGCTACGATAGGCGATAGTCAGACCGAAAGCACCCATGCCATACAGTTGGTCCGCTTCGGCGAAGTATTACTTAATTATGCTGAAGCGAAAGCCGAACAGGGTACGCTTACCGATGCAGACTGGGCTGCTACCATCGGAAAACTAAGGGCACGTGGAGGTATCACCGGAGGGCTTACCACAAAACCGACAGTGGCCGATCAATATATGAAAGACACCTACTTCCCCGGCATCAGCGATCCGGTGATATTGGAAATCCGCCGTGAGCGTGCTGTCGAATTGATGTTCGAAGGGTTCCGTTTTGATGACCTGCGGCGCTGGAAATGTGGCGATCTGTTCAAAAAGAGCTGGACGGGCATGTACATATCCGGAGTTAATAAACCTCTTGATGTCGATCATAATAACACCCATGACGTAATTTACTATACTGATAATGCAGGGTTGGCAGCCGCAGTGGCTCTTTCAAACAATGCAAACCCGTATAAAGTAAAAGTAAGTACCGATCCTGCAGCGACAATTATTCAGGTACATGCCGCTGGAAACGGCACAGGTTATTATCTGGCATGGTACACAAACAACGACTCCAAAAAGGTATGGGGCCCGAAGCAGTACTTCTATCCCATTCCGGTTGGTGCGCTGAATAATAACCCGCAACTTGTACAGAATAAAGGTTGGGAGAATGGCGCTACGAATGATGGAAATTAATCTGCAATAATTTAAAAAAATAAAAAGGTTACTCAAAAAGAGGCTGTCCAAAAAGTTCTAAAATCCGCAACTCGCGTCACCCTGAATTTATTTC
This sequence comes from Prolixibacteraceae bacterium, assembly GCA_003506435.1. GTDB lineage: Bacteria > Bacteroidota > Bacteroidia > Bacteroidales > Prolixibacteraceae > GWE2-42-39. Next base: position 97,620 of record DOAQ01000008.1, read on the forward strand.
AGGGTCTGATTATATTAGAAAGATGAGATCCCGAAACAAGTTCGGGATGACTTGACTTCAGACTTTTTGGACAGCCTCTTCACAGAGTTTTGCACAAAGGGCACAGAAAAGCAGACTGGTTTCAAGCAAATTAAAAAAATAATTACGGCATTAAAAATGCCCGAAAGAAAACACAAAAGATGGGAAATAGTATATGGTCAAAGTGGTATAAAATAACCGGTTTGCTTATTTTGTGTTGTTTCTTGCTTACTTCCGGTGAAAGCAATGCACAAACAACCCCTTTTCGTTTAAAAATAATGAGTTTTAATGTATGTCGGTCGGGCGAACTGACCCACTATTCGGTTGTTCCCTTTGCGAACCTGATCCAACAATATCAACCCGACATCATTGCCTTACAGGAGCTGGATTACAAGACAACACGAAATACAGGTATCGACTTTGCAACAAAATTAGGCGCTGCCTTGGGCATGTTCCCGGTTTTCGGAAGGACGATTTTCTATCAAGGAGGCGAGTATGGCATAGCAGTGCTTTCAAAATATCCCTTTTTGTCGGTAAAAACCGAACCATTGCCAAGTCCCGCCGGGACAAAAGAACAGAGAGCTGTTCTGATTACCGAAATCCGGCTTCCTTCCGGTCAGGATATCCGGTTTGCCAGCACCCATCTCGACCATTCCACCGATGCAATAGGTTCGGTGATGGCCAGTGCGCTAAATACCTTTCTTCTGAAAGATGATACACCAACTATTGTCGGGGGCGATTTTAATGCGAAACCGGAAACAGGTACCATCGCTAACGAAATGCAGCAATGGAAACGGTTTTGTAACAACGATCCGACTTCTCCAAACGACCCGACCAGCAAAATTGATTACCTGTTTGGCTATCCGAAAGAAAAATGCAGGACGATCAGTTATCAGGTTATTGCCCGGACAGGTATTTCCGATCATTGCCCCATTGTAGCAGAAATCGAATTTCAATAATCAGAAAAATGCAAAAATTAAATATCGAAGTTGTCAAAAGTCGATTG
>DOAQ01000012.1 GCA_003506435.1 Prolixibacteraceae bacterium
GAGGATGACCTTTTGGACACCCTCTTTAATGTATTTTATTTCTATCGTAATTACTTCACTTCTCCGTTGGCAATCAGCCATTCAGCAATTTGCACTGCATTCAGGGCTGCTCCCTTTTTAATTTGGTCGCCCACACACCAGAAAGTCAATCCTTTTGGATTGGTAACATCTTTGCGGATACGGCCAACATACACATCATCTTTCCCTGAAATGAACAAAGGCATCGGGTATTTTTTCTCGGCAGGAACGTCCAATACGGTCAATCCTTCAAGATTTGCCATTGCTTCTTTTACTTGCTGAATATCCAACACTTCTTCTGTTTCGACCCATACAGCTTCGGAATGTGCCCGTGCAACCGGAATACGGATACAGGTAGCGCTCACTTCAGCGTTGGTGTGCATAATTTTCTTGGTTTCCCAATTCATTTTCATTTCCTCTTTGGTGTAGTCGTTATCCAGGAACACATCAATCTGAGGGATGATATTCATTGCCAACTGGTACGGGAATTTCGCGATGGTTGGTTCTTCGCCGTTTGCAACCTGTTTTACCTGGGTTTCAAGTTCAGCAATTCCTTGTGCACCGGCGCCACTGGCAGCCTGATAAGTAGCTACATGTACCCGCACAATCTTCGACATATCGTTGATCGGCTTCAGCGCAACAACCATTTGGATAGTCGAGCAATTCGGGTTGGCAATAATATTACGCGGACGGTTCAGGCTGTCTTCCGGGTTCACTTCGGGAACCACCAGTGGCACATCGTCGTCGTAACGAAAAGCGCTCGAATTATCGATCATAATAGCGCCGTATTTAGTAATTGTAGTTGCAAATTCTTTAGAAATCGAAGCACCAGCCGATGTAAGGGCAATATCAATGTCCTTAAAATCATCGTTGTGCTTCAACTCCTTTACTGTCAGTTTCTGACCTTTAAAGTTATACACGTTTCCGGCACTGCGGGCCGAACCAAACAAAACCAACTCATCAAGCGGAAAATTCCTTTCTTCAAGAACTTTTAGGAACTCCTGTCCCACCGCTCCACTTGCACCTACAACCGCAATCTTCATTTTTTCTGAGAAATTAATTTTTGTTTTTAAAATGAGTTAAAAATATTCTTATTGTTACAACTACTTGTGAAAAATTCTTGTTAAATTAGTTTATCGATTTTTCATACTCAAGTCTGTAACAATTAGTTTGCAATAATAGTTTATTGCTTTTAATTTTTAAGCCAATGACACGAATTATTTGTACATTATACTTTCTGGTTCTCTTTTTTTTAACAATCACAACCCGTGGTGAAGAGATCTGGAACGAATCGTTTGCTTTTCCCAATAAAGGTTTTTGGGGCAACTCCGGCGGAACAAGCATTCATTCCGACATGTCGGATATAACAAAACAGAGTTTCGGAGTTTTGGCTTACCAACATACCACCGAAGGCAAAGAAGATACTTCATTCCTGTTCGACTTTGAAAACCAGCAGCTAACAGGGTGGATTTCAGCAGACGACTGGATGATCAGTTCCGAAGGAAAAATAAACGGAAATTTTTCGCTGCGACACTCGTCCAAAGCGACCAACCCGGAAAGTGTGATTTTCTGCCCCATGAACCTCGATTTGGCGGCAGCCGATTACCGATGGAACATTACCTTGAAAAATGGCAACTGGGACCCTTCGTCGAGCAACCGATTCTGGCATTACCTGTTGTCCGATTCTTCCAATCCGGCAATACTGAATGGCTGGGCTGTGGGGGTAAATATTACCGGCAGCAGCGATCTGCTTGAACTTTGGCGCTTTAAAAACGGACGTCCCGACAGTCTGATTGTACAAAGTAATTTGGTTTGGAAGGCAAATACCCAAATACAGATCGAAGTAGAACGAAAAGGACCGGGACAATGGTCGGTTTGCTCCCGCGATATTTCCGGAGGCAAAACAAAACCCGCAGAAGGAACCGATTCCTCAACTTTCGGGTTCAATTTTATCGGCCTGCATTTCGATTATACGAGTACCCGCGCAGGACAACTTTGGGCCGATGATATCGCAATTACTGAGCTTCCGGGTCCTCCTTTCATTCAAAAAATAACTGTTTTAAATGAAGAGCAACTGGAACTGGTCTTCAACAAGAAAATAGCCCCCGCATCGGTAAAAATTCAAAATTTTAAACTTGTTTCGGATTTGGGAAACCAGCTTCAGATTATAGCAGCGGGAATAAAATCAGAATCTTCAGAAACAATTGAATTAACGACAAAAAAACCTTCCGAATTTAACATGCAACTTATGGTTTCAGGAATTTCTGATCAGTCAGGGTTGCAGATGGCGCCCGATACACTCGCGTTTTGCTGGGTACTCCCCTGCCGGGAACATTCGCTGGTCGTAAACGAAATTTTTGCCGATCCCAATCCCGTACAGGGTCTGCCTGAATTCGAGTACCTGGAACTTTTCAACCGGACAGGTTTTCCCGTTTCGTTGTCAGACGCAATTTTAAAAGCTGATGAGAAAGAATGTTCGTTTGAAATAGCGCCGTTGTATCCCGGAAAATATCTCTTATTGACAAATACGGAAGGCGCCGCCCTTTTTGAAAATTCAGTTGGTATGAAAAACTTTCCTTCGTTGCGGAACAGCGGCGCGAAAATCAGTATCGAAACTTCGGACGGACTGCTTATTGATGAAATAAGCTACAACGATAGTTGGTATGCCAACGAGGACAAGAAAAACGGCGGCTGGTCGCTCGAACGGATTGATCCGGACCGATTTTGCAACCAGCCGGAAAACTGGCAAACTTCCGTCAATGAAAAAGGCGGTACGCCAGGTCAGGAAAATTCGGTAAAAAGAAGAAATATTGACCAGCTTCCTGCAAAAATTACTTTTTTGGATGTGGTTTCGGCAAACCAGTTAAAACTACTTTTTTCGGAAAGCATTGCGCCGGATTCGCTGAAAAACCCTGAAAGTTATCTGGTCAATCCGGCAATCGGACATCCGTCGCGAATTGACACAAACAGTTCATCAGAAGTGCTTCTGAGTTTTTCAGAAAACTTCATTCCCAATACAAACTATTCGTTGCAGGTTTCCGGATTGACTGATGAATGCGGAAACATCACAGAGAACAAAAAATATAATTTTGAACTGCAACAACTGGATGCAGGCGATATTTTAATTTCTGAAGTTTTGTTTAATCCCTACCCGGGAGGCGCCGATTTTGTTGAAATTTACAATCATTCGGAGAAAAAGGTTAACCTGAAGAACCTGTGTCTGGCAAACCGCGATGACCAGTCGGAACTGAAAGAAGTTCGCAAACTTTGCGATGACGACCGTTGGGTTCAGCCCGGCGGGTATGTTTTGTGTACCGGCGATTCATCTGCTGTCCATCCCTTTTATTACACCCCTTGCCCGGAATGTTTCTGCGAAACGGCATCGTTCCCTTCTTTTCCTGACGACCGGGGAACGGTGGTTTTGCTCAACGATTCGCTGCAAATTCTTGATGAATTTCAGTATTCCGAAAAGTTGCATCATCCGCTGCTTGATGATTGTGAAGGAGTTTCGCTGGAACGGCTGTCGTTTGAGTCGCCAACAGCAAGTGCCGCTAACTGGCATTCGGCCGCTTCATCAGTTGGTTTTGCCACGCCCGGCTATGCCAATTCGCAACAACGGGAAGATTTGCAACCCATGAAAAATATTGTGCTTTCCCCTGAAGTTTTTTCACCCAACAACGACGGCTACAACGACCGGTTACTGATTCATTACCAACTGGAGAAACCGGGTTATTCGGGCAATGTGAAAATTTACGATTCGCAGGGACGACTAATCAACCATCTGGTGAAGAATGAAATTCTGGGGCAGGAAGGAGAATGGCATTGGGACGGAGAAAAGGCAGACAATACGCGGCCCGGATTGGGAATTTACATTGTGCTGGTCGAATTTTTCGACATGAACGGAAATGTAAAAAAATACCGGAAAATCTGTACGCTGACTGACCGCTTATAGAACGAAAAAACTAAAGTCCGGTAATCTTTTTTATCCCGTTTAACTTGTTCAGCGCCTCAATGGGTGTAAGGTTGTTGATGTCGAGGTTTTTTATCTCGTCGCGGATTTGTTTCAGCCCCGGGTCGTCCAATTGAAAAAAGCTCATCTGAAAACCTTCGCGGTGTTCGGCCATGCCGGTTAATGGCTTGGTCAATTTGTCCTTTTTCTGCGCTCCCTCCAGTTCAAGTAGTATTTCATTGGCTCGTTTAACCACCGATGTTGGCATTCCGGCCATGCGCGCCACATGGATACCAAAACTGTGGTTGCTGCCACCTCGAACCAGCTTCCGCAGGAAAATCACCTTGTTGCCCATTTCGCGAATGGTAACATTGAAATTCTTCACACGGGCAAATGATTTTTCCATCTCGTTCAACTCGTGGTAATGGGTGGCAAACAAGGTTTTTGCCCGGGCTTTCGGGTGCTCGTGAATATACTCAACAATCGACCACGCAATGGAAATGCCATCGTAGGTTGACGTTCCGCGGCCCAGTTCGTCAAGCAAAATAAGGCTGCGGTCGGAAAGGTTGTTCAGGATGCTGGCCGCTTCGTTCATCTCAACCATGAAGGTTGATTCTCCCAACGAAATATTGTCGGAAGCCCCAACGCGGGTGAAAATTTTATCGACATAACCGATTTTTGCTTCTTTCGCAGGCACAAAACTGCCGATCTGTGCCATCAGCACAATCAGTGCGGTTTGCCGCAAAAGCGCCGATTTACCAGCCATGTTCGGGCCGGTGATAATAATGATCTGCTGGTCGTCGGTGTCGAGAAACACATCGTTGGCAATGTACGGTTCGCCAATGGGCAATTGCTGTTCAATCACCGGGTGGCGGCCATCTTTTATATCAATAATTCTTGAATCGTTGATTTCGGGTCTGAAATATTCGTTCTCGATGGACGAAGTGGCAAACGAAAGCAGGCAGTCGATCTGCGCCAGCATCGATGCGTTCAACTGAATGGCCGCGATGTATTCCGAAAGGGCAACGACCAATTGGTTGAACAGGTTCAATTCGAGCGAAAGGATCTTTTCTTCCGCCCCGAGAATTTTTGTTTCGTATTCCTTCAGTTCCTCGGTAATATAGCGTTCGGCGCCCACCAGGGTTTGTTTTCGTATCCAGTCCGTAGGAACTTTATCTTTGTGCGTGTTGCGAACCTCGATGTAATAGCCGAACACATTATTAAATGCAATTTTTAATGAAGAAATGCCCGTCCGTTGCGACTCGCGTTCCTGCATTTGTACCAGGTAATCTTTTCCTGAATAGGCAATTTTCCGCAGGTCGTCAAGCTCTTCCGAAACACCGTCGGCAATTACCCGGCCTTTGTTCATCAACATCGGCGGATCGGGATGAATTTCCTTTTCAATCCGCTGCCGGATTGATTCGCAGGGATTGAGTTGCTCAGCAAAACGCATTAACCCGGCATTTCCGGAATTGGCGCACAATTCTTTAATCGGAACAATTGCCCGCAGTGCGTGTTTCAGTTGCACCACTTCACGCGGATTAATGCGGGCCACGGCTACTTTCCCGATGATGCGTTCCAAATCGCCCACCTGTCGGAGTTGCTCTTCAATCTCCGTTTTCAGTTCCAAATGCCGGGTGAAATGCTGCACAATGTCAAGCCGGTTGTTGATTGCCGAAACTTCTTTCAACGGAAGAACAATCCAGCGTTTCAAAAGGCGCGCGCCCATCGGCGAGATGGTTTTGTCAATTACCTGCACCAGCGTTTTTGCCCCTTCGTTGATCGAATTAAACAGTTCGAGGTTGCGAATGGTGAAGCGGTCGAGCCAAACGTATTTGTCCTCCTCGATGCGCGACAAACCCGAAACATGGCCCAGATTGGTATGCTGCGTGAGGTCAAGATAATGCAGGATGGCGCCCGATGCAACGATCCCGTAATTCAGGCTTTGCACCCCAAACCCTTTCAGCGATTTGGTTTCGAAATGACGCAACAGGCGGTCGAGCGCAGCATCTTCGGTATACACCCAGTCTTCGAGCGTATACGTGTAAAATTTTCCGCCAAATAAAGCCGTAAATTCCTTTCCTTTTCCTTTCTGAAATAAAACTTCCTTGGGTTGAAACGAATTCAGCAGCTTGTCGATGTACTCAAAACTTCCCTGAGCCGTCAGAAATTCGCCGGTCGAAATGTCGAGAAAGGCAACTCCCGCCATGTTTTTATCGAAATGGACGGAAGCAAGAAAATTATTTTCACGGTGTTCGAGAATATTATCATTGATGGAAACACCGGGTGTCACCAGTTCGGTAATCCCGCGTTTGACAATGTTTTTGGTCATTTTCGGGTCTTCGAGCTGCTCGCAGATGGCCACCCGCTGCCCGGCCCGAACCAGCTTGGGCAAATAGGTATCCAGCGCGTGATACGGAAATCCGGCCAATTCCACGGAACTGGCAGACCCGTTGGCCCGGCGTGTCAGGGTGATCCCCAATATCTCAGCCGCTTTGATGGCATCTTCCCCAAACGTTTCGTAAAAATCGCCTACACGGAACAACAAAACTGCGTCCGGATGTTTATCTTTTACAGCATAATACTGTTTCATCAACGGCGTTTCCACGTATTTTCTTGAAGTTGTCAAAACCTGCGTTTTTAAATTATTTCTGAATCAAAAACAAAGATAACCGTTTCGAAGATGGAAGGAAATAAACCTGCGGATTGTTCATTCAAACTTTTCAACAGATGTTAAAAATCAAAGAAAAGGCCTGTGGTTTGGAATATTCCTATTTGGTAAGTTCTTCTATCTTTTTGATTTGCTGTTTGGGATATTCTTCTTCCGGTTTCAGTTTGAGGGCTTTTTGGTAGTAAAAACTGGCTTTGGCAAAGTCGCCCAGATAAAAAGCATCGTCGGCAATTCGAAGCTCATCGAGGTAAGCTTTGTTTATTTTATCGTTTTGCTGAAGTTCCAGCACTTTCTGAATATTTTCAATCCGCCCTTTGGCATACCCATCATCCGGTTTTACTTCCAATGCTTTATTATACTGATATTTGGCGACTGAAAAATTTTCATCGTAATACGCATTATCGGCTATTTCAATGATCTCAATGTATTTCTTTTCATTTTCTTCACGGAGAATCTCTGCTTCAATTTTTGCAATCGCATCCAGTTGCTTTTTCGGGTATTCTTCTTTCGGGCTTACTTTTTGCGCATTCTGATAAAAGAACCGGGCAACTGAAAAATTACCGTTTTGGAATGCCTCGTTTGCCTTCTGTACATGCTCCTGATACTGGTTGTTGCTTTCATCAGCCTGTCGCGCTTTCAGGAACTGAGCAATTTTATCGATCTGCTTGAGGGAATATTCATCGTTTGGTTGCATTGCCAGCGCCCGTTGATAATAAACTCTCGACACCGAATAATCCCCTTTATTGAAAGCATCGTCAGCCTGCTTTTGTAAGTTCTGAAAAAGCAACAATTGTTCTTTTTCAGATTTCGACAGTCCGCTTTTTATTTCGTCGGTGATCATCTGCCGCATTGTATCTTTTTGGGCTTTTTGTTCCAGCTCCTTGCGCACCGACTGCGAATACAAATCGTCAATGGCCCTCAGTTGATTGTACGGGTAGGCTTCGTCGGGTTTATACAGGAAAGCGCGTTTGTAATATACTCTTGCTTCGGTATATCTTGCTGCCCTAAAATGTTCGTCAGCAAGGTTGATGGCCTCTGAATATTGAGTCTCTGTGCGGTTGCTCAGTATTTCCCTGTAATCTGTTTTCACCTGACCCTGAATTTCTTTTAGTTCTTTCAGTTTTTCTTTTGGATAACTTTCATACGGCTTCAGGTTGGTAGCCAATTCATAATTTAATGCAGCCTCCTGGTAATTTTTATTTTTAAAAGCCAGATCGGCCCGTTTGATAACCGACAGGTAATCAGCCTGAGTTTGTTCGACTTTCCCGGTTGTTTTTAGAATGTTGTCGTGCTTCTGCCGGATGTCGGTAATTTTACTGACGGAAAATTTTGACGCAGGTTTTAGTTTTGCAGCTTCTTCATATTTTTTAATCGCTTCAGCAAACAGGTTCTGGTCCTCAAAAGCCTTGGCTTGTTTAATCAGTTCATCATAAGGTTCTTCAATACTGCGGATCAGGGAATCGCATTTCGCGATCTGTTTCAGCGGATACCGATCGTCAGGAATTAATTCGTTGCCCCGCTGATAAAGCGCCAGTGCATTCCGGTATTCCTGACCCATGTATTCACGATCGGCATCGCCTATCATGCGTTCGTAAAGTTTCAGGTTTTTGGCACGGTTCTCCTGCGATTGTTTCACAAAATTGATGAGTTGCTCCACATCACCTGATTTTTCGGGCCAGCTACGTGCTGCTTCGCTGTAATAGGTGACAGCAAGCTCAAACTGGTTTTGCTGAATTGAAAGATTTGCATTCGCAATAGCTTTGTAAAAATTTCGGGTTTTTACCTGACGTAATGAATCCTGTTTTTGCCGCGCACGTTCTTCCAACTGTTCTTTTGCGGCATTTTGCTTTTCAACTAAATCGTAAATAAAATCAAGCTGTTTCTTTGCATATTCTTTTTCAGGCAGAACCAGCAAAGCCCATTCATAATACCTGCCGGCCTTGTTGTATATTCCTGAATTGAACGCTTCATCGGCTTTTTCAATGTACAACTTGTATTGTTCTTCGTTTGAAATCCCTTTTCTTTTAAAATGAAAATCTTCCAGGTCGTCGAGATAAGCAAGGTCGTGTTTTACCTGAAAAACACTGTCGATGTAATCAACCTTGCTTTCGGCATACGCGCTTTTACCAACTATTTTCAAGGCATTCAGATAATAGTTTTTGGCTTCTTCGAGCTTATTTGTTTTAAAAAAGAAATCAGCCCTTTCGATGCTCGATTCGTACGCCTTGTTTACCAGCATGATTGAATCGATTTTCTGAATTTGTCGGAGAGGGTAATTCTTTACTGGGTCCATTTCCAGCGCTTTTTGGTAATTGCCTTTCGCTTCGGAAAAATTCTTGTTGTTGAAATCAAAATCCCCTTTCGAAATAAATCCCTGATATTGGTTTTCAATCCGCTTTTGGATGGACTCTGAATTCTGGATATTTTGCGAAGCAACAGGCAACGGGGAAAAAATATAGACACTCATCAAAAGGATGATCAGAAGAGTATTCCGAGAAACTACTATTTTGGTATAACAATCACATTTACAATTACTCATTGTATTTTTCCCTTTTCGTTGAAACGGCCCCGGATAAAGTGAAATATCACTTCTGCGTGAAAATATTAATTTGACAAGAAAACTCAAACAAATATCTGACAAAAATCTTTTTTCAAATACACCATGATCTTATGCAGATCCTTTGCCGGTTGTTCAACGGCAATAAAAAAACGGTCTCAAAAGTCAGGGCATGATTGAAATGTTTCTCTTTTGAGACCGTTTCTGATTATTTTAGAAGGTCATTTGCGGCATAAAAACTTCGTTCAGGTTCATGTTTAAGATCGAAAGCGACCGGATTTCCTGTTTCTCTTTTGAAAAAACATTTCCGCCTTTTGACAAAACAATATCTTCGAGCGTGAGGTTGCGTTTTTCATTCGAATCGTTAAACCAGATATTGGTGACTTTCAGAACATACCCGTGTGTTTGTTTTTCAATTTCGAATGTAGCATTGAACGGCATCAACAGGAACGATTCAATTTTTCTCAGTTTGAAACCGGTGCTTGCCCAGTCGAGCGGGTAATTGGTAAAAGTTCCTTTTAGTCCTTCCTTTACATTCATATTTACTTTGATGGCTTCGTTGGGTGTGTTTTTTTTCAGCAACATTCCGGCATAATTCTCAGGGCTGAACGGCATCCCAACTTGTTTTATGTAATAGATTTTCCCATTTTGGATAATAAAATCTCCAATCCGTGTAGGACTGTAAGGATTGGAAACAAACTGGGCCATCGCCTGCCCAACCGAAAGAACCAATACAAATAAAAAGAGCTTTTTCATGACGGTTAAGTTTTGATTTTTGTATAAAGTTAAGAATATGGGCGAAATTTTGCGGCGGGGATTAAAAATATATTTCTATCTTTTGGGTAACCAACATGTAACATGTTGGTCATACAATGTAAAAAAGAAAGGCCATGATTGAGAAAATAATAATTACCCCTTTTCAGAAATTTACGAAGATTGAGAGTTTCAGCGGAATATTGCTATTTAGCGCTGCCATTTTTGCCTTGCTGTGGGCAAATTCGCCCTGGGCGTCAATGTACGAATCGTTATGGCAATATAAAATCGGAATTAATACGCCAAATTTTGAACTCAACAAACCATTGATTTTATGGGTGAACGATGGTTTAATGGCCTTGTTTTTTTTCCTGATCGGGCTTGAAATAAAAAGAGAACTCCTGATCGGAGAACTCAATTCCATTCGGAAAGCTACGTTCCCGTTTTTTGCCGCTTTGGGGGGAATGTTGATCCCGGTGGCCTTGTTTTTTCTGCTGAATAAAAATCCGGAAACAACCGGCGGATGGGGAATCCCGATGGCAACCGATATTGCCTTTTCGCTTGCTATATTAAATATACTGGGGAAACGGGTTCTGTTAAGCCTGAAAATTTTTCTTACCGCCTTTGCCATTATTGACGATATTGGCGCAGTACTGGTGATCGCTATTTTTTACAGTTCCGGTATCAATTGGTTTTTGCTTACCTTATCGGTAGTCCCACTGATCGTACTTTCCGCTCTGTCGGTACAACAAATTTACAGCAAATACGTGGTCTTCCTTTTAGGGACTGTTGTTTGGCTCCTGTTCCTGAAATCGGGCATCCATCCTACAGTAGCCGGTGTTTTGCTGGCTTTTACCATTCCCATCCGACAGCAAATTGATGTAAAAACCTATACCCGCAAATTATCTGAAATAATTCAAAATATAAAAGGGGCGGAAGATAATGACGATCCGGTTTTGACGACGGAACAAATTGAGCAAATTGACGATCTGGAAGACTGGACCGGAAAAGTACAATCGCCGCTTCAGCACCTCGAACACATGTTACACAACTGGGTGGCTTATTTTATTATGCCGGTGTTTGCGTTTGCCAATGCCGGTATTTCGTTCAGCAGCAATATGCAACTCGATTTTCCGCTGATAATGATCATCGCGCTTAGCCTGTTTATCGGAAAATTGCTGGGCATATCATTTTTTTCGCTTTTGGGAGTGAAATTGCGACTTGCTGATTTGCCCGGCGATGTCAACCGGATGCAGGTACTGGGAGTTGCCATGCTGGCAGGAGTGGGTTTCACCATGTCGATATTCATTGCCAACCTGGCCTTCACCGAAAATCCGGACTTCCTCGATTCAGCAAAAGCAGGCATCCTTTTAGGCTCGTTAATTTCCGGGACAGCAGGTTACTTTTTACTACGGATGGGGTACAAAAAATAATTGGTTCGACGGGGATTGTTTTATTGGATTTTTTCTGATAATTTACATCTGAAAAACTAAAACCAATAATCAGCATGAAGAAGTATTTTATCGTTGAAAATAATCAGCAAACCGGACCTTTGTCGATTGATGAATTACGGATGAAGGGAATTAGCCCGTCGACCCTGATTTGGTTTGAAGGAATGGCCAACTGGGAACAGGCTGCAACAATCGGCGAGTTAAACGAGCTGTTTGCAGCGCCGCCGCCACCGCCTCCGTACCATCAAAATGTTCCGCCTCCTGCAAGTCATCAGCAATCGGCACGGCAACCAGCGAGCAGCTATCGTCCTCTTCCCGACACGGGAAATGCCGAAGGAAATTTGGTAGCCGCAGCTTATTTACTGGCAGTCCTTGGCGGTGTCGGAGGAATCATCACAGGAGCAATGTTATGGATGGGCAAAGAAACAGTGAATGGAGGGAGATATAAAAAGTATACCCCGACAGGACAACTGCATGGCGCCTTTGCTTTCTTCCTGGGAATTATCGTCTGGGCCGTCTGTGTTGATCTCTTCCTGAAAGGCTGATTGAACCAGGAAAAACAATCGTACCACAAAAAATAGTACATTCGCGCACAAAGACAGGTTCCGGGGTTGTCGGGCAACCTCAACCGTACCTCATCCGACCCAGAGGCCGGGGCCTGTCTGCAAAAAAAGCGGATCAGTTGAAAACCAGTCCGCCTTTTTATGAAAATTTATCTTGCTAATTTACCACTTGTATATTATCGAATTGATATTCATTCCGGCACCTACAGAGCAAAGAATAATGTTATCCCCTTTGTTAATCTCCTGTCCTTCCATCTCTCCTTTTACAATCAAATCGAGCAGGGTAGGAACTGTGGCGGCTGATGAATTTCCCAGTTTCCGGATGCTCATGGGCATTATTCCTTCCGGAATATCTTTTTCTTTATACAATTTGAAAACACCTTTCAGGATGGCATCGTCCATTTTTTCGTTGGCCTGATGGATAATTACTTTTTTTATATCTGTCAATTGTAAACCGGCCTTATCAATGCTTTCTTTTACCACACCGGGAACAAAGCTGAGGGCATATACATACAATTTATGCCCTGACATTTTCAGGTATAAATTCTTTTTGTCAAGTTCTTCATTAAACGAAGGGCCAAGTGTTAAAAGATTGGCATACGGGTCACAATCTGAACGACTCGAATGGCTGAGAATACCGGTTGGCACATCACTCTCAACACCTTCAACAATGGTTACCCCTGCCCCGTCGGCATAAATCAAAGAATCGCGGTCGTGCGGATCAGAAAGACGGGAAAGCACATCGGCGCCAATCACTGCACCACGTTTGTACAAACCACTACGGATATATGCGTCGGCAATAATCATTCCCTGTATCCATCCGGGGCAGCCGGCAATAACATCGTGGGCAACACATGCCGGATTTTTTATCTTCATCCGGGCTTTTACTTTGCTGGCAACCGCAGGTAACAAATCGCAACTGACATTTCCCGGATGAACATCTCCAAAATTAGTTCCGGCAATAATAAAATCAAGCGTTTCAAGATCAATACCTGCTGATTCGGCTGCACTTTTCAGCGCTTCCGCTGCCATATCGGAAGTTACTTTGTCCTCTTCAATCCACCGTCTTTCCTTTATATTTGTTATTTCTTCAAATTTGGAAATAATCTCGTTGTTATCTTTTTCAAACGGGGCCTTCGTCGCAGGATCGAAGAACCGGTAATCTTTAAAATAATCGTTTTTTATAATCCGTGAGGGAATATAGCTTCCTGTTCCAATAATTCTTGTATAAATTCTTTTTGTCATAGTTTGCAGTAATTCAGAGCGCTATGATTGAATGTTGTATTTTTTTAATTCAAATTTTTCTCCGTCGAAAACGCCATAGGAAAAATAGTTGATCCAGTCGCCCAAATTAATAAACACAGATTCGTTACCAATGGGTCTTTCTACTAATAAATGCCTGTGCCCGAATATGAAATAGTCAAAATGCTCTTTCTTTTCCATCGATTCGGCAAAAATGAAAAGACCCTCTTTGTCGTCGCCCCGGTAACCATCGGCCTGAATACCATTTGCAATCCTGCTGTTTTTCGACCAGTTGTGGCCAATCCCAAATGCAAAATTTGGATGCAAACGGGCAAAAATCCATTGCAGTGTTTTACTGGTAAATATTTTTTTCAGGAGCAAATAGCCTTTGTCTGATGAATCCAGTCCATCGCCGTGGGCGAGGAAAAACTTTTTCCCGTTGAATTCGGGTTTGTATTCCTCGCGATGCAGGATAATACCCAGTTCTTCAGGCAAATAATCAAAAATCCAGATGTCGTGGTTTCCTGTAAAATAGTGGACAGGGATGCCCGAATCGGCAATTTCCGCAATTTTCCCGAGCGTGCGGGTAAAACCACGGGGAACAACTTTCCTGTATTCGAACCAGAAATCGAAAATGTCACCCATCAGGAAAAGAGCCGTTGCATCAACTTTGATTTCGTCGAGCCAACGAACAAATAATTTTTCCCTTTCCTTATTATTTTTCAGGGCTGGCGCACCTAAATGGACATCGGATATAAAATATATTTTGCCTTGAGTCTGAACCAAAACATTGAAAATTTGCGGTAAAGATACCAGTAAAAATCAAGTTAAAAAGTTAAAAAACGTATTGGTTAATGTTTGCCGGTTATTTAAGTACTTCTCCAAGCAATTTGTTTAGTGCCGGTCCCTGTACATCGCGGGCAATAATTTTGCCTTCAGGATCAAGCAGGTAGTTAAACGGTACTTTTTGTACGTTGTAATTATTTATTGCAGAAACACTTCCTTTCATGTCGCCAACATTGATCCAGGTCAGGTTGTCCTTGTCAATGGCATCAACCCATTCGATACGGTTCTCATCAATGCTCACCTGGTAAATTTCAAAGTTTCTGCCTTTGTATTTTTTGTAAAGCTCAACCAATACCGGGTTTTGAATCCGTGAACCGTTATCAACTGCGGCCCAGAATTGCAGGAGTACGTATTTCCCAAGCAGCGATGAAAGTGAGATGTTTTTTCCTTCAGTATTGGGTAACGTAATTTCAGGACTATTGGCGCCTGCCTGTTGAATAATATTTTGCAATTTCATGCTTTGCTCGTCTTTCATCAGTTTCAGGGTATTTTCATACAAGGCCCGCACATGTTCCGATTTCGGAAAAACCGAATTCAGCGCCGATGCCGCAACCTTCAACGACTGAAGATCCTGTACCACGTAATTGCTGTCGTCGAATTTCTGATAAAGGGCAAGCACGCTGGCCATTGAAAAGGGATGTTTCTGAACAAAATCGGCAGAATAATCGATCTGCGATTTTTTAATCTGACTAATTTCCTGTTCCCAGTTTTGCTTCAATTCCTGATAATTCTGATGTGTCCGGTATAAAACGGTCAGGCTCCGGATCGAATCGAGCTTGTGTTTTGTTACCGAAAGGTGGTTATTTAGTTCCTGAACGAGCATCGAACCATCGGAACCGGTAACTACATATTCCCTCGAAAAATTGGCTGCATCGGCATAAACCTGAACTTTTTCAACCGAATCGACCAGCAAAGTGACAAAATTATTATCCGACAATTTTAACAGGTAAAAAGTTGGAAAACTGACATTTCCCTTGAACTGAAATTCTCCGTTTTTATCGATCTTCACAGAATCGACCGTTTGATTAACAGTTAGCTTAAGTTCGTCAAGATAAATGTACTTGTCAGCGGCATTGGTGATTTTACCTTCAATGACAAATTCATTTTTTTTGCTGCATGCGAAAAGCAACACAAGAACAGCAATCAGTAAAGGGAAAATATTTTTCACCATAATTCCTTATTTCTTTTCGGTTAACGAGCCGTAAAAATAGCAATCAGAAATGAAAGCATTCCATAAATAACCGTAATTTTTCCCGGCAAACAGATAGATTTATTTATTTTTGGCCTTGAATTTGGCTTAAACAGGTGAAAGTATATTACGACATAGAAAGTTTCAGGGCGATTAACCCGGCAGTTACCATCGGCACTTTCGACGGGGTACACAACGGGCACAAAAAAGTAATCGGGCGACTGAAAGAACTTGCAGCGGAAATTGAAGGCGAATCGGTCATCTTCACATTCTTCCCGCATCCACGGCTGGTGCTTTCGCCGGAAGAAGGAAACCTGCGGTTACTGACCACTCTCGATGAAAAAATCCGGCTTTTGGAAGAAGCCGGCATCGATCATCTGATCGCGTTTCCATTCACCAAAGAATTCAGCAATTTGAGCTATACCGATTTTGTAAAAACCATCCTGGTAGACAAACTAAATACCCGTTGCCTGGTCATTGGGTACGACCATAAATTTGGGAAAGACCGTGAAGGAGGATACGAGTTTCTGAAGCAGTGTGCCGATCAGTATCATTTCAGGCTTGAAAAGCTGGATGCATTTTATGTGGACGATGTAAATATCAGTTCAACCAAAATACGTACGGCGCTAGAGAAAGGCAACGTCGGGCGGGCCAACGAATTCCTCGGCTACCGGTTTACCCTTCACGGAAACGTGGTAGAAGGCCAGAAACTGGGTCGGAGAATCCAGTTTCCAACAGCGAATATTGAAGCATCCGATCCGCATAAAATTATCCCCGGATACGGAGTTTATGCTGTAACAGTCCGGTTCAACGGCAATGTTTACAAGGGAATGCTGAATATTGGCACCCGGCCAACCGTGAATACCAATGCCGATCACCGCAGCATCGAAGTTCATATTTTCGATTTCGGCGAAGCCATTTACGGGAAACAGATCGAACTTTGTTTCTATCAAAAAATCAGGGAGGAACAAAAATTTAATTCCATCGATGAATTGAAAGCACAGTTGGAAAAGGATAAAGTACAAGTGCTTTCCTGTTTTTCAAAGTTTTTTTGAACTGAATTACTTTTCCCGGAGATCCCCGCCACTACTTTTTGCCCCCAAACACCTTTTTTCATAAAAATTCATAAAAAACTTGTCCGGCGAGTAAGGGTATTCTTTCCACGGACTGTCTAAAGTATAGATACAAGATTTTTTTTCATAAATTTGTTTGAGCTTTAACATTAGTTAGAAGAGAAAAGGTTCGGTAAGTTGCCGGACCTTTTTATTTAACGGCCTCCCAAAAACCTTGCATACAAAGACTTGATAAATAATAAATGAATTTCATGAAAACTTTCCTCTGCTTTTGAACCGGAAATGTTTAATTTGCAAGTTGAATTACGTTTAAAGTAAACCTAAAAACGGAGAATAAGAACATGACACTTATTAAATCAATTTCAGGAATTCGCGGCACCATTGGCGGTAAACCCGGCGAAGGTCTGAGTCCGCTTGATGTGGTGAAATTCACTTCGGCGTATGCTGTTTTTATTAAAGCAAAAGCAAACAAGCAAAATCCAAAGATAGTAGTTGGCCGCGACGCCCGTATTTCGGGTGAAATGGTAAAATCGCTGGTTATTGGTTCGCTCACCGGCATGGGCTGCAACGTGGTCGATATTGATCTGGCAACCACTCCGACAACCGAGATTGCTGTTCCCAAAGAAAATGCCGATGGCGGCATTATTCTCACCGCCAGCCATAACCCGAAGCAATGGAACGCACTAAAATTGCTCGATGCAAACGGCGAATTTCTTTCGGCTGCTGCCGGCGCCGAAATTTTGCAGATTGCAGAAAGCGAATCGTTTGTTTTTGCTGAAGTGGACCAACTGGGAAAAGTTGAAAACAAAAATTATACTGACATTCATATTCAGGATGTGCTGAACCTTGAACTGGTTGATGTAGCGGCAATTAAAGCCGCTAAATTCAGAGTGGCCATCGATGCAGTGAATTCAGTGGGCGGAACGGTAATACCCGCGCTTCTGAAAGCCTTGGGCGTTGCTGAAATTATTGAAATCAACTGCGACCCGACCGGCCATTTTGCGCACACTCCCGAACCTCTTCCCGAAAACCTGGTTGAAACTTCAGAAATAATAAAAAAGAGCAAAGTCGATGTTGGTTTTGTGGTTGACCCTGATGTCGACCGGCTGGCAATTATCAACGAAGACGGGAGCATGTTCAACGAAGAATACACGCTGGTTGCCATGGCCGATTATGTGCTTCGCCATACACCAGGCAACACGGTCTCCAACCTGTCGTCGTCGCGCGCGCTGCGGGTGATCACTGAAAAACACGGCGGTTCGTACTCGGCAGCCGCTGTTGGCGAAGTAAATGTGGTGGCTGAAATGCGCCGTACCAATGCAGTAATCGGAGGCGAAGGCAATGGCGGAGTAATTTATCCGGCTTCGCACAATGGCCGCGACGCTCTGGTTGGCATTGCACTGTTTCTGACCCATCTTGCAAAAACCGGCATGAAATGTTCGGAACTTCGGAAAACATATCCCGATTTTTTCATTTCGAAAAATAAAATTGAACTGACTCCTGAAATTGATGTGGACCAAATTCTGGTTAAAATGAAGGAAAAATACCGCAACGAACAGGTGAACGATATTGATGGAGTAAAAATTGATTTTGCTGAAGAGTGGGTCCACCTGCGCAAATCGAATACCGAACCGATCATTCGTATTTATTCGGAAGCGCCAAGTATGGAAAAGGCTGATTTGCTGGCCCAAAAAATCATTATGGAAATACGGGAACTGGCCGGTATCAACTAAAATTAGTCTTGGTTTTTACTGTCCGGATGTAAAGAAAAATAAGGTAGTGAGACAAAAAATGAAAAAAAATGAAGTGACAACCCAACCTTTTTCTGTTTTTCTTCATCTAAGGAGTATTAACTTTGAATTATTATTTAAAAATAAAAAATGAAACGATTAGCTTTTGCATTTATTGGCAGCCTGTTATTTCTGGCTTCCTGTAACAAAGATGAAGATGAAGTAACCGTAGTTGGCGATGTATATGTGGTTAGCCAATTATCCGGTGAGGATATTTTATACGGTCTGTCTGTTCACGCTTATTCCCTTGATGCATTTGCATCAGTAACTGTCAATCCCAATAGCGATCCGGGTGTTACCTATCATCTGGAAGCCTATCCCGGTTTTAAAACGGATTTTTATTACGATACGCCTGAAGATGAATTGTCAACTGAAAAGCCGGTTACCGGCACATACCATTTTACTGCGACTTTTGAAAGCGGAGAAGTTCTTACCGACGACGATGTATTGGCAACCGACGTATTGCTCCCTCCTGTAATTAAAACGTCGGATTACGATGTTACAAATTCGAAAGCAGTTGTTGAATGGGAATCTGTTACCGGAGCCGATTTATATGTCATAAAATTATATGACGACGACGAACTTGTATTCCTGAGTCCGGCAATTGACCCAACCTACAAAAAAGTAGAATTTACCTCAAGCAGCAGTAGTTGGGGACAAGGATACGAACCAGCCACCGGAACCAACTTCAAAATGGTGCTGAGCGCATTTAAATACGAAACGAACGGCGACAGCTACAACGTACAGGCATCAACCAGCAATGAAAGTACTCTGGTTTGGGGGCAGTAATAATTCCTAAAAACGAAGTTTTTAAAATCTCAATAGGAAACCGGGTAATTTTTTGCCCGGTTTTTTTTATCCTTCTCAAGGATATTTCTTCCGATAATATAAAATTCGGACTGCATTTTTAATTTTAATTGAATTATCGGACGGTTTGTGTACTTTTGACCCGAACTAAAAACAGGCACGAAAATGGTCTTAAAAGAACATATAAAAAGCCTTATTGATCGCCGGGATGCGTTAAGGAGGCATCTTTGACTACGATAGTAAGCTAATTCAACTTCAGGAAGAAGAACTAAAAACACAGGACCCCGATTTCTGGAACAGATCCAGGGAAGCGGAGGCCCAGATGAAAGTCATCCGTTCGATTAAAGTATGGACCGAAGGGTTCCGGAAAGTAAACGAGGCCATTGAAGATTTTCTCGTTTTTTACGATTTCTTTGAAGCAGGTGATGCTTCGGAAGAAGAAATTGACGAACAGTACAAGGAATGTATCTCTTTGGTCGAAAATCTGGAAACCCGCAACATGTTGCGCAAAGAGGAAGACAAACTGGGCGCTGTGCTTCGTATCAATGCCGGAGCGGGTGGTACCGAAAGTAACGATTGGGCTGACATGCTGATGCGCATGTACCTTCGCTGGGGTGAACGACAGGGGTACAAGGTAACAACCGCCGAGTTCCATCCGGGCGACGAGGTGGGCGTGAAAAGTTGCACCATCGAATACGAAGGCGAATATGCGTACGGCTACCTGAAAAGCGAAAACGGGGTTCACCGGCTGGTTCGCCTTTCGCCGTTCAACGCGCAAAATAAACGAATGACTTCCTTTACTTCGGTTTTTGTTGCGCCACTGGTCGACGATACCATCCAGATAGAAATCAATCCCAACGATATTACCTGGGACACTTTCCGTTCGGGGGGCGCCGGCGGACAAAACGTGAACAAGGTGGAAACAGGCGTTCGTCTGCGACATGCCCCTTCCGGAATTATTATTGAAAATACTGAAAGCCGCTCCCAACTGGGCAACAAAGAAAATGCACTTCGCCTGCTGAAATCGCAGTTGTATGAACTGGAACTTCGCAAGCGTCGTGAGGTGGAACAACAGGTGAATGCCACCAAGAAAAAAATCGAGTGGGGCTCGCAAATCCGCTCGTACGTTTTGCAACCGTACAAACTGGTGAAAGACGTGCGTACCGGTTTCGAAACAGGAAACGTACAGGCTGTTCTCGATGGCGAGATTGATGGTTTTATCAAAGCATTTTTAATGGAATTCAGCGATGAGCAAGATTGAAATCCGTTTGGCTGAACGAAAAGATGTTGCCGGGATAATCGATATTTATAAACCGTACATACTGGAAACGGCTGTCACTTTCGATGAAGAAGTGCCTTCGGAAGAAGAGATGTGGGGCCGGGTACAGGCGATCCAGAAAGAACATCCGTACCTCGTTTGTATCATCGACGGACAAGTGGCAGGTTATGCGTATTATTCTGCTTACCGAAGCAGGGCTTCGTACCGCTGGTCAAAAGAAATATCCGTGTATGTTCATCCCCGGTTCCGGAAAAATAAAGTGGCCAGCGCCCTCTATTCTACTGTGTTTGAGATTGCCCGTGCACAAGGTATTTTTACCCTGCTTGCCATCATCACCATTCCCAACGAGCCCAGCATCAGTTTTCATGAAAAACTAGGTTTTACGAAATGCGCCGAATACAAAAATATAGGGTTCAAACTTGGAGAATGGCGGACAGTGGGGTGGTGGCAATACAATCTTTTCAGCAGCTTCGAAAAACCGGGAAACATTATTCCGTTAAAAGAAATTGTTTCGAAAGGATCATTCCCTGAAATATTGAATAACGCAAAAGAACAAATTCGTTTTTAGTTTTCCGGAAAATAACCCGGAACTGCGAAATAAAAGAAGTTCCAAAGAATTCGGATAAAACCAAAATTCCTTTTAACTTACAAGCGGCATTTTGCTATTTAATGTTGGAATATGGCCTTATCGACGAAATATATCAACCGCGAAATAAGTTGGCTGTCGTTTAACGACCGGGTGTTGCAGGAAGCAGCCGATCCGGCGGTTCCTCTTTTCGAACGCATTCGTTTTATCGGCATCTTCTCGAACAACCTCGACGAATTTTTCCGGGTGAGGGTGGCCACTGTGCGCCGCATGGTGGAATACGGAAAAGATGAGGAAACCCTGCTGGGGAATTTCACCCCACAGGAATTGCACGATGAAATCAACAATGTGGTATTTCTTCAGCAGGAAAAGACCCAGAAAGTGCTTCACGACATCCTGAAAGAAATGGAGAGTGAGGGTATTTTTATGGTCAACGAAAAGCAACTGACCCATTCGCAAGGTATTTTTGTCCGCAAATATTTCCACCAGAAAGTGCTGCCCAACCTGGTACCCATTATGCTGAGCAAAGACCGGAAATTTCCGTATCTGCGCGACCGGTCGGCTTACCTGGCTGTGAAACTTTCGAAAAAACAGAAGCCCGGAAAGTTTTCGTATGCGCTGATCCGTATTCCCAGCCGGTCGGTCCCACGCTTTCTGGTACTCCCCGAGGTGGGCAAAAAGAAATACTGGATGATGCTCGACGATGTGATCCGCTATTGCCTGAACGATATTTTCCCGATTTTCAATTACGATAAGTTTGAAGCCTACACGTTGAAAGTTACCCGTGATGCTGAACTCGATATCGACGATGATATTTCAAAAAGCTTCATCGAAAAAATGGAGGCCAGCCTCAAGCAGCGTAAAAAAGGAACGCCGGTGCGACTGATCCACGACGAAGAAATCCCCGCCGACCTGATGGAATTCATCATGAAGAAAATGAAAATTGACGACATCGAAAAAACTCAGCCGGGCGGACGTTACCATAACCAGAAAGATTTCATGGATTTTCCTGAGATCGGGAAAAAGAGACATTATTACCAAAAACTTCCTCCCATTCCGCACAAGGATTTGTATTCGCACGAAAGCATCCTGAAAAAAATGAGGAAGAAGGATATCATGCTCCACTATCCGTACCAGAGTTTTTCGCATTTCATCGATTTGTTGCGCGAGGCGGCCATCGACCCGAAGGTAGTTGAAATCGGCATCACTATCTACCGGGTAGCCGACAGTTCGAAGGTGATGAATGCCCTGCTGAATGCGATCCGGAACGGGAAAAAAGTAACCGTTGTTGTCGAGTTGCAAGCCCGCTTCGACGAAGAATCAAATATCTACTGGTCGAATAAATTACAGGAAGAAGGAGCTTTGGTGATTAACGGGATTCCCGGTCTGAAAGTACACAGCAAGCTGCTTCTCATCAAAAGGGAAGAAAAGAATGGATACCGGAATTATGCCTATGTGGGTACCGGCAATTTTCACGAAGGAACAGCCAATGTGTATGCCGACGATGGCCTGCTCACCGGCGACCCGCGTATTGCCAACGAGGTCGCACTGGTTTTCGAGTTGTTCCGGCAGCCGTTCCAAGGCTATCCGTTCGATTATTTGGTGGTCAGTCCATTCCACATGCGCGATTTCTTTTGCCGGATGATCGACCGGGAAATTGAACTGGCAAAAGAAGGAAAACCAGCTTACATGATCCTGAAGATGAACAGTATCATTGATGTGGGAATGATGGACAAACTGTATGAAGCCAGCAAGGCAGGGGTGAAAATCCGCCTGATCATCCGCGGTATTTACGGGCTGAAAACCGATGACGAGGAATTGAGCAAAAACATTGAGGCCATCAGCATTGTGGACAAATACCTCGAACATTCGCGTATTCTCCTTTTCGGAAACGGCGGCGATGAACGTATCTTTATTTCTTCAGCCGACTGGATGCCCAGAAACATTAACCGTCGTATTGAAGTTGCCTGCCCCATCTTTTCCAATGAGATAAAAGAAGAACTCCGGCAAATGCTGAAAATTCAGTTAAAAGACAATTCGAAAGCCCGTATTTTAAACAACGACCTGTCGAATAAGTACAACCGGCAGGAAATTGAAGCACGGTTCCGTGCCCAGGAAGATTATTATAATTACATCAAACAACAACACCATATTACCATGAAAATTTACCACAATCCGCGTTGCGCGAAAAGCCGCGAGGGACTGAAATACCTCGAAGAACGGGGTTACGAAATTCAGGTGGTTAATTATATGCGGGATGGAATTTCGGTTGATGAGCTCCGCACCATCATGAAACGCACCCATCTGACGGTGGATGAGCTGATTCGCAAACAGGAGCAATTGTACAAAGAACAGTACAAAAATAAAGAACTTAGCGATGATGAATGGCTGACTGTTCTTTCCGAAAACCCGCGCTTGCTGCAACGTCCTATTGTACTCAACGGCAACCGGGGCGTATTGGCGCAACCGCCAAACGAAATCGACCGAATCGTTTAGCCGCTACCCGATCTTCGATTGCAGGCTTTTGATTTCCTTTTCAAGAACCAGCTTTTTCTTCAGTAAAGAAGAAAATATAAGCACATCGCGGGCCGCTTCTTTGTCGTAATCTTCGAGCACAATAAAGAAAAGACGTTTTCCCAGGAAAACAGCCTTCAGCGTACGGTCGGGATGATCGGCAATAAACCGGATTACCCCGTTGTCTTTGCCATTCCGGTAACTCACTTTTTCCCACACATAATTCATAAAATCGCTGCGGTGGTTGTTCGGATCGTCCAGATCAATGGTTTCGGTTTTGGCCTGAATGTCCTCATCATAAACCCGGATACCGGTATGTTCGAGCCACTGGTCGCCATAATAATTGCTCGACATGTACAGGTTCCCAAGTTCGTCGAGGTGAAACTGGATAAACGACTTATTCCAGCGCCGGTCGAAATTTTGGCGTTTGTGAATGTATTGGGTATAGCGGTCGAATTCTGTCTTCTCAGCATCAAATTTCGGTTCCAGTCTTGCAATATGCGCCAGGGTCGAGTCCAGCTCGTTCTGTTTCCTGAAAACGATTTCAGAATAGATTTTCTTTTTTTGCTGATCGGCAGCGACAACAGTCTGGATAGCGGAAGGATACATTTTCCGGATCGAATCGAGATGAGCCAGTGCAGTTGACGTATCGCCCTGCTGATAAAGAGATTCAGCCAGTGACAACCGTTGCGCAGCCCGTTTTTTATCGGGGTTTCCGCACGAAATGATAAATGCCGTTAACAGGGCAAAAGTAAAAATCTGAAAGTATTTCATCTGTATAAATTTTCAAAAATGGTTCGTACTATTTCCGTATCAAAATCAATCTTTCTATCTAATTTCCAACGGGATGGAATAGCCATTTAAACATTTTCGGTATGCGTGGGCCTTGCACTCATGGCTATTTCATCTGTATGTTGTTTTTAATATTCGCTATTCGTACCAAAAATAAGGGAATAGTTTAAAAGGATAAAAATAAACCTCCCTGTTTTTTCAAATTACTGGTTGTTTGCCGGGATTTTACAGCAAAGGCAATAGGATCGTGAAAACAAGATATGAATAGCAGGCACAATAGTTTTTTTCTATCTTTATTGCGAATTAAATAGAAGAACCATGATCACACTTACTCAACTTGAATACATTGTTGCTGTTGATACATACCGGCATTTTGGGAAAGCAGCCGAAAGTTGTTTCATTACCCAGCCAACCCTGAGCATGCAGATAAAAAAACTGGAAGAAGATTTGGAAGTTATTATTTTCGATCGCAGCAAACAACCGCTCATCCCGACTGACGTTGGCGCCCGTATCATTGAGCAGTCGCGGATTTTATTAAAGGAGACCGAAAAAATCAACAACATTATACGGGAACATAAAAACCTGATTTCAGGAGAACTGAAAATTGGAATTATCCCTACTTTGGCCCCGTATCTTTTGCCTCTTTTTATCGGAAATTACAAACGTAAATACCCGAACATTCAAATTAAAGTTGAAGAACTAACAACTGAAAACATTATCGACCGTCTTCAGCGCGATTTAATTGATGTGGGTATTTTGGTCACTCCCCTGCATGAAGAACGTATCAACGAAAAGCCAATTTTTTACGAAGGAATGATGATTTATGCCCATCAGGATCATTCGCTGCATACCAAGGAAAAAATCACGGTAAAAGATATTGCTACTCCTGAAATATGGTTGCTGAGCGACGGACATTGTTTCCGTCATCAGGTGATCAACCTTTGCTCCTACCAGGGAGGGAACAACGAAAAACTGCCTTTCCACTTCGAAGCAGGTTCGCTCGAAACACTAATGAACATTATCGACAAGGAAGGCGGACTCACGCTGATTCCCGAACTGGCAACAGTAGGGATGTCGGAAAACCGGTTCGATAACGTGCTAAAATTTTCCGATATCAACCCGTTGAGGGAGGTAAGCCTGGTATATTCGCGCCACTTCGCAAAATCGAAACTCATTGAACTGCTGTGGAAAGAAATCATTGCATCGATGCCTGAAAAACTACTACAAAAAGAGCGGGGAACAATCGTTGAATGGAGATAAAAAAATCGTATCGTTTTATTTGCCGATCGGAAAAACTTGTTTTTATTTGCGGCGCCAAAATTTTAAGGTGCATTTCCGAAAGACAGGGAGAAATTAATTTTGGAAAAATTTTCTGAAAAAGTTTGGCGGCTTCGAAATTTGATTTATTTTTGCAGTCCCAAAATCAGGGAACTATAGGATGGCCCGTTCGTCTAGCGGTTAGGACGCCAGATTTTCATTCTGGTAGCAGGGGTTCGATTCCCCTACGGGCTACATAACTTTAAAGAAAAAGATTAAAATGGCAAATCATAAATCTGCTGAAAAAAGAATCAGGCAAGACGAAGGCAAAAAAGCTGAGAACAAATATTACGCAAAAACCATGCGTAATGCATTGAAAAAAGTTCGTAATACTTCTGAAAAAGAAGCAGTTGCCGGAGAGTTACCAACGTTGGTTTCCATGATTGACAAATTGGCTAAAAAGAATGTTATTCACAAAAACAAAGCTGCCAATTTGAAATCGAAACTTGCCTCGCAGTTGAATAAAATGTAAGAATAAAGTATTCCTTATATACAGTAAAGCCTTTCCGGTTATGGGAAGGCTTTTTTGTTATTTCAGTTTACCCAGTCGTTCCAACTTTTCGGAGGCGGCCATCCCATTGGGATTACAGCCCGGCAGTCCTTCCGGAATAGCAAGACCAAGCTCACGGTAATAATCTATCCAGGCCGGGGAGAAATCACCGGTTTGCGGATCTTTGAAAGTCATTGGGTTGAGTTCGAAAACCGAATCGGAGGCAAATGCCCGGTAAATAAATTCAGAACAATAATGTGCCGTGTCGGATAAAATGTAACTAAAATTATAGGGTTTGCCCAACATCTTTCCGGCGCGGATCACAGCTCGGGGAATTGCAGGTTGCCATGCTTTTTTTAACCTGTAAACCACCACTTCTACCGAATCGCCTTCCGGATGTAAAAATTCATACAGCGAAACCCGGCACACACCACGAACAGGACTTGCATGCAAAACCGTGATTCCATTATCTGCGGCCTCAACCAGCCCCACGTGCGAAAAATGCGTTCCTTCATTGGTTTGCGTTACCCTGTCGATAGCTTTGGAAAGCCGTCCGTCGGTCTCGCCCCGAAACAGTAAATCACCCGATTGCAGCTCAATCTCCGAAGAACGAAGCACACATGCCTGTAATAAAAGCAGCAGCATAATATTCAGTAATTTTCTCATCGTTTCCCGTTAAAAATCAACCTTTCCGCGCAATGATTTTTTTTCGCCCAACAGCTTTTTCCCCTGAATCCGTTTTTCCATTGATGTTTTGGTAGGCCGGGTGGCTCTACGTTTTTTCTGCGGAGTGAGCGCTTTTTCAATGAGGGCATACAATTTTGCAATGCAGGCTTCCTTATTCATCAGTTGCGAACGTTCCTTTTGGCTCACCACCTGCAACAGCCCATCGATAGTAATTTTTGAGGCCAGTTTTTCCAGCAGCAGTTGTTTTTGCTCACTGCTCAGCAATTCCGACCGGGCAATACTGAAACGCAAGGCGACCCGCGTGTTCACCTTGTTTACGTTTTGTCCGCCGGGGCCTCCGCTTCGCGAAGCCTGAAAAACAAATTCCGGGCTCAAATCAGGAATATATACGGGCTGGTTTTCCATAGCTGCAAAGTTAAATTAAAAAAGCATCAATTGCTGATGAGTATTTCAGGCTGCCGATCGACTGATTTTGAAGTCATCCGGGAACATTTCACTTCCTCTGTTTCCCCGAAAAACTCACAAAATACAGGTCAAATTGGCCTTAGTTGAAAGAATGTACTATCTTCGCAATCGATACTCAATTAATAGGTTCGCATGAAAAATTACAGGCTGATCAACAATGTTTTTGGCTGGGTTACCTTTCTGGTAGCCGCTGTTACCTATCTGCTCACTATTGAGCCAACAACAAGCTTTTGGGACTGTGGCGAGTTCATAACCACATCGTACAAACTGGAAGTTGGTCATCCTCCGGGTGCACCATTCTTCATGGTTCTGGGCCGTTTTTTCACTATTCTTGCCGGCGATCCGTCGAAAGCCGCCATGGTTATCAACGCTTTATCAGCATTGGCAAGTGCATTTACCATTCTGTTCCTGTTCTGGACCATCACCCACCTGGCAAAAAAGCTGATTGGCAACGGCGAAGAATTTAGCCTTTCTCAAACTATTGCCATTATTGGGAGCGGAGTGGTTGGCGGCTTGGCCTATACATTTTCCGATACCTTCTGGTTTTCGGCAGTGGAAGGCGAAGTGTACGCCTCCTCTTCCCTGATCACGGCCATTGTTTTTTGGGCCATCCTGAAATGGGAAGATTCAGCAGATCAACCTTATGCCAATCGCTGGATTATCTTCATCGCTTATATGGTCGGGCTTTCCATCGGGATTCACCTGTTGAACCTGCTTGCTATTCCTGCTATCGTCCTTGTTTATTATTTCAAAAAATACAATGCCTCTAAAAAAGGTATTCTTTATTGCCTTGCTATTTCTTTTGTCATCGTGGCTGTTATCATGTACGGAATCATTCCCGGCGTGGTAAAAATAGCTGCCAAATTCGAGCTTCTTTTTGTAAATGGGATTGGACTTCCATTCAATACCGGGGTAATTATTTATGCACTACTGCTGATCAGTCTCATTGTTTGGGGTATCCGTTACACCATCCGCAAAAACATGGTTCTCTGGAATACAATATTGCTCAGTTTCACGGTTATCCTGATCGGCTATTCTTCGTTTGCCATCATCGTTATCCGTTCGTCGGCTAAAACCCCGATGGACCAAAACAGTCCTAATGATGTATTTTCCCTGCTCGGCTATCTGAACCGCGAACAATATGGCGACCGTCCGCTTTTCTACGGAAGATATTACAACACTCCGCTCGACGACCGCGAACCGTATGTTGACGACAAACCATATTATATTCAGAAAGACGGTAAATATGTGATTGCCGATATGCGTGAAAAACCGCAGTTCATGAGCGATTACAGTACGTTCCTGCCGCGCATGTACAGTCGCGAAGATCAACACATTGAAGATTACAAGCAATGGGCCAACATAAAAGGACGGAATGTTCGTTATACCGATCCTTCCGGCGAAACCCAAATGTTACAGATACCGACTTTCGCTGAAAATATGACTTTCTTTTTCCGCTACCAGGTTGGCTTTATGTACCTGCGTTATTTCATGTGGAATTTCGTGGGACGGCAAAACGACATTCAAGGCCATGGCGATATTTCAAATGGTAACTGGATCAGCGGGATCAACTTCATTGACTCCATGCGTCTGGGTGATCAGAAAACCCTGCCTGCCCACCTGAAAGAAAATAAAGGAAGGAATACGTATTATTTCTTTCCTCTCATTCTCGGGATAATCGGATTTTTCTACATGTACAACAAAGGAAAATCAGGGAAGCAGAACCTCTGGGTAGTTTCTTTATTATTCCTGATGACCGGTCTTGCTATTGTGTTTTATCTGAACCAATATCCGCACCAACCCCGCGAACGCGACTATGCGTACGCCGGTTCGTTCTATGCATTTGCCATTTGGATTGGCATTGGGGTATTGTCGCTGTACGAGGCATTGAAAAAGCTGGCTCCGGCAAAAATAAGCGCTATTGTAGTTTCTGTTTTATCACTGATTCTGGTGCCCGGCATCATGGCTTCCGAAAACTGGGACGACCACGACCGCTCAGACCGCTATACTGCCCGCGAACTTGGCGCCAACTATTTGAAATCGTGCAAACCAAATTCTGTTATTTTCACCAATGGTGACAACGATACTTTCCCGCTTTGGTACAATCAGGAAGTGGAAGAATTCCGCACCGACGTGCGTGTATGCAATCTCAGTTATTTCCAGACCGACTGGTATATCGACCAGATGAAAAGTAAAGCATACGACTCGGAGCCGCTGCCGATCAGTTTTAGCCACGACCAATACGTGCAAGGGGTCCGCGATGTGGTGTACCTGATGAGTGACCCGCGTATCAAAGGAGCTATTGAACTGAAAAGGGCCATTAATTTTATCAAGGATGACAACCCAAAAACCAAACTGACCCAGGCAGACAATTCCGCTTATATTCCGACGAAACAGCTTTATTATATAGTTGACAAGGAAGCTGTAATCCGGAACAAAGTAGTTGGCCCTGAAGATTACAATAATATCGTGGATACTATTTTCATCAACTTCGGGAACAGAAGCTACTTGTCCAAAGACGAGTTGATGGTACTCGACATGATTGACCAGGCCAATTGGGAACGGCCTATCTACTGGGCTATTACCGTGGGCCGCGACAAATACCTTGGGCTTCAGGATTATTTCCGTCTCGAAGGTTTTGCTTACCGGTTCGTGCCATTGAAATCGAAAAGCGACAATATTCAGGTAGGCGGAGTAAATACCAGCTTGATGTACAAGCAAATGATGGAAGAATTCACTTGGGGAAATATGGAAAAACCGGATGTTTACATCGATGAAAACAATTCGCGCATGATGATGAACATTCGCAATAATTTCAACAGGCTGGCAGAAGCGCTGATTCTGGAGGGTAAAAAAGATTCGGCAATTGCTGTGCTCGACCGCTGTGTTGAACTGATTCCTCACAAAACAGTACCGTATAACTATTTCACGATCATGATGGCTGAAAGCTACTTTAAAGCAGGAGCCAGCCAGAAGGGCAGTGAAATAATTAAATTAATGAATGGCCTTTATCTCAAGGAAATGGATTATTACCTGTCGCTGGATCAGAAATTTGCCAATATCGTTGATGAAGAGATTCAGCGTGTCCTCTATTTCATGCGCGAGATGAATACCATTTGTACGCAAAACGGACAGGAAAATCTGGCGAAAGAAATTATGGAAAGTTTTAACAAATATTTGAAAATATACAGTTCATCGAAATGATGCGTTTGAGGCCAGGGGTCCGCTTGCCGTGGATCGTTCGTCTTCTTTACAGAAAAGCGTTTTGGAGAATCGAAGGGAACGAAAAGGTGGTTTACCTTACATTCGACGACGGGCCGATTCCCGAGGTAACTCCCTGGGTTCTCGATCTGCTGAAACAGGAAAACATCAGGGCTACCTTTTTCTGTGTAGGGGAGAATGTGGAAAAATACCCTGCCGTATTCCAACAGGTTTTGGCGGAAGGACATGCTGTTGGCAACCATACGTTCAACCACATGCAAGGTTTGAAATCGGACCGCGACAGCTATTTGTCCAATATTGAAAAGGCAGACCGGTTGATCGGGTCTCCGCTGTTCAGGCCGCCGCACGGTTTCCTGAAATGTCCGCAATACCGATTGGTCAGGAAAAAATACCGGATTGTGATGTGGGATGTACTGAGCCGCGACTTCGATCACCGTATTTCGGCAAAGGAAGTTTTCAATAATGTAATGGATTTTGTACGGCCGGGGTCAATTCTGATTTTTCACGATTCGCTAAAGGCTGAAAAAAATATGAAAGAAGCCCTGCCCGAAGTAATTCGATCTTTGAAAAAGCAAGGATACCGGTTCGAAACGATACCGGTTTTAAAAAATAAACCAATGAATATTCTTATTGTAGGCTCCGGAGGGAGAGAACATGCGATGGCATGGAAAATTAAACAATCGACGAAAGTAGAAAAACTATTTATAGCCCCGGGTAATGCAGGGACTTCCGAAGTTGGGATCAACCTGCCAATTGGTGTTTCCGATTTTGAAGGCATCAAAAAAATCATTATCGACAACCAAATCGACTTGCTTTTGGTCGGACCGGAAGTACCGCTTTGCGAAGGACTGCACGATTACCTTCTTCTTCAGAAAGAATTAAAAGGCTTAAAAATTGTCGGGCCCCGGCGAAACGGCGCCATGCTCGAAGGCAGCAAGGATTTCGCCAAAGATTTCATGATACGCCATAACATCCCGACTGCCCGGTACAGTACTTTTACCAAAGAAACGATGAATGAAGGCATTCATTTTCTGAAAACGCTGAACGCTCCGTATGTTTTGAAAGCCGATGGGCTGGCAGCCGGAAAGGGAGTACTCATCATTAATAGTTTTGATGAAGCGGCCGCTTCGCTCCGTGAAATGCTCGATGGTCAATTCGGTACAGCCAGCAGCAAAGTAGTAATTGAAGAGTTTTTGAGTGGTGTGGAATGTTCGGTGTTTGTGATGACCGACGGCAAAGACTATAAAATATTGCCGGTTGCCAAAGATTATAAACGCATCGGCGAAGGCGATACCGGGCTGAATACAGGCGGTATGGGCGCCATTTCGCCTGTCCCGTTTGCTGATGAAATTTTTATGCAGAAGGTGGAGGAACGCATTGTAAAACCGACGGTCAACGGGTTGCAGGAAGATGGAATCCCGTACCAGGGTTTTATCTTTTTAGGACTGATCAATGTAAAAAACGAACCGTTTGTTATTGAATACAATGTCCGCATGGGCGATCCGGAAACCGAAGCAGTCATGCTGCGCATCCAATCCGACTTTGTGGAATTGCTCGAAGGAGTAGCCGATGGCAACCTTGCTGAAAAGACACTCGAAATCGACCCGCGCACTGCTGTTACAGTTATGATGGTATCGGGCGGTTATCCCGGTTCGTACGCAAAAGGCAAAGTAATGAGCGGTTTCGGGCAAGTTGACGGCAGCATTTTGTTTCATGCAGGAACCAAATTGTCGGCTGTAAATGTAGTTACCGACGGAGGCCGTGTAATTGCGGTCAGTTCGTACGGAAACTCCATGAAGGAAGCGCTGGCTGTTTCGTATAAAAATGCTGAAAAGATTAAATTCGAAGGCAGCTATTACCGGAGAGATTTAGGGTTTGATTTGTAACCAGATGCTTGTATATTGCTAAATTGCTGAATTGCTACCGATATTGGCAACAAGTCGTCAGGAACCGGAAATTTTCTCTGGATACTGCGACTGAACACTGAATACTTGTGAAATTTGAAACTTGGATTTTGACCCATGATACTGAGAATACTTAGAACCAACCATGCATATCATTTTATTCTGATCCCGCTGATGGCTGTTCTGCTTTGGTTGCCATCGCTGATCAAACCGGAGCCGTACCCTTTTTATGCGGGCGAGGACATGATGCCTCTTTACCAACCGGTTGCCTGGCTCATGATGCAAAGTACTTTTCTGAACAGCATCATCCCACTCACCTTGCTTGTGTTACTGGCTTTCCTCCTTATCCGGCTGAATATCCAGTATGCCTTTATTCGTATCCGCACCTTTTTGCCTGCCAGCCTGCTTATTCTCATCACCAGCGGGTTCGTGGGCATGCATTCCATGCACCCCGTATATTTCGCTATTTTCTTTATCCTGTTTGCCATCGACCGTATTTTCGACTCGTACGAAAAAGAGAAAATCCATTCAAATGCTTTTGATGCCGGAATGCTGATTTCCATCGGTTCGCTTTTCTACATGAACCTGATTTTCTTTTTCCCGATGGTATGGGCCGGTCTTCGCGTGATTCACAAACAAATTAAATGGCGTGACTTTGTATTGCCCCTGCTCGGCCTTTTGCTTCCCTGGTTGTTTACTTTTGCCGGGTATTTCTTTTTCAATAAGTTTTTCGATTTGTTGGTTATCATTGAAAAGAATTTCATCACCGACAATGACTTCATATCCTTCGATAATTTTTTCGACAACAATATTCCTCTTCTTGTTTTTCTGGGTTTTCTGGGTTTTATCACCTTTTTCAGCAGTGTTTTTTTCTTGGTACAATACGACGAAAAGAAAATCAGTTCCCGAAAATTCTTTCAGGTGTTCTTTTTTGTTTTTCTGATTCCCCTGGCGTTGATGATTACCATACCTGCCATTTCACACGAAATATTTATCATTCTGGCCATTCCGCTTTCGTTTCTTATATCCAACTATTTGGTATTTATGAAACGGAGGTTTTGGGGTGAATTATTCCTTTATGTGTTACTTGCGGGGGTCATTTATCTGCAATTTGCACCAAAATGAATTCGTCGCGGGCAACACTGGCCATTTACGGGATACAGGACCGCTTCGACTATGAACATCCGTTTTATGTACACGACCACAATCTTTGCATCATGCAGAACGGGCGTGTCCGCGAATTTCTTCAACTCGAACGTATTACCCGCCGCAAACGCGATAACCAACTGCACGAAAAATTATATTCCATCCTGAAAGAAAAAAAATTGCTTGCCGAAGAATTCGATCTTGTTTTTGTCGACAATGTGGTGGGCCGAACTTTTCTCACGTCCCGGGGCGATGTCCGCTTCGAAGCGCCCCTCAGCGCCGGACTGTCGAACGATTTGGAAGAAGGCCGTTGCTGGTGGTTTGGCCGTGAAACACGCGGGTGGGCGCTGAACCACGAGTTGGCACACATCTTTTCCTGCCTTCCTTTCTTCGGAAATTTCAAAGAAAACAGCTTGCTGGTGCATTTCGACGGAGGCGCCAGCCGGAGCAATTTCTCTGCATGGATTTTCAGGAATAACCAACTTCAGTTGCTCGAATACCATTGGGAACTGAGAAAAATGAGCTCCATTTTCAATGCCAATGCGTTGGTTTTTGCCATCATTGGCGCCCGGCTGGAGGAGCAGAATTCAGTACCCGGGAAAATGATGGGTTTGGCCGGACATGGCAGTTACCGTTCTGAACTGGAAAAATGGCTCATCGAACATGATTTCTTCGAAAATATATGGAATCGCAAGTCCGTATTTTTTCAGGAAGCAAAAAAAGCATTTGGTATCGAACTGAAATATTTCGATCAGAAAAACCCCTTCATCCAGGATGTGGTGGCAACGCTTCACCAAATTTTTGTGAACGAAATGTTATCTGTTTTCCGCAGGCTGAAAGAACAAACCGGCTGCGAAGAACTTTATTACACAGGAGGTTGTGCCCTCAATATTGTTGCCAATACCGAACTCGTAAACAGCGGTCTTTTTTCTGAAGTTTACATTCCTCCCTGTACCGAAGATTCAGGACTGGCGCTTGGCGCAGCAGCTTTTGCCGAGTGGAAAAAGCATGGAAAGGCAGAACTTCATTCGCCGTATTTAAATGGTTGGAAGCTCGAAAATGAAACATTTTCTTATTCCGAAGACGACGTTAAAAATTGTGCCGAAGCGCTGGTTGCCGGGAAAACGATTGGCATTTGCAATGGTTTTGGTGAAGCGGGGCCGCGTGCACTGGGGAATCGCAGTTTATTGTGTTTGGCCGGTTCGAAGAAACTGGCCCGGAAAATCAGCATGCAGCACAAAGGCCGGGAATGGTACCGCCCGGTGGCGCCTGTCATGCTCGAAAAAAACAGCCGCTACTTTACCGGACTTGACAACATTTATCCGCTCAGCAAATACATGTTGCTCGATTTTGCTGTCCTTCCTGAAAAACAAACGGAACTGGCCGGTGCAGTCCATGCCGACGGAACAGCGCGCATCCAAACCCTTTTTGCCCGCACCGACAATCCGTATTTATGGGATTTGCTGACGTATCTCGACGAACACCACCAGGTAAAAGCGTTGATCAACACTTCATTCAATGCCAAGGGCGAACCCATTGTTCACAGTGCGGATGATGCCTGTCACTCAGCACAAATCATGGGAATCGACGGGGTAGTGATTAATGGACAGATGAAATAGCCATAAGAGCTAAAGCTCATACCAACAGAAAATGAATTGACCAAAGGGAAATCCGCGAAGCGAATAAATGGCTATTCCATGCGTTGGAATGTTGATTGAAAAAACAGAAGTTGATACGAAAATTGTACAAACCAAATTTGAAAATTTACACACATGAAAATTTTGTAAAAGTCCATGAAAACTGGGAATGTTGGAAGTTACAAACAAAGGCGGATTGCGTTCGCCATCTGGTGGGTGTCAAGCCGAAAGACGGCCTGAGCGGAAAGATGCACACCAAAAACCGATGCTGCTGAATTTGCGGGTAGCTGAGTTCGTGCTTTTATTACCTCAGACTGTTTGTCAACAATGTTTGTAGCCATATTTATTTGTGTTATTCCCAAAATTTCTCATCAAGTAGTTTAGCAACTTGTTGTGCTGTCATGCCCTCTTTAAATCCTTTTATTTCATCAAGGAAAAAATATTTTTTCGCACGAAGAGGATAGGCAGAGGTTTTCATATAATTTGTATCGTAGAACTTGTCAACGAGGAAAAATTTAATCCCTACCTGTAAATCATAATACTCCGTATTCTCAATTATTCCTATGATACGATTCTTTTCGTCTTCGCTTAACAGAGTTAAATCATAGTCGTTGGTCGATACAAGTTGTTTGTTTACTTTGTCATAATTACAATGAACAATCTTACTTATTTTGCCTACATACAAAATAGCTTTATCAGCGTAAAGTCCGATATACTTGAAACGTCGGTAATGACTCCTATTGGAAGGGTCATAATAAATATTGTATTTCAAATTTTCTGCAAGAGATGTACCTACTGCGAATGCAAGCATAATATGGTTTTCAATATTCTTTGTCACCAAGTTAATTTCTTCTTTTTCTTCTGTAGCTGTTACTTGAC
The DNA here is from genome assembly GCA_003506435.1 of Prolixibacteraceae bacterium. GTDB lineage: Bacteria > Bacteroidota > Bacteroidia > Bacteroidales > Prolixibacteraceae > GWE2-42-39. The sequence goes on from DOAQ01000012.1 coordinate 35,828, forward strand.
CTCTAATCGTTTCCAATTCTGCAGAAATAATCTTTTCAAGTTTTTCTTTTTCAACTACATTAATTGCAGGTAGCTTTTTCGTTTTATCAATAATTATACCTTTAACCTTTTCTATTTCTTCATATATCTTGTCAAAGTTCTTATTGATTGGTTCCCCTTTATTTGTTACAGCATCTAACATTTTTCCTGACATGTCAGTTACCTGCTGTCCAATTGTCGAGGTCTTTTCTTCAATTTTCGCTAATGCTTTAGTAGCACTATCTTGAAGTGCTACTCCGTCTCTATAAAATTTGAGAGAAGCAAAAAAACCAATTATCGTCACTATTAATGCAACTAAGCCAAGCACCAAGGAAACTATTGCTAAAATATCTGTAACTGGAATATTCATTGTTCATCGTTATTAATGTATGACTCTACAATTTATTTTTTATCGTCTCTTTTATGTTCATTTCTTGCAGTCAAGTATGATTAACCACTGTCCCCTAGCATGATACAACTAACTTATATCCTGCAAAATTCAAATACTTTTCAGATACAACTCCATTGCTTTTTCGAACAGGTCTTCATCTTCGAGAATATATTCCACAAATTCGCGGAAAGCGCCGTCGCCACCTTTTTTCTTCAGCACCAGCGTGGCATGCGATTTCACATAGTCGGGCGCATTGGCCGGGCAGGCCGAAAAACCGACCGAATCGAGCATCGGAATATCGTTGATGTCGTCGCCAATATAAGCCACTTCTTTCAGCGAAACTCCATATTTTTCGCACAGGGTTTTGGCCGTTTCCAGTTTGTTTTTGATGCCCATGTGCAACTCGGTAATTTTCAGTTTTTCAGCGCGGCTCCGTACAATTTCAGTGTTTTCACCGGTGATAATTCCCATCGGGATTTCAAGCAAACGAAGGAATAGTACACCTGCACTGTCGGATGTATTGAACTTTTTCCACTCATTCCCGGTTTGGTCGTAATACATTCCGCCATCGGTCCAAACTCCATCTATATCAGTCAATACCAGTTTTATCATCGGATCAGGTTTGGGTAAATAATTTCATCTTTTTCAATATTTTGCAGAGCGGTTTTGCCAATTACCTGTTCTTTTTCGGCCCATTTGAAACCGTCGCCGGGGCTCAGCAGGTGAAGGTCGCTTTCATCGATTGTTTCGCCTTTTTTAATCGTCCGGTTGGTGGCAATTGAACGTTCGAGCTTGGTGCGTGTTTCGCGGGTCACTTCGCTGGCCGACAAACCGTATTCGCCCATCGCCATTTCAATGTTGCGGATGTCGCGCACCATACGCCAGATACCTTCTGGTTCGAGTGATCCGCGATGGTCGGTGCCTTTCATATTGCGGTCGAGCGTGACGTGCTTTTCAATGATTTTAGCCCCCAACGAAACAGCAACTACCGGCACCACAATACCGATGGAATGGTCGGAATAACCAATCGTATAATCCGGATAATGATCCTGCAAAAAGCGGACACTTTCGAGGTTGATGTTTTTGTACTCCGACGGATATTGTGACAAACAATGCAAAATGCTGATGTCGGAATGGTAGCGGGTAATCACCGCCAGCGCATCGTCCAGTTCCTGCTGCCCCCCCATGCCGGTCGACAAAATGATCGGTATTTTGGTTTCGGCCATGGCAGCCAGCAACGGCAGGTTGGTCAGGTCGCGCGAAGCTACTTTCAGACGGTCGGGTGTGAACAATTTCAGCATCGAAAGACAACCCTTTGCACAAAGCGTTTCCACTACATCAAGGCCCCGATCTTTCGCGTAACGGTACACCTCGAAATGCTCCTCGTCGTCGAGTTCGAGCGCCTGCCGGTGTTCGCCATACGTTTTGCCAAACGAATGTTCGTTCAGGTAAGGGCACATCATGGCCGAAGCCGAAAGTTCTTCGTTCAGGTCGCGGCGGGTCATCTTCACTGCGTTCATCGGCGCCAGGTGCTGGCCAAACAAAAAGTCGGTCACCGGCTTGCTGATTTCGTCGATCAGTTTTTTTGCAATTTCCACTTCACCGTTGTGGTTTTGCCCGATTTCGCCAATTATATAGGTTGATTTCATCCGTATAAAAATTCAATTTTGGTTTCTATAATCTTCGTAATTATATCAGTCTTTCAATCTAATTTTCAACGAGATGGCTCCGAAGCCTCGGAGCGCATGAAAAACTATTCATTTCCATTGGTGTTTCTGTAAATCATGCTCATTTCATTTGCTGTTTTTGTCAATTTCAAGTTTCATCTGCTGCAACAATTCCGGGTTTTTATCCAGAAAAGCAACTACTTCGTCGACGCCAAAATTAGGGTTTTGCAGCTTCATTTCAGCATAAATTTTTTGCTGAAGACTGAAATCAGCAGGTGTATCGAGCGTCAGACGGATATCGGAACGCGAAAAAATGAGGTTCGGCGCATCCAGAAAACGGACATCAAAAAGTTGCGGGTGCCCGTAAATGAAGTTAGTTACATGCTCGATGTATAATTTTTCAGAAGTGAGAGAAGCGACTTTTTTCAACGTTTCAAGCGTGGTTGCTTCAGCAAAAAAGCCAAAATGGGTTTTTATTGACGGACGATCTCCGCTAAACTGAAAACTCAGGTAGTCGGAAGGATTTTTCACGAATTCTTCCGCCAAAACCAGAATAGAAGCCGCGTCGAGAAAGGGGTTGTCGGCACAAACGCGAACGATATTTTTTGCCTGAAACTGCGTGCCAGCTTCGATGAAACGATGCAGTACATTTTCTTCGGAACCGCGAAAAACCGACACCGGGTAGTTTTCAGCTCTTGCCACCAGCGGATCGTCGCCCGGGTTTTCAGTAGTTGCCAGCACAATGGGAAATCCGGTTGCCAACAGTTTTTCCAGCAAGATTTCGATGATGCTTTTTCCCTCGTAAAACGGAAGAATCACCTTTTTTGGCATCCGGGTCGAGCCGGTACGGGCCTGTATAATAATGGTAGTTTGAAACATGAAGACAGTATTTGAAATCTAACAATCAAGATTCTCTTTTTATTTCTTTTTCGCTATCTCAGCTAATGCTTTTTGGGTAAGATAATATTTCCCTGTTTTAGCGGCTCCCCTGAACTCAATAAATTGAATTGTCCGGAGAATCTGAAGGTAACGTTTTACTGTTGCATTTGATTTACCTGTTTTATTCATTATTTCAGTTATCGAAACTCCTTTATCGTTAGCTATTATTGCTTTTACAGCATCACTTATAGTATCACTTACAGCATCACTTACAGCATCAATAATCCCTCTTCTTACGGCATCATTTACAGCATCATTTACAGCATCATTTACAGCATCATTTACAGCATCATCAGTATTAGAAGTCACTGTAACATCCTTAAATGTAAGAATTGTAACACCGGAATTACTTTGCCAAACAGGTTTTGGGTATCCTTTGCTTTCACAATCTTCAATCATTTTAATTGTTCCCCGACCAATCTTTTCTATTAATTGTCTTAAAAAGCAGACATGTGCAATATCAGGGTTACGAGGAACAGATAAATGATTTTTAGCAAGCGAGGAAGGAGTGTATCCTCCATATAACTCACCGGTATTGGTTATTTCCAAGCGATCGGGGTAAAAAGCAACAGTAACAGTCCCAGACACAGAAGTAAAATCGCGATGAATAAATGCATTCATTAAACCTTCGCGTAATGCTAATTTGGGAAAAGTCATATCTTCACGAAACCATTTTTTATCCGAAAACCTACTTTTAGTAGCAATATTAACATCAAAGAACTGAAGAATTTCTTCAATACTCCGAAAGAGATTGCCCTCAAAGATTTTATCATAGATAAATGTATCTGAAGATTTTGAACCTTTATAAACAGTGAGACGAACACGACATTGAGGTAAATAACGTGTAGGTTCTTTCGCAAATAAAACAACCGCAGCGTTAGTTAAAATTCCATTCTGGTATAGCCCATAATAGGTTAAAAAATCCTCTGTCTCTGTTTCTGAAAACATTTTGCCTCTTCCGTATTGAGCCAAATCTTTTAATGTTTTTCGAATTTCCAATTCGTCCAAATCCTCTAAACCAATACCTAATGCTGGCTGTCGCTCCCAGTGCAGTTCTGTTTTTTGTCGTTCTACAATAAGTTTTGAAATATCACTTGACGTTGCTTTTACTGTTTGTGCTTTCTTTCTGTAATAAATCGCACCATTAAAAACATAGGGTGGTTTTGAGCCGTTCCAGACTTTTGCAAGAAGTATGGTTTTATTGCCGATTATTTCTGTTGATATCGTGATTGGAGCTTCAGGAATAATAGACCTGAACAAATAATTTTTTAACTCTGATTCTTGCTTGTCGGCGTCATTTATCCCAATTACTTTACCGCCATCTTGCACACCAATAAGTATAGTCCCTCCTTCAGCATTTAAAAACGCACAAAGGACTTTTGCAATATCTTCTTTGCGAACAGATTCTTTAAATTCAAGCTGATCGCTTTCTCCTTGTTTAATAAGGTTTTTTATAAGTTGTTCGTCTTTCATGCCTTTTGATTTTGTAACTCTTTGATTCTCCGTTGGTGATCTTTATATTGCTGTTCAATAAAAGACAGCAACTCTCCTTCATTGGAAAACGAGTGTATCCAGTTATTGCTAACATCATAATACATATCAACAACCTTTATACTGTCTAAGACTGAATTTTCTTTAATCTCAAAATCAGTTCTGCGATTCTGTCCATCAAACAAATAAGGGTGAAAAAGTTTTCTCAGGAATTCAATTCTTTCATGAACCATAAATAATCTCGGACGATTTAACCGTTTAGCTTCCAGAAACTCTTTGTGTGTAATGCCAGAGCCATACCGGGGGAAAATTATTCCTAAAAACATATCGCAATCCTCAACCGCTTTCAGGCAAGCCTTTTCTTTGTCCTCGGTGCAATCAATTGGCACATAAACGCTACCTTTTTTCGACATAATTACATCATATTTAAATTTCTGTCTCAAAATAGCAGCGATCTGGTCTAATATGTATTCGTTCCCGGATACCGTTGATGAAACCATTATTTTTAGTCGCTTTTTACCCATAGGATTTTCATTTATTTTCTTTTTAAACGAAGTGCGACTAAAACTTTATCCCCGATTTTTACCAAATCTTCAGAAATAGCAAACCAGTAACACAGGCCAATAAAAACAATGCTGATGGCCGAACAACGGATAATCAGGTCGATCAGAAAATGGTCGAGTACCGGGATTATTTTTCCGGCAATAAAAGCAATCACACCAAAAGCCACGCATTTGAGGTGAATGAGCCGGTATGGAAACATTTTCATATTCTGCCGGATGTAGAAAACACGGAGAAGTGATGCTCCGGACAATGATAGCATCGAACCAAGAGCAGCACCAATCATTCCTAAATTCGGGATAAAAATTGCGTAAATTATTACTGATAATATCATTAATACACCCAGAGAATAAGTTTGAATTTTGTACTTATGAGAAGTTCCAATAATCTGGACACTCGACCCTGTAGAGGCAACGATCAGGCTGGTGAGCGAAATCAGGGTAATTACCCATTCGGTGCCTATGTAATCAGTGCCTAATAGTTGAATGATGTTATGGAGGTTTGTTACAACCAAAATAAATAACAATAAGCTGGCAAACAACTGATTGATGCTGCTTTTGTAGTAAATATCCTGAATGGTATCCATGTCTTTGTTTTTCCAGGCATTGGCAATAATGGTCGATGAGATTTTGCCAAGTGCTACGCCGGGAATCAGGATGACCGTTCCAAAATAGAAAATGATTGAATAAACACCAGTCATCGAAAGGTTTGTGTAAGCATTCAGCATAATGGTATCAATTTGCTTTAGGGCCACACTGCTCACTCCGCCGATAATACCAAATAATGAAAGACTAACCATTTCTTTTCGCAGTGGAGGTTTTATAAAATCAAGCTTTGGCCGCAGATTGAACTGTTTCCGGTAAATAAGTAACGCTGCCAGATAAACTGCCGGTATACTCAAAAACACCACGTAACCGAAAACAAATTGCGAAAAATTGATCCAATTAACGAAGTAAGCTCCGAGCAAGAGAATGGTTCCTACCCGGTACACAAAATCGCTCAGAAAGGTTCCGGTTGTTGCATCAAAAAGCATCTTGTTGTAGGAATCCAGAAGATTGAAAAACATCCGAAAAAAGATAAGAGGAACCAAATACCAAATGTATTCAACCACCAGGGGAGACTTGACTTCATTACTTTCTATGATATACGGTTTTAATATAAAAAAGCTGATCAGTGAAATTGCAAAACCAGCTATACCTACTGCAACAGAAAGGAATACAAATCCGTTATGATTTTTGTCTTTATCTCTGAAATAAGGAAAAAGTCGTTCGATTACTTTTGTAAATCCAAGCGTCGAGAATTGAGAATAAAGTCCGGAAACGGCAACTAAAATGGCAATAAGACCAATCTGTTCTTTTAATAAAAGCTCATTAGATATTATTGTATAAAGAAAACCAACGATAATGCCCAGGTATGAGTACACAGAACCCTTGATCGTTTGCCTTTTAATTACGCCCATGAATATTTAGCAATTGATTTAAAAAGGTTTATTTTTGCTAACAACGAAATTACGAATTTATCATTTACTGCAACACGAATATGGATACAAAAGCCATTCTTCAAAAAACGGGGCCTGTTCTGGCTGTCATCCTGCTTTTTCTGGTTATTAGTGTAGCTTATTTTTCTCCGGTGCTGGAAGGGAAAAAAGTGCAAAGTTCCGATGGCACCCAGTTTCAGGGAATGGCCAAAGAGATTGTGGATTACCGCGAAGCGACCGGCAAGGAAGCGCTTTGGTCGAATAACATGTTTAGCGGAATGCCTGCCTACCTGACATCAACATTTTACCCGGGCGAACTGCCTGCCAAAATACAAAAAGTTGTAGTTTCCATCTCGCACCCGGTGATGATACTGACCCTGAGTTTTCTGTTCTTTTTTATTCTTTGTCTGAGCCTCGACATCAGCCTGTGGGTTGCTTTTGCGGCCAGCCTGGCGTATGGTTTTATGACTTTCACCTTTGTAGTGATGGTCACCGGGCACATGACCAAGGCGCACACGCTCGCCTACCTTTCGCTGCTGGTGGCCGGAGTGCTGATGGCCTACAAAAAGAACCGCATTGGCGGAAGCCTCATCACAGCCATTGCGCTGGCCTGGATGTTGAGCGCCAACCACCTGCAAATGACCTATTATGCAATCATTTTAATATTGATTTTGGGTATCACTTACCTGGTTTTCGCCATCAAAGAAAAAACTTTGCCTTCGTTTGCAAAAACTTCGCTGATGCTGGTTGTGGCAGTTATTCTGGCCGTGGGAACCAATTTTTCGCGCCTGTACACCACGTATGAATACGGAAAATATTCGATGCGAAGCAAGTCGGAACTGACCCTGAACAAAGAGAACAAAACCAGCGGGCTCGATAAAGACTATATTCTCGACTATAGTTACGATTTCGGTGAAGCAATGACCGCTTTTATTCCGCGTTTCAAAGGTGGCGGTATGTCTGAACCTCTGGGAGAAAACTCTAATTTCTACAAAGAATTGGAGAAAATGCAAGGCGGTAAAAAACTGGCGGAAGAAGTTTCGAAAAATGCACCATTGTACTGGGGGAGCCAACCGATTTCGGGAGCGCCTTTTTATTTTGGCGCGGTACTTTGTTTTCTGTTTGTTCTCAGCTTATTTGTAGTGAAAGGAAAAGACAAATGGTGGTTAGTTGCCGTTGTCGTGGTTTCATTTTTACTGTCGCTGGGCAAAAACTTCTCGCTGCTCAGCAACCTGATGCTCGATTATTTTCCGGGCTACAACAAGTTTCGCGATGTGAAAAATATCATTGTCATCCAGCAGTTTGCAATGGCTTTGCTTGGTGTACTGGCCGTTCGCGATATTTATCTGCGCAAAATTTCGGATGCCGATTTCATGAAAAGCCTGAAATATGCCACCGGAATAACCGGCGGGCTTGCGCTGATTTTTGCTGTCTCGCCCGGTCTGGCCGGAAATTTCTCAGGCGCAACCGATGCCCAGTATTTGCAGGCAGGTTGGCCAAAACAACTGATTGATGCGTTGCAAGCCGACCGCCAGTCGGTTTTACGCACCGATGCCTTTCGCTCACTGGTTTTCGTACTGCTTGCCGCCGGTGGTTTGTGGGCTTTCCGGAAAAACAAACTGAAGGCAAAATATGCCATTGTCCTTTGGGTTGCCCTGATATTGATCGATATGTGGCCGGTGAACAAGAAATATTTCAACAATGATAATTTCAGCTCAAAAAAGGAAGTAGCCGAACCGTTTAAAAAGACGGCAGCCGACATGGCAATTGAAAGAGACAAAGATTTATATTTCCGGGTGCTGAACCTGCGAAACCCATTTGCCGATTCACGTACTTCGTATTTCCACAAGTCACTTGGTGGTTACCATGGCGCTAAAATGAAACGCTACAATGAGTTGTTCCAATACCAAATTCAACCCGAAATGCAACGGCTGATAGCAGGGTTCCAATCACCGGAAACCATCGATTCGCTGATATCGGCATTGCCGGTAATTAACATGCTGAATACCCGTTACATTATTTATGACACTGAGCAGGCGCCGATCACCAATCCTGCTGCATTGGGAAATGCATGGTTGGTTTCGTCGGTAAAAATGGTTGAAAATGCCGATCAGGAAGTTACAGCGCTGGGGCAGTTCAACCCTGAAAAAGAAGCAATCATCAATAAAAATTTCAGCTCGTTGATTGACGAAAAGACATTTAGTGCTGAAGGGACGGTACAACTAACCGAATATCAACCCAATTATCTGAAATACGAAGCCAATGTGAACGGTGATCAACTGGCTGTTTTCTCCGAAATTTATTATCCGAAAGGATGGAACGCTTTTATTGACGGGGAAGAAACTCCGCATTTCCAGGTGAATTACGTGCTACGAGCCATGTTGCTGCCCGACGGAAAACACGAAGTCGAATTCAAATTTGAACCGCAATCCTATTTCGTTGGAAACAAAATTTCAATGGCTAGTTCAGTTTTACTCTTGCTCGCAATTGCTGCTTTTTTGTTTCTCCGGTTAAAAAAACTAAAAAATGAAGAAACAGAAACCATTAAAGCTTAAACGCCGGGTTTTCCGGTCGTACCTCAGTGCAACAGTTAGCATCTCGCTGGTGCTGTTCCTCTTTGGATTATTTGGACTGCTGGTGCTGAATGCCGACAAGCTCTCGGATTACGTGCGCGAAAATATTGGTTTTACACTGGTGCTTCACGACGATGTAAAAGAAATTGACGTCATCCGGCTGCAAAAAATACTGGATGCCTCCGAGCCGGTGAAATCGACCCGTTTTATCGACAAAGAAACGGCAGCAAAGCAACTTCAGGAAGATCTGGGCGAAGATTTTCAAGGGTTTCTGGGTTTCAATCCGTTGCTTTCGTCCATTGATGTGAAGTTGTATGCCGAATACACCCGTCCCGACAGCATTGCTGTTCTGGAAAAAGAATTTCTGAAATATCCGCAGGTAAAAGAAGTTTATTATCAGCGCGATCTGGTGAACCTGATCAATGAGAATGTCAGTAAAATTGGCCTGTTTCTGATCGTCTTCTCCGTTTTACTGCTGTTCATTTTCACTTCGCTCATCAACAACACCATTCGCATTTCGGTATATTCACAGCGGTTCATAATCAACACCATGCAACTGGTGGGCGCCACACGCGGGTTTATTCGCAAACCATTTATTCTGAGAAGTATTACCTTTGGAATTATCGGAGCTCTTGTTTCGGATGCTCTGCTCGCGCTTATTTTTATGACTTATAAAAATGAATTTGCCGGCATTTTTAAAATTTCGGGATACGAAACGCTTGGTATTGTTTTTCTTTTTGTGTTGGCAATGGGTATCCTGATCTCTTGGTTATCAACCTGGTTCGCGGTTAATAAGTTCCTTCGCCTGCGGTTTGATGAACTGTTTTATTAAATTAACTGTTACAATTCAGCAAACCTGTTATAAAGGAATTAATTATCTTTATCGAAAATTTTTGGGTTATGGTTAAAAAAGAACAAGAAGATATGAAACAAGGTTTCGCTCTGGCAAAAGAGAATTATAAGTTGCTGGTTATCGGTTTCGCAATTATCATTCTCGGGTTCATATTGATGGTCGGCGGCAAAAGTAACGATCCGAATGTTTTCAATTCTGAAATTTTTAGTTTCCGGCGAATTACCCTCGCCCCGATGGTCGTTTTATTCGGCTTCCTGTTCGAGATTTATGCCATTATGAAAAAACCAAAATCGGATAACGAATCAGTATGAATTCATTGCAGGCATTTTTACTGGGTATTATTCAGGGACTTACCGAATTCCTGCCTGTCAGTTCAAGTGGCCACCTCGAAATCGGGAATTACCTTTTTGGTGTCAATGCACACAGCAACCTGATATTTGCAGTTGCTGTTCATGGGGCAACAGTACTTTCAACCATCGTTGTTTTCCGAAAAGATATATGGGCCTTGCTGAAAGGGCTTTTTAAATTTCAATGGAACGAAGAAACCCGGTACATCGCCAAAATACTTTTCTCTTCCGTTCCGGTTGTAATTGTCGGACTTTTATTTCAGAAAGAAATCGCTTCATTATTCGATTCCGATATTTTGTTTGTGGGAGCTATGCTGTTGGTCACCGCAACCATTCTTTCCTTTACCTACTTTGCCAAGTCGGGCGATAAATCTATCAGTTTCCGCGATGCCCTTATTATAGGTCTGGCCCAAACCGTTGCTATTTTGCCCGGTGTTTCCCGCAGCGGATCGACCATTGCAACCGGCCTTTTGCTGGGAAACAAACGCGAAAGTGTAGCCCGCTTCTCTTTTCTGATGGTTTTAATCCCTATCATCGGTGCGAATATTCTGGATATAATGAACGGAGAAATGAGTTCAAATGATTCCATAGGATTCCTTCCGCTGTTGGTTGGTTTTATTGCCGCTTTTGTTTCCGGGCTTTTGGCATGCAAATGGATGATCGGCATTGTAAAGAAAGGTAAACTGATTTATTTTGCCATCTATTGTCTAATTGTAGGACTAATTACTATCTTTGCGGCCGGAATTTAGCTAGGTTACCATAATTGTAAATCTCTTATTTAAAAGATTTTCCTATGGGAGAGTCGATACAAGACTTTAACTTTCCGGAAGGAGAAATACTTCTTTTTGACAAAGAACTGGAATGGACATCTTTCGATTTGGTGCAGAAAGTACGCAATAATCTTTGCCGTATGTTGGGTATCAAAAAGCTGAAAGTAGGCCATGCCGGAACGCTCGATCCAAAAGCGACCGGACTGATGATTCTTTGTACCGGGAAAGCAACCAAACAAATTGAATCGCTTCAGGCAGAAGAAAAGGAATATATTGCCACCTTAAAACTGGGAGCGACTACCCCATCGTTCGATTTGGAAACCGAAGAAGAGGCGACTTACGAAACCAGCCATATCACACGGGAACTGGTATTGGAAGCCTTGCAGAAGTTCGAAGGCAAAACGGATCAGGTACCACCTATATTCAGCGCGGTAAAAATCGACGGAAAACGGGCATACAAACATGCCCGAAAAGGCGAAGATGTGGAACTGAAATCCCGGCCAATATTTATCCGGGAAATTGAATTGCAGAAATTTTCAGCAGAAGAAATCACCATCAGGGTGGTGTGCAGCAAAGGAACTTATATCCGTTCTCTTGCCCGTGATTTGGGACTTAAACTGAACAGCGGGGCCTATCTGACAGGACTTCGCCGAACCCGGATTGGGAATTTCTCGGTAGAAAGTGCATTTTCAGTAGAAAATTTTCTAAAAATTTTAAGGGGAAACGTAACGAATTGAATATTGCCCCGTAAAACGGGGTTCATGTCTGAATGCCGGTGGAATCCCAGCTTTGATATGATAACAAAAAATGAAATTGAAATAAGTTCAGAACATAAAGAAAATCAGAAGACAATTAATAAATAAACCATTATACAGATGAAGTTATCGAAATTTAAATACAATCTTCCCGACGGTTTAATCGCCCTCCACCCGTCTGAAAACCGCGACGAATCGAGATTGATGGTATTGAACCGCAAAACAAAAACTATTGAACACCGCATATTTAAAGATGTTAAAGACTACTTTAGCGATAAAGATGTAATGGTTTTCAACGATACCAAAGTTTTTCCGGCCCGGCTGAATGGCAACAAGGAAAAAACCGGCGCCGAAATTGAGGTTTTCCTGCTTCGTGAACTGAACCGCGAACAGCGTTTGTGGGATGTGCTGGTTGATCCGGCCCGTAAAATACGAATTGGTAACAAATTATATTTTGGTGACGATGATTTGCTGGTTGCCGAAGTAATCGACAATACCACATCGCGTGGCCGAACCCTTCGTTTCCTTTTTGACGGACCATACGATGAATTTAAAAAAGCGCTTTACAGCCTGGGTGAAACTCCACTGCCAAAATTCATCAACCGCAGCGTTCAACCGGAAGATAAAGAACGTTATCAAACGATTTTTGCGAAACACGAAGGAGCCGTTGCTGCGCCAACTGCCGGACTTCATTTCAGCCGCGAATTGATGAAACGTCTCGAAATTATTGGCGTTGAGTACGCTTATATTACGTTGCATGTTGGGCTTGGAAACTTTCGCAGTGTGGATGTTGAAGACCTGACCAAACACAAAATGGATTCGGAGCAAATCTGGATTACCGATAAAGCCTGCGAAATAGTCAACCGGGCTAAAGACAACCGGAAGAGCGTTTGTGCAGTAGGCACTACCGTTATGCGTACGCTGGAAAGTTCGGTATCAACCCAGGGGCATCTGAAACCATACGAGGGATGGACCAATAAATTTATTTTCCCTCCTTACGATTTCAGCGTGGCCGATAAAATGATCACCAACTTTCATCTCCCGTACTCAACTTTACTGATGATGGTTGCTGCTTTCGGAGGCTACGATTTTGTAATGAAAGCTTACGACGACGCCATCAAACAAAAATACCGTTTCGGAACGTATGGCGATGCAATGCTGATTATCTGATAAAAAAAGCAATAAGCCAAGAAGAGGCTGCCCGAAAAGTCTGTGATCAAGTCTTCCCGAACTTGTTTCTGGATCTCATCTTTCTAATAATCAGACCCTTAAATAAATTCAGAGTGACGCGAATTGCGGATTTTAGAACTTTTTGGACAGCCTCTTTTTGCTTTTAAATGAGGCAATCAGTTTTGGACTGACATTGAATACGGAAATGCCTTTTCGCTGGTTCCTCTTGATTTATTGGGAACCGATTTCATTCCGAATTCAAGTTTTCCACCCGATTGAATGGCTGAATGAGTAATGAAGTTTTTATCCCATTCCTGCCCGTTCAGTTTAATATTGTCAACATATATATTTTCTGCTGAATTATTTTTTGCTTCAATAACGAACTGGTTGCCGTTTTCAAGTGAGAGCGTGATTTTATTGAACAGCGGCGCACCAAAAACATACTGGTCGGTGCCGGGGCAAACCGGGTAAAAACCCATCGAACTGAAAACATACCAGGCTGAGGTTTGCCCGTTATCCTCGTCTCCACAGTAACCATCCGGCGTTGCTGCATACAGTTTATTCAGTACTTCGCGAACATGTTGTTGCGCTTTCCATGGCTGACCTGCAAAATTATACAGGTAAATCATGTGCTGAATGGGTTGGTTGCCGTGTGCGTAATTGCCCATTCCGGCAATTTGCATTTCGCGGATTTCGTGGATCGGAAACCCATAATACGAACAGTCGAAAACCGGCGGCACCACAAAAACCGAGTCGAGCATGGAAGCAAAGTTTTCAGTACCTCCCATTAAGTCGGAGAGACCGGCAATATCGTGAAAAACACTCCAAGTATAGTGCCAGCTATTTCCTTCGGTAAACGCATCTCCCCATTTGTACGGGCTGAAAGGCGACTGAAAAATACCGTCTTCGTTTTTACCGCGCATCAGTTTTGTTTCCGGGTCAAACACGTTGCGATAATTTTGCGAACGTTTGGCAAACAAGTCAATCTCTTCCTGCGGGCGTTTCAATTCTTTGGCCAATTGCCAGATGCAATAATCATCATACGCATATTCCAGCGTGCGTGCCGTATTTTCGTTGATGCCCACGTTATATGGAATGTACCCAAGTTTGTTGTAATAATCGAACCCCATGCGGCCAACCGAACCAATCGACGGATGAACAGCGCCGGTGTTTTTCAGAATGGCTTCGTACAAAGTTTCTATATCATAAACGCGAATACCTTTCAGGTACGAATCGGCAATCAGCGATGCGGAATTAGAACCAATCATGCATCCGCGATGACCGGGACTTGCCCACTCGGGCAACCATCCGCTTTCCTTGTAGGTATTCACCAATCCCTGCATAATCTGGCCGTTCAGTTCAGGATACATAAGCGTAAAAAACGGGAACACTGCACGGAAAGTATCCCAGAAACCATTGTCGGTAAACAGATAGCCGGGCAACACTTCTCCATTATACGGACTGTAATGAACCACCTGGTTGCTGGCGTCGAGTTCGTAAAACTTGCGGGGAAACAACAATGCCCTGTACAGGCATGAATAGAAAGTTTTTATCTCGTCAGACGTTCCTCCTTCCACTTTGATTTTACCCAATTCGTTGTCCCATATTTTTTGTCCTTCATTTTTGATATCAGCAAACGACTTGTTCCCGATTTCCCGGTTTAGATTGAGTTTTGCCTGTTCAAGAGAAATAAACGACGAAGCCACTTTTACATGCACCTGTTCCCCTTTTTTTGTCCGGAAACCAATAACAGCGCCCACATGTTCGCCTTCCGCATTATTCAACTTTTCAATTAACTGTTCACCATTCCACGTATGTGTAATTTCAAATGGTTTGTCGAATTCAGCAATAAAAAAGTTGTGAAAATTTTCGGGCACGCCGCCACTGTTGTTGCGGCAATAACCGATGATTTTTTTCTCTTCAGGAATAATTTTCACCATCGAACCTTTGAAAAATGCATCCAGTAGAATGTAGGATTTTTCATTTTCAGGAAAAGTAAAGCGGAACATGGCTGCGCGCTCGGTTGGGACAACTTCAACGCGGGTATCGTAGTCGGCCAGATAAACACCGTAATAATACGGTTTCGCGGTTTCGGCCTTGTGCGAAAACCACGAAGCGCGGTCGTCTTCCTTAAATTTCAGTTCGCCGGTAACAGCCATCAGCGAAAAAGCTGCATAGTCGTTGATCCACGGACTGGGCTGATGGGTTTGTTTGATGCCGCGGATTTTGTACGAATCGTAACCATAGCACCAGCCATTACCCATTTTGCCGGTTTGCGGAGTCCAGAAATTCATTCCCCACGGAAGTGCAATTGCCGGATAAGTATTCCCGTTCGACAAGGCAAAATCGGAATCGGTTCCCATCAGCGGATTGGCCAAATCGGAATAACTTACAAATGAAATGGAAGTTGAAGTGGTGGAATGGTCATTGCATGCGATGAATACAAACAATGCTGTGAACAAATAAAAAAACTTTTTCATAAATGCAGGTTTTCTCAATTTTTTAGGTCGTTCTCTGGTTATTAAAATCAATCGGAAAATTCCATTTGTTTGAAATGTCTAAAAATAACAATTCTTTCCCCCGATCAGCAGAAATACTTGTTATGGTTTTCCGTATTTCAGGAAAAGGTTCTCCAGATCGTTCGGGTCGTCGCCCAACCGGTAATTTTTATCCAGCGAATCAATTCGTTTCATATCTTCCTCTTCAATTTCAAAATCAAAAATATCGGCATTCGACCGTATTCGTTCCGGATGAACTGATTTAGGAATGGTAACAACCCCTTTTTGCAGGTCCCAGCGCAGGACCAGTTGAACCGGCGTTTTTCCATATTTGGCAGCCATTTCGTTTAAAAGCGGAATTTCATTCACCAGTCCTTTCATGATGGGCCTCCATGCTTCGGACTGAATACCGTGTTTCCGGCAAAACTCGTACAAAGCAGGCTGCGTGAGATTCGGGTGAAATTCGTACTGGTTGACCATCGGCTTCACGGTTACCTGCGCCATCAGCGACTGAAGATGTGAAATTAAAAAATTGCTGACCCCGATGGCCCTCAATTTACCCTGTGCATACAGTTCTTCCATGGCTTTCCAGGTTTCAACCGACCGCTGTCCGATTGACCAGTGAATCAGGTAAAGATCGAGGTAGTCGGTTTGCAGTTTGTTGAGACTGGTTTCCACGGCCCGGAATGTACTTTCGTATCCCTGATCGGTATTCCATATCTTGGTAGTGATGAAGAGTTCCCCGCGGGCAATCCCGCTTGCTTTAACCGCTTTTCCGACGCCGCTTTCATTGGCATACAACGTAGCCGTATCGATGCTCCGGTAACCGGTTTCGATAGCCGAAAGTACTGCATTTTCAACTTCCGCACCCTCTTTTGATTTGTGGACACCCAATCCGAGCCAGGGCATCTCAACCCCATTGTATAACCGAACTTTTTGTGAAATATGGTTGATCATTTTTATCGTTTTTAGTTCGACTTCCTGTAGTTATTCAACACGATAAATTTATGGGATATTATTTTACTCTGAACATTCCAAAGAATTTTCAGGAGAATTTTTCGGATAGACGGTGAATAAATTTACCTTTGCACCGCAAAATGCAAAGAAACACCGATGGACGACTATCATGAGAAAAACTTTCTGAGTTATTAACCTGAAAAACAATAGGTAATCACGGTTCCTTTTGTTTTTCGTAAAACTGAAAGAATATGATTACTTTTTGGGAAACAGGCAAAAATGTTGTGAAAATTTCGGATTTCAAGCCTGGTTGTTGGGTTAATGTAAAAGTTCCTACCGCTGAAGAAACCGACTATCTAATTAAAGAATTTAACATTGCTGAAGACTTTATAAAAGACGTACTCGACATCGACGAGCGACCGCGTATTGAACTGGATGAACCCAATTCTTACATCATTTTGCGTGTCCCTTTAAGCAATCCCAATAACGGTGTCCCTTATGTTACCGTGCCTCTCGGTATTGCCCTCACTCCAAAAGGAACGATCACCATTTGTTCGCAACGCAATGAAGTTATTTCTCAGCTTTTCAAAATGGCTGCTGTTCAGAAATTCCCTCTCGGGCAGGGACTTGACGATATACTACGCCTGTTTTTTATATCTGCATCATGGTACCTTCAGTTCCTGAAAGAAATCAATGCCCAGACTTCGCACATTGAAAAAGACCTGGAATACGCTACCCGCAACGAGGAATTGCACAAGTTGTTGCGAATGGAAAAATGCCTGGTATATTTCATTACTTCGATAAAAGGTAATGAAATGGTGCTCGAAAAGATCAGGACAAAAAAATACCAGGGACTGACCGGCTTCGATGAGGATTTGATGGAAGACGTGACCATTGAAAACCGGCAGGCTCTTGAAATGGCAAAGGTTTACAGCGATATTCAGAGCGGGATGATGGATGCTTTTGCATCGATCATTTCGAACAACCTGAACGTGATCATGAAGCAACTAACATCGGTCACCATCGTATTGATGATCCCAACGCTGATCGCCAGTTTGTATGGGATGAATGTGTCGAACCACTTCGAAAATTCGCCATACGCATTTTATGCAATTATTCTCATTTCAGTTGTAATGACACTTGGGGGCATTCTTTTCTTTAAACGGAAAAGCTGGTTTTAATTTTTCCGGAGAAAACAGGTTCAATTGTGCTGATCTTCAGGAAAAAATACGAGAAGGATAAAACTATTTCTATCATGATAAATTAATCGGGAAATAATTATTTTTGCCGCGATTATAAATTCACAGCATGCAGATATTTAAATTCGGCGGGGCTTCCGTTAGCTCGGCACCTTCAATTAAAAACGCAGCGGGTATTATCCGCATGTTTCCGGGACCGAAAGTCGTGGTGATTTCAGCCATGGGCAAAACTACCAACGCACTCGAAGAGCTGGTGAAAGCGTATTTCAAAGGCGATCAGGGGAAAACAGATATTCTCGGGAAGATCCGGCAATATCACGATGATATCATGCTGCAACTGGCCAACGGTCAGCAAGTCGACTATTCCAGTGTTGACCATCTTTTTTGCACACTGGAAGACCGGCTGAATACCCCGCCTTCAATGAATTTTGATTACGAATACGACCAGATTGTGTCGTACGGTGAATTGGTTTCGACAGCAATAATCAGCAGTTTTTACAATTCCATCGGGCTGACTAACCAGTGGATCGACATTCGCAAAAGCCTGATCACCGACGATACTTACCGCGATGCAAACATCAACTGGCCGCTTTCTGAAAAACAGGTGAAAAAAACTTTTGACAGTGCAACTCATGAACTGATTATAACACAGGGCTTTTTGGGCGGAACAACAACCAACCACACCACCACGCTGGGCCGCGAAGGTTCTGATTATACAGCAGCAATTCTGGCAAATATTCTTGATGCACAAGATGTTACTATCTGGAAGAATGTTCCGGGTATCCTGAATGCCGATCCTGATTTTCTACCCGCCACGCAAAAACTCGACGAACTTTCGTACCGCGAAGCCATCGAATTGTCGTATTCGGGCGCAAAAGTCATCCATCCAAAAACAATAAAACCACTTCAGAACAAACATATTCCACTGCTAGTGAAATCATTTGACGATCCTGAAAAAGAAGGGACCATCATCCATAATGTGGATCATCTGCTCGATCTGGTTCCCGTGTTTATTAACAAGGAGTACCAGGCATTGATAACCCTCACTCCTGCTGACTTTTCGTTTATCAGTATTTATACGGTTTCCGACGTTTTTTCGCTGTTTGCCAGATACCGCCTGCGGGTGAGCCTGATCCAGCAGTCGGCGCTTAACCTTTCGATGGCATTCGACGAACCCGAACAAGGCGTTGACGAATTAATCACCGAACTACGTAGATCGTTTGAGGTGCGTTACAACACCGGCCTCGAACTGGTGACCATCCGCTACTACAACCAGGAAGCAATTGACCGGATTGCCAACGGACATCAGATTTATATCGAGCAAAAAACCCGGCGTACTGCGAGGCTGCTGTTTAAGAGAAGCTAACTGAAAGATATTAAAAAGGCTATGTGACGGGCATCTGCTGACTGGATTTTAGAAAAGGTAACCGGCAAATTATATTAGTTTTTTGGGGGGAAAGTTAATCAGTCGGAGTCAAAAATTACATTTACTTTTTCCGTAACCCTTAAGAGTTTACCTCATTTTTATACCCAAAGAGTCGGAGACCTTTTATTAAAGATGAAATATCCTAAATTCCGTCAATCTGCGGATTAAATCATTTCCAAACACTTCCGATCCAAAATCTTTTCTCTCTTTAGAATTCAGCCAAATTTCTTGAGGAACAATAGATAAATTATTCCTCGGTAATTTTTAAAAGCATAACCCCGTGAAACGGAACCGATGTTTCAAAATAATTTTCGAAAACACCAAGGTCTTTTTGTCTCCAGACATCCCGGACCTTGAATTTCCCTTCGATATTAATATCGGAAGCATTGACCCTTATTACTTTTGGGACAGGATTGTTGTCCCAAACGAAATAATTGACCGGATTTACAGAATTCCCCATCACATCAGACATACCATTCGCTTCGTTGTCGACCATACTGAGGCGCTGGGCGCTGGCATTACCGGGTACATAAAAAAGACCGACGGCTTTTGCCCCTCCTTCCAGTTCTTTAGCCATTATAAATTCATCATCGTTACTGGTGATAATTCGCGCCTGGTGGCCTAAAATATCCTGATCAATATCAATTACTTCATTATTGCAAAGAATATTCAATGTGAAAGGATCGAGCAGCCCCATGTCGCCGCTAAAAAATAAAGGAGCAGCCATCAGTGACCATAGCGACATATAGGAATATTGTTCGTTTGGAGTTAACCCTGTTTTTTCAAATTCTTCGTCTTTCAGGGCATTCCTTACCCAACCGATCAGAAGATAATCCGGGTCGTTCCATGCTCCCGGACGGGCATATTTCCAATGTTTGGAATTGAATAGCCCTATGTAATAAAAAGCAGGTAATGATACCCCGTCGAGTATACCTAAATCGCCCGTGGTACGCCAACTATTTCCCATCGTACCCGCCCATTCCCAGGAATCAGCCATCCCGTATTGGCACAGGTTGAAAATAATATCCCTGTTCACATTTTGTAATTCATCCCACATCAGTTTAAATGGCTTTATACAGGCTTCGCGGGTTCTCTCTTTTTCTACACGACCATACGAGCACCAGTCGTATTTCAGAAAATCAAAACCCCATTGGGCAAATGTCTGGATATCCTGTTTTTCATGTTTATAACTACCTGCATACCCTCCACAGGTAGTTGGCCCGGGCGAGGAATAGATACCTGCTTTTAATCCTTTTTGGTGGATATAACCGGTCAATGCCTTCATGTTGGGGAAGCGCTTATTCGTCCGTATTTCGCCATTTTCGTCGCGCATTCCGCCTCCAATGATTGGATCGTTCGATTTATTTTTAATCGCCCAGCAATCGTCAATATTAACATATTGATAGCCAAAATCGGCCATTCCAGAACGGATCATAAAGTCAGCAGAAGAACGTATAGCAGAGTCGCTCACCTGATGATAATAAATATACCAACTGTTCCAGCCCATCGGCGGAGTTAAAGCCAAGGTATTGCCAACAACAATTTTAAATTCGCGTTTATCGCTACCAACAGCGTTTTGGGTTGTTATTTCAGTTTCATACGTTCCGGCTTTTTCGGTTTTCCCGGTGATAATCCCGGTGTTTTTATCCAGAATAAGCCCTTTGGGTAAATTGGTAATTGAAAAAGACATCGGTCGTTCGCCCGTTGCAGGTATCCTGTATAAAAATGGTGATCCGAGATGGGTTCCATATATTTTAGGTCCATTGATCCGTGGACTTGACGGAGGCACAGGAGTGAGTATTTCTTCTTTTCCGGGAAGATATGAATTATCAATTGCTATTGGTTCTATATCGTTGTAAGCGATATTGGCATTGACCCAATCGGCATAATCATTTTCTATTCCATCTCCTCCTCCGGTTACAAGCAAGGCTAATTTTTCTATTCCAACAATTTTAACATCAACCTTTTTTGCGGCATCGCCCTTTTTCATGATCCCGCTTTTCCACAATACCTGCTGGTCGCCAAGAACATAAAATTCGACTGAACCTTTTTCATTTGAAGCATCGTCAAGTCCGGCAAGGGCAGTAAAACGATCCCCATTACAATTTAAAAAGATTAGAAATTTGCTATCGGCATGTACTCCAATTCCTGTTTCATACTTTACCCCTCCGATCGTCAAGGGTTTTCCAACTACCGACTTATCCTGTTGGGCAACACCCCAACCACATTGCACTTTATTAATATCTAATTCTGAAAGAATTACCTGTTTTTTGGGGTTACACGAAAGAATGAAAAGCAGGGAGCCAAGTATGTAAGGAAATAATTTTTCCATTATTGGAAGTTTTTAAGCAATAGATTTTTCTGATTTGTTTGATTATTAACCCAACAGCTAATCTTGATCAATATAAATTGCTACGCCATCGTTAGCATATTTTTCGACGTAACCATAAGGCATTTTCCCGTAACCGTTTTCGCTGTAATTGGGGCCATGCGAGTTCTTGAAAATAAAATATCCTCCACCCGGAACCTTCGGCATGTCCTGGTAGCCGACAATCAAAACACTGTGTCCATCGAACACCCCTTCTTCAGGAGGAATGTACATCAGTCCTTTTTCTTCTTTACTGTACCTTTCGTCCTTTTTGGGCCAGCGGAAACCAATCGCTACCGGGTGTCCGTTGTTTAGCTGGCTTTTCACCTGTGCAATCTGCCCTGCCGACATTCCTGTTTTAGCATCCCATTCTTTTATCCATACAGGCGAAATTCCGCGCCTCTTTTTGGCATCTTTAGTAGCAGTCTTCGATGGCTCTACTTTATTCGAATAGTTTTTTATATAATACGGGAACACGCTGTTTTCGCAAATTCCATATTTGTTTATGGCTTTAACCGCATCTGAAAAATACGTTCCGTCGTTTAATTCCCCAGTTATTTTATTTGAAGCCCAGTTCAGGTATTCAACCGAAAGGGGGGTATATTGTCCGGTTTTGCAGGCATATTCAAATTCGAGCAAACCGACAATTGCAAATACGGAACAGGTGCCCCTTTCTCCCTGAGTATAAATCGGAATACTGTACTTTTCGAACTGTGGTCTCAAATCTTTCCCCTCCCCAAAACATTTTATACCCGCTATCAGAAAGGTTAAAAAAATTAATATTCCGATTTTTCTCATTTTTACCCGATTTTTCAAAACAGGTCCGGCAATCTCCGGGACCTGTTACTTGGTTGTTTCTTATAATTAATACCCAGATTCATTATCTCAGCGATGCTCGCTTTTTATTCCAACGTTTCATCAGTCTGAACGAATCGAATCCCAGCGAGTTTCCTGTCGAATTGGGGTCTTTGCCGACTTGCTCAAAACGGATGGTATGTTTGCCTTTTTTCAAAGCAGCGCTGCCAAGGTAATAATCGTAAACAGTAAGCATTTTCGAATAGAGATTAAGTTCCCTGGGTTCTTCTTTCGCTCCACCTACGTTAAAATCAATGGTCATTGGCACCCTGGGAACCGGTTTCCCGTCAATAAACAATTTATAATTGCCATAATTGGAATCGTGGCTCATCTTCACCAGTAATCCTTGATATTCTTCTGTTTCAATATTGAAATCAGCTTCCATCCAGGCATTGTTTGCTGATGGGGTAAACAGGATTTGCCCTTTGCCTGTCCAATCATAACCTTCCTGCAATTCAACCTTACCTGAAGAATGCCGTACGGTTCCGATCATATCTTTTCCTTCAATTACCGTTTCCAGATTAGGCAATATCCTTTCTGCAAGCGGAGGCATGGTTGTAAAACGTTTGGGCTGCCCCAACTGGTACCAGAATGCAACTGTCGCAATATCGTCTTCACGTTCAACATGACCGTCAACTTCTCCTGTTTTCGTTTCATCAGCAGCCATCCAACCTGTATGCTCGATTTCAAACCTGAACGATTTTGTAAACCGGGCAGGATCTTTTACATGCCAACGATAAAGCGTATATTTTGCTCCTAAGTCCTCTTCACCTTTACCCATGTAGCTGCACCCAGAATATGGGTTCAGGTTTTCGCTAAAGCCCCAGGCGCTCAGAAAATAGTCCTCTGTACCTGTGCCCCATGTTGATGGTTCCGTTTCCCCGTCAACATAGAATTTTGCATCCCCTTCGCCAAACCAGTATGGACTTCGCGAGCGCACAGACATAACCGTACCCACGTAATGTCCCTGTCCTTCTATATCGGCGATCAAATAATCCTTACCCATTTGTTCCGGGAATTCCTGCCGGTACTGCGCGCAGAAATAAGGAGTGTTTTTGTCAAGTCTTTTATATTCCGTATAATCGAACTGATAGTAAAAACTACGCGATGCTTTTGTTCCTTCGTTGGTAACGGTGATTTTTGCCGATTTGAAGAAAGGCATTTGCCAATAGCAGTTATACCCATCACCGCCTTCAACAAGTACCGGTTCCGATTTTACTTCCATTCGCTGCCCAAACCCCGACGCAAAAAAGTCGCCAATTGGCGCTTCGACTGCCGGTTCAGAAGCGCCATCCCAATACATTCGGATTACCAAGTCTGCGGGAGTAGCTGACCCTTCTTTCTCCAGCCAGTTTGGGCGCGCTTCGTTAAAAGTCAACCAGATGTGATTGATTGCGCCAGCCCCTTGCACATCGAACAATACAACTGTTTCCCCTGACTTGATGTACTTCAGCCGGTCGGCATTACTGTTTCCCGGTGCATGTGAACTCACTGCCCTCGAACGTCCTTCTTTTATAGTTGCCAACCCTAAATCAGGGGAAGCATTGTTGGTACAACCAGCAAATAATACCGCAGCTATCCCAACCAGAATAAACCGTTTGATCTTTTTCATTAACCTTATTGATTTAGTTTGAATTTGTATATTAAAATCCTTTATTTCTGTCCCGGGAATACCGGCTGTGTCCAGGCATAGAGGTATTCAAATTTGTTTTCTGCGCGTTTGCGGCAGTAGGATACCCTGCATCGGATATACTGCTCACTGCCATTAACTGCGTAACTTGCTGATGTGCCTTCTGTCTTTTTTAAAACTTTACCGCCTGAGCCAATAAATTCAATCAAAAATCCAGATTTTCCTTCGGTGGTGATATTACCTGTAAGGTAGGGTGATTTTAGCTGTTCTTTGGTGGCAACAAGGTCAATTTCAACAGTAAGGTTATTTTGGTTTGCCTCGACTGTTTTCAAAATAATACCATTTGAAGCATAAAAATCGCCGCGTACCATTGCAGCAACAATAGAATCGGGACTCAAAACAGTAGATTTTACCATTACCCATCCTCTGCCTGGATTTGCTTTTTCAGGATAAAATTGGTCGTAATGATGTGCATCGTCGGATGCAACTGCAAAAAACCTGTGCCCCTGCGTTAATAGCGAATCCCATTTTACTTCCACGGGGGCATGACCTTCCTTTCCCCAGTTATAAACACCCGGATGCCCATTAAATAATTCGAGCATGTGAAGTTTACTTGTAGTTGAAATATTACTTGCATGAATACCTTTACTAAAGTTTGGATGGTTCAGGATTGGCAATCCCGAATGAGTCAGAACTGAATCAACATGGTTTTGTAATATCGCTGCATTCGCCAGGGTTTTATCACCAGGATCAACATATCCGGTTACATTTAATCCTGTTGTATGAATACTTTTCCCCCCGGAAACTTCTTCTCCCCGGATCAGTATAAAGTCCTTCCTTAATTTACCCGGAAGTTTCACAGTGTCGGGATTTATGATTTTATTGTGGTCTGTCAGGGCGATAAAATTATACCCTTGGTTATAGTACCACTTTACTACATACGATGCCGGAGCATTCCCATCACTCGCCAACGTATGGGTGTGTGTATTGCCCTTGTACCAGCGGGCAAATGAAGCCGCCTTGTTTTTTGTCCGTCCTTGTCCGTTGATTGGTGATAACATGCTGAAAAACAAAGTTGTCACTAATAATAATTGAATTCTTGTACTTTTCATATTTATCGCTTTTTTTGAATTTATTTCACTTCAGTAACCATATTCTCATATATAATTTCATCCAATCCTGTTTCGAAGCCATTTGTTTTTGCCGGCCAGGTTCCGTGTGTTATCCAATCGTAATATTTTAACGCCCTCTCTGCGTCTGCCGACCAATCCCAATTCCCGGAAGCTGGTTTTTCCGGGTATTCCTTGATCAGGTTGGCTACTTTTTTTATTTCCGACAGAGATTCATTCATGTTTTTCCGAAGAGTTTCTGTCCTAAAATTTTTCCCGCGGGCATAAATTCGGTATCCAAAATAGGCTGTCGCAGTAGCTTTATGAAGTTGTGCCGTCAGCAATGTCCGGTTGAAATAATGATGTAAATCCTGGTATTGGGCTTGTGTAAGGAAAGGTTTTGCTTTTTCGACCATACTCAACGATTCCCGTGTTAGGGTTATTCCGTATTCTTTTTCAGTTTTTATATAATTGAGGTAATCTTCGTTCATCATCTCGCCGGGGGTAATCCATCCGTTTTCAAGGACCCACGGCACTTCGTCCCATTGGGTTCCACCCGCTTTTGCCCAAACAGGCGCCAACCTGTTAACCACATCTTTCCAGTAATGGAATTCGTGGTTCACTCCATGCTTCACAAAAACAACCGGTGGGTCGAACCATTTTCCCGACACATGGCGTGCCCAATGTGACGCGTACGAGTCGTAATTCAGGCTTGAATGGTTGGCTGTACTGGTTCCCAGCGTGTAAAAAACCGAGGTGGCTATGTCAAAAGCATTTTTAAATGCTGCCTTTACAAAAGGAAGGGCATTGGCATTGTATTTTGAAGTAATGAATTCGTCATAAATATTTTCTGCGGTAATGTTTCTGTCGTCAAGATAGCGATTAAGTGCATAAAGGTTAATTTCCGAAGGTCGGCCAATAATGGTGGTGTTGCCATATCTATCGGTGCGGGCTGCATAACCGGTAATGTGATCGCGATGTAAAAAGTCGCTCCAGCGTCCAAGCATATATTCAGGCCAGGTGTTGGCTACAATCCCCTGCCCATTAAATTCAGCCCCGCAGTCAAATTCGATGATAGTAGGTCTGTTGATGGTGCCGGCAAAAAAATCGTTGGGATGGGTCAGGAAAAAATCATGGGGAGTTTCTTTCATCATCAGCCTGATTTCGGGGTATGCAAATAATTTTACAGCTCCGACAATGTTATCGTATTCTTTATGAGTATAGGAAAAGGTGCGCGCATACATGTTTAAGCCTCTCTCGCCAATCACCACGGAGGCAACCGCATTAACCACTGCCGCAAGTTTCTCCTGATTATTTTTCAGTTTTTCAGAATATTGATCTTCAGCCCTTGCGCCTGTCTCGATGAATGTCAACACAATTCCCTGAATATCCGGAACCAGATTCAACATTTCCCGGTAATCGTTTTTAACCCATTCCCAAAATACAGGATTATCCAAGTCGATTGTTCCACCAGGGCCTGTCTTAAACTTATCCGGATAATAGTCCAGATCGTACAGCGCGTGGTCCCAGAGTAAAACCTCGGTAATTCCAGCCGAATGGGCCTTTTTTACCAATTTATTGATCATCCTGCGTTTTTCAGGTTCCCTTACTTCCCGAAGGTTCATTATCAACTTGTGCGACAGCTCCAAATGGTTAATATTGTAATCCCTGGCTTTTGAAATGGTAACCAGCGCTTCCTTGTAACTATCGGAAAGAATGATCCATCCTTTAATTGGAATATCGTTTTGTTGATTACTTGCGATCCCCGTCAATGTATTGGCAAGCGTTATTATAATCAGGATTATCTTTGCCATCGTTTCAGCTATTCATAAAAAGACATTTTACTTTGAAACCGGGGCGGGCACCTTAAACGAATCGGGGTATGTTACAAAATACCGGGGCTGCCGGTTGATTGCCGGGAACCAGATATCCGAATCGCGGTTGCATTCATACAGTTTTAATATCCAGGTATCGAATTTACGTTCGCCCTCATATAATTCGATGACACGCGCTCCCCGGCCAATCGTCCCATAGCATTGCCTCCCGGCTGCATTTCCGTAAGCCAGGCAAATATTCCGCAGGCATCCGATGAAGTTGTTGTCATGGTCGTGTCCTACGAAAATACCCATAACATCTTTACTTTTAATCATAGCTGTATATAACCCGGAATTCAGGTCCGATGAGCTTACCGGGTCACCCTGGCTACCTATGGTAGTTTCTTTGCCAACAACTTCCTTATATTCGGGAAGCGGGATATGAAAAAATGCCAAGGCAGGTAACGGGTTCCCCTTGTTAACTTTTGTTAGCTTGTTGCTCAATTTCCGGTACCAATCAATCTGGCTGAAATCGAACCATTCGTAACTGCCATAGATCGTTTTGGGGTGAAAACCCATTTGCGAATCGAAGCAATACAACAAAGCTGCAGTTTTTGATGAATTTGATGATTGTATTTTTATTACGTAATTGCCATGTCCGGAAATAGTTTTTGGACCATTTTCGGTCAGGCTGTATGGCAAACCTGAAACAGTTTCTATGATCTGTTCTTTAGTAAGTTGAAATTGAGCCTCGTGGTTGCCCAACGTAATAGCCCAGGGGATTTTAGCTTCAATTAAAATATTCGATAATTTCAACCAGGCTTTCTCTGTATTTTCTTTCGAAGTAACAATATCTCCAGTTAAAACGACCAGATCGGGTTTCTCATTTTTAATTACTGTTTTAAGTATTACCAATGTACTGTCGGAGCGGTACGAATCGTACTGGAAATGCACATCGGTAAACTGAACAATTTTAAATTTTCCTTCTGAATTAAACCTGAGAACGGGATCCGGATGATTGCCTTTTCCGATGGAAATCAGGGATATTATAGTCATTGCTATGATAATGCCTACCTTTTTTTTCATTTTAAACATTTTTATCGGTTAATCATATAGCAGGTTTTCTCCCTCACCTTACGAAGGTGATACAATGTGCCTTTATTTGCTCTATCAATAGCAATATCTT
Source organism: Prolixibacteraceae bacterium (assembly GCA_003506435.1). GTDB lineage: Bacteria > Bacteroidota > Bacteroidia > Bacteroidales > Prolixibacteraceae > GWE2-42-39. The sequence continues at coordinate 63,882 of DOAQ01000012.1, forward strand.
TATATTTTTTACTGACCCTGCAACCTAAACTCTCAAGATATGAGCAAACAAAAGAGAGAATTTTGAATTCAAATTCTCTCTTTTGTTCCATAAGCTTCTTTAATAACCAGGATTTTGCTCTAAAACAGCTTCCACATTTTTACTGATTTCACTGTAAGGTATTGCCCATAAATTTTGATGTGACTGTATTGTTTTCCCAGCAACCGGGTTTAACCGTTTTACCCTGTCTACCACCTTCCCGAGCCTACCCAGGGTAATAATCCGCAATGTTTCAAAACCGAGTTCCCGCAATTGCTCGTCAAGAATATAATCAATGTCTACTTTATCAGATGTGACATCAGTTGCTTTCGCCCTTCTTCTGACGACATTAATGTCTGCGGCTGCTTTTACTTTATCCCCAATTCCTAAATAAGCCTCTGCCCTTAGTAAATAAGTTTCTGCAAGGCGTATCATATAATGTTTTCGCCATGTGTGAGCTGCGGTACCCAAAAGAGACCCCGGAATAGTTTGATCCGGATCCCAGAATTCAGCAGGATGTTTTCCAGGGGTAATTATTTTACCGATAATGGGATAAAAAACTCGCGTTGTATCATCATTGGTGGCTCTTTTCAATGGAAGCTTATCCGCAATGACCCACTTGCCATTGTACTGATTACTGGGATTGTTTACTTTAATGTCGCGAATAATATTATACCTGGAATTCCTCATATCCTGAGTATACCCACTTTTTTCCCATAAAGTTTTAAGAAAATAAGGGCTTGGCTTACAAAAACCCTGGCCACGACCACAGTAATAGGTATTAGGTTTCTTCAGTATAGGAACCGTTTTGCCATTACTTTGATAAATATGAGCTGCGGTAAAATCCGGACCAGCAATACGTTCGAGTTCATAATTACTATCTCCTCCACCGGACATTTTGTAGCTATATTGCAGCACCCAGATAGATTCTGTGTTCCCGGCTGACCGATCCTGGTTCCCCTGTCTGAATAAATCCCAATAAATATCACCTTCCCAGTTAGGGTCATTAAATTCTTTTTCATTATTGGCTCCAAATCGTTTATTCATTAATGCCATTTTCGGATGATCAATAACTTTTGTTGCTTCGTTGATGGCATCCTGATACTTGCCCAACGAAATATAGACTTCTGACAATACATGGCTGGCAGCCAATTTATTGATCCTTGATTCATCCACCGCGTCAATATTCGGCAAATTAGCAACAGCAAATTTAAGGTCTTCAGCACATTGTTCATATACTGCCTGGCGTGTTGCCCTTACATAATCTCTTTTGGGAGTTGTAACCTCCTCAAGTATAATTGGTACACCACCATACAAACTCGCTAAGACATTATAGGCGTATGCCCTGAAAAATCTGGCTTCAGCCTGAACCAGTATTTTTTGTTCATCGGTAAGCTTACTGTCATCGCTTTCCGAACGGCCAACAATCACATTCGCATCATATATAATTTGGTAACACAATTCCCAAATGCCTAAAGTAGTGCCTGTTGGACCCCATAATATGCTGTAATCCTGACTTCCACTTGCATCATACCGACTTTCAACCAAATCAGTTCCTAACCAACCGATCCTTGGAAATGCCGATCCTCCTGACTGTCCCCAGAATCCATTCCTGGTTGAAGCATGTAAACTATAAATTGCAGCTTCGAAATCCTCGGCTGTAACGAAGGAGTTCTCCGGTGAATAAAAATCCAAGGGTACTTCTTTCAAAAATTCCTTTTCATTGCAAGAAAATGTGAACCAGGCTATTAAAAAACAAATGCTTAATTTATAAATAGCCAAATTATTTGAAATATATAATTTTTTCATATCCTTATTTATTTTAGAATTCAAAATTTAATCCCAAAGTATAACTTCTCAAAACCGGCCTGCCATCCTTGCTGATTCCTTCGCCGGTCTCAGGATCCCACCCGGGCCATTTTGTCCATGTGTATAGATTTTGCCCACTTAAGAAAAGTCTCAAATTATTGACATTAATTTTATTCAGAAAGCTAGATTTGAAATTATAATTCAATGATACATCCTGCAACCGGACAAAATTTCTTTGTATCCAAGAGGATGAAAGTAATCCGGATGTAACATTTGTCCCAATTGCAGCATATCTGGCATTTGGATTTTCAGGAAGCCAATAGTCAAGACCTGTGGGGAAATTTAATCTATAATGTCCCAGACCATTCGAACTGTCTGAAAACCCAGTTCCATTACCAAAACTGGAAGAATGGAGATTATCGCTACCCAGGTAATAATCCTTTCCTCCCTGAACAGCGTTAATAAACACGCTAAGAGACCAATTTTTGTATTTAAATTGATTGGTTATACTAAACCGGTATGAAGGTTCTCTATATCCTAATATTACCTTATCACTCGGATCAATATTTTCATCGCCATTTTGATCGACTATTATCTGAGAACCCACCATGCCTGCAGTTACGTTATCGTCTAGCTGGTATAATTCTCCGGTAACTTCATAGTGATAAACAGCACTTAAGGGCTGCCCAATAAAAAGGCCTTCAGAAATAAGATCATCTTCTTTTCCATCACCGTCGTTATCAAATCCGAGCAACTCTTTTAATTCATCCCGGTTTCTGGAAAAGGTAACATTGCTATTCCATCTAAAATCATTCCGTTCAATGTTGATTGAAGATAAAGTGATTTCAATCCCTTGATTATGTATACGCCCTAAATTATCAGGAAATTCTTTAAACCTGCCGATACTGGGAATATCAACATTGTAAAGCAGATTATTTGTATTGTTGTTGTAATATTCTACCGAACCTGATAACCTGGAGTTTAGAAATGCAAAATCGACCCCTAAATTAAATCCGGTTGTGGTTTCCCATTTCAGGTCTGTGCTAGCAAGGCTACTAATCGACTTTGCATAAACTGATGCACCTGATGCATCTACATAACCGAAATCTCCGTCTACTTTAGCCAATGTCTGATACCTGCTGACCGTACGGTTTCCTATCGTTCCATACGAAAGCCTGAGTTTGAGATAATTCATAACCTTGTTTATATCCTTAAAAAAAGGTTCTTCTGAAACAACCCAACCTGTTGCTACAGAAGGGAAAATCCCGAATTTATTTTTTTCACTGAACCCTGAGAACCCATCGCGCCGAACTGTACCAGTAATCATGTATTTATCCCGGTAGCTATAAAAAAGCCGTGCCATACTATAGAGACTTTTTTCTGCCCAGGCACCTGAATAGGTCTTCTGAAGCTCAGAACTACCCGACTGAAGACTGTTATACCCTAAAATATCGTTGACAAAAACCGATGAATTAGCATCGGTATAATCATATTTTCGTTGTTCAAATCCATAGAGAAGAGTAACATCCAAATTATGTTTGTTGTTGAATCTACGTTTGAAAGTCAAAATATTATCGGATGACATATCATGCGTATTGCTATAAGATTTCTGTGCTTCTCCCTGAAAATTGTTGCTATAAGGTTGGAAATAATAACTTCGTGTTGTCCGGTAATTATTTGAAAAATTAATTTTGTACGATAATCCCTTTACAAAAGGAACATCAATATTTGCATAAAGATTCCCGAAAAAATTATTCCGGATATCAAGGTTATCAGCATTTGCAATTACGAGTGGTCCAACTGCTAAATTTCTAACCAGAGGATTAAGTTCTCCATTCTCTTTGTATGCTGCCTCATAGGGATTTATATACCTATCAGATGGAGATGGGCTTTTCCCTGATTTATCACTCATAGTGAAAAATGATTGTATACCTATGGTTAACCATTTTGAGATTTGATTATCCACATTGATACGGGCATTATATCTTTTATAATCCTCGTTGAGCATATACCCCTGCTGATCAGTATACCCAACTGATATAAAATAGTTCAGATATTCAGTTTTGTTTGTTAGACTAAGATTGTGGTTTTGAATAAAAATATTGTCATTCGTTAACAGATCATACCAATTTGTTTCTCTTCCGGCAAGATAATTTTCTACCAGTTCATTTGTTTCAAGAAGAGACAAAACAGAATAATCTGGTTTTGGATCAATATATCCGGATTCAGAAGTCCGGCTTTCACGCCAATCAATCTCAGTAGTTTTATTAATAAAATCTTCTCCATTACCCGGCTTTAATTCAACAGTGGGTGTTTGTAAAGAATAACTTGCAGTATAATTAATCAATGGTTTATTGTTCTTCCCCTTCCCCGACTTTGAGGTAATAATTATAACTCCATTGGCTGCCTGAGAACCATACACGGCTGCTGCACTGTTGTCTTTCAAAATATCTATCGAGCCAATATCATCCGGATTAATATCAATCATATTGCCACGAAAAAGTACTCCATCTAGTACAATTAATGGATCCTGTTCTCCGGAAATGGATGTTCTCCCCCGAATAGAAATACTTGGTTCTGCCCCGGCTGTTGTAATTTGACTTACATTTAGCCCTGCCACTGAACCATGTAAGGATTGTATTATTGATACATTTGATTGATCTCTGAATTTGTCTATATCCGCTTTAAATACAGAACCGGTCAGGTCGCTTTTTCTCATCGTACCATAACCTACTGCCACTACTTCTTCAATTCCTATCGTCTCTTCTTCGAGTTTTACATTGATGCTTGCTTTACCGTTCACAGATATTTCCTGGCTCTTCATGCCAACAAAAGAAAATACCAGAGTAGCATTCGCAGGAATATTGGCTAACGAATAATTCCCGTCGGCATTGGAAATTATCCCTTGCATGGTACCTTTTACCAAAACGGTTACTCCAGGCAAAGGCAAACCTTTCGAGTCGGTTATTTTCCCGCTGACGTCTTTTTGCTGTTGAGCTGTTCCCATAGCAGGAGTTAATACGATATGTCTGTCTTTAACCAGAATGTTAACTTCATTTTTATTGAACAACCGGGCTAATACATCTTCTACTTTTTCATCCTTAGTTGATATATCAACCCTCCTGGTCACATCGATTAATTCACTGTTATAAAGGAAATAGAACTCGCTTTGATCTTCGATAGCCGAAAGCACCTCCTTTATAGATACATTCTGAAATCTCAAATTAAGCTTTGTCGTTTGCGAATAACTGTCTGAAGCAGCTACTTCAAAAACACTGATCAAGAGAATAAGAATTGCATTGCGCATAATCATAATTTTTTCTCTATGCCCTTTCATAAACAGGCATACCAATTCAACGATTTTTTTCATAAATTTGAACGTTTTTATTATACAAACTAGTTAACCAATTTTATTGGTTTGATGAAAAAGGGAGGAAGTGTTCGAGCGCTTCTTCCTTTTTTTATAATGCTTTATTTAATACCTCATAGGCTACTGTTTTTTGTAATTTTTAAAGTAGATTTATTCACTTTGCCTGATGTTTTAGAAATCTTTCCGGGTATATATTCAATATTAATCGGAGAACTAAGTTTCAGCAATTCTAAAACCTGGAATAGCGATTCGTTTTCAAATTTGGTTGTGAACCGGTAGTTCTTAATGTCTGAATCAGCAATAATAACCTCAACTCCATACCAGCGTTCGAGGAGTATTGCTACTTCTTCCATTGGTGTTTCATCCAATATCAATATATTTCGAGACCAGGCAATGTATTTTTCAATATCGGTATTGAAACGCGAAACCGTTTCATCTGCTTTATTATAAACCATGTAGTCGCCTGGCTCTAAATCAAGAAATTTTTGCTGTCCGTTGTTTTTGAACAAACACTTCACGTTGCCTTCTTTTAGAGCAACTTCAAAATTATTCTCTTCCGGGTAGGATTTTACATTAAATTGGGTTCCCAAAACTTCAATTTCCATAGTCCCCGATTTTACTATAAAAGGTGAAGCCGGATTTTTTGCTACTTCAAGATAAGCCTCACCGGATAGTTCAATTTCTCTTTTTTTACAAATGAATGGTATGTGATATCTGATTTTGCTACCTGCATTCAGCCAAAGGTTGGTTCCATCGGGCAAAACGATTTGCGACCTCATTCCGATCGGGCTGCTTAACTCTTGCCAACTTGTTCCATTTTCCCCGGTTGAAACAGTCCGGTCGTGGATAAACAAACTCCAAAGGGTTAACATCAGTAGCGGAAGTGTAAAAATTGCCGCAATACGTGTAATTACTGTAAGTATCCGCCTGCTGTTCCCTTTCATCCTAATTTTCTGATTTACTAGGGCATAGGCATTATCAACATCAATCGTACTTATTTGGTCAATTAATGCACCAGCCTCAAGCTTTTTGTCAAAATCGGAAAGGCTTATCCTGTAATCGAGGAATCTCCTGAGATGGGTGGGATCATTATTTTTATGGTTGTACCGCTCCATGTAACCTATGATTCTTGTTTTTAGTTAAAATACAATCGAAGAAGCCAAAACACGTATTTAATAAATGAATAAAATATGGGCAGACTAAAAATTAATCCGTTCAAAAAAATAAAAGAAGGGTAAAATAGTCTTTTAATTCAACACGTAATATCCTGAGGGCGTTTGAAATCTGGGTTTCAACTGTACGTTTTGAAAGGTTAAGCTGTTCGGCAATCTCGTCATTCTTTTTCCCCTTAAACCGACTGAGGATAAAAATTTCACGCGTCCGCTGCGGCAATTTGTTAAAAGCCTCCTGAACTTGATTTTGTAGCTCTGAGGCAATAAACAGGCCGGGATCATAAAGTTCATCGTACTCTATTAAATGCGTGAGTTCGCTAATGATTCTCCCCTTTATCTTTTCTTTTTTCAAGTAATTGAGAGAACTGTTTTTTACGGAAGTAAACATGAAATTTTTCAACGAGAATGAGCTGTTTATGTTTTCCCGCTTAATCCATAACCTGACAAAAAAATCCTGAACAATTTCTTCGGCTTCGACTTGGTTTAAAGTAATTTGAGACGTAAAAACAACCAACCCCGGGTAATAAAAACGGAAAATCAGTTCAAAAGCTGTCTGGTCGCCGGAAATAATCCGCTCGACAAGAATTTTCTCTTCTATTCCGTTAATAATTAGCATGGCGCAAATTAGTGAATCTTTCATTATAACATATTTCCCGGTTCTTGATTTTTGAACATTAAATTGAAATAGTTATTAACCAGTGCATTTGCCGAACCTCAGACAATAATAATGCTATTTTACCATTTCTGCTTTCCTCTCAAAATGCAACAATTTCTGTTGCAAATATCACATTCTGTAATCCTGAAATACCCAAAGGTATTCCGAATTTACCGGTGTGTATTACAAAAGATACGACAGTTATTATACAAAACAGGGAGGGAATTCCAAAAATTCCGGACCCTGTTTTGTATTGTCAGATGACATAAATGGGTTGGCTTTGGTCAAAAACAGGTATGCTCAAATGGTTTGCAGGGTCGCTTATCGCCAAAGTGACCTTGCTTTTGCGAAAAGTATTTATGCTTAACTGGTTTTTAGGGTCGCCGTTTTCAAAAAAATGGGCTTTCTACTGTTTTATTTCATCAAAAACACGAACATAATCGACAATGAAATAATCAGGTAACTGATCTTTTTGAAGTTCAGGAGAGGGACCTCCCTCTCTGTATCCAGCACATTCCGTATGAACAAGAATGAATTCTTCGATGCCGGAAACAGGTCCCTGAAAACGCCATGTTTCTTTTCCGTCAATGTAAAAAACATACAATCCGTCACTACCCCAATCTACTCCGAAAGTGTGATATCCTTCAGTAATTCCGGGACGAAGCTCATCCCCGGAACATCCGCCCTGGCTGTGAGGCCCGTAACCATTCCACAGAACGGCAGAACGGGTACGGCCATCACGCTTGAAATATTCCATAATATCGATCTCTACCCCTGAAATGAGAGGATTCAGAGTGGAACCAATACAAGGAGACTGTATCCAGAAAGCAGGCCACCAACCGGAAGTTTTTGTTGGTAGTTTACACCGTATTTCATAATATCCGTATTTGTGCATGAACTTGGGAGTTTCAATTTTCCCTATTGGCCATGCAGGATGCTTTCCTTTATTAATAGACGGATTATCGAGATACATACTTCCTGTTTGAAGAGTTGAAGAGTAAAAGTTTCCGTCTTTTTCATAAACTTTCAGCAACAAGTTGCCCTCTCCGTCCAGCGAAGCTCCTTCCTCCGTCAACGTTTCATGTCTTTTCCCCCAGAAATTTAAACGGTAGCTCCACTTGGTAGTATCAAGGGTATTTCCATCAAATTCGTCGTTCCATACCAGTCTCCATTTTTTATTGGAAGGTAAAGAACTTTCTGTTTGTAATCTATCATTTTGTAGGTCTGTTCCTTCTTCTGCAGAAATTTTTTCCTTTTGTGTAGAAGAAACAAAAAGAGTGAATAAAAATATCAGTAACCCAGTTGTGTATTTCATTTTTTTTATTCAGATTCTTTAATTGTTAATTGTGCACGTTCCGCAATCAACACAGGGCTATCCCGTAATGGCAAATCAATGAATTTCATATCCACACCTATTGCTCGCCTGTTATAGGCTGGTATTTCATATACTTTTCCTGTAACCAACTCGACAAATACCGGGTCTTTGAGTGTAACACTTTCAATAGTGATGTCCGTTAAATCCCACTTCAGATCGTTGTCAGGGATGCGGTCATTATACCAGAGCATCACACCGAAAACATTATCTTTTTTGAGACCGACAACAGATATTTTACGCATCGTATTGGCAGTATATTTATGTTTCCCTGATGGAGTAACGCTATTATCCAGCAAATTGACCACATGTTGTACGGCGTAATAGGATGGTCGTTTATAAACTACCTGTTTCAGTAGGTTAGTACGGAGCAAACCAAACGACTGCAACATGTTCGGGTATTGTAAATCAACCAGGGTGAAAATGGAATAACGGATACCTTCAGCCCAATGGTTGATCATTTGACGCAGATCCCATTTAACCTGGCTGTATTCCGTCCATTCATAATAGCTCAAAGCATGGCCCCATTCGAGTATCGACGGACAACCGGTTTCGCCCTGAAATAATCTAATTCCCGGATCGTAAGATTTGGCCATTTCCGACAATTCCCGAATATTGATCAACGCATCATCCGGATTATGAACATAAGGATGATAGGTCAGGTAATCAACAATATTTGTTTTGTTATTGGCTTTTAATACTTCAAAAACGCCTTTTGCCCAGTCTGTAGATATTCCTGCGAGGCTGAACCCAATAATGACGGCGTCGGGCTGTATTTTTTTAATGGACTCTGTCGTCTTCATGAGTAACGAAGCGTATGCTTCGGGCGGATTGGACCTTAGATTGGGTTCATTCCATATCTCCCATTCCGAAACAGTATTTTTATAGCGTTTTACCGTTGCTTCGACGTACCGCAACCATGCTGACATAGTGGTTTCGTCGGTGAATATTTTGGCACCTAACTCTTTATTGGCGCCATAAAGCGGATTTCCGTAACACAAGCATATCCACGGCTTTACCATCTGTTCGCTCAGACCGTACACGCAGGTATCCAACCACTCAAAGGAATATTCCCCTTTTGTTTTTTCGCATTTCGCCCATCCGCTTTGGATACGGGCACTTTTTACACCCAGTTCGCCCACATAGCTTTTATAGTTGTCAAACTTGCCATAGTCCCTGTCGAGTGTCTCGCAACCTACCGACCACTGCGACGCAGCTATATCTTTTGAAGGACGGACGGCTATTTGCCCTATTGGTTTCAAAGCGGGCCCCGACACGTTGAATTTTTCCCAGGTAACTGACCGGGATTGCGCCATGAGACTTATCTCCGCCAAGCACAAAATACTGATAATAAAATATTTTTTCATTTTTATTGATATTTGAATGACTAAAAAATTTGAATTTGATCCTTTATATCGAAATGGATATAACAATATCCGCCATTGGTTTCAAAAGAACTCACGGCTTTTTCGTTCAGTTGTTTCATGGTTATCAGATACGAGGGGATTTTCAACGTCCGGCGAATTTTTACACCGGTATGGCCGTGAGTAATTAGCAATTTGGTTATTTTTCCTTCTTTTACGACTACAGTAGCTGTCAAATCTTCATAACAGGCTAATTTGAACGAGTAATCTCTCCATGAATCTGGGACAGCAGGAGCAACCAGTATCTGATCCTCTTTACTCTGTACCAGCATCTGGTTCAAAGCATAGACATAATTACCGGATGCTGTCGAAAACCAGGGGTGCATCTTCACCTCCGTCTCATTGATCTCGAATAATTCAGAAAAACATCCAGCCCCGTTGGCGGCTTCCGTTAGCAATTTTCCCGGCTCTGTCCTGTCTCCCAGTAAATCAAGGGCAGCGGCCAGCCAGCCTGCATACCAAGCACAAAGTGATTTCCCTACCGGGTACATATTACCCGATGCCTTGCCTTCATTTACAAAATCGTAAACAGCATTGCGCTGAAGCTGATTTCCTGAATCAAAGATCGGGTACGGGAACAATCCTCCCAGCGAAGCCACACTCCTTTCCTCACATCCCTGGTACGGAACATATCTTCCATGCTCAGATGGCAGGCTTTCCCTTAATTTAACTGCGATATGTCCCCATTGTTCTGCTTCATTTTTATCTTCACCAAGGATACCAGAAGCCTTTACTGCTGCTTCCAGAGTATAAATGGTACCACAAGCAGTCATAAATGGGTTCTGTTTAGCCGGGCCTAAGCGTTCCAAATCTGTGCATTTGCCTATGAACATGCGCCCGTCACTGTCTTCATATACCATGTGCGACACATAAAACCTCGCGCATTCTTTCACGACAGGGTATCCGGTCTTTCTAAGATAGGTTGTATCTGCAGAATACAAATACTGAAGCCATGCAGACAGGGCAATATTGGACATGTGAAATACATGGTCAAGCCAGAAGCCCGGAGGAGTACCTTCTGCCCCGTCTTCATATACTTCCCAGGGATAGCGAGCTCCATATTGTCCTGATTTTCCGTAATGGGCAATCCTATATGTCGCCTTTGGAAGTACCGAGCAACGGAATTCAGGGCAACGTCTTGAAATATCCAGATGGTTACTACTAGCCAGCGCCTGGAAACAGAACATCTCGTCCCAGCCAAAATACCGGCCTGCCCAGTGGGTTGTAAATATCCCAACAGGGAATGACCACTTCGTCGCATTTGACATCAGGTGATATTGTGCAGTATTATAGACTTTTTCCATCTTTTTGTCCGGCAGGCTTACATACGACTCATCACAGAATTGCGCCCATCCCGACTCGTGGGTGCCCAGAATCTTTTCGTATCCTGAATCCCGGACATATATCTGCATCTCCGACTGCCTCTCCATGTAATCATCCCCGTCCATCGTATCGGAAAACAATAGATAATACGTGATTTCCGAAGGATTTTTACCATTCATTTTCATTTCTGATACGAGAGAAGTTGCCTGCCCATCAATGGAGGGGGAAACAGTCTGGTCGGAGAAAACAGAAATAATCCCTTTTGTCGGCTGATAGGCATCTGATTCGTACCTGTATTCCACACTTTGGGTTTTGTCATTCCAGGAACATTCACTAAAAACCCGTTTGGGCGAACGGTTCTCCTTTCCCGGAGGGGTAAACTGGTATTTGAATGAAACTTTTACCGAATTTACCCCGGCAGATTTTGTGTAAAACCGTTTCTTCACAACAATTAAATCATGCTGTAAATGGGTAAAAACCACTGTTTCCACACGAAGCGCCTCTCCGTAGGTATTCATGCAGGAGACGATTGCCCGTTTGGTATCCAACGTTTGTTCCCACGTGTCGGGCTGAGAGTAAACCTGTCCGTTTACCGTATATTCCTGCTCAAAATGGCCAAAAGAAATAAGTGCGTCTTTGGGTGGCCCGTAACGGCGACCGGCCCAATAAATTACCGGGATCATTTTTACATATTCCTGCTGTAACTGCCCGCCTGTATAGTCGACCAGCATACTGAGGCTACCGTTACTGACCAATGGGGGGACATAGCTTTCAGGCATGGTTCCATCGATGCTGCTGACATGGTTTATGAACGTTTTTCCATCTTCCTGTGCATAAGAATACAGACAGGTCAAAACCATTACAATTAATATTAAAAAAGTTTTATACTTCATAGATTTACAGATTAATGTACTTGAATGCATAGATCAATTTCTACCTACTGATACTTCAACCTCATCCGGAGCAGTATAAGATGTTTTAACAGACCCATCCGGCATTTTTCTATGTTCGATAGAAATCACGCCAGATGGAGTCGGAAAACTTCCTTTCACCCACTCCAAATCACCTAAGTGGGGTTCCAGTTTAACTTTATTACAGCCTGGGTTGAGCACATTAACTCCTAAAACATATTTAGTAAGCCAGGAAGTAGGCCCTGATGCCCAACCATGGCAAAAACTATGGCGGTAACCAACATAACAAGATTGTCCGTAAGCTGCATGTACATCAACTTTACCATCCGGGACAATTTCGTCGATACGTGCTGCATTTTTCATCCAGTCAATATCGAAATCTTCCCAAAATGTAGTTGCCCCTAAGTCGAGCATAGCCCCCCAGTATTCCCTGATATTATCAATAGCTCCCTGATAATCACCAGCCAGTGTACGGGCTTCAAGCATGTAATATCCGTAGAATGTTGACATCTTGTGAACTCCATTTTTTGCTAGTATTTCCGAATTTACTTTTTCAGGTTTGACCAACCCTGATAGAGCAAGTAATGCCGCAGCCTGTTTTGAATGAACCATTTCAGGAATATGTTTTTCCAATTTTCCAATTGATCGATTACAGATTTCAGCAGTTTCCATATCATTCAGTATTTGACACAAGTCAGAACCAGCCCTGAAGGCCATGACCATCAGCGCCTGTAAGCCGGCATGTATTGCATCCTGATTATTTCTCGAAGGATGGTCAAGAAAACGTCCGTCCAAATTTTCTCTCCCCGATGGATCAATTTTAGTGGCCAGCAAACGGATCAGATTTACCAGATAATCTTTTTGCTGTCCCAAATATTCAATGTCACCCTGATAATAATACCAGTCATGTTGGATTATTATCCACCACATCGAATAGGAACTAATACCATTCATCCAGCCAGGCAAAGGAGTTAAATCACGGGCTAAATCCAGACTTTTAGGTACTACATCATTATATCCGAATACGGAATTAATAGTCATTACTTCAGGATACATATCACCCACCCACACTAACCGGTCTCGTTTTATCCCATCCCATAAATAATCCTGCATGTTCAGGTGGACTGTATAAGCACCGGTCAGCCAAATCTTATTTAAACGTTCATCGTTACATTGAAATGAACCCAGATAAGGAATATCCCTGTAAATAAATACAGCATTTATTTCTTTAATTTCTATTTGGATATTGGGATCAACTATGTCAATACGTACAAAACGGAAACCAGTATTTCCAATTTGCAGGCTACCAAGCCAAGGTAATGTTACTATAAAATCGCGCATAGCATGATCATTTGTAGCACCTCCTTCACCTCCAATATTACTCAACGTCTCGCTTACCGATTCACCAAAACGTAAACGAACCCGTCCTGCAGGTTTTTCATTACTAATGGTAGTTACAATCTCTAGTCCTCCGTGAATTTCCCTGCCAAAATCAAGAATGAAACCGGGAAGAGTATCTTTTGTGCTTATAAGTTTCAGATATTCTCCCTTAATTAAATCTGCTTGCCTATTTCCGGGCTTTAAGATTGAACTAATATTCTGTACCGTATTACCTGTATCATCAGAAACCCAGACAACCCGTTCCGGTGTTAAAAACGTATAAGTCAACCCAGAGGCACGGGCTTTTAAAGCATGTTCATTGTCAAAAACAGGAGGTAACTGTGCTTCGACCTGGAAAAACAAAACCAACAGAGAAATGATGGATGTCGATTTTCGTATCATTCTTTCCGTAATTTTACTTGTTGGAATAATTATCAAACTCCCCACTCATTACTTTCTTTACTGTTTCCAGATATCCATATCCATTCAACATGTCTGGTTCAAGGTAGCTTCCTTCCACCCATTCGTTCCACGCATTAATCGCAACAATCTTCGGTTGTTCCGGGTGGGCATCAGCATATTCTTTTGCCTTTTGCAAATAAGCACCAAAACTTTGCGGTGTATTATGATAGTGAACAACCTTTTCCTTGCCATATTCTGGATAACGGGGTGTATTGTCCCAGCCAATAGACACACAAGGAAAAAAAGGAATGTCCAATGTTGAATCCCAGCCTTTCCTCAATGCAACTGCATGTTCTCCGTAACTCAAGTAATCTTCACCCCTTTTACCAGCCATGTTATACATTGTTACACTGTTTACCCCAAGAACTTTTACAATCTCAGATACAGAGGCATCCACTCCCCAGAAACAGGGCTCACCATTTCTTTCGCCTCCAACCAACTGCAGATGCAAGCCGGGGAAACCTGCTTTTTTTACCTCTTCCCTGAAATAATCAAGCGCTTTTGCTGTTTCTTCCAGATTATTTTTGAAACCCTCTACAAGGTTACCAAGACTATAGACTGAGAAAACAGGTTTGCCATCAATTTTTAGATAGTTTGGCTTGTTGAAATATTGTTTGATAACCCGGTCGACAACGATTTTATAGTTCTCCCAGTCCACATCCCCATGCCAAATCAGCGAATCGGTTTTGTAACGGTAATGGTTCCACATATTTCCCGGCACATCGTGGTTGGCCCACATGATGTAGAAATTTGCTTTTTCATTGTTCGATGCCCCAAGAAAACCTAAATCAACTGCTTCTTCCAGAAAAGGTTTGCCATCGTACCAGTACCAGTCGAATATAAAGGTGTTTACGCCATGCAATGTCGCTGCGTCAATTTTTTGTTCCCATGCTTGCGGATCATCGTCCATTTTATATCCCCAAAGAGGGATACGCGGTTGGTAGTGACCTTCAAAACGGGGATTGCCCTTTTGGATCATTTCCCATTCACCAATTCCTTCTCCCCATAACTTTTCCCGGCTCATTGGTTCATCATGGCATGATGGCCATACGTAGGCTGCTACTATATATCTGTTACCTGCTGATTTTTCTTCTTGTTGATTTTGTGCTATATTACATCTATTAAAAAGCACCATAAATGATAAGGGCAGTAACACAACAATAAATTTCAGATTAGTTTTCATTGGTGATATATTTTTCAAATTTCTATAAATCCCTTTTTTCACATTGATTTAGCAAATAAAATTTACATGGAATAGCCATGAGTAACCACTTCATTTATCGTGAATTCGGTCCTTATAGCTATTCCATATTGAGTTATTTTAAATTACAAGAAGTGTTTGGAGTATTATTTCTCATATATTAATACCACCAGACCGTTTTTACCGATCATTACATTGGGATTACCATCGGCACCAATATCAACTTTTATGTCCCCAACTTCTGAATACTCTTTATAGTTGTAACCCGGGACAGACAGCCATGTTGATGCCGGTTCATTTGATTTATGGGTCATAACAATTGCCATTTGTTTCCCGTTTACATAACTTCTGGCCTTTATTACTGACTGGTCATCTAACGAAAAACCTTCTGTATCGCGATATATTCCCAAAAGTAGTAACGAACTATACTTGTCCTTCAATTGATTCACTTTTGCCATGTATGCCTGATAATCAGGCGTTTTGTCAATAGTCTCCCTTAGACGATAAATCTGAAGATTATTACGCAATCCCAGTAATACATCCTGGTTTATCAACCATTCGAGATTTGGTTCATCGCCGTCAATATTTCTGTCGCTTAAAATTATCTCCGGGAACGTATAACGGAACCAGTCGATAAAAAAGTCACTGCTCTCCATGTTTAAAATACTGTGTACATAATCGCAATACTGAGCTGTAACATCCGAAATATGTTCCGTTCCAATGGCAAAATCCTTATCTTTTGTATCAATATAATCATGTACCATTTTTAATGCTTTACCTTTATCTGCAATAATTCGCAAATACGGGACAGGAAATTCCTTGGACAAATCCCATTCTCCCATAGTTTCCGCATATCCCAACTGGTCGTAGAATACACTGTTAGCTCCAAATTCCAGCGCATGGTCAGCTATTTTGAAAAGTACTTTTTGCCACCGGGAATCTTTCGTATCTGCTACAACAAATGAACGCGCATCATAATACCCTGTAAAAGTCCCGGGACCATAAAACCGGTATGCTTCATTCAACTCGGTTCCTGTATTACTGTTGAAACAGACTTTCTTTCCATCCCCTTTTTTATAATAATCACTTTCGGTATCAATCAGTTTCCCGTTGTAATAAAGCATAACTTTACCGCCTCCCTGTTTGTAATCGGCTATTGCCTTTTTCCAGGCCTGATCTCCTCCTTGTTTTGGATCGGTTACAAAATACGAATCTGGATATCCATTATCCATTCCACTGTCCCACCATCCGAATGGGAACACTACATTTACACCAACACTTTCACCTGCTTTTTTCACGCTGGTGGCAAAATCCTTATAGGTAAAAAAAGTCTCGCCATACTGGTGCCTCATAATAATACGCTGAAAACCGTTCATCTTTTTTACCCACAACGGTTCCTCCCGGTGATCCCACCATGTATTGGCCCATGTCCTGTACATTTTTGATGTCTGGTGCCAGTCACCCGAATATGGGGCAATCACATTAGCATCATTCTTCCACGATTCTCCTGCGAGACAATTGGGATATTTATATAAACCTGTTTCTAGCTCATTAAAATTGTTATTCTTATCAGGATAGACTCTTAGCCCATGCCATGTATCCTGAAATGTCGGATCGTGGCTGCCAAAATAGATGCCCTGCGCCTTCCCAACCAAAGCAAAACAATTTGACGAAACACCTGCAGGATATTTTACCCTCATTAGGCGGAATTTTTGATCCGGCCCCATATATGAATAAGGAACAGATAATATTTGCTTTACCGGATCAGTGTAAAGCCGGCCTCCTGTTTCAGTGGTCAAAAGCTGATGATCAGGAGGTACCTGGCAATCAGAAACTAAAGGATACTGTAACTCACGGATAATGGTATGAAGTTCATTGTTGGAAACCTCAGAACAAAACCGAACCATATCCTCTTCGAGCACTATTTTTAGGGATAGTTTAAACTTTAATTCTTCATTCCCCATTTTTAGACTGCTATATGTCAGAAGAATCTGATTACCATCTTGCTGAATCAAAGGAAGGTTGTCACTGGCCAGTATCTCATTATCTTTGGGATTTTTCCGGTCGAAGTATAATCGCCACAATGATCTGCCCGATGCATAGTTATGACCGGTCTGAAGGTTCGTTAATGAAACAAGGTCCCCTTTTTTATCAAGAGACAACTCAATATTTCGGTTCTTTAAAGTATATAAATTCTGACTGGTTCCCTGAAATGAAATAGCTGTAACAAACAAGAACGCCAGAATAAGCCTTTGCATGTAAATAGTTGTTTTCATTACTTTAATTTTGATTTTTACTGTTAGTCGTTAGTTTATATGTTAATATATCTTATGCGAGTATGCGAAAGAAACGGCAACTTGTTTCTGAGAAGTAAATTTCATGTTCACTTCCCGGCTCATACATGGTATCTTCTCCCAGTAGTTCCTGAAGCCTGGATTTTCCTGGAAGCCTGATTTGCCTTTTCCCCGGTTTTGCAGCAGAAACAGATAAATAACTTTGATTTGCATATACTACATCGCCTGTATCGCTGTATATATGTACCCCCGATTGTTTTGCAAAATGCTGAATTGTCTGCCAGGGCACAGGAGGAACAGATGCAAATACGGTCAAATAATCTTTTTCTTTCTTCGAAGCAAGAACAACATACCCATCTTCTGTCCGCCCGTATATTTTATCCATGCCATTTTTTATATATACAAAAGGCGAAACATTTGTCCCCTGATAGTTTAGCTTTTCTGAATCAATATCGACCAGTATCTTCATCTCGTGATGTTCCGCCGCGTAATCAACATCCATACTAATAACCGATGAGACATTGGAAACGTCTAATTTATTACCTATTAAACCGGGAGCATATAACCATATCAGAGCTCGGTTCCCATTCATACATTTCCGGCGGATTATCTGAATATTCTGCTGAGTCAGATAAATCGGGTTAAGGAAAATAAATACGCGGTATCGCGATACATCAATGTCGTTTAAATCATCTGTCAAATAGATATCGAACGGGGCTCCCATTTTTCCAATTTGGTTCATCTGGGCATGAATCCACGAAGAGGCATTTCCTCCAGTAGTCGCATAATAGAGGAGAGACTTATCTTCGACAAAGACACAAACTTCAGCAACTGATTTTCGGGGTAAATGAATACTTTCATCTCCGATTTTTTGCATTTTGCCCAAAAGCTCCTGTATTTGATCATGATCGTACCATCCGCCCCAAAGATCGAACCACCAATGTGCAGAACCGGTACAAATGACCCTGGAAAAAACTGCCTTTAAAAGATTAATTGTTTTTTCTATTGTTTCTGGTCCTAGCCACGTTTCAAGGTCATATTCGTGAAATGGATCAATTTCGGGTTGCAATTCTGATATCCATTTACTCATGCACGTTCTTGTATCGGCCTCGTAATAAAAGAGTTTATTGGCTTTATGGATAGAATCTGTTTCTGAAAGGAAATGCAGGTCATCTTCTCCAAGTATTGTTCTTTTCCCTGCCCCGTTTGTATTTGATAAAAAATCGATATAGGGCGACTTCAGCAAACGGGTTAAGTCAGAATGGTCACGCCAGCCAACAAGGGTATATCCGTAAAAAACACCCGTGAGCAACTTTTCTTTACTTTCTTCTTTTACGGTTCGGCACAAGAATTCAAGGCTATCGACAACTTCCTCACATCTGAAAATATTATAATCGATAACCAACCTTGATTTTTCCGGATCGAGGAAATCGCCCATCCCTGCTTTCTTCCGCTCTTCCGGCGAAGGGATACTAATTTCATGAAGACTCTTCTCAAAATACTTTTTTATAACTGATTCATCATTATTATACCGACGCAGTAGCCATTGTTTAAAGCCGTTTTGCGCTGCCATGCCGTAATCACTGTCTCCCAGAAATTTATGATGGGATGCCTCTTCCGTATTCCCTGCAGTAATATGAAGGCCTACTATCCTTGCAGAATAGAGCGACTGACGGATATGCCGGATTATTTTCCTGAGGACATCTGCTGTTTCGTTACGCCACACCAACGAAGAAAATGACTGTCGCTGAGGAAATCCATCGTAAGTACGGTTTGTTTCTGCAGGGTGAAAACTGTCCCACCAACTTGGGCTATCGCAGTATATCCGTGGAAAAATATAAGAATCAGGTGCAACTTCCAGTATCTCGTTTATGCTTTTATCAAAAAGATCAAAATCAATACTGTTGGGGGCATCCCATATTCCTTTTTTGCCTAAGCTTACTTTATCCTTCCGGTGTGATGCGACAAAACGGTCTCCCAGTGTTATGCTCAGGCTAAAAAAACGCATGCCCGATTGCTCCATATTCCGGTATCTGAATTGCTTTGGGTAATACGAAATAAAGGCCATCGGAAAGTATGCCTTTTCATTGACAAACACAGTCGGTTTTCCATTGTATTGCATTACTTCGGCGGATGATACTGCTGTGTTATCCTCTGAAAAAAAATTATCGGAACCATTTTGCCGGTCAAGTGATAAATGATTTTCATCAACAACTAAAGGGCCTATCAGGGCTGCTCCACCTATATTCCCGAAATGTTCAATAAATTTTCGTCGTAACATATTATGATTTCAATGTAAAAAAAGCAACTCCTTTCAGGAAGAATAAACTATAGGTTGCCTTTTAAAGAAATTAAGTTTAGCTGGTTTAGTTAGCCAATATTTTGAAAAATCAATAGGAGCCGGAACTTTCCGGCTCCTATTAAAACATTAATAATAGCCTTCGTTTTGTTCCTCTTCATTTGACCCTTTGTTTTGAAGCCGGTCAATATGATTCTGTGGTATAGGGCGCAGTTTATGCCACGACTTCACGGCAGCATAGCACCGTTTATTATACCTGACAACACGATCATGAAAAGTTTCCGTACGAACCAGATCAAAGTATCGTTCATCATCACCAGCAAATTCTCGAGCACGTTCTTCAAGTATGAAATCGCGTAATTTCTCAAAACTGTTGATTTTGTCAGGTGTAATCTCCATTGCAGATTCTGTACTTTTTGCTAGATCCTCAAATTTGCCACCATCGTATTTGTAATATTCCTTTGGTTTTATTTCTCCTTCTTTATACGCAGCCCTTCTCCTTACAACATTGATGTATTCTGCTGCCTTTGTATAATTGCCCTTCCTACCATAAGCTTCTGCTGCAATCAGATAACTTTCGCTTAACCACAACAATTCAAAATCGAGCGATCCAACGGAAGAACTGGGACTTGGTCTTTTAGGATCCAAGTGGTACTTGTATTCAGGAAACACACGGTTCGTGAATTTATTTCTTGGCCTCCAGGTATAGGGTCTTTTTTCTATAGTAGTATTATCTGCAACAGAATTCATAGTAAAATATAATGCCGTATCTCCAACAGCAAACTTATTTTTCCCAACCAGATCAGCAGAAGGAGCATAAGCTGTAGTCCATTTAGGAATGGTTGCACTATTATTAGAGTACCACACTGTTTGAAACTGTTTATAAAACCTTGAATCGTTTTTGAGATCGTACAAATCAAAGAAATAATCTGAAGGTTTTAGACGCACATGCGCTTCTCCATATTCCATACTCAAAGTAAGCCCACCGATTGTCATATATTGCATTGTATAAAACCGATGACTCTGGTTTCCTAAACCATCATAAAGTAAATTTGTGGTATACTCAACAGCAAAAAGCACCTCCTTATTTTTTTCATTGGTTTGACGTCTTGCATCATCATAATTAGGTAATAAATCTCCTTTATACGTGATCACCTTTTCAGCATAAAACGCCGCGCTATCCATATCTGTTGTTTTTTCCCCACGCTGTTCTGTTATAGCACTTCCTCTCGTCAGATATACCTTTGCCAACAACTGCTGCGCTGCCGATTGAGCAGGACGGGCAGTTTCAGATTGGGTCTGAGGGAGATAATCGGAAGCATATCTTAAATCAGAAATTATAGCATTATATATATCAGCAACCGAGGCCCTTTGCATGTCTGTCATAACGCCAATATTTTCTTCAAGTAATAATGGGACTTTACCAAATGATTGAACCAAAATAAAGTAATAATAGGCACGTAGAAATTTCACTTCTCCAATTCTTGCATTTTTACCTGCATCGGTGAGCAAAGCTTTAGTACCTGTAATATTTGGTATACGATTTATAGCAATATTGCAACGGCTTATTCCCAAATAAAAGTCGCTCCAAACACTATAAAAAATAGCATTAGCCGGATTTATTGCTGAAGTATACATGTGGAATTCGTTCCCATCTGAAACATCTGTATATTCCCAAACATCTGTTCCGTGACAAGTCATTTTTAAACCCTTGTCCGTACCTCCCCATGTTCTGAGTGGAACATACGCGGACCTCACTAAATCTTCGATACCACTCTCTGTATCGTAGTAAGTATAACCTATCCCCGAAACAAATTCTTCTTTCAAGAAATCCTTGCAGGAAGTGATGAAGAAAAACATTGCTATTATAATAAATATCTTCTTTTTCATAGTTACATAATTTTATTGGTTAAAATGACACTGAAATCCCAGCCATAAATGTTTTCACTGTCGGTACAGTAAGGCCTAATGACTCAGGGTCTATACTCCAGCATTTTTTATATATCCAAGGATTCTGTGCCGTAATATAAATTCGCAGTCTACTCACATCAATGTCAGATAAAACACTTTTAGGAAGTGTATATCCTAAAGTCACCGTCTTCAATTTAATAAATGACCCATCCTGATAACATAGTGTGGTGTAATTCAATGCTTCCTGCCTTCCGGCCAATGGTCTGGGCCAGCTATTACTGTGATTCTCAGGAGTCCAGTAATTTACGTCTATTCCGCTATACCTGGCTTCATGATTAGCAAGCATAACATCATAATGCATTTGTCCTTGACGTGTATAGAGAAAAAATGATAAATCAAACCCTTTGTATTGCATATTGCTGGTTATACTACCTGTCCATTTCGGAACATCTGACCCTAATATCATTCTATCGTCAGCATTTATTTTCTGGTTTCCATCTTTATCAAAAATCCTTATTTCTCCAGGAGCATAGCTGCTTCCGTTCGCATTGTAAATTGCCATAAGGGCTTTGTCTTCATCACTATCTTGCCAAATTCCATCAAACTTATAGTCATAATACGTATTTATTGGCTTTCCTATAAACCATTTATTGCCAATATCGTCCACTTTCCCATAATACAATTCTGTTATCTCTTCTTTATTGATATAGAACATCACATCAGCATCCCATGTAAAACCACTTGCTGTTTTGAGTATAACTCCTGAAATAGAAACTTCCAGTCCTGAATTTCGGGTAGATCCAATATTCTGCGTAATACTTGTAAAGCCAGAAGCAATGGGTAATTGTCGGGGAAGCAAGAGGTCGCTGGTATTCTGACGATAAGCATCGATTGTTCCTGATAACCTGTTATTAAACAAACTAAAGTCGACCCCTATATTATACTGTGCAGTTGTTTCCCATTTAAGGCTGGAATTCACCAAAGCATTTGGGGCATAACCAAGGAACCCATTATCACCATTGGCATAGGTTGTACGGCTTAATGATCCCAGTGTCGCATAAGGATCAATAGATGTATTTCCTGTTTCACCATAACCGATCCTTATCTTTAAATCATCAACTGACTTGATGTTTGACATAAAAGGTTCTTCAGTAACCCGCCATGAAAATGCTGCTGAAGGGAAGAAAGTATATTTATGCCCTCCTGCTAACCGTGAAGACCCATCATATCGCCCTGTTACGGTAACTGAATATCTGTCTTTAAAACTGTAATTAACTCTTCCCATATAGGAATTCAGCGCCCAACGGGAATAGCCTGACCCTACACCTGTTATAGATGTTGCAGTTCCTAGGTTATACCACTGCTGGTATTCGTATGGTAGTCCATCGACCTTTCCTTCCAAGTTCTCATATTTGTACTCTTCACTACTCTGTAATAATGTAGCCCCCAACCGGTGAATATCTTTAAATGTCTTATCGAAATAGATTAGATTATCCAATGTATAATGAAATTGATTGAACATGGAACTGGATGCGGATGCCGTTCCTCCCAATCTGGAACCTTGTGATCCATTAAAGTTACCTGTACGACCGTCTTGATAATCAGGGCCGAAATTCAAACGATATTTGAACCCGGCAGGTAATTTGATTTCAGCATAATAACTTCCGTAAAAACGATTTGCCTTATTTTCTATGAAATCATTATCGAGAACAAGCAGTGCATTCGGGAAAAGTTCACCTCCCGGATATAATTGCAAGATTCCATTTTCATCCCTGAAAGGATTTAACGGGTTGGTTTGGGCAGCATAACTATATATACTATTGTTGGTTTCTTTTTTCATATTGAAAGAACTTGCCATCGACCCTCCAATTGTCATCCAATCATTGATAACCTGATCAATTGATAACCTTAGAGAGTATTTAGAATAACTAAATCCCTTTATTCCACCCTTATTTTCAAAATATCCGGCAGAAAATGAGACCTTGGTTTTATCTGTTCCTCCCACCATACTTAATTGATGGTCCTGAATTGTGCCTGTCTGACTGATTGCATCAATCCAGTCAAACGATCTGATTTTTGATGGGTCATAATTCCCGTTTTCATCATAGGCCGCTGAAATTGACTCTATAACATACTTGTCAGGATAATAAAACATTTTCTTGTCCAATTCCAAATCAGGGACATCAGAAGCATATTTACCGGCGTTACGTTGGGCCCACCTTCTCATATCAACAAATTTTGCAGGACTCATAAATTTTTCTTCATTGTTTATCTGGACACCATAATAACTGTCAACTGATATTTCCGTTTTTCCCGTTTTGCCTTTTCTGGTAGTTACCAATACAACTCCGTTCGCACCTCTCGAACCATAAATTGCAGTTGCGGAGGCATCCTTCAGAATTTCAATTGATTCAATATCCGAAGAGTTTACGTCTTTAAGGTTGCCAACAAATGGAATACCGTCAACCACATACAAAGGATCATTACTGGCTTTGATTGAACGATTTCCCCGAACCCTGATTGTAGGAGTATCTCCCGGTTTAGCTGATGTTGAATATATATCAATCCCGGCAACCTTTCCCTGTATCGATTGTACAGCATTCATATAAGGATTCGATAAAATATCATTTCTTCCAACTGAAGCAACCGAACCAGTTACGTCCTTTTTCCTCATGGAACCATAACCTACAGCAACAACTTCTTCCAGACCAACAGTTTCCTCCTGCATTTTAACATTAATCACATTATCATCGACAACTACAACTTCCTGACTTTTCATGCCAACAAACGAAAATACCAGTATTGCATCGCCGGGAACATTTTTCAGTGAATAGTTTCCGTCTGCATTGGTAATGATTCCGTTGGTGGTACCTTTTACAACCACGGAAACTCCCGGGATCGGGACACCGGAGAAATCAGTTACTTTTCCACTTACTGCTTTGGGTTGCTGCGATTGTTCTCCTTCCACAGGGGTAATAATGATCAGGTTGTTTTCCATTACTTTGAATGAAATACTGGCCCCATCGAAAACTTCCGACAGAATGCTTTCAATATTCTGATCTTCGCTGCTTACCGATACTTTCCGGCTTAAATCAACAAACTGCTCGTTGTAAAAGAAACGGAAGTCGCTTTGTTCCTCAATTACCTGAAGAACTTCTTTCACTGTACGGTTTTTCAGGTCAAGCGAAAGTTTCGCGTTTTGCGAATAAACCGAGGCTGATAATTGTATCGCCCCCAATAATACCAACAGAAAAGTTAGTTTCATAGTCAGAAAAATTTTCCCGGATATACGCATTGTTGTACGCCACCGGCAGTTACGTTTTTTTTTCATAAATTTGAATCGTTAAAGTTTAATAATTGTTACCGGCAGACTGGACATTTGACAGTAACATGAAATTAACTCAGTACAAAAGAGAGGTCCTGCACGATCTCTCTTTTTATTACTATTTCAATAAAGCTTTGTATTTATCTACTTTGTGTTCATCAATTGTCAAGGTTACGTGTTTATTAATGATCTTGTATTTTAGCGGCGCTGAATAGGAAATTGCCGTTAACACCTGCTCAATGGTCTCATCTTTAATTGTTCCGCCAAATTCATACTCTTTGATGCGCTCGTCGCTGAAAGTAAAATCAATGTTGTAGCGTCGTTCCAAAAGTTTGGCAAACTCGCCAAGTTTGGTATTTTTAATCACCCATTTATTTGTAATCCATGATACTTCATACGTATCGCTGGTTGCCAATACCTCGAATTTGTTACTCCCTGAATTAAGAATAGCTTTCTGCCCGGGGTTCAACAGAATCTCGGATCTTTTTCCTGTCTCACTATTTTGCAACTTAACCGAACCTTCGAGCAAAATTGTTTCAACTGCGGTTTCTTCAGGATAGGCTTTCACATTGAATTTAGTTCCCAGCGCCATAACCGACATTTCTTTCGCATTTACAGTGAAAGGCAAATCCTTGTTTTTTGCCACTTCAAAATAGGCTTCCCCGCTTAATTCAATATCCCGGTTCCGGCTTCCAAACTGCTGGTCATATTTCAAGGTAGTACCTGCATTCAGCCAAACCAGCGAACCATCGGCCAGTTTTAAACTGGTTTTCGAACCATAAGGGGCTGTATATTCGACTAAGGCAGAAGAAGAAGAACCGGAATTGAAATGCGGTTGCAACCATGAATACCCAAGGCCACCGAGCAGAAGCGCCAAAATAAAAACAGCGGCATATCTGCTGATTTGCCGGAACAAAGAAAACTGATCATTTTTGCTGTTCATTTTTGATTCGAGCCTCATCCAGGCTTTATCGGGGTTGAAGTTATTTTCTTGCCGGGCCATTTTGTCTGCTTCCCACAGATCGACAAGCTGGCTGAACAATTTGCTGTTCTCGTCGCTTTCCTCCAGCCACGCAGTCAAAAGAACGGAATCACACTCCTCCCATTTCCCGCTCAAATAATTGATGATGGAAACTTTAATTTCTTCGGATAGGATATTTCTCTGTGCCATTTTGGTTGATTTGTACGCATAGGACACAAAAATCAACCGTTGGTATTACACGGAATTAAAAAAAATCGGAAAATTGAAGAATTAGTATGGGCAGATAATCTTTTAAACCTGTACGAAGTTTTATCAATGCCCTGTATATCTGCACTTTTACGGTGTTTTCGGAGATACCTAGTTTTTCGGCAATTTCTTTATGCGAAAGTTCTTCAAAACGGCTGAGGTAAAAAATTTCGCGACATTGTTCCGGTAATTTTTCAATTTCCGTCCTGATTTTTTCTTCCAGTTCCTGCCCAATCAGGTCGGTCAAAGGATATTTGTCGGAAACCGGGTATTTTATTTTCAGGTTGAGCAAATTAATTTCATTCTCGGAAATTGTATTCTTCCTGTTTTTTTCGCGATTCAGATAATTAATACAGGAATTTTTAACTGACTGAAACAGATACGATGAAACCGATTCCGGAATATTCAGCGTTTCCCGCTTCTCCCATAATTTCAGAAACACGTCGGTCACAATATCTTCGGCAAGATCGTTTTGCGAAACAAAACTTACGGCATAGGCGCACAGGCGTTTGTAATACGTCCGGAAAAGTATCTCAAACCCCTTTTTGTTGCCTTTAACTACCGACCTCAAAAGTTCCTGCTCAAGGTTCATGTTGCCGATTTTGAGTTACGAATATACGGGATGATTTTAAGATTGGATGGCCTTTCGCAAATTTTACTACTGAATTTGCTTTTTAACGACATTAGGTAAACTTGAGGATATTCATGCGAATCAGGCAGAAATATTGATTTATTATTGAACCCACTTCGGGGTTCTATTTTGTACATCTTTAGTTGCCACGGGTTTACACCCGAGGTTATTCATTTTAAATCCTTTCGGAATTTTCTCTTTAAAACCACGAATGTGGTTTAATTTAAATAACCCTGTACGAAGTGCCGGGAAATGCAATAAGCCATACACAGAACCCCGAGGTGGGTTCAATAATTGGCTCTTTTTTAGAAAAACACAACTTGATATGCCGGTTTTCAACTCTTGATTCGCATTATTCATTAAATAATTTTTAAAAGCGGTTTTCGACCTTCCAAACAAACACTTGCTGCTTTTTCAGGATAATTTATACTTTTACGATATTTAATACCAAAACAGAAAACGACGATGAAACTGGTATTTGCCACCAACAATCAGCATAAACTACGCGAGCTGCAACAAATCCTCGGCAATTCAATTCAATTGCTGAGTTTAACCGACATCGGCTGCACCGACGAGGTTCCGGAAAACCAGGAAACACTGGAAGGCAACGCTACTGAGAAGGCTTTCTACATATACAACAAATTTGGGTACAACTGTTTTGCCGATGATACGGGACTGGAGATCGAAGCGTTGAATGGTGCGCCGGGTGTTTATTCGGCACGGTATGCAGGTCCCGAAAAACTAGCCTCCGACAACATGGCCAGAGTTCTTCGTGAAATGGAAGAAATAAATTCGCGCAAAGCCCGTTTTAGAACTGTTATTTCGCTGGTTATCGACGGACATGAAAAGCAGTTTGAAGGCATTGTCGACGGGGAAATACTCCGCGAAGCAAGGGGAACGGCAGGTTTTGGTTACGACCCCATCTTCCGGCCCGACAGATTTGCGGAATCGTTTGCTGAAATGGATGCCGAGGCAAAAAACAAGATCAGCCACCGGGGAAGAGCTGTCGAAAAATTGGTTGACTATCTGAAAAGTTTTTCCTGACTATTGAGTATGTTTAATTTCAGGTAATTCGTTGTTTGGTTTTTGAAATTCAACTTTTCACACAAATGTCTGTACTATTTTCGGACAAATTTTTTCGCATTTCCACTGATAAGAAGCCCCGTTTGGGTGTATTCTATTTCGTTCCCATTATCATTCTGGCGTATTGGCAAATAGCATTTTTGCAATGTAGCTTGAAATGGGACGTTATTGATGTTGTTTTCCCGTTTCGTTTTCATTTTTCAGAATGTATACAAAGCGGAAATTTCCCGTTCTGGAATCCCTACCAGCAGACCGGAGTACCA
Source organism: Prolixibacteraceae bacterium (assembly GCA_003506435.1). Lineage (GTDB taxonomy): Bacteria > Bacteroidota > Bacteroidia > Bacteroidales > Prolixibacteraceae > GWE2-42-39. Next base: position 92,013 of record DOAQ01000012.1, read on the forward strand.
TTTTATGCCGATTTGCAGGTGCCAACTTACTATCCTGAGTTACTTTTAGTCAGCCTTTTTACCGGATACGGGATTTGTACAATGAATATTTTGTTTGTGTTATATGTGTTCATTTCCGCAGTTGGGGCATATAAACTTTCCTTTTATTTTAACAGGGATCATATCGCTTCTTTTTTCACTGGAATGGTGTATGCCCTTTCCGGATATACTGTAGCTCACGGACAACATTTCTTTCTACTGGTTGGCGCAGCATGGATGCCGTTTGTAATTTTATACTATTTGAAACTTAATGAGGACAGGCAGTTAATAAATGTCTTTAAATGCGGGGTTTTTCTTTTCCTCATGTTTTCCGGAGGATACCAGGCGATTTCTATTTTCTTACTGTATTTTTTGCTTCTACTGTTCTTCTACTTTATTATCAGGGAAATAAAAAAGAAGAATATCAGAAATGCGTTTTCAATTTTCAGATATAATATCTATCTCGCTTTTGTGACAATTCTCTTTTGTCTGCCCCTTATAATTTCAACGCTTGACGTTTTATTTTCCGTCGAAAGATTGGAAAGTGGGGTGAATATACAAAAAGCCCTCTCCGGAGGCTTGTCTCCGGGTTCACTACTTTCGTTTATTTTCCCTTTCGCTACAGTAAAAAACAATGAATTCTTTGGAACCGATATTTCTGTGCGAAACATTTATTTTGGAATAATTCCACTGATTTTCTTCCTGACGGCCGTATTCAAAAAAAGAAGCATTTTAGAATACCTGTTTCTTGTATTCGGGATAATTGTATTTACTTCTGCAATGGGAGGCTTTCTGCCCGTAAGGGAATTCATGTTCCGATATATCCCTTTCATGAACCTTTATCACACAACACCCTATGTGAGTATTTTTGCAATATTGGTTTTTGCAGTCATTTCCGGAAATTTCTTTGCTCAGCTCAGGGAGGATAAAATTGAATGGCATCAAAAAATAAAATTCGTAACCGGTTTAATTTCACTCCTGGTGGTGACTGTTTTTGTGTTTTCATGCACCCAAACCGATTTCTCAAATTTCTCTTTTTTTAAAGAGCACAAAAATTTTCAGGAATTTTTGGATCATTCTACTTTTTACGAGCACCTTTTTATTCAAAGCGCCATACAATTATTCTTTTGCATTGCCTTTTTATTCCTGATTGTATTTTTTAAAAAGATAAAAAAAGCCATTTTCCTGATTGTTTTCCTGACGGGAATGGATTTGGTTGTTTCCACTCAGTTGAATATCTTCTATACTGCCGCTGATGTTACCTTCAAGCCACTCCGAATGGACAGGGATTTGTCATTGTATCCCAAAGGGTTCCCGGTTCCGGTGGACGACAAATTGATTTACAACGACCAACATACATTGGTGCCTCCATTTTGGAGGAATACAAATATCTTCAGCAAGCAAGTCAGTTTTGATTCATTTTCTTCTTTTGAATTAAAGAATTACAGCAAATTAGACGATGATTATCCAAATTTGCGAAGGGCCGTTTTAAATAATAAACTGGTTTATCTTTCAGATAAGATTTTGCCCCTGAGCCAATTTTCTGATTCAATAATTAAGCCTGAAACACATTCAAAATATTTGTTTTTTGACGATTTGGTTTTTAATGGACTTCGGGATAAAAGTATTTCAGCAAATGTTTCAGACCGTGTTGAGATAAAGTCATTCTCGCCCAATAAAGTGATGATTGAAACCTCTACCGAAAATGACCAGTACCTGACAATTCTTCAAACGAATTATAAAGGATGGAGTGCGTTTGTTGATGATGTTGAAGTTCCGGTTTACACTTCAAACTTTAATTATAAAACCATCTTTTTGCCAAAGGGAGAGCACCTTGTAAGATTCAGATTTAAAAATAATGCGGTCTTGTACAGTTACATTTTTTCAAATCTGTTTTTTGCCGGAGTTTTATTGTTCTTTGCGTTGAATTTGTTCATAAAAAAAACAGATTCCCGGTTTATTCCATTTTTAATCGTACCGGTTATTTTAATTACCCTGTCGGTTTTCCTTGTTATGCGTCTGAGAGGGAAAGAAACAAATGAAAATACGCATCAGCAAATTGATAAAAAATGGGGCAATCTTCCTTCTGCGATTCATATTGAAGAAAGTTTTGAATCCACGCTTGCTGATTCCACAACGGTTTTTTCCGGAAACAAGAGTTTATATGTTGATTCTTTGACGGAATATACTCCTGCCCGGGAAATTGTTTTTACCAGCGAAAAACTTGAACGAGGAACTTTGCGGTATTCATCACAAATCTTTCCAAAAACAGATTGTGCCGCAGTCATTGTTTGTCAGTTGGTGCGTAACAATGAGCAAATTGACTGGTCTGGCGCAAGGCTGGGAGAACAAATTGAAAAAATAAATTCATGGAACAGAGTTGAATATTTTAAGAATTATTACGACTTAAAACCAAATGACAGGCTGAGGGTCTATATTTGGAACAAAGGGAAAACAGCGATGTATATTGATGATGTAAAAGTTGATTTTTACGAATTTTGATTACCGGGGAATAAACGTCCATGGAAAATTGATTAAAATAAAAATTGCAGGAGCCCGTTTTAGAACTATTATTGTGGAAGATAATGACTAATTGAAATTGAATTGCTGATGAAGTTAAAACTACTTTCGTTCGTTTTTATCATTTTGGGGGTGACATCCTTTGCCCAGATTCCTGTTGGCGAATGGACAAATTATCAATCGTACCGTTCGGCTTCGAGACTGGTTGATACCGGAGACCTGATTTACTGTGCCGGAAATGGCGGACTGTTTACCTATAACAAGACCGACAACAGCGTGCAAAAACTCAGCAGTATCAACGGATTGTCGGATGTGGGTGTCGAAGCGCTGGCTTACGGCGCCGAAAACGATGTAGTACTGGTTGCCTATGAGAACAGTAATATTGACCTGATTTACGGAAAAGATATTTACAACCTGTCCGACATCAAACGCAAACAGATTATGGGCAACAAGGCCATCAACAAGGTGATGTTCGACGGCGCCATGGCATATCTTTCCTGCGGGTTTGGTATTGTTGTTATCAATACCGAGAAGAAAGAGATAAAAGATACCTGGTATATTGCCGAAGGCGGCGCCCACCTTACTGTTTACGACATGGCTTCCGACGGTACTTACCTGTATGCCGCCACCGCTGAAGGAATTTACCGTGCCCTTGCCAGCGAACCCAATCTTCAGGATTATTCAAACTGGCAGCGATTTTCCAACCTTCATCCAAACGGACGTTTTACGCAAATTGAAAATCTCAACGGAAAAATTATTGTCTGCTATTCACCTGCAAGCGGCAACGATGAACTTTACATACTTGACAACGGCAACTGGACACGGGCCTTTACGGAGATCAGCAAAGTGTACGACATGACCGTTGCGTTCAACGACCGTATTATCATTTCGAACAACGGCGATGTGTATATTTTTGCTGAAAACGGAACAATCATCGAAAAAATTTACATGTACGTCTTTGCCGATTCGCAAAGCCAGGGAATTGACCCGCGCTGCACTCTTTTAAATTCGGACGGAACATACTGGATTGCCGATAATTTATACGGACTGGTGCGCAAAAAAGGCGAAGTTTCCGAACAAGTATCTCCCGGCGGGCCGGTCGACAACAGTATCTTCAGTTTAAGCATTTCCGAAGGAAACCTCTGGGTTGCTTCGGGAGGACGCGATGCCGCCTGGGGGAACCTTTGGAATCAGGCTCGTTTTCAAAAATATTCCGCAGGGACATGGTCTGTTTTCGATTACAGTAAATATTCCATCATGTCCGGATTCCACGACATAGTTTGTATCGTTGCCGATCCCAACGACCCTGAACATGTTTTTGCAGGATGCTGGGGAGCCGGAGTTTTGGAATTTCAGGGAGACGAATTAATTGAACATCACAGCTACCATAACAGCACTTTGCAGTCCGTTATTCCAAATGCAAACTTTGTAGCAATCGGAGGAATGGCTTTCGACAAAGAAGGAACATTATGGGTTAATAACGGGGGAGTAAGCAAAGTACTTTCATCATACAAAAACGGAGAGTGGAAGTCATATTCACTTCCGGATATTGCCAATGGACCTAATTTCGGAAATATTGTTATCACCGACGACGGAGATAAATGGATCGCACTGTCAAATAGGAACAAGGATATTTATGTAGTAAAGGGCGAAAATGAAGCCCGTCAGTGGCAGCGAAACATTGCCTATTTCAGCAATGGCTCGGAAGAAATTTACCTGCCCATGCACGATGTGTATTCCATCGCACTTGACCGCGAAAGCGCTGTTTGGGTAGGTTCGGCAGCCGGTGTGGCTGTTTACGATGAACCATCGCGGATATGGAATTCAACAGAACAGGACCCGCTTGCAAGATATGCACGGCAACCGGGCCTCGAACTGGGCGATGGCATTTATCACCCACTGCTTGCCAGCGAAACCGTAACGGCCATTGCCGTTGATGGTGGTAACCGGAAATGGTGTGGCACCAAAGCCAACGGTGTGTTTTTAATTTCGGAGGATGGCGAAAAAGAACTGGAACATTTTACAGTTGACAACTCTCCCCTGCTTTCCAACGAAATCACTTCCATCGTTATCAACGACCAACGCGGCGAAGTATTTTTCGGAACCAGCGAAGGGCTTATTTCCTATATGGGCGTGGCAACCGAACCGGAAAAAGCATTTACCGACGTATATGTTTTTCCCAATCCGGTACGCGAAACGTATGATGGTCCCATTGTGGTAACGGGACTGATGGAAGATACCGATGTAAAAATTACCGACATCAGCGGAAACCTGGTTTTTCACGGGACTTCGTTTGGCGGACAGATCTCGTGGGATGGTAAAAACCGGAACGGCAACCGCTGCCACACGGGTGTTTACCTGGTTTTTCTGAATAACAAAACGGGTGAAGAAACGTTGGTGACAAAGGTTTTGTTTATTCATTAGAAGTTAGCAAAATAGTACATGTAATACCTCCTAAAAATACATTTGTGTATTTTTTGTACATTTGCCATTGTGGAAAAGAAAGGACACATAGAAGTTCGTATAGCCGGGAAAAAAGGCAACCTGGATGTAAGCCCTGATAATTTTGATATTAAAGAAATTATTTCAGTGCTTGAACAGGTTGATAATTTATTGTTCCCGAATGATAAAGCAAATCGCCCGGTAATAAGCTATGCGATTGAAGAAGGTTCCGTTCGGCATTTATTTAAAACTTCGATTCAGGCAATAATTGGATTTAACGCAATAATTGGCCAGATAAATACAAATCAAAACATTGATTTTTTAGATTTGCCAACAGCCCAGTCCATCGAGTTTTTTCAAAAAGCGGCGATTAAAAAGGATTTCTCTTTTTCTGTTCGTACTTCTTTGGACAATACTTTCGAGCTTAAAATTGATAAAACAACGCATTATTACAGAAATTCAGCCATTTGGGCCGATGCTGAATTTTATTTTTATGGAAAAATTACCAATGCCGGAGGAAAAGACAAAGCTAATATTCATATTCAAACGGATGATTTAGGCCGGGTGATAATTGAAACTCCTATCGATTTTCTCATCAAACAGGAAAGTAACATTTTATATAAAAATTTTGGAATCAGGGCTATCGGGAAACAGCATTCCGAAACCGGAGAAATAGACAAATCAACTTTAAAATTTATCGAAATCATTGATTATCAGTCGATATATGATGAGGTCTATTTAAAAAGCCTGAGACAAAAAGCCAACTGGCTGAAGAAAATAAATGCTGACTCGTGGTTAAACGAAATACGAGGTTACGATGCGTAAGGCTGTTTTATTAGATACAAGCTTCTTCTTACGGTTTCTAAACGAATCGGATCCATTGTTTGCTAACGCCGACGGCTATTTTCGTTATTTCTTAAAAGAAAAATATGATCTGGTAATCTCTACTATTTCAATTGCTGAATATTGTTCTGGTGGCGATATTTCCGAACTCCCATTACGAAATCTTCAAATACTGCCTTTTAATTTAAATCATGGGAAACGGACGGGTGAATTTGCTAAAATTGCATTTTCAGCAAGAAGAGAAAAAGCGCTCATATTAAGAGAAAGACTCTTAATTCCTAATGATACAAAATTATTTTCGCAAGCTGACTCTGAAGATTACATTAATTTTTATCTTTCTTCAGACAACGAAAGTCTCAAGATTTTCAATATTCTGAATTCAACATTAAAATTGAATTTCAGGTTCATTGATCTGAATAAAAAATATACAACAGAATTTGGGTTACTCGATTTGTAACAGGGAAAGATTCTCATAAAGCCTGCTTATCCGTTGATAGAAAAAACACAAGGCATATTTCTGCATCAGGTCAAATACTCCGACAGCAGTGTAATTGCAAGTATTTACACCGAAAATTTCGGACGTCAGTCGTACATTATCAGCGGGGTACACAGCAAAAATGCAACGGTAAAAGCATCCATCCTGCAACCGATGTACATTCTCGATCTGGAGGTTTATCACAAACCGGGGCGCAACCTCAACCGGCTGAAAAGCGCAGGGATTGCCGTACCGTATACCAGCATTCCTTACGACATACGGAAAAGTTCGCTGGTTATTTTTCTTGCTGAAGTTCTGAATAAATGCCTCCGGGAAGAAGAGACCAACCGCGAACTGTACCACTTCATCTTTCATTCACTCACTTTTCTCGACCTTTCAGAAAAAGGGGTCGCCAATTTTCACTTGTGGTTTTTACTGAAACTGACCGCTTTTCTGGGAATTCTTCCCAACCGCGAAAATTTAAGCGTTTCAAATTATTTCGACCTGAAAAAAGCGGAGTTCGTTTCGTCGGAACCTATACACCCGCAATTTATGGATAAACGGACCACTGAAATTTTTGCCCGTTTGTTTGATCTAGGCTTTTCAAACCTGCCGGAACTTCAACTTACCGGATCGGACCGACAGGTTTTGCTCCAAAAACTGATTGAATTTTACCAGATTCATTTTGAATTCATTGGCGAATTAAAATCATTACGTGTTTTAAAAGAAGTATTTAACTAGTGATAGTTGAAAATTAATTCTGTATTTTTGAGAATGACACAGATAAAATAAATCCAAGGACTGTATTATTTTTTACCTTTGTCAGCCAATTTGAACGACATGGTACAATCGAAGATGTTAAACAATAACGGAAGCATATTTTCTCAAATGAATAAACTCACAGACAAACCGGGAATAATTGACATGGCCGTCGGAAAAAGCGAATTTCCCTGTCCACCGGCGCTTACCGAATTGGCTTCCAAATATATCCGTCTGGGCTACAATAATTTTGCCCCGATGGAAGGTATCCCCGAATTACGTTCAGAAATAGCCACCCGGACAAAAACATTGTACGGATATGCCTACAATCCCGAAACCGAGATAAACATCACCGCCGGACATATTCAGACTGTAACAACAGCCATTAGTTCGGTTGTGAAAGAAGACGATGAAGTAATTGTCTTCGAACCGGCTTTCGAGTCGTATGTTCCGGCCATTTTAATTAATGGAGGCCGCCCGAAATTTGTTTCGCTCAAATTGCCCGATTTTCATATCGACTGGGAAGAACTTCGGAAAATGATCAGCTCAAAAACCCGCATGATCATTGTCAATTCACCACACAACCCCACTGGGGCAGTGCTTTCCGACGAGGATATGGTGCAGTTGCAAAGAATAACCAACGGAACCAACATTGTTATTTTGAGCGATGAAATTTTTGAATCGTTTGTTTACGACAATAAAAAGCACCAAAGTGTGGCCCGTTACGAAAAACTTGCCAAACGCAGTTTTATTGTTTCATCTTTTGGCCCTGCTTACAATGTCAACGGATGGGGAATTGCCTGTTGTCTGGCTCCCGAAAATCTGATGCGCGACTTTCGGAATGTTCACCAGTTTCAGGTATTTAACGCAAACACACCACTGCAATATGCGCTGGCCGAATTCATCAGCAATGATGAAAGTTATCTTGAAGTTTCAGAGATTTACCAGGGAAAACGCAATTATTTCAAACGCCTGATGGTTGGTAGCCCGTTTGGGATTGAACCCACCCAGGGAAGCTATTTCCAACTGCTCAACTATTCGGATTTATCGAACGAAAAAGACACTGATTTTGCCCTGCGCCTGCTGAACGAATACGGACTGGCAACCATACCGCTTTCGGCTTTCTTTCATGAAAAAACAAAACTAAGAATGGTGCGCCTTTGTTTTGCAAAAACCAACGAAACACTCGAAAAAGCATCTGAAATTTTGAAATCGGTGAAGGCGGTTACTCTTGTTGAAAATCCCGTTCGCTAAACACAATCGCTTCGTAAGTATATAATTCGGCAGTTTTCCAGCCGTCGGGTACAAGTTGTGCTTTGTCGCGCGAGCAGCGGCTGATAAACTCTTCCCTGCCCCACCCTGTTTTTTCGGCAACCTGCGGAAGAAAAGTTCCTGAACGATCTCCTTGTTTGATGTAAATACCGTGCCGTCCCAACTCAAATTCATCAATATTGAAAATACGCTTCAGCGGGGTGAGCACCGAAATTTCAATGTTAATTTTCGGCAAATCATCCTCAGTAACCTGTTCAAAACGATAATCGTTGGCCGACGAAACGGCTAATTCTTCGATCAGTTTAAAAAGTTTCTGCCCGCCTGAAAAACGGCCGATGCAGCCTCTCAGTTCACGGCCTTTGTAAATACTGACAAATGCCCCGCACTCTTCTTTTGCTGCCTCCGGAACAGTTTCTTTGGGAGAACCATAAACCTGGTGTTGCAGATATTTCGACAAGCGCTCGCGAGCCAGTGCCAGCAAGTATTTTTTATCGTTTTCAGAAAGCAGAAAAACCTCCTCTTTCACTTCGTTCACTACAATTGCATGGTAACCCACTACCCTACTCTTATCGGAATAAAATTTTGCATCGCCCGAATTCTGATACTGAATAGCTTGGTATTTTAATGATTTGTTGCCTGTAGTAAGATAAAGCAGGGCGAGTACCGAAGTCCAGCCGCAAATGCTGGTTGACAGATTGGGAATAGCACGCTTTTTATTCTCCTGAATGATTTGATAAAACTCTCCGGGGTCGTTTTTCAGAATGGCTTCAGCAGTGAGTTTATCCAGTTTTTTTGCTGCTTCATATTCGGGATAATGCGAAAAATCGGTGGAAACCACAAAAAGATTCTCCTCTGAAAAATATGGTTTTAAAGCTTCGGCAATCTGTCTGATTTCGTCCAAATCGTTGGTCCCGATTACAATAGGCACCAATTTGAAACTTTTGCCCAGCCGGTGCCGGAGAAAAGGCAATTGTACTTCGAGACTGTGCTCGTTGCTATGGGCTTCGGGGTAAAAATCAAAAACGGGATGATCTTTAATCAGTTGATTAACAAGTTCCAGATCGACTTCAATTTTGCCACCCGGTATTTTATAATGTCCCTGATTATAAAGAGAAGCGCCGCTATACCGGGCACAGTGACTGGAAGCAAGAATAAAAACACGCCGGAAGACAATACCGGGGATCAACTGATTATACGCCGAAGCGGCCACTTCGCCGGAAAAAACATAGCCGGCATGAGGGACTATCAGGGCGCGTATATTTTTCAGGTTCAGGGGGGGCCGGCAAGCCAGGAAAAGCTGTTCCAGGTTTGCTTTCAGTTCGTTTTCATCGTCGGGATAAAAACGACCGGTAGCAACTGGTTCGCGGTGTTTCACAACTGATCGATACTAAGATTTTCCGCAGTATTATCGTATCCAAACACCCATGATTTGGTAAAAATCCCGTCAATATGACGCATTTTGTCAATTCGTTTGTCTGCATCAGCCTTTGTTTTCAAATCGTACATGCAGACAAGCACCGAACCTTTTTCATCTTTCCGGAAAAACACTCCGTACCCATTTTTCTGCACCGATTCGCCAAACGTTTTTGCTTCGCCCGGAGTTGCAAAGCTGCCCACAGCCACACAGTAGTGAGCATATTCTTTTCCCGTTTTTTTGTCGGGCACCTTTGTATCCGCAACGGACGGGGTAACGCTGGTCACCTTTGGTTTCTCTTCCTGTACTTTCTTCTTCTCTTCCTTAGCAACAGACGGAACCGGCACTACAGAACGAGGTTTCTCGGCAGGTTTAACAGCCACCTCCGGTTTTTCCGGTACAACAGCATCACCATCGTACTTCAAAACCCAGCACTGTTTAAAAATATCGTCTTTGGGTTTTAATTCTTCAATTCGCTTTTGGGCTTCTGCTCCGCTTGCCAGATCGAACACACAAACACGGTAAAATCCTTTGCCGTTGTCGCGGTACGAAACGTCATACCCTTTTGCCTGAGCTAAAACGCCGTATTTTTGGGCTTTCTCCAAAGACGAAAAACTCCCGACTACAATGCAGTAGCGGGAGTCTGTTTTTTCCTGATAAGATGCTTTGATGTTTTCGGTGGTATGGGTCTTTGCGAAAAAGTTCATCCCAAGCAGGGAAACGACGATCAAAGCAATCCGTATCATTGTGTTAGTTTTTAATTAATAGCCAGCAGTCGCTAAAGTTACTATATTTTTGCCTGATCTCACTAACTTTTGCACGGGCGTCAGCTTCGTCGGTATACGAGTTTACACAAACACGGTAATACCCTGTTTCACTTTTCAACACGATGGGACTGAAGCCTTTGCCTTGCAGGTCGGCTTTCAGCCTGTTGGCATTATCATAATTGCTGAAACTGCCCACAATTACGAAAAAATTCTTGTTCCCGTACGAAGCCTGGTCGTCTTGCTGAGAAAAAGTAAAATTTTCCTTGCGCATGGAAATCGGCTTTGATTCGGGTTTCACATACATCTGGTCTGAAGTTGGATTCTCGCGGACTGTTGGCGCTGTGTTCTCTGCTGAAAAAACTTTCGGAGGAGCTGTTGTTTCAGTTTGCTGAGGCGCAACTTCTTTATTTTTGCCTGATTTTTCGAAGATTTTGCATGATGATAATATGGCAGCCAATACGAACACTGATAAAATTGTCTTTTTCATGATTAAAAGTTTAAATTATTCATTGCGAAAATACGAAAAAGGCACGACTGCTAATCAATTTTTCACACGGGTTATTAACGTATGATTGTTAAAAAACATTCTGCCCTCAATCCTGATCTTCGGCAAATTACTAAAAGAACGACTCCTCATTCAATATATTTTACCCGGTGTGCGTCACTTAAAGAAAAACAAACTGTTGAAATTTTTTCGCTGAAGTATTTTTTATACTTTAGCATCCTTAAAAATCAGGATAATAGAAAAGACATGTTTACATTCGGCATTTTAAGTTCACACATCCCTTACGTGGCTTTTGTCGCATTTTATCTTTTCTATCTACTGTTCCCCTCTCAGTTTAAACAAGACGATCCGGCAAACACCGACGACAAAAAGATCGTTTTTATTGAACGTTCTTATCAGGCCGAACAGGTGCAGCAACCTGCAATTTCCTATTATTTTCAGGCCGATGCAGAAATTCAGGAACAGCCGACAGACATTTCTCCCGAACATCAGGTAATAACACAAATACCTGTCCTAAATAATAACCAGGGACCGGGAATCCAATTTTACTCTCCTTTATTCAGCAGACCTCCGCCCGTTTTGTGATTCAATATCCGGATTTTTATTGAATTAACATTCACTGATGAAACAATCACAGGATTTGTGTGTTTTGTTTTATCCAACTAACCTTTTTATATGTGTATGAGAAAACTTACAGGTTTGCTTATTTTTTCCATGATAACAGTTTTTGGGTTTGCTGAAGGAGAAGATACAGACAGGGATACAACCAAAATAAAAAATTACAAACTCGACGAAATACAGATTAAATCGCCCAAATACAACAGTAATATTTTTGAATTGCCGGTAACCGCCACCATGGTCCCGGCGCGGAGCATCGAAAGCAACGGTATTCAAAACCTGACGGATATTTCGGGAATTGTGCCCAACTTTTTCATGCCCGACTACGGTTCGAAATTAACATCGCCAGTGTATATACGCGGCGTGGGAAACCGCATCAATACGCCATCGGTCGGTTTGTATGTTGACAACATCCCGTACTTTGAAAAATCGGCATTCAATTTCGAGTTTTTTGATATCGAACGTATCGAAGTGCTGCGCGGCCCGCAGGGAACCTTGTACGGGCGCAATGCCATGGGCGGACTCATTAATATCTTCACTTCCAGTCCGGGACAAAAACGCTCAACCAGTGTGATTGCCGACTACGGAAACTACAACCAGATAACCACACAAATCAGCCACAATCAGCCCGTCAGTAAATCGTTGTCGGTACTGGCCAATTTCGGACAGAAGCATCAGGATGGCTTTTACACCAACCATTATAACGATGAGAAAGTCGACAAGCTGAACAGCTATTCAGGAAGGATCAAAATGTTGTTCGAACCTTCAGCAAAATTTAAAACGTTGCTGAACCTGCAATACGAAGACAGCAAACAGGGCGGTTATCCGTATGCCATTTACAACAACGATACCCGGGAAGCCAATGATATTAATTACAACGAAGAAAGTACCTACGACCGTTCAATGCTGTCGACCGGGCTAAATCTCCAGTACGTTGCTCCAAATTATATCCTTCGCGCGGTAAGCAGCTACCAATATGTTGACGATGCACAGGGAATCGACCAGGATTTCACACCGGCTTCCCTCTATTTTGTGACCCAGGATCAGAAACAAAATATGTTTGCCCAGGAAATCAATATACAGTCGAAAGAAACAAAAAACTACGAATGGCTGTTTGGCGTTTTTGGCTTCCGCCAGGAACAAAATAAAGATGTCGGCATGGATTACGGTCACGACTATCTTGTAAAGTACAAGCTGCCGTATCAGTCGTACAGTTACATAAAAACACACGAAAACATCAATTCGGGAGTTGCCTTTTTTCACCAGTCAACACTTAAGTTGGGCAGATTTTCGGCTTCTGCCGGAATTCGCGCCGATTATGAAAAAGCAAGCCTCGATTACATCTACAACAAGTTTACAAATGGTAATCAAAGCACAGTCGAAACATTTAAAAGCGACATGGACTTTTTCGAGATTTTGCCGAAAATTGCTTTCAAGTACAGTTTATCGGATTACCTGACACCGTATGCAACCATCTCGAAAGGCTATAATTCCGGTGGGTTCAACTCTACCTTCGAGCGCGAAGAGGACCGTTCGTTCGATCCGGAAACTTCGTGGAATTACGAAGCGGGAGTGAAAGCCAAATGGCTGAAACAACGCATTTACGCCAATCTTGCTTTCTTTTACATCGACTGGAGCAACCAACAGATTTACCAGACCGTGCCCAGCGGAACCGGCTCGATGCTCACCAACGCCGGAAAATCGGAAAGCAAAGGCGTTGAACTGGAATTGAAAGCGCTTCCGGCCAAAAACCTGGAAACCTGGTTTTCTTTTGGCTACAACGATGCAAAATTCATTGAATATGTGAAAGATGCAAAAACCGATTACAGCGGGAATTACCTTCCGTATGTTCCCAGATATTCATTCAATATTGGCGGAAATTATACGGCCGAATTCAACAAATGCTGGCTCGACCGGATGCGTTTTCAGCTTAGTTACCAAGGCTTTGGAAAAAATTACTGGCTCGAAACCAATACGGCATGGCAGGATTATTACGGTTTGCTGAACCACCGTATTAGTTTTGAAAAGAAAAATTTGGTACTTTCATTCTGGGGTAAAAACATTTTAGGCGCCAACTACAATGCGTTTTATTTCAATGCTTTGGGGAATTCGTACGCTCAACCTGGAAAGCCTGCACGTATTGGCGTCAGTTTGAAAGTGACCTTTTAAAAAATAATCATGAAAAACCGCGAAACCGGAAAATACCTTACTCTGCTGAACCTGTATCTGGCGCAATCAATACCGATGAGTTTTTTCTCGACGGTAGTGCCGGTCATCATGCGGATGGAGCATTATTCGCTGGAATCGATCGGATACCTCCAACTGGTTAAACTCCCGTGGATTCTGAAATTTCTCTGGGCGCCAATGATTGATAAAACAGCAGGAACCAGCAGGAAATACCGGCGCTGGATTATTTTTTCGGAACTGTTTTATGCGATGGTAATCAGTTGCATCGGTTTTTTTAGCCTGCAAACTGATTTTAAAACCATCATTGCACTGATGGTCATTGCTTTTACGGCATCGGCCACACAAGATATTGCCACCGATGCTTTTGCTATTTTAAACCTGAAGAAAGAGGAACGCAGCCTTGGCAACAGCATGCAGTCGGCCGGAAGTTTTCTCGGAACTTTGGTGGGGAGCGGCATATTACTGATCGTGTACAATTATCTTGGCTGGAATTGCCTGCTTTGGACACTCGCCCTGTGCGTCATTTTTGCTATTATTCCGCTCAGCCTCTACCGACTGAAAAACCGGGAACCCGAAGAAAGGCCTGCTTCTGCAAAATCCATTTCTTTTTTCGAATTTGTCCATTTCTTCCGGCAAAAAGGGATCATCTTTCATGTGCTGATCCTGATGATTTTTTATTCAGGAATTATCGGCATTTTAACCATGTTGAAACCGTATCTGGTTGATTTGGGTTACGAAGTCAAGGAAATTGGTTTTATTGCCGGGATTTTCGGAACAGCGATTGGTTCGCTGATGACTTTGCCCGCCGGTTTTTTCATACGAAAAAAAGGACTGAAAAAAAGTGTTTTTCTTTTTTCATCAATCAATATTATAGCCGCTGCCTATTTTTTATTTCTGACGTACAGCAGTCACGGTATTTACCTGATTTATATCGGGGTTGCCCTGTTGTGGTCGGCCTATGCCATGTCGTCGGTATTTATTTACACCATGTCAATGAACATCGTCAGGCAGTTTCGCGAAGGCAGCGATTTTACCCTGCAAATTGTGATCACCCATCTGAGCAGCCTGATCATCGCCGTGTCGAGCGGAAAGATTGCCGATGCAATTACCTATCGCGGCCTTTTTGCCATTGAACTGGTGATTTGCGTGCTGATACTGGTCGCTTTGCCTTTTATTTTCAAAGAAAAATTTTACGAAAAATGATATTTCCCGAACATCTGATTGAAAAATACAATGTGCCGGTTCCCCGTTATACCAGCTATCCTCCAGCCAATTTTTTTTCTGATACATTCACATCGGAACAATACGCCGATTTGATCCGGAGGTCGAACAACGACCAGCCGGAGAATATTTCAATTTACATTCATATTCCGTTTTGCAGCAAAATTTGTCATTACTGCGGCTGCAATACCCATCTGACCCGCAACCGCGACCTCATGCGTATTTATGTGGATGCACTGAAAAAGGAAATCGGGATGGTGGCTGCATTGCTCAACCCGCAGCGAAAAGTTTCGCAGGTACACTGGGGCGGCGGAACGCCCAACTATTTGCCCATCGAATGGATCGAAGAGATCATGCAACTCATTGCCAGGAATTTCACATATACCGAAAAACCTGAAATAGCGATGGAATGCCATCCGGCCCATCTCGATTTTTACTATTCGGAACGGTTGATCAAAGCCGGGTTTAACCGCATTAGCCTGGGTATTCAGGATTTCGACAAAAAAGTACTCGACACGGTGAACCGCGACGATTCTGTAATTCCGGTGAGCGAGCTGGTTGCATTTTTCCGCCGGTTTGGCCATGTGGGCGTCAACTTCGATTTTATTTACGGATTGCCGCACCAAAACCCGGAATCATTCTACCGTACCATTCAGAAGGCTGTTGAACTTTCACCCGACCGTCTGGTAACTTTTTCGTACGCGCATGTCCCGTGGGTGCGTCGCGCACAAAAAGTACTCGAAGTGGAAGGCCTGGCCAGTCCGCAGGAAAAACTGAAAATGTTTGAAGCCGGTTACAACCTATTGAAAGAAAACGGGTTTCATTCGATTGGTTTTGATCATTTTGCAAAAGCCGGTGACGAACTGACCATCGCCCTTGCCAACAAAAAACTGCACCGCAACTTTCAGGGGTACTGTACCCGCGAAACAACCGGACAGGTATATGCGTTTGGGGCAACGGGCATCAGCCAGCTCGAAAATTCGTATGCTCAAAATGCCAAAGATGTAAATAGTTACGTGGAGCTGATCAATCAGGGGATTTTTACCGTCGAAAAAGGTTACGAACTGAATGGCTCCGAAAAAATCATCCGTCACGTAATCAACGAAATTATGTGCAACCAGTACCTTGACTTTGAAGAGGTTGCTGTAAAATATTCGATTTCAGAAGAAGAACTGAAACAAACACTTGATTTTTCAGAAGAAAAACTGGACGAATTTATTGCTGAAGGACTGGTTCAATTCGGACAGAATAAACTGATCGTAAACGAAGCGGGCAAATTATTCAGCCGTAATATCGCGTCGGCCTTCGATCCCAAACTGGCCAACTCAGGAAAAGCATTTTCAAAATCGGTATAAAATGGATACATCCGCGAAAGTAGCAATCATTGGCGCCGGGCTAACCGGACTGACCACCGCTTTTTATCTGAAAAAAGCAGGTATCCGGTTTTGTGTTTTCGAAAAGGAAAAACGCGTGGGCGGGGTTATTCAAACCGTTTCTGAAGACGGTTTTACCTACGAAAAAGGCCCCAATTCGGGTGTTATTTCCTTTCCCGAAACCGTTGAACTGCTGGAAGAACTGGCTTCGCACTGCTCGCTTGAAATTGCAAACCAATTGGCAAAAAAACGGCTGGTGTGGAAAGGTAAAAAGTGGCACGAGCTGCCTTCCGGTTTATGGGGAGGTATCAGCACACCGTTGTTTTCGTGGTACGATAAATTCCGCATCCTGGGTGAGCCTTTCCGTTCAAAGGGAACCAATCCCAACGAACGGCTCGACCAATTGGTATTGCGCCGGTTGGGAAAAAGTTTTCTCGACTACGCTGTTGATCCGTTTGTGCTCGGCATTTACGCAGGCGATCCCTCGTGGCTGGTGCCGCGTTTTGCCCTTCCGAAATTGTATAATCTCGAACAAAAATACGGCAGCTTCATTGGCGGCTCGATTAAAAAAGCCAAAGAGCCCAAAAGCGAACGCGACAAAAAAGCAAACCGCGACGTGTTCTCCATAAAAGGCGGTTTATCGAATTTAATCAACGCACTGCAAACTGAAATTGGCACAGAAAATATCCGGTTCAACTGTGATGAATTAACCGTCAGCAAAGAAACGAACGGGACTTATTCAGTAAAAAACGGGAGCGAAGATTTGGGCACATTCAGCAAGGTCGTTTCTACCATTGGCGGACATGCTGTTCCGTCCGTTTTTCCTTTTCTTGCTGAAGAAAAAGCAGAAAAAATTACGCGCATGAAATATGCCAAAGTGGTGCAGTTTTCGGTGGGTTTCCGGCAATGGAAAGGTATTCCGGTGAATGCTTTTGGCGGACTTGTACCCTGGAAAGAACAACGCGGATTGCTGGGTGTTTTGTACCTCTCTACCAGTTTTACCGGTCGCGCGCCGGAAGGCGGTGCATTGTTTTCAGTGTTCATGGGAGGCTTGCGAAAACCGGAAATTTACGATATGCCGGAAAACGAATTGGTTGAAATTCTTGCCCGTGAATTTTCGGCCATGATGGGGTTGGAACATTTCAACCCCGATTTGCTGAAAATTCACCGGTATGCACACGCCATCCCGCAATACGGACCCGAATCGGAAGAAAAGCTGGAAGCCATCGCCGTTCTTGAAAACGAACATGCGGGTTTGATTCTGGCCGGAAATGTTCGCAATGGAATTGGCATGTCCGACCGAATTAAGCAGGGAAAAGAAATAGCTGAAAATATACGAATTACGATTTAAAAACTCTGTGTTTCTCCGTGAATAACTCTGCGGCACTCTGTGGTAAATATTTTTTCAACCACAGAGTAACACAGAGAAGATACCGGGTTTCGCAGAGAAAAAATAGAAGTGGAAATGCAACAACCCGATACAGCAGTACTTTTACTCAATGTGGGCAGTCCCGACCGTCCCACCACAAAGGCAGTACGCCCGTACCTGTCGCAATTTCTGAACGACCCACGGGTGATCGACCTGCCGTGGCTGTGGCGCAAACTGCTTGTCAACCTCATTATTGTTCCTTTCCGGGCGCCCAAATCAGCTAAACTGTATCGGCGACTTTGGACCAAAGACGGTTCTCCTCTTATTTTTCACAGCGAAAATGCAGGGAAAAAACTTCAGGAAAGATTGGGCGAAAACTACCGGGTTTTTGTGGCAATGCGTTACGGAAACCCATCGATTGCAAAAGCTGTCAGCGAAATAAAATCGAATGGATTTAAACAGATTATTGCGGTGCCAATGTACCCGCAATTTGCCATGTCAACCACCGAAACGAGTATCGAAGAGGTGAAATTTCAGATGAAAAAACAAAGGTGTTCTGCGGAATTGAAAACCGTTGAAGAATTTTACAGCCATCTAAAATTTATTGATGCATTTGCTGCGCAGATTAGCAAATACGGGCCTGAAAAATACGATCACATCGTGTTCTCGTACCATGGATTGCCAAACCGGCATGTGGAACGAATCCATCCGCAGGTAAAAGCCGACAGTTGTAACTGTTCCGAACAGTTTCCCGAACACGGTAAACATTGTTACAAAGCGCAATGCTACGAAACTTCACGCCTGCTGGCGGCCCGGCTGAATCTCCGGAAAGATCAGTATTCAGTAGCTTTTCAGTCGCGCCTGTCGAACAATTGGCTCCAGCCTTTTACCGATGAAACGCTGGAGTCGCTGCAAAAATCGGGGGTGAAAAAAGTGTTGCTGGCCGCTCCTTCATTTGTGGCCGACTGCCTCGAAACTATTGTTGAACTGGGCATTGAATACCGCGAATTTTTTGAAAAAGAACCAGCCAACCAACTCCAAATGGTGGAAAGCCTGAACAGCAACGATGATTGGGTGGAGTTGCTGGACGAGCTGGTACAAAATGTCTCTCGCAAAGGCGCAAAGACGCGAAGCAGATAATTTTATTCTTCTTTATTTGATGATGGGGAAAATTATCAGATATTTTTACCGGTGCATAGGAAAAATTATCTGATAATTTTGCCGGTGCGTGGGAGAGATGTGGAAAATCCGATAAAATTTATGACCAAAGCATCCAACCCGTACCGGGTTGTTCGCCTAACCATAGCTATCGTTTTTACTATAATCCAATGCCGATGGCATTGTTAGAACAACTTTTAAAACGCAATCGTTTTAAAATCCGGTACGGATTTGATTATAGTAGACCGATAATAACCGATGCCAACCGGAACCCGGTACGGGTTCGATTGTATTTAACCATTAATTTTCCCCTGTTTTGAGGGAATTTCCTTCCCTGGCGAGTAAGTTGTCATTGGTGGGAGCTTTTTGTCATTCTTGCGGGAAAATTGAACAAAAAAGTGAGAAGTTTCTCCCGATTTTGACAAGTTTGTCGTTTTTACGGGAAAGTTGCCCGATTTTTCCTCGAAAAGCTCATTTAAATGACAAAGCCAAAACACAGGAGGCAATTTTGTTCCGGGCGAGAGAAGATTGAAAGCAGAGGGAGAATTTCGACGGTTATTCAACCTGACAGGTTCCGGAAAACCTGTCAGGTTTGATAGGGAAGAATTATTCGCCTGTAGCGGCTTTTACCTTGCGGCCGGGGAAACGGGCACTTAAATCGTCGTAAATGGTTTGTGCCCCGGGAACCCCGGCTTTTGCCGCGCCTTTAATGTAATTGTAAAAAGCCAGCACACCGCCATACGCTTCGCTGCCCGACAAGGTCATGGTATCGTCCAAACGGTCGATGGTTGGCATAATCACCTGGAGTATTTGCCTCAAGGTGTCGTAACCTTTCAGGTCAACTGAAATTTCGGGTACATTGAGGTAAGGAGGCATGGGGGTAGAGGGCAACTGCAAATACTCGTTGCCTTTGTTTACAAACGAATAACCTTTGTCACCCACTTTCGGAAGCGACTTTTTTTCTTCAGGCGTCAAATTGATCAGGTAAGGGGCCAGCATCTGTGCCGCTTCGGTAAAATGCTGCTTAACGGCGGTCGCGGTTTCTTCCGGGATAGCCAGTGAAATACGGTTTTCATTACTCATAATGGATTTGTTTTAAAGGGTTGATAATTAAGTTATTTTTTTTGCCGTCCGCCCACTTGGGTAGAAGCTGAATACAATTTACAAAAAATAGATTTACTGATGTTAAGCAGTAAATACTTTTTTATTCACAGTTATTTTGTTGAAAAAAAGTAAAGGACTATGGGGTTACCTTTCAAACCCACTACTGAGTAGTTAAGCATGATGCAGACTTTCAATTAATAAAAGCTAAATTTTTCTATCTAAAAAAGAAAGTAAAACTATTTTTCCGTATAACTCAAAGTATTGTTAAATTTGATGCAGACTCAAAATCATCAGCCTCGATTTCTCATCGAATTTGAGTTTCAAAAGTTGATGTCGATTAAACAATTTTAAAGGCAACAATATGAATTTAAAAAAAATTGAGGAATTAAGCAGTTTCCAATTAGAAGCAGAATGCAATAATGAAGAAGAGCTTAAAATTAAATTTTTACTCCCTTTAATTGAAGCACTTGGTCATCGTAGAGTCAATCTTGAGTCAAAATATATGGACATAACGATTGAAGATTTGGACTCGGGCTACAGTTTATTATTTGAAGCAAAGCATCATACAAAAAAACTTGAAAGTTATGTACCCCAACTAAAAAAATACTGGGATACAAAACGACATACGTTAGCCATTTTGTGTAATGGCAAAGAAATTTGGATTTTTCATCCATTCTGGATGCGTAAAAGCAGTTTTAATGATACTCTATTATTCAAAATTGCACAGAAAGACCTTCCAAAGAAAATAGGCATTCTCAATGATTTATTATCTCATGACGCAATAGCTAGTGGAAACATTCAACAAAAACTTATTGAATATCAAAGGAAGCATGAGGAAAATTTAAAGAAGCACAAAGAATTGCTCTTGAAAAAAGAGCATATAGAAAATCAAATTAGTGATCTAAAAGGTGAATTACAAAAAATAGAATTAGCATTATCAGAATTAACTGATGAGGCGAGATTTGATACAATTGGATATAATAGTGAAAAAAACGATGTATTAAATGACTCCAATAATATTATATCAAACAACGGTCTAATAGTAGATATTCTCGATTTAGTCAATTATTTTGGACTAATTGAGAAAAAGCAAATAATGTATTGTACCAACAGAAAGGTTAGCACCAACAATATTCTATTATTTAGCAAAAACAAAGAAACATATAATAATTACGAATTTTCTCCTGAAGGGCATAAATACTATAATAATCTAACTAATATAAATGAAAGTTCCTATGTGGCAGATATCGAGTGTTTTAATTTAAAGAAAAATGATATATTAATGTGGGAGAAGTTATACAATGAGGGATTATTTCCATACTGGGATCCAGAAAAAGGACCATTTTCTTTCAATAAAAATTCTCTTAAAAGTATTGCAATATGTAGAGTTTTTAAAATTGACAACTCATTTAAGCGTGAACACATGAACAAAGGCCAGGGTCACAAAAGAATCATTAATAATGAGATTAATAGTCAGATCATTAATAGCCTTAAGAACAAAATAGCTGTTATTCGTGATGGAGAATTTGACGAAAAAAGAGAAAAAATCATTTCGATTTTTAATAAATTCAATTAACACATTTACATTACCTGGATGAAGTCTGATATATTCTTACTGTCTTTAAAAAAATCACATGACAAATTCAGTTCCCGGTGGGTGCGGAAGTTTTTAACTTCCGTGGAAATAACAAAATCGCGGTTACAAACCACGACGCCCACTAAGGCTAAATCAGACTCTGTTCTTCGTTGCGGTGAAATTCCGGCCTTCGCCGGAATGACAGAAGAAAACAGAGCATTTTAAACCTTCAAGGTTTTAAAAACCTTGAAGGTTTAATGTATTACCTCACCACCACCGTTTTGATATTTACAAATTCGCGGATGCCAAAAAGGGAAAGTTCGCGCCCGTAACCGCTTTCCTTTATTCCACCAAACGGCAGGCGCGGGTCGGATTTTACAAAGTCGTTTATGAAAACACACCCGGCTTCCAGACCTTTTTCTGCAAGCATTTTCCCGGACTCAATATCAGAAGTAAATATACTTGCACCCAATCCAAACACTGTGTCGTTGGCTATTTGCAGCGCCTCATCCATTGTTTTTACACAAAACAGAACGGCAACCGGCCCAAACAGTTCTTCGTGATAGGCAGGCATTCCGGGTTTTACATTTTCCAGAACGGTTGGCGGGTAAAACGGAGCTTTTCCTTCAGGAATAAAGCCACCGCACAGAATCTTCGCACCAAGTTCGACACTTTTGGTAACCTGCTGATGCAATTCATCGCGCAAATCGGGGCGGGCCAGCGGACCAATCGTGGTATTCGGGTCGTTGGGGTCGCCGTAAGTTGCAGCCTCCATCCGGAATACAAATTCATTGCGGAAAGACTCGTAAACCGTTTCCATCACAATGAACCGTTTTGCCCCGATGCAACTTTGTCCGGCGTTGATCAAACGGCTGGTCACACAAAGTCGTGCTGCTCCGGCAATATCAGCATCTTCACAAATAATATACGGATCGCTGCCGCCCAGTTCAAGAACCGATTTTTTCAGTGCCGAACCGGCAATCGCAGCAACCGATTTTCCGGCTGGCATGCTTCCCGTCAATGTAACAGCTTTCACTTTCGGGTTTTCAATGACCGTTTTTACTTCGCTGCCGCTGATAAGCAATGTGCGAAACACGTTTTCCGGAAAACCGGCATCGGTTACCAGTTTTTCGATTGCCAGCGCACAACCTGCCACATTGCTTGCATGTTTCAGCAAACCGGTATTCCCGGCCATCAGCGCAGGAGCCAGAAACCGAAAAACCTGCCAAAACGGAAAGTTCCAGGGCATCACCGCCAGCACAGTTCCCAGCGGCTGAAAAGAAATATACGATTCAGACGCCTCGGTTTTTATCGTTTCATTTTTCAGAAATGACTCTGCATTTTCAGCATAATAATCACAAACCAAAGCACATTTTTCAATTTCACCCAGCGCTTCGCGTTTCACCTTCCCCATTTCGGCAACCATCAGCGAGGCAAGCGTTTCCTTCTGACCAAGCAATTGCTTTTTCAGTCTCAGCATCAATTCTTTTCTTTTCAGAAAAGGGGCTTTCTTCCATTGCTGAAATTCAGCATCAACCAGATCAATGATTTCATTCGTTTTTTCTTCCGAATAATTTTTGCAACTGGCAACAAGCCGACCGGTGTATGGATTAATGGACTGCATAACATCTGTTTTTCTTCAAATTTAAGAATAAAAAAAGGCGCCAAAACTTAGGCGCCTTCACTTTTTCTACATGCTTAAAATCAATATTTAAATACCTTGCCTCCGGCCATTACCTGCTTCGTTTTTTCATCGAAGGTTGCACGTTGTCCCGTGCGCAAAGCTGCGGTGACCATGATATTGGCAATCGAATGGCTGTACCCGGCTTCGATGGGCGCATTGGTTTTTACGTTTCCGGCACGTACACAATCCATCCAGTTTTTCATGTGTGCATTGGTAAGCGAGTCTGCTCCGGTATTTGCATCTGCCTCAACTTTTATTTGTGGTAAATCAAAATCTTCCAAAAGGAAAGGTTTCATGCCCATTCTGGTTGCATGGCTTTCCGATAAACCACCATCATTATTCACCTTATTTGTATCGAGGTCGAGTTTTCCACCATTCGAAAAGTACCATTCCTTGGTTCCTCCTGATGCATTGGTTTGCCGTGACGAGTAAATCACCTGGAATCCGTCATCGGGCTTATCTTCCGAACCGTAATCAAACACGGCGGTCATTGTATCAAAATTGCTACGCCCGTCTTTCCACATATAAATTCCACCGCTGGCAACTGCTGAGCGTGGGTGCGGCAAATGAGAGAACCAGTGAACCGTATCAATCTGGTGCGACATCCACTGTCCGGGAATTCCTGAAGAATAGGGCCAGAACAGGCGGTATTCAAGATATTTGCGGGGGTCCCACGGTTCGTAGGGCCGGTTCATCAGGTAGCGTTTCCAGTCGGTATCCGACTCTTTGATTTGCGAAGTAAGTTCCGGCAAGCGCCATCTTCCCGGCTGGTTGACGTTCCAGGTCATTTCAACGGCAATTACTTTGCCGAATTTGCCCGACTGAATATACTCATGTGCTGCATGGTAATTCGTCCCGCTTCGGCGTTGCGAACCAATCTGGATGACTTTTCCAGTTTGTTTTGCTGCTTTTAAACCCACATTTGCATCGTCCATCGTTTCAGCAAACGGCTTTTCGCAATATACATCGCAACCGGCTTTTACTGCTTCGGCCAGGTGCAGGGCATGTTGAAAATCGGCCGTGCTGATGATCACTGCATCCGGTTTCTGATCCCACAATTCATCGGTATTTCTTGCTGTATTAATCGTTCCCTGGGTCATCTGGTTATACCAGGCCTGTCCTTCATCGCGGCGACGGTTCCAGATGTCGCAGACAGTAACAAATTCAAAGTTCATTTCTTTGGCATACTTCAGAAATGCCGGGCCGAGCGAACCTCTAAAACGGCCCGAAAACCCCAATATGCCAACCTTCACCCTGTCGTTTGCGCCCATGATGCTTCCATAACTTTTGGATGACATGCCTATCCCGCCAATGGTAAGACCGGCAGCGCCAATTGCTGTTTTCTTAATAAAATCTCTTCGTGTTTTTTCCATGGTTCAGTTTTTATTTTAGTGGTTAAATTTGTTCCTGAATGGCTTTAATTACAAGTGGAATCTGAGCTTCAAAATTTTCCCATTTGCACTCTACTGAAATATTTCCTTTGTATCTCACTTTTTTCAATGCTTCAAAATACGGCCGAAAATCTTCTCTGTGTGTGCCAGGCGCTGCACGACCTTCTTTCTCGGCAATGTGTACATGGCGCAGTAATTTACCGTATTTCAAAATACTTTCGGGTCCTTCGTCATCCATTTTCATGTGGTAAAGGTCTGCCAGAAGCTGAATATTCGGATGTTTCACTGCTTTAACAATTTCGCCCCCTTCAGAAACCGAATTGATAAAGTTACATTCTTTTTTATTTAATGGCTCAATAACAACTATTACATCGTATTTTGCTGCAATTGGCCCCATTTGGGAACATAAATTAATGAACTGCTCTTTGGCTTTTTCTCTCGGAAAACCTTCGGGAATAGCCCTGGAACCGCCACTCCCAAAAACAATAATTTTGACCCCTGTAATTTTTGCCCTTCGGAATGCTGTTTCTGCAAACTTCAGAATCTCGGTATGAACCGCTTCTTTGCCCACGCTTTTCAGGTTACCGGGTAAAAAACTATTGCAGGCTGTTACCGGAAGTTTCGACTTTCCGGCTAATGCCAACTGCTCGCTGAATTTATCTTCGCTTTCGGATGGCACAAGAAAATTGCGAACTCCTTCCTCAATATAGGAATATCCGTATTTTTTAAGAATTTCGCTATTCGTCACCGAAGTACATACGCCAATATTCTTTAAAAACCCAGATTGGGACCCCATTGATGAGAATGCGTCTGAAACGGAAAAAATACCTGCAACCGCCAGTGAGCTTTTCAGGAATGTCCTTCTTGATTGGTTCATTTTTCTATTTTTTTAATCAATATCCCAAATACAATGTTTCGGTAAAATAGCCATCTGCCAGTTGGCAGACGGCTATTTAAGGTTTATGGTTTAATTGGTTATCAGTTATTACGGACGAACGGCAAGCAACGGTAAATCGGTTAATTCCGAAATTTTGACTGTCCGTTTTTCCTGGATGCTTTTACGGGCTGCAATGCCAATCATGATCGATAATGCGCCATCTCGTGTTCCCGCAGCATGACGATATGGATCGGCCATGTTCGGATCTTTAAAAATTTTATCCTGAAGGCGCACATCGCCACCGCCATGACCCGCTTTTACACGGGGAACTTTTACCAGTTCGTATTCGCCCCAATTGGGGGTAACCATGATTTCATCGTATTCCGAATCATCGCGTTTAACGGCCTGGTTCATTTCCTGTGCATGCAACTGTGCCTGATTAACCATTTCTTTTGCCCTCCACGGAATGCCTTCCCATGAATCGATGCGTCCGTCCATTCCATTGAAAGCAATTTGCCATCCTTCGTACGGCGAATACGTCGTCAGCGAATAATTTACCACTACGTTGTTGGCATATTTTATCTGAGCTGACATTTTATCGTAAATGTTTATTGCATGGCGCCACAAGCAATTGTCGCGGATATATCCATCGTATTTTTCATTCTCAACATACAATTTCACCGCATGCTTGTCTTTCATAATATCCCAGTAGAATTTACATTGACTGGTATACGCACAATTGCGGCAATTCAATCCGCGGAATTTGTTGTTGCTCCCGTAATGTTCGAGACTTCCGTAAGCGGTAACTTCCACCGGATCGGAATCAATCCACCAGTTCAGTAAATCGAAATGGTGAGTTGCCTTGTGTACCCAAAGCGAACCGCTTTTATCAATTTCTCCATGCCAGCGGCGGAAATAATCGGCTCCATGATAGGTATTCAGGTACCAGTGAAAATCAACCGAAGTGATTTTACCAACTTTCTTTTCGGCAAGTAATTCTTTCAACCGGGTAAACTGAATTCCCCAGCGATAGTTAAAACCAACAATTACATTTTTTCCTGATTTTTTCTCTGCATCGAGAATCAGGCGACATTTGTCTTCATCGGTGGTAAGCGGCTTTTCGGTAATTACATTGCATCCCAGTTCCAACGCGCGGATAATGTAAATATGATGCGTGCAGTCCATGGTAGTAACGATCACGGTGTCGGGCCGGGTCTTGGCAATCATCTCATCGAAATCGCTAAATGCCGGGCAATTTATACCCATGTATTCCTTCGCATATTCCAATCTTCCGGGGTTGATGTCGCAAAGGCCAACAAACTCTATTTGGTCGGAATAACGGTCGACAATATTTTTTCCCCAAAAACCAGTTCCACGTACACCAACACCAACCAATGCCAGCCGTTGTTTCGATTTGGCTGCCGATGCAAAGGTACTGACCGGATTTGTAATCAGAGTCCCGGCAGTAACTGCACTTGTTACCCCGATGAAACTTCTTCTGCTTAGATTTTTCTTCATGAAATTTATTTATTAACGGTTCTTTTTCTGTGTTTTTCTATTAAATGTAAGTCCGTTTTTTTGTTCCTGAAAAATTTATACTTTTAAAACAGTAAAAAGAAGGTTAAAATTTCTTTTAACAATCCTCATTTACAGTAAATAATGGCAGATTACAAACAAATAGCGCGATACCTTGAATCCATCCTGAAAAGCCAGTGTTTTTCAAAATCGGGCATTAACCGTGAACTGCTTCGTTACCTGGTTGAATCCACAATAAAAGGGGAAAATCCAAAAGAATTTCAGATTGCAAATGAGGTATTTGGAAAAAATGTCAGCCAAGAGAAGGACCTGAACATTCGTGTCTACATATTAAACCTTCGGAAAAAGCTGGAAGAATATTACGAACGGGAAGGCAAAGACGATGAAATTCGTTTTTCAATCCCGAAGGGAAAATACAACGTCCAGTTTCATACCAATTATTACAAGATTTACAGCAAACGCTTATTTCGCATTGCTCCTTTTTTCCTTGGTGTGTCTATCCTTTTTCTGACGTTTACGTATTTTTTGTACCAACACCGGAAAAGCCCGGAAACAGCGCGGCTTTCGTTTTGGAAAGAGCTTCGCCGGGGCGACTATCCGGTTTTGCTAATATTGGGCGATCATTATTTCTTCCGGTTGAACAGTAAAAATGAAGTTTCAGGAACGATGCGCATCAACAGCATCAACAACAATGAAGACCTCGACCAATATATTGCTGAAAACCCGGAGCTGATTGACCGGATTGAAAAGACCAGTCAAACATACATTAATTCACAGGCGCCTTTCGGAATTTATAAAATCATGAATATCCTTGGCGGAGGTCTGACCGACATCAACATGATCTATTCAAGCCAGTTGCGCTGGAACGACCTTCCGGGAAACCATATTATTTTTATTGGCTCATATAAAACCCAAAACCTTCTTCGACCGATCAATGAGAAGATCGGGATAAGTTACGACATCAAAGAAGGATTACTGAATTACACGACTGCGGATTCCGTTATCAGCTTCAACAACCACAGTCTGAATAACCTGACTTACGAATATGCTTCGCTGGTACATTTTGTAACCATTGATGGACGAAGAATTATTTTCTTCATGTGCGACAGCGATGTTGGAAATATTGCCACCTTGAAACTGCTGACCGAAAAACAAGGCTTATCACAGCTTGAAAAGATGGCAAAACAAAGTGGAACCGAAAATTACAAAGCTGTATTTGAAGTGAAAGGCCGCGACCATACCGATTTCGAAACTAACCTCTTACGGGTCGATCGTTTGGAAATTCCGATCTCGGAAGTTTGGCCATAACCGGTTAAACCGGTACTTCCAAAATCAATACGTCGAGCTGTTCATGTGCCTCAACGGTAAATTCGTTGGTCTTTTTAATGGTCAGAGCATCCCTTTTTCCAAGTGTTTCTCCCGAGATACTTGCTTTTCCTTCAATCACCATTATAAAAAGGCCATTTCCTTCAGAATAATGTTTGTAATTAAAACTGTTTCCGGCTTCCAGGCTGATTCTCGAAATAAAGGCATTCTGATTGATCCTCAGCGAACCATCACGTCCGTCGGGAGAAACAAGCAAGGTGGGTTTTCCGGCTTCAGCTTCAAATTTTTTCTGATCGTAACGGGGTTTCAGACCTTGCCGGTGGGGGAATATCCATATCTGGAAAAGGTTCAGCGATTTTTCTTCCGAAGCATTAAACTCGGAATGACGGATACCTGTTCCGGCACTCATTACCTGTACTTCACCAGACTTAATGACCGATTGATGCCCCATGCTATCCTGATGCATCAAAGCGCCTTTCAGCGGAATGGTTATAATTTCCATGTTATCGTGCGGGTGTGTGCCAAAGCCCATCCCGGGCTGAATGATGTCGTCGTTCAACACACGAAGAACCCCAAAATGAATGTTTTCCGGATTATAATAATTGGAAAACGAAAAACTGTACCGCGCGTTTAACCAACCGTGATTAGCCTGTCCGCGCTGTTCTGAACGGTATATAATTGTTTCCATTTCTATGCAAATTAAAAATCCCTTGTCATTCTGAGCATAGCGAAGAATCTGTATTTCAATGCAACAGATGTTTCGCGATGCTCAATGACAGGAAATTGAAACTTTTTTAAAATTCTTATTTACTGGCTACAACTTTAAAATCAAGCGTGAAATCGTCGTAGATGGTTTTGTCGCCCAGGTTGTCAAAGAATTTGCCGGAACCATAGCGCACATCATATTTGGAACGGTCGATCACCAGAGTCCCTTCGGCTGAAACAGAATTTCCGCTCATCGAAAACGAAGCCTCAAATTCTGCGGGATGGGTAATTCCTTTTATAGTAAGATCTCCTTTAAAAAGGTATTTGTTCCCGCCTTTTGCCGTCACATTGGTTAAAACCAGTTTTGCTGTCGGGAATTTTTCTACTCCAAAGAAATCATCTGATTTCAAATGTCCAACCAATTTCTGGTTCCAGGTTGCGTCGGTCAAATCTTCGTCTACAATCGAATTCATGTCAATCACAAATTCACCACCCGATGGTTTTCCGTTGGCAACTTGCAAAGCGCCTTCGCTAAAAGAGATTGTTCCGTTATGCTGACCGGTAACTTTTTTACCCAGCCACTTCACGGTGCTTTTGGTTTTGTCAACTTTATACGTTTCAGCAAATGCTGCCGAACTTAATCCTAATGCTATTAAAAGGATAAAAACTGTTTTCAATTTCATTGTCTTCATAACTGATAATTAATTTGTTAATATTTCAGTTACAAAGATAAAACAGGAAAATCGAGTAGAAAATGGACTAAAAAAAGATTTAATGGTACTTTTTTCGGCTAAGATCACGAAAATGCTTTAATGTTTGCCCGGTGTACTTTTTGAAAAACCTGCTAAAATAGGCCGGATCGTCGAATCCAAGCTCAAAAGCAATTTCTTTTCCCGACAGATCGGAAGCGTACAACATTCGTTTTGCTTCCTCTATTACTTTGTTGCGGATCATTTCACCGGCGGTAATTCCGGTTGTCTTTTTCGAAACCTCATTCAGGCACGAAGGATTCATACTCAGCATATCGGCATACGATGAAACATTTTTGTGGATTTTAAAATGTTCCTCGATGAGCGATTTAAACTGAATGATCGACTGTGTGTCGGCCTCTCCGCCCGATTGAGATTCAATTTGTCCGTACTGTTCATCGAAAATCCGGCGCGACTCCAAAAGAAGCAAGTGCAACAGGTTCAGAACAATATCGTGGCTGTATCCGTCTTTTTTCTGAATTTCATCGAACATGAAGCCAAACACCTGCTCAAACTTTTTATTCCCCGGTTCATCCAAGGTAATGATACTCCGAAAAGAAGGATTGTTGAACAGTTTATATTCTTTTAGAGGAACGTGATTTTTCCGGTTAAAACGAATAAATTCTTCGTTGAAAATAACAGAATATCCACCAGCAAGATTGTCCAACACCAGGCGGTGTTTTAAGCCGGGCGGCACAAAAAGGACAGAACCGGTGGGCAGACGATATTCCACATAGTCAGTCGCATGCACCGCTTCTCCCTCTATCATCCAGAAAACAGAATAAAACTCGTGCAGGTGGGGAAGTTCGTTTTGCGAACGATCTTCCTCGTTGAAATCACAAATTTTCATCATGTTGAAAATTTTGTCATCGCCTGGCCCGAATAAGCTGAAATTCTTCATTTGCCTTTCCCTTCTCAATTTTTGGAAAGTTACCAAAAATTGGACGGATTCTATTTTGTATTATGAATAAGAAATTGCTGAGACTGTTACTCAATTATCCTGATTTCCGATTCCATTTTCAGGGCATTGCGATAAACGGCGCTTACACCGCAATATTTTTCCTGCGAAAGGTCGATAGCTTTTTGTAGTTTATCAACCGGTAGATCTTTTCCTTTGAACTGGTAAATAACCTTCATTTGCGTATATTTTTTCGGATCGCTGTCGGCCACATCTCCTTCCACAATAACATTGAATGCTTCGGGCTCAATTTTCATTTTTCTCAGAATAGAAATTACATCCATCCCGGTACAACCGGCCAGCGCTACCAGCATGAGTTTTTTCGGCCTTGGGCCCCGGTCGTTACCTCCCGATTCGGATGCGGTATCAAGAGTCAGTACATGTCCGTCCAATTCGGTTTCAAAAGTCATACTTTCTTTCCATGCTAAATCAATTGTGTGCTTCATAATACTATCTTTTTTTTGTGGTTATTCTTTTATTTGTTTTTATTTGTCGCAACAAACCTAATATATTTAAATATATAAATTAATCGTTTCTGAAGAAGAAAAGTTCATTGTATCTTTAAATTTAATTTCAAATAGTTTTTCATTAAATAAAACAGAGGGTGATGAGAAGCACTATCAAGAGACCAACCGACGAGGAAGCCGATCTTTCAGGTTTTCAGTTATTCAAAAAATTAACCGACCAGGAATTTGCACAGTTGAATTTCGACAAAACCTGCTCGCTTTATAAAAAAGGAAATATTATTTATCGCGAAGGCAGCCGTTTAACCGGATTCTATTGCATTACAAGGGGTATCCTGAAAATTTTTAAAACCGGAATTGACGGAAAGGAACAGATTATACGTTTCGTCAAAAAGGGCGATATTATTGCATACCGTTCGTTGCTAAGCCAGGAACTGGCATGTACCACGGCAAAGGTTATCGATGAAGCTGTACTCTGCCACATTCCGTATCAAACCCTTTTGTACCTGATTCAAAATAACTGGCAGTTTTCGCACCACATGCTGCAGATTGTTTGCCGCGAATTGCGCGAAGCCAACGATTACATAACCGACATTGCCCAGAAAACGGTCCGTGAACGTCTGGCCGAAGTTTTACTCCTCCTGAAGGATAATTTCAACCTGGACAATACCAATACCCTGCAAATTTCGCTGACCCGCGAAGAATTGGCCAACATGGTTGGAACAGCTACAGAAAGTGTGATCCGCCTGTTGTCGGAATTTAAACAAGACAAGCTAATTGACCTGCAAGGCCGCAAAATTAAATTTCTGGATGTGCCAAAACTAAACCGGGTTGCCAATCTGTAAAACCTGTAAACAAGATACACCCAGCCTGGCCGAAACGCCGGGCTTTTTTATGAAATTTCAGGTCGAAGCAGATTTTTTTTTCGTAAACATCGGGGAATTGCATTTGTTACATCAACCAAATTACCCGAAACCACTTGATGAATAAAAAACATACGGATATATAATATTTCTAATCAATAGTTTCCGTAATTTTAATAGCTGTTTCATCAAAAACCGGAAAACTATGGAAAATGATTCAACCACCATTACGAAACCCCAAAAGCTGGATAATAAATTTTACGAGCAAGAACTTAACAAATTGCAGATCGAACTGGTAAAACTTCAGGAGTGGATCAAACTGAAAGGATTAAAAGTGGTTGTCATTTTTGAAGGGCGCGATGCGGCTGGCAAAGGCGGAACGATTAAAAGCATTATCCAGTCGCTCAATCCGCGCATTTGCCGGGTGGTAGCGCTCGGAACCCCCACCGACAAGGAAAAAACACAATGGTACTTTCAGCGCTATGTACACCACCTGCCCGCAGCCGGAGAAATGGTGCTTTTCGACCGGAGCTGGTACAACCGTGCAGGCGTTGAGCAAGTGATGGGATTCTGTACTTCAGAAGAATACTGGGAATTTTTGCGCTCGTGCCCAAATTTTGAACGGATGTTGATCCGCTCGGGAATCATCCTGATAAAATATTGGTTCTCGGTAAGCGAAGAAGAACAGGAAAAACGGTTTCAGTCGCGGATAAATGACCCGACCAAACGATGGAAACTGAGTCCAATGGATCTGAAATCGCGAGAATTATTTGTGGAATTCTCGAAGGCAAAAGACGAGATGTTTGCGTACACCGACACGAAAATTTCTCCCTGGTATATGGTTGAAGCCGATGACAAAAAACGGGCACGGTTAAATTGCATCAGCCATTTGCTTTCGTGCATCCCATACGAAGATTTGACGCCCGAACCATTTGAACTGACCGAGCGGAAAGACAGCAAAGGATATGTCCGCCCACCGTTGGACGAAATGACCTATGTTCCGAATAAGTACTGATTTTAGTAATCATTCAAACAGAAGAATCTCTTGCTTGTTTCAGGTGTTTCCATTTTCTAGAAGTCATTTTTTCCTGTTCTCCTGAATTTATACTTTTTGTGGCAAAGCACGATACATCAGGAACTTTACCATCGCTAACCGGACAAATCGTCTTATTAACCGATTATCACAGGAAAAAAAGAACCGAACCAATTAGTATTGCAATAAAAAAACTGAAAACAGAAACTATGGAATATTCAAAAGTTTGCCCGTGGTGGATGGGGTACATGCTTCTGGTCCCGATCCGGAAATTCAGCCACAATCCCCAAAAGATTTTAAGTCCGTATTTGAAACCCGGTATGCGTGTTATTGACTTTGGCTGCGCCATGGGCTATTTCAGCCTGCCGATGGCTCAAATGGTAGGCAGCTCCGGGAAAGTGTACTGTTTCGATATTCAGCAAAAAATGTTGGATAAACTGAAGTGCAGAGCTGAAAAGGCAGGCGTCCGGGAAATTATTGAACCGAAGCTGATTGCCGGAAATGAGAGTGATTTTGAAGGCATGGAACAATCGGCCGATTTTGCCCTGTTATTTGCTGTTGCCCACGAAGTACCCGACCGGAAAAAATTGTTCGCAGATCTTTACCGGATGCTAAAACCTCAATCGTTTCTGTATTTTGCAGAACCTCCCGGCCATGTGAAAAAAGAAGAATTCCAACAATCGGTATCGCTTGCCGAACAGGCAGGATTTAACGTTCTTGGCCCGGCAAATGTCAGTAAAACACACTCGGTAATATTGCAAAAATTATAAGCTACGATTCATCGAATCAGTCATTAATCATGATTTTTTATATCAAGAATTTGCAGTCATAATCAGGTTATGCCCCTGCCCTATTTGCTCAGCCACAGTTCGGGGTCAAGTTTCTGGCTTTCTTTCCAAATCTGGAATTTAAGGCTAGTTTTACCTCCGTCGTTTTCATCGGTAAAAATGATTCCCAGTTCCTGTTTGGCTTTTATTTTATCGCCTGCTTTTACAGTCACACCTTTCAGGTTTGAATAAACGGTGAGGTAATTTCCATGCCGGACGATCACAGCAATATTTCCGCCTGAAATGCCAAATACCCGGCTCACCTCGCCATCGAATACAGCCCGCGCCCGGGTTCCGGGTGAGGTTGAAATATCGATGCCATTATTTTTTACCTGAACGGTTTTCAGTACCGGGTGGGCGTGAATACCGAAACGTTCGGTAATTACTCCCCGTTCAACCGGCCAGGGCAAACGTCCCCGGTTTTGTTCCAATTTCCCTGAAATCAATTTCTGTTCCGGGGTAAGTGTAAACCCGGTCGAACCTTTCTTTTCCGATTTACGGGCTTCTTCTTCAACAATACGCTCTATTGCGCGACTCAACTGTTCGTCTATCTTTTGCTGATCCCTCAACTGTTTTTGCAAATCTTTTTTCTTTTGCTGAAGAGAAACCACATATTTCCCCTGTTTTGCCCGTTCGCCGTCCAGTTTTTGGGCTTCCTGCCGTTTACCTGACAAGATTTGCTGCTTTTGGTTTTTCTGTTTTTCCAGATCTTTTACCTTTTGATCTATCAGATCGCACGTTTCGGTAATCCGGGCGGCTTGTTTTTGCCGGTATTCTGAATATTGCTGAAGGTAGATGAGCCGTTTGTAGGCCTGGTTAAAATCTTTCGACGAAAGCAAAAAGAGAGTTTTATCATACGAATTCCGGTTCTTCTGAGCAAAACGGATCATTTCGGCATACTCTTTTTTCAAATCCTCCAGATCGCTGTCGAGCCTTTTTATCTGTTCCGTATTTTCATCAATCCCCCCGTCGATGGTCTTAATTTCATTGTTATATCCGGTTATCAACTGGTTGCGCAGCTTGATTTGTTCGTTCAGCAGTTTCAGCTTATTCAGCGTTGATTTTTCGTTTTTCTGAGCCTCGTTCAGCAAACGATTGGTGTATTTGATCTGCTCAAGTGTTTTCTCTTTTTTTGTTTGGAGATCTTCAAGCGATTGTCCGTTCAGGAGAATTCCTGAAAAAATAAAAAACCCGAAAAAGATCAATCGTCGCATTTCTTAGTTAATCGGTTGGTAACGTTCCGGAATTTTAAAATTAAGACTTTGTTTATTTTCCATCGTCAGTTTCCCGATTTTTATTTTCATCTGAAGGCGGTTTTTCTCCCCGATGAATTGCAAGTTAATCTCACCTGGATAAGATTGACGATCAATATCCATAAAATCGGAAAACGTGATGATGCCCAGTCTTTTATTTGCTTGGTCGTCGAGAACCACCTTTCGCAATTTGAATTTTGAATCAATGTAAAGTGTCTGCACAACGAGATCTTCCCCATCGCGTTTTTTTTGCAGACGATCAGCCTTTTTTTCTTTCCCTTTTCGCATCACTTTATCCAGCTTGCGGTCCCCGATCGATTTCAGAACATACATTCCGGAATCGATCTCGGAGGTAAATTCCCGAAATTCGTTGTTGCGTTTATCTTCGTGGTACGAAAAAGCATTATTCGACAGGATGGCATTCACGGTTTCAAAATCGAGATCAATATTCAGCAGATCACTTAAATAATTGTAGTTATCGAGCAAATAGTTTTTTTCAATGTAATTAATGAACTTCACGCTGTCGGGGGTCAGCAAAGCCTTTCCAACAGGTACATTCATTTTATTGAAGGAAAGCATGATTGCTTCGTTGTTTATTGCCTTTATCGTACCCCGGAACGACACATTTTGGGTATTGCTTTCATACTGGCACGAAATGCGGCTAAGTTCCATTTCTTTATAATCGAATGCATTTTTTTCGAGGTTATTCAGCAACCGGTTGGTACCAATGGGCCTCAGGTTTTCGACCCGAACGACTTCGCGAGATGTTTTACAGGCAAAGAACCCGGAGCAAAGAACAACCGTTGCCAGTAGCTTGCAGGTTTTTTTTATAGTCTTCTTTCTCACTGAACCTTTTTTTCAATGTACTGTCCTTTTTTAATTTTCTCTCCCAGAAAATCGGTTCCGTCTCCTGCTTCGAGAGCTTTTTTCCAATACTCCATGGCATTGTCTTTTTCTCCAAGCATGTACAAAATATCGCCGTAATGTTCCAGAATTACTGCATTCTGATCGCCTCCGTTCTGAATAGCCGTTTCCTGATAAAACCGGGCCAGTTTATAATCTTTTTGCCGGAATAAAACCCATGCGTATGTGTCGAGATAGGTTGCGTTTTGCGGGTTTGCCTGCACAGCCTTGCCGCTCATGCGAGCAGCTTTTTCAAGATTTTCGTCCCTGAGCGACAAATAATACGCATAATTATTCAACGCCATATAGTTTTCAGGGTCCAGTTTTACCACTTCATCAAACGCTTTGAACGCTTCCTCAACCCGGTTGAGTTTGTAATTGGCTTCAGCCTTGTATAAGGCAAACTGAATAGCCAGCGGATTGTTTTCCACCACATAAGCTTCGCCTTCGGTAATTATTTTCAGGGTTTCTTCGTATAGTTCTTTCTGAAGACAAGCTACTCCGTGAAGCATATAGGGCATTGGCATTTCCGGGAAGAGCTCAATAACAGTTTTGCTTTCAGTATATAGGCTTTCAAAATCGAGCAAGTCGTTATCGACTAACAACAACCGTTCCCAAATAAGATAATCTTCCCTGTTGGTTTCCAGAATGTTTCGCAATTGCGTACGGGCTTCTTCCAATTGACCTTTTTGTAAAAGAACATCGGCATACAGGGCCTTTACCCGGAAATCATCGGGATACATAGCCCGTAACAATCCCAGCAATTCATTTGTTTGTTTTTCATTAATGACTGATTGTTGCGGGTTACCGGTAAGCATCAAAAACATTTGCAGCTTGGCATCGATTTCCAGACTTTCATTTTTGAAGCCTTCGCGGGTGTGCTCATACGCTTTGACGGGATCTTTCATTTTCTGATAATAACCGGCCAGCGAAAAATGTACAAACCCGTTTTCAGGGTCCATTTCAAGTATCTTGTTGTAATATTCAAGTGCTTTTACCGAGTCGCCCTGATCGAGGTACATATCGGCCATCAGTCCGTAATAACGGGTATCTTCAGGGGCAAATTCAATCAGCTTATTTATTTCCAATGCAGCTTTTTCCGTACTTCCGGCGGCTATATAAACTTGTTGACGGGCCATGATTATCTGCTCGTTAAAACCCAGTTTCGATTCCAGTAAATCGAAAGCAACAATCGCTTCATCGTATTTTTTAGCCGACGAAAGCATTCCCGCCTTCATGTACAGGTATTCGAGGTTTTCCATTTCATCGGGGTTCTCTGCATAAAGCTGCCCATACAAATTGGCCGCTTTTTCGAATTGTTTGGATTGCTGATAAATGCGTGCAAGCTGAATTTTATACCATTTGTTGCCGGGATTTATTTCTATTGCCTTTTCAAGCAACAGCGATGCACTGGTCAAATCGCCGTTTCCCAGATGGATATTGGCCAGCTCGAACATGGTAGCTGCCGAATTCGGGTCAATCTCCAGACATCGCGAAAACACGGAAACTGCAGTTTGTATATTCCCCAGTTGTTTTTGCTTCAGCCCTTCGATGTATAAATACTCAAACTCATTTTGCTTTTCGTCGGACAAAGCAGGAAACTGCGGTTCATCTTTCACAACAGGAACAGTTGCTACCGGTTGCTTTACACTGGCACACGATGAAAGCAAAGCCACAATAACTACGAGTAAAACCGAATATTTAATTTGCATTTCTTTTTTAATGTTTCCCTGTGTGTCCAAAGCCTCCGGCTCCCCTTTCCGTTTCTTTCAGATCTTCAGCAAGCTCCCACTGCACTGTTTCGTGCGATGCAACTACCATTTGGCAAATACGTTCGCCGTGCTGTATTACGAAATCTTCATTCGACAGGTTAATCAAAATAACTCCTATTTCACCCCGATAATCAGCATCAATTGTTCCCGGGGTATTTAAAATCGTAACTCCTTTTTTCAGGGCCAAACCACTGCGTGGCCTGATTTGGGCTTCGTATCCTACCGGAAGTTCAATGAACAGGCCGGTGGGTACCAAAACCCGTTCCAGCGGCTTCAGTACAATTTCTTTTTCAAGGTTTGCCCGAAGGTCCATTCCTGCTGAATGTACAGTGCTGTATGATGGCAAATCGTTGGTCGATTTGTTGACAATTTTTACTTTCATGTAGACTCCAATTTTTTGAAACCGCTAAGATATAGAATTATATAGTGAATCAAAGAAGTTCGTTTTTTGAATTAACAATATTTAAGACTGCAATAAAATCAAGTCTTCCATGATTTTATCGGAAATAAATAGCCCGTCCTCCGACAAAACCCATACCTGATTTTTTTGCAGAATATGCCCTGTCCGGCAATATTTATCTATGTTTTTCCTGAAATGCGGGACAAACTCATCATCGATATCTTTTTCCGAAATTCCCCAAATGGTACGAAGGCGGGTTATTACATAGTCGTTGTAACGGTCGAAACGGCTCAGTTGTTCCGACTCGAAATAGTTGGTTCCCTTCTCAATTCCGTCGATATATTTCAGGTTGTCGGAAACGTTCCAGCGTCGGGTTTCAAGGTCGAATGAATGCGCAGAAGGGCCAATTCCCAGGTATTTTTGCTGAAACCAGTACCCGGTATTGTGTTTTGAATAAAGCTGGTTGCGGGCAAAATTCGAAATTTCGTATTGTTCGAAACCTGCTTTTGCAAGCTCCTCTTTTAGCATTTTAAATTGCTGAAGACTTAGCTCATCGGGCAACTCACGAAGAGTGCCGGTTTGCAGTTTTTCGTAAAAAATGGTCCCTCCGTGATAGGTTAGATGATAGGCTGAAATATGCTGCACGTCGAGATCAATGGCCTTTCGGATATTTTCTTCCCAGGCTTGCAAATCCTGCCCGGGCAATCCGTAAATCAGGTCCATACTGATGTTGTCAAATCCTGCATTTTGCGCCATTTTTACAGCATCAACGGCCTGTTGGGGCGAATGTCTTCGGTTCATCAGGTGCAGGTCGGCAGCCGAAAACGACTGGATGCCGATGCTTAATCTGTTTACTCCTGTTTCCCTGATCTGACCAAGGTATTCCGGATTTATATCATCCGGATTACATTCCATAGTAATTTCCGCAACAGTTTGTACGTTATACAAACGACTGATCTGCGCAAGGAGCATTGAAATTTCTCCGGAAGAAAGTACAGAGGGAGTGCCACCTCCAAAATAGATCGTTTGAATGCTGTCGCCCGAAAGTTCATCTGCTCGTTGTTCCAGCTCTTGCATCATTGCATATAAAAGCTGTACTTTTGGTCCCAGATTGGTGCTTTTATAAAAGTCGCAGTAGTGACATTTTTTTTTGCAAAACGGTATGTGAATGTAAATTCCGGCCATTAAAATGATAGTGATGAGATATTTTTGGAAACCCTTTTTATGGATTGTTATTATTGCTGTTTTAAGTTTGTTGCCCGGCGACGATCTTCCTCAGAAAACCTTTATTATTCCGCATTTTGATAAAATAGTTCATGTCGGAATGTATTTTATAAGCTGCCTTTTCCTTATTCCTCCATTTGAAAAACTGCGGGTAGGCAAAGGCTATTTTGCCGCTTTTGTTTCATCGCTTTTTCTGGGCGCCCTGTTTGAAGTTTTGCAAAACACCATTGCACGTAACCGCTCGGGAAATTACGATGATTTTTTTGCTGATCTGGCAGGCGCTGCATTGGCGCTTTTTTTCTACCGCTTTTTTGTTTCAGGGAAAAAGATCGAACGGATTTTTACAGTTCGATAAGATTTTCATGCCCTTTCATATCATCCAGTATTACCTGGATATTGGTTTCTTTATAAAAAGCGACTAACTGCTCCCTGATTTGTCCAAAGCGCCCGTGAACCGGACAATGTTTTCCTTTTTCATGAACCGAACTACATGGTTCGTGACTGATCAGGCAATTTTTGAAATAGTCTTCTCCGTCAACAATAGAAACAATCTGGTACAATGAAATATCTTTTGCCTTTCTTCCAAGCGCAAAACCCCCATTCGGCCCTTTCGTTGAAATCAATACTTTTTGCCGTACCATGTTCTGTAATATTTTCCCCAGAAAAGGAGTCGGGATATTCAGATCGCCGGCAATTTTTTTAATGCCTGCCTTTTCTTTTTCCGTTGCGTTTTTCCCCAGATAAATCAGCGCCCTGACTGCATATTTGCACGTATTCGATAACATAGCTTTATTGTTTTGATTTCCATTCTTTACTGAATGATTGAGCGGCAACTTTCGGAAGCGACTTTCGCTTTCCGAGGGTGTTTTTTGCCAAAGAAAGTGCTGTGTTTTTCATTTTCCCATTGAACCTGTCGAGCCTCTTCCGTTCTGAAAATGTATAGGAAAATGCTTTCATTCCTTTGTTCCACACAAAATCTCCCCCGTTTTCAACTGCATCGCGCCGGTTAAGCAACAACTGGTTGTGAAGCGGAATCTTCACCGGGCAGGTTTCGGTACATTTCCCGCAAACGGTACAGGCAAAACTCAGATGATTGTATTCTTTTTCACCCTTGAAGAAAGGAGTAATCACTGAACCAATCGGTCCACTGTACGTCGCATTGTAGGTATATCCGCCAATGTTCTTGTAAATGGGGCAAACATTCAGGCAGGCCCCGCAGCGGATGCATTTCAATGCTTCGTAACGGTCGTCGGACTGATACAGATTTGTTCGTCCATTGTCAAGCAAAAGAATAAACATCTTTTCGGGTCCGTCAGCCTCGTTTTCTTTTCGGGGGCCGGTAATCAGCGAATTGTAAACTGATATTTGCTGCCCCGTACCCCGGGTTGCCAGTAACGGCCAAAGCAAACCCAAATCTTTCATTGACGGGATCACTTTTTCAATCCCGGCAATAACAATATGTACTTTGGGAAACGAAACCGTCATTAAGCCATTTCCTTCGTTCTCTGTCAACCCAATTCCACCAACGTCGGCTACCAAAAAATTGGCACCGGTTACACCGACATCCGCCGTCCGGAATTTTTGTCTCAGTTTTTTTCGGACATAGGCAGTCAGAAATTGAGGATCGCTACCCGGCGGCGTATTAAATTTTTCGTGAAACAGATCGGCAATATCGTGCCGCGATTTGTGCATTGCCGGGGTCAAAATATGATATGGCTTCTCCCCCGCCAGTTGTACAATGTATTCTCCTAAATCGGTTTCCAGCGTTTCAACCCCGATTTTCTCAACATGCTCGTTAAAATCAATTTCCTCGGTAGTCATCGACTTGCTTTTTACCAGCAACGAAGCCTGGTTTTGAACCAAAATTGATTTTACCGATTCGATGGCTTCGTTTGAATCGCGACACCAAATCACCTGCGCCCCATTGCGGGTACTGTTTTTTTCGAATTCAATAAGATATTCATACAGATGATTGATTGCCTGACCTTTTATAAATGAAGCACGTTCGCGGGCCAATTCCAGATTGGAATACCGCTGTACTCCTTTTTCAACCGCTGCGTCGTATTTTGAAATATTGAATTTGATGGTGTTGCGATGCTTCAGGTCGGCAACAATTTTTTCGGAATCGCTGATGAATATGTTTTTGGTTTTAGACATTTTACTGAACCGGGATTTTTTGTACACGGCGTAAATGACGGCCACCTTCAAATCCGGTCGACAAAAATATTTTGACAATTTCCCGGGCTTCGTCATCAGTAATGTAGCGGGCCGGAAGGGCGCAAACATTGGCATCGTTGTGCTGACGGGCAAGACGGGCAATCTCAGGCATCCAGCAAATTGCTGAACGTATTTTCTGATGTTTGTTGGCCGTCATGTTAATTCCGTTTCCGCTTCCGCAAAAGGTGATTCCAAACTGATACTCACCAGAACTAACAGCTTCGGCCATCGGATGTACCCAATCGGGATAATCTGAACTCTCACTTGAATAGGCTCCAAAATCTTTCACTTCGTATCCCTGTTCCTTCAGGTATTCAATAATACTCTGTTTGCGTTCAAAACCGGCATGGTCACATGCCAGCGCTATCTTTATTCGTTCCATGAGGTATAATAATTATTGCAAAAATAATACTAAAAAGTATTTTT
This sequence comes from Prolixibacteraceae bacterium, assembly GCA_003506435.1. GTDB lineage: Bacteria > Bacteroidota > Bacteroidia > Bacteroidales > Prolixibacteraceae > GWE2-42-39. The sequence goes on from DOAQ01000012.1 coordinate 134,242, forward strand.
TACGAAACTAACGTAACTTTAAAAGTTTTTTCTCAGAAAATAGGGAATGGTAAATTTTATTTTTTCAACAAGCTCCGTATTTCTTTCCTTTCTCCAAAATAAATAACCAGCGCAAAAATCAGAAACAGAATTGTTCCGACGAATAATTGTATAAGAAACGACTGGAAAGGTATTAAAAGAAATACGAAATATAAAACCAGTGCAATACCAAAATAGACGCCCATTCTTTTGATGTCGTAATTTATCGGAAAATATTTTTGTCCGTAGTAAAACGAGATGATGGTCATGCTCACAAAGCAAATAAGCACTGCAACAGACGAACCCATATATCCAAATTTCGGGATCAGCAGAAAATTCAGTGCCAGTGTGATTACCGAGCCAACAGTTGCAACATACGCTCCGTAAATGGTTTTGTCGGTGAGTTTATACCAAAGTGAAAGATTGAAATAAATGCCCATAAACAAATTGGCCATCAGGATCAGCGGAACGGCCTTTAAACCTTCATGGTACGACGGATCAATTAACAACTTCACAATATCCATAAAAAAGATCATACCCAGAAATATCGCCAATCCTGAAATCACAAAATATTTCATCACCAACGCGTAAATCCGGTTCGATTCACGGTCTTTTTTCCGGCTGAAAAAAAACGGCTCAAAAGCATATCGGAAAGCCTGTGTAAACATATTCATCAGCACAGCCAGCTTGTAATTGGCCCCGTAAATTCCGAGTTGTTTCATCGGATTTTCTTCTGCCGGAATTAATTCCGGAATTAATATCTTATCAATATCCAGATTGATCATTCCTGTAATCCCAACAATTAACACAGGAAACGAATAAGCCAGTATCTGTTTCATTAATTGCCAGTCGAAATTCATTTTTACCCTGAAAACTTCAGGAAGCAGGGTGATCAGAAGTACAATGGAAGCTATTAAATTCGAGATGAAAACATACCCTACACCAATTTCAGGGGAATACAAATACCGAAAAAACGAATCGGGATGGTGTTTTAAAATCCAGGGGCAAAACGAAAGAAAAAATAAGTTCGCCCCGATGTTGATCCCGATATTCAAAAATTTCAGCGAAGCAAATTTCAAGGCTTTATTTTTCAATCGAAGCAACGCAAATGGTATGGAGGTAAACGCATCGATAGCAACAATAATTCCCATCCATTTTATGTATTCAGGGTGTTCGCCGTAATCGATCCAACCGGCTATTTGTCCCGAAAATGCAAATATCAGCAACACAAAACTTACCGAGGTGAAAAACAGGGATATCAGACTGGTTGAATAAATTTTATTGTCGTTTTGGTTTTGCCCGGCAAACCTAAAAAAACCGGTTTCCATCCCGTATGTAAGCAACACCAGTAAAATGGCGACATACGAATATAAATTGGTTACAACCCCATATTCTTCAGGTAAAAAAATACGGGAATAATACGGTACCAGCCACCAGTTTAAAAACCGGCCAATAATGCTGCTTGTACCATAAATGGCGGTGTCTCCGGCTAATTTCTTTATGCTTCCCAAAACGAAAAATTTTTAACCAAAGATATTGAAACTATTAAAATCCGAAGGTTCCGGAAGAAATAGTTTGCTGCATTATTTCCCTTTCGTATTGATTATTCCGAAAATCTTTTTCTTTTATCTTTGATTTTTAAATTCTATTGAAAAAATGAATATTGGCATCCTTTCAAAACTATTGATTTTGACAACTGTGATAACCGTCGTTTCCTGTTCCGGAAAACCAAAACAGTCGAGAAAACCGGTTTCTCAGATCAAAATTGAAAACAAACAAAACAAGCTGATTGCAGGCGAGGAACTTTTGTTTTCAGTTTCAACTAAATTACACGATGGCGAACTCTATAAAACAGAGATATTCATTGATGATGAATTGATTGCAACTAAAAATGAACTGATTTTTTCTCATAAACTGGAAAATTATCAAAAAGTAGGAAAACATACCGTTAAGGTTGTTGCCTCCAAAACAGATGGTATGGTTGGCACCAGTTATAAATCGTTCGAAGTTGTGTCGGATATTGTTCCTGAAAAATATACTTACAAAGTAACCAACTCGTTTCCACACAGCATAAAGTTTTTTACCCAGGGACTTGAATTTCATAAGGGTTTTTTGTTTGAAAGTACCGGAGAAAACGGTACTTCCGGAATCTATAAAGTCAACCTGAAAACGGGACAGGTACTGCAATCTGTTGATTTGGACCAACAATATTTTGGAGAAGGAATCACTGTTTTTAATGAGAAAATTTATCAGCTCACTTACAAAGAAAAAAAAGGTTTTATTTACGATCTGCAATCATTTAAACAAACCGGTAATTTTACTTTCGAATCGGAAGGGTGGGGAATGACCAATGATGGTAAAAATTTGATTATGAGCGACGGAACACATATTTTAACATTTCTCGATCCGGTCTCATTAAAACCAGTAACAAAACTTCAGGTAGCCGACAACAAGGGAACCGTCCAATATTTAAACGAACTGGAATATTTTGAAGGATATATTTATGCCAATATTTATACCACCGACAACATCGTTAAAATTGAAGCTTCATCAGGAAAAATAGTTGATGAAATTGATTTACGAGGAATATTAGGCACTTATAACCCCAACGAACGTATTGATGTTTTAAACGGAATTGCCATCAATCCGGAAAACAAAAAAATGTATGTAACCGGAAAATTATGGCCAAAATTATTTGAAATTGAACTTCTTAAAAAAGAGTAGACAGACCGTTATAATTGATTTTTCCAAGATGTTTGTAAGCTAGTTCGGTTACTTCTCTTCCACGCGGAGTTCTTTTCAAAAAACCTTCTTTTATTAAAAATGGTTCATATACTTCTTCTATAGTTCCGGCATCTTCACCAACCGCTGTTGCAATCGTTGAAATACCTACAGGGCCGCCTTTAAACTTATCTATAATGGTCAACAATATTTTATTGTCCATTTCATCGAGTCCATATTTGTCGATGTTAAGCGCTTCGAGCGAATAACGGGTGATTTCCAAATCGATATTACCATTTCCTTTCACCTGCGCAAAATCACGAACCCTGCGCAATAACGAATTTACAATACGCGGTGTTCCGCGACTTCGCGACGCAATTTCAATGGCAGCCTGGTCTTCAATTTTTACATTCAAAATTAAGGCAGATCTTTTTACAATTCCAGTAAGTACATTCACATCGTAATATTCAAGATGTGATTTTATACCAAAACGGGCTCTCAGAGGACTTGTAAGCAAACCGGATCGGGTTGTTGCACCCACTAGTGTAAAAGGATTTAATTCAAGCTGTATGGAACGTGCACTTGGCCCTTTATCAATCATGATATCAATTTTAAAATCTTCCATCGCCGAATACAAATATTCTTCTACAATCGGGCTCAGACGATGAATTTCATCAATAAATAAAACATCACGTTCTTCTAAATTTGTTAATAAACCAGCCAAATCGCCGGGTTTATCGAGAACGGGACCAGAAGTAATTTTCATACCCACCCCCATTTCATTTGCTATGATATTTGATAAAGTTGTTTTTCCGAGACCAGGAGGACCGTGCAATAAAACATGATCGAGCGGCTCTCCTCTCATTTTGGCAGCTTTCACAAAAACAATCAGATTTTCAACAATATTGTTTTGTCCTTTAAAATCATCGAAATGTAAAGGTCTTAATTGTTTGTCAAAATCTTTTTCGCTTTCAGGTACCTGTCCACTGTGAAGGTCAATAAATTCGGCCATGTTTCTCTATGTCATTCAATGATGAACAACAAATATAGTTTAATTTGGAATAAAGGCTTCTAAAGTTTACTTTACAATTTTCATCTGTTTGAATATGGAATTAAGCTTATCCATATCAAAAGGCTTGGCCATAAACTCATCCATGCCGTATGAAATACATTTATCGCGGTCATTGTCCATTGTATTTGCAGTAATTGCAATAATGGGCGTCCTTTTTTCAACATTATTTTCCACCTCTATGCTTCTTATCTTTTGGGTTGCTTCCAGTCCGTCCATCACCGGCATCATAATATCCATCAATATAACATCAAATGAAGCTTTTTGAAATTGTTCTACTGCTTCCAGCCCGTTATTGGCTATATGAACCGCATGATTGTATTTTTTTAAACTAAAAGTAACAATCCGCTGATTAAGCATGTTATCTTCCACTAATAATATAGAAAGTTGAGAATCCATACGCTGCTAATCTTTATTCTCTGTTACCTTAATCCTCAAAACTTCAAAAAGGAAACCTTATATGTATTATATAATTTTTAAAAATCAATTTTAAATATACTAATATATATTGCCTGTTAGTTGTTTTGAAAACTTTTTTTATAGATACTTGAATATTTAAAAAAGGTTTTATTGTCACCAATTTTAAACTTGTTTTACACATATAAAAATTCAAGTAATCAGTTAAATGCAAAAGTATTCAACATCTGTTAATTTTTAAAATTATTGATAAGATTACTGTATTTATGACTCCTAAAAGTGTTTGTATTTGATTGATAGAAAAAGAAGAAATATACTTGACTTTTACTTAAAAATTTACAAGCAAAAATTGTTTTCAATTTATAAGGATTATTTTTGATCTTTTGTGTGATTTTTATAAACAGGAGAATGAAAGGTTTTTAGATTTCATTGTTAATTTTAAAGTGCTTTATTTCAGTAAAATATAAAAATGACAGAAAACTATAAACATCTTATTGAAAGCCTAAAAAAGTTTAGAAACAAATTTTTGTTATTTAGTCTTTTAAGAGGAATACTGATGCTTTTTAGTATTCTTCTATTGTATTTGCTTATTCTTATATTAGCTGAAAGCATACTTTTTTTAAAACCTGAAAAGAAGGTTTTTGTGTTTTATATTTCTCTCATTTTTAGTGTAATAATAGTAATTTGGTTTGTTCTAATACCTGCTTTAAAGCTATTTGGTATAGGAAAAACAATGAATAAAAAGCAGGTAGCTCAAAATATAAGAAAATACCTTCCTGAAATTGATGATAAACTTATAAACAGCATTGAACTGGCTGAAGATTTTAACAATGATTATTCCAATGAACTTATTTTAGCAAGTATTGATCAGAAAATAGAAAAATTAAAAGTATTCGATTTTTCTTCAGCTTTGAAAATAAGTCATTTGAAAGTTTTCTTTTTGCGCTTTGCCATTGTCTTCTCCGTGTTTATTCTATCATTCTTATTATTTAATAATGAAATGGTTGAAAGTGCAAACAGATTGATTTATTATCAATCAGAATTTATAAAACCAGCCCCGTTTGATTTTTTATTAAAAACTGAAAATCTGGAGGTAAGAAAAGGTTCGGGTTTAAAAATTGAAATAGAACTTAAAGGAAAAATTACTCCTGAACTGGTTTTTATTTCATTTGGTGGTAATAACTTTTTAATGGAGAAAAAAGAAAGTATTTACAGTTATGAAATAGAAAATATCAACAATTCTTTTTTGTTCTATTTTTTAGCCGACAACTATTTTTCGAAACAATATAATATACGTGTTTTGCCCGTCCCTTTAATGGAAAATTTTGATATAGAAGTTATTTCTCCAGCATATAGTAATATGAAAAATGAAACGTATTTGAATGTTGGTGACTTAAAAATTTTATATGGATCTGTTTTAAAATGGAATTTCAGAGCTTTTGAAACAAATGAATTATTGCTAAAATTTAACGATTCAACTGTGTATTTAAGTGATAAACAATCAGATGATTTTGTTTTTGAAAAAAAAATACTAAAAAATTGTTTCTATTCGGTATCGTTAAAAAATGATCATTTTTTGGAAGAAAATATACTGACCTATCATATTGAAGTTACTCCCGATCTATATCCGCAAATGGAAGTTGTTCAGATCAAAGATTCAATCAATTTTATGCGATATTATTTTAAAGGAAGTATAAATGATGATTACGGCTTTTCTAATCTGATTTTTAAATTATTCAATGAAAATACAGATAGCACTATTACTATTCCATTTATAAAATCACTCAATCAGCAGGATTTTTACTTTACGTTCGATTTTTCTGATTTTAAGGAAGATAACAACGTATTGAACTATTACTTTTCAGTTTTTGATAACGATGCGATAAGTGGTTTTAAAGAGACCAGTTCCGAATCGTTCAGTATAAAATTTCCGGATTATCAGGATATTAGAAATTTTGAGAATTCAGGTTTTAAAGAATTGGAAAACTTAATAGATAAAAGTTTTAAATTGAATGAAGAAATTCGTTCGGATTTGAATGAATTGCGCATGGATCAGGTTAATACAAACCTAACGGAATGGGAAAAGCAACAAAAAGTAAATGAAATAGTTGAAAAACGGAAAACACTGGAAGAAATACTTCAGGAAATAAGTAAAAAAAATGAGGAACTAAATAACTACAAAAACTCGTTTACTGAGGAAAAATCGGATATTATTGAAAAACAAAAACAAATAGAAGAGTTGCTTAAAGAAGTTTTAAGCGACGAATTGAAAAAGCTTTTTGAAGAATTTAATCAGTTGGCAAAGGATTTCAATTCGAAAAAACTGGATGAATTAACCGACAATATGGACATGCAGTTGGATGATTTATCGAAACAATTGGAGCGCAATCTCGAAATGCTGAAACGAATGAAGGTTGAGCAGAAAATACAGGAAATAATAGATGAATTACATAATATAGCTGAAAAAGAAAATGTGGAATCAGGAAAAATGGATGATTTAAAGGATTTTGAAGGAGCTATTGAAACCCAGAAAAAGCAGAAAACTGATTTTGAATTTCAGAAAGATGAATATTTATTGATTTTCGATTTTAATAAACAATTGAAGAAACCATTAAACCTTGCTGATTTTAATATTGATTTTTCGGAAATAGGAGAGAAGTTCGGTCAAATTCAATTGTTGCTGGAGAAGAAAAGAAAAAACGCTTCTACAAATGAAATAAAAGCAATTTCAGAAAAGATTGAAAATTTGGCATTTGCGCTTCAACAGATATTGGATTCGAACGAGAGAAAAGAAGCGTATGAAGATTTGGAAAATTTACGTCAAATACTTGATAATCTGGTTTATTTGAGTGTTTTTCAGGAACGGTTGCACGGTAATTTAAAAAACCTTCAGGGGAATGATCCGCTAATAAACGAGATACGAATTAACCAGTCGAAAATTATTGATCAAACAATTATTGTGAAAGATTCGTTGTATTCTTTAGCCGAAAGGAATCCTCAAATTTCAAATGTTGTAAACAAAGAGCTTTTGAATATTCAGACGAATTCCGATCAGGCGCTGAAAATGCTGGAAGAAGTACAGATTTACAGTGTTTTGATCAATCAGCAAAACGCCATGACTTCGTTTAATAATTTGGCTCTTTTCATTTCTGAAGTAATAAAAAAAGCAGAGGAAGAAATGGCAAACAGCATGCCGGGCGATCAGGAATGCGATAGACCCGGAAAGGGAAAAAAATCGAGCATGGATATGCTGAAACAATCGCAGGAATCGATGAAGCAGCAATTGCAGAAAATGATTGAGCAAATGAAAAGTGGAAATATGGATGGAATGAGCAAACAACTCGGACAAACATTAGCTCAACAGGAAGTTATGCAGCAACTAATTCGTGAAATGTTGGGTAGCTCAGAGGTTGGCAGCTCGGCAAAAGAACAGCTTAAAATGGTTGATCAACTGTTGGAAGGGAATAAGCGTGATATTATTAATAGAAATATTTCGGCAGAAACGATTAACAGGCAGAACCTAATTTTAAATAAACTTTTGGATGCAGAAAAATCGGAAATGGAAAGGGATATTGATAATGAAAGAGAATCGAAAACTGCAATTGAAAAGTTTTTCAGTAACCCCGATCTTTTTTTTCAGTATAAAAAGGATGTGCAAAAAAGCGACGAACAATTGCTCAGGAGTAATTATAAATTGGAACAGTATTACGATAAAAAATACAAAAACTACCTGAATAAACTGGAAAAATAACTTTGGAAAAATATTTAATTATACCATCACGAACGGAAAGCACCAATAAACTGGAGTTATTTTTGCAAGACTTTTTCGATGAATTAAAATTGAAAAAAGATAATTTTTTTCATGTTCTTCTGAGTTTGTCTGAGTCGGTAAATAACAGTATTTCGCACGGAAATAAATTCAATGAAAATAAAAATGTCATTATTTCGTGTTCATGGGAAAACGAAATACTTACCATAACTGTTGAAGATGAAGGAAACGGCTTCGAAATAAATGATATTAAAGATCCAACTTTGCCTGAGAATATTTTTTCGGAGCAGGGGAGGGGTTTATTTTTAATTAGCAGGTTGACTGACGAATTCAGTTTTATTGAAAAAGGTAGAATAATGGAATTAAAATTTAAAATTAAAAGTGAGTATCAATTTTTATAAAGAAGATTTTTCAGGCAGAATAATTGATCAGAAAAAAAGGAAAAACTGGATAAATTTTGCTATTGAAAAAGAAAAGTTCAAGTGTGGTGATTTGAGTTTCATTTTTTGTTTCGATGAATATTTGCTGAAAATTAATAAAGAGTATCTCAACCACGATTATTATACCGATATAATTACATTCAATTACGTGGAAGGAAATATAATTTCCGGTGACATTTTTATTAGTATTGATCGGGTTCGGGACAATGCTCAGCAATACGGTGTTTCTTTTGAAAATGAATTGAGTCGGGTAATTATTCACGGAGTATTACATTTAATCGGATTTGATGATAAAGATGAATCTTCGCAGTCAATCATGAGAATGAAGGAAGACGAGTATCTTTTGGAATTATCAAAGTTTTAAAATTCAGATAATTAATGTAGTTTTGCACCCTAATTTTTTTTGAAATGTTACCGTATTACGATGTTATAGTTGTTGGAGGGGGACACGCAGGATGTGAAGCGGCGGCAGCGGCGGCCAACTTGGGATCAAAAACTCTTTTGATCACGATGGACATGATGAAATATGCCCAAATGTCGTGCAATCCTGCTATTGGAGGCATAGCTAAAGGACAGATAGTCAGAGAAATAGATGCGTTGGGTGGATATATGGGTATTGTTACCGATCGTACCACCATTCAATTTCGGATGCTAAATCGTTCAAAAGGGCCGGCAATGTGGAGCCCGCGTGCACAATGCGATCGTTTTAAATTCTCTGAATTTTGGCGTGATATTCTTGAAAATACTGAAAATTTGGATTTATGGCAGGACACTGTTGTAAATTTATTGATTGATAATAAACAAGTTAAAGGTGTTATTACTGGTGTTGGCGTTGAGTTTCAGGCTAGATCAGTTATTCTTACAAACGGTACTTTTTTAAACGGATTGATGCATATTGGTCGTAGTAAAATGAAGGGAGGCAGGATAGGAGAGAACGCTTCTTATTTTATTTCTGATCAATTGACTGATTTTGGTTTTAAAACCGGTCGGTTAAAAACCGGAACCCCGGTACGGATTGATGGAAGAACTATCGATTTTTCAAAACTAACAGAGCAGGAAAGTGATATTGATGTTTATAAGTTCTCGTATTTGCCAGATGAAAAATCAGAGTTAAAGAAACGCAGTTGCTGGATTACCTATACAAACGAAGAGGTTCATAAAGAACTGGAAGCAGGTTTTGATGACTCTCCTATGTATAATGGAACAATTCAAAGTATTGGTCCGCGTTATTGTCCCAGTATTGAATCAAAACTGGTCACATTTTCAGAAAAGACTCAACATCAGTTGTTTCTGGAGCCAGAGGGTCAAAAAACGATTGAATATTATTTAAATGGTTTTTCTTCTTCCTTGCCATGGGATGTTCAGTTAAAAGCGATTCATAAGATTCAGGGTTTGGAAAATGCTAAAATTTTCAGACCGGGTTATGCTATTGAGTATGACTACTTTGAACCAACACAGTTGCATCATACACTGGAAACCAAATTGATTTCGAACCTATATTTTGCCGGGCAAATTAATGGGACTACCGGTTATGAGGAAGCAGGGGCACAAGGAATAATGGCCGGCATAAATGCACATCAAAAAGTGCATGGAAAAGATGAATTTATATTGCAACGCGATGAAGCTTATATTGGCGTTTTAATTGATGATTTGGTTACGAAAGGAGTTGATGAACCGTACCGGATGTTTACTTCCCGTGCTGAATACCGGATATTATTAAGACAAGATGATGCAGATATTCGTTTAAGCAGAAAGTCCTTTGAGCTTGGTTTGGCACGAAAAGAAAGGATTGATTTACTCGAAGAGAAAGTTAAAATGCGTGACGAAGTTTTTGAGTTTGTCAGGAACTTTTCAGTAAAGCCGGTTTTTGTCAATCATATTTTAGAAGAAAAAGGTACAACACCTTTAAAACAGGGAGTGAAGCTAATTGACATAATTTTAAGGCCGCAAATTTCGATTTTCGATTTGGTAAATGATATTACACCGTTTAAAAAGTTTCTAAAAGCAATTCCGGAAAATAGGTTTTATGAGATTCTGGAATCTGTTGAAATTTTGATAAAATATTCTGGTTATATTGAAAGGGAAAAGAATATTGCTGATAAGTATAGTCGGCTGGAAAATATTAATATTGATGGGAAGTTCGATTATGCTTCAATTAAGTCAATTTCGACAGAAGCACGACAAAAGCTTACAAAACATCAACCGAAGACAATTGGTCAGGCTAGTCGGATATCCGGAGTTAGTCCTGCCGATATAAATGTTTTGTTGGTACTAATGGGACGTTAGTGTTCCACGTGGAACACCAGTAAAAGAAAGACGGAAAAAGGAAAAACAATTGAACTTTTTTCCGTCTTTTTATATCTTTATTAATGCAATTGACCCTTAATAGTTTAATAATGGAAACAAAATATCAAGGTATTGTTGTTGATGTCATCAATCGGCGGCAATTTAAAGGCGAAGTAATTGTAAAAAATGGTAAAATTGATTCGATCCGGGCTTGCGAACACGAATGTACAAATTACATTCTTCCTGGCTTTGTTGATGCACATGTGCATATTGAAAGTTCCATGACGGTTCCATCTTCGTTTGCGCGAATGGTGGTTTCACGTGGAACGGTTGCGGTGGTGAGCGATCCACATGAAATTGCAAATGTAATGGGAGTGGAGGGTATTGATTTTATGATTGAAAATGCACGAAGTGTTCCTTTGAAAATATATTTTGGAGTTCCATCCTGCGTTCCGGCAACACCTTTCGAATCCGCAGGTTGTATTTTGGATGAAACAGAGGTTGATCGTTTATTAGCAAGGAATGATCTTTATTTCCTTTCAGAGATGATGAATTTCCCAGGCGTAATTTATGGTTTCCCGGATGTAATGAGTAAAATAGAATCGGCTCGGAAATACAATAAATTGATTGATGGTCATGCTCCGGGTCTGAGAGGCGATGATTTAAAAAAATATGTAAAGGCTGGGATTTCTACCGATCACGAGTGCTTCTCGTACGATGAAGCTGTTGAGAAAATACAGATGGGAATGAATATTCTGATTAGGGAAGGAAGCGCGGCTAAAAATTTTGATGAGTTGTATCCATTGATTGATGAATATCCGGATCAGGTAATGTTGTGTACCGACGATTCGCATCCGGACACACTTTTAGAAGAAGGCCATATCGACAAACTGATAAAAAAAGGTCTTGAAAAAGGAGTTAATCTTTATAACTTACTAAAAGCAGCAGTTGTAAATCCGGTGAATCATTATAAACTGAATGTTGGTTTGTTGCAGAAAGGCGATCCTGCTGATTTTATTATTGTTGAAGATTTAAAAAATTTCAAGCTATTGCAAACCATTATTGACGGTATTCCTGTTTATGGAAACAGTGAAGTGTTATTTGCCGAAACCAAATCCAAAACAATCAATGTTTTTAACCGGAAAAAAATAAATACAGATGATTTAAAACTGGAAACTAAGCCGGGGCGAATTAGGGTTATTACAGTTACCGATGGAGAGCTTATAACAGGACAGGAATTACATGAGCCATTGGTGAAAAATGGGAGTCTTGTATCGGATACCGATCGTGATATTTTGAAATTAGTTGTGATGAGCCGGTATAAAAATGAGCCGGTTCAGGTTGGATTTATTAAAAACATTGGACTAAAAAAAGGGGCAATTGCAAGCAGCATCGCTCATGATAGTCACAATATTATTGCGGTTGGCGTGTCCGATGCCGACATTGTTTCGGTTGTAAATAAACTGATCGAAAACAAAGGCGGAATTGTGGTTGGAGACGCCGATGAACAACTGGCTTTGGAATTGGAAATTGCCGGTTTAATGACTCGTAAAAAAGGGGAGGAAGTTGCAGCATTGTACAATCAATTGATTGTACGCTCAAGAGAATTTGGTTCCCGGTTATCATCGCCGTTTATGACTATCGCATTTATGTCGTTATTGGTAATCCCAAAGCTAAAACTTGGAGATAAAGGTTTATTCGATGTGGATAAGTTTGATTTTGTTGAAGTATTTGTGAAAGAATGAAACAAAATTTTGGTGTAAATAAAAACAGAGATTATCTAAAGTCATTGATTTCAATACTTCCGGATATGCCGGGGATTTATCAGTATTTCGATAATGCCGGAAAAATTATTTACATAGGAAAAGCAAAAAACCTAAAAAAGAGAGTTTCATCTTATTTCACGAAAGTACAGGAAAACCGCAAAACAGCTTTGCTGGTTCGCAATATTGCCGATATAAAGCACATGATTGTGGAAACCGAAGAAGACGCTCTTTTGCTGGAAAATAATCTGATTAAAAAATACAAGCCTCGCTACAATGTACTTTTAAAGGACGATAAAACGTATCCGTGGATTGTTGTAAAGGACGAACGTTTTCCTCGGGTTTTTCAAACCCGTAATATTGTCAGGGATGGATCTGCCTATTTTGGCCCGTACACATCGGTTTTAACCGTTCGCACATTACTTGGATTGTTTCGCAAACTTTACAAACTAAGGACTTGTAATTTTAACCTGTCGGAAGAGAATGTAAAAAACAGGAAGTACAAAATTTGTTTGGAATATCACATCGGAAATTGTTTAGGTCCCTGTGAGGGAAAAATAGATACTGATTTTTACAATCAAAATATCGATCAGATTCGGGATATTTTGAAAGGAAATATTTCAGGAGTAATAAAATATCTGAAGGAATTAATGAAACAATTTGCTGATGAATACAAATTTGAAGAGGCAAATGAGATAAAAGAAAAACTGATTTCGCTTGAAAAGTTTCAAAGCAGGTCAACTGTTGTTAGTTCAACTATTACCGATGTGGATATTTTCAGTATTGATGAGGATAAAAATTTTGGGTTCGTAAATTACCTGAAAGTTATAAAAGGGGCTATTGTGCAAACCTACACAATGGAAATAAAAAAGAGCCTCGACGAATCGAAACAGGAGCTTTTGGAGTATGCCATTGTCGATATTCGCCAGAAAATATTCAGCAATGCAAAGGAAATTCTGGTTCCGATGGGACTTGATATTTCACTTGAAAATGTAAAATTTCGTGTTCCGCAGAAAGGAGACAAGAAAAAACTTTTGGAATTATCGGAGCGAAATGCGAAATACTATCGACTCGAAAAAGAAAAGCAAACGGTTATTTCGAGATCACAAAAAAGCACCGAACGAATTTTAGAAACTCTTAAAAAAGACCTTCATCTGAATGAGTTTCCAACCCATATCGAATGTTTTGATAACAGTAATTTGCAGGGAACAAATCCGGTGGCAGCATGTGTTGTATTCCGAAATACCAAACCATCAAAAAAGGAATACCGGCATTTCAATGTGAAATCGGTTGAAGGGCCGAATGATTTTGCTTCGATGGAGGAAATTGTTTTCCGAAGATACCGGCGGTTGATTGATGAACAAAAATCGCTTCCGCAATTGATTGTTATTGATGGCGGAAAAGGCCAGTTGGGTGCAGCTTTGTCGGCATTGGAAAAATTGGAGCTTCGCGGAAAAATTACAATCATCGGCATTGCAAAGCGATTGGAAGAAATTTATTTCCCCGGAGATTCGGTTCCGCTCTATCTGGATAAAAATTCAGAATCGTTAAAAGTAATTCAACAATTGCGGGACGAGGCTCACCGTTTTGGAATCAGTTTTCATCGTGATAAACGATCGAAAGAATTTATAAAATCGGAATTGGAAACGATTAAAGGAGTCGGAAAGGTGACGATTGAACTGCTTTTGAAGAAATTTAAAAGTGTTGAGAACCTGAAAAAACAGTCCTTCCGTGCGGTAGCCGATGAAATAGGCGATTCTAGGGCGCTTATTATCTTTGATTATTTTAAATTAAGTAACAGTAAATCAAATCAATAAGTCTGCTAAATCAACTAAAAGTTAGTTCTAGTTTTAATTGCCATCCAGATCAGTTTCTGTACTTTTCATCGTCTTCCAGTAATCCGAGATAAGAAACATAGCGGCTTTTTGCAATTTTACCTTCTGCAACAGCATTTTTTACGGCGCAACCCGGTTCATGGGTATGCGAGCAATTATAGTATTGGCAGCCGTCGAGTAATTTAAACATTTCAGGAAAATAATGCGAAATTTCCCAGCTTTCCATTTCCAGCATTCCGAAACCTTTAATTCCGGGAGTGTCGATAATAAATCCGCCAAAGTCAAGTTCGAACATTTCAGAGAATGTTGTGGTGTGTTTTCCTGAAAAATGAGAATCTGAAATTTCTTTTGTTTTTAAGTTCAGTCCTGGCTGAATGGTATTGATAATTGTTGATTTTCCAACTCCGGAATGACCTGAAAAAACATTGGTTTTGTTTTTCATCAATTCCTGAAGTTCATCAATTCCTATATTTTTTCTTGCCGAAATTTTCAAACACCTGTAGCCAATTTCAGAATAAACCGAAATAAGCGATTCCATGTGCTCGGTTTGGGTTTGTGAATATCGATCTATCTTATTGAAAATCAAAATACAAGATATTCTGTATGCTTCTGCAGAAGCTAAAAAACGATCGATAAAAGTGGAAGTGGTAACCGGAAAATTTACAGTAACAACCAAAAAAGCCTGATCAATATTGGAAGCAATAATATGAGATTGTTTCGACAGGTTTGTCGATTTGCGAATGATGTAGTTCTTTCGTTCTATAATATTGGTAATCAGTCCAGTTTGCGCATCGTTTTCTTCTGAAATTGAAAATTCAACATGATCGCCAACTGCAACAGGATTGGTACTTTTGATATCCTGAATCCTGAATTTACCTTTTATCTTACAGTTGATCAATTCGTTATCTTCTGATTTCACGGTAAACCAGCTCCCTGTTGATTTTATGACAATTCCTTTTTTCAAAATGGCGGGGTATTAATAAAACAAATTGATTATCTTTTCGCTTATATTATAAATCAAAAGTAAGAAAAATTGTGAAACGAATTATTTCATATAATGTAAATGGGATCCGTGCTGCTGCAGGAAAGGGTCTTTTGAATTGGGTAAAACAAGTTGATCCCGATATTTTGTGTATTCAGGAAACGAAGGCACAACCCGGACAAATGCACGAGGCAGAGTTTGAAAGGCTTGGTTATCAGATTTATGCGTTTTCGGCAGAGAAAAAAGGCTACAGTGGTGTGGCAATTATATGTAAGGAAAAGCCCGATCATGTTGAGTATGGTATGGACAATCCGAAATACGATATTGAGGGTCGTGTTATCCGTGCCGATTTTGGCGAATGGTCGGTCATCAATGCGTATTTTCCGTCGGGGACGACCGGAGGTATCCGGCAGGAGTATAAAATGGATTTTTTGTCTGATTTTCACAAATACCTTCAGCAGTTAAGAAAAAAGCGCCCGAATTTGGTGATTGCAGGCGATTACAATATTTGTCGTCTGTGGATCGATATTCATAACCCTGAAAAACAGCAAGATACATCTGGTTTTTTGCCGGAAGAAAGAGAGTGGTTCCAGCAATTTGTTGATGATGGTTTTGTGGATAGTTTCCGAAAATTCAATCCGGAACCACATCAGTATTCGTGGTGGAGCTACCGTGCCGGGGCAAGGGCCAACAATAAGGGATGGCGTATTGATTACCATATTGCTACTGCCGAAATGGAAAATAAACTTTTAGCTGGATCAATTTTTCCCGATGCGGTTCATTCCGATCATTGTCCGGTAATGGTAGAAGTTGATTATTGAAGACGAGTTTATTCCCAATCCAATATAATTTTTCCGCAATTTCCTTCTTCCATAATTTCAAAAGCTGTCTGATAATCATCGGCAGGCATCCGGTGTGTGATTACCGGGCTGATATCCAAACCGGTTGAAAGCATCATTTCCATGTGGTACCAGGTTTCGTACATTTCCCGGCCGTAAATTCCTTTTAGTGTCAACCCTTTGAATATTAATCCACTCCAGTTGATTTGTGTGCTTTTTGGGAGTAGGCCGAGTAGCGAAATCTTTCCTCCGTTATACATGTGGTTCACCATGTCGTTAAATGCAACCGGCGATCCGCTGCATTCGAGGCCAATATCGAAACCGCCCACCATGCCCAATTCGTCCATCGCGCTTTTTATACTTTCCTTTATTGGATCTACAACCATGGTAGCACCCATTTTTCGGGCCAAATCGCGGCGATACGGGCTTAAATCGGTGCCAACGATATACCGTGCCCCGGCGAACTTACAAACGGCTGTAGCCATCGCTCCAATAGGTCCTCCGATTCCGGTAATAATGACATCTTCACCCAGAAGAGGAAAAGAAAGTGCAGTATGGGTTGCGTTACCCAGCGGATCCATTATGGACATGATTTCGTCGGGAATGCGCGAGTCAATTTTTAAAACATTTTGTGCCGGAACAGAAATGTATTCGGCAAAACCACCATCACGGTTCACACCAATACCAGCGGTATGGTCGCAAATGTGCTGTCGCCCGCGCCGACAATTCCGGCAAAAACCACAGGCAATATGTCCTTCAACAGTAACCCGTTCGCCCACTATTACACGTGAAACTTCGGAGCCGGTTTCAACCACAACCCCCATGTATTCGTGGCCAATGATGGTTGGTACTTTGATTGTATTTTGCGCCCATTCGTCCCACTTGTAAATGTGCAGGTCGGTGCCGCAAATAGCTGCTTTCTTTATTTTGATAAGGACATCGTTCGGGCCAACTTTGGGTATTGGCACTTCTTCCATCCAGATTCCTTTTTCAGCTTTGCTTTTTACAATTGCTTTCATTTTTTGAAATTTTAAAATGAGAATGCAATTTAGGTCACTTTATGCTGAAAATAAATAGGGAATATCATATTTCCCTCAAGGGACACAGAAGAATTATTCTTCTTCGGCTTCCCATATTGATTTCAGACTGAAAATGTCGAGGTTTTCGATAAACAGTTCGCCGCCGGATGTAAAAAGGGTCACATCTTCAGCGTCTTGTTCTGGGGTAAAGCAGGAGCTCAACACTACTTTTCCGCCGTTTGCAAAAACTTCGACAGAGCTGCGGTCAAGCAGGATTTCGAGTTGCAGTTTACCGCCAATTGGTTCGACAACAACCTGACGGCCGATGCAATTTAGGATATTATTTTTTGTATTGAAGCTAATTTCTGCTCCCTGGTTTGTTTTCCCGTTTCGTAACAAAAAGCCGAAATTATCGGAAGTTTTCACATCGAAAATCCCTTTTATGTGCAGACAATCGCCTTTAATTTTGCTGATCAGATTTTTATTCAGCCCCGGGATAATATTTTTTTGTATCCACGATTCCTGTTTCAGGTGCAGGTTTTCAATTTCCTTTACCGGGTTCCGAACCAGGAAAATCCCGTTTTTCGATTTTTCCAGAGATAATTCACAAGGAAACCCCATTTGCCCGTTAAAAGGCATTCCCGGAAATTCGCCGTCTTTCATCCATGCAATTTGGATCGTTCTTCCATCTTTTTCAGGAATGTTGTTCCAGGTTTGGGTTGCGTAATAGTTTTTACCGAAATCGCTTTTTTGTTTAGGGCTTTCGGGTATAAATTTTTCTCCGTCGAAACTGCCAACCACATAACTGCCGTCGCCATCAAACAACACCCATTTTTTTTCATCCTGCCGTCGATTTACCGGTAGTTCAACCAAGTCGGGACATTCATAAAATCCGGCAATGTGACTTTTTAATTCCCAATCGAAAAGATTGGACGACGTGTAAAACGAAATTCCCCGCTGGCTGTCATCTCCATTTGGTTTGCGGTAGATGGCCATTACATATTTCCCGCTTGCCTGGTGCCGGAATATTTTCGGGTCGCGCGCATCATCCGTTTCATCGAAAGGAATGACAGGGTTCTTTTCGTACTTGTTCCATGTGCGTCCTTTGTCGGTACTGTAAGCAAGGCGCTGCCCGCATTGATAACTGGTATAAAAAAGGAGCATGGTTTTCACTGTATCTTTTTGAAAACCACAAATATTGTTATGATCGATTAACCCGCTGCCCGACCAGGCTGTGGCGTATTCTTTTTCTTTTGAATTATTATCAGGAGCCAATGCTATCGGAAGGTATTCCCAATGTACCAAATCTTTACTTATCGCATGTCCCCAGTGCATATATCCCCATCCAAGGTCGAAGGGATTGTGCTGGTAAAAAAGATGGTATTCACCTTCAAAATAAACCAGTCCGTTGGGATCGTTCATCCAGTTTTTTTCAGGAGAAAAGTGAAATTGCGGGCGAAGAATTTCATTGTTATATTCCCGTTTCGGTTTTGCTGAAAAAAATGATATTGCTAAAAAAAGAAATAGAGTTAGTTTGAGAAAAGTTTTCATTTGCTTGATTTTTTCAATGCTTTCGGACAAATATAGCCGAAAAAACAAACATCCGGCGATGAAAGAAAATATCAGCAGCAATTTGTTCCCGGAATCAGATATTTTGGTATTATTAAACTTTGTTTTTCTGTACGGTAAACAATCGTGCCATATTTGTGTTATTTATCTGATAGATATGCTTTTATAAAATGGGTGAAATGAGAAAACTTTTTCTTGCAACGGTATTATTTTCGATGGCGACAATAGGTTTTGCACAAAAACAATGGCAAAAAGAAAGGATAAAAATTTTGCCGCCGGTTTGCTATGGTTCCGATAAGGTGAGTCGTACGTATGTCGAACCTCCGTATGAATTGTTGAACCGCTTGAAATCAACAGGACAGCAGAATGCCAATATAATTGTCAATTATGATGCGGATTTTGAGGCAGATACACAGGCAAAGGCAGCATTTGAAGCAGCGGTTCAAATATGGGAAGGCCTGCTTTCTTCAACAGTCCCGATTTATTTATATGCCTATTGGGACGAATTGGATGATAATGTTTTAGGGAGTTGTTCGGCGTGGGATTTTTATGAAAATCTGGATTTTCTTCAACAAAAAAATACGTATTACACAGGGGCATTAGTAGAGAAAATGCAGGGCAGGGAAATTACAGATGCCGCAACACCGGATATTGTTGCCCGTTTTAACAAAAGTAACAAAAGCTGGTATTTTGGGTCAGACGGAAAAACGCCGATAGACAAATACGATTTTCTGAGTGTTGTTTTGCACGAAATTGGCCATGGTTTGGGTTACATGAGTATGTCGCTCGGCGACACAGTCAAACATATTGGTGGTTATGGGTATATAAAAAACTACCCGGGTATTTTCGACCGATATACAGTAAATAAAAATTCGCAGAATTTAACAGATACCACCCTTTTTAAAAACCCCTCAGCCGCGTTATATCAGCAATTTCAGTCGGGACATTTGCTATTCAACAAGCAATTACCGTTTGACAATTCCGGATTTTTGACATTTGCGCGGTTGTATGCCCCTTCTGAATGGGATGCTGGATCCAGTATAAGCCACTTAGATGAAAATACTTACGCTGAAGGCACAAGCAACTCGTTGATGACTCCGGCGTTGGATAGGGCAGAAGCCATACACAATCCCGGGTTATTAAGTTTAGGAATGCTTTATGAGATGGGATGGAAATTTATTCAGATAAAACATGATGAACTTTCCGATATCGAGAAAATTGAAGATTTAAAGAAGGTGGAGGTTTACATCAACAGTGATTACCCATTGGATTCAACACGATTGTACCTGATTTCATCATCCAATGAATTTGTTAATGCCGATACCGTGAAATTGTCACCAACCTCAACATTGAATAAATTTGAAGCCTCCCTTCCATTGAAAGAACAGGGGACAATGAAATATTATTTTTCGGCTGCCAATACTGAAAAGCGCCAATTCCGGATGCCCGGCATTGCACCTGAAAAAGCATATTCGGTAACCTTCGGAAATGATACTACCGATCCGGTATTGATCCATGAGCCAATTTCTTTTATGAGAGCAGAAGATTTGTCTGCGGAATTGGTTGTGACAGCCAACGATAATTTGGGTATAAATTCTGTTAAAGTCGAATATCTCATCAATCAAACAACAACTCCTTCAACGTTAACACTGGCCCTTGATTCGGCTGACATTTACAGGGGAATCTTAAGTCTTCCGGAAGGCTCACTTGCCGATGGGGACTCTATCCGTTACCGTATAATTGCTGAAGATAAATCGGTCAATAAAAACACAAAAATGCTTCCTGTAAGAGGATATTATACTTTTTATATTCAGGGAACCTATGCTCCTGTTAAGCACTATTATACTGATTTTAATACAGCAAAAAGAGATTTTATAAGTTCCGATTTCACCATTGCAACGCCATCGGGTTTCGATAACGGGGCCTTGCACAGCCTGCATCCCTATCAAAGTCCGGAAAAAGACAATATGTCGTATAATTATGTGGCGCAATTAAAATACCCTATCATCATCAAAAACGGGGGAATTATCACCTACGACGAAGTGGTTCTTGTTGAACCTGGTGAAACCGGGGCTGTTTTTGGCAGCGATAATTTTTTCGATTATGTAATTGTTGAAGGATCAAAAGATAAAGGAAAAACCTGGAAGCACTTGATTGACGGCTACGATTCCGGTTCAAATGCAAACTGGGAATTGATATACAATGCGGGTATTTCCGGGAACAATTCAACTTCTGTCGGAACCAAAAAGTTGTTTGTAAAAAAAGAGTTTGCAATCAACCAAAAAGGAAACTTTGCCGTTGACGACACCATTTTGATTCAGTTCCGTCTTTATTCCGACCCCTTTGCCAATGGCTGGGGATGGTGCATCGATAACCTGAACATTCAGGACCCGAATACGGCCGTTACTTCTTTGGATTATTCTCCCGGGGAACTGATTTTTTACCCGAACCCGGTAAACGACAAACTCACACTGCAAGGTTCCTTTACAGAAAACACCGACCGTTTGAGGCTTTCGGTTTACAATAATTCCGGGCAATTGGTATGGCAGGAGCAGCTTGATGTTTTTGGAATTTCGTTCAGAAAAAATATTGAAATGAACAATTTTGCTCCCGGATTGTATTTGATTGCAGTGGATTTTGAAAACGGACAGCGGATCAGCAGGAAAGTATTGAAAAAGTAAAATTCAAATTTGAAAATCATGCAAGAAAGATGTTTTCTGAAATAAATATCTATATTTGCAGCAAATAAAGCGACGAAATGAAACTTTTCAACAACAATAGCTTTTATTACTGGTTTTATTATTTCGGTTCAGAAATCGGGATCGACTGGTAATATATTGTTGTAAGGTAAAAAATATTATTCAAGGGGTCCCGAAAAACGGGGCCCTTTTTTATTTAGAAAAAATTACAAAATGAAACTAGCAGTTGTTGGACTTGGTTTAATTGGCGGCTCGATAGCCATCGATTTGAAGAAAGCAAAATTTGCCACCGAAATCATCGGTGTTGATTCAAATTCAGAGCACATAGAACAAGCTCTCCGACTTGGGTTTATCGACCAAACGGGAACGCTCGAAACGGCCTGTAAAGAAGCCGACATGGTGTTGATAGCCATACCTGTCGATAAAATACTGTCGGTACTGCCGATTGTTCTCGATCACATCCCGTCGCATGCAACGGTAACTGATATGGGCTCAACCAAACGGGTGATTTCCGAAGCCGTAAAAAATCACCCAAGACGGAAAAATTATGTGCCGGCCCATCCCATGGCAGGTACCGAAAATTCAGGACCAATTGCTGCTCTGCCAGATCTTTTCCGGGGAAAGATTGCGATTCTTTGTGATCAGGATGAATCTGGTCCGCAACATGTCGCATTGATTGAAAAAATGCTGCAAACTCTCGGAATGAAAATCGCCTATATGACGGCTGATGAACAGGACCACAGTACGGCATTTATTTCACATCTGCCGCACGCTGCGGCATTTGCTTTGGCGAATGCCGTGCTTGCCAAGGAAAATCGCGAAATTATTTTCGATCTGGCGAGCGGTGGGTTCAACTCGACCGTTCGTTTGGCCAAAAGTTCTCCCGAAATGTGGGGGCCAATTTTTCAGCAAAACAAAGAATACATTGTCGAATCGCTGGAAGTTTATATCCGGCATTTGAAAGAATTCAAAAAAAGTATTGAAAATGATGAAAATCAAATGAATGAGCTGATGGCAAATGCCAACCGCATTCGCAGTATTCTGGATGGAAGCAACGGCAGTTCGTTGATTCAAAATGAAGAAACATTCATAAAACTTTACACAAAATAGTTATGGGAATAGAATTGGAAATAAATCCGATAAAGCACTGGATGCCCAAGATCGACAATCCGTTGCTTATTGCAGGCCCCTGCAGCCTTGAAAGTGAAGAGCAGGCTGTTGAAACGGCGAAAGCCCTGGTAAAAGACAAACGTGTTTTTGCGTATCGCGGCGGAGTTTGGAAACCACGCACCCGTCCGGGTTCTTTTGAGGGAATTGGTTCAATCGGGCTGGAATGGCTCCAGACTGTCCGTAAGGAAACCGGTTTGCCGGTAGGCACCGAAGTGGCCAATGCTCAACATACCGAAGAAGCGCTGAAAGCCGGGTTGGATATTTTATGGATTGGCGCCCGGTCGACAGCAAGTCCATTCGTGGTGCAGGAAATAGCCGACGTGGTAAAAGGAACCGATGCGGTGGTGATGGTTAAAAATCCGGTGAACCCCGATGTGCAGCTTTGGATTGGTGCGTTGGAACGCCTCAACCAGGCAGGCATTAAAAACCTGGTGGCCATTCACCGCGGTTACACGCCGTTTGGCGAAACGCCCTACCGGAATCATCCAAACTGGAAAACCGTGATTGAATTGCGCCGTTTGGTGCCTAATTTACCCATTATTTGCGACCCGAGCCATATTGCAGGTAAACGTGAGTATTTGTACGAAATATCGCAAAAAGCTTTTGACATGGGCCTTGACGGGCTGATGATCGAGTCGCACCGCGACCCTTCGTGCGCACTGAGCGATAAAGAACAACAATTGACCCCGAATGATCTTGCAAAATTGCTCGACAAATTGGTTATCCGTCAGCAAGTTTCGGACAACAAAGAATTTGCAACCCAGCTCGAATACCTTCGCAGCCGCATTGATGCAATCGATACCGAATTGCTCGAAACACTTTCGGCACGAATGGAAATTGTAAAACAAATCGGGCGGTATAAAAAGGACAATAATGTGATGGCTTTGCAAATAAACCGATGGTCTGAACTAATGGACAAACGGGTATCACTGGGTGAAAACATGAACCTGAACAAAACCTTTGTAAAAATTCTCTTTCAACTGATACATGAAGATTCTGTACGGATGCAAACAGAAATAATGGATCAGGAATAAAATATAAATTGTTGAAAATGAAAAGGGCCAGATTATTCCGGCCCTTTTCTATTTTGATTTCAATTTGATAATTTATTTAACGAAAGTAAATTCAGGACTTGGCCCTGATTTGGTACACTGGAATGTCATTGTGCTTATATAATTCGTACCGTCGTATACAGCGAAGGTAACGGTGTAGTTTACATCAATCCCGCTTACCTTAGTAACAGCATTCGGAAATTTTGTTGGTAATAGAACCTTTCCGATAGCCTCTTTTACTCCATCAATGCCAGTTGAAAATCCGGAATAATATTTTCCGGCACGCAGGTCAAAATTGCTGTAAAAAGAACTTGCCCCGTAATAGAATTCAGCAGTTCCGTAACTATCAATGTATGAAGCGCCTTTGTTTGCTTTTACATAGTTTACAATGGTAAGAAAATCGCCTGATACCATAGTAAATACAACCGTTGGGTCAAATACCCAGCCATCAGTTCCTGCATGGATAAACTGGTCGGTCTGTTCTGAAACGGGATTATAAACCGTCCATATTCCTGATTTAAGCGAATATTCATCGGCACGGGTTCCTAGGCTGGTGCCATAATATTTGTAAACAGCAACTATTTTAGTGCCTTCCAGTGCGTATGGGAATTTTTCTGACAGTAGTTTTGGCAGATAGTTACCGGGAAGATCAGTACTCGAAAAATTGTCATATTTTCCGGGAGCGCCCATTGCATCGTAATCAATACTTGTTACGTAATAGCCATCGGTTGTTTTCTTCCAGCCTGAATTATAGGTATAGAATTCTTCGATAACAATTGGATTGATGATAATGGCTGATTTGGTGCTTTTTGCTCCTTTTACTGTAATATCAGAAACTTCCCAGGTTGCAGCATTGGTAGATGATGAAACGTATTTCAATGCCACGCGAATTTTCTTCCCGTCGAATGCTGAAATGTCAACATCTCCGGATTTAACAAAGGTGTAATCACTTCCGGTTGGTAAAGTTGTAATATTGGCGGCAGTCCAGGTTGCTGTTGTTGGATCGGTTCCGTTATAGTTTGAAGAAACAAGTACTTTTAACTGATCCCACTGACCGTTAACAAATTTTGCAGTTTGATTTACGTTTACGGTTGCATCTATATATCCTGAAAGATCAATTTCAGGAGAAATTAACCAATCTTCATTGGGTTTATTTCCGCTTGAATAACCCGAAATTTTTGCAAATCCGTCTCCGCTATAACTTGACCAAGTCCAGGCTTGTGCGCCGAGAGCATCGAATTTGGTAAATGTACCCAGATCACTGGCAAAGTCAAATTCAAATAAAGTTGCAATTTCGCCTGCTCCTGCAGCAGGGTCAACATCCGAGTATTTGTATTTGACCAGATAAACAGAACCATTGGATACACCTGTTAATGACTTAGCTAAAACACCGGGCAGATATTGGTCGGCCGGGTTCATTGGGGAAAAATATTTAACGGCGCCAATTGCGTTCGATGCTGTTTTGTAATCGGCATCAGTTAAAGTGTAAGCAGTGGCATTTTTGTAATTATTGGTGTAGGAAGGATAGCCATTGTAATAATTGTATGTTACATTGACAATAGATCCTTTGGTAAAAGCCGGATATTTTTTGGCAAGAAAAGCCGGAATAAATTGATCAGCAGGCTCACTTGCACTGAAGTTATGGTTCTTTTTAACATTTCCGCCCATTGATTCATAATCAGCATCTGTAAGGGTAATCTCCTGATTTGAAACATACGTAATCTCTTTGGCGTCGATTTCATCGTAGATGTCGTTCATTGGGTTACATGCAGCAAAAAGCAACCCACTCATAAATAATATTGAGAATATCTTTTTCATCTTTTTCATTTTTTCAGATTATTACTGTGGATTGCTTAAAAATAGATTTTCAATCCGGTTGACCATGTTGTCCCGAATCCGAAATAAACAACAGATTTTTGTGGGCCGTGATCTGTTCCGTCGGCGGCATCTGCAACATATTCCGTATTGAGCAGGTTGTTTACATTTGCATATAGCTTGGCATCCAAAGTCCCAATTTTAAATTTATAATTCATGTTAAGGTCAATCAATCCGTAGTTGGGAAGCTGCCAGGCATCGACCGCATCTTCCGGTTTGACCCGGTTGGTCGGGTCGAACTGGGCAAAGTTCTTGGCATAATAGGTATAATCGGCTCCAATGCGAAGTTTTGGTAACACTTCATAATTTGCGCTAATTGCGGCAGTGGCCTGTGCAGAGTTGCCAACATGTACGCCTTTGAAGTATCCTTTGTATGTGCCCAATACATTTTTGTCTTCATCATAAAGTGTAAAACTTACATCATCGGTCCAAGTCCAGTCTCCCCACGAGAACATACCTTCAATGGTAATTTTTGACGCCGGTTTATAAACAACTTCTGCTTCAACTCCATAATGTAAGGCATTGATCCCCGGAATGTTTGCTGAGCCTGCTTGTCCGAAACTTTTTACCAAAGCTTTATCAAGCCAATTGGTATAATATGCATTTGCTTTTCCGAACAACCTTTTCGAAGTATAGCTATATCCAACTTCCGCGGTAATTACTGTTTCGTACTTTACGTCTTCGTTAATTGCATTAGTGTAGTTCAGGAAAACATTTGAAAAAACAGGCTCTCGTTTGATATACCCGGCATTTGCATATACATTGTGTCTTGAATTAATATTATAATTTACACCGGCTTTCACATTCCACGGCAAAAAGTTAATCCAGTCGGACACCTGACTCCCAGGAGCATATAGAAAATAATCGGTGCGCTGGTAGCTCTTGTTTGCAAGCGACCCGGAAACAAAACCTGATAAATTGTCCGAAACATATTCAGATTGCAGGAACAGGCCGCCCCACAATACTTTTCCGTCGTTGTTGAAGCTGTAATAATCTCCTTCTTTTAATTTGGTGTTGGCGGGTAAGTTTTTGTCGTCGCTATTCATGTAGAACTGCCCGCCCAGCAAATCGATTACTTCGCTGTAATGTTCTCCTTTATACCATCTTCCGTCAAGGCCTGCGGTCCAGTTCAATCCTTTCCACTCGGTGGTTAACGTTGAAATAGCGCCACACCAGACATGATTATTAACCGATGAACCAATGAAAGCCAGTGAACCATCAAGCGATTTGCGATTTTCTTCGGCAACTGCATCAAAATCAAGTAACCCTTCAGCGGTACGTTTGATACTGGCATTGTCTTCTCCTGTTGTGTAATTTACCGTCAACCATGATGACTTAGTTCCGCCTACACGACGGCCGCCACCCGTACCGGTAGAACCATATATTACTGTATTTAAGAGTGTTTTTTCGTTGATATTCCAATAATGATTTATTGAAGCAACCGGTTTATGATAGTAATTGTAACCATACGCGCCACCGTAAGTTTTTCCTTCACGGAGACCATAATCGGAATTAAAACGGATACCGTCTTTGTGGTTTCTGTATTGCTCGATGGTGTGTTTATTTCCTCGTTGGTTGTGTGTTTGCGGCGCTCCAAAGATCGTAAATGACACACGATGATCTTCATTTATTTGTTTTGAGATATTGCCAAAGTAAGTATAACCTTCATAGCTTAAGCCTTTTACATATCCGTCTCCTGATGTTCGGGTTCCCATAATGGTCACTGCCCAGCCATTGTCAAGCAAGCCGGTAGAAACATTGAACGACTCTTTCCTCATTCCGCCGGTCCCCATTCCTGCGTAAATACTTCCACCCCTTTCTGCATCGGTTGTCCGGGTGAGAACATTAATCGTTCCTCCAACTGAAGACAATCCCATTTTTGCAGCTCCTAAACCTCGTTGTACCTGAATTTTAGAAGTTACATCGGACAGTCCTTGCCAGTTCGACCAATAGACCTTTGAATCTTCCATGCCATTTACAGGCATTCCATTGATTAGTACCCCAACATTATAGGTGTCGAACCCACGAACACGCACGGTAGCATCTCCAAAACCTCCGCCGTCTTTCGTTACATAAACGGAAGGTGTTGTCTTCATAATTTCAGGAAATTCCTGTCCCCCCAGTTTTTCTTCGATCATCAGCGGTTCAATTTTCGACATGGTAACCGGTGTCTGGCGATCCTTGGCAAACGATGAGGTAATCAGCACTTCGGCCAGGCCAACCACATTCGA
The DNA here is from genome assembly GCA_003506435.1 of Prolixibacteraceae bacterium. Taxonomy (GTDB): domain Bacteria; phylum Bacteroidota; class Bacteroidia; order Bacteroidales; family Prolixibacteraceae; genus GWE2-42-39. The sequence goes on from DOAQ01000012.1 coordinate 161,996, forward strand.
TTCCAGCTTAACGGTTCCAAGTTCCAGAGTTTTATCATCTGCAACTTTTACATTCTTTGTTTGGTTAATGTAACCGATGAATGAAAAAACCAATACATGGTCACCGGCCGGAGCTTTCAAAACAAACGATCCGTCAAGGTTGGTTGAAACACCCATTGTCGTGCCTTGTATGGTAACAGTGGCGCCTATTAGCGACTCGTCGGTTCCGGCATCAATTAGTTTTCCGGTAATTGTTCCTTTCCCGAAGGAATGAAGGGTTGCCAGGCAAACCAAGGCTCCCAATGAAAATTTGATGAATAATTTTTTCATAGAATAAATTGTTAATTAAGCTGTAAAATTTGAACTCAATTTATGAAATTTTAAAAGGAGGCATGCAATTATTTTTTAACATTAATTAACAGGTTGTTTATAACTTCCCGTGGTTGTTTAAAAAGAAAAACATCTTGCAAAAGAAACAGCTTTTTCAATCCTGAACATTAGGAAATCGTTATTTAATCGTTGATTCTTCCTGACGATTATTAATTAAAATTGAACGGCGCTTTTTTCGGGGAATTAATTACACATTTACAAAAAAAGCCGGTTTTTTGTATTGATTTAAAAGCTGTCGTTTTTGTGACTGTTTGATCTTTTTAGGTAAAAGAACAACTCAAATCCTGAAATTTTACCGGACATACCCGGCATTTTCCGTGTATCTATTGTTCATATCTTCTTATTTATGGTGATTGTCTGTTAACTATTTCGTAACATCATGGCGACACATCTGACATCTGTAGTGATTAATTTTTCAATAATTTGCAGGTTCCCGTACTTCCATCGTTCAATCTGAATACAACAAAATATATTCCTGCCGGTAGGCCGGAAACATTGATCAGCTTAATTTCCGAATCGATTTCCCCGCTCAAGAAAGTTCGTCCGGAAAGATCGTTTATGGCGAAACTTTCCACAGAAGAAGGTTTTGCCTGAATCTTTATTTTACCTGAATAAACAGGATTGGGGAATATCCTGAAAGGTTTTTCCTCACTGGCCAGTTCCGGGATTACGCTATTCGTACCACTTTTTAAATCATTAATATCCCGGGCAATCAATTGGTAGGTAGTTTTATACTGACCGATGATTCCCGTGACAGTGTTGGTTCCGGTCGGGATTTTTTGACCCACCAGTTTCGATGAATAGTTCACGTACAAAGGAAAGCTTCCGTAGCCATCGCTAAAGGTATAGGTGCCGCCGTCGGAAGGAATGGTGGTACCTGCCTGCGAAAATGTTACATTTTTAAACGATACAAGTTTTCCCTCCAGATTTTCGTTAACGTCGCTGGTTTTTATTTCGAGGGGAACTACCGGTTTGTTATTTTTCAGATTGCAGAAATAAGTAATGTCTTTTATTTCCGTAAGGTTGTTATATTCAGTCACTGTTCCGCTTATTACCACGCTGTCGCCAATAGCACCGGTTTCAGGAGCAGTGTAAATGCAAATGGCCTCGCGTTGGCCGTTGTTTTGTATAAAATATTCTCCGTCAATAATTTTTGAAACCCGGCCCGATACAATTACGGTCTGATTTACCATTGGACTTACTTCCTGTGTTCCCTGGATAGCAGCCAAACTTGTCAGGTTATTTTTGCTGATATTTTTATGAATGAAGGCTGAAAAATGCCGGGTACGTTGGTTTTGGGCAGCATCGGTTGCCACTACTTTATAATACAGATATTGCCCGCCTGAAAAACCGCTCAGGCTCATTTCCGCCTGATAATTATTCCCGGAGGCAGTCATTGTTGCCGATTTCTCTTCTGAATTGTATGACTTGCCCCAGTAAACGACAACCGAAGAGATTTGATTTGCTGAACTTACAGAAACCTTAAACTGAACAGTATTTCCTTCAATTGGGATTTCAGGAAGAATAGAATTGCCTGTAATCTGAATCGTTGGAGCTTGTGAACTCCCCCAAATTAAATCGGCATATTCAGGATAGTCGACAAACGGATTGCGGTTGAGTTGCATATTGAATACCCGTTCATTTCTCCGGCGTTCGAAATTGGTAGGCGGAAACTGCCGGTTCCATTCGAGCAGGGCCTGAAGGTTCCCGTGTTGAGGCTGAGGATAAGTTCCGGTACCGTTTACTGCTGTCAGGTTCATTTCACCGTTAGTGCCTTCGTAACGCACATCCATGTACAAAATCGCCCGTGCAACCTGTCCTTTCACCGCATCGGACGGTTCCCATGCGTTGGTATTATACCAGGTTCCCGGCGCCTCAGCCGCCTGTGTCCCGTTTGGCGATACCTTATCAAAGTCGCGGTTGCTGCGGATCTGGTTTACCGATGCATCAGCCGGATGCAGGTTATGTACATCGCTGTCCATCGGGCGGATGTCCGCAAAATCACCATGTGATTTGGCCCATACGTGTTCCCGGTTGATATAATCGCCGCCGGTTCCGTAAGTATCGGAGCTTTGCGAACGTTGTGTATACAAAAGGATAACATTTGCCGGATTTGCCGGGTCCGCATCACAATAATTCAATAAATATTTGGCATTGTTGTAACTGTAATCAACATGCCCGGAAATAATAGTGTGCAACGCCGATTTCAATGCATCCCCTTTTTTTCCTTCAGCATTATTATAGTATTGAACAGGCTGGGAAAGCAGCGTTGAACTAATCAAGAGGAATCCGACAAAACTTAAAAACTTACTCATTCCTGAATGAATTAAAAATGGAGTGTAAAGATATGCTGACTTAATCTAACAGAACAATGATATTTCCTGTTTAAAAAATAAACTCCAATTTATGACTGAAAAAAAATCAGCTCCATTTTTGACCGGAATGAAGTAAAAAAATTCTCTTTTTATGGTTTCACATGATTTTTACTACGAGTTTTTGTCTCGTAAAAACCACTTTTTAAATAAAATTTTACTTTCTGCGAATGAATTTTTAAAATAATTCAAAAATAAATTACAATATAAATGATTGATAATAAGCGATAAATGAAAACAATTCAAATTTTTTTAAAAAAATATAGTATTTTGTATTGCATAGTACCATATTTAGTTCATATATTTGCAATACACAATTCAGTGTAAAGAAGAGTACAGGTTTAAAAAAAGTTCTATACATTTTGTAACGAAATCAAAAACAAATCGTCTTACGGTTGAAAACAGAAAACAAACAGTCATAAAAACAATTAGAAAACAAACAATCGGCCTCGGGCCTGAAGACAATTAAACAACAGAAACAGAAAACAAGAAACAAAACACAAACAAAGTCATGAAAACAAGAAACAACAACACAGGAAACAAAGAAAGTAAAATGAAAACAGCATTCTTAAAAGGTGGGGCAATCATTATCAGTTTTGTGCTCATCAGCTTTACCGTCAGCGCACAGGACTTTTGGAAACAATTATTGACCGAAAGCAGCCTCAGCAATGTGGCGATGATTATGGTTGGGAATACCGGAAGAATAAACCCAGCGACTACCAACGCTCAGTCATTGCATGTAAATTTTACAGAAGACAAACCATTCAACCATAAAATTGAACATGAAAGCGATAAACCCTTGAATCTGGAGTCGTGGATGACCAAATATTTTGAAGAATCAGTGTATTCGGTAAATGAAGCAACAGATGCAAACCTGGAACTTGAAGATTGGATGATCAACAACAAATACTTCAGGACAGAGCCGCGTATCAACACCGAAAAAGATTCGGAACTGGAACTTGAAAACTGGATGGTTAGCGACAACTTCTGGAGAATGTAATTTTGGGAATAGTTGCTGTTCCTGTCTGTCCGTTCGGGATAAATGGTTGAAATAGTTCGAATGCCTTCAGGGAACGAATGAATTGAAAGAAAGAAAACAGGCATTAACTTCTGAAAAATAATAAAAATGAAAATAGACAACACAAAAGCACAAATGCGAAAAGGGGTTCTGGAATATTGCATCCTGCTGGTGCTTGAAGAAAAACCTCTTTATGCAAACGACATCATTGACGATTTGAAAAAGTCAAAAATGATTGTTGTGGAAGGAACCCTCTATCCTTTGCTGACCCGACTGAAAAACGACGGTCTGTTAACGTACCGCTGGGAAGAAAGCACACAAGGTCCTCCGCGAAAATATTACGAACTGACCGACGAAGGAAAAGTGTTTCTGAAAGAGTTGGGTGAATCGTGGGACGAGTTGGTTGATGCTGTGGCGATGATTAAAAACCATAACTAGTATTCCCGAAAATAAAATTGAGACAACAACAGGAAAAAACGAATAACAATGAAAAAGACATTTACAATCAATATAAGCGGAAGCGTTTTTCACATCGATGAAGATGCGTATGAAAAACTGCAAAAGTATCTCCAGATGTTGAGCAGCCATTTTCGGGGTTCGGAAGAAGGCCGGGAGATTTTACAGGACATTGAAGCCCGCATTGCGGAACTTTTCAACGAAAAAATGAAAGACGGCAGGGACGTTATTGTCGACCCGTGGGTTGACGAGGTAATTGCCCGGATGGGAAAACCGGAAGATTTTATGGAGGTGGAAGAGGGAGAACCGGCCCCGCAGGAACAACCTGTTCAACCGAAAATTAAGCGGCGAATGTACCGTGATCCCGATCGCCGGATACTCGGTGGCGTTTGCGGAGGAATGGGCGCTTATTTCAACATCGATCCGGTAATATTGCGGATCATTTTCTTCGTATTATTTTTCATAATTGGCCCGTTTAATATACTGCTGTATTTCATGTTGTGGATTGCCGTTCCCAAAGCGCGCACCACGGCACAGCGCCTTGAAATGCGGGGCGAAGAAGCAACGGTTTCGAATATCGAGAAATCGATAAAAGAAGAAGTAAAGGATGTAAAAGACAGTTTCCAGCGGTTCAGAAGTTCGGATACGTATGAAAAAGGAAAAGATGGCGTTTCGCGTTTCGGAGACTTGGTTTATAACGTATTAAAAGTTTCCCTGAAAATATTGGGAATCCTTGTCGGGGCATTCCTGATTTTAACCGGTTTTTTGGGTTTGCTTGGCTTTTTAAGCACCATGATTATCGGACGTTCAATTGTTTCAGGCGCTCCCTGGATATTTGGAGCCCATGCAGATTTTGACATACCCGGATTGTTCAACCATTTTGTCAGCCCGGGGGCAATGACCATTTCGATCATCGCAATTGTATTGCTGGTTGCCATTCCGCTGATAGCGATATTATTCATCGGAACCAAAATGATTTTCAGGTACAAAACCAACAATAAAATTATTGGTTTGGCATCGGTGGGAATTTGGTTGGTCGCATTGGTTACGCTGATATTGGTTTCCGTCGGGCAGGTCGACAATTTCAGTAAACGCACTTCAACCACGGTAAGTACAAAAATTGAATGTCAGGATTGCAAAAACCTGATCATGGAATTAGGGACTGATAAATACGAAAATTATACCGATACCGGAATCGATCTCGACCGGATGAAAATGATCAAGGTTGATGAGAATGAAGTGCTGGTGGGCGGTCCACGACTTGATATTGAAAAGAGTACCAGTGACCAGTTTACAATTGTTCTGAAGAAAAAGGCCCGCGGCAAAAGTCAGGAAGAAGCACAGACAAACACAGAATCTATTGTGTACAATTTCCAGCAAAAAGATTCTGTGGTCACATTCGATCCGTATTACACACTCGGAGAAGGTGGAAAATGGCGGAACCAGGAGGTTGACATTGTGGTAAAGGTGCCGGTTGGTAAATCGGTGTTCCTCGATAAAAAAATGGTCCGGATCATCTACGATATTGAAAATGTGAGCAATACCTGGGATGGCGACATGGTCGGTAAATACTGGACCATGACCGAAGACGGGCTTGCTTTAAAGGAAGAAATCAAATAAATTGGGTTTTATACCCTGTTGTTTCTCAGTTTTGGGGATTGGCTATATGTCAATTCCCGGCTGAGTTGCAAAATTAAGATGAAACAGAAAAGTAAAAACGTATGAAGATCAACAAAACATTGCTTCTCCTGCTATTTCTGATTGTTTCAGGAATAGCAACGGCACAAAGCAAGTCGTATAAAATTTACGATTCGTTCTCTGAGATGGATGGTGTTTCCCAGTTTTCATTCAGCAAAAATATGCTTGATGTGGTAAATATCGATCTGGATGACGAAGGGAAAACAATCACCGGCGATCTGTATGAAATCCGTTTCCTTTCGTACAATCCTCAGAAAGGGGAGATGAACGGCTCCCAGTTTACAAAAAAGGCGATGGCATTATTGCCTTCTTCGTATAGTAAAATCGACATTGAGGATGATGACGTTGAAGCTTGGATGCTGGGCAACAAAAAGAAAGCAACGGAATTTCATTTGTTCATAAAAAACGACAGCCCCGAAAGCATGCACTTTTTGGTTTCCTTCTACGGAAACTTTAACATTGACGATATGGATAAACTGACCCATATCGGAATTGATCTTTCAAAAAATGATGAAGAGAAATGAAACGATTACGAAAATCAAGCAACCGGGTATTGTCAGGCGTTTGCGCCGGAATATCGGAATACATCAATCCGGAACTGGACCCGGTAATTACACGTATCGGATTTGGAATACTGACCGTATTTAATCCGCTGATGCTTATTCTTTACGTTGTCCTAGCCATTGTTTTGCCAGGCCCGGAAAAGAACGTTTAAAAAACTTTCTGAAAGTGTCGGCAGTAAATCTTTGATTGTTATTAAGAGAAATAAAGCTACTCCAAAAATAAAGGCTGCTCAAAAGATTAACTTTTCGGGTAGCCTTTTTATGATTTTTTGAAATTCCTGCCTGCTTCTACCTTTTTCTTATATTAAAAGCATTGAAAAAGAAATGCCCCCTTTTTTGTTATACCGAATGTGTAAAAAATTAGTATAATAGTTTATAATACCAATAAAAAATAGGGGGCAACCCAAAAGTTATTCTTATTTTTGAAACGTTATTTAAACAACGTACGCACTTGAGACTATTTATTAAAAAATTACAGGTATGGCTGAATTCAGGTTTAACGCATTAAAAGAAGTACTTTCCAGAAAACCTCAGGAAGTAAAAAGGGAAGATATTTTGACATCTGATTTTTTCGGCGTCTCGGTTTTCGATCGTCCGAAAATGAAGAAATATCTTTCGAAAGAAGCATATAAAGCCGTTGTTGACGCTGTTGACAGCGGAACCACCATCGACCGGAAAATGGCCGATCAGGTGGCGCAGGGTATGAAATCATGGGCGGTTGAAAACAGGGCTACCCACTACACACACTGGTTTCATCCTTTAACCGACGGAACGGCCGAAAAACACGATGCATTCATCGTCCACGGTGAAAACGGCGGAGTAGTTGAGAGTTTCTCCGGCTCTGTGTTGGCGCAACAGGAACCCGATGCTTCTTCGTTTCCAAGCGGTGGTATCCGCCAGACTTTCGAGGCCCGCGGCTATACTGCATGGGACCCCTCGTCGCCGGCTTTCGTGGTCGACGGTACATTGACTATCCCGACTATTTTTGTTTCGTACACTGGCGAGGCGCTCGACTACAAAACACCTTTGCTCCGTTCATTACGTGCCATTGACGAGGCAGCTACCGTTGTTTGCCAGTATTTCGATAAAAATGTGACCAAAGTATATGCAAATTTGGGGTGGGAACAGGAATATTTTTTGATTGACGAAGCCCTTTTCATGGCTCGTCCCGACCTGATGCTTACCGGGCGTACCCTTATGGGACACGCATCGGCCAAAGACCAGCAGTTGGATGACCATTATTTCAGTTCGATACCAACCCGCGTTTACCGGTACATGGAAGATTTGGAGAATGAAGGGTACAAGTTGGGCATTCCTCTGAAAACCCGTCACAACGAAGTAGCTCCCAACCAATTTGAGTTGGCTCCGATTTACGAGGAAGCCAACCTTGCCAACGACCATAACCAGCTAATTATGGATGTGATGAAAAAAGTGGCGCGTCGCCACAATTTCAGGGTATTATTTCATGAAAAACCTTTTGCGGGCATTAACGGTTCGGGTAAGCACAATAACTGGTCTTTGGCAACCGATACCGGTGTCAATCTTTTGTCACCGGGAAAAAACCCGAAATCGAATTTGCAGTTTCTCACGTTTTTGATAAATATTATCAAGGCGGTTTACGACCATCAGGATTTACTGCGCGCCAGCATTATTAGCGCTTCCAATTCGCATCGCTTGGGAGCCAACGAAGCGCCGCCATCTATCATTTCCGTTTTTCTGGGAACTGAAGTCAGCAAAATGCTCGACTTGATGGAAGAATCGGTGGTCGACCGCAAAATGACCCCGGATGAAAAAACAGCTCTCAAATTAAATATCGGTCGTATTCCTGAGATATTGCTTGATAATACCGACCGCAACCGTACGTCGCCATTTGCATTCACCGGAAACCGCTTCGAATTCCGCGCAGTCGGTTCGTCAGCGAATTGTTCATCAGGCTTGATTGCCCTGAATTCAGCAGTAGCTGCCCAGTTGAAAAAGTTCAGTGCCAAAGTGGATACTCTGATTGAAAAAAATGTACGCAAGGACGAGGCAATATTCCAGGTGCTTAAAAAGCTGATTATTGACTGTAAACCCATCCGTTTCGATGGCAACGGCTACAGCGAAGACTGGGTCGTTGAAGCCGAATCGCGAGGACTGACCAACATTCTCAGCGTACCGAAAGCGCTGGAAGCATTCATGAGCCCTGAAGTAAAAGAACTGTTTAAATTTGTTGAGGTTTACGACGAAATAGAACTGGAAGGACGTGCCGAAGTTGAATACGAAAAGTACTTTAAAAATATTCAGATTGAAGCGCGCGTGCTTGGCGATCTTGCTATTAACCACATTGTGCCGACTGCGGTAAGGTACCAGACCATGCTGCTCGAAAATGTGAGAAACCTGAAAGAAGTATTTTCAGAAGCAGAATATAATCAACTGGCCGCCGGACGGAAAGAGCTGATCAAAGAAATCGGCGGACATGTTTCTTCGATTAAAGCGCTGGTAAAAGAAATGGTGGAAGCACGTAAAGTAGCCAACAAAATTGAAGACTCCATTGACAAGGCGGAGGCTTATGATGTTTCCGTACGTCCGTTTCTGGAAGAAATCAGGTACCATATCGACAGGCTCGAACTTACTGTGGACAACGAATTATGGCCGTTGCCCAAATACCGCGAATTATTGTTTGTACGATAATTGATAAATTGCCAAATTTAACAAGAGGCCGTCTCAAAATAAAAAATTGAGATGGCCTCATTATTTTTTCCTTCTTTGTCACGGGTGTTTTTCCATTTTACGTATTTAAGGTTAAAAAAGGAAAAAATGGATCAAAAGGCTCAGGCAATACTTGAAAGATTTATTCTCGGCGAAAGCGTATCGGTTTCTGAGATGAAAGAATTGAAAAGAATATTTACCCAAAATATTCACCGGAAAGAAATAAACCAATGGCTTGCAAACAAATGGGATACTGCTGGTTTCGATGATATTGAAATCAGTTACGACGGATTGAAACAGAAAATCCTGGAATACGAAGCCCAAAAAAAATTCAAGCCTGCTTTTTATCAGCATATCATCGGGTATTCTCAATACTATCAACGAATTGCTGCGGCATTATTCATCCCTCTGATCATCGGAATCTCATTGTATTTTGTGTTCACTCCTTCAGGAAATGAAAATTTTTACGTTGCCGAAGCTCCGTTAGGACAAAAAGCGAAAGTTGAATTACCCGACGGTAGCACCGTGTGGCTCAATTCAGGTTCGAATATCCGGTACTCTTCTGATTTTAACAGAAAGAACCGGACAATAGAACTCAATGGAGAAGCATTTTTTGAAGTTGAAAAGAATACCGGGAAACCATTCTTTGTTCACACCCCGTTTTTAGATGTTAAAGTAACCGGTACCCGATTTAATGTCAATGCCTATAACGACGAACCGTTTATCGAAACTTCATTGGTAGAAGGAACGGTTCATGTATTGCTGAAAAACGGAGACAAATCATTTCCGTTAACGTCGGGTAATGTTTTGGCTTACTCAAAATCATCTCACGAAATTTCATCTCACAGTTTAAACGAAGAAGTCGCTATCGGATGGAAAGACAACCGCCTGATCTTTATTGACGATGATTTTTCGAAACTGGCAAGGAAGATCGAAAAGTGGTACAATGTTGAGGTGGTTTATAATCCTGATGATTTTGAAGAAAATAAACTAACGGTGAAACTCCTTGAAGGAGAACAATTAAACCGTTTGCTCGAAATTATTGAATCAGCCGTTGGCGCAAAATGTACTGTAAAAGAGAATAGAATTTTAATAACCAAAATTCAATAAAATTAGCAGGCCTATGGTCATCTATAACTCTCTGTATTAACCAAAAAGGGAAGTGTCCTACCACTTCCCCCGGAATCTAAACATTATTAAAACGTTTAAATTTAATTCATTCCAAATTTATGAAAAAAAACGAGAACATTTTTTCATGGGTTAATAATATCCCATGGGGAAGAACATTACGAATTATGAAAGTATTGCTTATTCTTCTAACTACGACCTTGGTTTCCTTTGCTTCGGGAAGTTTTTCACAATCGAAGAACTTCACCTTCCAGCTAAAGAATGTAAATCTTCTGGAGGTTTTCGAACAAATTGAAGCCCATTCCGACATCCAGGTTGCATACGATGTATCAGCCATTGATGTAACCCGGAAGATCAATATTGATGTGAACGGCGAATCGGTAGAAAAAGTCCTGCAAAAGGCATTGGAGAATACCGATCTCTCATTCCGTGTCATGAACCGGTATGTCGTTATTATAAAAAATGACGAAATATCCGAATTGGCATCTCAGCAGCAAAAAACCGTTACGGGGAAAGTTACAGATTCCTCCGGGCAGCCGCTTCCTGGGGTAACAGTAGTTTTAAAGGGGACTACCACCGGGATAATTACAGATTCCAGTGGAAAATACACTCTTCCCAATATTCCGGCAGATGCAACTCTCGTGTTTTCGTTTGTGGGGATGAAGGCACAGGAAATTATCGTTTCAGGCAAAAGCCAGATAAATGTTACCATGGTTGAAGAAACGGTAGGTATTGAAGAGGTTGTTGCGATTGGGTATGGAACCATGAAAAAAAGTGACTTAACAGGTTCTATGGCTTCTATTGGTCGTCAGGAAATTACTGAACTTCCGGTTTATTCAATGGATAATGTGTTACAGGGAAGATCTGCCGGGATGCAGATAACCCAGGGAGGCTATCGGCCTGGTGAAGCTTCAAGCATATTAATCCGGGGCCAAAGGTCTTTGGCAGGCAGTAATGCACCACTTGTTGTCGTAGACGGGGTTCCCGTGGAATCAGGGCTTATGGATATAAATCCAAGTGATGTGGAGTCTGTAGAAATACTAAAAGATGCATCTTCTTCTGCTATCTATGGATCAAGGGCAGCAAACGGAGTGATTTTAGTTACTACAAGGCGTGGAAAGGAAGGAAGAGCTATCGTTGAATACAATGGTTATACAGGTATACAATATACCTTCGAACGGTTGGATTTGATGGATACGCCGACTTATGCGGAATTTGTCAGGGACGCACACCGTCTGGCCGGTTCATACACCGATGATACAAAGATTTTTGCGCCATGGCAATTGGAGGCGATAACCCAAAACCGAACCACTGATTGGCAGGACCTTGTTTTTGACAGAGGTTTTCAGCAGAACCATACATTGAGTGTGCGTGGTGGAACTGAAAATACAAAATATTCTATTTCGGCAACATTGCTTGAGCATAAGGCTACGGTACCCAATAATGATTACAAAAGACTTTCGGCCCGCTTCAATGTAGATCAGAATCTTTCATCCTGGTTACGTGTGGGCTTATCGTTTTTTCTGAGTGACAGCTACAAACATCAATCAGTGGCTTTTGCCAATGTAATCAAAAATTCCCCGATGGTTTTGCCTTACGACGAAGATGGAACGATACGTATGGAGGATGAGCTTGGCGATAGGAATCCTCTCTATGATATGCAAAGGGAAAACTCATTGGATGAAACATTAGAAACCCGGATTCTCGGAACTGTTTATGGAGAAGTAGACATTATTCCTGAACATCTGACCTTTCGGACAACTTTTTCTCCTGATTTTCAATTCACCACCAGAGGTAAATATACCAGGGATGTAATATCTTCAGCATCAAAAAATGGAGGTAAGACTTTAAATACTTTGTATGAATCCATGCTGACCTATCATGACACCTTCTTCGAAAAACACCGGGTGCATTTGACAGCGATGTACGGGGTACAAAATTATAAATCAGACTCATATTCAATCGTAGGACGAGGCTTACCTTATGAACATCAGCTTTATCATAATTTGGGTAGTGTAGAGATATTGGATAGTTGGGGTACCGGGCTTTCGGAATGGGCTTTGGAATCGTATATGCTACGGGCCAACTATGTATATGATGATCGTTATCTGTTAACGTTCACCGGACGTGTTGATGGCTCCTCCCGCCTGGCAGAAGGGAAAAAATATGGTTTATTCCCATCTATGGCTGTAGCCTGGCATATTAAAAATGAAGATTTCATGAAGGATGTTGATTTTCTATCCGAGCTGAAACTTCGGTTTAGTATTGGTCAAACAGGGAATACGGGGATTTCTCCTTATCAAACCCAGGGTGTACTTTATAAAGGAGACGTGTATTCGTTTAGTGGCAATGATGTTCGGTTTTTTGAACACGGGGCTATTCCGAATCCGGACTTGAAATGGGAACGGACCCTCTCCAAAAACCTGGGTCTTAGTTTTGGGTTCAGGAATAATCGTTTTACAGGAAGCATCGATGTCTATGACAACAATACATTCGATCTGATGATGAATAGAAATTTGCCATTTACGACAGGATATACAAGTGTTCTTGAAAATGTAGGCGAAACCAGAAACCGGGGGCTAGAGGTCGAGATTTCAAGTATAAATATTAAGACTCCCAACTTTACGTGGAGTACCGATCTCAATTTTTCAATGAACCGAAATGAGATTGTGAGCCTCTACGGAGGAAAGGACGACGATGTGGGAAACAATTGGTTTATAGGTGAGCCTATCAATATTAATTATTATTGGGTTTTTGATGGTATCTGGCAGTTAGGTGAAGAAGAGGCGGCTGCCGTATATGGAGCGACCCCGGGAGATTTCAGGATCAAGGATTTAAATACTGATAGTAAGATAGACGATGAGGACAGGAGTATTCTCGGGAGTGAGGAACCATCATGGATAGCCGGGATAACAAATCGACTGCAATACAAAAATTTTGACTTTTCAGTCTTTATTTACACAGTTCAAGGCACACAACATCAAAGTGTTTATGGTGCTTCCGGTTATTTGGATCTTTTATCCCTTCAGGCTCATGCTTATCAGGATAATATACGGGATGTCGAATACTGGATGCCTGACAGGCCATCCAATAAATATCAAAAGCCACATATTGGTTCTCAGACAATGAATCAGATACAGTCATTTTCAAACACCTCCTTTGTTCGGGTTAAGAATATGACGCTTGGATACAATATTCCTCAGGATCTAATATCCCGGTTGAGGCTCAGTCGGGCAAGGATTTATACTTCAGTGCAAAACCCATTCACATTCACTTCCTTTGGTGGATACGATCCCGAGGCAGCAAGAGATTTCGATATGCCCAATTATACAACTTTCCTTCTTGGAATTAATCTGACTTTTTAATATTGGCACAAATGTGTAATGGATAAAGATTTAAAATTTCATTTAAAACAAAAAAATAATGAAACGAATAGTAAAAATACTAATTATAGGAACTGCCTTTTTATCGGCAGGGTGTGCCGATTTAGACGAAACTCTTCGAACAGGTATAACTGCAGAGACATATTACTCAACAGCGGTAGGATTTGAAGATCTGGCAGAAGCGCAGTACTATCCCATTCAGGTTAAGTATGGAGATTACAACAATATATGGGACCATGGAACTGATATCTGGACATACGGTTCAGGCGCACGGGAATATCTTAATAGTTATGAATCTGGTTTGAATCCGAGTGCCACTTCGAGAAACTGGTATGCAATATGGGTTGCTTACTTCAAGGGAATAAATCTGGCGAATTCTGTGATAGGACGTGCCGATGATGTGGTGGATATGTCAGATGAGAGAAAAAAGACGCTGGTGGCAGAGGCCCGCTTCTTACGGGCTCTTTACTATGATCATTTGGTAGAAACACACGGAGGTGTTCCCCTGAATCTTGAAGAAACAGTTGGAGTTGTGACAGAAGCATACCCTGCAACTGAAGATGAAATATGGAAAGTAGTTAAAGAAGATTTGGAATTTGCGGCTGCCAACTTGCCTGTAACTCAAAGTGAAGTGGGCAGGGCAACTTCGGGGGCAGCCAAGCATCTGCTGGCAAGAGTAAACCTTACCACGAAGAATTGGAGTGAAGCTGCGAAATGGGCAAAGGAAGTTATTGATTCCAAACAGTACAGCCTGATTGCCAGCTATTATCAACTTTGGGACCCTTACCAATCCCACTCGGGGAAGGGATATAACGCTGAAACCATCTTTGGGCTCCTGATAACTCCAACATCAGGAATTAATGCCAGGGATCAGAAGTCAAGGCGTTTTGCTGCCAGAGTTCGCACCGTACCAGGTCTTCAGGCAACTTTTTATATCGGGAATGAAGTATCCAGGCATAAGCCGACCCCCTTCCTCGTGCATGAGATATTTAATAATGATCCGGACAGAACGGATGTTCCTAATCAATGGAATGACGAGCGCTGGACAACAGGCTTCAAACTTGTGTGGCGCTATAATAATCCGAAAACCCTGCCCAAAGGAGCTACTCTCGGTGACACGGCGGTATTTCTTCCCACGGAGAAACGATTTGAGCAGATGACCGATGCAGAAGCTGCTGCATATTCAAAACAACACAACTTCCGGATGTATAGAATGAAGGACTGGACTACTGAAATTTGGCCGAGCCTGGCATTAAAATTCCGCATGCGGGGTGATGATTCACCAGAGATGTCGCTTGCAGCGCTTGGCGATTATAATCCTGCTTATTTTTGGAGAACTGAACCTATATTCCGGTTGGGGGAAACATATTTGATCGCGGCCGAAGCTTATATGATGATGGGTGGTGCGGCTAATTTGGATAAGGCGGCAGAATATTTCAACGCTATCAGAAAAAGAGCGGAAGTACCTGGTACTGTGATGCCCTTAATCACACCGGCTCAACTTAATATCGATGAAATACTGAATGAGCGCCATCGCGAGCTTACAGGGGAATACCTCACATGGTATGATCTTAAACGAACCGGCAAATTACTGGAACGGGTGAGAAAATATAACAAGGAGGCAGCGCCCTATATTCAGGAGTATCACATGTTGCGCCCAATTCCCCAGGAACAGATAGACCGTTGTACGAATGAATACCCACAAAATCCAGGCTATTAATAAAGTAGATTAAACCTAATATCGAACCAGACAGGCTGTGTGAAATTGAAATTTAACTTGATGAGTTTTTCATATTTGGGAAAATTTAAAGATACCAACCGAATAAATTTCCTTATAAGTTAGTTTTCACACAGCCTGTTTTGTATAGAGCCAGAGAGCATTACATGAACAACTGAAATCAATGTACGAAAACAGTATCTGTGTACAGATTCAAAAATATATTGATGTCCATTTTTCTTTTCGGCATCGCTTCACTTCAAATATTATTATCTATTATTTATTATGAAACTTAGTCAATTGATTGATTATTTTAAGACTGGCCCTGATCTTGAGGTGATCCGGGATGAACAAACAGTAAAAAGGATTTATGAACGTAAGCGCTGGGCCGTTTTTCTTACATTGATAATAGGGTTTGGCTTTTTTTATACATGCAGGTTAAGTTTTTCCGTAGCTAAAAAGCCGATGTTGGATGCCGGGATTCTTGACCCGGTGCAAATGGGGATTATCGGTGCGGTATTGCTGTATGTGTATGCGATAGGCAAATTTGTGAACGGCATACTTGCCGACTATGCCAATATCCGTAAATTTATGTCAATTGCTTTATTTTGCTCCGCTATATTGAACCTGATTTTCGGTTTTACAAGCCTGTTTGTTCTTTTTGTTATAATATGGGCTTTAAACGGGTGGTTCCAGTCAATCGGTTCAGCTCCCAGCGTGGTTTCAATATGCCAGTGGTTCAGCAACAAGGAGAGGGGCACCCGTTATGGGATATGGGCAGGTGCGCACAACCTGGGCGAAGGGCTCACATTTGTAGGGACATCTTTTCTGATCAGTATGATGGGCTGGCGCTGGGGGTTTATCGGGCCGGGCATCGTGTGCCTGCTGGTTTCGTCAATCATGTTTTTTAACCTTGCCGACCGTCCCCAGACGTATGGTTTGCCAAACGTGGCCGATTATAAAAAAGATTACTCGGCAGGCAAACCGTTAAATGAATCGACCGGAAAGTTGCAGCGGATGGTTTTAAAGCGCCCGATTATCTGGATACTTGGACTGAGCAGTGCGCTGATGTATGTATGCCGGTATGGCATTCACAGTTGGGGCCCATTGTATTTACAGGAAGTAAAGGATTACTCCATCGTTGAATCGGGAGTTATAATCGGGGCAAATACGGTTGTTGGCTTATTGGGTGCGGTAACATCAGGGCTGATTTCAGATAAATTTTTCCATTCGAGACGGAATATACCTACCTTGTTGTACGGGATATTGCTGACCGGTTCGCTTACAATGCTGATGCTGGTACCCCCGGGACACCGTTGGCTCGATAGTATAGCAATAGGAGGTTTCGAATTTGCTATCGGCGGTCTGATTGTCTTTTTGGCCGGGTTGATAGCTGTTGATGTAATGCCCAAAAAAGCAGCTGGTGCGGTGAAGGGTTTAATAGGGCTTTTTAGCTATTTGGGTGCGGCAACGCAGGACTGGATCAGTGGTTTTTTAATTGATTCGGGAAAAATTGTGACGGGCAGTGAAACGAACTACAACTTCGACAAGGTATTTTATTTCTGGATCGGCGCTTCTGTTGTATCTTTATTACTGGCATGTTTTGCCTGGAACATTAAACCACAGGAATGAAAATTGTGCTTATCTATTATATTTAAAAACATTAAGGAATGCAAAAAATATTTTTATTTATCTTATTCGTAGGAACCTGCTTTATTTCACAATCGCAGAACATTGTAAAAGTTTATAATGTCCCGTCTTCCAAACAGGCAGTTGCCGTTGATTCAAAGTATTTCTATGTAATTAACAACAGCTCAATCACCAAACATCAGAAAAGTGATGGTCTTTTGGTTGATTCATGGGAGGATAAAGATTCGTTGATACATCACATGAATAGTGGAATTATTATTAGAAACAAACTGTATTGCATTAACTCGAACTATCCGGACATACCCATGGCGAGTTCTTTGGAAATTTTCAATCCCATTACACTTGAACACGTTTCTAATCATAGTTTTGGGATATTAAACGGTTCAGCAACGTGGGTTTACAAGTATAAAAACTTTTGGTATGTAGCATTCGCGCATTATTCAGGGAAAGATGGCATGGAAGGCCAAAGCAACGTCTGGACAAGACTGGTGAAATTTGACCGCAAATGGAGACAGGTTGAATCCTGGATTTTTCCGAAGGAGCTGTTAAAAAAGTTCGGTACCAAAAGTAATTCCGGAGGAGTTATTTTATCCGATGGAAAAGTTTTGATTACAGGTCATGATAATTTTGAAACCTATGTTTTGGAATTTCCCAATAAAGGGGTGACACTTAAATGGGTTGATACCATTCCGGTTGGATCTTATGGTCAGGGAATAGCCTATGAGAAAGACGGTAAATCAGAGTTTATTTACGGAATAATTAAAAAGGAGAGCAAAGTAGTTGTCACCAAAATTAAATAAGCCTTTTCCATTTACCGGAAAAATTGGGTCAAGAAATCCAAGGTTAATTGCTTAAAGATTAATGAAAAAAGGGATCACCATAAGGATAAAAAAGAATTTTATACAATGAATAAATATAGTACTATAAGGGTAATCCTTATTGTTTTCTTGATACAGGTGTCAGTTTTATCAATAGCACAAAATTTAACCTTGAAAACAGGTGAATGGATACGCAATTGGTACTTGTTGGGTCCTTTTCCCCTGGAGAAAAGCTCAAATGAAAATCAGCATTTACCGGGATTTGATAATGATTTTCTACTTCAATGCGGTGGTGAAGCTAATCCTCGGGTAAAAGAGGGGCTGATGGTAAAATTTAATGATGTACCTGTACATTGGATAAAATATAAAAGCCCGGATGCTATCATAAACCTGGATAGAGTAATTTCGGAAGAGAATTTTGTTTCGGCTTATGCATTTACTGAAATTGAATCAGACAAAGAAGGAGTTCATCTATTTTCCCTTGGAACCGATGATGGTGTAAAACTGTGGTTTAACGGAGAAAAAGTATGGGACTACCCCAGGAAGGAACGAGGCATAATTCGGGATGATGAATTAATCCCCGTTCACGTTCGCAAAGGAAAGAATACAATTTTATTAAAAGTTGAAGAGCGTAAAGGTGCATGGGGTTTCAATGCCAGAATTTTACCCTCTAATTCGGGTGAATTTGTAAATCTGATATCCCTATTTCATGTGGGTATAAAAAGTGATGGTATTCCTGAGTTGAGACTCTTGCAGAAGGAGTCTTTCACGGAAAAATTGTTCAAGTCTGTTCAGCTTAAAATAGTAGATGAAAACAATAAAAATACAATTTGGCAGGGAGATTGGACAAAGAAGCAGGATATGATTTTGCCTGTTGGAAGTGATGAATACAAAAAGAACAGATTGATAATCACCGCAACAATGGCGGATGGTAATTTGTGGGAAAAGGAAATTCCATTTAGTTCCGGGATACCCATTCGTTATAAGCTTTTCGAAAATGGAAAGGCAAATTATCATATAACGATTGCTAAAGATGCATCGGAGAGTGAGCAATGGGCTGCAAAAGAACTTCAACATTGGTTAACCCAAATTTGTGGGGCTACCTTTCCAATAAAAACAGATGATGAAGAAATTATGGCGCATGAAATAATCATTGGCTACAACAGGCATTCACTTGCACTGCTTGAGCCTGGAACTAAAAAACCGACAGACACGGATGAAAGTTATCACTATAAAAACATAGGACCAACTATTCTATTATTAGGAGGAGAAAAACGAGGATCAATGTATTCCGTTTTCTCCTTTCTTGAGAACGAATTGGGATGCCGGTGGTATACTCCTGCTGTAAGTGTTATTCCGCCAAAAGCAAATTTTACTTTTAGTTATTTAAATCATACCGAATCGCCTTCGGTAAGAGTCAGAAACGATTTTTATTACGAAGCATTTGATCCGATATGGGCAGCCCGAAATAAAATAAACGGTGCAATGGGAACTCGCAAGCAGATTGGCGGCGTTGAAGGGTATTGGGGTGTACATACGTTTGACCGGTTTTTGCCCCCTTCCGAATTTTTCGGGACACACCCTGAGTATTACAGTTTAATTAATGGAGAACGAACTTGCAATCAGGCACAGCTTTGTCTGACAAATCCGGATGTTTTGGATATTGTTGCCGAAAGGTTAAAGAAAGTAATGATCGATGAGCCTGAATGTCTGATCTATTGCGTGTCTCAAAACGATTGCAGAAATCCTTGTCAGTGTGAAAAATGCCAGGCAATTGTAAAAAAAGAAAAAAGTGAAGCGGGACCTGTTATTTGGTTTGTTAATCAGGTAGCGGAAAGAATTAAAGATGAATTTCCCGGTAAATATGTAGGAACGCTTGCTTACCAGTATACCCGAAAACCTCCTGCTACAATTAAGCCCCTTGAAAATGTTGTTGTACGTTTTTGCAGTATTGAGTGCTGTTTTGCACACGACTTTAAAAATTGTCCTGAAAATAAAAAATTTCTGGAAGACCTTGAAGGTTGGGCAGCCATTGCGCCTCATGTATATATTTGGGATTATGTAGTCAGTTTTAAAGAATACCTTTTACCTTTTCCCAATTTTAATGTCCTTCAACCAAATATTAGAACTTTTCTTGATAACAAAGCCATCGGGATAATGGAGCAGGCTGCTTATCAGTGCAGGGGTACCGAATTTGCTGAATTACGCGCATATCTTATTGCAAAATTGTTGTGGAATGCTGAAACTAATGTGGATTTGGTTATTGATGATTTTATGACCGGTTACTATGGCCGCAGCGGACAGTATGTTCGTTTATATTTTAATCTGCTTCATAGTATGATAACACCTGAGACACATATTTATATAGGATCAAAAGGGGTAACGTATAATAATTCCTTGTTAACGGAGGAGTTTGTCAGAGAAGCTGAAAAAATATTTGACAAAGCAGAGCATGTTGCAGATAATGTTCAAATATTACAACGAGTTGAAATGGCGCGATTGCCTGTAATGTATCTAAAATGTAAAAGAACTCCGGTTCAAGCCAGGATTGATGGAACGTATGATCGCTTTTGCCAGATTTTGAAACGAGAAGGGATTACACATCTTTCTGAAAAAGGAGAGCCTGATGTTGAACTTTTTCACCTAAATGTAAAAAAGGCAGAATGATGAAATTATTTCTGGAATTCAACTATTATAAAATTTTACGAGGATGAAGAAAAAAATAAAAACACCTGTCATTTTAGTAGGTGCGATCGCGGTATTTCTTACACTTGCATATTGCTGTGCCCCTACCCCTGATGGTGCAAAAGAAACTACGTTGTGTAATGGAATTATACTTCCGAAAGAGTGGCCTCCAAGGTATCCTGTTCCCAATAAGCCAACGGATATGCCAGTTCCTTACCTGGAAAATATTCCTGATATTATCCCGGTCAGTTTAGGAAGACAGTTGTTTATAGACGACTTTCTGATTGAAGAGACGGATCTTATAAGGACATTTCATTCTCCGCATTATTATAAAGGAAATCCGGTTTTAGGGCCAGATAAACCCTGGGAATATACTGCATCGGGATACCCCTACGCAGCCCCGTTTAGTGACGGTGTCTGGTACGATGAGAAGGACCGGAAGTTTAAAATGTGGTACTCAACAGGCGGCGGCAAATTGAATCAAAAAACCGACCGGTTCAATGTTGTTACAGCCTTTGCAATTTCAGACGATGGAATACATTGGGAAAAGCCGGTTTTAGATATTGTCTCGGGGACAAATCTGGTTGATATTCGTTTCAGGGATTCCAATACAGTTTGGCTCGATAAAAATGAACCAGACTCAACCAAAAGATACAAGCTTTTTAACGTTGAAATTGGATGGCCTGATGACCGGTGGAGGTTTGTTCTGAAATATTCTTCCGATGGGATTCATTGGTCTGAAGGCGTTGCCCAATCGGGTGATATTTATGACCGTTCTACCGTTTTTTACAATCCATTTCGGGATAAATGGGTATTTAGTCTACGGGTGAGATACGATATAGGCAGATGCCGAAATTATCTCGAAAATGATGATCCGGAAATCGGGGCAAGTTTAGCCCACCGCACCTGGGGAGCAATTGACAAAAACATCGTTTATTGGTTTGGCCCGTGGGAAAAAGAACTCACGAACCCGAATCCTGAATATTGTGATATAAAACCTCAAATCTATAATCACGATGCAATTGCTTACGAAAGTCTGATGCTAGGGTTTTTCTCTGTTTGGCAAGGTCCCGAAAATGAAACATGCGAAAAATTAAGCATACAAAAACGTAATGAAGTTGCCATTGGATTCAGCCGCGATGGTTTTCACTGGCACCGCCCGGATATGAACAGGTTTTTTCCGGTAGATGAAACGAAAGGAGCCTGGAATTTTGGGAATATCCAATCGGTTTGCGGCGCCCCGATTATTGTTTTTGATTCTCTCTATTTTTACATGAGTGGGCGGAAACAAAATACTGTATTCTGGGATAGCTTTTCCAGTACCGGTTTAGCCACCCTCCGCAGGGACGGATTTGCTTCTTTAGATGCAGGGCAACATGAAGGAACTCTTCTTACCCGAAAATTAAAATTCGATGGGGAATTTCTTTTTGTAAATGCAGATGCTTCGAACGGGCAACTTTTAGCTGAAGTTCTGAATGAGAAAGGACAAATTATTGATGGCTATTCAAAAGATCAATGTCTTCCTGTAAAAGTCAACGGTACCAAACTTGCTATTGAATGGAAGAATATGAAGAAATTGGAGAATTTATCCGGGAAAACAATACAAATCAGGTTTTACCTTAAAAATACAGCTTTTTATTCCTTTTGGATAAGTAAATATAGCACGGGTGAAAGCAGTGGCTATACTGCCGGAGGTGGACCCAATCTTCATCCTTCAGGGAAAGATATCCCTCTACTTTAAAATTTGGATTATATGAGGACAATGGGAAATATCTATAAATATACTTTTATCCTGTCGTTGGTTATCAGTGCTGTTTCTTGTAAAAACAAGCCGGTACCTTCGCCCGACAATTGGGAAATTGGTACTTCGATTGGTTTTTTTACCAGCTTCTCACAACAGGAATTTTTTGAATTCAAAAACCAGGGGTTTAACTGCCTGGAGTTAGGTTTAAAATCATTTATTACGAGCTCAAACGAAGAAAGGGATTCACTGTTTGAAAATTTGAAAGAAAAACTGGATTATTCAGGCATGAAAATTTGGTCAATACATCTGCCGTTCGACAGTATTTACGATATCTCGGTCGTTGACAGAGAAGCCAGGGATTTTGCAGTCAACGAGATAATCCGGTATATCACTTTAGGAAAAATGTTTGGGGCAAAAAAATATGTGATACATGGAAGTACCGACATTAAAAATGAAAGCGACAGGAGTATTCAGATTGAAAATTGTATCGCTTCATTAAAGATACTGAACGAAGAAGTAAAAAAACAAGGAGCTCAATTAGCGGTCGAATGTTTATCGCGTACCTGCCTGGGAAATACATCAGCAGAACTACTTCATATTGTAAACTCAGTAGGCAATGGAATTGGGATTTGTTTCGATTCAAACCATCTGTTACATGAGAAACCGGAAGAATTTGTGGAAAAAGTCGGGGCATTGATTTGTACCGTTCATATTTCCGATTATGATGGCCTAAAATCAAGGCACTGGCTTCCGGGGCGTGGAAATATTAACTGGGCAAACGTAGTTTCAGCATTATTGAAAGCCGGCTATCAGGGGCCTTTTATGTTTGAAGTGAAAAAAAAGTCGCCTGAAAACACTGGTGGTGCAAAAGAACTTGCAGGGAGCTGGGAATTTATAAAAAGCGAATACGAAAAATCAGCTTCAAAATGATTTCGATTTCGATGAGAAAGTACATTTTAGTGTTTTTTCTTGCTGATAGTTGGCAGCGTTTTAAGCCAGTCTCATTATATATTGAATACAGATTTGTCGGTTTCTATTCTGTGGTCTCGGTTTTCTTCGGAAACAGGATCGACAGGATAACACTTCCGATTAAAACAGACAAAACAATATACAGCGAATACGTCGATTTAAAACCAATTTCTTCCAGATAACTATGGAATAACAGTTTCAATCCGACATATATCAGCAAGATACTTACTCCAATGCTCAGGAACCTGAATTTTTCAACCATATTGAAGATCAGGAAAAATAGCGAACGCAAGCCAATGATGGCGAAAATATTGGAGAAAAACACCACGAACGGATCAAGTGAAACCGAAAAGATGGCCGGGATAGAATCCATGGCAAACAGCAGGTCGGTAAACTCGATGATAACCAAAACCAGAAACAAAGGGGTAAAATAAAAATTACCTTCCTTTTTAATACCAAAACGATTATCAACATATCCTTTGGTAATACGCAGGTGGCGCGACAGGTATTTTACCCAGCCGTAATCGTGAGGGTCTTTATGGTGTTCGTTTTTATTGAACAGGATCTTTCCGCCCTGAAAAACCAGGAACGCCCCGAAAACCAGCAATATCCATTCGAAACGCTGGATAAGGGCTGCCCCGGCAAAGATGAAAATAAAACGTAATACAATGGCGCCCAAGATTCCCCATAAAAGAACCGTTTTATAATTTTCGAAAGGAACTTTAAAACTTTTCAGCACCAGAAGAATAACGAATACATTGTCGACTGAAAGGGTTTCTTCGATAAAATAACCCGACAGGTAATTCATCGACATATAGTTGCGGTATTCAGCCAGCATCCCGGCAAAATCGGATGTCCGGAAACGCAGATCGGGCGCATATTTCTGAACTATTTCATTCAGGCTTTCCGGCGAGTCGATGCCATGAAGCAGATGGCCGAAATACTTCAGGAAAAAATAAAAGCCAATTGCCAGCAGTACCCAAACGGTGGTCCATCCCAACGCCTCGCGCGACGAAACAATATGCGATCCGCGGCCTACGACCAGCAGGTCGATCATCAGCACGGAAATAATAAACACAATAAAACCACCGAGTAATAAAATTTCGTTCGATATCATGATCAATTAATTAAAACGTGTTACACCTCCCGACACCATGAATTTCATGGCTTCCGCCGGGTTCATATCAAGCGGCTTGACAGCCGACGAATCTACAAAAAAAAGTTCACCTGAAAAGTTGTATGCGTGCGGAAAATAAACGGCCAGCATTCCTTCTATTCCAATGTCATCCAGACTTTCCTGTGTAATAAACCCCATTTTCCAAAGATTGTTCTCCCGATTGAAACAAACCATCACCGGCTTGCTGAATTTTTTTTCTTTGCCGACAAAAGCCGAAAACAAATCGGTGAGCGAACTGTAGATAACTTTCAGCAGCGGCGCACGGGTAAGCAACCTGTTGATCAATGCCTTTAATGGTTTCGCAATAATACTTTCGCCAACCAATCCAAGGACAGTCAGGAAAATGAAGATAAAAATAGCGCCCAGCCCGGGAATACTTTTTCCGAACCAGTCTTTAATGTAGTCGCGCAACAGGCCATCTACAAAGTCGAACATCAGGTAGATGGTATATGCCGTGATGATGAGGGGAGCCACCAGCACCAGACCTTTCAGGAAATACGAAAATATGCGTTTCATCATCTGTCTGAAATTTTTGCGAAAGATACAAATTCAACAGTGAAAACGTTGAAAAACAGAATGCCGTCAGATAAGAATTAACCCAGAAATCAGGCAAGGGTTCCCTGCTCCGGAATATCGTGCCTGAAAACTCAGCGACACATTCCGTTTCCGGAATACCTTGTTTGGAAACTCAGGCAGCACATTCTGCCTTCGGAATATCATGCCGGAAACTCAGGCAAGGGTTCCCGCCTTCGGAATGCCTTACCTGAAAATCCGGATGGCAAATCCCGGCGCTTAAACGACATGAAAACCGAATAGTGCATACTTTTTTAGCACAATAATAAAAAGACCTGTTGCGTGTATGATCTCTTCTCAAATAGTCATAAATTGTAGGGCAATTTGTTTTCACTTCTGTTCGAATCGGAGGGATGGAAACATTGAATGAAGAAGTGAAACGGATAAGGTTAAAAATAAAGCAGAATATATTTTCGGAAAATGGAACGATATTATTTACATTGTCCAGAGATAAAGAAGAAATAAGTTTGTTTATATATTGCCGATCGTCAGGCATTGTACATGGAACTAAAAACAAGAAAATATGAAAACGAAAAGTACTCTTATCATTGTAGCAGGTCTTATCGCCGCATTTGCACTAAATGCCCTGATCACAGGACGGGCAATACAACGGTTCAAGAAAGAAGACCGGGCGATTTCAGTAAAAGGATTTTCTGAACGGGAAGTCAAATCGGACCTGGCGTTGTGGACGATCCAGTGCCGTGTTGCGAATAACAATTTAATGGAGGGCAGTCAATTAATTGAAGACGCCAAAAACAAAGTGGTTGACTTTCTAATCAACAACAACATTAAACCGGATGAAATCATTCAAAAGGATTTGGTTGTAAATGATAAAATGGCCCAGGAATACGGGAATTTCGATTCGAACAATAATCTGCGGTATATCATCGACAAGGTTATTCAGGTTCGAAGCAATAATGTCGATAATATTCAAAAAGTCAGCCGAATGACGGATGAACTACTGAAGGTAGGCGTTATACTGAACAACCAGTACGGAGGCGCAGTAAGGTATTATTTTAC
Source organism: Prolixibacteraceae bacterium (assembly GCA_003506435.1). Lineage (GTDB taxonomy): Bacteria > Bacteroidota > Bacteroidia > Bacteroidales > Prolixibacteraceae > GWE2-42-39. Next base: position 188,024 of record DOAQ01000012.1, read on the forward strand.
CAAACTCAATGAAGTGAAACCGGCCATGCTGACTGAAGCAACGAAGAATGCATACAATGCCGCGATTCAGTTTACATCTGAAAGTCAGGTAAAATTAGGTAAGTTAAAAAGAGCAAGTCAGGGGCTTTTCTCGATTGTCGACCGCGACGAATCCCTTTCCGGTCAGGGTGACGGATTTTACATGCCGAACACAATGGATATATACAAGAAAGTCCGGGTCGTTGTAAGCGTGGAGTATTCTGTTGAGTAGTTTATGATGCTGATCGGTAAGGCAGAAAAATATTCTTAGTAAAGATTAGGCAGAATATTTTAATAAGTGAAGTTCTTATTTAAAAAAATCGCGAAAAATTTAAATAACGTCAATTTATTCGCGGATGATTTTGTGTTTTAAAATGGATGCAAAAAGAAATTATTTTGTCAGAATCTTAATTCTTCTACTTTCAATTTCAACAAATCGCTAATAATTTCCGTGCTCCGAACTTTTTCCGTACCGTTTCTCCTGTTTTTTGAAGAAAAATGTACTTTTGTACACTTTCAAAATCAGAGATTTGATTAACAGATATTGAAATTTTAAACATCATGAAACGACTGAAAATTAAAGAAGTTTTGACCGGTGACCAAATCGGTAAAGAAGTATTGGTAAAAGGATGGGTACGAACCAAACGAGGCAGTAAAAATGTAAATTTCATCGCTTTGAACGACGGCTCCACCATCAATAATTTGCAGGTTGTGGTTGATGTTGACAAATTCGGAGAAGAGCTTCTGAAAGATATAAATACCAGCGCCTCGCTGGGTATTACCGGCGATTTGGTCGAGTCGCAGGGAAGCGGACAAAAGGTGGAACTGAATGCCAAAGAAATTATTATTTACGGGAAAGCCGATCCGGATAAATACCCGATTCAGCCGAAACGTCATACGCTCGAATTTTTGCGCGAGAATGCTCACCTGCGTTTCCGCACAGCCACGTTCAGCGCAGTGTTCCGCATCCGTCACGCCATGGCTTTTGCCATCCACAACTATTTCAACGACAAAGGTTTTGTCTACCTGCACACACCCATCATCACTGCATCGGATGCCGAAGGCGCCGGGCAGATGTTCCGTGTGAGCACGCTGGATGCAAAAAATCCGCCGTTGACGGAAGACGGAGCTATTGATTTCTCACAGGATTTTTTCGGAAAACCAACCAATCTGACGGTTTCCGGTCAGTTGGAAGGCGAACTGGGAGCCACCGCGCTGGGTGAAATTTACACCTTCGGACCGACCTTCCGTGCCGAAAATTCGAACACCACCCGCCACCTGGCCGAATTCTGGATGATTGAGCCGGAAATGGCGTTTTACGAGCTGGTCGACAACATGGATTTGGCCGAAGAATTCCTGAAATACCTGATTCGTTATGCGCTCGATAATTGTCTGGACGACCTGAAATTCCTCAGCGAACGTCTTGTAAACGAAGAAAAAGACAAACCGCAGGATCAGCGCTCAATGGAGTTGATAGAAAAACTAAACTTTGTGGTTAGCAACGATTTTGTTCGTTGCACGTACACCGAAGCAGTCGATATTCTGAAAAATTCAAAAACCTGTAAAGCAGGCAAATTCCAGTTCCCCGTTGAATGGGGCGTTGATTTGCAAAGTGAACACGAACGGTATCTAGTTGAAAAACATTTCAAAAAGCCGGTTATCCTGATCAACTACCCGAAAGACATCAAAGCTTTTTACATGAAGCAAAACGATGACAACAAAACCGTTGCTGCGATGGACGTATTGTTTCCGCAAATCGGTGAGATCATTGGTGGTTCGCAACGCGAAGAAGACCTGAATAAGCTGGAAACCCGCATGAAAGAAATGCACATCCCTGTGGAAGAAATGAGTTGGTACCTTGACACCCGCCGTTTCGGGACCGTGCCACATGCCGGTTTTGGACTCGGTTTCGAACGTTTCATTCTTTTTGTGACCGGAATGGGCAATATCCGTGATGTGATTGCCTTCCCGCGTACACCAAAGAATGCCGAATTTTGAAAAGCAAAAGAACGGATCGGATGATTTCGATTTATCCGATCAGCAAAGATAATACACCGGAGGTTGGCAATTTTGCCAGCCTCTTTTTGTATCAGATGATTCAACATTCGTATAAAAACTATATTTTTGAGAAAATTGTTTTTCTATGGCCGAACAGAAACTAAGTTTACAGCAAAAGTTGTTGCAGAAGCTGTCGCCTCAACAAATACAGGTAATCAAGTTACTAGAGATACCTGTTATGCAGTTGGAACAGCGCATCAAAAAAGAGCTGGAAGAAAACCCTGTTCTGGAGATGGCTTCCGAGTCGTCCGACATGGAAGAAAGTACACAGGATAACGAAGAACAGGATAACAGCAACGACGATGAATTTTCGATCGAAGACTACATTGAAGACGATGAAATTCCAACCTACAGGCTCAATATAAACAATTATTCGCCCGACGACAGAGTGTCTGAAATACCCTTGTCCGGAGGGGTCAGTTTTCACGAATCGCTGGCCGAACAACTGGGTCTGACCGATCTGGATGATGAGAAAAAGAAAATTGCAGAATACATCATTGGCAATATCGACGAAGACGGCTACCTGCGCCGCGATTTGCTTTCCATCAGCGACGATTTGGCCTTTGCCCTGAATATGGACATTTCGGAAAAAGAACTGGCCGAGATACTGGAAATAATACAGGATTTCGATCCGCCGGGAGTGGGTGCCCGCGACCTTCAGGAAAACCTGATGTTACAAATCCAGCGCAAACGGGGAAAGGACTCAACCTGCCTGGCAGCGAAGATTATTCAGGATAATTTCGAAGAGTTTACCAGGAAGCATTACGACAAGATCATCCGCAAATATGAAATTACGGAAGAAGAGCTGAAAGCAGCCATCGATGAAATACTGAAGCTGAACCCCAAACCAGGCAGTTCGTACAGTAATCCGTTAAGCAAAACGAACCAGGTGATCACTCCCGATTTCATTCTGGATAATGTTGACGGAGAACTGGAATTAAGCCTGAACCAGAAGAATGTACCCGAGCTGAGGCTCAACGGAACGTACATGAACATGCTGAAGGCATACACTACCAATAAAAAATCGGCGCCCAGGGGACAGAAAGACGCAATGATGTTTGTGAAACAAAAGATGGATTCGGCAAAATGGTTTATCGATGCCATCCGACAACGCCAGCATACCCTGCTGGTCACCATGATGGAGATTATCAGTTTTCAAAAAGAATATTTTCTCGACGGAGACGAAACCAAGATGAGGCCAATGATCCTGAAAGATATTGCCGACCGTACCGGGCTCGATATTTCGACCATTTCGAGGGTGTCGAACAGCAAATACATACAAACCCATTTTGGCATTTTCCCGCTAAAATATTTCTTTTCAGAAGGCATGCAAACCGATACCGGCGAAGAGGTTTCGACCCGCGAAATTAAATCGATATTGCAGGAGTGCATTGGAAATGAAGACAAGCGCAAACCGCTTACTGACGAAAAACTGGGTCTGATCCTGAAAAAAAAATCATACCTTGTCGCCCGCCGCACCGTGGCCAAATACCGTGAACAACTGGGCATTCCCGTGGCCCGATTGAGGAAGGAATTATAAAATCGATCCCATTCCATATTTCATTATCAACTTTTTTGGCAAAAAAAATGCCCCGTCTGGTAACGGAGCATTTCTGTATCGATTGAAATTTAATTTCTATCTCTCGGGGGTCTGCGGTCGCCTCCATAGTCGCGACGATCGCCACCACCACGGTTGTCGCGGCGGTCGCCACCACGATCACCATCTCTGCGTGGACGGTCGCCTCCGCGATCTCCGCCACGGTCGCCATCCCTGCGGGGAGGACGGTCGCCTGCCGGTCTGTCAACATAACCTTCAGGTTTTGGCAATAATACTTTTCTCGAAAGTTTCAGTTTGCCGTCGCGTTCAAGTTCAATCAGTTTCACTTCCACTTCTTCGCCTTCGCGCAAAACGTCTTCAACATTCATGATGCGTTCCCAGCTAACTTCTGAAATGTGGAGCAATCCTTCTTTTCCCGGCATAATTTCAACAAAGGCGCCAAACGATGTGATCGATTTAACTTTTCCCTTGTAGATTTCGCCTTTTTCAGGAACAGCGATAATTTTTTTCAGACGGGCAATTGCATCGTCCAGGGCTTCTTTGTTCGGGCCGGCAACCTGTACCATTCCATATCCGTCGATTTCTTCAATAACAATAACCGTGTTGGTTTCTTCCTGAAGTTTCTGGATATTTTTTCCGCCCGGGCCAATGATTGGTCCAATCATGTCTTTCGGTACCTGGATAGTTTCGATACGCGGTACATTCGGTTTGAAATCAGGACGAGGTTCGGCAATCACTTCAAGGATTTTGCCCAGGATGTGCATGCGGCCTTCTTTGGCCTGGTGCAGTGCTTTTGAAAGCACTTCGTACGACAAACCATCTACTTTGATATCCATCTGGGTAGCGGTAATTCCTTTTTCGGTACCGGTTACTTTGAAATCCATATCTCCGAGGTGGTCTTCGTCGCCGAGAATATCGGAAAGAACGGCGAATTTATCGGAATCTTTGTCTGTAATCAAACCCATGGCGATACCCGAAACAGGGCGTTTCATTTTTAAACCACTGTCGAGCATACACATGGTTCCGGCACAAACCGTAGCCATCGATGACGACCCATTCGATTCCAAAATGTCGGAAACAATGCGTACCACATACGGGAAATCTTCAGGAATCATGCGTTTCAGGGCACGTAAAGCGAGGTTCCCGTGTCCGATTTCACGGCGTCCCAATCCGCGTGGAACTTTGGCTTCACCCACGCAGAAAGGCGGGAAATTATAATGAAGCATGAATTTTTCAGTTCCCTGAACGGTAACACCGTCAATCATTTTCTCGTTGAGCTTGCTGCCCAGTGTGATCGATGACAACGACTGTGTTTCGCCGCGGGTGAAAATAGCCGATCCGTGCGATCCCGGCAAATAATTAACTTCACCCCAGATAGGACGGATTTGAGTGGTTGTACGGCCATCCAGACGGATTCCGTCATCCAGGATCATGCGGCGCATCGCTTCTTTTTCCACATCGTGAAAATAGCGTTTGATCAGCATTTCCTTTTGTCCCAAATCGATTTGTTCGTTGCCTTCATTTTCAGCTTTATACGCTTCGATGAATTCATTGCGGATAGCCTCGAATGACGACATCCTCAATTGTTTATCTTTAATTTGCGCTTTGGCAGTTTCGTAGCATTTTGCGTAGGTTGCTTCTTTGACTGCAACTTTCAGGTCGGCATCGTTTACTTCGTGACAGTATTCGCGTTTCACCACACCTACTTCGGCAGCCAGTTCTTCCTGTGCTTTGCAATGCACACGGATGGCTTCGTGGGCCACTTTAATGGCTTCGAGCATATCTTCTTCCGACACTTCGTCCATTTCGCCTTCCACCATCATGATGTTGTCGTGCGATGCGGCCACCATGATGTCGATGTCGCATTTTTTCAACTGTGCAGCGCTTGGGTTGATGATAAATTCACCGTTAAGGCGTGCCACACGTACTTCTGAAATCGGAGTTACAAAAGGTACATCTGAAACGGCAATAGCTGCCGATGCGGCCAATCCGGCCAGCGAATCGGGCATCACATCCGGATCAACGGAAATCAGGGAAATCATCACCGCTGTTTCAGCATGATAATCTTCCGGGAATAAAGGACGGATAGCGCGGTCAACCAGACGGGCTACCAAAATCTCATCGTCTGACGGACGGGATTCCCTTTTCAGGAAACCACCGGGGAAACGGCCTGCTGCCGAGAATTTCTCGCGGTAGTCAACCGAAACCGGCATAAAATCAACATTTTCGTTTGCTTCTCTGGCCGAAACGACTGTGGCCAGCAACATCGTGTCCCCCATACGTACAACAACTGAACCATCGGCCTGTTTGGCCAGACGACCGGTTTCAATTGAAATCGTACGGCCATCGCCAAGGTCAATTGTCTTGATAATAGCTTGACTCATAATTCTTTTTTGATAATTAATTTAACAAATGTCTAATCTCGTGGTGGGGATTTTCTGACATCAACTGAAAAAAAACAAGAACTGAATTTCGTTGAATTTTTCAGTTGTATTCAAAAATAAGAAAAGGCAATAAATATATTGCCCTTTCTCTTATTTTTTTTACCGACGTAAACCTAATTGTTTAACGATCTCACGGTAACGTCCAATGTCTTTTTTCTTCAGGTAGTCGAGCAGGCGGCGGCGTTTACCAACCAAACTGATCAATGCACGCTGGGTGCCGAAGTCTTTTTTATTCACTTTCAGGTGCTCGGTAAGGTGAGCAATCCGGTACGAAAATAATGCAACCTGACCTTCGGCCGAACCGGTGTCTTTTGCATCTTTACCAAACTTTTCAAAAAACTCTGCTTTCTTTTCAGGAGTTAAATACATTTCTTTTTAATTTAATTTGTGATACAATGTTTAAGCCGCAGCATCGCTTTCAATAACAACAGCTTAAAATTAATTTTTTAAAAGCTCGGCAAAAATAAACAAAAATCTTTGAAATTCAAGAGGGTAGTAAAAAATTTTATTCGTATTCCGGATGGATTTGCTGCCGAACAATTTCCCCGCTTTCGCTGAGTTCGAAAAAAGCCTCGAAAAAACTCTCTCCATCGAGCAGATGGGCGATAATTTCTTTTACAAACGGGATGTATTTCAGGTTGAACATGTTCAGCACTTCGACCCATTTCAGGCGTCCTTCGGCATTTTGCTGCAAATTGCCGTGAACAAATCCGGCTTCATAAACAAAGTAGATGGTCGGTTCCCCTTCAGCCGGATCAATGGTTTTCAGGATGCCTCTCAGTTTCAACCCGGCAATTTGAATTCCGGCTTTTTGCAAAAGGTTTGTCTTGCACGAAGCGGCTGTATCCTCGGCAAACAGGCAATCCGAATCGACACCCGAATGCAGGCGGGCATATTTCCCGGCGCCGTATTGCTGCAACAGGATCAGGTCGTTTTCGGCATCGAAAACAAAACAAAGGGTTTTTATCCGGTGTAAATTGTTTGCCATTTTTTTAATAATAGACCTGACAAGGTTTCAAATCCTTGTCAGGTTTCAAAGATACAAATTCAGGACTTGTTTCCGTTGGTTTGTATAATTTTCAATTTACCTTTAGGCTGTCAATAAAAAACAACCGGAAAGATGAAAAAACTGGTCGTATTGAGCGGGGCCGGGATGAGCCAAGAGAGCGGGATACGGACATTTCGCGACATGGGAGGACTGTGGGAGGAATACGATGTTATGGAAGTGGCTACGCCCGAAGCCTGGCAACGCAATCCTGAGCTGGTGATGCGTTTTTACAACGACCGACGCAAACAGTTGTACGGGTGCTTGCCCAATGCCGGGCACATTGGTTTGTTCGAACTGGAGAAGGATTTTGATGTGGAAATCATCACCCAGAACGTGGATGACCTGCACGAACGGGCAGGCAGTTCGAAAGTGCTTCATTTGCACGGTGAACTAAAAAAAGTGCGCAGTCAGAAAGACCCCTCACTGATTTACGAACTGGATGGCTGGGAACTGAAATTCGGTGATAAATGCGAAAAAGGAAGCCAGCTCCGGCCTCATATTGTTTGGTTTGGCGAAGCGGTCCCGGCAATGGACGAAGCTGTTTCGATTGCAGAAAAGGCTGATATTTTTGTGGTGATCGGCACTTCGCTGGACGTTTATCCGGCGGCAGGATTACTCTATTACACCCAACCCGATATCCCGATTTTTGTAATCGATCCTCACGAACCTCCCGTTTCAGGAAAAAATGTGATTTTTATTGAAGAAAAAGCAGGACGGGGAGTGGAAATTTTAAAAGAAAAACTGAAGGAGTTATGAGTTATGAGTCACGAGTTATGAGTTGCGATTTACGATTTACGATTTACGATTTACGATTGGGAAGTGTGTCCATCGCTTTTTTGTTTATGGTTGTATTGCTGGCAGGGTTGCAAACCAAATCGTACGGGCAGCGGTTTGAAGGCGGTATTTTGGGCGGTTTGAATGCGTCGCAGGTGGATGGCGACCATACCACCGGGTATCACAAGCCGGGAGTTTTGGTTGGCGGATATGTACAAACCGATATCAGCCGAAGTATGTTTGTTGGCGCCGAATTAAAATATTCGCAAAAAGGGAGCCGCAAAAATCCTGATCCGAAAACACAAGATCAGGAGAAATACATTATGCGGCTAGGCTACATCGACGTGCCTGCTTATGTTGGAATCCGCACCGGCGAAACGGTTTCCATTTTTACAGGCTTGTCGTTTGGCTACCTGATGCACGGCACCGAATACGATAATTACGGAGAACTGGTTGAGATTGAACAGCGGGCTTTTAACGATTTCGATTTTCAGGCGTTTCTGGGTGTCCGTTTCGAATTGACCGACCGGATTAGCGTGGACGTGAGAGGCGCCTATTCGTTTTTGCCCATTCGTGATTTGCCCGGCGACCGGATCGATTACTGGTGGAATGATCAGTATAATAATGTGCTGAGCACTTCGATCCTTTACCGGCTCGACTTTTAAGATGGCAATGGGAGAATAGAAGAATAGAAGAGAGGGAAACAATGGAAGACAATGGGAGACAATCGTTTTCAGTCGTTTTCAACTACTTTTTTGAATGAATATTGATATTACGAGAAATATGGACAAAAAGAAAAAAGCTGCCCGTTATAGCAGGATATACGATCAATTGACAAGCCTGCTGAAGAAGAGCAGTAATCCGCTTGCCCGCAAGGCAACTGTTATCGCGGTATTGCACCACAAAATGGAATACTTTTTCTGGACGGGTTTTTATATGCTCGTTGACGACGAGCTGACTGTGGAAATGTACCAGGGACCGGTTGCCTGCCAGGTTCTGGCAAAAGACAGAGGTGTTTGCCGGGCGGCAATCAATCAGCAAAAAACACTGGTGGTTGAAAATGTGGAAGAATTTCCGGGACATATTGCCTGTGACTCGCGGTCGAAATCGGAAATTGTAATCCCGCTGCGGAATTCTTTTGGCGAAATTACCGGCGTGTTGGATGTCGACAGCAAAGATCTGGCCTCGTTTGACGAAGTGGATGCCGAATGGCTCGAAAAAATATGTAAGTTACTCATTGGATGACTCGAAGTCATCCAATGAGTAACTATATTCTTATTCAGTTACTTTGATCCGTTTTGTCGTGTAGCCAAACTGCCCGTTGTCAGCCATTCCTTCAACCGAAATGATGAAATCGGAAACAACATTCGGACCCGGTATTTTCAGTAATGCTTTTCCGGTATTATCAATAAAAAGCCGGCCATTCCACCATGCAGTTGTCCGCAAGCCAGTTTTTTCTGAAACCTGAAATTCCCGGGATATGCGGTAATCGCCATCATAGAGAACTGCGTCGGGCGTTTTTTCTTTTACCGGTTCTTCTATGTTTCCTCTTTTTGTTGTGATTTCAATAAGTCCCACCGAATTCAAACCCGTGTAACGCTGAATATCCATTGGTTGGGTCGAAACATTGATTTCCTCAATATCATGAGGATTGATGCCATTTAAAACCGAAGCATCTTCTCCCATCTGCTGTCCGTCGACAACAATCAGTGCACCGCCCTGGGCATTGATCGAATTTTTTCCGCCAGGGAAAATAATTTTAGACCCTTCCAAATCAAACGGTTTGATAATTTTAATCACCTCAAGCAGGTTGGTGCTGGTTTCCAAAAACTTTTTATACGAGTCGTTTTGTGGAATATCGCCTATTTTTCTTTTTGCCTTTTTCGAAATCAGCCCGTTGTTTGTCACAAAATAGTTTTCAGGAATAGTTGACACAACCGACACCGGTTTGATCTGATTGAGAGATTTTACTTTCTCTTTCAGGCTTGCTTCAAATTCTTCGGAAAATAAATTCTCCCCGGAAATGCTCAGTCTTTCAGTAGGTTTGGCGGCTTTAAAATTGGAGATACGCGACCAGTCGAAATTAGATAGTTCATTGGCAATAAGTAAATAGTCGAATGATCGTTTCAGGTCGTTGTCATCCGAAAAGCCGGTTTTTCCCGAAATAATCTTGTTCTTAAGAATGGTATTGAAGGTTATTTCAAATGGTAGTACCGGTCTCTGCATATCGTTACAAACAGCGTCGCTAAATAATACCCGGGCAATTCCCATAAGTGGCTGACCTTTTTCGTCAGTAAATTTAAGCTGAAGGTTGATTTCATCTTTTTTCGCTAGCGATTCAGGAACGGCAGAAATATCAATTTTCAGTTTCTCGTTCTTCGGGACATCAACCAATCGTTGGTTTAAGAGAAACCCTTCGGCAGAAAAAGAACTTAAAAGGACAATGCCCCGGGGCAATTCAGCAACCGGAACTTTCAACAGGCCGGTACCGTTTATCTGCAAATCGGCAGCCCAATATACTTCTGCTCCCTGCGAAGCCATTACGGATATTTTGTGCCCCGACTGATCGGCAAATGACAGATTTAACCAAAAAAACTCTGCATCGGTTTTTGCTATCGACAGCGACGAACCTGTTGCATTCGTCTGCGGAAGCTGAAATTGCAGACCTTTTCCTTGTCCCTTAGTGATATGCAGTGAATACCTTACGTTCCGGGCCGCTTTCAACAAATAAAAGCCAAACCCTTCGCGAAAGGTTTTTACCGAATAGGCCATTTGGTTCTCCGAATCCCGGATTTCTCCCTCGATATGAACCGGGGTTCCCAGTTTGTCGGTAACGTAAAACCCAACTTTGGATGCCAGTTCAGGAATAATTGTACCGCCTTCGGGATAAAAAGTAATATTCAACTGATCGGTTTCAGAAGCCAGTTGCACCGTTTCAACCGATTCCTTTTTGCTGTCGGATACCGAGAGGATAAAAGGCATTCCGGTTTGATTTTCAGGAATACGGAAACGGATCGCTGCATTGCCGGTGTCACCGGTTTTTAATTTGCCTTCTTCAACAATTTGCCCTCCCGCTGAAATGGTATACTCCAGTTTCTCGTTTTTAGCGACGCCTTTGGTGAGGCTTTTTGCCCGAATAGAAATTTCATTGTCAATTCCTTTTTGAAGAAACGCTTCTTTCTGAGCTACTGAAATTACCAGTGAGTTCTGATAAAACGGACGGATAATGATCTTCCGGAAGTAACTATTTTCCGCATTTTCCTGACCGGGTAAAAAGGCTGCAATAAAATAATTGCCTGCATTCAGATTATCGGGAAGTAAAAAATCGGCAGCGACAACACGTTCCTCTACCAAATATCTATCCGACAGAATGGTCGCCCCGTCAGGGCCCAAAAGCCGAACCTCCATTTCTTTTTGCACGGGTAAGGGTTGCGATTGGTCTGCATTCCAATACCAACATGAGACCCAGATGTTCTCGCCCGGCTGGTAGAAATCCTTATCGGTCTGTATAATAATTTGCTCTTTTGGATTAGCGGAATAATACAGCCCAAGTTGATCGATTACTTGGGACAATGCGCCTTTGGGCTGCGAAAAAACAGCGGGACATAAGAGGGAAAAAGAAAATGCAAAAAGGATTGTTTTCATTGCTGGTGTTTTAGGGTTGATTTTTTTGAGTTGGTTTTTTTTGCCGGACGGATGGCATTTCGCAGGTCTTCATTCGGTTTGATGGTATTGTAGCTTCCCCAGAATTCTTTGTCGAAATCTACGATCAATTCAGTAAAAATATCATCGGGATGAAATGACTCGGTGTGTTTAAAACGTTTTACATCGGTTTTTTCATAGTCGGTGACCAGTAAATCGGAAATGCTTGTATAAAACGAATTGATTTTATCGTCCCTGCTTTTCACTTTGAATTCAATCTGCGCTTTTGCTGTGTTGAAAAACCATTTGCCGTTGTCGGTTTTATAATTTACCTGGTAACTTACATCTTCGGGACGAACGTTGAACCCTTTTGGCTTCTTCTTGATCATCGACTCGCGGGCAATTTTCAGACCGGGTTTATCGTACCCGAAAGTTGCCTGTACCAATGCGGAAGTTTCCCTGTCGACATATAATTTTCCCTGATAGACCGATTGTTCGGACTTAACCGAAGGTTTAAATGCAATGACGTAGGTTGGCCGGTCGCGAAAAAAAATAACTTCCTCGATTTCGTATTTGTACAGGTCGAGTGATTCGGAGTTGAGAAAAGATTCCTGTGTTTTGATAACATCGAGAAGGGTGATGTAATACGGGCCACCTTGCATTTTAAAGTCGACCCACTTGAAAAGCGGTTCCTGCTTGTTTTTCCGGCCCCGTACAATGCGGGTCCGGTCTTCCCGATACTGGCTTCCGTACGAGGTTTTCAGAATTTCCATCACCGCTTCGGAAACATTGATGTATTTTCCGTCCTGCTGAAGCGTTTCACGGTAAAAGGAAGTCATCAGGTACGGTTCGGCAGGGTAATTCTGACCGATATTGGCCAGCATTTCATGAATGACATCGATTGCAGCAATTGACTTTACTTTAATTTCCTTTATCCGGATGGAGACCGGACGAAGGAAAATACTGCTTCTTTCAAATTCGAAGTCGGGTATCGGCAGTAAATACTTCTGATAGGCAACGCAGGAAAAGACCAGGGTGTCTTTGCCTTTTTCCGCCGGAATTTTCAGATCGAACTCACCGTCGAGATTCGAAATTGTGCCGATGGGTTGGTTCCACAGCGAAACGCTTGCATAGGGAATTGGCGCGTTGCTTTCCAGATCAAGAATTTTTCCGCTCAGTAAAATAAACTGATTCTCTTTTTTGTCGGGTACTATTTCAATGGTTTTCTTTCCGGTTTCTTTGTAAATTATAATCTGGTCTTGCAAAACTTTGTACGACAGAGTTTCTTTAAAAATGGCATTCAATATTTTTTCGAGGCTTGTTTCGGAAAACGAAATATTTATTTTGCGGTTGGCCTGTGCCAGCACCGGGTCGTAGGAAAAAAAATAACCGGTTTGCCGGGTAATACTGTCGAGAACAGATGCTACCGGCAGGTCAGTCAGCCGAATTGACAATTTTGATTGTAAAACAGAATTACTCTCTTGCTGCCCGTTTACGAAAGACGGCCACAGCAAGAGAGTAATCAACAATATCCGGAATTTAAATTCCATTTAAAATACCTTTTTCAGGAAGAAGCTGGTTTTTAGTTCATTTCCGTTTCGAAGTACTTTCATGTTTATTTTTTTATCTTCCTTGCTTTGAAACATGAGGTTAATATCATTCAAAGTTAATGATTTATGGCTACTGTTGTTGATTTCCAGAATCTGGTCATTTTCAGATAGCCCGGCAAAATAGGCCGGAGAATTCTTCCGGATATTGGTAATTGTGAAGATCGGGATCCCGGGCATCGGGTTCGCAACTTCAATGCCGCTCATGTTGTAATTGAAGTCGTCTTTGACATCGCCGGTAGGTCTTAATACCAGCCGTTTGCCGGGGTAATCGAAAGTAACATAGAACCTGCGAAGGATTTCGGCTCCCAGTGTTCCGTTGCGGTCGTTGGACGTAATGAGCTGATCGATCAGTTCTCCTTCCGGATACGCAACAATCGGTTCATACAGGATCAGCGGACCAACCCATATTCCGCCGATTCTTCCTTTTTTTCCATACAGGTCGCCATTTAAACCGCGCCCCAGGAAAGTTTCAATGTGATTTTCGGGTAACCCGATCCGCTCATCGGAATTTACCGAAAGCCAAAGCGCATCGCTCGCACCGGTATCGACCAGCAGTTTTACGGGAACTTCCTCGTGTTTGTCGGTCATAATGCTGGTCCTCACGTAGGGTTTGTTCTGCTCAAAATGAAGCGGCATCACAATGTCCTTTTCGTTGGTTTTGTATTTGTAATTTTCCGGCTTCATTAACGTGAGCTTGTTGTTCGAATAATCAATTTTTATCACATAATCTTTGAAAAGGTTGAAGCCGATCAGTCCGTGAACAGGAATACCCAGAATGTGTGAAATCTGGAAATTTTCGTTGATGATCATCTGTATTTCCTGATTGTATGCTGTCAGACCTTCAATGCCGATCTGATTATTTAATGAGCGATAGGCCATCATGGCTTCTCCTTCGCCAAGCCCTTTGATTTCAACCGGCTGCAAATAATTAAGATTCAGTTTGTTTACAAAAGGAAGTTCGGTAATGATCGGAAACCGGACGCCGGTATCGAGAATAAAATTCAGGGTATCGGAATTGTTGATGTTTACCGGAATGATGATCAGGTTACTGGCCGTTTTGAAATTAATGGTTATCGACTTTTTCCGGGGATTTTCAAAAACGAAGCCGGTGTGTGTGCCCACCTGTTTTATCTTTTCTTCGTATTTTGCACTTTCCTCCATCGGAACGTAATCTCTTACCATCAGTATATTGTCTTCAATCTCGAAGAGCAGGTAAAAGTCTTTCATCAATTTATCCAACACGTACCGAATTGGTTTGTTGGAGATGTTCAGGTTGATGTTTTTCCCCTCTATCAATTTCGAGTTGTATGAATAATCGAGGTTGAAGTAGCCGCAAATTTTTTCAATAACATCGGAAAGTGGTTCATTTTCAGCAAAAATACTGATGTTTTGGTCAAGAATATTATCGCTTGGTTTTTGTTCCTGTGCAGCGACAGGCAACGTTCCGAGCAAGAATACAGTTATAATGGCGATGCTGAATGCCCGTTTTTGTTTAATTGTTTTCATCTGGTTTATTTTTTCAATGTTCCCTAATACAATTTCCGTATCGACGTTAACTTTCCAAAATAAATTTCAACGGATGGAATTCGCATGGTTAAGTAATTGATGATTTATAATTGACTATTGATTATTGCACTCTGCATTGAACAACAGTGCCTTATACTGATTCCAATACAACATTAAATCATTCGTAAAACTTAAGAATCGTTCCCGTTGATAATTATTCCATCCATGCTCATCTCATTGGTACGAATTTAGTAGGTTAAAAATCCGTTTTCAATAAAAAAACAGAAGCCGCAAACAATACTTGATGGGTCAGGATTCTTTGCAAAGAAAAAACCTGTTGCCTTTTTTTTCAACTTCCAAATGCAGGGTCGAAGCAATTACTTCCAGAATAAAATCAAGGGAATAATCGTTGTATTGACCCGTCAGCAAAAGTTTTTTCATCTCATCATCTGCGATGTCAATATCTGTTTTGTAAACCTTCTCAAGGGTTTCAATAACATCACCAAGAGAAGTTTCCCTGAAGATCAGGTTGTGAGTTTTCCAGGCCAGGAAGTTGTCGTCGTTGTTTTTGCTTTTCTGCAAAACACCATTCGGGTACAGCAAAATTCCTTTGTCGCCCGGGGCAAGGATCAGTTCACCGATTGCTGAAGTATTGGTTGTTTTACGGGCAACACGAACTTTGCCGGTTTCAACAATAACTTCAACTTTATCGGAGCCGGGATAAGCATTCACATTAAAGCTGGTACCTAAAACTTTAATCTGAGCATTTCCGGCATTGATTATAAATGGTTTAGTTGGATTAGGTTCGACATCGAAGAAGGCTTCGCCTTCGAGTGTGACTTCGCGGGTTCCGCCTTTGAATTTTTTCGGAAAGAACAATTTCGAATCGGAATTAAGGGAAACTTTTGTTCCGTCGGGCAATTCAAATGAAGCAAGTGGTTCTGCAAAAGCGACCAGTTGGTTTTGCAGACGGGAAGCGCCTGCATAAAAATACTGGTAGGCAAATGCCCCCAGCAGGAAAGCAACGACCACAGCAGCAGCAACCTTCAGAAACATTTGCAGGGGTAATTGCCGTTCCTTGCGGCTTGCTGTTTTTTGTTGTACCTGTTGCCATGCCTTGGTTTCGGAGTATTTTTTTTGCGAGTAGTACAGATCGATTTTTTTGCTGAGGGAGCGGCTGTGTAATAATTCGGTTTTCTCATTCTCCGTTAATTCTTCTGCTCCGCTTTCTCCGGAAGCGGTAGCGTTTTGGCCGGCATCGAACAGCAACCTGGCAATTAAACCCCAGTCGGTTGGTTTTATATTATCATTGTTTTCCATAGTACTTTTATGACAGGGAAGTGTTTTTATACCCCTAATAGGAGGTTAATTATTTTTTCTTCAGCAGTAAAAAGAGGAAGTTCACAATGTCGCTAAAATCTTTCAATTGTTCGCGGAGGAATTTCAAAGCCAGTCCCATCTGGGCCTCAACTGTTTTTACTGAAATATCCAGTTGATCGGCAATTTCTTTGTATTTCAATCCTTCTTCGCGGCTCAGCCTGAAGATTTCCTTTCGTTTCGGAGGTAATAATTCGAGGGCCTTTTCTATCGCATGTTTTAACCCGGGTTCGAGATAATATTCTTCGGTGTTTATTTCAATTTCGGTGTTTTCCAGTATTTTTTGTGCATACCTTTTTTTTATTTTCTGATGTTGAAGTTGATTAAAGCAATGGTTTCTCGCAGCCCTGAATAAATAATGCTCCAGGGATGTTTCGATGGAAAGGGAAAACCGCTTTTCCCAGATTTTTACAAATATATCCTGTACCGTTTCTTCAGCCAGTTCATCGTCATTCAGGAATTGCCTTGAAAACACACACAGCGACTGATAATATTTACTGAAAATAATTTCAAAAGCTTTTTTGTTTCCCCGGGCCAATTCCAATGCAAGACTTTTATCGTCTTTACTATTCATCGAATAAACGTCGGTATTGATGTTTCGGGCTAAGGTAAAAAAAATTGTTGTTCAGGCTTACAAAGTTTCAGAAATACTAATCATAAAATGTTGTATGGTCTTTTCTTCTAATCTCATTTTGGGGTTGACTTCGGGCAAATAATCGTTTACATTTGTTTAACGTACAATAAAAACTTTCAAAATGAAAAATTTACGAGTAAAACTTATGAGTGTCATTTTAGTTTTGAGTATAGGACTGGCTGGTTGTTACGGGCCTTTCCGGTTGACTCAAAACCTTCATGAATGGAACGGTTCGCTGGGTGACGAATGGGTAAACTCTCTTGTTTTTTACGGCCTTTTGATTGTACCGGTATATGAAATTGCACTGACTATTGATGCAGTAATTCTGAATACCATTGAATTTTGGACAGGTGACAATCCGGTTGCTCTGAAAAAAGGAGAATCAAACGAAAAGATTGTAACCAACGAAAACGGCACATACAAGGTTACTGCTACCCGGAACCATTATACCATCACTGCAATTGACGGTCCGGAGAAAGGGAAGTCGGTACGTCTGAAGATTGACAGTAAAAACCACAGCTTGTGGCTTGAACAAAACGAAAAGTTTATCAAGATTGCTGAACTGAATGAGAATCTTTCTACGGTGATGATCTATCGCCCGGACGGAACGGTTTTATGTAAAAATGTGTTAGCCGACAGGCAGTTAGCAAGAACAGAGTAAATAAGGTCCGCCAATTCCGGCTTTTTTTGAATAATTTGTTTTGCACAAAAGAAATTTCCATTAATTTTGCAGCCCTGTCTACGATACAGTTGCCCGGGTGGCGGAATTGGTAGACGCGCTGGACTCAAAATCCAGTGATAGCAATATCGTGCGGGTTCGATTCCCGCCCCGGGTACTTTTAATAAATCATAAAACCCTTGCAGTCAAATGATTGTAAGGGTTTTTTGTTTGGTGAGTAACAAAATAGTAACAAAGTCCAACATAGTAACAAAAAAACCGCCTCAACTTTTATTGAAACGGTTCATATATTTTGATGTAATTTTTTTTCTAGGCTCTTACCATTATTGTACAAGCATTTTTATTTATTCTGCTATAACTATCCAAGATTTGAACAGCCTAAAGCTTGTCTTGAATTTCAACTTTTTCAATTAACTTAGAAGGTGAAATATTTAAAGCATTGGCAAGCTTAAAAATGGTTGTGATAGTAGGTTGCCGGAGGCCACGTTCAAGAAGCGAGATATATGTCCGGTCAAGATCACAATATTCAGCAAGCTTTTCCTGAGAGATATGATTTGCTTCTCTCAGTTCACGTAATACCTTGCCAAATAATTCAATAATCATGAGGGTGTCCCAAAAGGTCATCCT
>DOAQ01000036.1 GCA_003506435.1 Prolixibacteraceae bacterium
CATATAATTGCATTTTGTATTATTCTTCCATCCATTTCAGTATCCGTTCCATTTTTTCTTCCATAGGCATGTAGCCGTCAAGCCAATGAATTACGGTTCCTTGTCGCTCCATTCGTCGGAACCAGGTCATTTGCCGTTTTGCAAATTGATGAATGGCGGTATTCAGTTGTTCAAACATTTCGTTGTAACTGAATTTGCCGGTCAGGTACCATGTCAGGAATTTATATTCCAAACCGTAATATGTGAGTTGTTCGGGGCTTAAACCTTTATCAAACAGTTTTTGTACCTCATCGATCATTCCTTCGTCAAGTCGCTGTTTCAGGCGTTCGGTAATACGCTTGCGCCGTGACAAACGGTCGAATTTCACCCCCACTGTCAAGCTTTTGATTTCCGGCATGTGCGTATCAACTTCCGGATTATTTTTGCAGTATTCTTCAATCTCGATGGCCCGCAATGCGCGTTTCTTGTTTTCAATGTCGGTTTGATTGTGCAGATCCGATTTGTAGGTTTTCAGAATTTCGACCAGCTCCTCCAATTCTTTATCCTGAAGTTGTTGCCTGAGGCTTTCGTTGAGCGGAACCTGTATAAGCTTGTAATTATTTAGTACGGCTTCCAGATAAAGACCGCTTCCGCCGCACAAAACCGGAAATTTGCCGCGAGTCTGAATATCTTCAAAAACCTTTAAAAAGTCTTTCTGATATTCAAAAACATTGTATTCATAACCCGCCTCTGCAATGTCGATAAGGTGAAACGGAATTGGCTGTCCATCAATAATGTAGTCGCCGTAATCTTTTCCGGTGCCCAAATCCATGCCCCGGTAAACCTGCCGCGAATCGGCCGAAATAATTTCCCCGTTGATCCGGAAAGCCAGATTGGCTGCCACGCTGGTTTTTCCTCCTGCAGTGGGTCCGATAATTGCAATAAGGTTATATTTTGCTTGTTTCATTTTTCAGTAGATTGCAATCTGCAAAATAATGTATTTTTGTAAGGCAAAAAAGACCGGTAACGGAAATGTTGCTATTATTTAAGGATGACAGACGATGACCCATAAGGCGCAAAATATTACGATAAAAAATAAGAAGGCTTTCTTCGAATACGAAATACTTGAAACTTTCGTGGCTGGTATTCAGTTGGTAGGTACAGAAATCAAGTCGATACGAAGCAGCAAAGTCAGTTTGGTCGATTCGTATTGCCAGTTTCAGATGGGCGAGCTGTATGTAAAGAACATGCACATATCGGAGTACGACTTCGGAAATATTAATAATCATGAAGCCAAACGAGACCGTAAATTATTACTTCAGAAACGCGAACTGGGGAAACTGGTAAAAAAATTAAAAGAGAGTGGACTTACCATTGTTCCGCTTAAATTATTTATTATTGAAAGAGGCTTGGCAAAACTGGAAATTGCACTTGCCAAAGGGAAAAAGGTATACGACAAACGCGAAACACTGAAGGAAAAAGATTCGAAACGCGACATGGACCGGGCGATGAAACATTGAACCGATTTCCGAATTGTTTTTGTAAAAAAGAGATTGTCTCAAAAGTGGCTTTTGAAACAATCTCTTTTCGGATTTTCAACTAAAATGTTTATTGAGCTGTCGCTTTTTTTCTGTGTTTAAGAAACAGGTATGTAAAAGCGATTGTGAGGATAACAGGCAGAACAATTGCATATTGGAGGGTTGCCGCGCCTGCCGCAATATCGTTTCCAAGTTTACCTAGCTGCATATCGTATATACGACCAAGCGTTGGTTGTGCAATTGCACCGCCCAGGAAGCCGATACCTCCCATAATGGCCAGTCCAAGCGCTCCGCTCGTTGGAACTTTTTCAGCAACAACGCCCAGCATGTTAGGCCAGAAATAGGCAACACCCATGGCAAAAACGGTTGCAGCAGCAAACAACATGGCTCCCGACGAAATGCTCATCAGGTAAAGGCCAATTCCTGAAAAGATGGCAGAGAACAGCAAAACGCCGATTCCCGAAAGTTTATGCACCACCGGGCCTGCCAATAAACGGGCCAAAGCCATGACAGCCGAAATCCAAACTAAAATCAGGATGGCCCCAAAACCACCTTCGCCAAACAAGTTATTTACAGCATTCTGGAAAAGCGCAGGAATCCACTGATTCGCGCCCAATTCGGTGGCAGCAGTCATCACCATCAGAAAAGCCATGAAGAGGAACAGCGGTGAAACGCAGGCTTTGAGCATGTCTTTGTAACTGGCGCCCATTGCAACACGTTCGGTATGAGGAAATTTTTGTTTCATAAACAGTAGTCCGTAGCCAATGGTCGGGAGCAGCATGACAGCCGTTTGTACCCGCCAACCGATACCGGCATTGCTGAGGAAATAAACCACCAGTCCGCCAATCACGATTCCGGTAGGAAACCACATGTGAAAACGGTTTAACTTGGCTGTTTTCTGGTCAGGATAGATTGCCGTGATAAGCGGATTACAGGCCGCTTCAACACTTCCGTTGGCAATGCCAATCAGCATGGTTGAGAAAAACAGGGTCCAGAAACCGCTGGCAAAAATAGTCATTACCAGTCCGGTAATATGGCAGGCAAAAGCAACGGCAATCACTTTTCCGATACCCAAAATATCGACCAGAGGCCCTAAAAAGATCATGGCAACAGTGAAGCCCCAAAAGGCAGTGCCGACAATCCAGCCAACCTGGGCGCCTGTCAGGTTAAATTCTTCCATCCAGGGAGTGATAAAACCGCCGCGGGTACCAAATGCGAGTGCAGTCACAACCAATGCCACACAACTGGCATTGAATAACATAGCTTTTTTGATTTTGTCCATCTTTAGGTTGTTTTAGTTTGTATTTAGTCTGTTAGCTCGTCTCTTTTCCAAATGTAGGTATTTAATCATTCTGGTTCGTTCTGTGCTGGTTGTTTTTCATTCTTTTTCTGAAACAATACATTCAAAAAAGGAAATGATTAATGGTAATTTTGGATTGTAAAACTCTGGGGTACAATGAATAATCCGCTAAGACAAAAGAATTTTTTGAAATACAGGTTCATAATCAGGCATTAGTTAGTTTGCTGATCGTAAATATAAAAAAACATCCTGAATATTTTTAGGAATTAATTTTCTGCCGGAGATTTTAACGGAAGTAAGTTATTCGGACCGTACAAGCCTTTATTTTTTATGCTGAAGTCTTTTTCATACGCCACCTGTACAAGGCCGTAATTCATAAATCCGCCGGTTTTACTTACCCGTTGGAAATTGAGGCTCAACTGGTTCAGTTCCATTCTGAAATTGGAAATACAACGGGGCATATCTTTGCCGTATTTATGTAGGGCGTTCATAAAGTAGTAGGCCAGGTCGAAACCCTGAAAACTAAATTCGTTGGGTTCGGTGGCAAATTGTTTTTTAAACGCAGCAATAAACCGGTTCACCGGAACGCTTTCGTAATCGATGAAATAGTGAGTCATGTATTGCAACTGGGTTCGGTGGAAATATTCAGGTTGAATACTGCGGTATCCTTTAAAACCCGATAAGCCTACCAGACGTACATTGGTCTGCTCTGCGAGGGAGTTGAGATTGGTTACAGCAACGCTTATTTGTCCTTCGTTGACCGCTGGGATGATAAAAACATTTTCAAGCTTTTGGGAGAGAATATTTTTTATTCCTGAAATACCTTCGGTTTCGAAATTACATTCATGGAACAATACTTCCCTATGTTTATTGTAATACCCGGTTGCGAATAGTTTCTCACGGCATTGATTTACCAATTCGGCTTCCTGCAAATGCCGGTAATCGCCTATTCTGAAAACAATGAAATTTTTATCAAAAAACTCATCGGCAACCCAACTGGCTGTTTGCCTGATCAGGTATTCTTTGTCCGGATTAACTTTAAAATAGTAGGGGTTTTTCTTTTCGAAATTACCGGATGAAGACAGAGGAGAAACCATCGGGATACGGTTTTTAGCGCTGAAAGCCGAAATTTCGGATTGCATTTCTGGAAATACCGGTCCGAGGATAAGATCCATTTCCCGGAAAATATCTTGTTGTATAAGCGATCGGATCACCATCGAATCCCGTTCCGTATCGAATACAAACAACTCGAATTTTTTGCCTTGTTTTCGCAGACTGTCAACAGCCATTAAAACACCTTCATAAAAGTGCATGAAATTTTCGGAACGGGGATCAATTATTTTTTCTTTCCGGATTCGAAACGTGTCTTTCGGAAGGGATGCTCCCCGTTTGTAAATATTCATAAAAGCCGAGTCTGCCAACAATTCTTTATTGCTAAGCGACATCCGGTTAATGGTATCGTTGGCATCGAGAAAGAGCGGAAGAAGAAGTGCCACCTGATATGTTTTCCCCTTGCTTTCAGAATTTGTGTTGCATGGTTCCGGCAAACCTTGGTAACGGTGTTTTATTTTGTACCCGGGTAGAACCCAGATGCTGTCCTGAATGCTTTTGTCGAATATTTTTTTTCGCAATGATTTATCAGGGATCAGCAATTCTTCGCCTTTCAGAAGTTCCCTGTATTTAAGCTCGGGATTGGCATTTTTTAGTTCGTTGATGCTGATTTCGAACCGGGAGGCTATGTCGTAAACCGACTCGTCTGAATGGACTGTATACCGTATAAATTCCTTTTCCTTTTCAGGCTCGGAAATGATCACCGGAAGCCGGCTTCCCGGGATTTTGATGAGCGAACCGGGCAAAACTCCTTTTTGCAGTTGCGGGTTGATTGCAACCAATGAATCGGACGGCATGTCGTATTTCTTTTCAAGGTCGAAAAGCGTATCGCCCGGTTTAATTTTATAGGTGAAATATTTTGTTTTGTTCTGATCTTGTTCATGTTCTCCCTGCGTTTCCTGAATATCCGGCTTTGTTGGTTCCTTCGGTTGCTCATTTCCGCGAACCGGGATGCGAAGCGTTTGCCCAACCTGAATCCCTTTTTTTGCTGAAGGATTGTGCCTGTAAAGTTCTTCCATCGTGATTCCGTACTGACGGGCAATAGAAAAAACAGTTTGTTTACGTTTTACCTTGAGTTCAATAAATTTCGGTTTCTGCGATGCCGTAACAGTTATTGTTTTGACAGACATCATTCCGAATGTTGAACCGGAACTGACGGTGACCAGAATCAAGAATAAAAGAAGTAACCTGAGCTTCATTGTATCGTTAAAAATTAAAACCTTTCAAAAATAGAATTAAAATAAACGTTCGTCAATTTTTAACGTCTGAAATTCGGAATAATTACAATAAGGAAATAATCATCCGTTGATGATTAACCGGGATACTTTGGTTTTTAACTTTTTTGGACGAACTTCGCAATGGCCTGTACGTTGTTTAAGTGAAATCAAATTTTACGGAAATGAATGTGGAGCAAATTTTTTCGAATAACCGGAAATGGATTGCCGAAAGATTGAAGATTGACGGAAATTATTTTAAAAATCTTTCCAAAGGACAGAATCCCGAGTTTTTATACATCGGTTGTTCGGATAGCCGCGTCACTGCGGAGGAGTTAATGGGGGTTCAGCCGGGCGATGTTTTTGTATTCCGGAATATTGCCAATATGGTTCCGAATAATGATCTGAGCGCTATGTCGGTCATTACGTATTCGGTGTCGCATTTAAAGGTAAATCACATTGTCGTTTGCGGACATTATTATTGTACGGGAGTGAAGGCCGCCATGCAATCGGCTGATTTGGGTATTCTGAATCCATGGCTGCGAAATATCCGCGATGTTTACCGTTTGCATAAAAAAGAGCTTGATTCGATTGACGATGAGGAAGAAAAATACAAACGACTGGTTGAATTGAATGTTCAGGAACAGTGCATCAATGTGATTAAAACCGCCGATGTGCAGAAAGCGAACAAAGAACGAAACCTCAAAGTTCATGGTTGGGTATTCGATGTACATAGCGGAAAACTGATCGACCTGAAAATCGACTTCGATAAAATATTGGGTGAAATAATGGAAATTTACAGGATCATTTAAAATACGAATCGATGGTTGATCATTTGCGAAACAGGCTGCAACAGGATAAAACACATTGGGAACGGTTCCGCGAGTGTTTCCATGAAAAGGAAATTCCATCAAAAACAATTCTGTTGAAAGAAGGTGAAATATCACAAAACATGTGTTTTGTAAAAAAAGGTTGTTTGCGGCTTTGGTTCAATAACGATGGCAAGGATATTACTTTTCAGTTCTTTTTTGAAGGACAGGCTGTTTCCTCCATTGAGAGTTTTTGGGGGCAACAGCCCAGCATAGTCAGTTTGGAAAGCATTGAACCTTCAGTCGTGGTTTTTTTGAAGCGGGACGATTTTATGGCTATCCTAAATCTTTATCCCGATATCAAAGATTGGCTTTTCGAAAAAATGGTAAAGCGGATGGCTGATTATTCAAAACTTTTTCTTTCCCGCATCAAGAATAATCCGCAGGAACGGTATTGTGAATTATTGGAGAATAACCCGGAGATTATTCAGCGGGTTCCGCAGCACTACATTGCTTCGTATCTGGGAATTACCCCAATCTCGTTAAGCCGGATAAGAAACCGAAAATGAGATTCATTTCTTAACAATTGTTATCGCAGGAGAGAAACGGGGATGGTACTTTTGTGAAAAAACAAGGGAGATGAGTCTCAGTATTCGAAGATCAAACCATATACAAACTGCATTTGTTCAGCTTGACACGCGGAAATGTAAGGCATGCTGGAAGTGTATTGAAAGTTGTCCCGGGAAAGTGATTGGAAAAGTTAGTTTTTTAAGTCACCGTCATGCCATTTTCAGAAATGCCAACAAATGCAAAGGATGTCTTAAATGTGTCAAAGGATGCGAATTTGGAGCTTATCATTCAACTACAAATGTAATATGGAAACAATAGAAAAAAGGAAATTTAATAAACGTGCATTCGTTTCAATTGTCATGTTTATTGCATTGGCAGGTTTGCCTGTTTCAGGAATAATGAACCACAACTTGCAATTTGAACCTCTGATCCCGGCACGGCATTTTTGGATGTCTGTCCATAATATGTCGGCTATTTTGTTTACCGTTTTTGCTGTTATTCATATATCATACAACTGGCGTCCGTTGTTGAATTACGTAAAACGGGTAAAAAAAATAACCGTGTCGAAAGAGGCGGTACTGGCCGTAGTACTGGTCGTTTTTATTGTCGGTTTGTTTTCCTCGCATGCATTTCATGTCGGAGGCTAATCTTCTTTCTCTTTTTCTTTAATGCCAAAAGTATTTTTCACACCGCTAAAAATGCTTTTCCACCAAAAGTTCAGGATTGAGCGGCTGGGGTCGCGCTGATAAGTGATGTCGTCGGGAAGCAGGATTTTTCCCCGCGGGTTCTTCGATTTTATCAGCAGGTTATTGGCCATGAAACTTGAAAATTTCGATTTCTTTGTGAAGCCGTCTTTTATTTCAAGAATGGAAATATTCAGGTCGTCGTATGCAAATTTCAGTTTGCCTTTTGCCTGCTCGTTGTTGCCGGTAAAATGAAATTCAAATTTTTCGAGCGTCCCGGTGTTTATTTCCATCAGGGCGGCCGGTTTGGTCATCGGGTTCACAATGTTCATCGGGCAGGCGGCAATGTTCCCCTGCACTTCGAATGCATTCAGTGGCGAGTTCATATCAAAAATTACCTGCGCTGTGATAGCCGGGTCATCCATGAAATTCCCGCTTACATCGAGTTGCGTTTTTCCTGAATTTCCGGTTAAATACGGAATATTGGTAAACGGTTTCAGGCGGGCGTTCACATTTTTGAAATCGACCCGTCCGGCTTGCGGCGATTCTTCGATTTGTTCGGCATACGAAATGTTTGCGTTGCTCAGTTCCAGCGAGTCAAAATAAAATCTCAGGTCAAAATCACGGATCAAATCCTGGGGTATCGGGGGGCGTTGTTTGTCGTTGAAGGCAATTCGTTTGTCGCGGTAAACATCCAGGTTTAGTCCGTTGAACTGCAACCGTTTCCCAACCAGTTCCCGTTTTTCGAACCAGCGCTGCAAGTCCATTTTCTCGAAACGTATTTCCTGAAGCCCGCCTTCAAAATAGTCGGTCTGGTGACCAACTATTTGGGCAAAACGCTCTTTCGGGTATTGCGGTTCCAGATGGATGCCGCTAATGACAAACTGGTTGTCGGTAGATGAAAAGCCGATCCGGTCGAATTGAAATTTGTATAATTTCTCCTTGTCGTAACGGGTTACATTGTTGAAACTGAATGCAAACTGGTCGGATGATAAAAACCGGTGATCTTTGTTTTTATCGACTTTAAAACCGTTCAGATTCAGATCAACACCCCGTTGCCCGTACGTTTTTTCCTTTGTGTGAAACTGGAAAGAAGCATCTTCGAGGCTCAACCGTTTGGTTGAAAATATATCCGCAAAATCTTCAAAATAGGGGTAAAGATCGACTGTGTAGGGATTGAATTGACTTGAATCGGCAATGTTTTTATAGAACGTAATTTCAGGTTTCGACAAAGTAATCTGCTCAAAATAATATTGATTTTTTGTGTACGCTAAATCGATATCAAAGGAATTCAGGTTTATTTCCGGCACTTTCAGCCGGTATTGGTTTTTTGTTGCATCTGTTTTTTTCGGGGCAATACTCAGGTTTTGTATGCTGATTTTTTTCGAATTCGTAGAATAATCAATACTTCCCAGTCCGATGCGTTGGTTTTTCCCGATGGGTTCGAGCCAAAGTTTTTCCACCCAGGTAGTAAATATTCCTGAAGTTACCTTGCTCGTTTTCTCCGATCTCTCGTTTTCAATTTTCAGATTGCTGGTTTGCATCCCGATAAGTCCTCCCATGTATTGCTGGTACCGGGAGTCATCCTCTTTCAAAAGTTGCAATTTTCCTTCATCCAGTTGAAAATCCCGAATCGATATTTCCCTGATTTCATCGGGGAGCAGCAAACTGAATTCCTTGAAATCGAAATTTCTTTTTTCATCGTTCACCTTATACAGTTTAATATCGGGAGCGCTGATTGTAAATTTCTGTGCCGACAATTTTTCATCGAAATAAATCCCCAGAAGATCGACGCCTGACAGGGAAACTGAAGGAATAGAAATGTGAATATTCCAGGGAAGTTTCTTGTAATCAGGATTGGTGATGTCGGGATATAAAATGGCATCTTTTACATACACATGCGAATCGAAAGTTGACAAACCGATTTCGCCTGCCTGTAAATAATGAACTTTGTCGGAAAGCCGGAACAGGTATTTCTGTATTTTCAAGTCAATATTTTCTGAAAACAGGAGTTTGCGCTGGCCGATCTCGTCCTTGTTCAGCCTGAATTTATCAAGAATTAAGTTGAATTGATTATCGAACCCGATGGTTTTTCCTTTTCGGTCGTGGCTGGTTAGTTTCAGTTTTCCATCTTTTGCCTCGATCTGCCGGATGTCAACATCGTTGATGTAATTCGACAAAAGCCTGTAAAACTCATCAATTCCGGGGCCCGTTTCATTTTTGACTTTCAGGTTTGCAAAACTTTCGAAGTTTATTTCCGGCTCGGCAATCCGGATGTTGCCAATAGTAAGTTTTTTATTGAAAAATGCCTGATGAATGTCGGTATTCAGAAAATACAGGTACGGGATTTTCACTTCGTACAGTTCCGAATTTCCGTATTTTCTCAGCAGCGCTTCGGTGTTTTCGCGGGAAACCGGGTATAGGTGCAATCGTTCGGCCGACGCGCTTTTCTTTGAACTCGATATATTGATTTTTCCAATGGTCATGCGGTGTAACTGATCGACGAGCTTCATTTCGTAGTCCGAAAAAACAAGGTCGATGTTGGAGGCAAAAAACAGTTTATTCGATCTTGCGGTGCTCACCGAATCGAGCGCAAAATCGGTCAGTTGAAAGTCGATGCCCGACTGAATATATCCGGTTCGCTCTCTGTCGGAAAGGTTATTTACCAACAGCTTTCCGTTTTCAAGCGTAATCAGGCTTGCATAAATACCCCGGAAATAATCCGAGATCATCTCGTACACAAGGCTCGACGATTTTTTCGTTTTTTCCTGTTCTGCATCGTACCGGGTGATGGTGGTAACGGGCTTGTATAATTCAACTCCGCCGATTGGTAATTTTCTGGAATGAAATGCCTGTTTTAGGTCGGCATCTCTGATTTTCAGACTGTCGCAATCAACCTGAATGGCAATCTTTTTATCCCGCTTTATTATGGGTTCCGAAATTGGCCGTACCTGTGCATGGTAAATCCGTACAAATTCGTTGTCGGTACTGGCCAGTAATTTACCGATGCTCAGTTGGTGATAATTATCGCCCAGCGTGATTTTATAATCATTCACCGCAAGCGATAATCCGTCGGAATAAAATATTTTTTCTGCATTGTTGATCGACACGGAATCGAGGTAAAAGTTCTCAAGTTTGAGTTTCATTTGCCCCATTTCCTGTTGAAGGAAATTGCCGTTTTTAAAATTGAAAAGCTTCAGACGGGCGTCGTTCAATATGAAATGACTGATGGCAACACTTTTGAAATCGGCTCCGATCAGTTCGTATAAATCGAAATTCGAAATGTGTTCCAACGTTATTTTTTCTGATTTGTGTTTCGAATAGAATTCAATTTCTGCCTGATCGAGGAACAGTGAGTCAATACGGATTGAATCGGAAGTGTAAAATTCGTGGATATATTCGCTTGCCAGTTTCAGGAACGGAACCTTCACAAGGTATTTGTTTTTCTGATCAGAAGCGTTTTCAAGCGGCTGAAGAACGACATTCTTTCCGGTGATATGCGCTTTTTTCAGAGAATAATATAGTTCGTCGGCGCTTACAATGTGCAGACTGTCGCTCAGGTTCTTTTTGTAATCCAATATCCGGATGAACACGTCATCGGCATCAAACAGGCGGTCGGGGTCGGGCAAGAGCAGCGAATCGGTATAAAAGTTTTTTACCCCGATGGTTATTTGCCCTGTGTTGGAGACTTTTCCAGCCTGTCCCAGCAAATTGTACGAATTGTAATTGGCATCGGTCAGCTCAATGTTTTTGATCCGGATTGAATGAAGTCTTTTCCGTAGCAATGGTTCCAGTTCTTTAAAAAGAGTATTGATATTTCTTTCGGGCAGGTATTCGGTAAGCGACGGACCGCTAACCCGAAGGTCGGGCGCCTGAATTTCAAACTTTCCGATGATGAGTTTTTTCAGCAGGAAAAGATTTATAACTCCGATGTTTTTGATGTTTACTTTCGGCGAAGAAAATGAAAAATATACTTTTTGTGTTTTTGTTGAATCGGATTGGCTGGTTGCAGGAGAAACAGGTTGAAGTTTTACGTTTTCAATGGTAAAACCCCAATGGATGAGGCTCAGCCTGATTTCGTCGAATTGCAGATTGTAGGTTCCCCCGGTTTTTTCGGCAACCCACCCGGAAAGGTTGTTGTTGATGTATTTCGGGGCTTTTATATAAATGAAAATACCGGATGCAAGTAGTAAAACGAGAAGGCAAAGCAATGACCATCCGGTGATTATTTTTATTCTATGGATGATTTTGTTTGCCATATTTTATTTTATTCCGTTTCCTGTCGTTTTCAATTCTTTGTTTTAACGTCTGTTATCTTTTGTCTTTCGGTCTGTCATAGATAGTGATAAATTTTGTGAAAAAAAGTTGCTTTCGCAAAAATAAAGATGGCTATTCAAAAACTCCGTGAAACTCTGTGTTTTTTTACTCTGCGGCGCTTTGTGGTAAAATAGTAGTAATTTAACCACAGAAAATCAGAGTTGTTCACAGATTCACACGGAGTTGAATAGTGAAGTAATCTACTTTTAAACAGCCTCAGTTCATCGGCGGGTATTATTAAAAGCCAAATTCCAGAAATGTTTTTTTGATGAGTCCGATGGCATCTGTCATTTGTTCCCTGCTAATTACCAGCGGAGGTGTGAACCGGATGATGTGTTCGTGGGTCGGCTTGGCGAGAATTCCGTTTTCTTTCATTGCCAGGCAAACATCCCATGCCGTTTTGCCCTTGATGGATTTTATCGCGATAGCATTCAGTAAACCTTTTCCGCGAACAATCTCGATCATTTCCGATTTTACAGTTCTCATTTCGCTACGGAAATATTCGCCCATCACCATCGAGTTTTCAGTAAGTTTTTCGTTAAGCAGAACATCAATTGCAGCCATTGAAACACGTGCAGCAATCGGGTTACCTCCATACGTAGAGCCGTGTTCGCCCGGTTTGATGGTCAGCATGATTTCATCGTCGGCCAATACGCACGACACCGGGTACATACCGCCCGAAGCGGCTTTCCCGAGAATGAGCAGGTCGGGACGCACATCTTCATAGTCGCAGGCGAGGAATTTTCCGGTACGTCCGAAGCCAGTCTGCACTTCGTCGGCAGCAAACAGCACATTGTATTTTTTGCACAGTTCCCATGCTTTGCGCAGGAAGCCGTCTTCTGGAATATAGACCCCGGCTTCAGCCTGGATGGGTTCAACCAGGAACCCGGCCACATTTTTATCCTGAAACGCTTCCTCAAGCGCTGCCAGATCGTTGTACGGAATATTCACAAATCCCGGTGTGTAAGGGCCATAATGGTTGTATGCGTCCGGGTCCGACGACATGGAAATGATAGTGATAGTGCGACCATGGAAATTGCCGTTGCAAACCACAATCTTTGCTTCGTTTTTCGGAACACCTTTCACCTTGTAAGCCCATTTGCGGATGAGTTTCAGTGCGGTTTCATCCGCTTCGGCTCCCGAATTCATGGGCAACATTTTGTCGTAACCAAACAGTTTGGTCATATATTCTTCCCACTCTCCCAATACATTGTTGTAATAGGCGCGTGAAGTTAATGCCAGTTTTTGCGCCTGTTCGGTGAGGGTCGCCACAATTTTAGGATGGCAGTGTCCTTGGTTGACAGCCGAATAGGCCGCCAGAAAGTCGTAGTATTTTTTCCCTTCAACGTCCCATACAAAAACGCCTTCGCCGCGTTCGAGCACAACGGGTAGCGGGTGATAGTTATGAGCCCCGAAACGATCTTCGCGGGCCATGTAATCCTGAGCAGATAATTTACCCATAACAACTTGATTTAAGTTTATCTTATTTTATTACAGAATTAACAAGAATTTGTCCGATTTCAAAGAAGATTCATCTGTTACATAAAATCAAAAGAAAAGTATTGAAACTATTTGAATTTACATATTCTCTGTGAGGTTTTCAATTCAAAGTTATTCTGAAACTATTTTACTTATTTTTCTGCTATATTTGAGCATATTATTGCGAAACGTATATCAGGGATGAAAAAACTTTTGATTACCGTTGTATGCTTGTTGTTATTATCGAACCTGAACTTGTGTTTTTCACACAGAACTATTCCTGATAGTTTATTACAAAGACTGGAACAGTGCAATAAGCCTGAGAAAACGGATGTTCTTCTGAAAATTGCTGATTTGCTCGTCGATTCGGCTCTTTTTTATAATAAGGCTAAAGATTACCTCAATCAGGCATATACATATTCCCTTGAATTGAACGATACCGTTCGTCAGATAAAAATTCTTAATTATTTTGGGTTAAATGAATTTACAGTTGGCAACTACGAATTTGCAACTGATTATTATTACCGGTCACTTCATTTGGCTGAACAGGTTTCTGATTTGGGACTCATTGCAAAAGTAAACCACAATCTGGGAATGATTTACGATGAGCTTGAGGAATACGACGATGCAATCGATTTTTACCAGCGTTCGCTCCAGTATGATGAAACACAAAAAGATACACTTGGCATTTTGCGGAGCTACATAAACCTGTCGATCAGCTACCAGAATAAAAGCAATCTTGACGAAGCACAGCGATACTGTGATAAAGCCTATCAACTGGCCGTTTTAAAAAACGATTCTGTTTTGCTGGTTTCCATCATAAATAACCGGGGAACCATTGCTTACGATAAAAAGGACTACGACAAAAGCCTCGAATATTATGCCCGGGCGCTGAATTTATATACCGAACTGAATGATAAGGATGGAATTGCAACTTCCTATAATAACCTGGGCCTGACTTATCTTGATAAAAAGGATTATCCGAAAGCCAAAGATTACTTTCTAAAAGCATTAAAACTTGCTGAAGAACTAAACTTGTATGATTTCACGGGTGACATTTACAGTAACCTGAAATTTTATTTTGAAGAAACCGGAGATTTTAAAAAGGCGCTTTATTACTACGAAAAATTCAATGAGGTATCTGATAGTCTGATCGGTGAGAAAAAGAATAAACAGATCAGGCAATTGCAGGCCAGGTTCGAAACCGAGAAAAAACAAAATCAAATACTTCAACTGGAGCAAAAAACGAGTAAACAACAGGTCGTAATTAAGAATGCCAGAATGGTTCAGATTTACCTGATATTGATTACATCTGTGGTGATTGTTTTGCTAGTTATCATGTTGTATTTGTTTCGGAATAAGAGGAAGTTGATTGTTGAACTTGAGAAAAAAACTGTTGAGTTGAAAGAACTGAATGTTTCCAAAGATAAATTCTTTGCTATCATTGCCCATGACCTGAGAAACCCTTTTCATGCACTGTTTAGTTACACCAAGTTATTAAAAAACGGGTTGGATGAATTCACGAAGGAGGAAGTAACTCAAATATTAAACGACCTTCACGATGCAACAGATCAGGGGTTCAACTTATTGCAGAACCTGCTTTTCTGGACTCGTTCACAGAGTAACCGGATACACGTTTTTCGGAGCGATTTCGATATGGAGTCGTTAATCGACGAAGTTCTGAATTTAGCCAGACCTACTTCAGCAAAAAAAGAACAGCAACTGGTTTCTGACATCCGGAGTAATTGTGTTGTAAATGCTGACAGAGATATGGTGGCGACCATTTTACGTAACCTGGTTTTTAATGCCATGAAGTTCTCCGGAAACGGAAAAACAATCCGGATTGAACTTGATTGTGTGAAATCGGAAGTATATATGAAGGTAATTGATAAAGGTGTTGGCATGGATGAAAAACAGATGGAGAAGCTTTTTGTTGTCGATGAACATGTTTCAACAGTCGGAACTTCGGGCGAACTGGGAAGCGGATTGGGCTTGATTCTTTGCAAGGATTTTGCCGCCAAAAACGGGGGACGTATCGAAGTGGAAAGCAATCCCGGTAAAGGTTCTGTATTTACGTTGATAATGCCTTGTGTAAAGTCTATCGCCAAAAACGAATGATCAGCGTTTCTGCAAAAACAAAAAGTAAGGCAAGAATAAGAAAATACGGCCACAACTGTTTGCCGTTGTTCAAGTTCCGAAGCATTTCCTGAAAATCTTGCCCGGTGTCGTCAATCAGTTTGAACTGATCCAATCCTTTTTCTGAAATCAATGCGCTAATTTCTTCTGCAGAATAAAATTCGGGTTCCGATTCGTCGCGTTTGTAGTTGTAGGCCACTGCCTCAACGGTTTCCGAGTTGTTCAGTAATTCGTAATGGCCTGCTGTCTGCACGAAGCTGCTCAGGTCGAGTTGCAGCATCCGGTCGCCGAGTGGTTTGGCAGGAGGTAAAAATTCGTCTGTTGTATTTCGTTTTCTGAAAACCAGTTGTTCGCTGCCCGTCTTCAATTTGTTGCGGTTGATCAACAGTCGGTTATGAAGTTCAATCGGGTAGGAGACGGGCTGTCCCGACAGGCTGTTCATAGCGATATTGTAGACTGAAGGCACAAAAATGAGATGTTTCAGAAACGAACTGTTTTTTACATCGGCCGGAAATGCAAACGAATATAGTTTCCCGTTTCCCGAAGAATGGACTGTTAGCGCTGGTTGCCCGTTTCGCATCGTCATTAGCACTGTTTCAGCAATAGTATTCTTTTTTGTAAAGCTGAAAATATTCCTCAATGCGGGCAGATCGGCTTCATCATCTTTCTTTTTAAATACATTTCTGAAAAGAATGTCGTTGTAGTTAATTCCTGAAATATGAATTGACCCGGTGTCTTTTCCTGTAATTGTATTTGACTGCAATGCTGAAAATAGTTGATTGTACGAATTTATTTCCGCATCGTCCGCCGGAAATACAGCCATCGTACCTGCATTTTCAACAAAGCGGACCAGTTCGTCGGACAGGCCACTGCTTAAATTTTTAATATTCACCAGGAATATGCATTGTGTATTTTTTATCCGGCTAATCTGAAGGTTATTTACCTGCGCAGCTTCGTAATTCACAAATTCATCATCAGAAAACAAGGCCCGAAAATAGTCTGCTGACGGGTCGCCATCTTCGAAAATACCCAGCACATCGACTTTGTTTTTTACCTCATAAGCAATAAAATAACTGTTGTCGTACATCAGCGGATAGTCGTCGAGTTCAACCATTCCACACTGAAACCCTGCGCTATTATTGGTAAATGTCATTTCTACAGTTTGTTCTTCCCCGGCGCCAATATTCAGGTTCGAAATGGCTTTCAGCGAATCGTTGATTTGCAGCCGGAGCGGAATATTTTGATAATCCTCGCCGGAAGAGTTTACCACACCGACAAACAGTTTCTCTGTCTGGCTCATTCTTCTACCCGGAACCTCAAACCAGCACGAATCAATAAACAGGTTGTTTACTTTTCCCGAAGTAAAAGGCATCAGGTAGGTCCACACAGTGGTATCGGGTTTCAGATTGGTAAAGTCGTAATTATTTTTCTGAAAGTCGGACAATGCATAAAATGTCTTGTCGAACCGTTTTCCGGTTTCATTCAGTTGCTGCCTTGCGAAATCCATTATCTGAGAGAAATTAACCGTGTTTGGACTTACTTTCAGTTCGCCCAGTTGAAGAGTTAGTTGCTCCTTGTCGAGCAGGTAGCGGTGTTGTGGCAGAAAATCGTTGGTGAGCAGCAGAAATTTGGTTCCCGGCCGGTACGAGGCCGCAATTTCAATGGCCTTGTTGCGGGCCTGTTCAAGCAAAATTCCTTTTTCTCCCTCCAGCCGCATGCTGAACGAGTTATCGATATACATGGCAACAGCCTGTCGGGCGCGCTGTTTACCCCTGTCGGTTAAAGGAATGTAGGGTTGGCTGAACGTAAAAACCAGAAAGCTGATGGCCAGAATCCGGAAGATCAGGATCAGTATTTGTTTGAGTTGTGATTTTTTACGTGCGTCCTTTTTCACCGCTTTCAGAAAATTTACATTGCTGAAATAAACGGTCTTGTACCGTTTAAAATTGAAAAAATGGATGATCAGCGGGATGCTGACTGCCAGCAATGCAAACAGAAAAAGCGGATACAGGAATTTCATTTCGTTTTATTTTCAGGAACAAAAATAATTGATTCGCCCGAACAATCGGGCAAGTGATAAAAAAAGCAGCAATTCGAACGATTCCTCCATTCCGTAATTTAAAAACTCCACCGTATGCGGGCAAAAGCCAGTTGCCCGATATCACCGAACTCGGTTCCTTCATCGCCAAAGAAGAGCTGTCCTGTGAGCATCAGTTCGAGGTTGTCCTGAAGTGAATAAGTAAATGCGGGGCCAACATAAAACGACTGGTCGCTGGGGTTCATAATTCCTGAAAAACTCCCATTGAGCAAAGGCGTAAACGGAAAAGATACTTGTCCGAACAAAGCATATTTGGCAAACGACAGTTGTTTGGCCGACATGTCAGGGTTAAAAAGAATATCCATTCCTCCTGCTTTTCCGGTCGTGCCATGACTATTGAAAAGCACTCCGGCATGAAGGTACAGGCTGTTCTTCAAGGTGTAATCGCCCGAAACAGAAGCCACTGTTGCTTCTACCGGATTTTCGACATGGTTGCGCGGAATAAAATGGGTGATTTCGCCCCGGAAACCGCCACCCTTTATATCGCCCGACCAGCCGCCGCCAATGATGTAGTCGTCGCCTACCCAGCCCGATAAAACCTGGAAATCGTAATCCCATCGGCTGAAACGGTATAACCCGGCCAGCGCCATGTGGTGTTCGTCATCGCCCATTTTAAAGACCAGTTCGGCAGACGAAGTTACACCCGTGTAATATTGGATTTTTATGGCATCGGTGCCGGGCCGTTCCTCGTAATCGAAGTCGAAATACGAAAAGGTGTTGAATACATCGTTCGGGTTCCAAACCAGGTTCACGCCCCAGTTGATGCGTTGCCGTCCTACGCGGAACTGCCATTTACCGCTGGTGTAATCAATATATGCGCGGTCGATCATCGAATGTATAAACCAGTTTTTCGCGTTGATGGAAATCCAGGAAAGGTCAGCCCAGCCATTGTCGTAATCGATGGTTGATTTGTATTCGGGAAATTCACGGATGATATTTCCAAACATCAGACGATTACGCATTTCGGCAACAACGGTGATTTTATCGCTGGTATACCACTTAAAATTCAGTCGGTTATGGACGATGTTGGTGTTCAGTTGATCGATGTCGGTACCTTCCGGTTCCTGCTTCGGGGAATAATACATCTGCAAATCTTTCAGGTAGCCGTTTAACGCCCACTTTTGTTCCTGTGCAAAACTACAGAGGTTTAACAGAAGTAGAAATAATATGAAAATCCGTTTCATATACGATCGATTATTTGCTTTTATAAGCTCCTGCAAAGTCCATTACACAAGTAATCCCGTAACCGGGATGACTGTCGCAGGAAATTCCGGTCACAGTGAATGTGGAGTTCAATATATTTTCGCGGTGCCCCCGCCCGGGAACGCCATCGTCAATCAGAAGTGACATAACAATCTGGCGGGCATCTTCAATTCCGTATGAAATATTCTCGGCGGCTGAAATGTCCCAGGTACCGTATCGCTCAATGCGGTCTATTGGTTTCGACCCATCGCTGCCAAAATGCCCAATCCCTCCGTTTTCCCGTTGGTCTTTTACATGGTCGAGAGCGGCCAGATAAAGACCTCTTTCCGGGTTTAACGGCGTTACAGGGTTTGTCTTTTTCAGGAGAAAGATACACTCATTCAACGCTCTTTTCCCTTCAGTAGTAATAATTGGCGGTTGTCCCGGGTAAATGAGTTTATTCCCGTCGTAATATGTACCAAGTGTTTCCATGTATTCTTTGGCATAGCGGGCTGGGTTGCTTCGTACTTTGTTGATTTCAAATAAAATAGCTTTTTCGGTTTCCGACATGTAATCCAAATTCCGGGCCGTATTCAGTTCATTGTCCCAATTGCTTTGAGAAGTCAGCATTATAATTATCAGGAAATAATTGAAAATAGCCATATCAAAAATTAGTTTTTGCGGACGTCGCTGATTATTTTACCGTCTTCGAGCGTAATTACCCGGTGGGCTTTGTTCATCACCCGCTGGTCGTGTGTCGAAAATATAAAGGTAACATTTTCTTTGCGGTTTAGCTCTTCCATGATGTCGAGCAGGTTTTCGGTCGATTTGGAGTCAAGATTGGCCGTTGGCTCGTCGGCCAGAACAAATTTAGGTTTCGAGGCTAGTGCGCGTGCTACTGCAACCCGTTGCTGCTGTCCCCCCGATAATTTGTTCGGACGGCTGTTTTCGCGGCCTTCCAAACCGACTGCTTTCAGCAATTCCATTGTTCTGCTTTCGCGTTCGGCCTTCGGACGGTTTTGCAAGTGCATGATGAACTCCACGTTTTCTTTGGCCGTCAGCACCGGAATGAGGTTGTATGCCTGAAAAACAAAGCCGATATTTCGCATTCTGAAGTCGATAAGTTGCGAAGACTTTAACTGGCTTAGATCGGTTCCGTCGATCAGGATACTGCCTTCGGTGGGCTGGTCCAATCCGCCCAGCATGTTCAGCAGGGTTGTTTTCCCCGAACCCGACGGACCGACAATCGCGGCAAATTCGCCTTTTTCAAAACTCAGGTCAACGCCATTTACAGCATGGACTTTTACTTCCGAATCATTGTACGTTTTATACAGGTTTTTTATGTCGATGATATTCATGGTTGAATTGATTAATTGTTGAATTGCTAAATTGTTTAATGGTTAAATTGTTAGTTTGAAGTTGTCCACCAGCCATACAGCCGTTCTTGTTTTATTCTTTTAGTTTTAGATTGGTAAATTTTATGAGTCCGTTAATTGATTTTGGTAATTTTTCAAGTTCAGTTTTTAACTCTATATATTCTTTTTCGTTGATTAATTTTCTTCTGAAAGCTTTTTCAAGCCAATCAAAACATTCCATTACAGAACCTTTTGAGTAGTGATAAAATTTGATTTTATCCTTTTTATGATACCTGCCAAAACCCTCAGCAATATTTGCTGAGATGCTATCTGAGGCATCAATAAACTGGGCGCCAATTGTTTTTTGAGCTAAGTATGACCACGCAATAACCAAATCCCATACTTTATTGCTTAATTCAAACGAAATCCTGTACGATTCAATGTCATTTAAAGTCAAGTAACTCATCTGTATCAGTTTTTTATTTATTAACCTTTAGCATTAAACCATTAAACAATTTAGCAATTTAGCAATTCAGCAATTCATTACTACTCTGTTCGT
The DNA here is from genome assembly GCA_003506435.1 of Prolixibacteraceae bacterium. Classification (GTDB taxonomy): domain Bacteria; phylum Bacteroidota; class Bacteroidia; order Bacteroidales; family Prolixibacteraceae; genus GWE2-42-39. The sequence continues at coordinate 20,330 of DOAQ01000036.1, forward strand.
ATCGCTTCCGCCGGATTGTATTTCAGCGCTTTCCGGGCCGGGTAAATTGATGCCAAAATGCCTGTTATTACTACCAGTATACTGATTACAATTACCATTTCTGTTTCAACCGTAGGGTAAATGTGAGTACTGTATCCCCAGTCTTCCAATCCGGTGGCATACATCGACAGGTCGATGCCTTTTTTCATTGTTGCATAGGTGACACCCAGTCCAAGCAGGATGCCGGTTATACCACCAGTGAGGGTGAGCAAAACAGTTTCGAGCATTAACATCCAAAACACCCTTGCTTTGCTCATTCCGACGGCCATCAGCATTCCTAGTTCCTTCACCCGTTCCAGTACCACCATCAGCATGGTGTTTACAATGCCAAAGCCGAGGGCCAGCAGAATAATTACTACAAACATATAGGTATACATGTTGCCGATTTCGTTGATATATCCCAGTTCCGGTGTCAGTTGCTTCCAGTTTTGCACGTCCAGTTCCGTATATTTTGCTTGCAACGAATTGGTGTGTTTTTCCAGCTTTTCGGGTTCTTTCAGATGGACTACAATTTCGTGGGCAACTGTTTCGTCCAGAGCAGCCAGTCGCGCCAAATCGGTGTTTCGTACAAAAACGTTCATTTCCTCGTACATCCCGTTCGATGCGTTATAGATGCCGCACACCCTGAAAGCGCCTCCGGTAATATGTCCCTGTGCATCCTGAAGGGTGATCACCAGCTTCGAGTGCAATTTTACTTTCAGCTTTTTTGCCAGTTTTTTTCCAATGAAAACCGGGTTGCGGTTCATACTTTCAAAATAGTCGCCTTCAATCACTTTAGTGTACAAATTGGTGACTGTCTTTTCCTTTTCCGGGTCGATGCCCATAATCCGTACGCCGGTTCCCGTTTCCGAAGAAGCGATCATCGACTGGATAACGATACGCGGGCTGGTCCCGTTGACGGTTTCATCCTGTAATATCTCTTCAGATAACTGAACGCCGCCGGGAATGTATTTTTTCAATTCGTAGTTTTCGGTGAACTTCGGATCGTGTATCTGGATGTGCGAAACTTCGGTCTCCACTCCTGCTTCGAGGCGCTGGTTCATCCACCCTTTGGTAAACGTGGTGGTGAAAACACCGGCAAACATCCCGATGGCAATGGCAGCGATAATTACTCCCGAGCGCACCGGGCTTCGCCAAATATTTCTCCATGCTACTGATGCTATCATTATTCTTGATTTTTAAGAGTGTAACGCTTTTATTTCTTTTAACCGCAGTGCCGCGATAACCGGATATATTGCAATGATAATCGTTAATACAAACACACTGATTGCCTGATGATAAAATACTTCAGGGGTTGATGAGAAAAACATGTACGGCTCGAAGCCGAATTCTTCCATCATTTGTGCTGCCTGCCCGGTAAACGGTATCGGGTTGGCTTTCTGGATTTGAATGAGTGGCAGTGCAACCAATATTCCGGAGGCAATTCCCATGAGGCCAATCAATATTGTTTCGAATAGCAGAATGGTTGCCAGTTTTCCTTTTTTCATACCTACTGAAACCATTACACCGAATTCGCGTTTTCGTTCGGCAATCATCATCATGATCGTTCCCAGTACCCCGAACGCGATAACCATATAAAGTATTGCTTTCATAATCACCCCGCTTGCCCGGTCGCCCTCAATCTGTTGTACCACTTCGGGTTGCATTTCTTCCCAACTCATCACTGAATACGGCGATTGGATGTCGTTTTTCAGGTTGCGTAAAGTTCGCCGCATCATATCGCTGTCTTTTATATTTACCACCAGTGAGGTGAGCCGGTTTTCAGCGCTGAAAAATTCCTGGCATTTGGGTAAAGCCATGTAAACAATGGTTTTGTTCAACTCGGGCGATACATGTTTTATGATTCCGCGTACCGGAAATTTTCCGGCGGCGCTCACCCCGTGAAACCCTTGGCTGATCATCACCAGCGTATCATTCAGTTGCAATTTAAGGTAGCTGGCAAGTCCCTCGCCAATAATTACCCCATCATCATTTTTTGTAAGGTAGTTGCCTTTTGTAATTTTTTCTAAAATGCCGGTCAGTTGGTTTTCCGGTTCCGGGTCGATGCCGAAAACAATGGCGCCTTTGGTTAATTCTTCGGAAGAAGCCAGCCCAAACGATTCGAGGCGGGGAATAACGAAATCAACATCTTTGTTGACCATGATTTTGTCTGTCAATGCCTGATCGTATTCGAAGGTGTTGTTGATGCTTTTGTTTTCCCAGTACTCTTCGTGGTGTACCTGGATGTACCCGGAATAGAATTTCACCACAATTTCGACCATTTTCTCGTACGAGCCTTCCTGCATCGAGGTCATATAGGCCGACAACAAGACCCCGAAGAATATGGATGAAACGGTGATTAGCGTCCGGCGTTTGTTGCGCCAGAGGTTGCGCCATGCCAGCTTAAAAGCCTCCCTCAGCCCCTCCCAGGGAGAGCAGAAAAAAGAGCGACGGTTGTTTTCTTGTTTCATATCCAATGTTTTTCAATCAAAGTTAAATCTATTCATACTATACACCCGAAGCGTGTCACCCTGAACTTGTTTCAGGGCCTCATTTTTAGGAGATGCCGAAACAAGTTCGGCATGACACTCTGCCACAAGGTGTTGACATGACCTTCTTACTTTACCTTTTTCATATTCTGGATCGAAAAGAAATCTTCTTTTAAAGGTACTTCAAAATCCATTGCTTCAAAAATCATAATGGTTTTATGCCCTTCTTTATCTGCCGGCACCATCTCCATGCGGCAGGGAATTATGCGGTCGTCCAGTTTTTTTATATCTGAAAAAATTTCGTAGTTCACCATAAACCCGTCTTCGTCGTAATATTCTGCTTTCAACCAGAGCTTATCTTTTTTGCTGACCCACATGATTACTTTTCCCCATACCACCGGGGCGTTTTCGGTCGGGGTCATTTCAATTTTGTAGCAGTCGTAACCCTGTATTTTCTCTTCTCCCAGCAACTGGTGGGTGTAATCCTTGATCAGTGACGATTCTTTGACAAGGTCGTCGTTGGTGAAATCAGAGCCCATCCACGACTGCATCATCATCGATGGCGGAATTTTCACCATGCGTTCGATGCTGGGAATCCAGTTCCACATCTCGTTTTGGCGTTTCAGGAAAACCTGGCCTTTTTCTTTTGCCGGGGCAGTGATGCAAATAAGCGAATATTCGGTGCCCAGCGACCAACTTTTCATGCTGATGGTGCGCGACCATCCGGGGCGTTCAATAGTCATTGAGAACGTTCCGGTACTCGAATTGCCACGCATTTTTTCATCGGCTTCACGAACCAGCGCTTTTACATCTACTTGCTGTGCAAATACAGAAAACGAAGCGAAAAACAAAAGAATGATCAGTTTACATTTCATGGTGACAGGTATTTTTATTGTTGCTGATTAAGCGGAAACAGGCGTCGATAGTATCTTCTACAATATCGTTCGTCAGGAAAAAGTGGGGCGAAGTCAGGACGATAAGAGTGGCCCCTTTCAGGAGAAAGGAAATGGCTACAAGGTCTTTTTCTGGTGTAGTACTGCCTTGCGATACAATGAATTCATGCAACATTTTTACTATTTCCAGTCCCTTATCTGTGTATTTTTGTGCATACGATTCCAGAATCTGAGGTTGGAAAACCAAAGCAAAATAGAGTTTCCAGAATTGCCTGTTTTCATCGACTGATTTTATGGTTGCCTTGATAAAGCCTATAAATTCATCTTTTGTAAGTATTCCATCTCTATTGAAATCTAATTGCAGGTAAATATTGTCAAAAGCCCATCGGGTAATTTCTTCCAGAATATCATTTTTACTTTCAAAATAATTGTAAATAAGGCCTTTCGATATTTTTGCCTTTTTGGCGATCTGGCTGATAGATGTGGCGTGGAACCCGTTTTCTGCAAAAAGTTCCAGCGCCACATCCATAATTAATTGCTTCTTTTCCTGGCGAATTTCTTCAAATTGTACTGATGACCTTGGGCACATGTTTTTTAGTTTTATGACTGAACGGTCGGTCAAAGATAAAAATATTTGATCAATTGAATTTAAACTTAAGTTGATTTTTTTGAGGAAATATTTTCGTATTGTATTCAACCTAATGTTTAGTTAATTTGGAGCGATAAATATTCAGGATATTTTTACTGATAAGACAGATTTTTTGTAGGATTGATTTACTGATAAACATGGAGAAAATAGTTGTAGTTGATAATAAGGAGCGTTTGGAAGAATATGCCAGAACAATTGAAAAGTTCTTTGTCTTGTATACAAAAAGTTTTCCCGATGCGGATGAACGCGAAGACCCTCAGATCATCATCCGAAGGATACATGACGGGAATTTTAAACCATATTCTCCTTCTACTGCAATTATTTTAGCGGTTGGCGATTCCTGTGTTTTTGGTGGGTCAATTGTGGAATATTATCGAGAAAGCCAATGTATGTTGCTTACTTACATTGTTATAGATACGGCATCGAGAGGCAAAGGAATTGCACGGAAAATACTACACGACGGAATTTCCCATTTTATCAAAACAAAAGGAGAACATGTAAAAGCGGTATTTTTCGAATCGAATATTCCCGGGGAAACAGATAATGACTCATTCGATCCCTGGCAACGGTACCAGGTATTTTCAAAACTTGGCGCAAAATGGATTGACATTGCCTATGCGCAGCCGTCGCTTGGAAAAGGAAAAGACCGGGTGTATAACTTGAATTTTTTTATTTTCCCTTCATTCTCCGGTATCGGAAATCGGCTGCAAAAGGAAGTTGTTGTGTCGTTTATGGACGTTTTTTATCGGGAGTTAGGAGTTGAAAATCCCCAGGCCGACAGCGATTTCAGGACAATGCTCCAAAGCATTGAAGATTGTTCGCATGACGGATATATTCCCCTAAAAGAAATGCCCAGGCAGGAACAGAATGTTTTTTCGTTTCAGAATGTTTCTGTGGCATATCATTTTTCGGAACAATTTATTGATCCGAAAGGAAAGCAATTGCCTGATGGAATGGTTTCCTGCCCTGTTTTTGGATCTTACGAGTTCGACTTGTTCCAGTTCCGCTTTCAGTCGAAATTGGGTCGGCCATACCGAACGGTGTGCAAAACCGGGGCTCCGGTTAAAACAATCACTGTCAGGTTTCCTGAAAAGATTGAGTTTATTACAGAGGGGCATTTCGAAACATTGATAAACCGCCAACCAGAACTTCAGGTTGAAGTGAAACTTAACTGTACCCGTTTCAAAAATGGCAATCACATCTGGACGCTTGTTTTCAATCCGGTATTGGATTGTTCGTTTACCCAAACCGATATTATCAAGCTGATCAACCTGTTTAACCGGTCGCAGGAATGCAGTAATATTGAATCGTCAACGGTATTTTTCGATGGACAGCAAAAATTCGATACGATTGAAAGCCTTGCTAAAAGCCTTGCAGTGGTTTGTTCAAAACATTCATTTAATTTGATGTATTCAGGAGTCGTGCAAGTCGATGCCCCGGGGGATCTTGCTAATCCCGATACAAATTCAGAAGTATGGAAAGAAGTAATCGCAGCCATCGATAAAGTCGCAAAAAACGATTTTGCAGAAAAAAGTGAACTTGAAAAAAGATACCTGAAGGAAAAAGAAGTGCGGGATATCCTAAACATCATGTGTGGTTTTGCCCTTGGAATATTCGACTACAACAGAATGAGCTATGAAGAAGTACTCGACACTATTATGCCGATGACTTCTTCTGTGCATACTTTTGTATTGATGAACAAAGGTATTTTAGCTTCATTTTCGATGGATGATAAACTGTTTGAAACGGTAAAAAGTAACATCGGGATGAATCCATATTTATTGATTTCAAGTACTGTTCTTGCTTATAACGATACCGAATCCTCAAAATCGGAAGAAGAGCTTGACGGATTGCTCGACAGTAAAAATCCAGCCGGGAGTTTACGTTACCTGATCAGCAAACGTAAATATCTTGAACGTAAAATTAACGAGGAAATCCTTCCTAATGTGTTTCATTATCCCACCGAACGTATTATTTTCGAAAAAGGAATGTCGCACCGGGGAATTTCGGACAGAATCGAAAATGTGCGAAACCGTTTTGAGGAATTGGTTTCTCTTATCGATGACGGGATAACCAGCAGAAAAGCGAATTCGGATATCATTGTATCTGTTTTACTTGCTGCAATATCGATATTGTCGCTGGAGAAGGTTTATGGCAATATCTTTCAGGCAATTGACAAATATGGCAGTTTTGCGGAAGCATGGAAAATTTATGGCATGCGATGGCTGGCATTCCTGGCCTTTTTCGTAATAGCCATATCTCTGACAGCCCGTTTTGTTATTCGGAGCAAAAAGAAAATCAAATAATATCAATTCTTGTATCTTTATGCCTCTTATTTTCTGTAAGAATAGACAAACCTAATAATAAACAAACCATGACGAATAATCGAAGAGATTTTTTGAAAAATTCGGCAGTGATAGCTGCCGGTGTTGCAGCAATGCCTACTATTTTAAGCGCTGGCTGTTCTCCCAATGAAAAAATTACTGTGGGCCTGATAGGCGCCCGTGGTCAGGGATGGAGCAATATGGAAGCCTTCCTGAGACAAAAAAATGTGGAATGTGCCGCTATTTGTGATGTTGACCAACGGGTGATCGACAAGCGGATTGCCGACACAGAAAAAATTCAGGGTAAAAAACCCGATCAATACAAAGATTTCCGAAAACTTCTGGAGCGAAAAGATATTGATGTAATCATCAACGGGACGCCCGACCATTGGCATTGCATACCTACAATTTATGCCTGCGAAGCTGGCAAGGATGTTTATACTGAAAAGCCGCTGGCCAATTCAATTGAAGAAACCAACCTGATGGTGAAAGCCGTGAAACGTTACAAATCGGTGGTTCAGGTAGGGCAGTGGCAGCGTAGCGATCCGCACTGGAAAGCTGCGGTCGACTATCTGCATGCCGGGAACATTGGCCGTATTCGTTCGGTGCGAGCCTGGTCATTTGTAGGTTGGAAAACTTCCATTCCGGTAGTTCCCGATGAGCCGACCCCTGACGGTGTTGACTATGATATGTGGTTGGGCCCGGCTCCCAGTCGTCCATATAACAAAAACCGTTTTCATGCTTCGTTTCGCTGGTACTGGGATTATGCAGGCGGTGTAATGTGCGACTGGGGAGTACATTTGCTCGATTACGCCTTGTACGGGATGAATGAATATGTTCCGAAATCCATTGTTTCGTCAGGTGGCAAATATGCGTTTCCAACCGATGATATGCAAACTCCCGATACCATGATGGCAATGTATGACTTTGGAAGTTTTGGCTTGTTGTGGGACCATACCATTGGAATTTACGGTGCACAATTTAAAAATCGGGGACACGGCGTTGCTTTCTTCGGAGAATACGGAACGCTGGTGGTCGACCGCGGTGGTTGGGAAGTGATTCCTGAAACCAAAAGTACCGGTAAAAAAGACGGATTCGAAGGAATGCCCCTGCAACCATCGACCGGAAAAGGACTTGATTTGCACGTGGCGAATTTCCTCGATTGCGTGAAAACCCGTAACAAACCAAATTGCGATATTGAAATTGGCGCTCACATTGCCCGTTTTGCCCACCTTGGGAATATTTCGTACCGCCTGGGACGTAAATTAAATTGGGACGGCGACAAGCAGGAATTCATAAACGACCCGGAAGCTAATACCTATTTAAAAACAAATTATCGCGCTCCGTGGGAGTTGCCGAAAGTATAGGAATTTTAAATTCCAAAATCCAAATCCCAAAATCCAGAGGCGGTTTAACGGCTGCTTCTGGATTTTGATAATTTTATCTAAACTCAAATCATGAGACCTTACATTTTAGCCGAGACCAATTGGAAGACAGTAAAAAACACCAATTATCAACTGGCCATTTTGCCTTGGGGCGCCACCGAAGCGCACAATTATCATCTGCCTTATTCAACCGATAATTTTGAAGCCGAAGCGGTTGCCGTAGGCGCTGCCAAAGTCGCCTGGGAAAAAGGAGTGAAAGTGATTGTGTTGCCCGTCATCCCGTTTGGAGTAAATACCGGACAGCACGATATCAAGTTGGACATGAATTTGAATCCAAGCACGCAATTTGCAATTCTGAACGATGTTATTGAAACCCTCAACCGGCAGGGCATATACAAATTTGTTATCCTGAACAGTCATGGAGGAAACGATTTTCGGCAAATGTTGCGGGAGTTGGGTTTGAAATATCCCAAAATGTTCCTTTCACAAATTGACTGGTACAAAATAAAAGAGCAGGAAGAGCTGTTCGACGATCTGGGAGAGCATGCAGGCGAGGTGGAAACCAGTATGATGTTATTTTTGAAGCCGGAACTGGTGCTTCCGTTGGACGAAGCAGGAAACGGTGCTGCCAAACGATTCCGGTTTAAAGGTATTCAGGAAGGATGGGCATGGGCCGAACGTAAATGGAGTATGGTTACCGCCGATACAGGTATTGGTGATCCGGCCAAGGCAACTGCCAAAAAAGGGAAACATTTTTACGAACTGATATGCCAAAAAATCGGCGATTATCTTTTTGAACTTTCAGAAGCGGAAACGGATGATTGGTATGAATAAATTCGCAAGGCCGACATAAATTGCGATTTTGACTTGTTCCAGTTTTCTGTTTATGAATTAAAATCAAACTAGACCAACTAAACCATGAGGAAAATAACCAAAAGTTTGCTCTTGTTGCTGATGATTTGCGAGTGTATCGGCGCTTCCTGTAAAGAGAAAAAACCAGTATCCATAAATTTGGATCAGAATAAATGGATCAGCAATTGCTCGCCGGTTTTGGTCAATGACTCTTCGATGTACGGAAATCATCCGGCACCGCTGTTTCGTAAAGAATTTGTGATTGAGACAACAAAAATCCGCAAAGCAACACTTTCCATTACTGCTGCGGGTTATTACACGGCAACGCTCAATGGCGAAAGGGTTGGAGATATTTACCTTGATCCGGCATGGACAAACTTCAGTAAACGAATTTATTATACGGAATATGACTTGACTTCCAACCTGAAAAAAGGCGCCAATTGTTTGGGTATCACGCTGGGGAATGGCTTTTACAATCCGTTACCATTGAAAATGTGGGGATACCTGAACCTTCGAAATGCATTGTCTACCGGCATTCCTGCGTTCACTGCCCGGTTGGTCGTAGAATACAACAATGGAAAAACCAGTGAAATTTCCACCAATGATACCTGGAAATTTGCTCCGGGTCCGGTTTTAAAAAATAGTGTTTACCTGGGTGAGTGGTACGATGCCCGTCTGGAAATTCCGCGATGGGACCGTCCCGGTTTTGATGATTCAGCATGGAAGGATGCCTGTACACTGAATTCTCCGGGCGGAAAACTTCAGCCACGGTTTTTTCCTCCGGTGAAAATCACGGATAAAATATCACCAGTCGGAATCTCGTCGCCTGCGAAAGATGTTTATCTGGCTGATATGGGAACCAACTTCGCCGGAATTTATAAAATCAGGATGAAGGGAAATCCCGGAGATACGATTACACTCCGGTTTGGCGAGCGGATCTACAAAGACGGAAGTTTAAATCCGATGACCACCGTTTGCGGGCAAATTAAGAAAAAAGGCAGGGGAGGCCCCGGAGCTCCGGACATCGCCTGGCAAACAAACACATACGTGTTTGGGAAAAACAGCGAAATTTGGTTTTCGCCCGAATTTACCTTCCATACTTTCCGGTACATGGAAATTGAGGGGCTGAAATATCAGCCGCAATTATCCGATATTCAGGGATTGGCATTGAATACTGAGGTTGAAGAATGCAACCATTTTGAATGCTCTTCTGAACTTCTGAACTCCATCCAGAAAATGACCCTCCGGACTTTCAAGTCGAACCTCATCAGTGTTCAGTCGGATTGCCCGGCACGCGAAAAATTTGGCTATGGCGGCGACATCAACGCTGTTTCCGAAGCGTTTATTTACAATTTCGACATGCATGATTTCTACCGGAAATCCATTTACGACTGGGTAGATGCAATGAACGATTCTGTTTTTGTCGATACAGCGCCGTTTGTCGGTCTTCAGTATTGCGGAATTAGTTGGGAATCGGCTTTTCTGTTTCTTCAATATCAACTGTATCAGTATTATGGCGATGCGGAAATTATCCGTGAAATGTACGATCTCGATCTGAGATGGATGGAAAAAGCAGCCCGTCTGCATCCCGGCCTCATCGTTGACAAAGGGTTGGGCGACCACGAATCGATGATTCCTGTTCCTGTTCAGCTTACCGGAACCAGCCATTATTTGCAGGCTGCCGGGGTGATGAAAAAATTTGCTGCACTGATGGGAGATCGTGCCAACGAGAAGAAATTCAGTGAACTGGAAACCAGTCTTCGAAATAAAATCCAGGAAAAATTCTGGAACACACCCGGTGTTGAAAATCAGAAAATGAACAAGCAAACTTTGTTTTCGACACTGCTTTACGCTGATGTAATTCCCGAAAATGGAAAAACAGCCGCTGCCGATTCATTGATGGCTTCAATCAAAAAAGGAGTTGGCGGCCATTTTACAACCGGAATTTTTGGAACAAAATATATTTTTGAAGCCATGTCACGAGCTGGTTTAACTCAACAGGCTTTTGACATTGTAAACAGCCCTGTCTATCCGGGTTGGGGCTTTATGCTCGAACGCGGCGCCACCACTTTGTGGGAAACATGGAAAGAGAGCGATAACGTCTATTCCAATTGTCATCCCATGTTTGGAAGCATTTCAGAGTGGTTTTACCGGTGGCTCGGCGGCATCCGTCCCGATGACAATCATCCCGGGTTTCATAAATTTTATCTGGAACCTCAAACCCCGGAAGGGCTGAATTATGTGAAAACATCCTACAAAACTCCTTTTGGCTATATCAAATCGGCCTGGGAAAAATCGGCTTCAGGAGAAATTAACTATGAAATTACCGTTCCGGAAGGGACAACGGCCATGTTCAAAACGATACAGGGGAAAGGCCATGCAATAGAAATTAGTAGTGGTTCGAAACTGGTAAAAATCAGTGAATCTGACTACAATAATGGTTATCTGGTCAGGGAACTCGGTGCCGGTAATTATATTATCACGAAAAAATGAGTGGAAAAAAACTAATAAATCGATTGACCATGAAGAAAATATACAGACTAATGATATTTGTTTTTGTGACAATATTGTTTGCAGCATGTGCTGTCAACCAGAAACAAATTTCGGATAAAGAGCTCGAAAGTGGTTTTGTCATCCCACCTGATTCGATTCAAACCAGCGTTTACTGGTATTGGATTTCCGACAACATTACAAAAGAAGGCGTTATTAAAGATCTTCAATCAATGAAAAAAGCCGGTATTAACCGGGCATTTATCGGAAATATTGGGCTCGAAGGAGTACCTTATGGAAAGGTAAAAATGTTTAGCGACGAATGGTGGGACATCCTTCATGCAGCTTTAAAAACAGCTACAGAACTGAACATTGAAATTGGTATTTTCAATTCCCCAGGTTGGAGCCAATCGGGGGGTCCTTGGATAAATTCAGAGGAAGCTATGCGTTACCTTACTGCTTCTGAATTGCGTGTAAAAGGTCCGCAGAAATTGTCTCAGAAGCTTGAAAAACCAATCGAACTTTTTCAGGATGTGAAGCTGATTGCTTATCCAACTCCTAAAGATGACCAGCTTGTGCTGAATACTCAAAACGGTAAAATTAATTCGTCGCCGCGTGTTGCCGATTTATCGAAAATATTTGATGGAGATAATAAAACAGGTGTCAATATTCCTTCAGGAGAAGAATTTGTAATTGATTTGGAAGCCAATACTGCATTTACCGCACGAAGCTTATCTGTTCGTACTACCGAACAACCATTGAATGCTTCGGCTGTTCTTCAGGCAAAAGAATCAAACGGCATATTTCGCACCCTTTCCGAATTTCAGATCAACCGTTCCAATCCTGCCCTAAATGTAGGTTTTGAACCGTATGCCCCAGTGGTGGTGTCGTTTCCGGCAACCACTGCAACTTGCTTCCGTTTGATAGTGAAAAATGCAAAACCTGAAACCGGCTTGGCCGAAGTGGTAATTTCAGCATCACCTCGTGTTGAACGCTATGCCGAAAAAACACTGGCAAAAATGCATCCGACCCCGCTCCCATACTGGCACGAATATCAATGGCCACAACAACCCGAACCGGATGACCAATCAACGGTAATAGATGCTTCGAAGGTGATTGATATTTCGCAGTATTTGTCGGCTGACGGAACCCTTACATGGGATATTCCGGAAGGTGAATGGATCATCCTACGTACCGGCATGACCCCAACAGGTACCAAAAACGGCCCTGCTTCGCCCGAAGCTACTGGCTACGAAGTGGATAAAATGAGTAAAAAACATGTAGAGAAACATTTCTATGGGCACATGGGCGAAATACTAAAACGCATTCCTGAAGCTGACCGCAAATGTTTTAAGGTAGTAGTCCAGGATAGTTATGAAATGGGAGGACAGAATTTTACCGATGATTTTCTATCTGAATTTAAACAACGCTATGGATATGATCCGTTCCCGTATTTATTGGTATACAGAGGACTGGTTGTGAACAGCGAGCTGGAGTCAGACCGCTTTTTATGGGATATGCGTCGTCTGGTTGCCGACAAAGTAGCTTACGATTATGTAGGTGGACTGAGAGATATCAGTCATAAATATGGATTACATACCTGGCTTGAATGTTACGGTCATTGGGGTTTTCCCAGTGAATTTCTGATGTATGGCGGGCAATCGGATGAAATTGGTGGAGAGTTTTGGAGCGAAGGCGAACTGGGAAACATTGAGAATCGTGCGGCAACATCCTGTGGCCATATTTACGGGAAAAATAAAATTTCAGCCGAATCGAATACCTGTTCGGGTAAGCCTTTTTCCCGTTATCCTGCAGTTATCAAGCAACGAAGTGACCGGTTTTTTGCCGAAGGTATTAATAACACCTTGCTGCACGTATATATTACACAGCCATACGAAGATAAAAATCCGGGGATGAATGCATGGTTTGGAAACGAGTTCAACCGTAAGAATACCTGGTTTTCACAGATAGATGTGTACACCGCTTATTTGAAACGTACCAACTATATGCTTCAACAGGGGTTAAATGTTGCTGATGTCGCTTATTTTATTGGTGAAGACACTCCGAAAATGACAGGAATTACTGATCCTGCGCTTCCTGTTGGGTACCAATTCGACTACATGAATGCTGAAGTAATCGAAAAATACATGACCGTAAAAGATGGATTGATCACTTTGCCTCACGGAACGCAATACCGTATTCTGGTACTTCCCAAATTAGAAACCATGCGGCCTGAATTGCTGGAAAAAATCAAAGCGCTGGTAAATGAAGGAGCTGTTATTTTAGGACCTGCCCCCAAACGTTCACCCAGCTTACAAAACCAGCCTGCCGCCGATAAACAAGTGCAGACAATGGCTTCCGAACTTTGGGGTGAAGTGGATGGCTTAACTGTAAAATCAAGGAGGTTCGGAAAAGGTATTGTAATGAACGGAATGAGTATGGAAGAGGCTTTTACTCAAATCAACTGTGTACCCGACTGTAAATTGCCCGAAGATCGTACCATTCATTATGGACACCGAACCATGGGTATTGGCGAAATTTATTTTATAACCAATCAAACAGACAAAACACAACTGGTCAATCCTGAATTCAGGGTAAAAGGATTGCAACCCGAACTTTGGGAAGCTACAACCGGCTACATGCGCGATCTGCCAGCATATACCCAAAAGGGAAACATCACTGTTGTCCCATTAAAATTAGCGCCTTACGAAAGTGTATTTGTAGTTTTCCGCAAAAAAGCAGATATAGCTTCAGTTCGTGGGGTAGAAGCTAATTATCCGGAGCCAACTATGCTGGCCGATTTAAAAGGTCCATGGACTGTTGTATTCAATCCGTCGCAACGTGGACCAGAAGAACCAATTGTTTTTGAAACCCTTCAGGATTGGACTACATCGGCAGATGACCGCATCAAATATTATTCAGGAACAGCGTTCTATACCTGTAAATTTAACCTGGAACAATTGCCCGAAGACAAAAAAGTAATCATCAACCTGGGCAGTGTGACTGCAATGGCTAAAGTTACGGTAAACAGCACCTATGTCGGTGGTGTCTGGACAGCACCATATCAGCTCGACATCACCGATGTCGTAAAAACGGGAGAAAACGAGATAAAGATTGAAGTGGTTAATACCTGGGTGAACCGCCTGATTGGTGATCAGAACCTGCCCGAAAGCCAGCGGCAGACCTGGTGCCCGGTTAACCGGTACAAAGCCGATAGCCCGCTGCAACCTTCCGGATTGTTTGGCCCGGTAACTATTTCAAGTATTCAATATTAAAGTATTATCTGATAAATATGAAGTCCCTGAGAGGACAGATGTATTACTAATTAACTATACCAACTAACCTATGAAAAATAAAATTTCAAACCATAAATGGGTCCAGTATTTTCTTGTAGTTGCTTTGATTTGCTTATCACCTAAGGTTTTCTCAGCCGGAATAATACTTACCAGCGATAAGCAGTTGAATGATTTGTTAAATCCGGATACCAAAATTGATGTTTCGGTAGGTTTAACTCAGGAATATGCCAGTTTACGCGAAATCTGCGAACAAGGGAAAAAGCGTGGTGATAAAGTACTAACTATCGCTTTCGACGAGTTTTTCAGACAATACCGAAAAGAAGCCGGGGCCGAACGGTTATATACCCCTGATATGGATGAATACATTGACAAAATAAAGATCATCAGTGACTTTGCTGCCAAATATGGAATGGGCATTGATTTGAGCTTGTTAAGCCCTTTGGAATTAGGAAAAGCATTCCAGAAAAGTACCGGACAATCGGGGCAATGGCTGCATTATAAAGTAGCTAACCGTGATCCTCAAACCGGAAAATTTAATGTGCAATTTTGGAAACAGTTGTTCTGGACCAACAACAAAGGCCGGTTTGCCGTCAAGCTAAAAGGTTTTAAAGCCTATGCTTTTAAAGAAAAAACTTTGCAGGACAGTCCGTATAAAATGGTGAATCCTTCCGATATTATTGAAATTAAAGATGGAGTTCAATTGGATGAATATGATTCATCTAAAACTAATGATGGAGTACAGACGAAAGAAACATCGCGGAATGCAGAACTGGTTAACGTATCTTCATCCGGTGACAATCAGGCAAAGGGATGCGACAGGGTGCTGGTTTTGCTGGAATATGAAACACAGGAAATGGATTATTTCAGTCCGGAAGCCTTACCATTTCTGAAAAACCTTTTAAAAAAATACCATGATAAAGGAGTAAACCTGGTTTCGCTGTATTCTGATGAAATGCACATCCAGCAAGATTGGTTTTATTTTGACCACCACGACAACGGGCAATTTTGCGTCCGGTATTACACCCCTTCGATGGGCAAGGTTTATTCTGAAAAATTTGGCCAGTCCTTCGATGAAAAGCAGCTTCTGTATTTTGATTATGGGATGCAGTCAAATTCAAATTTGGCTTCTGCACCTGTTAATATGCAATATATTTTTGGAAATACTCCTGAAGATGTTCAGCGTACCATGCTGATGCGCCACCGATATTACAAGTTACTAAATAATCAGGTTGTTGACTTGTTTTTGCAAGCCAAAAAATATGCCGAAGAATTGTTCGGAAGGGAGTTTCGTACAAGTGCACATTCTTCCTGGGCTGAAAGTCCAACCATTGATCTATGGAATACCGAAAAACTTCATACCAATGCCTATCGGTACGAATACACCTCCAATTTTCTCTGGTCAAATACAGTTCAGCAAGCATCTGCCGCTTGTTACGACTACTTTAAATGGGGTGAATACCTGCAACCTACCGGAAACGATTTTGCCGAATGTGGCTGGCTCGACCGCAATTATTACGGGGCAGCTATGGCTACTTCCATCGGGGTGATCAACAAATACCCAAATGCTTATGCGGCTTATTGGGGAATGCCCGAACCTTCACGTGTCCGGAAAGAAGCTACTAACAATGCCTTTGGGGCACAGGCTTCGCGATCTATTGATTTAATGACCGGGCATGTTCACCGCGATGTGGATGTCCTGATTTTGTACCCGATGAACGTGGTAGCCGCAGAACCGCGCTTCGGAAGTTGGATGACACAATATGCTTACGCCAATTACATTACTTCGGACAAGTTGCTGGAAATGGGAAAAATATTACCTGATGGAAGAATCCAGATTGCCGGGAAAACCTATTCAACTTTGGTCACGCTTTACGAACCTCTGCCAGCTTCCGGGCTGCTCGATTTTATGCACAAATTTGCTACCTCAGGAGGTAAACTGGTTTGGTTTGGTGTTCCTGCTTTAATTGACGAAAACTCAGAAAAATGTTCATCCCAATGGTCCGATTTGTTTAAAGTCAATTACAGTTATTCGGTTTATCAGGGGGAAATTGCAGCCGGCAAAATTGTGAATTTTAAAAACCAGTTTGAGAAAGTCCCTTCACAAACCATTTTAACCGATTTCCTGGTTGACCGGATTTATCCGGTTGTCCCTCTTGGCGGTACTGAAACTGTTGCCGAAACCGATGGAAAAATTATTGGCGTTTCTTCACGGATTGGGAAAGGTTCAGCTTTCTATTTCGGCTTTCGTCCTCGCGACGACCAATCGGCCAGCCTTGGATATGAAACCCGGACACTTTTTGAAATCTTGAATGCAGTCGGGGCATACCCTTCTACCGGAAAATTTGCTAATACAAACGACAATACTGAATATGTTTCCCGGAACAGCGACTATTTCACCACACGCTTCCCAAATGGGACAACTATTGTTGTTCGCCATTACCGGACTCACCGGGAAAATTGGGAAGGAGGTTTTTCACGCGATGAAGTGAAGGATAACCTGCGATTAAAAGAAAATCCAATGCCTTCAGATGAAGTAAGATTGGAAAATTTTAAAGTCAACGGGCATACTGTCAACTATTCCGGAAAACTAACCGTTGCTTTCCGTTTAAATAATCAGGAACTGGTGGCTTTTGATGGTTATCAGTGTAAGGAAATCAATATTGATGGTGAAAACTATACTTTTACAGAGAACCCATTTTCGCGGATTGTTTTTGTTCCTGAAAATGAATCAGGCTCAAGTTATGCCCTTTATCTACAGGGTGAAGGGAAAATACGAATTCCGGTTTCAGGATTGACAACCGGTCGGTCTAAACTTCTGGATTCAAATAATAAAAAGCTGAAGTTTCAGATAGAAAAGGACTGGCTTACATTCAATGTAACCTCTGATTTGTCTGGGAAATGGCTTCGGATAATAAAATGATAAAACTATATCAACTGACTAATTTTAAATAGGAAAAGGATGCATAAATTATCACGTTTTATAATATCTGCCATTTTGATGGTGACGATTTTGCCAGCGATGGCCCAATTTTCTCCGGTCTTTACCGGAAAAGATATGTCGAAGGTTCGTTCTACAGACCTGACAAGAAAATACCTTACGCCAGAACGCATTGTCTGGATTTCTGATCCTTCACTGGTGCAAAATGCTGAAAGAATTCTGAACCCTGGTATCGGCCAAGCTGATTTAAATTCCGGAGGGTACTTGACACTGAAAAGCACCAAAGATTCATTTGGAGGAATTGTTGTTGATTTCGGGAAAGAGATTCAAGGAGGTGTGGAGATCGTAACAACGAGGGGTATTTCAAAGGAAAAGAATAAAGTCCGCATCCGTTTTGGTGAATCGGTGAGTGAAGCAATGAGTGATATTGACATTAATGGTGCTACTAACGACCATGCCATGCGCGATTTTGTGGTTGCTTTGCCTTGGCTGGGCCGGTTGGAAGTTGGCAATTCCGGCTTCCGTTTTGTCCGTATTGACTTGATTGATCCGGAAAATAAGATTGAGATCAAAGAAATCAGCGCCATATTCACATACCGCGATATTCCCTATTTAGGTTCATTTACCTGTAACGACGAGCGGCTCAACCAAATCTGGATGACGGGTGCTTACACTGTCCATTTGAATATGCAGGATTACCTTTGGGACGGAATTAAACGCGACCGTTTGGTATGGATCGGTGATATGCACCCCGAAGTAATGACCATCAATTCCGTATTCGGAAACAACGAAGTTGTTCCAAAAAGCCTTGATTTGATCCGTGAGCTAACTCCACTGCCCGACTGGATGAACGGCATTAGTTCGTATTCAATGTGGTGGATCATGATTCAGCGCGATTGGTATTATTACCAGGGCGATCTGGATTATTTAAAGCAACAAAAAGAGTATCTGGTAGCTTTGTTGCGCCAGTTGACTACTAAAATTGATCCTTCAGGAAAAGAAGATCTTGATGGTAGCCGTTTCCTTGATTGGCCTTCAAACGAAAATAAGGAAGCTATCCATGCAGGTTTGCAGTCGATGATGCTGATGACTTTTCAGGCTGGCTCTGAATTATGTGCCGTTTTGGGCGACCCCGAAACTGCAAAAATGTGCGACTCATTCGTCGAAAAACTTAAAAATCATGTACCTGAAATGGCCGGTTCAAAACAGGCAGCAGCGTTGTTGTCTATGTCTGGATTGGTTCCTCCGGAAAAAGCAAATGCTGAAGTTCTCGCTAAAGACGGCGTTCATAAAATGTCGACTTTCTATGGATATTACATGTTGAAAGCACGTGCAATGGCTGGTGATTATCAGGGTGCAATTGACAATATCCGTGAATATTGGGGCGGCATGCTCGATCTGGGGGCAACTACATTTTGGGAAGATTTCGATATAGATTGGATGAAAAATGCTGCTCGTATTGATGAACTTGTTCCGGAAGGGAAAGTAGACGTCCATCGTTCGTATGGTGGTTATTGCTACAAGGAATTACGCCACAGTTTTTGTCACGGATGGGCATCGGGTCCGACTTCGTGGTTGTCTCAGTATGTGTTGGGAGTAAATGTACTGGAACCTGGGTGTAAAAAAATTAAAATTGAACCGCATCTGGGCGACTTGCAGTGGGTTGAAGGAACCTTTCCAACTCCTCTTGGGGTAGTCAAAATAAAACATACAAAAGGAGTTGATGGAGAAATAGAGACAACTTATACAGTACCCAAAGGTGTTAAGGTTGTCAAATAAATTAGAGTGCGACAGCTCTGTTTACCTGATTTCTTCCGCTGCGTCTTCGTCGAGATACCAGTATAGGTCGCCGTTTTCAGGGATAATATGATATGCCGGGTATTTTTGGGCTTTCTTTACGTTGTTCATGATTTGTGAAACCCGTCTGGCTTTTCCGTTTCCGGTAACCAGAAAATAAACCCGGTGGGCATTGTTAAGTACCTTGCCAGTCAGTGTTACCCGTTTTTGGCCGCTTTCCGGGTGGCTTGCCACTTCGCAAACATGCTCCGATTCCAGTAATTTTATCTGGTTTGGAAAAATCGATGCGGTGTGCCCGTCTTTGCCCATTCCCAAAATAATCAGGTCGAAAACTGGCCATCCGTTGCGGTGGTTCAACTGTTCCTGTAGTTGCTGTCCGTACGATTGTGCTTCTGTAACCGGATCATTTTCCCCTTTTACCCGATGGATATTTTCTGCCGGTATTTCAATTTTGGAAAATAACAGACTGTTGGCAACTCCAAAGCTACTGTCTTCATGGTCGGGAGCAACACAACGTTCGTCGCCCCACCAGAAATGAAGCCGCTGCCAGGGAAGTTTCTCCCTGTATTTCGAGCTTAGATGCTGAAACAGGATTTTGGGCGTTTCTCCTCCCGAGAGGGCAATATCGAAACGCTTCTGGTTCGAGTCGTTTACTATTTTATAAAACTCCTTTGCAAATGCTTTTACAACTTTTTCGGAGTCCTCGTAAATTTTTACTTCAATATTTCCGGCCATAACTTTTAACGTTAAAAAATTCCAAATTCCAAAAAACGTACATCAGCAAGTATCCAGAAACTGTTTAAAATTTGAAATGATGCCCAAAATCAAAAAATATACCCCGACCCTAAAGGGTGATTTTTTGATTTTTCGGGCACCCTTCAGGGTTTGGGGTAACCTGAAAAATCAAAATGAGCTAAATTTAAACAGTTTCTCAGTGTTCAGAACAAATTTCTCACAGATCGTACCTATAGCCAATAACAATTCAGCAATTCAGCAATTTAGCAATTCATTTACAATTCGCAATATTCCCCATCGTTACTCAGGTTCTTGCAAGGGTAGCGCCACTGGCCGTCGTCAACCAGTTGGTCGGTTACATCGGGTCCCCAGGTACCAGCCGGATAGCCGTAAACGGGAATATCCGGATTATTTTTCCACGCATTCAGGATCGGTTGTACAAATTCCCATGCTTTTTCAACCGCATCGCCGCGCGCATAGAGGGTGGCATCACCCTGCATGCAGTCGAGCAACAGGCGTTCGTATGCCGATGGTAAATGCACATCGGCCAGTTGGTCGTAATGAAAGTCCATGTTCACGGTTTGTACCCGGAAGCCTGCCCCCGGAACTTTCATACCGAATTTCAGCAAAATACCTTCGTCGGGCTGAATACGGATGACCAGTTGGTTGTTGGCAACCACACTGTCGGCCTGTCCTCCGAAAAGATGGTGCGGCGTGTTTTTAAAATGAATGACCACCTCGGTGACCCGCGCCGGAAGTTTTTTCCCGGTACGAATGTAAAACGGAACGCCCCCCCAGCGCCAGTTGTCGATGTAAAATTTCAGCGCCAGGTAAGTTTCGGTACGTGATTCAGGATCAACGCCTTTTTCTTCGCGATACCCTTTTACCAGTTGCCCTTTGATGTGCGATTGCGTGTATTGTCCGCGGATAACACAAGCGGCGACCTGCTCTTCCCGGATGGGAAGTATCGACTGAAAAACTTTCAGTACCTCGTTGCGGATCGCATTGGCTTCGATTATCACCGGCGGTTCCATGGCCACCAGCCCGACCAGTTGCATCAGGTGGTTTTGCACCATGTCGCGCATAGCGCCCGAGTGGTCGTAATAACCGCCCCGCTCTTCCACACCCAGACTCTCGGCTGAAGTAATTTCAATATGGTGAATGAAATTGTGGTTCCATATCGGTTCGAAAATGCCGTTTGAGAAACGGGTAACCAGCATATTTTGCACAGTTTCTTTGCCCAGGTAATGATCGATGCGGTAAATCTGTTCTTCCGAAAAATAATTTAGCAGGTTTTTATTTAGCGCCCTGGCTGATTCCAAATCTATTCCAAACGGTTTTTCCACGATCAGCCGTTTGAACCCGCCGGATGCATCGTTCAGGTTTACTGAAGCCAATCCTTGCGGAATCAGTTCGTACAGTTGTGGTGGTGTCGATAAATAGAAAATAAAATTCTCGGGAATGCCCATTTCTTTGGCAAGCGTCAGCAATCGGTCGCGTAAAATCGGGTATTCGTAATTGCCGGAAGTGTCAAGTGTCTGATAATACAGTTTTTCCTGAAAAGCAGAGATTGCTTTTTCATTTTTTTTGTCTTTCGGAAGAAATTCGAGCATACGTTCCCGAAATGCCTGATCATTTAGGTCTGTGCGGCTAACTCCCAGAATGGCAAACTTTTCGGGAAGCATTGCTTGTACCTGTAAATCGAACATGGCAGGGATCAGTTTGCGTTTGGTCAGGTCGCCCGAAGCGCCAAAGATGACCAGTATTTGATTTTCGGCTTGTTTCATTTTTTTCTTTTTAAAAGAAACAATTATTGCAGAGGCAAGGTTTATATTTTTATTGTCTTCTCTCTGATTTTTGTTCCAAAGTATTAATAAAGTAAAACTTTTCAACACTTTTCGCCCGTTTTTTAAAAAACCGCTACCTTTCGGCATAATCTAAATTTATGGTTTCTGAAATTTATGCTGACGTAATCTTGCCGCTTCCGTTGAACCAAAAGTTCACGTACAGGGTACCGCTTGCTTTTCAACCCAAAATGAAAA
This sequence comes from Prolixibacteraceae bacterium, assembly GCA_003506435.1. GTDB lineage: Bacteria > Bacteroidota > Bacteroidia > Bacteroidales > Prolixibacteraceae > GWE2-42-39. The sequence goes on from DOAQ01000036.1 coordinate 42,238, forward strand.
CCGGCATCCGGGTGATTGTGCAGTTTGGTCAGCGTAAATTTTTATCGGCATTGGTGCATCGCATTCACGATCAGCGGCCAACGGGCGATTACGAAATAAAAGATATTGAGGCCATTCTGGATGAGGAACCAGTTGTCGACCGGCGGCAAATTGAAGTATGGGAATGGATGGCTGAATATTATTGCTGTTCGCTGGGCGAGGTTTTTAAAGCGGCTTTGCCTTCGGGTTTGAAACTGGAAAGCCAGACGAAAATTCGTTTAAATGAAGAGGCTGATTTTGCAACTGAATTTTCTGAAAATGAGAATTCGCTGCTGATGCTTTTGCAAAGTCGTGAACAGGTTAGTATTCAGGAAGTCAATCAGTTTTTGGGGCGGAAAAACTCGTTTTCGATCATCAAACTGTTGCTTGAAAAAAATGCAGTTGTGGTTGAAGAGCAGATGAAAGAAAGCTACAAACCCAAGTTGCTTTCGTTTGTCCGGTTGAATGAGAAAATTAGAGGTGAAGAACAAATAAAAACCTGTCTCGAATCGCTTGGACGGGCAAAAAAACAGGAGCATCTTTTCCAGTTTTTTCTTTCTGAAACCATTTTTTCTCCGGAAATAAAAAGAGAAATCGGAAAAAAAGAGTTGCTCGAAGGTTGCGGCGCTTCCGACGCTGTGTTGCGTGGGCTTCAGGAAAAAGAAATTTTGGAAGTTTTTCAGAAAGAAACCGGACGGCTGGATAACGAAACCTCTGAGTTGCTGAATATTTACGATCTGTCGGAACCACAGCAAAAGGCTTTTGATGAAATAAAAACTCATTTTGAAGAGCAGCAGACGGTTTTGTTGCACGGAGTGACTTCGAGCGGAAAAACTGAAATCTACATCAAACTGATAGAAGAGCAGTTGAATCGGGGCAATCAGGTTTTGTATCTGGTTCCTGAAATCGGTCTCACCGCGCAGATGGTTAACCGCCTGAAAAAAGCGTTTGGCTCGAAAACCGGAATTTACCATTCGAAATTTAACGATGCCGAACGGGTGGAAATCTGGTTCAGTGTTTTGAACGAGAAGCCGGGGAAAAACGGAGAACAATACCAGTTGGTGCTGGGTGCGCGTTCGGCGGCTTTGCTGCCTTTTCGCAAACTCGGGCTGGTTATTGTTGACGAAGAACACGAAAACAGCTACAAACAGTACGACCCCGCGCCGCGCTACAATGCCCGCGATCTGGCTGTTGTACTGGGGAATATTCACGGGGCAAAAGTGTTGCTCGGAACGGCCACTCCTTCTATTGAAAGTTATTTCAATGCAAAAAGCAAAAAATACGGGCTGGTACAACTGACCGAACGGTTCAGCGGAATTGAATTGCCGGAGATTATTATTGCCGACACCAAAGACGCGTACAAACGAAAAAGGATGAGGTCATTTTTTACTCCTGAACTTTTTGATGAAATAACGCAGGCGCTGGAGAACAAAGAACAGGTGATTTTATTTCAGAACCGGCGTGGTTTTGCACCGTTTATCCAGTGTGCCGGTTGCGGCTGGATACCCAAATGCAAGCACTGCGATGTCAGTCTCACATACCACAAATCGCGTTCGGCGCTACTTTGCCATTATTGTGGCTACACGCAACCGGTTCCGTCGAAATGTCCCGATTGCGGTTCGGAAGATGTTCGTACCAAGGGGTTTGGAACGGAGAAAATTGAGGAGGAGATTTCCTCTTTTTTCCCCGATGCAAAAATAGCCCGAATGGATCTCGATACCACCCGGGCAAAAAATGCCTATCAGCAAATCATTCAACGTCTCGAATCGGGGAATGTTGATATTTTGGTTGGTACCCAGATGGTTACCAAAGGTCTGGACTTCGAAAATGTACGGGTGGTGGGCATTCTGAATGCCGACAATCTGCTGAACTATCCCGATTTCCGTTCGTACGAACGGAGTTTTCAATTGATTGCGCAGGTGAGCGGGCGGGCGGGCCGTAAAAACAAACGGGGAAAAGTGGTGGTACAAACCAGCCAGCCGGACCATCCGGTGATCGTCGATGCGAAGGAAAATAATTTTGAAAGGATGTTTGCTACCCAATTACACGAGCGGAAATTGTTTAAATATCCGCCCTATTACCGGCTGGTGAAAGTGGTGGTGAAACACAAAAACCAACAGCGTCTCGATCTGGTTGCTGGAATTCTTGCATCTGAATTTCGGAAGCTGTTCAATTTCAACGTGCTTGGACCTGAATACCCGGTGGTTGGACGGATTCAACTGTGGTATCAGAAAGAAATACTGATTAAACTGTCGCGCGACGGAAAAATGCTGACTGCCAAAGAACGGATTTCAGAAATAATAGAAAAAGTAAAAAGCCAGCCCAACAACTCGGGTGCGATCATTTATGCCGATGTGGACCCGATGTAAGATACCGCGATTTTCAATCGCTGGTTTTAAACCAGCGATTGAAAATCGCGGCACCCTGAAAAAAAGGAAGTTAAAAACTTCCGCACCCGTCCCTCACAATTTGGGCAATAACAATCCTATGGTTTCGTTATTACGACATACAAATTTTACTACTTTTGTCTACTTCAAAAATCAACTCGTGGAAAGAAGTATAATAGAGAAGGCGATTGAGAAATTTTCGGAATTAAAGGTCATCGTAATTGGAGATGCGATGGTTGATAGCTATTTATGGGGAAGGGTTGACCGCATTTCTCCCGAAGCGCCCATTCCGATTGTTACTGTAACCAAACAGGAAAACCGGTTGGGCGGCGCTGCGAATGTCTCGATGAACCTTCAGTCGCTGGGGGCAACCCCGTTTTTGGTTTCTATTATCGGCGACGACAGCAAGGGGAAAAAGTTCCAAAACCTGATGGTGAAAAACGGGCTTTCGAGTGAAGGTATTTTTGTGAAAAACGACCGGATGACGACAGTGAAAACCCGCATTATTTCCGGAGGCAAACAAATTTCCCGGATCGATGAAGAAATCTCGACAATGGTTGATCTTCCCACGGAAAACATGCTTTTTGAAAAAGTCAGGGAACTGATCGGAAAAGCCCGGATCGACATTGTCCTTTTTGTTGATTACGATAAGGGAGTGGTTACCCCGGGATTGATCGAAAAAGTAGTTGCTTTGGCGAAAGAACGAAATATTTTGACGGCTGCCGATCCTAAAATCAGGAATTTCAATAGTTATTTAAATGTTGACCTGTTTAAACCGAATTTCAAAGAGTTTACAGATGGGCTTCGTTTGAATATTGAGAAGACAGATTTGGACAAGATCAAAGAAGCCGCCGAAAAATTTAAAAAGGAACACCATATCGGATTGATGTTTATTACACTTTCTGAAAACGGGGTGTTCATCAGCAATGGGTTGACGCAAAATCATTTTCCGGCAGAAGTGCGCGACATTGCCGATGTTTCGGGAGCCGGAGATACGGTGTTTGCCGTGGCGAGCCTGAGTCTTGCAGCCGGTCTGCCGCCCAAATTCATTGCCCTGTTATCAAATCTTGCCGGGGGCTTGGTTTGTGAACGCCCGGGAGTTGTCCCTATCGAAAAAGAAAGATTAAAAACCGAAGCTGTAAAGATTCTTGTCTGATGAAATTGTTAATTCGTATTCGTTTGTTAATCTTTATCTTACGATAAGTTATCAACAAATTCAAGCTTGTTCTGTATAAAATATTAACTTTGAAATTTACCAAAATATAGCCGTTTCGCATGGGAAAAGTTATTGCGCTAGCAAATCAAAAAGGAGGGGTCGGAAAGACGACCACGGCAATTAATTTAGCAGCCAGTTTAGCCGTACTTGAATATAAAATCCTGATTATCGATGCCGATCCGCAGGCCAATGCCACCTCGGGGGTTGGGTTTGATGTGCGGAATGTAAAAACAAGTATTTATGAATGTATTGTCGACGACCTCGATCCACGGAAAATTATTCTTAACACAGATATAGAACGACTGGATTTGATTCCTTCACATATCGATTTGGTAGGGGCAGAGATTGAAATGCTCAATCTTCCCAACCGCGAGAAAGTACTGAAATATGTAATTGAAAAGATACGCGACGATTACGATTTTATTTTTATTGATTGTTCCCCTTCGCTGGGGCTGATTACTGTGAATGCCCTCACTGCTGCCGATTCGATCATTATTCCGGTACAATGCGAGTATTTTGCATTGGAAGGACTTGGAAAATTGCTGAATACCATTAAGATCATTCAAAACCGGCTGAACCCGGAACTGGAAATTGAAGGATTCCTGCTGACCATGTACGATTCACGTCTGAACCTGGCGAACCAGGTACACGAAGAAGTGAAAAAACATTTTCAGGAAATGGTTTTTGAAACTCTGATTCAGCGCAATATAAAACTCAGTGAAGCCCCCAGTTACGGTAAACCGGTAATTTTATACGATGCCAATTCGAGGGGATCGCAAAGTTACATGGAACTCGCCAGAGAAATTTTACAGAACAACGAAATGACCCGGATTAAAAACTCTGAAAAAGTTATAGAATAAAAGCCCTTTCAGCTATGGGAAAAAAGAATGTTTTAGGCAGAGGATTAGGAGCCTTGATTGACGATGCCAACAGAATAAAGGAACAGAGTTCGTCGGTCAATGAAATTGAGATATCGAAAATTGAGGCCAACCCGTTTCAGCCACGTACCAATTTCGATGAAGAAGCATTGAAAGAACTTTCAGCATCGATAAAGGAAATTGGCATTATCCAACCGGTTACTCTGCGAAAAATCGACGATGGCAAATATCAGATTATTGCAGGGGAACGCCGTTTCCGTGCTGCTAAAATGGCCGGGCTGAAAACTATTCCGGCATTTGTCCGCACAGCCGAAGATGAAGGCATGCTTGAAATGGCACTGGTTGAAAATATCCAGCGTGAAGACTTGGATGCCATCGAGATAGCCCTTAGTTACCAGCGGCTGATTGAGGAATGCAAACTGACCCAGGAATCGCTCAGTGAACGGGTTGGCAAAAAACGGTCGACCGTGACCAATTATCTGCGCCTGCTGAAATTGCCGGCAGTCATCCAGAAGGGAATTGTTGAAAAGCGAATTTCCATGGGACATGCCCGGGCGCTTATCGGCGTGGAAGATACCGAGTCGCAAATCATGATTTACGGGCAAATTCTGAAGTACGATTTTTCAGTACGAAAGGTGGAGGAATTTGTGCGGAACCTGAATGAAGAAAAAGCAGAACCAAAAATTAACCAACCCAAAACAAAATTTCCGACTGAATACGAGGAGCTAAAAAACCACCTTGCCAAATATTTTAAAACCAATATTGACTTCAGTATGAATACGAAAGGAAACGGAAAAATCGTTATTCCCTTTAAATCATCTGAAGAATTGGAACGTATATTGGGGATTTTAGATAAATTAGAGGCATAATACTGGGAAAAAAGAAATTGTTTTGAAATACATCCGGATATTTTTAATTGCTGTTCTATTGACAGGAGCTTGTATTTTGGCCAACGCTCAGGAAACAACCCGGCAGGATACGGTTCATGTTGACAAGGATGAAGTTGTACATTCTCCGCGTAAAGCAACTTTATATTCGGCTGTGCTTCCCGGTCTGGGGCAGGTGTATAATAAAAAATACTGGAAACTTCCGCTTATTTATGGCGGTTTTGCCGGGTTTGCTTATGCGATCAATTGGAACAACGACAAATATGTTTTGTACCGGCAGGCGTATTATGATATTACGGATACCGACCCGAAGACCAATTCGTTCCTTGATATCAAGGAGGTTATGTATTACAATATGAATAATGCATCTGATGTCCGCGAATTTGGCGATAAGTTGAAGCAAGCGAAAGACGGAGCCCGCAGATACCGGGATATGAACATTATTTTTACGGCGGCGTTTTATGCCCTGAATATCATTGATGCCAGTGTGGATGCACACTTTTTTAATTTTGACATCAGCGACGATCTTACCATGGTTTGGGTTCCTGAGACCATGTATTGCCTTGATCAAAAAATAGTTGGGGTGAATTGTCGCATAACTTTTTAATTCTGAGGAAATAATATGATGAGACGATTTTTTATTATACTTACCGTAATTGCAACTGCTTCTCTTTCGGTATTTGGAATAAGCAAAGAAGATATTCGTAAGGTACGGACCATTCAGGTTTCGTCGGTCGATACCATTACCGGATACAATAAGTATTATGCCCTGCCTGACGAAGAGGTGAACGAAATTTTTTCGGCGCAGATTGACAGCCTTGTCAATTCGTGGTACGTGCAAAATGCGTTTGCTATCGACAGTATTGAACTTTCCGATATCGATACGCTCAGTTTGTTACCCGATTCGGTTTATGTTGAACGGCTTCAATCTATTCAGTCGTTTGTTGACTTATCGTATAATCAGACGGTTAAGAATTTCATTGCGATGTACACCGTAAAAAAGAGGAAGCTGGTAGAAGTAATGCTGGGTCAGGCCAATTACTATTTTCCGATTTTCGAAGAAGTGTTCGATAAGTACAACTTGCCGATGGAATTGAAATATTTGTCGATTATTGAATCAGCATTGAATCCCGGTATCCGGTCGCGTGCCAGTGCAGTGGGCTTGTGGCAGTTTATGTACGGTACCGGACGAATGTACAAACTCGAAATCGGAACGTTTGTTGATGAACGCTGCGATCCGGTAAAATCTACTGAAGCTGCGGCCAGATACCTGAGCGATTTATATAAGATTTATCAAAACTGGCACTTGGTAATTGCCGCCTACAATTACGGCCCGGGAAATATTAATAAAGCAATCCGCCGTTCGGGAGGAACCAAGGATTACTGGAAGATATACTATAATTTGCCCCGTGAAACCCGTGAATATGTGCCTGCATTTATTGCTGCGGCATACGTCATGGAACATTATCAGAAACACAACCTTCAGCCCAGGTATCCCGATTTCCCGATTATTGCCGACACCATGGTAGTTAAAGACTATCTTCATTTTAAACAGGTTTCCGAAGTGTTGAATGTCCCTGTTGAACAACTCCGGTCGCTGAACCCGCAATATCGTCGTGATATTATTCCGGCTACAAAAGACAAACCGTATGTGCTGAAAATTCCAATTGAACAGGTAACTGCGTACATCGACAAAGAGGATACGATTTTTAACTATAAACGGAACGAATTTTTCCCAAACAACAGCATTGTAAATCCGCAAAGCAAGGTGCAGCACCATCAGGGTGTCGATATTAAAGACATGGAGAAATTGTATTACACCGTGAAATCGGGCGATAATCTGGGGTGTATTTCTGTTTGGTACAGAGTCGGGCTTTCCGATTTGCGCTACTGGAATAACATTAATAAAAACTTCATCCGTGCAGGGCAAAAACTGGTTATTTACAAACCCCGTGGAACAAGCGAAAACTATGCAAATATTAATTCGATGAGTTATGCGGAAAAACAAAAATTTGCAGGCAACGATAAATCCCCGGTGACCAAAATTCTGGGAACTCTCGGTACAAGCGGAGACAGCGGAGATTCTGAATTTATCTATTATACAGTCCGCCGTGGCGATAATTTGTATAACATAGCCCGCAGGTATCCGGGGATTTCAAACAGCGATATAATGCAGGCAAATGGGTTGGGAAAATCGGCACGCATCTTCCCGGGACAAAAACTGAAAATCCCCAGAAAAAGTTAGCATTGTGTATAAATGAAAATAAAATCGGGGATGTAGATCAATCCGGATTTTTGGCATGTTTCAACTATCAGAATACACTTGTTTTGCACCCGTTTTTAGTCACATTTTGCTGTATTTCTTTTATTGAATTTACGGAAACATTTTTTTAGCTTTACTCTGACAGGCAAAAGCAAAAAATATGAGACCATTTGGGGCATTTCTGTATGTTTTTTTTATACTGAGCGGCTTTCTGGTGGTTTTATTTATCCTCGGAGAAACCGGCTTGCTGAAGGGGGGGCAATATCAATTCAATAAAGAAACGGCAGGCAATAAAGAGGAAATAATTGTTTCTGATTCCATAACAAATCCAATTTTTGATTCCCTGAAAACAGAGGTTTTGGATACTTTGAATGCACAAGTTCCTGATTCCATCCGGCAAAATAATATTTCCGGAAAGTCGGGAGAATGCGGGTTGCAGTTCCCGTCCGGCGATTTGGCTGTTTTAAATCCTTTCTTTGAAAAACTGAAAAATCCGGACAGTTCTCAGTCACCGCTTCGGATTCTTTATTTTGGCGATTCTCAGATCGAAGGAGACCGTATTACTTCGACTATCCGTCGGCAATTTCAGCAAAAATTTGGAGGCGCAGGTATCGGGCTGATTGCCCCCGATCTATTGTACAATCTCACCCATTCGTTTTCGGTTGAACGATCTGAAAACTGGAGTATCATCAATTTTACGGATTTGAATGACAGCCTGAAAAACAGGTCGCTGGTTTTTAAATCTGCGGTTTTGCCGTCCGGCAAAGAAGGCTGGTTTAAAATCAGGCAAATCAGAAATAAAGAGAATAAAAACGATTATCTGAAACTGAGAACGGTTTACAGTTCTCCCGGCGATTTTGATGTTATCGTGAAAAGCGAGGGGAAAATCATATATACTGAAAAGGTGGACAAAACCGCATCAGTCAGCACTTTGGATTTCAATTTTAATTTTACTCCGCCGAGTGTTGAGTTGTACTTTCAATCGACTGACAGCCTTGAAATATCAGCTTTTCTTCTCGAAACACGGTCGGGAATACACGTCGATAATATTGCTTTGCGCGGCCTCTCGTTTCCGCCGTTTTCGAAGTCGGACGAACAGGCTATGGAAGAAACTGCAAAGCTGATCAATCCCGGCTTGTGCGTGTTGCACTACGGGGTAAATATTGCTCCGCAGATTCTTGGAAATTTTAATAATTACCGGACCCGGTTGATTCGCGAGATAAAAAAGATGCAGCAATTGTTTCCCGGGGTTCCCGTTCTCATTGTCGGTATTTCGGATATGGCTAAAAAAGAAAACGGGCAGATGATTTCCTATCCGAATATTAAAGCAATCAGGGATGTGCAATTCGAAGCTGCACAGATATGCAATTGCGTTTTTTGGGATCTTGAAAAATTTATGGGAGGACCCGGTTCAATGACTGCATGGGTGAATGGCAGCCCTCGGCTCGGCCAAAAAGATTACGTCCATTTTACACCGGAAGGTACTGAAAAGATAGGTAACCGCCTTTCGGAACTGATTCTCGCGGAGTATGAAAAGTATTTACAAACCAAAGTGAGCGAATGAGCATCTTCGATCCGATATGGCCCGATTGGTTCTTGTATTCCGAAAACAACCCGATGTTTTTCACCAGCCTGCTTTTTTGGGTGTTTTTTACAGTCTTCCTGGGAATTTATTCGCTGGTTTTTTCGCGGATGAAAGTCCGGAACAGCTACCTGCTGCTAATCAGCTTGTTTTTCTATTTCAAGATAAACGGTTTTTATTTTTTGCTTTTGCTGTTTTCGTGCCTGATTAATTATTCTTCCGGATTATTGATCGGAAAGTGGAAACGTAAAAAAGTAATCCTCGCATTCGCTGTTTCACTGAACCTGCTGCTACTGGGGTTTTATAAATATGCCATTTTTATTACTGAAACCATCAACCAGATATTTTCCGAACAGTTCAGGGCAGTAAACTGGCTGACTTGTTTGCAAAATGAAGTGACCGGAGGAACGGCTGATATTTACTCCATTGTCCTGCCTGCCGGAATTTCGTTTTACACGTTTCAGGCTATCAGTTATCTGGTCGATGTGTACCGGAAGCAGGTGCAGCCTGTTCGTGATTTTTTGGATTTTAGTTTTTACCTGACTTTTTTCCCTCAGTTGGTGGCTGGCCCGATCGTGCGGGCATCGTATTTTATTCCGCAGTTGTACCGGAAATACAAACTTACCCGGCCTGAATTCAGCCATTCGTTATATCTGATTTTGAAGGGGCTTTTCAAAAAAATGGTGATTGCCGATTTTCTGGCTATTAATTTTGTCGACCGTGTTTTCGATGCACCGTTATCTTATTCAGGAGTTGAAAATTTACTGGCTTTGTATTCGTATTCCATCCAGATTTATTGCGATTTTTCGGGCTACACCGACATTGCTATCGGTCTGGCGTTAATACTGGGTTTCAAGATTCCGGTGAATTTTAACGCGCCGTACCAGGCAACCAGTCTCACTGATTTCTGGCACCGCTGGCATATTTCGCTTTCTAGCTGGCTGAAAGATTATCTGTACATTCCGCTGGGAGGAAACAGGAAAGGAACAGTCAGAATGTACCTGAATTTGCTGGTTACAATGATTTTGGGCGGTTTGTGGCATGGGGCGAACCTGCGGTTTGTTATTTGGGGCGCCATTCACGGGTTTATTTTGGCTGTCGAAAAATTATTTCGTTCGCTGGTTCCTTCTCCCAAACGGCTGACTTGGTTGTGGCAGATAATTTCCGTTTTTCTGACATTCCAGATCGTCAGCTTTGCCTGGATCTTCTTCCGGCTCGAAAGCAACGAAAAAGTATTACAGTTTTTTTATCAGTTGGGAAATCATTTTATTCCGCAAAACCCGTTGAGCGACTGGGCTGCTTACCAGAATGTACTGCTCGTTTTTGTATTGGGCTTGTTGCTTATTTGGACGCCATTCAAAATCAAGGAAAAAATTAGGGGAAACTTTATCGCTTCCCCCATGATTATTCAGATTGTTTTATCCATTGTGTTGTTGATAATCATCTCGATGGTTGCCCATAGTGAGCTACAACCGTTTATTTACTTCCGGTTCTAGCCGGTTTACTTCTTTCTGAAATTTGCCAATCCATGATCCAGAAATTCCACAAAATTATCAGGGTTTAAATCGTAGGCTTTGGGTTCGGCTAATTTATTTCCTTCATTATCAAGCAAAACATAGTAAGGTTGTGCATTCACTCCGTAGTTTGAAATTTGAAAATCGGCATATTTCTTACCCAGTGTTTTTTTCGCTTTATTATCGTATTTCGAAACAATCCACTCGTTTTCAGGCAATTTTGTTTTGTCATCAACGTAAAGTGCGATAATCACAAAATCGTTTTTCAACCGCTGCAAAACTCTCGGATCAGACCAAACGGTCGCTTCCATCTCGCGGCAATTTACGCAGCCATGCCCTGTGAAATCAATAAAAATTGGTTTGTTCTGAGCTTTGGCACAGGCCAGTCCCTGTTCGTAATCGAAGTAGCCTTCCAGTCCGTGTGGAAGATGTAAAAACTCACTGTACTTTGGTTTTTCACATAGCGTTTTGTTGTCTTCCTTTTGCTGAAAATCGGAACCGGATGTTACCAGATTTACTTCCTCCCGGATTATTTGATGAAGATCGAAATCGTGTGTCGATTGTGGCGGCAAATATCCGGAGATTGCTTTCAACGGAGCGCCGAACATTCCGGGAATGAGGTAAACCACAAACGAAAAGGTGATAATTGACAACATGAGTTTGGGTACGGTAACAAATTTTGTATCGCTGTCGTGTGCAAATTTTAGTTTGCCCAGCAAGTAAAAGCCCAGCAGTGTGAATATCACGATCCAGATGGCGAGGTAAACTTCGCGGTCGAGAATTCCCCAATGGTATGTTTGATCGGCGATGCTCAGGAATTTTAATCCCAATGCAAGTTCCAGGAAACCAAGTACAACTTTTACTGAATTTAGCCATCCGCCCGATTTTGGCAGGTTGCTGAGCCATCCGGGGAAAAGTGCAAATAAGGTAAATGGCAGGGCAAATGCCAATGAAAAGCCGAACATACCTACAATTGGTTTCAAAACCTGGCCTCCGGCCGATTCAACCAATATTGCCCCGACAATCGGGCCGGTGCATGAAAACGAAACAAGTACCAGTGTTAAGGCCATGAAGAACGAGCCCAACAGGCCACCTTTGTCAACCTGCTTGTCCGATTTGTTGACCAGCCAGCTTGGCAAAACGATTTCGAACATACCAAAAAACGAGAAGGCAAAAATCAGGAAAATCAGGAAAAAGAGCAGATTAGGAATCCAATGCGTACTTAGCCAGTTGGCAATGTCGGGGCCGAAGATCACCGCAACAATCGTTCCGATGATGGTATAAATAGCGATAATTGAAATGCCGTAAAATGATGCATTTAAACGTGATTTTAATTTCGATTCGCCGCTGTGCATGAAGAATGAAACGGTCATCGGGATCATCGGGAATACACATGGAGTAAGGATTGCCGCTAATCCGGCAAGAAATGAGAAAAAGAAAAATAGCCACAACGTTTCAGACGAGCCTTCATTTCCTTTATTGGTAACCAGAGTGTTGGCTTTTTCAACGTCTCCTGCTAAAGGTTGGGTACTGTTCATATTTTTCACGTTGAATGAAAAATCAGCTTCCGCCGGAGGGGTACAGGTTTCATCGTTGCAACTCATGAATTCAACATAGCCGGTTATTTCCGAAACGTCTTTGCCTGTAATCTTTATTTTTTGTTTCAGCACAACTGTGTTGCTGAAATATCGAAGCTGCATTTGAAACGTTTTATCAAATACTTCGGTTGGAGCCGGGTCTTTTTGCAGTTCGCCAACAAATTCAAATTTTGTGCTGTCGGAATAATTGATTGAAGTGGAAATCGGGCCGCCTTCGGGTAGTGAAGTGTCGTACAAATGCCAGCCGGATTCAATTTCAGCCATAAAAATCAACTCCATTTCGTTGTTGCCCAGATTTTTCGAGTCGAATTTCCATTTTACCGGCTCCACGATTTGTGCCGAAAGGCCGACAGTGATAAGCAGCAGGGCAAAAGTCAGCAAAAGTTTATTTGTTCTCATTCTATTTTCAGGATTAAAAGTTTTCGATTTTACATTTTTTATCAAAAGTAACAGATGAAAATAAGAAAAGATTGATGATCTTCAGAAAAAGTGATTTCCAGTAGGGGTGAAAAATGGTGAAACTTGATATAAGAAAAAAAATCCCGGTGAAAAACCGGGATTTAATTTGAAATTACAAAATGATTTCTTCCAGATTCTCGTCAAGAAAGTGATATTCCATAAAGTTATGAGAACCCACACTTTCTATATCAATACGTTTTAAAAATTTGAACGCCCATTGTCGTTTGATCGACCAGATACCTTTGGTGAGGTAAGCGGCCAGGTAAGGATGTACCTTGATCGTCAGTTTCTTTTTATTCAATTCCTTGAATATGTAAGCAACTTTGTTTTCCAGTTCGTCGGAGAAAAGGACGGAGGGCGTAACTTTTCCTGTTCCTTTGCATACCGGGCAAACTTCAGTCGTGTCGATGTGCTCTTCGGGCCGGACACGCTGGCGGGTAATTTGCATCAAACAGAATTTGCTGAGGGGCAAAATGTTGTGTTTGGTGCGATCGGCTGCCATTGATTCCCGCATACGTTCGTAAACCTTGTGCCGGTTTTCGATAACGTGCATATCGATAAAATCAATAACGATGATGCCGCCCATGTCTCTCAACCTCAGTTGACGGGCAATTTCTTCAGCAGCAGCCAAATTTACTTCCAAAGCATTGGTTTCCTGATCGATGCCTGCTTTCGAGCGGTTACCGCTGTTGACATCGATCACGTGGAATGCCTCGGTGTGTTCAATAATCAGGTAAGCTCCATTCTTGAAGGATACGGTCTTACCAAAAGATGCTTTAATTTGTTTTTCGATTCCGAAATAGTCGAAAATCGGCTGACCTCCTTTATAGAGTTTTGCTATTTTCTTTTTTTCGGGAGCGATTGACCCAATGTATTCTGTAATTTCATCAAAAACAGCAGGATCGTTGACGATGATGCTGTTGAAATCGGGATGATAAATATCCCGCAATATAGAAGTTGTACGCCCCAATTCACCCACAACGAGCGAGGGGGCGTGCGCATTTTTCAATGTCGTAAACATTGATTCAAATTTGGCTACCAGTCGTTTTAATTCCTGATCCAATTCAGCAACGCGTTTACCTTCGGCGGCCGTTCGTACAATAACGCCGTACTTTCTGGGACGGATACTTTGAATGAGTTTTTTCAGCCTGTTTTTTTCTTCCACAGAATTGATCTTCTGTGAAATGCTTACTTTCTCACTGAAAGGCATCAGTACCATGTGTCGGCCTGCAATCGAAAGCTCGGAAGTTAAACGCGGTCCTTTTGTAGAAATAGGTTCCTTGGCAATTTGTACCAGGATGCTTTGACCGGTTTTCAAAATGTCAACAATCTTACCGTCCTTGTCAATGTCCGGTAACGACTGGATTTTCGAGAGGGAAGAAATCTTGTTTTTTTTCGACAATGCGAACTTCATGAATTTACTTAAAGTAGAAAACTGAGGCCCCATGTCGAGATAATGCAAAAACGCATCTTTTTCGTATCCAACATCGATGAAAGCAGCATTTAAACTAGGCATTATTTTTTTTACGCGGCCCAGATAAATATCGCCGACCGCAAATTTTGCCCCGCTCTTTTCCCTGGTTAGTTCAACTAAACGCTTGTTTTCCTGTAAAGCGATAACAACTTCTGAGGGAGAGACATTGATAATTAAATCACTACTCACAATGTTAAATAAAATTTTAGAGAGTTTAAAAATGCACAGACATATAAACAGATTAAACCTAAAGCACAAAAGCACTTTAGGTTTAATCTAAAAATGTCTTTAAAAGCTCATGCTTTAAAAGAAAAGACTATTTTTTCTTCTTATGTCTGTTTTTTCTTAGTCTTTTTTTACGCTTATGCGTAGCCATCTTGTGACGTTTCCTTTTTTTTCCGCTTGGCATAATTTACTATTTTACTTTGTCTTTAACTTGAGCTACAAATGTTCTCGCTGGTTTGAATGACGGAATATTGTGCTCAGGGATAATAATTGTGGTGTTTTTAGAAATATTACGCGCTGTTTTCTCAGCTCTTTTCTTAACTATGAAGCTGCCAAAACCACGAAGGTAAACGTTTTTACCATCAGTTAAAGAATCTTTTACGGTTTCCATGAAAGCTTCAACCGCTTTTTGCACAGTAACTTTTTCGATACCGGTGTTCTTACTTACTTCGTTAACAATATCTGCTTTAGTCATTTCTTAAAATATTTAGTTTTCAACAAATTATAATTCAAATCAATCGGTGTGCAAAAATAAAAATTATTCAATAAATATGAACAAACGAATTGAATTATTTTTATAATTCTAAAATATTTTGAATAAGGGATATAAAAAATGGCTGATTTTAACACTGAAATTTATGCGTGGTATGCTTCCAATAAGCGGGATTTGCCGTGGAGGGAAACGAATGATCCTTATAAAATATGGTTGTCGGAAATTATATTGCAGCAAACCAGAGTGGTGCAGGGGCTGGAGTATTACATGCGGTTTGTTGAGAATTTTCCGACCATCTCCGATCTGGCAGCAGCATCGGAGGATGAAATTCTTAAATTGTGGCAGGGATTGGGCTATTATTCGCGGGCTCGCAACCTGCATACTGCTGCAAAATATGTCGATGAGGAATTGAATGGGGTTTTTCCTTCCAAATACGAAACAATCATCAGGCTGAAGGGAGTGGGAGAGTACACTGCGGCTGCCATTGCTTCCCTGGCTTTTCATCTTCCGCATGCCGTTGTCGATGGAAATGTTTTCCGGGTATTGGCCCGTTACTTTGGTATTTCGGAACCGTTTGATACTGCAAACGGGAAAAAAATGTTCCGTGATCTGGCAAACGAACTCATTTCGGCGAATGATCCCGCAACGCACAACCAGGCAATGATGGAATTTGGCGCTCTTCAGTGTGTGCCGGTAAATCCTGGTTGCGCGATTTGCCCTCTACAAATAAGTTGTTATGCATACATTAATAAAGTGGTTGATCGTCTTCCTGTAAAAAGTAAAAAAGTGAAAATCAGGAACCGGTATTTCAATTATTTTGTAATCTTTACAGGCGATTCGGTTTTTTTGAAGAAACGAAGCGGAAATGATATTTGGAAGAATCTGTTTGAATTTCCGTTGACGGAGACACAAAATGAGGAATCGGTAAAAAAACTTGTTGAGGAGGATGCATTTTCTTTGCTCTGTAATTTCAACGGAACGGAGGTTGAAACGATAACGGAATGGAAAATACATTTGTTGAGCCATCAGAAAATAATTTACCGTTTTATTGTTTTACGAGTCGAAAGGGAGAAAAAAATAACTTCTGATTTGATTAAAGTCGATAAAAAAGATATTTTTAACTTTGCTGTTCCAAGGTTATTGGAGAATTTTATTAACAATAGTAAGCTGTTTTAGGCTGATTTATCCGGCGGACATGTATTGGTTCTTATTAAATTGTATATGTTCATGAAAAAATAAAGTTTGTTGTAAATAATGTTTCCGGATAATTTTTGTAAATTTATTATTGTTAATTTTTAAATTTTAAAATATGTCAGTAAATAAAGTAATTTTAGTAGGGAACGTCGGTAAAGACCCCGAAGTCAGACATCTTGACAAAGGTGTATCCGTTGCAAATTTTCCTCTTGCTACCACCGAAACCTACTTAGCAAAGAATGGGGAAAAAGTCAGTACTACCGAATGGCATAACATTGTTGTTTGGAGAGGCCTGGCAGAAGTAACTGAAAAATACGTAACCAAAGGCCGTCAACTTTATATTGAAGGCCGCCTCCGTACCCGTTCATGGGACGATAAAGATGGTAACAAACGGTACACGACCGAAATTTATGCCGATGTAATGCAACTTCTTGGCAAGAAGGACGACAATGGTGTTCCTTCGCAGCCATCGCCCGCCAGCGAATCGTTTGAGAAAGTAAGCGAACCGGATTTTTCACAACCTGAAGAAGACGATTTGCCATTTTAGTAACTAAAATTTTTAATCATTGGAAACAGACCCTTTGCCGATAGACGGACATGCATTGTGGGATATTCAGTTCTATCCCTTTTCACCCGATTTGGCATTTAGTATTGTAGTTGTGATCTTATTGCTGTTTTTTTCAGCGCTGATTTCCGGATCTGAAGTAGCTTATTTTTCACTCGGCTCCGCAGACCGTGACTTTCTCAAAAAAAACAGAAACAGGCGGAACACATTTGTTTTAAAAAATCTTGAATATCCGGAAAAGTTATTGGCTACTATTTTGGTGGCCAATAACTTTATAAATGTGGGGATTGTTATCCTTTCAAGTTATGTAATTTCCAATGCCGTTGATTTTTCGCAGGTTCCGACGCTGGGATTTTTTGTTCAGGTGATTGTAATTACGTTCATCCTTTTACTGTTTGGCGATATAATTCCGAAAGTTTATGCCCGCCGAATTGCGCTAAAAATGGCGGTTGTCATGTCTGTCCCATTGATGATTCTTGAAAAATTGTTTCGTCCGCTGAATTCCATTCTTATTTATTCTACCTCGTTTGTAAACCGCAGAATGCAAAAACATAAACAGAGTATTTCGGTTGATGAATTATCGCAGGCGTTGGAAATGACGGCTGATCACGAGATTTCGGAAGACAAGGAGATTTTGGAAGGAATTGTAAAATTTGGAAATAAAAGCGTGGTCGAGATTATGCATCCAAGGGTTGATGTGGTAGCCCTTGATGTAAAAGAAGATTTTGAGAAGGTCATTGCTCTGATCAATGATTCGGGTTATTCCCGGATTCCTGTGCATTCCGGAACGTTTGACCATATACGGGGCATTTTGTACATAAAAGACCTGTTGCCTCATATTCATAAGGGGAATAATTTTAAGTGGCAAACCATCATCAGGCCGCCATTTTATGTTCCTGAAACCAAGAAAATTGATGATCTGCTGGAAGACTTTCAGAAAAACAAAGTTCACATGGCTATTGTGGTCGATGAGTATGGAGGCACTTCCGGGATTGTGACGCTTGAAGATGTTCTGGAGGAAATTGTGGGAGATATTACCGATGAATTCGACGAAGAAGAAAACTTTTTTACCCGGATTTCAGAAAATAAATATTTGTTCGATGGCAAGATACTTCTGAATGATTTTTACAAAATTGTTGATTGTTCCGATGATGTTTTCGACGACGTAAAAGGTGAAGCAGATACTCTCGCCGGATTGATCCTCGAATTAAAAGGTGAATTTCCGAAGCGCTTCGATAAAATAAATTGCAAAAATTTCGTTTTCTCTATTGAAGCAGTCGACCATCGCCGCATAAAGCAAATCAAGGTGGAGATTGGAAAATAACAATTGCTTTCCCTGCATTATGATGAAATTGAAAATAGCCATTGCCGGATTTTTATTCATGAGTATCTTCTTCTCCTGCAAAAAGGAATATACGCCAAAGCCTCATGGCTATTTCCGGATTGCATTTCCTGAAAAAGCATACCATCCGCTTGATCTTCAGTTGCCGTATACTTTTGATGTTGCAGATTACTCGAAAGCGGTGCCTGATTCCGACCGCTTTTCCGAACCCGGCTGGATCAATATTATTACCACGGACAACAAAGCGGAACTGCACATCAGTTATGCAACTTTAAATAATAACCTGCCGGAACATCTGGAAAACTCGCGAAAGTTTGTTTACAAACACACAATAAAAGCTGATGCCATTGATGAACAGATTTATATTGACAGGCAACATAAAGTGTACGGAACAATTTATTCTATTGATGGCAATGCAGCTTCGCCCATGCAGTTTCACCTGACCGACAGCACTCGTAATTTTTTACGTGGAGCTCTTTACATCAGGGAGCTTCCAAATATCGATTCAATCCGTCCGGTTATTAATTTTCTGAAGCCCGATATAATCCGGATGATTGAAACAACCCGTTGGAAAAACTAAAATGCCGATACCCGAAAATATAATCATAAAAGACGGGATTGTCGGTATTTTTAAAATGGCCGAATCTCTGGAAGAGCTTGAAAAAAGGTACATCGGGCTTTTTCATGAAGTTCCGCCGGTTGATGATTTTCAGCACGACCGCCGAAAAAAAGAATGGCTGTCTGTCCGGCTTTTAATTGCAGAATTGATAGGCACCGATTTTTCAATATCTTATTCCGGCGATGGAAGCCCTCAGTTGAATCATCCCGATTATCATTTTATCAGCATCAGTCATTCGGCCATGTATGCCGCAGTTTATCTGCATAAAAACAAAAAAGTTGGGCTCGACATAGAAAGTCTCAACCGGAAGTTTTCGATGATTGAAAAGAAATATCTTTCAGAAAATGAACTGGAACAGGTGAATGAACACCCTGTGTTGCGGGCTGTATTCTGGGGTGCAAAGGAAGCTGTTTTCAAGTGGGCCGGCAGGGAAGGGGTCGACTTCAGAAAACAAATACGAATTGAAAATGTAGAACTTGATAAATCAAACAATATCTGCGCGGTTTTTAATCATCAGTCGGAACAAACGATCAATTTGCAATACCGTATTTTCGACGGACATGTTTTGGTTTTTACACTGTAAATTTTTTATTCCTGAAAAAATAACTAACCTTCGGCCTGAAAAAACCATTTAATCCGATGTAGGGAACCCAGGCATTAATAATCTACCAATAGATTAATATTTTGCTGATAATTTAATAGTGGGCACTATGGATTAGTTTTGTATTTTTAGCATTCAGGAAAAAGTAAGATTTAGGTGAAGAACGACTACGAAATATGGGAAAGATTTAAGGCAGGGGATAAGTCGGCTCTTTCGTATGTTTATTTTCAATATTTCCATTCCATGTTCCAATACGGAATCAAGTTTAAAGATGACCCTGACTTTGTAAAGGATTGTATTCAGGATGTATTCATCAAGCTTATTAAGGCCGGAGAAAAGCTTGGTGCTACTGAAAATATAAGGTATTATTTGTTCAAGGCATTGAAGAATGTCTTGTATAAAAATATGATGAAAGACCGAAAAACGGGTTTCGTAACACTCGAATTTGATGTTCCATACGCACTTGAGGAAGAAATAAGTGAAAAGGAGAATGCTTCGGAGAGAGAAAAAGCATTGGCAAATGCATTGAGCCAATTAAGCCCCCGGCAAAGGGAAA
This sequence comes from Prolixibacteraceae bacterium, assembly GCA_003506435.1. Lineage (GTDB taxonomy): Bacteria > Bacteroidota > Bacteroidia > Bacteroidales > Prolixibacteraceae > GWE2-42-39. Next base: position 62,109 of record DOAQ01000036.1, read on the forward strand.
TTATTTATCTGCGTTTTGAATGTGGAATGGACTACAACCATATTTGTGAAATAATGCAGATGAAAAGTGATTCAGCCCGGAAGCTGGTTTTCAGGTCAATCAAATCATTAAAAGAGATTATAGAAGGTTATCGCACAACCCCGGTTTTGTTTTTCTTCAGTTTTCCTCAAAAACATGTTTTTTAATATACATTTTCACTGTCCACAAAAACAGGAACAAAGGACTTAATGGTCAAAAGTTTTTAAGTGGATAAAAAATATCAGCAATATTCAGTAGAAGATTTTACCCAGGACCTATACTTTATAAATTGGGTAAAAAGGGGTGATAAAAAGGACGAATGGGATCTTTTTATTCGGGAAAACCCTGACAAATTGCAAGTTATTGAAACGGCAAAAAAAATAGTTGATGCTTTTCGTTATAACGAAACCAAAGCGAAAGATGAGGAAATGTATGAAGTCTGGAACAAGATAGACGCATTCCATTCATCATATCATCAAACGAAAAGGAGAAACGTATGGAAAAAAGTGTTGCCTTATGCTGCTGTTTTATTACTTGCATTTACAATTGGAGGTACTCTCTTTGTGTATTTTTCATCAACAGGCGACCAATTTGACCAATTTGCCAATGTCCCCACAAACAGCTCTGGTGACGCTAAATTAATTCTTGCAGGAGGTGAAGAAATCTTGCTAAAGGAAAAGCAAACAGAGCTTCGGTTTGATAAGGAAGGCAAACAACTAAAAATTGATCAGGATAGTATTGTAAACTGCAAGGAAGGAACAGGGGAAAACGTGATGGCCCGGATGATGGTCCCTTATGGTAAAAGATCGGATATTCAATTGTCGGATGGAACCATGGTTAGTTTAAATGCAGGTTCCCAATTAATTTTTCCCCATCGGTTTACCGGGAAATACCGCAAAGTTTATTTAAAAGGAGAAGCCTATTTTGCAGTTACAAAAAACAAGGAACAACCTTTTGTCGTGAGTTCCGATGATATGAATATTACGGTACTGGGGACTGAATTCAACCTGAAAAACAACGACTTGGAAAATGAAATGGAAGTTGTTCTTGTTGAAGGGGCTGTAAGCATCAAAGAGAATAGTTCGTTCTATTTATCTGGCAAAGAAATCAGGTTGAAGCCCAATCAGAAAGCGGTTTTTAACAAACAAGACAACACCGCAGCGGTTGAATCGGATGTGAATGTCCAGTATTACATTTCGTGGAAAAACGGATTGCTCGAATTTGATAAAGAAAGTATCATCAATGTATTCAATAAACTTTCAAGATATTACAACATCCGGTTTGTGACAGAAAGCGATGTTGAGTTAAACCGAAAAATTAGTGGTAAGCTCGACTTAAAAGATTCGTTGGAAGCAGTCATGAAAGTTATTGCCGATGCTGCCCCGGTTACCTATCGGATCGAGAAAGATGTTGTATTTGTAAACAGTAAAGTAAGCTATTTGCCAATGAGATAAAAAAACATCCGGGGAATGCCGTCAAACAAGTCCCCGGACTGAATTAAAAACGCCAAAAATAACGTTTTAAAAGCATTCAAATCTATGAAAAAAAAGTGTATGGATTTGTGTTCCTATTATGGAAGCACAAGAAATTTGTTTAAAAAGATGAAACTATCAGTTACATTCTTTTTTTTAGGCTTACTGGCGGTATCAGCCAGCACCTATTCGCAGCAGACCAAACTCAGCCTGAATTTTGACGATGTGACGATAAAGGAAATCTTCACACAGATCGAAGAACAGAGTGAGTTTATTTTGTTCTACAACGAAGACTATGTTGATGTAGACCGTAAGGTTAGTATTGATGCAAAGGAAAAGAACGTGGATTACATCCTGAGTGAAATTTTTAAGGGGACAAACAATACCTATAAAATTTATGATCGTCAGATCGTGATTCTTGCACCGGGTGTTACGAATGTCCCTTTTGTTTCCGAAACAAACCAATCACAGCAGAAAACGATCTCAGGCAAGGTTGCTGATTCCTCCGGTACACCTCTGCCGGGGGTAACCGTAATTGTCAAAGGAACAACCAGTGGTACTGTTACAGATGCCGACGGAAATTATTCTTTGGATAATATTCCATCCAATGCAACTTTGGTTTTTTCGTTTGTGGGGATGAAAACACAGGAAATCCCAGTTGTGGAGAAATCTGTTATTAATGTGGTATTGAAGGAAGAATCGATTGGCATTGAAGAGGTAGTGGCAATCGGATATGGAACCATGAGAAAATCGGATCTTACAGGATCTGTTGTCCGGGCGAATGTTGAATCATTTAAGGAACAACCCAATATCTCGATCATGCAATCGCTTCAGGGGGCGGTACCTGGATTAAATGTAGGGCAGGTTACCCAGGCAGGCGAGGAACCCAGCTTTTCAATTCGAGGAAGGACTACAATTTCAGGTGAAACAGTTCCCTTAATAATTGTGGATGGGGTCATATTCCGGGGTAATATAATCGATTTGAACCCCAATGATATTCAAACAATCGACATTCTTAAAGATGCAAGTTCTACAGCCGTTTACGGATCGCAGGCTGCAAATGGGGTTATTATAATCACAACAACACAAACCGGAGGGAAAGATGGTAAACCGATGATTAAATTGTCAAGCCAATATTCTTTCCAGCGGCCGTATAAAGTATTTGAATACCCGGATGCAGATTACTGGATTGAGAAAACAGAACGGTCTGATTTTTATCAGAGCCGAACCGCTGCATCGGGTTATCTTGAAAAGAATCCGAATTACACATTTACTTCGCGGTTTGAGACTTCAGAAGAATTCAGGGCTTATAACGAAGGGATATTGACAAACTGGTATGATCTTGTAACCCGGGACAATATTCATACCCAATCCCATAATATATCGATCGGGAGCAATACAAAATTCAGTAATTATTTTATTTCATTGGGCTACAGCGATCAGGTCGGGTATATGCTCAATGAAGATTATAAAAGAATGAACGCCCGAATAAATATTGACAATAAAATTACGAATTGGATGACTATTGGCATCCAGTCGTTTTGGTCTTCAAGCGATTATTCAGGAAATGAAGTGAGTCCAAGGTTCCGGTATGAACACAATCCGTTCATGACCGTGTATGATGTAAACGGCGACTATGTTACTTACCCCGGAAGCCAGTTGCTTAACCCTCTTTTGACGGCAGAGGATGACGACCTGGATAAAAGAATTAATTTCTCGGGCAATATTTATGCAAACATTGATATTCCGTTTATTAAAGGATTGTCATACAAAGTTAATTTCAGTAATAACCGTATAAATAGAAGCAATTACGGTTTCTCGGAGGTGGGAGCCAATTTAAGAGGCAGTGGTTATAAGTCGGAAAGCATTAATAACGATTGGACTGCAGATAATATAGTATCCTACAACAGAAGGTTCAAAGACCTTCATAATGTAAATGCCACATTGGTTTATGGTATGGAAAAACGGACCTTTTCCGGCACTTATGCAGGCGCTTCGGATTTCATTAATCCGGTGCTGGGTTATAACCGGCTTCAGGCCGGAAGTACCGAATTGTATGAAGTTAGCTCCAGTGCATGGGAAGAGTCCAGCCTGTATCAAATGGCAAGGCTTTTTTACGGATACAATAATAAGTATTTACTGACAGGAACTATCCGGAGAGATGGTTTTTCGGGATTCAGTAAAGAACATAAATTCGGGATATTTCCTTCGTTTGCTCTCGGATGGGTTGTGTCTCAGGAACCGTTTGTCCGTAATAATTTGAAATGGCTGGATAATTTGAAAGTCAGATTGTCGTATGGAGCAAACGGGAACAGGACGATTGCCCGATATCAGACATTGGCTGTTGTGGAAGGCGGGTACAACTACATTACAGGGGATAAAAATTCAATTTATACACAAAGCATCGGCAGCCTTGCAAGTTCCGATTTGAAATGGGAAACAACAAAGGGAATTAACATCGGACTGGATTTTGGATGTTTAAAAAACCGTTTATTTGGAGTAATTGATTATTACAACAATAATACCTATGATCTTTTGTATAATGTTGATGTCCCTTCTATCAGCAGATATTCAACATTCCCCGACAATCTTGGAAAAATACACAATAAGGGAATCGATTTATCATTGTCGGGTATGGTTATAAAAAGGAATAATTTGAGCTGGCTCACCACCGTTGCCTTTTCAAGTAACCGGAATGAATTAAAGGAACTTTTGGGTTTTGACAATGACGGGGATGGTAAGGAAGACGACTTGGTTTCAGAAGGATTGTTCATTGGAAAATCACTGTCGTCTATTTATACGTATGAAATTACCGGTGAATTCTGGCAGGTAGGAGAGACTTTACCTTCCGGTTTTGCATTGGGAAGCTATAAAATCCAGGATTTAAATGATGACGGAAAATTTACTCCTGCCGATGACCGAAGAATAATTGGATATGGTGATCCGGCTTATCGGTTTAGCATCAATAATGAGGTAAAATATAAAAACTGGACACTGAGAGTTTTTATTAATTCTGTTCAGGGAGGAAAAGATCATTACCTGATGATTGACGATTTGAGCGACTGGGCTTTATCAGAAAGCACTTTCCGTCGTAACCTGTTCAGGGAGATCGATTTCTGGTCACCCGACAATACGGATGCGAGGTATCAGGCTATCCCTTTAGCTGCTCATTATGGAGACCGGTATACCCAGCGAAATTTCATCCGGCTTCAGGATGTTTCTTTGTCCTATAATTTTCCACGGAATGTGCTAAGAAATTCCTTCATTCAAAGTCTAATGCTTTACGCAAGCGGCAAAAATTTAGCCACATTGACAAAATGGCCAGGTTGGGATCCTGAAACAGGGGCAGGAATGACACGGGACGGACGGCCTGTTCTGACCAGTTTTACGTTCGGTATAGATGTTGAATTTTAAAAATCTGTTGAAATGAAAGCAATAAAAAAAATATGGAACTTCTTAAGATTGAGAACATTTGTACTTAGTCTGTTTCTTTTGCTGCTCTTTGTTTTTAATTCCTGCAACGAGGAGGAATTTTTAAGCGAAGTGCCACTCGACTTTTATTCTCCTGAGAATTCGTATGTTACAGCGAAAGATTTTGAATCTGCAGTAATGAATTTATATGGACGTTACAGAAATGATTTCTGGGATGATTCCAACTCCAGTGGTATTTACACGGTGTGGCAATTTACCGATCTGGTGCATGGCACAAGCAAGGCAGGATTAATTAATTACGCTGGAAATCTCACACCGCAGTCTGCTTATGCTGATTATTTTTGGGTTCGTGCTTACCGTATCATCTATGATGCGAATACAATTATTGAAAGATCAGAAGCACCTGAAAGCGAATTAACAGAAGACGAAAAGGTTCTCGTTCAGGCTGAAGCCAGGTTTTTCCGTGGTTTTATGTATAAATTGTTGGCCAATATGTACGGAGGTGTACCCATAACGTTGGAAGAGACCAAAGAACCGACCCGGGACTATGTCCGGTCTTCCCGCGAAGAAACCTATAATCAGGCCATGGCAGACCTGAAATTTGCTGCTGAAAATTTACCGGGAATAGATAAAGTGGACGATTCAAGGATCAGCAATCTTGCAGCATACCATCTACTCTCGGAAGTTTACATCTCGCTGAAACAGTGGCAAAATGGCATTGCTGCGGCAACCGTTGTGATTAATTCCCCGGGCATGGCTTTGATGACCGAAAGATTTGGTGTTGATGCTAATCCTGTGGGGAATAAATATCCAGCCCCGTTTGATAACGCGGTTTACGGCGGAGATGTGTATTGGGACCTTTTCAGGCCAGGAAATCAAAACCGTTCGGCAGGGAATAAAGAGGCTATCTGGGTAACCCAGTATGCAGTCGATGTTCCTGGGGGCAGCGGAAGTGAAGGAGGTTTTCCATTGGAAAGGCAGGCTTGCCCGCGTACTTATAGCGCGAATATAAAAAACAAAAATGGTAAACTTGTCCCTGTTGCACCGCAACCCAATACGTATCTTGCAGGACGCGGGATCGGGGGAATGCGGCCAACCAACTATTTTATCCGGGAGGTATGGAATAAAAGCGGATATAATCAGGATATCAGAAATTCAGAATACAATATGGTACGTGACCTGCCGGTGATGAACCCTGCTTCAGACTATTTTGGCAAATGGGTGTTTAAAGACAAGGTACCAATTGTTCTGGTTTCCGAAGCTGATACAACCCGAAATTGGTATCCGTACCCTGCAAAATGTACAACTATTGGAAAACATCCTTCATTCTTGTATTTGCCCGATCAAACCGTGCCGGGGTCTTTAACCAGTGAGGCAAGAGATACGTACCGCGATAATTATATTATCCGATTGGCCGAAACCTATCTTCTAAGGGCTGAAGCATATCTTGGAAACAACGATAAAGTAAATGCAGCAAAAGATATTAATGTGGTACGCCGCCGGGCAAAAGCGCCCGATGTTGACCCTGCTAATGTTGATATAGATTATATCCTTGATGAACGGCTAAGAGAACTGGCCTTTGAAGAATTTCGGTCTTTTACTCTCAGAAGGCTGGGATTACTGGTTGACAGATGTAAAAAATATAATCCTTTGATTCAATATCAGGAACATCACAACCTGTATCCGATACCTTATAGCGAAATTGAAAAAAACACCGGGGTAGTTTTGGAACAAAACCCCGGATACTAAAGTTATAAATTCTGCGACCCTGACATGGGACCAAAATGTTCTCATGTCAGGATTCGCTTTAATAATAAAAAGAAATGCATGGAAAAAATATTGTTTGCATTGTGTTTTACCCTGATTTCATGGCGTTCTTTAAATGCACAGGATAGTTGCAATCTTTTACCTGAAGCGCATCCGGTTTTTCATGTAAATTTTGTACATCCGACTGCTGATAAGCCACAGTCGAAGTTATGGTTTATGGATGAATGTTGGTGGGCAATACTTCCCGATTCAACCGGGCCAACACTTTGGCAACGTACCGAAAAAGGATGGAAAGAACATCCTGAAATCAGGGAAAAGCTCAGAGGAATACCCGGGCGCGCTGATGTATGGGCGGAAAGCAAAAAGGTAACTGCAGTAGGTGTTGCTGATTCCTCGCTTACGGTTTTCCGTCTCCTGAAAAAAACGGGTTCCTCACCAATAGAATGGAACCCCGACATACTTGTGAAATTATATCCGCCATTACCTTCCCCAATTGAAACAGCTACCATTGCAAAGGATGGCAACGGGAACTGGTGGGTGGCAGCGACTACCTGTTTAAAAGTATGTGTGTGGTTTTCTTCTGATGACGGAAAAAACTGGACAGGGCCTTCTGTTCTGGCTGAAGGAATTGATAAAGACGATATTTGTACGGTTACGCCGCTAAAAAGTGGTGTCGGGGTGATCTGGTCCGATCAGGTTCGCGATGCGGTTTTGATGAGGGTTCACCAAAATGGCAAACCGGTAAAAATCTGGGAAAAGGAGGAAGTTGTTGCGTCGGGGAACAAAACCGCCGATGATCATTTAAATACAGTTCTTGCCCCTGACGGAACCTTGTGGCTGGCAACCAAAAACAGCGTAGATAAGGCTGGTCAGGCCCAGTTTGTCCTTCGTATCCGGTCGGTTGACGGGAAATGGACCAACAAACCGTACCTCGTTCTCGAAAACCGGATGAAGCGCCCCAGTCGCCCAATCGTTGTGGCAACGGAAGATAATTCCTGTGTTTTTGTGGGGCATGGCGACAACGACCGTTCGGTACCTTACCCGTATAACTCAAACATTACATTTGCTCCGGTTGATACGGCGCTTTCCACGGTTTGGAAAAACCCACAGATTGTTATTGCTCCGGATAATAAATACAACAATGTCGTTCATAATGTGACCGGACCGAAAAATCCTTTTCCGGCAAAAGGCCCGTGGATCATTCTTGCCGGAGATGCTGAGGGGCGGGTGTACGAAGCCGACCTGAGAAAATTGGTTCAGAAAAAAAAATGAAACTGATTGCAACAACCGATTACGCCTGCAATATTGGGCAGTGTTTTTACAGGAGAAGCCATCTGGATGAAATGCACAAATACCTGGCTTCGATTGGTGTCACCCGTCATCACTGGATATATGAACCAACTTGGGATCATTACGGTATTTATGATGATGGGTTCGACCTTTTGGCAGAAGCGGTAAAATCGGCACATGCCCACGGAATTGAGTTTTATGCTGAAATAAAACCGTTTGAAGGGGGTGGCGATGGCAACTCATTTCCGCATACGTTGCCTTTTCCTGAAGGGGTTTGCGCGTTAAAAGACATTCGCGGAATATACACCGCAGCCCGTCCGTTTACCGCAGCAAATCCACATTTCAGTTTAAAACGCAGACCAGGTACTTATGAAGTGAAAGGGCCTGTTTCAACCATCCGTTTGGTGAAAAATGATGACAAGCTGACCCGGATCAGACCGGAATATCTTAGTATATGGATCAGTAAAACCAATAATCGGTTTGAGCAATACAAGGGGCCGGTTTCATTTCGTGAATCGGTTGAATGGCGGCAGGCATACCCCAAAAGCAAAGAATGCCGTATTTTACATCTGGAAGGGCTGCAAATACCTGATGGTTACAATTACATCCTGGTCCGTTGTTCACTGGCCGACCGAAATGGCGATTTCACCAACGAACGGGGCAGTATCATTGAATTGCAAAGTAAGGATGGTTCGGTTATTCCTTCAGTAATAAGTACCGGAAAAGTAGATTTTGAGGAACATCAGAGGTCTTGTACATCTCCTCTAAATGAAAAGATTACCCGGTATTTTCGTTTGCCTGAAGTCTGTGAAATATTTCATGATACGGATAAGGGGAAGTGGCATTACCAGGATTTTTACAGTTTCGATGAGACGGTACGTATCAATGTTCCTTATACCCTCGATCGGGAAGGATACATTGCTGTAGCCTGTGGAAAACCCGAATACATGCTTGGTAACCTGCACCCGATTTATCCTGAAGTTCGTGCACATTGGCTGGATATGATCCGGCATTGCCTTGACAAAGGCATGGACGGAATTAACATCCGGACAGCAAACCATACCCGCTCACCGGAAGATTGGGAGTACGGGTTTAACGATCTGGTTTTAGAAATTGCCAACGGAAAAACAGATTACCCGACAATCAGGCGCATCAATGGAGATGCCTACACACAATTTCTTCGCGAAGCCCGCGATCTGATCAAAAACCGGGGTAAATCCATCTCGATACAGCTCTATTCACAGATGCTGATGCCCGACAATCGTATTGGTCGGACCAATTATATTCCTCCAAATTTTGAGTGGCAATGGGAAACCTGGGTGCGCGAAATTGCCGACGAACTGGAGTTCCGTGGTGCATGGACACTCCGCCCCGAAAACCTGAGCCAGGTTATTGAAACATTTGGCGCTATCACCCGGGAAGCCGGCAAACCATTCTGTTTTCAGGGAAATATGAAGGAGATAAGCTTTGAAGGCCCCCTCCATTTCACAGGAATGGAAATTGATAAAATCAGTAAAGACCCGTCAATAAATGGTTTTGTTTTGTACGAAACCAACAAGTTCACCCGCCTGAACAAAGCCGGACAGATCGAAGGTAGCCCGGAACTGAAAAGATTGCTGGAAAAGTATCGCTTCACGGAAAAGTAAGGAAAAGTAGTATAATATTCATGAAATACATAAGTTATGCCTAAAAATATCAACCGAAGGTCATTTGTAACAACAACTCTGTCGGGCATGGGAGCTGTTGCATTCGGCAATGGGATTTTAGCTTCCACTAAAATCCCGTATATGGGTTCACCTGCCGGAACCGGCAAGAAGCTTATAGCTACTACTGACTATTTCGATAATATTATTGGGAGCAAGTTTCTTTTTGGAAGGAAACATCTCGATGCACTGCATAAATACCTTGCATCTATTGGGGTTACCCGCCATCAGTGGATTGTGGAAATGATCTGGAATTTTTACGACCCCCAGCCGAACGGTTTCGACCTTCTGGCAGAAGCGGTGAAATCGGCCCATAAACACGGACTGGAATTTTATGCCGAACTCAAGCCGTTCGAAGGAGGAAGTTTCGGAAATGCACTCCCGCATTCGATGCCATTTGCCAAAGAAACATATTCATTACGCGATATAAGGGGAATTTATCCGTCGGCGCGTCCGTTTGTTGCGGAAAATCCTCATTTGTGTTTAAAACGAAGGCCCGGTACGTATGAAGCAACAGGGCCTGTTTCGGCAATACGACTGGTGAAAAATGATGACAAACCCACACGTATTAAACCCGAACACCTTTCGATCTGGACCAGTCAACAGAATAACGGGTTTGTGAAATACAACGGCCCTGTTTCGTTCCGCGAATCGGTCGAATGGCGGCCTGTATTCCCCAAAAGTAAAGAATGCAGGATTATTCATCTGGAAGGTCTTCAGTTACCGGCAAACCACAAATACATTTTAATCCGTTGTGACAAGGCTGACCCGGGTGGCAACTTTACCAATGAACGCGGGAGCATTGTTGAACTAACCAGTTCTGATGGCAATATGATCCCGTCCATTCTGAGTATGGGTACAGTTAATTATGATGATCTTCGTCAAGAATATGAAAACAATCTGTATGAAAAGATCACCCGGTATTTTCAAAATCCGGAAGTAAGGGAAGAATTTACCAACCGCGAAAAAGCAGAAAAACATTACTGTGATTTTTACAGTTTCGATGAACGTATCCAAATCACCGCGCCGTATACTTTGGACAAAGAAGGATATGTGGCAGTCGCCTGCGGAAAACCTGAATACATGTTGGGAAATCTTCATCCCATTTATCCTGAAGTCCGCAAGCATTGGCTTGATATGATCAGTTTTTGCCTCGAAAGAGGGGTGGATGGCATCAATATCCGGCACTCCAATCATACCCGCTCTCCCGAAGACTGGGAATATGGCTTTAACGACGCAGTAATTGAAGCAGCTGGTGGCCGGACAGATTATCCTACCATACGGAGAATAAACGGAAATGCCTATACGCAGTTCCTCAGGGAAGCGCGCGAACTGGTCAAAAGCTGGAATAAAACTTTTGTCATCCACTTGTATTCCCAAATGCTGATGCCCGACGACCGGAGTGGCCGCACCAATTACATTCCTCCAAATTTTGAATGGCAGTGGAAAACATGGATTCGTGAAATAGCCGATGAATTGGAATTCCGTGGTGCATGGATGCTCCGTCCTGAAAATCTACGCCAGGTTTTGGAAACTTTTGCAGTGGAGACAAGCGATGCAAACAAACCGTTTTATTTTCAGGGGAATATGAAAGAACTGGGGCTCAACGGGCCATATGAATATAAATTTACCCGGAATGAACTTGAAATGGTACAAAATAATCCGGCATACAGTGGCTTTGTATTGTACGAAACAGCTAATTTCACCCGGGTAAAAGAGAATGCTGATCTGGAAGAAAGTCCCGATCTTGAAAAATTACTAAAAAACTATAAATGGGAAACCCGATGAGACAGTTTCTTCTGATAGTAGCTTTTTTATTTTGGGAATGTTCCATTGGATTTGCCCAACAGCCCGGGATTCCTGAAGGAATCCCGTATTCTTCCATTAAGCCCTGCGTTGTTACCGACACCACTCAATGGGATACCGATGACCCGGCGATCTGGATCAATCCGAAAAATCCGGAGAAAAGTCTGGTAATAGGGACCGATAAAAATTCAAAAGGAGCATTGTATGCTTTCGATTTGAACGGAAAAATTGTGAAAATCAGTAGTGGGCTGGACAGGCCAAACAATGTGGATATTGTCTATGGTTTTCCGTTCAATGGTGAAAAGATTGATATTGCAGTGGTTACCGAACGAATGAAACAGCGCGTATGGGTATTCCGGCTTCCTGAACTGGAGCCCATAGATCAGGGCGATCTGGTTGTTTTTGATGGAAATACGAAACGGGCGCCAATGGGTGTTGCTTTCTACAAACGATTGAAAGACAATGTTTTTTTTGTAATTGTTGGTGGAAAATCAGGTCCGGAAGAAGGATATATTGGACAGTACCGCCTGGAAGAAAGCAGTCCGGGAAAATTGGCCATGACTTTCGTCCGTCAGTTTGGAAAGTATAGCGGAAAAAAAGAAATTGAATCCATCGCGGTGGATAACGAGTTGGGTTATATTTATTATTCCGACGAAACAGTTGGTGTACGGAAATATTTGGCCGATCCGGACGCTCCTAATGCTGGAAATGAACTGGCAATCTTTGCCACGCAAGGGTTTAAGAGTGACCACGAAGGAATTTCTATTTATAAAACGAATAAAAAAACCGGTTATATCTTAGTTTCCGATCAGCAGGCGAACCAGTTTTGGATATATACACGTGAAGGAACATTGGGCAAACCACACGAACACCAATTACTTAAAATCATTCAGGTATCAGCGGAGGAAAGCGATGGAAGCGATGTAACAAGCTATTCATTACCGGGTTTCTCTTCAGGATTATTTGTGGCAATGTCGAATGGCAAGACTTTCCACTTTTACGACTGGAAGGAAATTGCCGGGAACGACCTGAGATCAGTTAAACCGAAAAAATTAAAACGTCCATGAATTCAGTAAGAATAATATTACGCTACATATTCGCCTGCCTGCTTTTGTTGCCGCTTTTTTCGGTTGCAGGCACTATTGTTTATCCATGGCGGGCTGCACCAACATTTGCAAAATCGGGAAATAATTTTTCGATTCTGTTCGACAATCTGTATCATACAAAAATTGATTCTGTGGTGCTTGTTGGCCCGTATAACCGAGTTGCACTAACGATTGATTCGGTTGTCATTGGGCGGTTTGAATACGATTCCTTTACCAAATTATCAGTCAACAATACGATATGGGTACGTGTTCCGAAAGTGGTTCCGGAAGAATTGTACGATTTATTTATTCATTGTGGTCGCGAGGTTCATTTGTCGCCCCGGTCGGTCAAAGTTGTTCATGAATTTAACCCATCGCACAGCTTTATCCATATTTCAGACCTGCATGTTTCACGGCAATGGGTAGGAACAGGAGACGATGGTTATGCCAAAGAGCTGGAACTTTTCGATCGTTTTGTGGAGGTAGCCAACATCATCGCTCCCGATTTTGTGATCGTAACAGGTGATATTATCCATCATTATACCTTATTTGATGCCGATTCGGCAGGATGGGGTGAAAAAAAGGCCTATGATGCAATTCAACGGCCGCTTGTTGAAGAAAAATACAAAAACTACTACGAAGGGGCGAACGGTTTTTCAGGCATCAATGGAATTAATGCGCCGGTTTTCAGCCTTCCGGGAAATCATGATTCGTATGGAGTTAACCGGAAGGATCATCTGGAAATGGCTTCACAATGGAACCAGATGTGCGGGAACCGGGTTTACGGATTCTCGTATGCCGGTACCCGTGTAATAGCTGCTGATGATTTTCTGGGTGATCCGGTTAACGATATTCCCGACTCATCTCCAATGTCTGGTTTGCAGGGGAAAATCCTCGAATCGTTTCTGAAAGAAAATGGCCCGGGGAAAATCCGCATTATGGCACAGCATCGCCCCGATCGGATTGACACTTCGTTTATCGATACGCATAAAATCAATATCCTTCTGAATGGACACCGGCACAACCCGTTTGAAGAAAAAGTGGGGGCAACGCCAACTCTGAGCATTCGTCCCGGAACAGTTTGCCGGAGCGGTGAAATCAGCCGATGGCAAGAAACGCTTGGTTTTTTTCGTATCTTTTATGTCGACGGCGATCGGTTTGAATATACTCCTCCGTTACGATTTTGCAAAAATCCGACAGCCAATTACGGCCAATTGGACCTTAATTTGATACTTCTTTATAAAAATCAAAATGATGGATCTTCAAGCATAAACGAAGCAAATATCACCAATTCATTTGATATCGATCTGCCAAAGTGTAAAATCCGTTTCGTGATGAAAAAGGGCAATTACAAAGTTTCCGGCGGAACAATTCATCAGGTGTTTCAAACCGATAGTCTTTCCATTATCGATGTTTATACAGAAGTACTTGCAAATTCCGATAAGAAAGTGAATATTTATAGATCAAATCAGGGAACGCTAATTCAATAAAAACGCAATCAGTGAAAATCTTGTATTATGAGAAAGAACCTTCCTTTGTCATTCAAATTATTTAGGAGAATTCCAAAATCTATTCAGTTTATAATTCTTTCACTTATTCTCGTATTTGCCTCGTGCAGTGACCGTTGGATAGTGACTAATCCGTATGCACAGGTTGATTGGGAAAAACACGGGCAATACAAGGCCAACCTGCATACCCATACTACCCGAAGCGACGGAAGTATTGCCCCGCAGTATGTTGTAGACAAATATCATCAGTTGGGCTATCATATTTTGGCGCTTACCGATCACAATGAAGTAACTTTTCCCTGGACCAGTTTTGCATCGATGGAGGCCAGTGCGAAGTCAAAAGAACGTCTGGCAGACGGGAAAGTCAGTCCTGAAAATCTTGTCTATGAAAATCGTGATCCTGCAACGCTGGGAATGATTGCGATACAAGGGAACGAAGTGTCATCACCTCACCACGTCGGAAGCCTTTTCAACGACTACAACCATTCGACAAAGCAGGAAGACTCGACATTTATCGCAACCGCTGCGAAAAACGGACTGGTTATCATTAATCATCCCGGGCGTTATAAGCACAATGCGCAATGGTATATCGATTTTTATCAAAAATATAATCACCTGATTGGCATGGAAATATACAACCAGGGCGACCGTTATCCAAATGACCGTCAGTTGTGGGATTCCGTTCTTGTCGCGTTATTGCCTGCCCGTCCGGTATGGGCTTATTCCAACGATGACATGCACGGAGAAGGAAGACTGGGCCGAAACTGGAATATTTTTGTTTTGCCTGAACTGACCAAAGAATGGGTTCGTAAAGGAATAGAAGAAGGGCGTTCGTTCTATGTTTATGCACCAGATGGACATAAGAAACTTCAGATGCCGAGTATAGAATCGGTTCATGTTAAAAATGGGACGATCCAACTTATCGTTGCCGGACAGGATTCAATTCATTGGATTTCCGGCGGAACCATTGTACACAAAGGACAATCTATGAAGCTGAATGATTGTTCTGGAGTGTCGTCTTATGTGCGTGCCGAAATTTTTGCGCCGGGAGGCACTATTGTTGGCACACAGCCATTTGTGGTTCGAAAACGCTGAAAATTTTTCTTATAGCTGGTTTCATCGTGTGATTGAATTAGTTTTTTTACTTTTGGTATTCTATGGATGTTTCAGCAAAGTATGATATTGTCAGATTGAAAACTGGTGACCGTTCGGAATACGAGAAAATTTATCACGAGTTTTTCGATGTGCTTTATTCTTTGAGCAAACAATATTTAATGAATACCGACGATGCCGAGGAGATTGTACAGGATGCTTTTCTGAAATTGTGGGAAATCCGCTCCGGTCTCAACGATCAATCGAATATCAAAAATTTTCTTTATACCTTGGTCAAAAACAATTGTTTGAATCAACTCCGGAACAAACAAAATGCGGCACGGCTGATAAAAAATTACCATTACCAGGAATTGCAATACAATTATGAAGCTCTGACAAAAACCAGTGAAAACTATATCCAATTTCAGGAATTAAAAGAAAAGATTGATTTAGCAATTAGCGAATTGCCCGATGATTTACAGGTTGTTTTCGAGATGAACCGCTTTCAGGATATGCGTTACAAAGATATAGCCCTGAAGTTGGACCTTAGTGAAAAAGCTGTTGAAGCACGTATGTCGAAAGCTTTGAAAATTTTGCGAACCGAATTAAAAGATTACCTGCCGGTGATTTATTTGGTTTCAAAGCTTCTGAATGAGTAGAAGGCCCGATTGCTAAATTGGGGGAAACGGCTTGAATTCTATTCCTAAATTTTCCATACTGAAAAAATTAAATGGTCTCTTAATCAGATTGCAACTTCTTTTTAATCGGATAGCCGTAATTTTACAATTGAAATTTGAAAAGGATGAGTGTTTAGCGCTTCAGTAAATTTTTTTTCACTTTTTCGTTAGGGTCTGCTATCATTTATGTGTTAAGTGGATAAACAAGTCGGAATTATTTTGAATAACGGTTCGGTTAATGTAGTAGCAGATATGGATAAGGAGATAATTGTAAAGATTTTAAGCGGAGAAGCAACCGAAAAGGAAAGGAATGACTTTTTCCTCAACTGCGAGGCTAATCCATCATTGAAAGAAGAATACATCCGCCTGAAAAATTTGTGGGTGCTTTCCATCGAAGAACAAGCGCCCAATAAGCAAAAATTATTTGAACAGTTTTGGGCAACGACCCGGAGAAGCCAATCAAATCGAATGAGACGCATTGTATTTGAGGCAGCGAAATATGCAGCGATCCTGATTATTTCATTTGGACTCGCCTTATTTGTTAATTCAGAAATTGCTACAAACAGTGATTTTGTCCAAACATTTTCCAGTGAAGCAGGAAGCGTTTCCTCCATCGAATTAAATGACGGGTCGAAAATCTGGTTAAATTCCGGTTCGCAGTTGCAATTTACGGAAAAGAGTAAAAAACGGGTAGTTGCAAGCCTCACGGGCGAAGCATATTTTGAGATTGCACACGATCCCGGACGTGAATTTCTGGTCGATGTTGCGAATATTCGTATTCGTGATTTGGGTACAAAATTCAATATAAAGGCGTATGATACGGATGACGAGATTACAGCAACCTTGCTGGAAGGAAAAATCGATGTTCAAAATGTGAAAGGGAAAAGCCTTTTTGAAATGAACCCCAGCGATCATTTTTCATTCCGGCGATCGACTGACAAATACAATCTTACAAAGATTGACCCTTCGTTTGTTGCTGCATGGAAAGATGGCAAGTTCGTGTTTATTGATAAAAGCCTCAGGGAAATATGTAACGAACTGGAGAAATGGTATGATGTGCAAATTACAATCAGTAATTCCGAGCTTGAATCGGGAAAATATACGAGTATACTTAAACGTACAACAACAATTAGTCAGATGCTTGAAATGTTAAAAGTGACGACCGGGTTGGAGTATGAAATAAAAACAAATAAAAATGGGTTGGATATGATAATGATCAAATAAGTGTAAAAAAACAAAGAAGCGTACCGGCCAGGGTCCACTTCTTTGATAACAAATAAAACTGAAATAAATCAGTTTCAATGTCTAATTAAATCACAGTAAAAGTATGAAAAAAAATCTGTTTTTACTATGCCGGCAAAGGCATGGGATTAGTAAAACGTTAATGATTATGAAACTAACTTTGAGCTTGTTATTGTTGGCTGTTGTGTCGTTCGCCACCGATAGTTACAGCCAGTCTGCAAAACTGACACTAAAAATGGAAAACGCCACTCTGGTGGAAATTTTCCAGGAAATTGAACGTACCAGCGATATCGGGTTTCTTTTCAAGAACGATCAGTTGGATCTTAAGAAGAAATATATTGTTGATTTTGAGGATAATTCTGTTGAAGAAATTCTGAAATCCTTGTTGGGGGATAGGTATTCCTATCAGTTCATTGGTAAAAATGTAGTTATCACTGTCAATGAAAAGATGAATGGTACTGTTCAGCAACAGAAAAATGTTACCGGAAAAGTTACAGATTCGTCCGGAACTCCGCTTCCGGGGGTTACAGTCGTGGTGAAAGGAACTTCCAACGGAATGGTTACCGATACAGATGGAAATTATGCGCTTTCCGGTATTCCATCCGATGCAATCCTCGTCTTTTCGTTTGTGGGAATGAAGACGCAGGAAGTGAAGGCGGAAGGAAAGTCAATGATGAACGTGAAAATGGAAGAAGAAACCATCGGAATTGACGAAGTTGTAGCTGTAGGATACGGCACACAGAAAAAAGTAAATCTGACAGGGGCAATAACCACTGCCGACATCAAAAAAATGGAGAACCGCCCTATTACCAATGCATCTCAGGCATTGCAGGGGTTGAATGGCATATATGTAAACCAGGCAGGCGGGCAACCGGGAAAAGATGCCGCTACGATACGGATCAGGGGTGTTGGAACTTTAAATAATAACGACCCCTTGGTTTTGGTCGATGGCATCGCCTTTAGTCTAATGGATGTAAATCCGAATGATATTGAAAGTATTTCGGTTTTAAAAGATGCTGCTTCAACTGCCGTTTACGGGTCGAGGGCTGCCAACGGGGTTATCTTGGTAACCACTAAGCAAGGCAAGCGAAATCAGCCGTTCAGGGTCGATTACAATACCTATTTTGGTATTGAGCAACCTACTTACCTGCCCGATGTTGAATGGGATCCTATTAAATATATGGAATATAAAAACCAGGCTTTGACCAACGAAGGAAAGGCTATTGAATACAAATTGGAAGATATTGAAGAATACAGGAACGGAATGGATACCGATCCCTATACTTACCCTCAAACCAACTGGTTCGATGAAATTTTGCGAAATGGTTTTATGCACGAGCATAATGTTACATTGTCGGGTGGGAGCGAAACCCATAATCTGGCATTGACTTTAGGCTATTTGAATCAGGATGGGATTCTGAACCACATCAAAGGTGAAAAATATACAATGGGTTTGAATGCAAAAGTCGATGTAACCAAATTTTTATCAGTAGGAGGTAAAATTTCAGGGGTTTACAGAAAGTATAATGAACCCTGGAACAACATGGATACCTACTGGCAAGGAATTTACCGTTCGCTGCCGATTTATCCGGTGCGGATTGCTGATGGACGTTACGGGAATTCATGGCTGCGTACGGCCGGGCAAAATACCTATCAAAACGTGGTTGAACGTTTGGAATCGGGGATAAACGATCATTTTCAGCAAAGGTTGTTGGCCAACCTTTTCGCCGATGTCAAACTGCCGTTCAATATTACGTATAAGATCAATCTGGCTGTTAATAAATACGATTACAAGAGGGAAAAATTCTCACCTATGGTAACACTGGTGAATCCCAAAACGCTTGAAGAACAGAAAGCGCGTCCCACAGCCGTTGGTTTTAGATACTATAACGACCAGTTGAATGCCACCGTATTCAATACTTTAGAATGGTCTAAAACAATTGCCAATAACCATAACCTTGGTGTTTTGGTCGGGAACAGTTATGAAAGTTTTAAGAGTTCTAATTTCGAGTCGGAGAAAGAATCAGCAATGGACAACACGCTTACCGATCTGGATGTATTTGTTTCAAATCCTCAGGTTGCAGGGAATTCTTCCGAATCGGCTATTCTTTCTTATTTTGGCCGCCTCAATTACAATTTCGGCGAAAAATATCTTTTCGAAGTAAACTTCCGGTACGATGGTTCATCAAGGTTTGCAAAAGGCAACCGCTGGGGATTTTTCCCTTCCTTTTCGTTAGGCTGGCGTATGGATCAGGAGAATTTTATGAAGAATATTACCTGGCTGTCAACCCTGAAGCCCCGGTTGTCATGGGGAAAAATAGGGAACCAGGAAATTGCTTTGTTTAGTTATGCCAATACTGTAGCCCTTGGAAAAGATTATTCTTTCGGGACCACAGTTATGCAGGGGGCAGCAGTTACGGCCAGTTCCGACCCGAGAATTTCGTGGGAAACAACGACCATGACCAACTTCGGACTTGACGGTTCGTTGTTCGATGGTAAACTGAGCTTTGTTGTCGACCTTTACAACAAAAAAACAGAAGACATTCTTCGTCCTGTTAATTTGCCGAGCCAGGTAGCCAACTGGACCGGGCCCACGAGCAATATTGGGGAAGTCAATAATAAAGGTTTTGAATTTAGTGCAAACTATCATGGAAAACTTAATGAATTCTCGTATGAGGTAGGCGGAAATTTTGCCTACAATAAAAACGAGGTCGTTAATCTCAACGGGCAACAGATCATTTCGGGACGTTACATCACTGCTGAAGGCCACCCGATCGACAGTTACTATATTTTGGAGGCAATCGGTATCTTCCAGAGTACTGAAGAAGTTCAGGCTCACGCTTTTCAGAATGTCGCTACAAAAGCAGGTTACATTAAGTACAAAGACCAAAATGACGATAAAAAAATCGATGCAAATGACCGCGTCATTGTCGATGGAGTCGTTCCGAAACTTACCTATTCGTTCAATCTGGCTGTGGGGTATAAAGGGTTTGACCTTGCTGCATTATTTCAGGGAGTAGGCACTATTTATACCTATCCGCAGCATAACATCAGTTACCCGTTTTATAATGGGGCCGGCTTTACCAAACAGTGGGAAACTGAATCGTGGACAACAACCAACACCGATGCGGCACTGCCTATTCTGACAACAAGTACAGGGAATACGCTAAACTTCGATAACTCGACTTTCTGGCTACGGGACGCTTCGTACCTTCGGCTGAAAAATCTGCAATTGAGTTATACTTTCCCTGATTTGATTTCGAAAAAATTGTCAATGAAAAGATTAAAAGTATTTGTTAACGGGCAAAACCTTTTGACATTCTCCAAAATGGATGATTTTGATCCGGAAAAGAATATGAAAAACGACAACATATTCGAATATCCTTCATTGAAAATTTATACAATGGGCTTAAATGTAACTTTTTAAAAAATGAGTCTTATGAAAAACACAAAAATACTTTTTGCAGCATTGGCAGGCATCATGCTCCTTTTTGGCTGTAATGAAAGCCTGCTGGATATTTATCCGAAAAATAAATTTACCGAGGATATTTTCTGGAAAACCGAGGTGCAGGCCGATGCAGGGTTGGCTGCATGTTACCAGAATTTAAGGGAAACCGGTATTTACGGAGGCGGAAGCTGGGCAACGCCACTTTGGGAAGAAGCGGCTACGCCAAATGCCTCGGATTACAACAGTTCGTCCGGTTTTTTTCATATCGGTAACGGAACTCATGACGCATCAAACTGTGCAATTATTAATACCCGGTGGAAACATTGCTACCAGGGAATTGGCAGGTGCAACACCCTTCTGGATAAAATTGGAGATACTCCTGTAAAAGAAGCAAAAAAGGCACAGATGATTGCCGAAACAAAGTTCCTCAGGGCGATACATTACAGTTTGTTGATTAACTATTACGGCGATGTTCCTCTTATTACCGAGGCTCCGGTACTTGAGCATAAAATCCTGCCTCGTTCACCCAAAGCGGATGTATTTGCCCTGATTATAAAAGATCTCGACGAAGCTGCGGCCGTACTTCCTGAAACAGCTTCGCTCAAAGGCAAACCGACCAAGGGCGCTGCCATTTCGTTAAAAGCGAGAGAATACCTTTATCACGGGAAATATGCCGAAGCGGCTGTTGCAGCAAAACAGGTTATGGATATGAATAAATACAGCCTTTTTGCCAATTATCGCGACCTGTTTATGCCTGCAAATGAAAATAATAACGAGGTAATTTTTGATGTGCAATACCTTTATCCAAACTATTGTCATTCATTCGATCTGATTGTGCGCCAGTACAACACCAATGCGCCGTTACGCGGATTGGTTGATGCGTACCTGATGGCCGATGGCTCAACAATTCAGGAATCACCTCTGTACAAAACTGCGACCTATTGGGAAAACCGTGATCCGCGTTTCAGAATGACCTTAGTTTGGCCCGGTTCCAAATATCAGGGGAAAACTGTAACTACTACACGGTTTGCCTTTACCGGATACACCTTCAAAAAATATGGTGTTTATGACGAGGACAACCAATACAACGCAACGGTTCTGAATTCGGGTCAATCCGATATCAATTATATTGTACTGCGTTATGCTGACATCCTGTTGATGTATGCCGAAGCAAAGACCGAGCTGAACCAAATCGACCAAAGTGTTTACAATGCAATAAATCTGGTGCGTGCAAGGGCTGGCATGCCGGTCATCCAATCGACCGACCCCACGAAACCCACTTACGTAGCTATGGGCAACCAGGCTAAAATGCGTGAGGTAATCCGCCTTGAACGAAGAATCGAATTTGCCGGAGAAGGTTATTATTATATGGATATTTTAAGATGGAAAACGGCTGAAACTGTAATGAACGGCCCGGTTTATACCTATAACAATACTCAGTTGCTGGTGAGGAAATTTAACAAAGACAGAGACTATTTATGGCCTGTGCCTTCGTATGAAATGCAGGAAAACCCGAACCTTGCCCCCAACAATCCGGGTTGGTAACTCTTTAAAGTCCGCCGGGGGATAAATCTCCCCGGCGGACTTTTTTAAATTCTATTCTTCAAATAAATTCTAGAAATGATTTAAGTAATAAGAATAAAACGGATGAAAAGTAGTTTAAAATCAATCATTATACTGGTATTAATCTTAGTTGTTAATTCCTGTGAAAACAAATCAAAAACATTACTTGAAAGTTGGAGCGTAGGAACATCAAGCGGATTATTTACAGAATTCTCACAGAAAGAATTTGACGAATTTAAAAGCAATGGAATTGACTGTCTGGAACTGAATTCAGGAATTCTTCAGGAGAAGTCTGACCAGGAAAGAGAGTTGTGGTGTAACGACTTTAAAGAAAAGGCTGATAAAGCAGACTTAAAAGTATGGTCGGTTCATTTACCATACAGCCGCATGCTCGACCTTTCGGTTACCGACGAAGAAACCAGAAATAACATGATTCATGAATGTGTGAAGATCATTTCTTTATGCAAGCGGTTAAAGCCGGACAAATATATAATCCATCCAAGTTCTGAACCTATCGAAGATTCAATAAGAACCGCACGGATAGAAAACAGCATCGCTTCACTAAAGATTTTAAACGAGGAAGTTAAAAAACAGAATGCGCAATTAGTTGTTGAATGTTTGCCCCGTACATGTTTGGGAAATACCTCGGAAGAATTGTTGCAGATTGTCAACTCTGTTGGGAATGGCATTGGGGTGTGCTTTGATTCCAATCATTTGTTAAAAGAAAAACCGGAAGAATTTGTAGCGAAGACCGGGCATCTGATCTCTACCGTACATATCTCGGATTATGACGGAATAGATGAGAGACACTGGTTGCCCGGGAAAGGCGTAATAAACTGGACAAATGTTGTTTCAGAATTGGTTAAAAGTGACTACCAGGGACCGTTCATGTTTGAAGTTTCTGCAAGAAACAATCCGGGTGTGACCACAAAGGACCTTGTCAGTTCATGGCAGCAGATAAAAAGCAATTACTATAAAACAATAATCCGATAATTTTTAAGCGAAATAGTGCATATATACGTTCTTTGACAATATTTGCTCATTGAAACATCGGTGATGGTTAGGTGGCCGATAATATATACAGGACAAACATTTTTGCAGTTGTATTGGCATAGTTATGTGGCACATGAGGAATGGTTCCATTAAAAAATAAGGAATCCCCTTCCCTGAGGATGTAAGAGTTTTCTCCCAATATATATTTCACCTCTCCCTGTAGCATCAGTAAATAGGTGTATCCATCCGTTGTGACTTTGTCTCTTTGTGCATCAGGCTTAAGTTCCAGTATATTAAACTGGAAACTTACATTGCCGACGTTTTCAGTAAGAATAGAGAAATATTCAAAACCTACGGCGTCTTCTTTTTCAATCCTTGAATAGTCTTCTTTCTTTCTATAGATCAACGGGGCAGAGCTTTGATTTTCTATTTCTTTAAAAAAACCGGAATAATCAACTTCCAATGCATTGATAATTTGGATCAATACAGGTAGAGATGGAATGGTCCTGTTGTTCTCAATTTGCGAAAGTAACCCCTTGCTGATTTTTGCCTTGATTGCCAATTCTATCAACTTGATTTTTTTTTGAATCCGGATATCTTTTAGCCTTCTTCCAATTAATAAAAGAATATTGTTGTCCATATCTGTGTTTATAAATACTAAACTCTAAAATTATATTTTTATTTTTATTAATATTGTTTCCATGAAAAATATTTTATATTTGTCATGTGTTCAGTGTTTGAATGATTGTTTTTGTTTTTATTCGGCAGTTGTGTGTTTTGTTTTTTATTTATTTGTTTATTATTTGTAAACTTTATTTCAGCGAATCTATTTTTACGATATCAGGATTTTCATAAAGTCATAAAAGTATCATAAATCTTAAAAAAGAAAAAACAATGATCCAGCCAGGTTATACTTCTGCAAAATGGCGCATGTTAATTGCTACCATGTTTTGTTACCTGTTTTACTATACAGGGAGACAAACTTTTGGTTTTGCAATTCCGTTCATTGAAGAAGAACTTGGCTTTAGCAAAACCACACTGGGGTATATGGGTACTGCATTGTTGTGGTCTTATGCCATCGGTCAGGCTGTGAACGGGAACCTTGCCGACAAATTTGGCGGACGTGTGATGATGAGCTTTGGCGCAGTTCTTTCATGCTGCTTTAACTGGGTAGTCAGTTTTGGCAATAGCTTCCTGGGTATTTTTATTCCGTGGGTTGGCAACGGTTTTGTCCAGTCGATGGGCATGGCACCGGGTAGTAAAATATTGTCAAACTGGTTTGGGAACAAAGAACGGGGCATTGCGTTTGGGTTGTTTTTGTTCGCGGCAGGCATGTCGTCAATATTGGCGTATGTTACCCCGCTGGTCGTTTTGAAAGTATTCGGCCTCGACTGGCGGTGGATTTTCCGGCTGCCGGTTTTGTTGTTACTGGTTGGCGGGGTCGTTTTTTACCTGGTTGTACGCGACCGCCCCGAAGACCTTGGTTTTACTCCGCCAAACGAACCTGCCGAAGATGATAAACTACTTGGTACAAGTGAGGAAGTGTCTTCAGAAACATCTTCCCAGCGCTATAAGTCGGTACTGAAAAACTGGCGGTTTATGGCTGCAAGCATTGCCATCGGGTTTCAGAGTTCGGCACGCTACGGACTATTGATCTGGGTACCGGTTCATTTTCTCGGCAAAGACTGGCAGAACTCCGATTCGGCCTGGATAAGTGTTGCGCTTCCCGTAGGAATGGCCTTTGGCGCTGTTACCGGCGGATGGATATCCGATAAAATATTTAATTCGGTCCGGTGGAAGCTGATCACTACGTTTATGGGGCTGGGGGCAATTGTATCGATGATTATGTTTTTTCTCCCCAAAGACCATTGGTTGGGGATATCTGTCTTATTTCTATGTGGATTCTTCGTTTACGGATCGCAATCTGCATTTTGGGCGTTATGCCCCGATTTACTGGGTCGGCAGCGGGTTGGCACCGGCGTTGGTATCATGGATTTTTTTGCCTACCTGTTTGCCGGGTTGGTTTGCCCGTTAATTGGTAAGATGATCGAATCGCACCAGATTCTCGATTCTTCAACCGGCCTGATGGTCAGTCATACGGCCGTCATATTCCCGGTTGTAGCTGCTTCGTGCACTGTATCTGCACTTTTAGTAATGTTTATTAAGCGTTAAGTATATTAATTTTTTTAAAGAAAGGAGTTAAGAATGGATAGAAACCCATTATTCCAAAGGAAAACAGCGATTTCATTTAAAACAGAAAAGAAAACAGTCATGCGCGGGTATGATTTGAGCGAACTGGCTGAAGAAGAATATTCTTTTTGCGATGCGCTGTTTATTTTGTTCCAGAACAGGATACCGACTGAGAACGAAGAAAAAATGCTCAACTATGAAATGGGCGTTTTTATTGAACATTCCATGTCGCCATCGGCTGTTGCTGCGATAGGTGTAGCCACAGGCCGACCAAACCTTCCATGCAGTATTGCTGCATCAATAACGACTTTTGGCGGTGTTCACGGACCAGGGGCAGCCCATGGCTATATGCTGAACAAATACATCGAACGCGCTTATCAGGAAGGTAAAACCCTCGATGAAATGGCTAAAATATTAGTCGATGAATACCTCGACAATAAAAAGCCTGTGATGGGGATGGGGCAACCTCAGCACATCGACAGTGACCCACGGGCTGAACCTATTCACATCAAGCAGGAAGAACTGGGTGTCGGCGGTGTTTACCTCGAATTCCAGCGGGCCGTCGAAAAGTATTTTCATGCCCGCAGAGAAAAGGACGGACAATCGTATGTGGGGGTCAATGTCGTGGGCTCGGGCAATACAGCTTTATGCGACATCGGTTTTGCACCGAATGCCGCATGGTGTATCGGTAGCGTTTGCCGTGGCTTCAGTTGCTCGGCACATGCTTTATTCAATATGAAAAAAGGGCGTGCTTGGGGTGCGTCCCGGCAGGAACCCATGGTTCAGATGATTGACCTGAGTATGATAAAATACATAGGCCCGGAAGACCGGAGAGTGCCAAAACAATCAGAAAGACAAGAATATGCAAGAAAACAAAAAGAGGAAGGAGAATATAAAAAATGGATGATTTAAGCAATAAAAAAGGGATAGGCAATCTTGATGACCCACGAATGCCTTTCGATTACAGCAAACGGGAATACGGAACAGTCCCGACCGACACGAAAAGGGCGCCATTTCAATGGGTATCGGAAGTAGCCTATAAAAATGTACACCGTATTGTTGCCCGCGGGTACGATACCACTGAGTTGATGGAAGAAGGTTATGGCGTTCCCGAAGTCCTTTTCGTTGACTTTCAGGCCAGAATGCCGTTGATTGAAGAAGCAAAAATGCTTAATTATGTGATGATCCTTGCCTTGGAAGACGGGCTATCGATGCCAGCCATGATGTCAAGAATTGTTGCCCAGTCGAAAACGTTCCTGACCCAGGCCTGCGGGGCGTCGATCCTCGCATTCGGTCATGCCTATGGCGCTTATTCGTCATTTGGCAACAGGCTCGAAGACTATCTTAAACGCGGTAAGGATGAAGGGAAAACTCTTCGGGAAATTGCAGAATTGCTGGTCAAAGAGAACCTTCACGACGAATCGCTGGGAGTTTCGTGCCTGATGCTGGAAGACCCGGCCGCAAAACGCATGATAGCAAGGGCTGAAAAACTTGGCATCGCAGGTGAGTATGTTACTTTCATGAAAGAGATCGTGGCCGCTGCTCAAAAAATCAGCGCCGAACCGGTTGATATTGATATGCTGGGCGCTACCGGAGCTACTATGATGGACCTTGGGTTTTCTCCGGAAGCTACCTGGGCTATCCTGGCCTGCACCCGTGCTTTTGCCGCCGGGGCCCATTATATCGAAGAGATTGAAAGAGGTAATTACACCAGGTTGGGGCAAACATTGACGCCAAAGGAATTTTATGATGGCCCTGAAGAATGCAAAGTCCCTTCACTTGATGATCGTGCCAGAAATGCGAAACCCGCTCAGACCTATACTCCTGACGAATGGAAAAAAGCTTTTGAAGAAAGGAAAAAAATATTCGGCAGTGGTTTCTCAATTATCGAAGAGATTGAAGATCCCAGTAAAAAGACGGGCATCAAAAAAGTTGGGCACTAAAGAATTTTGAAAAGTTTCACGTATTAAAAAATCATGTCATGACTGATAACATTCAGGAAATGTATATTAAAGCGAGAAAAGCTTTTAGGGAAATTGAATTCTGGCCACAGGAGAGAGTGGATGAAATGGTGGCTGCTGTCGGGTGGGAATTTCAAAAACCTTCAACAGCCCAGACACTGGCAAGACTTGCCGTTGATGAATCAGGAATTGGGGTTTATGAAGATAAAGTTGCCAAGATTCAAAATAAAACACGCGGGGTTATGCGCGACCTGATTGGGGAGAAAACCTGCGGACTGATAAGGGAAGACAAAGAAAAAGGCTTGAGGATATTTGCCAAACCAATTGGTGTGATTGCCAACGTGGTGCCTTGTACCAACCCCGAGTCGACGGTTTCCTGTATCGGGTTGAGTGTGCTGAAGACCCGAAATGCAATGATTGTTTCGCCTCATCCAAGAACCATGGGTAGTTCGTATCTGGCTGTTGAACACGGAAGAAAAGCGTTGGCTAAAGTTGGCGCACCGGTCGACTTGTTCCAGTGTGTAAAACATACCAGTCGCGAAATAACACGGGAACTCATGACCGGATGCGATTTCGCGATGGCAACCGGCGGGGCAGCTTTGGTAAAGGTTGTTTACGAATCGGCAAAACCTTGCCACACGGTAGGCGCTGGAAATGTTATTTCAATTATTGACGAAACAGCCGACCTGAAAGTAGCCGCAGCTAAAATTGTCAAATCAAAAACAGCCAACAATTCGGCTTCATGTTCATCAGAAAATGCGGTTGCCATTGAAGCAAGTGTTTATGGTGAGATGATGGAAGCCCTGAAAAATGAAGGCGGGTATCTTTGCACTACCGAAGAAAGGGAAAAACTACGTAAATACATGTGGCCCGACGGAAAAGAATTAAACCGCGACATAGTTGCCCGTCCTGTGGCATATATTGCTGAACATGCCGGGATTATTATTCCCGAAAAAACCAGGTTCCTCATGGTACTGGGAACAAAACCCGGCCCTGAAGACCGATTTTCAGGAGAAAAAATTTCACTTGTCCTCACGGTATGGAAATGGACCGATTTTAGCGAAATGGTTGAACGAATGAAAGAAATGCAACGGTTTTCGGGCGAAGGCCATTCATCTTCAATTCATACCAACAGGGACGACCGCAAAATCGAACTCGCTCTTAAATCGAACGTTGGCAGGGTAAATTGCAATATGCCCCATGCGGCTGCAAATAGCGGGAGCTTTTTTAATGGCCAGCCGACAACCGATTCACTCGGGTGTGGCACCTGGGCAGGAAACATGACCAGCGACAACATTAACTGGAGGCATTTTCTTAATTATACATGGTTGTCTGATCCAATTCCCGAACATATCCCAACCGATGAGGAATTATTTGGCGACTACCTGAGAAAATGGGGCAGGGATTAAACGAAAGTTGAATGATAAAGGCAGTAATCTTTGATTTTGGGCAAACGCTTGTCGATTCGGCCAGCGGTTTTCGCACGGCAGAAAAACAAGCAGAGCAAAGGTTGTTCGAGAATATCAGTCAGGTGGACTGGGACGATTTTATTGACTGCTACCGCCGGATCCGGCGCCGGTTTGTCGGGAATTCCGATTTTTCGAGAATAGCCATGTGGAAGGAACTTTTTTCGGCTTTCGATCAGAAAGGCGATGAAATGCAGCTTAAACAGTGGGAGACCGAATACTGGGAAACGGTTAAAAACTGTACAAAGCCATTTCCTGAAACCGAATCGGTATTAGCCAGGCTCAAAACCATGTTTCGCCTTGCCGTCATTACTAATACACAGGGGCAAAGGGGGTCCGGTACACACCGGATTTCCCTGTTTCCTGAGATCGAAAAATACCTTGATGTCCTGATTGTTTCAGGGGAATCAGGTATTCCTGCAAAACCCGATCCTGTTCCTTTTCTGCTTTGCCTTGAGAAACTTGGCGTAATCAATAATGAGGCTGTGTTTGTAGGCGACGACTGGAACATCGATATGGTCGGGGCAAAAAATGCGGGGATACACCCAATTTGGCTGAAACACCACCTGGTAAAAAGGAATTGGCCTGATGTTGAGGAAACGGTTCCGGTAATTACAAGTCTTGACCAATTAATTGATTCGAATGGTATGTTAAACTTTTATTCAGAATAAAATGACAGGGGAAAAAAGTAAAGCTGCAATATTTAGTGAAGTAGGGAAAGCGTTGGAAATCCGGGAATTTAACCTGCCTGACAAGATTGAAAAAGGAGCCGCCCTTTGCAAAGTAACTATGAGTACGATATGCGGTTCCGACCTTCACACCATCAATGGCAGGCGGAACGAGCCTCTGCCGTTGATTCTCGGTCATGAAATTATTGGTACAATAGTAGCTCTGGGCGAAGGCTTGGAATACGATGGTCTTGGCAATAAACTGGCAATTGGTGACCGGGTTACATGGACCATTATGGCATCGTGCGGCAATTGTTATTATTGCCGGAACGGACTGCCGCAAAAATGCGAAAAGCTGGCTAAATACGGGCATACATGTAGCACCCAGCCGCCCCATCTGACCGGTGGGTATGCTGAATACATTTACCTGTTTAGCGGGACAGTGATTTATAAAATCCCGGAAAGTATTTCCGATGAAATAGCAACACCGGCAAATTGTGCATTATCGACATCAATCAATGCAGTCGAAACAATTGGCTTACAGGAAGGCGAAACTGTACTCATTCAGGGGGCAGGGCTGTTGGGGCTGAACCTGGTGGCGCTGGCCGTTGAGGCAGGTGCAAAAAAAGTATTTATTACCGATGTGATGCAAAGCAGGCTGGATTTAGCAAAGCGCTTTGGAGCCCACGTGTGCCTGAATCTTAAAGACTTGTCTCCTGATGAAGTGGTGTCGCAAATCCGCGCTCATACAGGTGGTTATGGTGCCGATGTTGCCATTGAAGTTTGTGGCGTAAGCAAGGTCGTGCCTCAGGCTGTGCAGGCTTTACGTATCGGTGGGCGGTACCTTGTAGCAGGTTTGGTTACTCCCGGTAGCAATCTGGATATTGACGGTAATCAGTTGACACGAAAATACCTTACCGTAAAAGGTATCCACAACTATCATCCGAAACATCTCGGCATGGCTCTGAAGTTTCTTGAAAAATATTCGGGCAAGTATCCATTTGGTGAGTTAGTCGGAAAAGTATTTCCGCTCTCTCAAATCAATGAAGCCATTAAAGAAGCCTCGTCCGGCGAATTTGTGCGGGTTGGAGTAAGGACATAAGTCTTGATGATTTAAAAACCGGAGAAAGATCAAAATAAATTGACACATAGTATTATATATGCTCTGATCAGTATGTTCTTTGCAGGGGCAACCGATACATTGTTAAAAAAGCAAGCAATGAGCAATCATTCCCAAGGCCAGTTTATGGTGGTGGCAGGATTCGTTTGGTCTTCAGTTTTTATTATTTCAGCTCTTTTTCAAGGACAATACCTTCCCTCCGGGGAAACCATAAAGTGGGCATTGACCATAGGTGTTTTGTCAGCCCTTGCAAACTACATGTTGATTTACAGCATGCGCAAGTTAGAGGCAGGCGTAGCTTCTACAATCTATCGTCTTAATCTGGCTATAGCTGCAATAATTGCTTTTATCTTTCTGGCTGAAACCATTAATTTTTTAAAAATTTCAGGCCTTGTATTAGCCTGTATAGCTGTTTTTTGCTTTGCACAACATCAACGAAAAATAGTTACTAAAGGGGTATGGCCTATGTTGTTGCTGGTTCTGATTGCCAGTTTTTTACGTGCTGTTTATGGAATCTCTTATAAAATTGCGCTGGGCGATGGCGTACAATATCTGTGGTTTTTGTCCGGGCCGGGTCTGGGATGGGTTATTTTAGGAACACTGACTTCATTTAGAAGTAATGGTGTGAAAATACCCGGCGAGATCATATTCCGGGGCGCTGCTTCCGGTGTCCTGTTGAGCGGGTTGGTGTTTTTTTTCGCGAAAGCATTGAAATTCGGACAAGCCAGCGTTATCATACCTGTTTCTCAAATGAGTTTTGTTGTTACTGCTTTATTGGCATGGTTGTTTCTTGGAGAAAAATTTTCAGCCAGAAAAATTCTGGGGATGGGCCTCGCCTGTATTAGCATTTTATTTCTTAGTCAGAGTTGATTATCAATAGTTTTATATTTTTTTTAATCATGATAAATATTTTAAGGGTAATTAAACGTGGGATAAGTGTCAAAATCTTTGTCGCCTACGTAGCGCCAAAATACAAATACCTGTCATTTATGATAGGATTTCTATGCTTTGCCCCCGGAATCCGGCTTTTTGCTCAACCTCTGGAAATTGGTAACCGCAGGCAGGTCTTCATTGATGAAAAATTTCTTGCCGAATCGAAGGGCGTGGAGTTTATAGTCCATCAACCCCAAAAAACAGGAGAGTGGACAATTAAACCAGAGTATGCCTGGGAAGCTGGAGGCATTGGACCGTACAGTTCTGTTCTGAAGGTCGATGATACCTATCACATGTGGTATCACGCAATGGCCTCTGTTCAATGGAATATCGATAAAAAAAGCGGAGCTATATGCTATGCTCAGTCAAAAGATGGGATTCACTGGGAAAAGCCTGTATTGGGCCTGGTTGAATTCGACGGGAATAAAGAAAACAATATTGTACTCGGACATGGTGCTGCTGATGTATATATTGGACAGGACGGAGGTATGGTTTTTATCGATCCAAACGCTCCTGATGACAGAAAATTCAACCTTCCCATACGTGTTGAAAAAAAAGGAGAAACTTTTCACATTTTTTCCTCTCCTGACGGCATCCATTGGAAATTAACGTACCGTTCTGTACTTGGAGTCAACACAAAGTTTCACCTTGATACTCAAAATGTAATTTTCTGGGACAATCAGGCCAACAAATACATCATTTATGGTCGCGGGCCATCCCGGTCAGAAAGATCTATTTTTCGCGTCGAAGCCGATCAGATTGATCGGTTTTCCCTTATTAAGGAACTTCCCCTTGTCCTTTCTCCTGACAGCCTGGATTTATCTATTGGACAAACTCCTGTTGTCGATTATTATATGAGTGCCGCAATAAAATACCCTTGGGCTGACAATGCATACTACATGTTTCCTACTGCCTATTTTCACTATATACCGGGAACTCTTTCTGAATTCCGTGAGGAGGTACCAAAGAACGCAGGGCCACTCGACACACAGTTTACAGCCAGTACCGATGGTGTAAATTGGCAACGTTACGGACGACAACCTTTCATTGGACTAGGAATGAAAGGAGAATTTGATTGGGCATCGGCACGTATGTTTTACGGGATAGTACCTGCAGTGAATGGACGCGAAATATACATGTATTATCGTGCAAGTGATTGGCTGCACGGTTGGGATCGTGACGAAAAAAATAAACAACTGCTAACAACTGCAGGGTTGGGAGCAAGTCAGAATATTGCAGTTATCAGCCGGATTGTGCTCCGTATGGATGGTTTTGTTTCACTAAGAGGTGCATACACCGGCGGTGAATTCACAACGCCGTTACTTAAATTTGAAGGCAATAAACTGTTTCTGAATGTTAACACTTCTGCCACAGGTATTGTAAGGGTTGGGATTATTGATATGAATGGCAATCCTGTCGAGGGTTACCGCATGGAAGATTGCGATCGTATACATACTGCAAATGAAATTAATCGTGTTGTAAGTTGGGGCGGGAATAACGATGTTTCCATTTTTGCAGGCAAAGCTATCCGCCTGCGCTTTGAGATACGCAATGCCGATTTGTTTGCTTTTCAATTTAAAGACTAATTAAAAAAGAGATGGGAAGAACTTTAAGGGTCAATCTGTGGACCTATTCCAAAGAGCCATATTAATTTAAAAACACTTTTTAAAATGAAAAAAATATTATTCATTATTGTTTCAATAATTGTTGCATCGTTTCTGTTTGATGCTTGCAGCAATTCTTCTGTGAAAACCAACCGCCTGGTGATTATTGCCCTGGACGGTATCAGTGTTGAAGGTTTTAATACTGCAAAGCACCCTCGATTGGACCAACTTATTGCCGAAGGTGTTTTGTCTCTTGATACGCGGAACGTGATGCCTTCCGTAACTTTGCCCAACTGGACCAGCCATTTAACGGGCAGCGGTCCCGAACAACACGGAGTGGTCAACAATAAGTGGGAATTGGACAGCATCAAATTACCTCCCGTAGAAAAAGACAGCAAAGGGTATTATCCTTCCATATTTAAAATTCTGAAAGAACAGGTTCCGGGCATCAAAACTGCTTTTTATTATAACTGGGCCAAATTAATTGAACCCTATAATCAGGAATATTTGGATGAATCCAGTTTTGAGGAAGGCGATGGTTACCTGGTAAACTATGGTAAAGCTTTCGACTTCATCGTAAACAATAAGGAAAAACCAACTTTTGTGTTTTTGTATTCTGTACATACCGACCATGCCGGGCATCGGTTTGGCTGGATGTCGCCGGAGTATATCGCTTCCATTGAAGAAGCTGATGTTCATATTGGCGAATTTCTGGAGAGGCTTAAAACCGAAGGCTTGTATGAAAATACTCATTTTATGTTCCTGACTGATCACGGAGGAATCGGGAAAGGACATGGTGGCGTTAGTACAACCGAAATGATAGTGCCCTGGTCGATTACCGGTACGGGTATAAAAAGCGGTGAAAAGCTCACCGAGCCAAACAATACAGTGAATACTGCTGCTACTATTGCATACCTGTTTGGTTGCAAACCTCCGCTCTCGTGGACAGGCGAGGTTCCGGCAACAATATTCAAATAGGGAAGCACATATTTGAAGTGTATTTTTAGGATTAGAGTTTAAACAAGTTTAAAAATAGAACGATGAAAATTAGAATCAGTTTTCTTTTTATTGCTTTACTGTTCGCACAGGCAGCCATTTCTCAGCAATTGGAGAATCTAAATATTATCGAAGTTAAAAACCTGCGGAAAGTTCGGGCCCGCCATGAAATTAAAATACCGGACATATCTGGTTACAATACGTTAAAATGCGATTTTCATATTCACACCTTGTTTTCTGACGGGACCGTATGGCCTACCACCAGGGTTGACGAGGCATGGCAGGAAGGATTAGATGCCATTGCAATTACCGACCACATCGAAAATCAACCAAAAAACAAATCCCTTGTGGGCGACAATAATACTTCGTTTGATTTGGCTGTTGACATAGCCAAAGAAAGAGGGATCATCCTGATACGGGGCGGGGAAATCAGCCGGCACATGCCTCCCGGACACCTCAACGCAATTTTCCTGAAGGACGTGAACGCTGTCGATGTGCCCGATTTTAACGATGCCATCAACGAAGCAGTTAAGCAGGGGGCGTTTGTTTTCTGGAACCATCCGGGATGGAAAAGGCATCAGCCCGATACCTGCAAAATGTTTCCTATCCATCAGGAATTGATTAAATCCGGGAAAATAAAAGGCATTGAAGTGTTTAACGCGAAAGATTGGTATCCGGTTGCCTTGGGATGGTGTCTGGAATACGGGCTGACCATGATGGGCAATTCCGATATTCACGGGATTGTTTCGCATACATACGACCTTGAGAACGGCCACCGCCCGATAACGCTTGTTTTTTCAGCGGGCAAGGATGAGGATTCAATTAAAGAGGCTTTGTTTGCAGGACGTACTGCTATTTATTTCGGCGATAATCTGATTGGGAAGGAGGAATTCCTCGATGCAATTTTTAAGGCCTCAGTGAATATCGAAAAAATGGGACTGGCTGACTCAAAAGGCCGGATGCTTTACAAGGTCAGAAATTCTTCATGTATACCTTTTTACATGGAAGATTCCAAAGGCGAAAAAATGACGATCCCTGCCGACGGGAGTTTTATTTTCTACTTTAACGAAAATGGAAAATACGATGTAAGGGTTACCAATCTGATTACCGGAGTTGAAAAAGACCTCGAAGTCAGATTAGATTTATGATCATTTGTGTGAGATGACGAGATATTTTTATTAGTTCTAACAACGAATAAAGCCTAACACATATTCAAATGAAAAAAACACTACTTCTTTTAATTATTCTTGTTACTCTAATAAAAGTAAGCGGGGAAAATAGTCAAGGCAAAAATTCTTTTAGCGTTGGGGAGCGATTGGAATACACCTTATTTTCGGATCAAAAATCAGGATACAGGATAACCATCAGCGCTCAGGCATCAGAATCGGAGCAATGGGCGGCAAAGGAGCTTCAGCATTGGCTGAAAAAGATCGGTGGTGTGGAATTGCCCGTTCTGAATCCCGATCAGTTGTATGAAGGACCTCAAATCGTTATTGGGTACAATGATCTCGTCAAAGAAAAAACAGGGGTAAATGCTCCTGCTGATTCAGATGAATCGTTTCGTTATTTCAATTCCGGCCCCGACATTTTGATTTATGGCGGGAAAAACCGTGGGACGATGTATGGAGTGATGGCTTTTCTCGAAAATGAGTTGGGATGCAGATGGTACACCCCCGCTGTAAGTGTTATACCGGAGAGAAAAGAACTAAATTTCAAAGGATTCGATCGTTCAGAAAAACCAGGGATAAGAGTGCGGAATGACTTCTATTTTGAAGCATTCGATCCGGTTTGGGCTGCCAGAAACAGGATGAATGGCAACATGGGATTCAGGCAACAACCCGGAGGCGTTGAGAGTTACTGGGGAGTACACACTTTCTATACTTTAATGCCGCCTAAAGAATTTTACGACAAACACCCGGAATATTATAGCCTGATTGATGGGAAGCGGGTGATCGAACATACAGACGGGAAACATGTCGAACCAGCACAATTGTGCCTTTCGAATCCTGACGTACTGAAAATCATGACTGAAAGGATCAAAAATCGCATGCGCGAAAGTCCTGAAAACATGATTTACGATGTGTCTCAGAATGATACTTACAATCCTTGCCCGTGCCAATGCGAAAAATGCCAGGCAATTGTAAAAAAAGAGGGAAGCGAATCGGGTCTGATTATCTGGTTCGTTAATCAGGTGGCAGAATCGGTGGGAAAAGAATTCCCCGATAAGTTTATCGGTACGCTGGCATACATGTATTCAAGAACCCCTCCGAAGGAAATTCGCCCACGCAATAATGTTGTTGTCAGGTTATGCAGCATTGAATGTTGTTTTGCACATGATATAAAATCATGTACCCAAAACCAAACTTTTCTTGCAGATCTTAAAAAATGGTCAGCATTAGCGCCTCACCTTTACATTTGGGATTATGTAGTAAATTTCAGCCATTACATCATGCCATTCCCAAATTTCAATGTTCTTCAATCCAACATTCAAACCTTCAGGGAAAATAATGCCATTGGCATAATGGAACAGGCTGCCTATCAGGGCAGAGGCGGCGAATTTTCTGAACTCAGGGCTTACCTGATTTCAAGGTTGCTCTGGAATCCTGATTGTGATGTTGAAAATGTTATCAATGATTTTATGTATGGCTATTACGGCAGGGCGGGGAAATATATCAGGCAGTATTTCGATTTGCTGCACAACCGTATTACTCCGAAAACTCACTTTCGCTCCGGTTTATCGCCAAAAGATTCGATCTTTTCGGATGATTTTGTGAATGAGTCGATTCGCCTTTTTGACGAAGCCGGGAAAGTGGCTGACAATGATGAAATATTGGGGCGGGTTGAAATGGCTTCGCTGCCAATCTTATATCTTAAATGCAAAAGGACACGCGTACTCGCAAAACGGGATGGCACGTATGCAAAATTCTGTTCTATTGTCAAACGGGAAGGAGTTACATTTTATTCTGAAAATGGCGAGCCACACCGTATCAAATTTCATGAGTCATTAGAAAAAACAGAATAAAATCTGAATGTTCCATTAAACATTAGTGCAACTGAGATAAAAAAGCAGAAAAATGAAAAGATTAGCAACGTATATTTTGGTCTTCCTGATTACTGGTGCAGTTACTGCGCAGTCGCTTGTAGTAAAATCGCCCGATGGCAATCTTCTGGTAAAGATAGAAATCGGTGATAAAATCACTTTTTCAGTGACGCACGGGAATACGGAAGTACTGGCCCTCTCGCCCATATCAATGACCCTTTCGGATGGCACAGTCTGGGGCAGGAACCCGAAACCGGCAAATAAAAAGATGCAGAGTTTCAACCAGTCTATCCATCCTGTCCTATACAAAAAAAGTACGATTGAGGATGTTTACAACGAGCTCGTGCTAAATTTTAAAGGGAATTATGGTCTGATATTTCGCGCTTACGATCAAGGGGTAGCCTACCGGTTTGTAGCTTCAGGCAAAGAGGAAATGATTATTACAAACGAAGAAGTAAGCCTGAATTTTAATCACGACTATATGGCTTATGCTCCTTATGTCAGAAACAGGGATTTTGACCCAAAGGATTTCAACAGGCAATTTTTTACCTCGTTCGAGAATACATATACCCACCTGAAATTAAGTGAACTCGACAAAAGCAGGATGATGTTCCTGCCTGTTCTTGTAGAATTGAACGACGGGAAAAAACTATGTTTTACCGAAGCTGATCTGGAAAGTTACCCCGGGCTAAATTTGGTACATCAAACCGGAGGCAGTTCATTGACAGGCGTTTTTGCGCCTCATCCGAAAAAAACAGAGCAGGGTGGGCACAACATGCTTCAGCAGATTGTAACCGAACGAGAGGATTATATTGCCCGTGTAAAAGGCTTGCGCAATTTTCCGTGGCGCGTTTTTTCCGTTTCTTCAAACGACAGCGAATTACTGGACAACGACATGGTTTATCGATTGGCTTCCCCATCGCGTTTGGATGACGTTTCGTGGATTAAACCCGGTAAAGTAGCCTGGGACTGGTGGAACGACTGGAACATATACGGAGTCGATTTCAAAGCCGGGATCAACAACGAAACCTACAAATATTATATCGATTTCGCTTCGGAATCAAAAATTGAATACGTCATTTTAGATGAAGGGTGGGCGGTAAACAAACAAGCCGATTTACTTCAGGTTATACCGGAAATCGACATAAAGGAGTTGGTCGAATACGGGAAAAAGAAAAACGTGGGGATCATCCTCTGGGCAGGCTATTGGGCGATGGACCGCGATATGGAAAACGTTTGCAGAATCTATTCTGAAATGGGTGTCAAAGGGTTTAAGGTAGATTTCATGAACCGCGACGACCAGGCGATGGTCGATTTTTACTACCGGTGTGCCGCCACTGCTGCAAAATATAAAATGATGATCGACTTCCACGGGGCTTACAAACCTACCGGGCTGAACCGCACATTCCCGAATGTGGCCAACTTCGAAGGTGTTTTCGGGCTGGAGCAGATGAAATGGGCAGCGCCCGAAGTCGATATGGTTACCTTCGATGTGACGATGCCGTTTATCCGTATGCTGGCCGGGCCGATCGACTACACTCAGGGAGCCATGCGCAACGCCATCCGCAAAAATTACCACCCGGTTTACACCGAGCCGATGAGCCAGGGCACACGTTGCCGCCAGTTGGCCGAATACGTTGTTTTCGAATCCCCGCTTAACATGCTCTGCGACAACCCGACAAACTATCGCAGGGAACCAGAGTGTACAAAGTTTATTGCCGAAATCCCGACAGTTTGGGACAAAACCATCGCCCTCGACGGCAAGGTGGGGCAATATATCGTGATGGCCCGGCAAAAAGGTCAGGTTTGGTATGTTGGCGGAATGACCAACTGGGACGGACGCGAACTTTCCGTCGATCTGTCGTTCCTCAACGGCGATAACTTTATGGTTGAAATTTTCAGGGATGGAGTCAATGCCGACCGCGCTGCCTGCGACTATATCAGGGAAGCAATTCCGTTCCCGGCAAATAAAAAGCTCATGGTGAAAATGATGCCCGGCGGTGGATTCGCTGCAAAAATTATTCAAAAACAATGGTATAAGGGCAGCCTTCACACCCATTCGCTCTGGAGCGACGGCGATGCTTTCCCTGAAATGGTGATGGACTGGCACAAGTCGAATGGCTATAATTTTGTAGCTATGTCGGACCACAATACTTTGGAGCATAAAGAGAAGTGGAAAACGATCTCTGCAACGCCTGTTTTGCAGCAGTCCTATGAAAGTTACCTGGTCAGATTTGGTAAAGAATGGATCGAAACCAAAAAAGATACCGGCGGGATTCATGTGAGGTTAAAAACTTTTGACGAATACAAGCCGCTTTTTGAAGAACCAGGCAAATTTCTGATTATTCCGTCCGAAGAAATCAGCGACCGTTTTGATGGACGTCCGATTCATTTAAATGGAATCAACCTTCGGAAATTGATTAGCCCGCAGAAAGGGGAACGTGTTGCCGAAGTATTGCAAAACAACATCAATGCTGTTTTGGAGCAGGAAAAGCAAACAGGCGTACCGATGCTCGTGCAAATCAACCACCCCAATTATAAATACGCCCTTTCGGTGCCTGATATTACTGGTTTGGAAAACGCCCGTTTTTTCGAAGTATTCAACGGTTACGGGGCGAATAATAATTTCGGCGATTCGATACACCTAAGCACGGAGGCCATCTGGGACAGGGTCAACATCTCTTTCCTTGAACAGAATAAGCCGCTTATTTACGGAGTGGCTTCCGACGATAGCCATCATTACCAGGTTTTTGACAGCAAAAGCGCCAATCCGGGTCGCGCGTGGGTGATGGTAAAAGCCGGAGAACTTACACCTGAATCGCTGATTGACGCGATGAAAAGGGGCGATTTTTATGCCTCGACAGGTGTTTCACTCAAAGAAATAAGTTTCAAAAACAGACAGTTGAAGATTATTGTGGAAACCGAACCCGGCGTTAATTACCGGATACAATTTATCGGGTACAGGGCGCAGGAAAAGGAAGCCTTACTACTGAAAGAAACGGCAGGAAGAGAAGCCGTTTTTGAACTTAATAATGATATTCATTTTGTAAGGGCGAAAATTATCTCAGACAAACGGAAAGAAAATCCTACTTGTGAAGGTGACGTTGAAGTGGCTTGGAGCCAGCCTTTTAAAGGCCAGCTTTAATTGTTTGAACATCTGAAAAGGGGAAATTATAAATCGAATAAAAAGTAATACACATGAAAAAACAAATCACATTTATTCTGCTGTTTGTTTTCTTCACCGTATTGGTTCACGGGCAAAGAAAAATCAACAGGTTGCCCGATTTGGAGGGTTATGTTACCTTAAAATGTGACCTGCATATGCACACTGTTTTTTCAGATGGGCAGGTATGGCCGACAATCAGGGTTGACGAAGCTGTACGAGACGGCCTCGATGCCATCGCAATTACCGACCATCTGGAATATACCCCATTGCAGGAGTTTGTTAAAAATGATCCCGATGCACCTTGGAAAATTAGCGAAGAATATGCTAAGGAACGAAACATTATACTGGTGCATGGGACAGAGATTGGTAGAAACACAATGCCTCCCGGGCACATGAACGCGCTGTTTATAAAAGATGCTTCGCTTTGCAATAAGGACTCTGTTTGGGGTTGCTACGAAGCTGCCATTCAGCAGGGGGCATTTCTGATGTGGAACCACCCGGGATGGAAAAATCAGCGGCCCGACGGCATTCCAAAACTATACGATATCCATTACCGGCTGATCGAAAAAGGCTGGCTGCACGCTATCGAATTTTTTAATAACGTGGATTACTACCCTTTGGTACTTGAAATGTGCAAGCAACATAACCTGGCTGTTATGGCGAGTAGCGATATGCACGGGCTGATCAGTGATAAATACAAAAAACCGGAATACATTAACCGACCGATGACCTTTGTGTTTGCGAAGGAGAGAAGCCACGACGCGTTGAAGGAAGCGTTATTTGCCGGGCGTACCCTGGTCTGGTTCCGCGATAAACTTGCCGGAAAAGAAGAATTTGCAAAACCGTTTTTTTATCGGTGCATTTCGGTAAGCAAACCGTATTACGAAAACGATAAAAAAATATTTATTGAAGTAACCAACAATTCGGATATTCCCTTCACCTTGATTAACGGGGGAAAATTCCCGAGAACAGTTTTCCTTGAAGCCAATACCGTAACCCGGATAGCCGTAAGCAAAAATGCGGTTTTCCCTCTTGTTTACGAAGCTGAAAATATTCTTGTAGGAGAAAAAGAATTCCTGAAAGTTGAATTAAAATAGAGGTTGTTTTTAAATGGCACATAATGAAAAAGTATAATTACATGACTATTTCGGCAATGTTGGCTACATTGGTTTTATTGCCGGGAATTTCTTTATCGCAGGTTTCCCGGGGGAATAATCTTCAGGGGGAATTGGGCTTCCAGTGGCCCGAAGGGAAGAAAATGGCAGTAAGCTTCACCTTCGACGATGCCCGTTTTTCCCAGGCTGATAACGGGCTTCCGTTATTTGATAAGTATGGTGTAAAAGCTACT
This sequence comes from Prolixibacteraceae bacterium, assembly GCA_003506435.1. GTDB lineage: Bacteria > Bacteroidota > Bacteroidia > Bacteroidales > Prolixibacteraceae > GWE2-42-39. The sequence continues at coordinate 103,697 of DOAQ01000036.1, forward strand.
TTTTATGTGTCGCCTGAACGGATCGGGAGAAAGCAGGCAGTATGGAGGCAGGCAGCCCTTAACGGCCATGATATTGGCAACCATACCTTGTTGCACCCGTGTTCCGGGAATTTTAAATGGGCAAGGGAAACTGCCTTGGAAGATTACTCTCTGGGCAGGATGCAGGCTGAACTCGATTCTGCAAACCAAATTATTTTCGATTTATTGGGAGTTAAACCTGCCTCCTTTGCTTATCCCTGTGGGCAAACCTTTATCGGGCGTGGGGAATCAGTAAAAAGTTATGTTCCGCTGGTTGCTTCGATGTTCGAAACCGGCCGGGGCTGGCGCGATGAAGGGCCCAATAACCCCGTTTATTGCGATTTGTCGCAACTTATGGGGATTGAACTCGATGGAAAAACCTTCAGCGAAATTAAAACGTTAATCGAAACTGCCCGGAAAAGTAAAGCCTGGTTAATTCTTGCTGGCCATGAAATTAACTCGGAAGGAAGGCAGACTTCCTTCATTTCTACAATTGATTCGATATGTAAATACGCTTCTGATCCGTCAAACGGTATCTGGATCGATAATGTCCATAACATTGCGTCGTATGTTAGAAAAGAAAGAGAAAATACCACTTGTGAATTGCCGGTATATCAAAATCCCATTTATTCGATTGACCAACGGGTCGAAGACCTGCTTTCGCGGATGACGCTAGAAGAAAAAGTCGGGCAACTGAATATGACTGCTTACCCGGTTATGATAAAAGCGGAACTATCTGCCCGAATGGATACTTGCCGAAAATTGGCCGAAGGAAAGCTAATTCCCAACATTGGTCCGGTAGGGGGGCTTTGGGCAGTAGCAAGTATGTTTGAAGAAGGACCCCGGCGCCAGGCTGAGTTCCTGAACGAACTTCAACGAATTGCGATGGATAGTACCCGCCTGAAAATCCCGCTTCTTTTTATTGAGGAAGGCACGCACGGGATCATGGTTCCCGGCTCCACTGTATTCCCCGAAGGGTTGGCAATCGGGAGCACCTGGAATATGAAGCTGGCAGAAGATATTTATGCAGTAGTCGCAAAAGAGGCAAGGGCGAGGGGAATCCATGAATTGGGAACGTTGGTAATTGAGCCGAACAGAGACCCAAGGTTAGGGAGGAATGAGGAAGGGTATAGTGAAGACCCGTATTTTTGTTCTCAAATGGCGGAAGCAATTGTTAAAGGGATGCAGGGTAATGATGTTTCAGCCAACGACAAAACAATCGCTATCCTTTGTCATTTTCCCGGGCAAAGCGAACCTGCCGGGGGCCTTGAACGGGGTGCTATGGAAATTTCGGAAAGGAAATTAAGGGAGGTTTTCCTCCCGCCTTGGATTGCCGGAATAAAAAAAGCCGGCGCTTTAGGTACAATGGCCACATACCCTGCCATAGATGGGGTGCCTGTCCATGTTTCAGCAAAATTACTGACTAAAATCCTTCGTGAAGAATTGAATTTTAAAGGCCTTGTTTTTTGTGAAGGGGGAGGGTTCAGAATCCCGATTTATGAAAAAATAGTCCCGACCATGAAAGAATCAGGCGAATTATGTATCAAAGCAGGCGTTGATGTCAGTATCTGGCACGAAGACGCTTACTTAAATCCGATGATAGAGAATGTAAAAGAGGGGAAGGTCGCTATGGAAACAATCGACAGGGCAGTCAGGCGTATTCTGAATACTAAATTCCTTTTGGGTTTGTTTGAAAATCCTTTTGTCAATATTGAAAAAGCTGCTAATGTAAATAATACAAAAGAGCATCAGAAATTAGCACTTCAGGCAGCTCAGGAAGGAATTGTATTGTTGAAAAATGAAAAGAATCTGCTTCCTCTTGATAAAAATATAAAATCAATTGCAGTTATTGGCCCGAACGCCGATTCCCGGAAAAATCAGCTTGGCGATTATATTTCAGGAACCATCCTTCAGGATGTGGTCACTGTTTTGGAAGGGATAAAGAGTAAAGTTTCCCCCCAAACGAAAATCAACTATGTTAAAGGATGTGATATTCTTGGCGACAAAATCAATGAAATCAAAAAGGCACAGAAAGCGGCAAAGGAATCTGACCTGGCGATTGTTGTTGTGGGAGAAAACCGCAAGACTGTTGGCGAACCTTGCGATGTATTCGACCTCGATCTGACAGGGCTCCAGCAGCAGCTTGTTGAAGCTGTTTATGCAACCGGAACCCCGACTGTCGTTGTATTGATAAACGGGAGGGCTTTGTCAATCCGGTGGATTGCGGAGAACATCCCTGCGGTTGTTGAAGCCTGGAATTGCGGAGAGCAGGGCGGGAATGCCGTTGCCGATGTCCTTTTCGGCGATTACAACCCAAGTGGAAAACTGCCGGTTTCGTTCCCGAAACATGTCGGGCAGCTTCCGGTTTATTATAATTATAAACCCTCAAAAGCTTTCTGGATAAACCATGACAATAGTAGATATTCTGAACTCTATACCGGTGATTTAATAAAACCGCTTTTTGCGTTCGGATATGGACTGAGCTATACTGAATTTAAATACAGTAACCTCCTGATTTCACCGGGAATAATCGGCCCGGCAGGTGATGTTTTTGTAAGTGTGGATGTTGAAAATACCGGGAAAAGAGAAGGGGAGGAGGTCGTTCAGTTGTATATTGACGATGTTTATAGTTCTGTTTCAACGCCGGTAAAAGAACTCAGGGGATTTGAAAAAGTAAAGCTTGCACCAGGCGAAAAAAAGTCTGTCCGGTTTCAGCTTTCCCCCGAACATTTGTCGTTACTAGACATAAACCTTCAGCCGGTTGTTGAGCCGGGGATGTTTAAAGTAATGGTTGGCAGTTCGTCAGAAGACATTAGGCTTAAAGGAGAATTTGAAGTAAAATAATTACCTGAATAATCCGTCACAAAAAGTGGGTTGAACTTTAAATAATGAAAATATGAGCTTATTTATAAAATTTCAAAAAACACTTTCTGCCATCGTGTTGGCATTTATAATAAATGTTTCTGCATCGGGTCAACAGCCGGTTTATCTTGACTCTGCCCAGCCGATCGGAAAAAGGGTCGAAGACCTGCTTTCGCGGATGACGCTCGAAGAAAAAATCGGGCAACTGAATATGACTTCCGTTTTCAGGATTCCCAAAGATACTATTGGCAGGCGCGAAGCGTGCAAACGTTTTGCCGAAGGGAAATTAGTCCCCGGGGTAGGGCCGGCCGGAGGTTTTTTCGGCACATCAAGAATGTTTAAAGAAGGCGCACGGCAACAGGCTGAGTACTTAAACGAACTTCAAAAAATTGCAACAGAAAAAACACGGTTGAAAATACCATTGCTGTTTACTGAAGAAGGAACTCACGGACTCATGGCGCCGGGGGCAACCGTTTTCCCCGAAGGGCTGGCAATCGGAAGCGCCTGGAACATGGATTTGGTAAGGAAAATTTATGCAGTTGCTGCTAAAGAGGCCAGGGCAATTGGTGCCCATGAATTAGGGACCCTTGTTATTGAACCGATCAGAGACCCGCGGTTAGGGCGCAATGAAGAAGGCTACAGCGAGGACCCTTACTTTTGTTCGCAAATGGCCGAAGCTATTGTTGAAGGAATGCAGGGTGACGATATTTCGGCCAACGACAAAGCTATAGCAGTCTTATGCCATTTCCCTGGGCAAAGCGAACCTGTGGGCGGCCTTGAACGGGGGCCGATGGAAATTTCAGAGAGGAAATTAAGGGAAGTATTCCTCCCGCCCTGGGTGGCCGGGATTAAAAAGGCCGGAGCACTGGGCGTGATGGCTACTTACCCTACGATAGATGGCGAACCTGCACATGTTTCGGAAAAGCTGCTGACAAAAATTTTACGTGAAGAACTGGGATTTGCCGGGCTGGTGTTGTGCGAAGGAGAAGGGCTGAAAATCCCGATTTATGAGAAAATTGTTTCGACAATGAAAGAATCCGGCGAATTATGTATTAAAGCCGGAATTGATGTCAGTATCTGGTTCGAAGAAGGGTACTTATACCCGATGGTTGAAAATGTCAGGGAAGGTAAGGTTTCGATGGAAACAATCGACAGGTCGGTCCGGCGGGTATTAAGGATCAAGTATTTGCTGGGTTTGTTCGATAATTCCTACGTTGACACAGAAAGGGCAGCCAAGGTTAGCAATACTCCTGAAAGCCGGGAATTAGCTCTTCAGTCTGCCCGCGAAGGGATTGTATTGCTGAAAAACAAAAACAACCTCCTTCCGCTGGACAAGAATATAAAATCGATTGCCATTATTGGCCCGAATGCCCATTCAAAAGTGAACCAGCTTGGCGATTATGTTTCGGGTACAATAATACAGGATGTTTCAACGGTTCTGGATGGGATAAAAAATAAGGTTTCGCCGCAAACAAAAGTCAATTATGTAAAAGGCTGCGAAATATTAGGCGATGAAATCAATGAGATCAGGAACGCTCAAAAAGCTGCAAAAGAATCGGAATTAGCGGTTGTTGTTGTAGGCGAAAACCGCAGGACTGTGGGCGAGCCTTGCGATGTATTCGATCTCGGTTTGACCGGGCTTCAGCAACAACTTGTCGAAGCCGTTTATAAAACCGGGACTCCGACGATTGTAGTACTCATCAACGGAAGGGCGCTTTCAATTAACTGGATCGACGAGAATATCCCGGCAATCGTTGAAGCCTGGAATTGCGGAGAACAGGGCGGGAATGCTGTGGCCGACGTCCTTTTCGGAGATTACAATCCAAGTGGCAAACTACCGGTTTCTTTTCCGAAACATACCGGACAACTGCCGATCTATTACAACTATAAACCTTCAAAGGAATTCTGGCTAAATGAAGACGTTGATAAATGGGCCGAACTTTACGTAAAAGATCAAATCAGACCTCTTTACGAATTTGGATTCGGGCTGAGTTATACGGAATTTGAATACAGCAACCTCCAAATTTCGCCATCTGAAATTGGACCTGCCGGCGAAGTTTATATCAGCGCTGATGTGCAGAATACAGGGAAAAAAGAAGGGGCAGAAATTGTCCAGTTGTACTTCGATGACGAAATAAGTTCGATGTCAACACCCGTCAAAGAACTTCGGGGATTTGAAAAAGTTAGCCTTGCCCCAGGCGAGAAAAAAACTGTCCGGTTTAAACTTACATCCGGGCAAATTTCATTCCTCGACAGAAACCTGAAGCCGGTTGTTGAGCCGGGAGTGTTTGAAGTGATGGTAGGCAGTTCGTCTGAAGACATCCGGCTGAAAGGCGAATTTAGTGTAAAAAAATAAGATATATGAAACAGCACATCTACAGTATTATCTTTCTTATCATGGTGGGTTGCGCCCCATCCCGGCATATTGTAAATGAACATGTTCTGGATTTTCCTTCTGAAATTAAGTACGCCAAAACTTATGGCGGCCATTTGCAAGGTTTCACCACTGACTACCAATCTTTCCTGTACTGGTCGCATACAACCCAACTGGTAAAAACAGATTTTAGAGAAAATATTGTCAAAGTAATTGATGTGTCCAGCCATCACGGCGATCCGGAATATTACAATGGGCGTATCTATGTTGCGGTAAACCTGGGGCTTTTTAACGAGGAACCCGGGCTGGCCGATTCATGGGTTTATGTGTATGATGCAAAAGACCTTGGCTTTATAAAAAAATATTCTGTTCCCGAAGTTATTCATGGCGCCGGTGGAATAGCTATCCATGATAAAAAAGTAATGATTGTGGGGGGCTTGCCCGGCTCCGGCAAATATTCCAAAAATCCGGTTTATGAATACAATCTCGATTTTGAATTGCAGAAAGTACATTGGCTGGAATCGGGCTACACCTATAAAGGAATCCAGATTGCGACTTATTACAATGGTTACTGGTATTTCGGATGTTACGGCAATGCGGGGAAATCATTAAATCCGGTCGTGCTGAAAACCATGTTGGTTGATGGCAATCTTCAACTTACTAAAATTTACGATCTCGATTTTTCGCACGGTATGATAGGTCTGTCCGGCAATAGATGGCTTGTTTCAAATAAAACATTCGATAAAATGGCAAAAGCTGTTGAATTCGGCGAATAGCTGCCGCATTGATGTGATATTCAAAAACACTAACAAATCGCTTCTTATGAAATTAAATTCATTATTTCATGTTATCGACTATTTCAAGACTGGCCCTGATCTTGAGGTGATTCAGGATGAACAAACAGTAAAAAGGATTTATGAACGTAAGCGCTGGGCCGTTTTTCTTACATTGATAATTGGGTTTGGTTTTTTTTATACATGCAGGTTAAGTTTTTCCGTAGCCAAAAAGCCAATGCTCGATGCCGGGATTCTTGACCCGGTGCAAATGGGGATTATCGGCGCGGTATTGCTGTATGTATATGCGATAGGCAAATTTGTGAACGGCCTACTTGCCGACTATGCCAATATCCGGAAATTTATGTCAATTGCTTTATTTTGCTCCGCTATATTGAACCTGATTTTCGGTTTTACAAGCCTGTTCGTTCTTTTTGTTATAATATGGGCTTTAAACGGGTGGTTCCAGTCAATCGGATCGGCTCCCAGCGTGGTTTCAATATGCCAGTGGTTCAGCAACAAGGAGAGGGGTACCCGTTATGGGATATGGGCAGGTGCGCACAACCTGGGGGAAGGGCTCACATTTGTAGGGACATCTTTTCTTATCAGTATGATGGGCTGGCGGTGGGGGTTTATCGGCCCTGGCATCGTGTGCCTGCTGGTTTCATCAATCATGTTTTTTAACCTTGCCGACCGGCCACAGACGTATGGCTTGCCTATCGTGGCCGATTATAAAAAAGATTACTCGGCAGGCAAACCGTTAAACGAATCGACCGGGAAATTACAACGGATGGTTTTGAAACGCCCGATTATCTGGATACTTGGCCTCAGTAGCGCCCTGATGTATGTTTGCCGGTATGGCATTCACAGTTGGGGACCTCTGTATTTACAGGAAGTGAAGAATTACTCCATTGTCGAATCGGGTGTTATAATCGGTGCAAATACGGTTATTGGCTTATTGGGAGCAGTAACATCAGGACTGATTTCTGATAAATTTTTCCATTCAAAACGGAATATACCGACTTTGTTGTACGGGATATTACTGACCGGTTCGCTTACTATGCTGATGCTGGTACCCCCGGGTCACCGTTGGCTCGATATTATAGCAATAGGAGGTTTCGAATTTGCTATCGGTGGGCTGATTGTCTTTTTGGCCGGGTTGATAGCGGTTGATGTTATGCCCAAAAAGGCAGCCGGTGCAGTGAAGGGTTTGATAGGGCTTTTCAGCTATTTAGGTGCGGCAACGCAGGACTGGATCAGTGGTTTTTTAATTGATTCCGGTAAAATTGTGACGGGCAGTGAAACGAACTACAACTTCGACAAGGTGTTTTATTTCTGGATCGGTGCTTCTGTTGTGTCATTATTCCTGGCTTGCTTTGCCTGGAACATTAAACCACAGGAATGAAAATTGGACTGTAAAAAGAAGAGGCCTGTCCTCCGACAGGCCCCCATGAGAAAGCTACAGACTTAAAGGCTGAAGAAATTAATTGTAAGCACTTTCACCGTGTTCGTAGATATCCAAACCTTCTTCTTCGATCCGTTTTGGAACTCTCAATCCAACAGTTGCTTTTAATATTTTAAAGAGAATAAATCCGGTAGCCAGAGCCCATGCGGCTACGCTTATCACGCCAATCAACTGAGAAACGAGTTGAGCAGTTCCATGTCCGTAAAATAAACCTGTTGATTCTGAAAATAAGCCAACCATAATGGTTCCTAAAGCTCCGCATATTCCGTGAACAGATACTGCACCAACTGGGTCGTCAATACGAAGTGTATTATCGATAAAAGTTACGGCATAAACCAATACAGTTCCGGCAATAAGACCAATAAGGATAGCTCCGGTAGCTGTAACAACAGCACATCCGGCCGTTACACCAACCAATCCGGCAAGGGCACCGTTTAGTGCGAAACTCAAACTGGGCTTTCCCCATCTCATCCAACTGATACCCAGACCTGCCAATGCGCCAGCAGCACCTGCCATGTTGGTTGTTATAAATATATGAGAAATGGCTGTCGCATTTGCTGCACCAGATGCTGCTAATTGTGATCCGGGATTAAATCCAAACCAACCGATCCACAGGATGAATACTCCAAGAGTTCCGTAAGGAATGTTGTGTCCGGGAATAGCATTAACTTTCTTGCCGTTATATTTACCTAAGCGTGGACCTAAAATGATAGCTCCGGTTAAGGCAATCATACCTCCTACCATGTGAACAACAGTTGATCCGGCAAAGTCAACAAAAGGTGTTGATAGTTGAGATAACCAGCCTCCGCCCCAGATCCAGTGACCGGAAACCGGGTAGATTACAGCGGAAATTATCAAAGAAAAAATCAGGTAAGATTTAAATTCTGTACGCTCGGCCATGGCGCCGGAAACAATTGTTGCAGCAGTGGCGGCAAATACTGTTTGGAAAATCAGGAAGGCTTCGGCAGGAATACCACCAGTCCATCCGTTTTTGAAGAATAAATCAGGAGTTCCGATAATACCGCTAATGTCAGCTCCGAACATCAGGCCAAAACCTAGAATCCAGAAGATAATTGAACCTACTGCAAAGTCCATCAGATTTTTATAGAGAATATTTACTGTGTTTTTTGATCGGGTAAATCCGGCTTCAACAAAAGCAAATCCGGCTTGCATGAAGAATACCAATGCTGCGGTAACCAGTACCCATACTGTATCTATTGATCTAGCCATATCCGCTGCGGATTGGGCTAAAGATGTGAGTGTTACTTCGTCCATGATAATAAAATTTCGGTTTGTTTTTAAATTTCTTTCCCTTTGATGAATAATGATTCGTCGCCAAATTCCCCGGTACGGATGCGGTAAGATTCGTCGATAGTTGAAACGAATACTTTTCCATCCCCGATTTCTCCGGTTCTGGCCGATTTCATGATGGCCAAAACTGTTTTTTCCACATTTTTGTCGCGAACGATTATGGATAGGATGGTGCGTTCGATGGTGCTGGTGTCGTAAACAACGCCGCGGTATACACGACCTTCACGGGTTTGTCCAACTCCGCGCACATCCCAGAAGGAGAAGAATTCTATTCCTGCTTCGTTGAGGGCTTCTTTTACCTCTTCAAATTTGGTTTTTCTAATTATTGCTTCAATCTTTTTCATAATTCTGTGCTTTTTGAGTTTTTATAAAGAAATTCCAACTACGATATGGAACTGCTCTGTTGATGGGTTCAAAATAACAGAACCGGAGACTGGGAGTGAGAAAGAATCAGTTATTTTAATTTCTTTGGAAGTGCCTATTCCAAGGTTGCATACCGAGAAATCACCATCGCTTGTGTACGCGCCATCGCCGGCACCGGCAAACAATTTTACGGAATTAAGCTTAAGGCCAGCCTCAAAATAAATATCTTCGGCATTGGTCATGTATGCCCCAAGCAATGAGAATTTGCCAAGTCCAAGACTAACTGCTGGTTCAAAAAAGTGGAAATCGCCATCCAGCCATTCGGACCCGGCTCCCGGAAAATAGTAATCGGTAACGGTGAAAGTTAATGAGCTGTTTTCTCCAAGGTTGAAACCATAGCTTGCATAGAGGTCAGCTTCCATTGCTTCGTTTTCCGAGAAACAGTAGGAACCCCAGGCTCCAATTGCAAATCCTCCGGCGCTAAACTTAACAGATGGCTGAAGTGCAGGTCCCGATCCGAATTTGGTGCCTCTCCATACATAACTGCTGTATAAATCAACACCGGTACTCCACTCCTGGGCTTTTGTTGTTAACGATGTTACAGCAAGTAATCCTACAATCAATAATGTAAATGTTCTTCTCATGATCTTAATTTTTAGGGTTTAACATGTATTGTTCTTTTTATATTCTTATTACTGCCTTTTTGAGGGATGAATTATTTTTTTTACATATAATTTTTATATACCCCCGTTTTTTATATGATTGATGTTTCAAAAATATATAAATTTGAAATAGTCAGTGCGTTTTCAGTGGGGTATATCTGTGAAATAATACTTAAAAATGGATGTTGGTGTATTTTTGGATGAGCTATTTGCAAAAAATGGAATTGAATTTATTCCTAAAACCTCTGTTTTTACAGAGGTTTTGTTTTGTTTGGATAAAAAATATTGTTTGTATTAAATAATTGTAAATAAAATGTCATAATGGTTTTGTTGTAATGATAATAGTAGAAAAAAGACAATTAAAATATAATTTAAATGTGAAAAAGTTTATTTTTTTGATTGTATGCTGTCTGATTGTGATGATCCTGTGTGAAGCAAGATGATTTTGTTTCGCGATCTTCGGTTCTGAAGTTAAAAGCAGGAGTGGAATAGGGAATGATTTATAAATTTTCGGCATCTACCACTTTATTATTTTTATTAGATGATATTTTGGGGCACGGAATCAAAACATTTTTGATGATACCACATTGCTTCACCGATAAAACTCCTAATTTTATGTTCCAATTTGTTTTATCCTAAAAACATGTACTATGACGGTTTCCGAACAACCTTTTTATTTTCGGGCAACGGTAAAGCTGTTGCTGACGAGCTTGATTATTGCCTTTCTGATTCTTGCGAAGAACATTCTCATCCCGCTGACGATAGCCGTGTTTTTTACATTTTTACTGATGCCGGTATCGAAAAAACTGGAGAAGTGGCATTTCCCGAAAGTATTGGCCATACTGATCAGTATTGTTCTGGCCGTTGCCGTATTTGGGGCATTGCTTTACTTCTTCTATGCACAGGTTTTAAGTTTTGTCAACGACTGGCCTGTACTCGAAAAAACCATTTTGGGCAAGTGGGAGAGCCTTCAGCAATTTATAAGTGAAACTTTTCATGTCAGCCGGATCGAGCAAACAGCCTGGATAACCACCAAAATTAAGGAGAATGCGAGTACCGGAGGAGTATTGGTTCTGGGAATTTTTTCGGCTACAACTTCGTTCCTGGCCAGTTTTTCGTTGATCCCGATTTATATTTTCTTTCTGACGTTTTATCAGGATAAATTTAAAGAGTTCGTAAAATTGATCACTCGCGATGATAAAACAGGTCATACATTGATGGTTGTTAAGAAAGTGTCGCAGGTGTCGCAAAAATACCTGATGGGAATTTTTCTGGATGTGCTTATTCTTTCGGTTTTAAATTCAATCGGTTTCCTGATTCTCGGATTGCCTCATGCTATTTTGTTTGGAGTACTTACCTCGATGCTGAATATCATTCCATATATCGGTGTCCTGATTGGCAGTACCCTGCCGATTCTGATGGCTTTTCTGACTAAAGATGCGATGTTTTATACGCTGGCAGTTGCCGGAGTTTGCTTTTTTGTGCAGTTTCTCGACAATAATTTTATAACGCCCTACGTGGTAGGAAGCAGTGTTAGTATCAATCCGTTGACAGCGATAATTGTGCTGATTGCCAGTTCTCTCATCTGGGGAATTCCCGGAATGGTTCTTTCTTTGCCGCTGACAGGTATGGCCAAAGTCGTTTGCGATCATTTTGATTCACTCAGACCGTATGGTTTCTTATTGGGAGAAGAAGTCAATTTCAGCGAGCAGGAGCATGTTCAGGATAAAGTGATGAAAAAGTTTAGAAAGAAGAATTAATGGTTTTGTGCGTTCCCTTGCATTCCCGGCCAATTTTTGTTAATTTTCATTGTCGTAACATATATGTCTAAACAATTAAAATTTGAAGCTATGAGTTCAGGAAAAGTATTGTTGGGTGTATTGGCAGGCTTAGCCGCCGGTGCATTAATAGGAATTCTGTTTGCTCCTGATAAAGGATCGGAAACACGGAAAAAAATTGTTAAGAAAGGCGAAGAATATGCTGATGAAATCAAGGAGAAAATTAACAGCCTGCTGGATGATCTGTCTCAGAAAATTGATGAAACGAAAGCCAAAGCTGATGAAATGGCATCAGAAGCTCAGGCAACGGTTGAAGATGCCAAGGTATAATGTTGGGGAGAGATTAAAAACATGAACATGAACGAACAATCTGATTTAATTAATTCGCTCATTGAAAAAGGCGAACAATACGGCAAAACAACGCTTGAGTTGCTGAAACTTAAAACACTTGACAAATCAGCCGATGTCGCTTCGAATATAGTCTCATGGCTCATTGTCGTGATTTTTGCCGTATTGTTCTTTCTTATTTTAAATATTGGGATTGCTTTATGGATTGGAGAACTCCTCGGGAAATCGTATTACGGTTTTTTTGTGGTTGCAGGCTTCTACGCGTTGCTTGCGCTAATTTTTGGCATTTTCCGGAAACAACTCATTAAAAATCCGGTTAATAACTCCATTATTGACCAAGTACTCGAATAGCTTATGACCACACAAACTGCATCTGAAAGACTTAAAGAATCCATTCGCCTGCTTGAAATTAAACAAGAAGAGGAAGGGAAGATTCTGAAAGAACAATTACGAATTACTTACGAAAGTCTGAAGCCTGTAAATCTGATAAAAAGCTCGCTGAAAGAGATTACAAGTTCAGTCGAAGTTAAAAATGATTTGTTTGGTGCGATTATGTCGATTCTTTCGGGATACCTTACCAAACGGATGGTGGTTGGTTCCGAAAGTAATGTTTTTATGAAACTGATCGGCGCTCTTCTCCAATTTGGAGTTACCGGCCTGATTGCAAAAAATGCAGATACCATTCGTGAATTTTTTTCTGTCATCATCGATAAATTAGTTCGTCCGGCAGAAGAAACTACCCAAACTTAACTTTTAGCCAATTCTTCCTTGAAATGTTATCTGATTGCGATGACTTTGTGTCGTACAAGATGGTCTTGTTTTACAGTTTCCGCATCAGAAGTAAAAAGCAGGGGCACGATTGGAAATGATTTCCATTCGGATGAAATCGTTGAAACGGTATAGTTTTCAGAAGTAAAATCAGGCAGTATGTCTTCCCTGAAGATGATCAGCGTGTCGAAAAGTGCAATTGGCGGCGTTTGAGGTTCAATACATTTTACGGTGATTGCTCCACGAGTGGCAACCCGTATTTTTGCTGCCACTTTTTCGGGGCCGTAAAATACGATTGTTTGGCTTTTGGGTTTGTGTTTTTCCAGGTAGGCGGCAATTTGCATACTCTGATCGGGACGTGCAAAATTACCGATCAACATCGATACACTCAGCATCGTGAGTAGAATTGAAGCAGAAATGGCTTTTGTTTCTGATAGGAGAGGAGCGTTTTTATGCAAAAAAATGATTTTCAACCCAAACATAATTGCAAGTATTGCAGAGACAATAGATGTGGTGGTATTTCCCAGCCGGGCTGCGATCACAACTGAAATCAGGGAAACGATGATTCCGGCAATTTGCAGGATTATATTGGTTGCGGAGAGACTCTTATCAGTTGACCTGCTTCTTGTAGAATCCAGAAAAACAGCTATTAATACAGAAATTAAAGGAAAAACGGGAAGAAAATAACGGTCGTAAAATTTTACAGTGAATACTGAAAACACAAACATGGCAATCAGCCAGGTGCCGGTAATTGCAGCAAACAGCCGGTAATGCTGAGAAATTTCCGGACTCCTGAAAAATGTTTTGATTTTCAGTTTTGAAATGGGTGCAATCCAGAAGATGAAATAACCGGCAATGGTGAGCAATGCAAACGCGGCATTCTTCAATATCCGGAAATGGTTTTCAGAAACCCGTCCGCTTACCTGGTCGGCGAAAAACGAAACAATAAACTGATCGCCGTGAAGAATATACATTAAAATGTACCACCACAAACCAACGATCAGTCCAATTATAATGGCAGGCCAGTTGATGAGGGATTTAAGGCTGGTTCTTTTCCATGGATTGAAAAGCAGGAATAAAACGGACAGAAGCATGAAAACAGCGGAGGGAATTCCTTTGGTGGCAAATGCCAGCGCAAAACCGAGATAAAACAACCACAAATCTTTATTGCGGGGTTGGTCGGATACAAAAATTCCGGCCAATCCCAGTACCCCGATTGCAAAAAACAAAGCCTGCGGCAAATCGGGTATCGAGCGCGACGAACTGAGAATCAACAGCGGGTTGGAGGCGGCAATCAGCAGTGCAATCAGCGAAATCTCCTTGTTTTTTGTCAGTTTGAAGGCAATCCTGTAAGTGACAAAAAGTAAAAGCATTCCGAAAATCAGGAACGGCAACCTCGACGAAAACTGGCTGATGCCAAACAATTCGTAGTTTCCGGCGACCATCCAGTACGTGAAAATGGGTTTCAGAAAACGCGGTTCGCCATCTGCCTGTAAGGGCGTGAAAAAATCATGCGACTGTACCATCTGAATAGCTGCATCGGTGTAATGCAGTTCGTCGACATAATGCAGCATGTACGTGAGGGACAGCGGGGCTGTGCAAATCATGAATGCAATGATCCAAAATACAGGGGAGTTGCTGATCCGGTTTTTATTAAATTGAAACATTGTTTGTAATCGGTTGTAAACTAGTTATTTTGCTTTTATTTTGTGCTCTCCGGCAAATTTAAGACAAAGGAATGTAAATCGTTTAAAATTTGAATTAATTCATTATTATTAGATTGAAAGGGGCATTTTGCTTTATATTTGTCAGTAAAATAGATTAGAAATGAAACTTTGGGATAAAGGAACTTCAGTAAACAAATTGATTGAAGATTTTACGGTTGGCAAAGACCGCGAACTGGATGTATATCTGGCAAAGTACGATGTTTTGGGTTCCATGGCACATGCCATTATGCTCGAATCAATTGGATTGTTGACTGCCGGTGAGAAGACAGATCTTCTTGCCGAATTGAAATCTATTTACAAAGAGGTTGAGGCAGGCAGGTTCAAAATTGAGGATAGCATTGAAGATGTACATTCCCAGGTAGAACTGATGCTTACACGGAAACTGGGCGATGTGGGCAAAAAAATCCACAGCGGACGTTCCCGCAACGACCAGGTTTTGCTCGATCTGAAACTGTTTACCCGTTCCGAAATCCAAAAGATTGTTGATTCAGTTACTGAGCTATTTTCATTGCTGATCAGTCAGGCTGAAAAATATAAAAATGTGCTGATGCCCGGCTACACGCATTTGCAGGTGGCTATGCCTTCGTCGTTTGGCTTGTGGTTTAGCGCCTATGCCGAAAGTTTGGTCGACGACCTCGAAATATTGCAGGCAGCCTATAAAATAACCAATCAAAACCCGCTGGGCTCAGCGGCTGGCTATGGTTCTTCATTTCCATTGAACCGTACGATGACAACCGAATTACTGGGTTTCAATACCATGAATTACAACGTGGTGTATGCGCAGATGGGACGTGGCAAAATGGAAAAAACCGTTGCCATGGCGCTGGCATCCATTGCTGCAACCATTTCGAAACTGTCCTTCGATGTGTGTCTGTTTATGAGCCAAAACTTTGGTTTTGTGGGCTTGCCCGATGAACTGACCACTGGTTCGAGTATCATGCCGCATAAAAAGAACCCCGATGTTTTTGAACTGGTACGTTCGCATTGTAATAAAATTCAGGCAGTACCCAATCAAATAACCTTGATGGTCAATAATTTGCCAAGTGGATATTTCCGCGATTTACAAATTATTAAAGAGGTTTTTCTGCCGTTGTTTGAAGAAATGGATGATTGTTTGAAGATTACGGCATTTGCAGTTTCAAACATTAAAGTAAACGATGGGATTATAAATGACGACCGCTATAAATATGTTTTCAGCGTTGAAGATGTCAACCGGCTGGTGCAAAACGGTGTGCCTTTTCGTGATGCGTACAAACAGGTAGGAAAGCAAATTGAAGCAGGGGAATATATACCCTGTAAAGAGCTGAGCCACACGCACGAAGGTAGTTTGGGCAACCTTTGTTTGCCTGAAATTGAAGGCAAAATGAACACGGTTCTGAATGGATTTCAGTTTTCATGGGTAAACGAAGCAATCGAAAAGCTTCTCAGATAAAACAGACTGTCTGTTAAGTGAATGTTATTATTTTTTTCGGGTATTTTGTTTCGAAGAAAAGGCATTTATTCTTAATTCCCTTTAATTCAGGCTTATTTAATAGGAAAGAAACATCTCCTGCTGATTCTGTGATTTGTTGTCTTTTTTTTATTAAGATTGGCTGTTGGTAAAATATTCGTTATTTTTGCTTTCACTTTGTAATTATTTAATGTGTTTTGCTTACAATATTTCATTTTATGGAATAAGAGTGACGCAAATAGGTAAAATATCATTAGATGGGGAGAGGCAGACGAGAAATAACACTTAAAAGTTGAGAAAATGCAGATTAGATTTCCAAAAGCCCAGGGGTTGTACGACCCCGCAAACGAACATGACAATTGTGGAATTGGCTTTGTTGCTCATATTAAAGGGCAAAAGTCGCACGATATCATTGAGCGTGGTTTAGAAGTCCTGAGGAATATGGATCATCGGGGCGCTACCAGCTCTGACAATAAAACAGGCGATGGGGCCGGGATTTTGATGCAAATTCCTGATGAATATATCAGGGAAGTGCTAAAAGTGAATGTTCCGCAGGAAGGTAAATACGGAACAGGTTTGATTTTTCTTCCCCGACAGAAAGAAGATGCAGAAAAATGTTTGGAGATATTGACTAAATATGTTGAGCAGGAAGGTCTAAAACTGATCGAATACCGTGATATTGCAGTAGATAGTTCAGCTCCCGGCGATATAGCCAAAACGACTGAACCTGCCATAAAACAAGTTTTCATTACCGGAAATTTGGAGCAGGAAAGGCTGGAACAGACCCTTTACCTGGTACGCAAACAGGCAGAACGGGAAATCAGGGAATCGTCAATCGAAGCAAAGGACGCATTTTATATACCGAGTTTATCATCTAAAATAATCATTTATAAAGGGATGTTGACCCCCGACCAGGTACGGGAATATTATATCGATTTGCAGCACCCGAAAATGAAAAGCGCTATTGCTTTGGTGCATTCACGTTTCAGCACCAATACATTCCCTACCTGGGATTTGGCGCACCCGTTCCGTATGATTGCCCACAACGGGGAAATCAACACGGTAAAAGGCAACCGCCTGTGGATGCAGGCCCGTGAAGCATTGCTGAAATCGGAAATCTATGGCAACGACCTGAAAAAATTGTACCCGGTTGTGGAACCCAATAAATCAGACTCTGCTTCATTCGACAACGTTCTCGAATTTTTGCACATGACCGGACGTTCGTTGCCGCATGCTCTGTGTATGATGATACCCGAATCATTCAACTCGAAGAACCCGATTCCTCAGAGCCTGAAAGATTTCTACGAATATCATTCGACCATTATGGAACCTTGGGACGGTCCCGCTTCAATGGTCTTTTCCGATGGTCGTTATATCGGCGGAACCCTCGACCGCAACGGGTTGCGCCCTTCACGATATATCATTACCAAAAACGATATGATCGTGATGGGGTCGGAAGTCGGAGTACAAACTTTTGCCGCTGAAGAAATTAAAGAAAAAGGACGGCTTCGTCCTGGAAAAATATTGTTGGTCGATACCAAATTGGGGATTATTATTCCTGATTATGAAGTGAAAGCCCAGTTGAGCCAGCGGAACCCTTATGGGAACTGGCTGAAGGAAAACCGCCTGGAGATGGAAGACATTGTCGTGAAACAACGGGTGCCGTCGTCGATGGGTGAAGAATTTAAAACGTATGCCGACGTGTTTGGTTATTCTAAAGAAGACATGGAAATGATCATCAAACCCATGTGCGATTCTTCGGCCGAACCAACCAGTTCGATGGGGAACGATACGCCGATGGCCATTTTTTCTGAAAAACCACAGCGTTTTTACAACTACTTCAGGCAGGTATTTGCTCAAGTGACGAATCCGGCTATTGACCCGATCCGCGAAGGACTGGTAATGTCGCTCACTAATTACATCGGTTCGCTGCATTCAAATATTCTGGATGAAACACAGGAACACTGCAAGCTTATAAAATTCGACAGCCCGATCATTACCAATACTGACCTCGGAAAAATTAAGGATCTGAAACACGAACAGTTTTCGCACAAAACTATTCCGATGTTATTCCCGGTAAAAGAAGGAGTTGAAGGGTTTAAAACAGCTTTCAGTAATATGCTTGAAGCTGCGGAGAAAGCAGTCGACGAACAAAAGAATTTTATTATTCTTTCAGACCGGAATATATCGGAAGAATATGCACCGATCCCTTCGTTGCTGGCGGTTGCTGCTGTTCACCATCATCTGATTCAGAATAAGAAAAGAATGCAGATCGGTATTCTTGTTGAGACCGGTGAGCCCCGTGAAGTGACCCACTTTGCATTATTGCTCGCGTATGGCGCCAGCGCGATCAACCCATATCTGGCTTTTGCTGCCATCGACGATTTGGTGAAAACCGGTCAGATCAACATGGAATACAAGGAAGCGCGCCATAATTACATTAAAGCAATTGATAAAGGTTTGCTGAAAATCTTCTCAAAAATGGGCATCTCAACCTTGAGAAGTTACCAGGGATCGCAAATTTTCGAGGTTGTAGGGTTGAGCGACGAACTGGTTAACACGTATTTCACCGGGACATCAACAAAAATCGGTGGTCTTGGATTTGAGGAAATTTGCAAAGAAGCCACCCTGTTCCATGGAAAGGTATTTGGAAGAACCAGCCGTTTCGGAAACAGGAATGATTTTGAAAGTTTTGGTACCTATCATTACCGGAAATACGGTGAGCATCACGCCTGGAACCCGGAAACAATCGGGTTGTTGCAATGGTCTACCCGTACCAATGATTATTCGAAATACAAAGAATACAGCAAACTGGTTGATGCAGAAAATGCAAAACCTGCATTCATCAGAGGCTGTTTGAGATATAAGAAAAATCCGATTGATATCTCGCTGGTTGAGCCTGTCGAAGAAATCATGAAACGGTTTGTTACCGGCGCCATGTCGTATGGTTCTATCAGCAAAGAAGCTCACGAAGCGCTGGCTGTTGCCATGAATACCATTGGAGGCCGAAGCAATACAGGCGAGGGAGGAGAAGATTCTGAACGTTTTGCGACCAGCAAACGAAGTTCTATCAAACAGGTTGCTTCGGGACGTTTTGGGGTTACCAACAATTACCTCATCAATGCCGACGAACTTCAGATTAAAATTGCGCAGGGGGCAAAACCGGGAGAAGGAGGCCAGTTGCCGGGATTCAAAGTGAATAAAATCATCGCAAAACTGAGGAACTCAACTCCGGGTATTACATTGATCTCGCCACCGCCGCACCACGATATTTATTCGATTGAGGATTTGGCCCAGTTGATTTATGACCTGAAGGTGACCAATCCGAAAGCCAAAGTTTCAGTAAAACTGGTTTCTGAAAGCGGAGTGGGAACAGTTGCTGCCGGTGTTGCCAAAGCTTTTTCCGACCTGATAATCATTGCTGGTTGCGAAGGCGGAACAGGCGCATCGCCCGCCAGCTCGATCAAATATGCCGGGCTCCCGGTGGAAATGGGTATAGCCGAAACACAGCAAACCCTGGTGATGAATAATTTGCGCGGACGTGTAAAAGTTCAGGTTGACGGACAATTAAAAAACGGTACCGATGTAATTAAACTAGGCTTGCTGGGCGGCGAAGAATTTGGGTTCGCAACCTCAGCATTAATTACGCTTGGTTGCATCATGATGCGCAAATGCCATTTGAATACCTGTCCTGCTGGTATTGCTACGCAAGACGAAACTTTGCGTAAACGGTTCATTGGCCGTTCAGAATTTGTAATCAACTTCTTCCGGTTTATTGCAGAAGAAGTCCGGGAACATCTGGCCCAGCTTGGTTATACAAAATTCGAGGATATTGTGGGGCGCATGGATTTGCTGGAAGCCAATCCCGAAGTCATGAACTGGAAAATGAAAAACATTGATTTTTCGAAACTATTATACATGCCCAAAGAGGCGGGTCTGCACGATATTCACAACACATACCCGAACATCAAGTTTGTTGACGACCACATGGATCACAACCTGATCCGCGAGGCCAACAAAGCGGTGAAATCGAAAGAAAAAGTGTGGATGTCGCACTCCATCACGAACATCGACCGTACAGTTGGGGCCATGTTGTCGGGCGAAATCTCGAAACGATACGGCGAAGAGGCATTGCCGGAAGATACCATCAATGCAACATTCTACGGGACAGCCGGACAGAGTTTTGGCGCCTTCCTGGTGAAGGGGGTAACATTCCGCCTCGAAGGCGATTGCAACGATTATATTGGCAAGGGTTTGTCGGGAGGTAAAATTATCGTTGTTCCACCCCATGGCTCAATGTTCAAACCCGAAGAAAATATCATTGTTGGCAATACCTCGTTTTATGGTGCGACCAGCGGCGAGGCATACATTCGCGGGGTTGCGGGTGAGCGTTTCTGTGTCCGTAATTCGGGGGCGAAAACAGTTATTGAAGGTACCGGCGACCATTGTTGCGAATATATGACCGGCGGGCGCGTAATTGTACTCGGGAAAACCGGGCGTAACTTCGCTGCGGGTATGAGTGGAGGCATCGCTTATGTACTCGACGAAGAAGGTAACTTCGATTATTTCTGCAATAAAGGTCTGGTTGAATTGGAAGCTGTTGAAGACAAAACCGATATTGTAGAATTACAGGGAATGATCAACAAACATTTGCTGTATACACAAAGTACTTTGGCCGCAAAAATCCTGACCAACTGGGATGAGTATCTGCCAAAATTTGTAAAGGTAATACCGATGGAATACAAGAAAGTAATGGAAGAATTGAAATTGCAGGAGCTGAAGCGGAAACTTGAACAAACGGAAGATACTCCAAGTCATCAGTATTAACAGAAATTTGCAGCAACTAATTTTTAAAAAGAATTTATCATGGGAAATCCAAAAGCTTTTATGACGATAGACCGCAAAGATGCCGGTTATCGTCCTGTAAAAGAAAGAATATATGACTACGGCGAAGTAGAACAAACGCTGGACGATAAAGATCGAATCGACCAGGCTGCGCGATGCATGGATTGCGGCGTGCCGTTTTGCCACTGGGGATGCCCGGTGGGCAGCAAAATTCCCGAATGGCAGCACCTGGTTTACCAGGGACGTTGGGGCGAAGCGTATGAAGTGCTTCACTCAACCAACAGTTTTCCTGAAATTACCGGGCGTATTTGTCCGGCTCCCTGTGAAAAATCGTGCGTACTCGAAATACACAAAGAAGCAGTAACCATTCGTGAAAACGAGTGTTCAACGGTGGAGCATGCGTTCGATCTGGGATATATTTTGCCACGTATTCCACAGCAGCGTACCGGAAAAAAAGTAGCTGTTATTGGTTCGGGACCTGCCGGACTTTCGGCAGCCGACCTTCTCAATCAGGCTGGTCACAGTGTTACTGTTTTCGAGAAAAACAGCGCTGTCGGCGGACTGTTACGTTTTGGTATTCCCGATTTCAAATTGAATAAATCAGTTATCGATCGCCGGATCAATATTTTTGAGGCTGAAGGGTTAGCTTTCAGAACCAATGTAAACGTTGGCATCGATGTTACCAGGGAAGAATTGCTGAAGGAGTTTGACGCAATTGTTCTGGCCAACGGAGCTGAACAAGCCCGCGATTTGCCGGTTGAAGGCCGCGAATTGAAAGGAGTTCATTTTGCCATGGAATTTTTGTCGCAGCAGAATAAAGTGATTGCCGGCGAGTACATTCCGGATGGTGAACGCATTTCGGCTGAAGGCAAAAACGTGTTGGTGATTGGTGGTGGCGATACCGGTTCCGACTGTGTGGGAACATCTATCCGCCAAAAAGCAAAAAGTGTGCTTCAGATTGAAATCATGCCGAAACCTTCGGTTGACCGCGAAAGTAATAATCCATGGCCTTACTGGCCAACAGTTTTGCGTACTTCGAGTTCGCATCTCGAAGGTTGTGAGCGCCGCTGGGGTTTATCAACCAAACGATTGATCGGGGAAAATGGAGTGCTGAAACATGCAGAGATTATTCGTGTCGAATGGAGCAAAGATGCAAACGGCCGTTGGATGATGAACGAAGTTGAGGGTTCCAACGAAATTATCGATGTGGAACTGGTTCTTTTGTCGATGGGTTTTACCCAGCCGGTACACAACGGTTTGCTCGATGCGCTCGGGATTGACTACGATGCGCGGGGTAATGTGAAAGTAAATACGAAAAAACAGACTTCGGTTGCAAACATTTTTGCGGCAGGCGATGTTGAAAGTGGAGCCAGTCTGGTGGTTCGTGCTATTGAAGCAGGAAAAGTAGCCGCACGTAATGTCAATGAATATTTGTTTGAGAAATAGATCATAGCATAATTCCAATTTGTTTAAAGGCTCATCCGTAAGGGTGGGCTTTTTTATTTCATCCCCAAAAAACGGGCCGACTTATTTGCCCGGAATGCTTCTGTTCTTCATTTTTTGTATTAATTTCAACGCAAAAGCTACGGCATTATTTTTTTTTCTTTGTTTCCCTGTAATTTTGACAGGGATTTGCAGAAAATCAATAAAATGCAACGGCTTGTTTGATTGTATTGAAAATCATGGATACAAAAATCGATAACCTATTCACGTCGGATTTAATAAACGACCTTCTCGAAATATTGGGAAAAGGAACCAGTTTTGACCAATCGTTGCAGCAATTTTGCGATGTAGTTTCCGATTTTTCAGTTAACGGAATCAACGTTTCAATACGGGTTTCTTTTAATGGAAAGAGCTGGTCCGATAAAAATTTTTCTGAAGCCTCGTTTGTTCAACGTACCAATTTTCAAACTCCTGACCGAAAACAGGGTATAGTTGAACTTTTTTTTTCAGTATTTTCAGGTAAGCAGGAAGTCGAATTCATACCTGTTTATGGCAAAAAATTACTTCAGCAACTTACTCCTTTGCTCATCAGTTTGATCTCGAAATTTCAACTCGATGAACTGTACCTGTATACCGTAGAGCGGGATAAGGAGCTGAAAAGTATCAACCGGACTGCCGAAATCCTGAAAAAAAGTACGACTCTCGACGAGTCGTTACAGGAAATTTGTTTACTTCTGCCCGAAGCTATGCAATATCCTGAATATACTGTTGCCCGGATAAAATATGGTAAAAAGGAGTTTGTCAGCCGATCGTTCATCGTTACCGAATGGAAATTGCAACAGGTTTTCGATATGCCGGACGGAACAACCGGAAGTATCGAAATATATTATCTGAAAAAATTCCCGGATAGTTTTATCGGGCCGTTTTTAGAAGAAGAACAGAGTTTGGTCAATAATCTGGCAGCATTGATTTCAGGTACCGTTTCAAAAAAAGTATTGCAGCAACTGCTGGTTGAAAATACGGAGCGGCTGAAAGAATTAAAAGGGATCAACCGGACATCGGAAATTCTGACGAAAGGCAAGTCGATGGAAGAATCGCTACAGGTGATTTGTTCCGTTTTGCCCGACGCATGGCAGTATCCGGAATATACCAGCGTTCGAATTAAATACAATGGGAGAGAGTTTGTCAGCCGGAATTTCAATGAATCGGAATGGCGGATGACACAAGGGTTTGTGGCTCCCGGAAGGAAGAAGGGAACAATCGATATTTTCTACTCAAAGCAATTCCCGGAAGCCAATGAAGGACCTTTCCTGAAAGAAGAACGGAATCTGCTGGTAAATCTTTCCAACCTGATTTCGGGATCGGTCACAAGAGAAGAATTTAAAAAGCTGTACCGTGCAAATACCGAACGTCTCAAAGAACTGAAAGCCATCAATCAAACTTCATTCATTATCGAAGAGGGGAACCCGATTGATGAAACCCTACAGGCAGTTTGTTCCATTTTGCCCGACTCGTTTCAATATCCAAAGTTTACGGTTGCCCGTATCCGGTTTGAAAGCGGGAGTTATACCAGCGAAAATTTCAGGGAAACAGAATGGACGCAAAAAGAAAATTTTGTTACCATTGACCATAAAAAGGGGCAAATCGAAATTTTTTACCTGAAGCAATTCCCGGAGGCTTACGAAGGCCCGTTCTTGTTTGAAGAACGAAACCTGCTGGTCAATATCAGTAAATTGATATGCGGCTACCTGAACGGGTACAAGGGGCACGAGATAATTTCTCAAAAGGGTATTGCTGTTCGGGAACACCACCCTTCCGAAGAATTCAGAAAGTCGCTGATAAGGAATAAAAAGCCATTGCAGTTGTATTTCAACCAGCAGTCGATAGATAAATACATTTATCTCGACATGATGAAGTTCAAAGTCAAGCATATTCTTTTTGTTGCGACTTTATACGATGCGTTTATATTGGAAAGCGAGGACTCGTTCTTCGAGAAGTTCATGGGTGAAATCTATCAGTACAGCTTGTTCTCTGTTCCTCGTATCACGGGAGTATCTACGGCCGAAGAAGCTCTGGATTTATTGAAAACAACGCATTTCGATTTGGTTATTCTGATGGCGGGTATCGACCGTGAGGCTCCCATTATTATCAGTGAACAGATCAGGGCGGCCAACGAATCATTGCCCATTTACCTTCTCCTGAACAAGAAAAGCGATATTCGGTATTTCGAAGAATTGGCTCCTACTATCCGCTCGGTCGATAAATTATTTGTGTGGAACGGCGATTCGCAAATCCTGTTTGCAATCGTGAAATCGACAGAAGACAGTGTGAATGTGGAGAACGATACCAAAATCGGTTTGGTACGCGTTATTCTTCTCATCGAAGATTCACCGCTTTATTATTCAAAATACCTCCAGATTTTATATGATATTGTTTTTGGCCAGGTACAGCAATTATTGCCGGAAGTCGAAAAAAATGAAATCGACAAGATTTGCAAAATGCGGTCGCGGCCTAAAATTTTACTGGCCCGCAATTACGAAGATGCCATTTATATCTTCAATAAATACAAGGATTTCATGCTCTGCGTAATTTCTGATGTTGAGTTTGAACGTTCCGGGAAAATGGATAAAAATGCCGGTGTCCGGTTTATCAAATATGTGCAGTCGCACATCTCGAACCTGCCGGTAATTCTTCAATCTTCGGAAAACCGGAATGCAAAAATCGCAGAAGAATTGAATGCAGCATTCATCAATAAAAATTCGGAAACCCTGCTGAATGAAATCAGGGCGTATCTGAAGAGCTATCTGGGCTTTGGTAACTTTGTATTCAGGGATAAGGAATCGAATAAAATTGCCGTGGCAAAGTCGCTTCGTGAGTTTGAGACCTTGTTGCACCAGATACCCGATGAATCGTTTTACCTGCATGCTTCGGAAAATCAATTGTCGCTTTGGCTGATGGCACGCGGTGAAATTCAGCTTGCCAAAACGCTGAACCCTATTCAGATCGATAATTTTAAAAGCATGAGCGAGTCGAGGCAGTTTTTTATCGATCAGATTAAAAAATACAAGGATGAGAAAAAGAAGGGGAAAATTCTGGACTTTGACGAGACTTCGACCCTGGACGAAAAAAATATCGTTTCTTTTGCCGGAGGCTCATTGGGAGGAAAGGGTCGCGGATTGGCTTTTATCAATATTCTCATTTATAATCTCGATTTTTCGACATTGTCCAACCGGATCAATATTTTTGCGCCTATCACGGTAATCATCGGTACCGATGAATTTCAGACTTTTATTACACGAAACAACCTTTTCGATAAAATCATCGATCCTTCTGTTTCCTTCGCCGAGTTAAGACGCCTGTTTGCTGAAGCACACCTGTCGTCCACCTTGCTTCGGAAACTAAAAGTTTTTGTTTCCCAGATCGACAAACCTATCGCGGTACGGTCGTCAAGTACTTCTGAAGATTCGATCACGCAACCTTTTGCCGGGGTTTTCGACACGTACATGGTTCCCAATTGTTCCACAAATAAAAAAATAGTGCTTGAACAACTGGCAACAGCAATCAAATTAATATACGCTTCTACGTTCTCCGATAAAGCCCGAAATTATTTTGCGGTTATCCATCATAAAATCGAAGAAGAGAAGATGGCTGTGGTCTTACAGGAATTGGTCGGCAATCAGTACGGCGATTATTATTATCCGCACATTAGCGGGGTGGCCAAGTCGTATAATTATTATCCGGTGGCCCACATGAAGCCTAATGAAGGATTTGCAGTAGCTGCTGTTGGTCTGGGCGCTTATGTTGTCGATGGGTGGCAGTCGTTTCGTTTTTCTCCCAAGTACCCTAAAACAGGCATGTACAGCATCAAGGATTTGCTAAATAGTTCGCAGGTTGAATTTTACGCATTGAACTGCAAAGAATTAAAAGCCGATTTTCTGAAAGACGGAGAATTGGCATCGCTGGATTTGCTGGATATCAGTGAAGCTGAAAAACATGGCGCCCTTGCTCATTGTGTGTCGGTATATAACCCTGAAAATGACCGGTTGGAAGCAGGACTTAGCTCCCGCGGACCGAGGGTCATCAATTTTGCAAATATTTTACAATACGATTACATCCCGCTTGCCGAAACCATCCGGCTTCTTCTGAACACGATAAAAGAAGCATTTGGGTCGCCTGTTGAAATTGAATATGCGGTTGATCTTAACCGGACTAAAAATGGGCTGCCTACATTTTATCTTCTCCAGATTAAACCATTGCTTGCCGACCAACCGGCACAAAGCATCACAATCGATATGAAAGATAAATCGAAGATGGTGTTGTTCACGAAATCAAGTATGGGAAATGGTATTGTTAACGGTATTAATGATGTTATTTTTGCCGATCCAAAACGGTTTAACAAGATGAAAACGTTGGAGATGGCTGAAGAAATAGAGGCATTGAACAAGATCATGAGTAAAAGCGAAAGGCAATATATTTTGATTGGCCCCGGACGGTGGGGCAGCAGGGACCGTTTTGTCGGAGTCCCGGTAAACTGGTCTCAAATTTCCAATGCCAAAGTGATTGTTGAAGTCAGCCTGGAAAATTTTCCGCTCGATTCGTCGCTGGGCTCTCATTTCTTTCACAACGTAACATCAATGAATATTGGCTATCTTTCGGTACAACATACATCGTCAACCGATTTTCTCAGATGGGATTCTTTAAATGAACAGAAAGTCATTCACGAAACAAAATTCTTCAAACATGTCCGGTTCAAAAAAGACCTTACCATTATAATGGATGGCAAACAACGAACGGCAGCAATAATGAATGAAGAATAATCAACGAACAGGGGTATGATTAATATTGCATTATTTGATGAACACAAACTGATTTTGGACGGGTTTGCTCGCTTGCTATCCGATGTGCCTGATTTCAACCTTGTTCTGGCTTGCGACCACCGGGCTGTATTAATCGATAAACTGAAGAAAGTGAATGTCCATGTTTTAATCCTGAATATGCATGATATTTCGGTACGGAACCTGAATTTCATTGTCCAGTTGAATATTGATAATCCCAAACTTAAAATATTGATCCTTTCAGCCATTCAAAATGAAGAAATCATTCTGAAAACTATAAAAGCCGGGGCAAAAGGGTTTCTGGGAAAAGATTCGGACATGAACGATCTGAAGGAGGCGGTTTTTACCCTTCGCAACGGATATGATTATTACAATAAATCTATTTCAACCCTGGTTGTAAATCAGTATGTTTCCAATATTAACAGTACTTCTGATTCCGGCTCAGAACCGAGCCAGTTGAGTACGAGGCAAATTGAAATACTTCGGTTGTGGGGCGAAAGTTATTCGAATCAGGAAATTGCCGATCAGCTTTTTATCAGCGTACGTACGGTTGAATCGCACAAAAACCACATCATGCAAAAACTGAACATGAAAAGTACGGTAGACATGGTGAAATTTGCAATCAAAAATAATATCATCGATATATAATAACCATCCGGTTTTTCGTGTCCGAAACCCTGGCAGGCATAAAAATATTTTCCACTTTTCGTCGGAGTTCCGGCCTCAAAGTCTCGCTTGATCGTTCCCATAAGATTTACATTGTCATCCGGCGTCTTACGTAATACACGGAATTATAAAATGAGATAAACTGATTTTTATCACGAACATTATTTTTGCCATATAAAAATGTATTTGTGTACGACAATGTTTCTTTTTTGAATTTATATCAACTTTTTATATAAAAAAAACTGTTATGACTGACATTTTGAATTTGAAGTTAAGCGATTTCATGGCGAAAGTAATTGCCAGAAACCCCGGGGAATCTGAATTTCATCAGGCCGTTCAGGAAGTGGTAGAATCATTACTTCCTTTCATCGAACAAAATCCGAAATATCACTATGCAAAAGTACTGGAACGCATGGTTGAGCCGGAACGTGTGATTATGTTTCGGGTGCCATGGATCGATGACGAAGGTAATATTCAAATCAACAGGGGATACCGCATCCAGATGAGCAGCGCTATTGGCCCATACAAAGGAGGCTTGCGTTTTCACCCGACTGTAAACCTTGGCATTTTGAAGTTTTTGGCTTTTGAACAGGTATTTAAAAACAGCCTTACGACACTTCCTATGGGTGGTGGCAAAGGTGGTTCGGATTTCGATCCTAAAGGAAAATCGGATAATGAAGTGATGCGTTTCTGCCAGAGCTTTATGACCGAATTGCAGCGTTATATCGGCGCTGATACCGATGTGCCTGCCGGTGATATTGGCGTTGGCGGTCGTGAAATCGGCTACCTGTACGGACAGTACAAACGGATCAGACATGAATTCACAGGCGTGCTGACCGGAAAAGCAATTGAATGGGGAGGAAGCCTTATCCGTCCGGAAGCAACGGGTTACGGGGCTGTTTATTTTGCCGATCAAATGTTGAAAACCAGGAACGATAGCCTGAAAGGAAAAATTGCTACTGTTTCAGGTTCGGGTAATGTTGCTCAATATGCTGTTGAAAAACTGATCCAAATGGGGGCAAAAGTTGTTACTATGTCCGATTCATCAGGTTTTGTTTACGATCCGGCTGGATTTGACGAAGAAAAACTGGCTTATATGCTGGATCTGAAAAATATTCGTCGTAAACGAATTAAAGAATATGCCGATAAATATAATGTTCAGTATTTTGAAGGTAAAACGCCATGGGGAATCAAATGCGACCTTGCTTTTCCGTGTGCTACCCAGAATGAGATTCATGAAAGTGATGCCGTTGAATTAGTGAAAAATGGTTGTCAGTTGGTTTCAGAAGGAGCCAACATGCCTTCGACAGCAGAAGCAGTTGAAGTATTTATTCAGGCCAAAATTCTTTATGGACCTGGCAAAGCAGCCAATGCAGGCGGCGTTTCTGTGTCTGGTCTGGAAATGACGCAAAATTCAATGCGTTTGCCATGGACTAGAGAAGAAGTGGATGCCAAACTTCACCAAATCATGGTTAATATTCATAGTACCTGCGTGAAATACGGTACAGAAAGCGATGGCTTCGTGAATTATGTGAAAGGCGCCAATATCGGCGGTTTCATTAAAGTGGCCGACGCAATGATCGCACAAGGGGTTGTTTAATCGGAATGTTACTTTTTGAATATAATCTGAAATTAGAATAAGCCACACTCTCAGGAACCCCGTCTTTTTCAGGCGGGGTTCATTTTTTTAAAGAAAAAGCCACATCCTCCGATGTGGCTCACACTCTCAATTTTGGCAATTTTCCTGCTGGCATCAGCAGAAAGTCTTCAAACTATGTCGTTTTTTCTCTTCTTATTGCTTCTTCTATTTTATCTTCAAATTGTGTTCCCTGTTCGTGAACCGATAATATCGAACGTCCTGACGGGTCTGCATTGTTTCTGAACGATGCGTCCCATGCCAGCGCTTCCGGGGTACTGCATGCAATTGAAGGTACCGATGGAACACAGGCGGCGGCTTCGTCCGACGGAAAATATTCGCTAAAAATTTCGCGATACACATATTCTTCCTTCGACATAGGCGTATTGATGGTGAAACGGTATTTTGCATTTTCCATCATGTCGTCGCTCACTTTTTCTGATGCGATTTTTTTCAGGGTATCAATCCATCCATAGCCAACGCCGTCCGAGAATTGTTCTTTTTGCCGCCATGCAATGCTGGCCGGTAAATAATCCTCAAAAGCTTTGCGCAATACCCATTTTTCCATTCGGTCGGGACCGGCCATTTTATCTTTTGGATTCAGCCGCATAGCAACATCCATGAATTCTTTGTCGAGGAATGGTACGCGGCCTTCAACACCCCATGCAGCCAGTGCTTTGTTGGCTCGTAAACAGTCATAGAGGTGTAATTTACTAAGTTTACGAAGGGTTTCTTCGTGAAAAGCCTGTGCGTTTGGTGCTTTATGGAAATACAGGTATCCGCCAAAAATTTCGTCGGCTCCTTCGCCTGTCAGTACCATTTTTATGCCCATTGATTTAATCACCCGGGCCAGCATGTACATCGGGGTTGCTGCGCGCACCGTCGTCACATCGTATGTTTCGAGGTGGTAAATCACATCGCGTATCGCATCCAGTCCTTCCTGAATGGTATAATTTATTTCATGGTGCACAGTACCAATGTGGTCGGCTACTTTTCGGGCCGCTATCAGGTCGGGCGAGCCTTCCAGCCCAATCACGAACGAATGCAACCGGGGCCACCAGGCTGCTTCCGTGTCGTTACTTTCAACGCGGCGTGAGGCATATCGTTTTGCAACTGCTGAAGTGATGGACGAATCAAGTCCTCCGGAAAGAAGTACCCCGTAAGGAACATCCGACATCAACTGGCGGTGAACTGCATCTTCCATTGCTTTTCGCAGCTCGGCGATGCTCGTTTCATTATTTTTTACGTTTTCGTAATCCATCCAGTCTCGCGTCCACCAAGTCTTAATCTCCCCTGTCTTGCTGTCGAGATAACTTGCGGGGGGAAATTCCTGTATTTTATTACAAAAACCTTCCAGTGATTTCAGTTCCGACGCTACGTAAAAGTTACCGAACTTGTCCCAGCCCATGTACAAGGGGATAATACCGATGTGGTCACGGGCAATCAAATATCTGTCTTGCGCCTTGTCGTAAAGAGCAAACGCAAAAATGCCATTCATTTCTTCCAGAAAATCGGGTCCTTTGTCCTGATACAATGCCAGAATGACTTCGCAATCCGATTTGGTCAGGAAATCATATTTGTCCTGGTATTTTTTTCTGATATCCAAATGATTGTATATTTCACCGTTCACAGCCAATACAAGGTTTCCGTCTTTACTATACAACGGTTGTCCTCCCGATTCAGGGTCAACAATCGACAACCGCTCATGTGCCATAATTGCTTTTTCCGAGGAAAAAACGCCCGACCAGTCGGGGCCGCGATGACGAATGCGTTTCGACATCTTTAATACCTGAGGTCTCAGGCTCTGTGCATCAATTTTTAAATCGAATGCTGCTACAAATCCACACATAATTGCCAAAATTTAGATACATCGTAAGTTATTCTTACGGGTGCAAAAATAATCATTGTGTTTTAAAAACAAAATATATGCTGACAAAAAATCATTATAATGTGAAATAAAATAACAAAAATGGTTATTAATCTTTGTTTGGTGTGACAAAATTTAAAAACAGACCCGGAGTGCTCTGTCCTTTTGCTTTTAAACTTTTACAGCTTCCGGTTGTTTTGTTTTCAACTGCGAAACCAGTCTGTTGTTTAGTTGGCAGATATGGATTTTGAGGGTCGGTATTCAGATCTTGTTCTGCCTGCCGCTAATTATAAACGTATATACCATTTAAATGTATCCTGTCTCAATTGCAAATCAGATTTCTTTTACAGATTTTCTTGACTCTTTTAAAAAGACACTGAAAAGTGTTTTTTACGAAAGGGACCAAATCGAAAAATTTATTCAAAAGCGCGGTTTTCCTGCGCTTGTTCTGCGTGATATTATGGCTGTAAATCCTCTTTCTGTTGCTATTCCAAAAGAATACGGAGGTCGGGGAGCCAAAGTCAAAGAATGTCTTGGACTGATGGATGCTGCTGCCTACGAGTCGCTGCCTTTGTCGTTAACATTTGGAATTAACATGGCGTTGTTCCTTCAGCCGGTGGCAAAATACGCCAGTGAACATGTGAAAGAAGATATTTTTGAACGGTTTCTGGAGCGACAAAATATGGGCGGGTTGATGATTACCGAACCGGATTACGGCAGCGATGCGCTGAACATGCAGACTTCAAATGAAAAAATAGGATCGAAATACCACATTAAAGGAACCAAACACTGGCAGGGGTTGACTGGCCTGGCCGATTACTGGTTGATGACCTCAAGACCGAAAAACGGGAATGGAGAGCTTGGCCGGGATATTGATTTTTTTATTTGCGACGTTCAGCAACCGGAGCAATACATACAGGTAGAAGAATATTACAACAACATTGGTTTGTACCCGATTCCGTACGGGAAAAATATCATCGATATCCGGGTGCCGGAACAGTTTAAACTCGAACCTGAATCGACCGGATTGAAATTGATGATGGACTTGCTGCACCGCAGCCGGATGCAGTTTCCTGGCATGGGCATGGGGTTCATCCGCCGCATGTTGGACGAGGCAATCAACCATTGTAATTCACGCATGGTTGCAGGAAAGTCGCTTATGTCTCTCGATCAGGTACAGCATCAGGTAGCGAAAATTCAAAATGCGTTTACTGTAAGTTCGGCCATGTGTTCGCGTAGCGCTGAATTCAGCGGCATTGAAAATAATCTGGCATCGGCAACTGTTGAGGCGGGGAGCATGAAAGCCTATGTCACTGATTTAATGCAGGAATCGGCTCAAACCCTGACCCAACTGAGTGGAGCAAATGGTTATCGGGAAGAACATGTTGCTTCGAGAGGAATTATCGATTCCAGACCGTTTATGATTTTTGAAGGTTCGAATGAGATGCTTTATACACAAATCTCGGATTCAGTGTTGAAACTGATGGGACGTCAGAAAATAATGAATTTGTCAGTATTCCTGAAGAATTATGATTTGGCAGGAAAAGTGGCTGATTATTTCAAGTCGGCGCTTGATTTTTCGGTTGACTTTAAAATGCCGCAACGCAAAATGGTCGATCTGGGAAGAATCATAAGCAGGGTTATTTCAGCCAATCATGTTGCGTCGCTTGCTGAAAAAGGATTTCGGGACGATTTGGTAAGCAATAGTCTGGAAAATATTAAACATGAGATTTTAATGTTGGTGAGTTCCTATAAATTTCAAACACAGGTTGTTCCTGTTGAAGATTATCATGACCGCAGTTCGTGGATGACTTTCAGTTAGCTTACGACTGAGATTAAATAAAAAAACCAACAGGCTTGCATTTGCCTGTTGGTTTTTTTTATGCTATGAGTTTTTCGTTTAAAAATTACCTTCCCCGAAATCCATTTCGTTATTTTCTGATGAACCGGAATCGTCTGTTTTGTAGTTGTTTATCCGGTAACTAAGCGTGAGCATCAAAATCTGTGGTTCGCGCTTAAACCTGTAGGCTGATGAAAAGTTTGTGCCGCTTGATGTGCCTTTGTTTATTGCAGTTCCAAGAACATCCTGTACGCTGATTGTTGCGGTTAGTTTTTTGCTGAAGAAATCCTGTCGGTACGAGATATTTGAGTAGAACATTCCTTCGTTTTTCCCTTGTATCGAAACCGACGGACCATGGTACATTCCGGTGACCTGCATCCGGCTGTTTTGTGAAAATTTCAGGGTAGAATTAATTCTTCCGTCCATATTTGTACTTTCCCGTGTAACCACTCCTTCGCTGTTGGAGCTGTCTTTAATTTTGTATTTGTAAACCGAAACGCTGGTATTTACAAGCAACCATTCGGCAAAACTAATATTTGCCATCAGCTCCCCTCCCGTCGAATAATCGTTGTTTAGGTTGACCGTAGTTTCGTAGATGATGCCGTCATCGCCCAGCTCGCTCATGTGACGGATCAAATTATTGGTGACCCGGTAAAAACTTTCGAGCGAAATGAATGATTTTCCCAATCGTTTCAGGTAACTGAGTTCGTACGAATTGGTGTATTCCGGTTTCAACATTGGGTTCCCCGATTGAATGGTGTATTGATCGCGGTAACTTTTAAACGGGTCTAAATCCCTTCCGCTCGGACGATTTATGCGCCGACTGTAACTGGCCATTAACTGGTTGTTGTCAAAAAATGTATGGGACAGGTGGACCGAAGGGAAAAAATCTAAACGATTGATCGTGTATGGAGTATTGACTTTTGTGTGTACAA
Source organism: Prolixibacteraceae bacterium (assembly GCA_003506435.1). Taxonomy (GTDB): domain Bacteria; phylum Bacteroidota; class Bacteroidia; order Bacteroidales; family Prolixibacteraceae; genus GWE2-42-39. Next base: position 137,663 of record DOAQ01000036.1, read on the forward strand.
TCTTTCGGTTTGTGTATTCTCCCCGTATTCCAAACATGTATTCGAGCAGGCCTGTTTTGCCTGAAAAGGTTGAATATGCCGAATGTATCTCGCGTTTAAAATTCATCGAACTGCTGAAAAGTTCATTGTTTTCCCATATCTGCGTTGTTGTATTATACCGTTCGAACAAATAGTCTTCTCTTTCCCGGTCAATGCGGCTTTGCAGTCCTGCTTCCAGTTTTCCAAAATCGCCTAAAGGACGGGTATAATCAGCTTTGAAGCGATATTCATTTTCATTTTCGTCTTCATTGGTACGTATCCGCGACGAGTAAATATTGGTCGGGTTGAAAAATGAATCGGCAATGAGTTCATTTTCGTTGTCGACATCACTCCCTTTGTTGTGAGAATAATGCAATGTGGCGTTTAACTGATGGGTCCCGTCCTCATTGAATTTATGCAGAAAATCAATATTTCCGCTGACGTAATTGCCATCTCTTTTCGAAGGGTCTTTTTCAACCGAATATTTTTCTTCAGAAGAGGGTACTGTATACTGATAGATATTCGCATTTCCTCCTCCTTCCGAATTGTAATACCCGTAATTGGCTGAAAAGCCGAGAGTCGTATAATTCGAAAGGTAAAAATCTGTTCCTCCCTTCAGGCTATATCCGCCGCGGCTAAAGCCCCGGCTTCCGTCTTTGAATAAGAACGTTGTGGTGTCATTTTGCAGGGTTTGTCTCGAAGAAGTTTGCTCCCCGTTGAACGACCGGTTGTTGACATCAACGCCAAAAGAGATATTCCGCTTCTTCGTTTTTTGGTTCACCGTTAAACTTAGACTTTGCTTGTCATTAGTCCCGATTGAAGCATTGACAATGCCATTGAAACCGGAGAGAATATTCTTTTTCATGACCAGATTGATGATACCGGCCATCCCGTCCGGATCGTATTTCACCGATGGGTTGGTGATTATCTCAATGTTTTCGATTACTGAGGCGGGAATTTGCTGGAGCGCTTCACTTCCGGTCAAAACGCTTGGCCTTCCGTCAATCAGCACGGTGAAGCTGGAAGAGCCGCGAAGGGTGACATTCCCTTCAATATCGACCTGCACCGACGGTGTATTTTCCAGTACATCAACGGCTGTACCACCGGCTGAATTGATATCCTGCCCGACATTGATGACTTTCTTATCTACCTTGTATTCAACCCGGGCCTTTTCTGCAATAACATCAACAGTTCCGATTTTTTGGTTCGATGGACTTAGTTCGATTATTCCCAGGTCGACTTGCCGGTTGTTGGCATCAATTCGAATGTTTTCAATCCGTACTTTGTTGAAACCGATAAAGTTGGCATCAACATAGTAGGTGCCGGTTTTAATCGGAGAAATTTCAAACGCCCCGCTGCTGTTTGTAATTCCCCCGGCCGCAAGCGTCGAATCAGCCGTATTATAGATTGATACATTGGCATATTCCATGTACTGCTTCGTTTCAGCATCTATAATTTTTCCTTTAATGGCTGTTTTTGACGATGGGTACGGCGTATTTTGCAACGGGTATTTTGCTTGTGCCTGTGTTATGCTATTGATCGTGAGTAGTATAATAAGTAATATCGTTCCCTTTTTTATCATTTTTCCCGTTTAAAATTTTCCGTCCCGAAGTTATACAATTGAGAGAAAGAGGCCGATAAAAACAAATTTTTTATTGTTAATAAGTGTAAACAATCCTTTATCCTATTGCTTTTCTGTGAATATGGATAGTTTTTGTTGATGCTTATGCAAGCATTCTCCCGGAAACATTCATATAAATCCAGTTCCATATTTTTGGAGAAAGCACGGAATGACTATCCGAATATGGAATAAGCCGGTTTATAAATTCGTATCGAACAAGAAAATATTTGGATTTTTAAACATTGAATCGGAAGTGCATAATATCGCCGTCCTGTACAATATATTCTTTCCCTTCAATGTTAATTTTTCCGGCTTCACGACAGGCTGCTTCCGATCGCAGGCGAATGTAATCGCTATATTTAATGACTTCGGCCCGGATAAACCCTTTTTCAAAATCAGTATGAATGATTCCGGCAGCTTGCGGGGCTTTGATTCCTTTTACAAAAGTCCATGCCCGGCTTTCGTCAGCGCCGGTGGTGAAATAAGTTTGCAGGTTTAGCAACCTATAAGCAGCGTGGATCAACATGTTCACACCTGGCTCTTCAAGACCCAACTCTTCGAGGAACATTTGTTTTTCGTCGTAGGTTTCCAGGTCTGCAATGTCGGCTTCGGTGGCTGCGGCAATAACCAGTATTTCAGCATTTTCATTTTTAATTGCTTCTTTTACTTGTTCAACGAATGCATTGCCGTTTTTTGCCGATGCTTCATCTACGTTGCAGGCATACAGAACGGGTTTATTTGTCAGCAGAAAAAAATCGCGGGTCAGTTTTTTTTCCTCTTCCGTGAGCTCAACTGTGCGGGCCGATTTCCCTTGAACGAGCGCATCGCGGTAACGGGAGGCCACTTCCACTATTTTTTTTGCTGAATTATCGTTGCCGTGTTTGGCTACTTTTTCCCATTTTGTAATCCGTGCTTCAACGGTTTCCAAATCTTTTAACTGAAGTTCGGTGTCAATAATTTCCTTGTCGCGGACCGGGTTAATGGAGCCATCGACATGCGTAATATTATCGTTTTCGAAACAACGCAGAACATGGATGATAGCATCGGTTTCGCGGATATTTGCCAGGAACTGGTTGCCCAACCCTTCGCCTTTGCTGGCGCCCTTTACAAGGCCTGCAATGTCAACAATCTCAATGGTGGTTGGAACCACTTTCTTCGGTTTGTCAATTTTTTCCAGTTCAATCAGCCGCTGATCGGGGACTGTAATAATTCCTATATTGGGTTCTATTGTACAAAAGGGAAAATTGGCCGACTGCGCCTTTGCACTCGACAAACAATTAAAGAGGGTTGACTTTCCGACGTTGGGCAATCCAACGATTCCGCATTTCAATGCCATATTTTCGTTTTTAATTAGCGCTGCAAAGTTAGTTTTTTTAGAATTAAACAGACATGCCTTTATTACCTTTGCCTTTGATTGGTTAAAAAAACAAAAACGATTAAACCTTTGCTGCAAAAACTGATCAGAATAGCAATTGACAATACAAATATGCACGATGACCAACAAATAATTGAGGGACTGAAATCGGAAAGTAGCAGGAATCAGGCTTTTGGCCTCCTGGTTTCGAAATACAAGGAGCGACTGTACTGGCATATCCGGAAAATTGTGATCAGTCACGACGATGCTGATGATGCGCTTCAGAATACATTTATAAAGGTCTGGAACAGTATTGATGGTTTTCGTGAAGAATCGGAGATTTATACATGGCTGTACCGGATTGCCACCAACGAAGCAATAACGTTGCTGAACCAGCAAAAGAAGCGGTCGATGCTTGATGCAGGCGATACCAGCGAGCATTTGCTGCAAGCGATCCATTCGGATACGTATTTCGACGGCGATGAAATCCAGACCCGGCTTCAGCAGGCAATTGCGGTTTTACCCGAAAAACAACGGCTGGTTTTTAATATGAAATATTTCGATGAAATGAAATACCAGGATATGTCCGGAATACTCGATACATCGGTTGGAGCATTGAAAGCGTCGTACCATCATGCGGTGAAAAAAATAGAAGAGTATTTAAAATCAGAGGAATGAATGAGATTTATTTTTTATGCGGTTAAACTTTTCAGAATTTTAACAGTCAAAAAAAGGAGTTAAAGGAAAATGAAGAAAGACGATAATCATATTGAATTTTTGAAAGAGCTGCCAAAGCAACAACCGTTTAAAGTGCCTGAAGCGTATTTCGAAACGTTTGAGGAACGTTTGCAGCAGCGAATTCAGCAGCAAGCAGGGAAGTCAAAGCCAAAAATAATTCAAATGCTGCGACCGGTTTTATGGCTTGCAGCCGGTTTTGTGCTTGTGTTTTTACTGGTGCATTATCCGTTGAAAATGTTTTTTCCCGGTTCTTCATCCGATTTAGGGCTGGCAGAAACTGAGACCAGTATCTCGAATGAGTGGTTGTACGATGATAATCTGTACAATATGATTTCCGAAGATATGAGCGCCGACACGATCGATAATGAAGTTGTTGTTGATTTTTTGTCTGCGGAACTTAGTGAATACGAAATTTATTCAGAAATGTATAATTAAAATAAAATGAAGAAAGTATTTGGAACAATCTTTTTCCTGATGGCGATGGTAGCCATTGCCGGTTCTCAGGAACGGAAAGTGCAGTCGCCCGAAGTGGTTCAGCGAATGAAAGCTGAGAAAATTTCGTTTATCTCGGCCCGGCTTGATCTGACCACGGATGAAGCCCAGGTTTTTTGGCCGGTTTACAACGAATTTGAACGGAAAAAGCTGGAGCTGGAAAAGAAACGGATGGAATTGGAGTTAAAAACAAACAGAAAAACGGAATTGCCCGGTGATGAAGAACTGAAAAAGATAAACGATGAGTACATCGCTACTTTTACAGAGGAAGCCCGTTTGATGCAGGATTACAACAAACAATTTCTGAAAGTTCTTTCTATTCAGAAAACAGTAAAATTATATGAGTTCGAACGGAAATTCCGCTTACACATGTTACAGGAATTCCGGCACCGCGAACAAAGCAAATCCGACAGGCCTGCTGTACGTAAAGGAACTGATGCGCCATAGGTGATTCACCCAAATAAAAGATGGTTGTCAATTTAGCCAACAGGAAGCGAAAACGAGAAATGAGAACCTTTTCCGATTTCGCTTTCTATTTCCATTTTACCCCCGTTCCGTTTCACAAAATCACGGCATATCCGAAGCCCGATGCCGCTACCTTTTTCATCATGAGTTCCTTTTCTGCTGGAGGTAATTTTATCATCAAGGATTTTCCTGATCGTATTTTTATCCATTCCCATGCCCGAATCGCTTATTGTTACAATGATATATCCTCCCTGTATCCGTGAACGGATGGATATTTCTCCATCGGGATGGGTGAATTTTATTGCATTGGAAATCAGGTTGCGAAGTATGGATTTTGTCATTTCCAAGTCAGCAAATACTTTGTGATTTTCATTTGTCTGATTGCTTACGCGAAGATTTTTATCCGTAACAGAACTATCGAAAATTTTTAATATTTCATGAACAAGCGGTGCGATAACGATTTGCTGCGGATGGGTTGTTATCCGACCGGTTTGGCTGCGTACCCAGTTGAGCAGGTTTTCCAGCAGGTCGTATGAGCTGTCGACAATCTCTTTGGATTCGGAGATAATACTTTTAATTTCATCCGGATTGTCAATATCTCCGTCGTCAATCAGTTTAAAAATGCTTTTTATATTTCCAATGGGGCCCCGCAGGTCGTGGCTGATCAATGAAAACATCCGGTTGTTTTGTTCATTCAGTTCAATTAAGTGTTTTTTTGCCCGTTTGTGGTTGTAAATAAGCCCAATAAGCATAAAAATAACAAGCAGAAGAAGACCTCCGATAACATAGGAAAAATCTTTATATTGTTTTTGCTTTTCAATTTTCTCTTCCAAAAGTACCTTTTCATTCTCTGCGGCTTCCAGTTCGTATTTGGATTGAATGGAGGCAAGTTGTTGTTTGTTTTCCAGGTTGAAGATGCTGTCTTTTAGCACAGTGTATCTTTTGTAATGGAGAAGGGCCTTTTCGTGTTGCTGTGTCAGTACATATATTTCAGAAATGCTTTTATTCATTAAATATTGATACTCGTACAGCTTTAATTCCTTGCTGATATTTAATGCGTTTAAATAGTATTCAAGAGATTTTTGAAAATCTCCCTTTTTCTTATAATAATTACCTATAACGTGGAGGGGTACAATTATTCCTTTTAAGTAATTGTTTTTACGTGCTTTTTGAAGTGACTGGCTTGCCATTTCAAACGCTTCGTTGTCCCTGTTCTGGCTTTCTTCAATTTGTGCCAAAAGGTTTAACGCCGTAATTTCTATGGGAATATGCTTTTTTTTCTGCGATGTTTCCAGTATTTGTTTCAGTACTGGTTTTGCTTTGTCGTACTGCTTTTGTGAGACAAGTAAATTACTCAGATTTGTCCCAATAAAAATGTTGGCAAGCGTGTCATTCGTTTCATCTGCAATTTCTTTTCCTTTTATAAAGATACTGATGGCTTTACTTGTATCTCCGGTGGTGGCATACAGATTTCCCAGGTTGTTGTAGGTTTGGCAAATGTCCTGCTGTTTTCCCAGGCGTAAGCGGATGGGAAGGGCCTGCAACTGATAATCCAGCGCTTTTGTATAGTTCCCTTCTGCTTTATAAATTACACCAAGATTGTTGAGGCATTCGACAAGCCTTTCTTCGTCATTCAATGTCTGAAAACCTGTTTTTGCAATTTCGTAATAATACATGGCCGAATCATACACAGACTTGTGATCAAAACAGGAACCGATGTGAAAATTGGTACTGGCAATTTCCCAGTCGTCATCAATAATTATTGCTAAATGATGCGCTTTTCGCGCATAGTATAAACATTCATCAGGAAGGCTGTCTATCTGTGTCTTGACCAGTGTTTTTAATGCCTTTATTGCGATGCGTTCATCCGTGCTATTAATTTGCACATAAAGACTGTCGGGTATCGCAGCATACGATAGCGACTCAGATTGAAGTATTGTCAGTAACAGGATGATGTGTAAGAGTTTGTTCATACCTTCTTTTTCATAGTTAAATGAATTCAGTCCCTCGTTGCCTTCCTGAAAAACCGTGTGCTTTTTTATTGCCCGGTGCTGAAAAATCAGCAGAAAGATATAAAGAAGAACGTTTCGAAATCATTGTTTGTTCTGAAAAAGAATTATAATACTAAAATTATTGCGAAGAAAATCAGCAGTGATACCTTTGAGTTTTAGAGGTGTGTTTGACTGTGAGAATTCTTTTTAGCGGATTTTGGAAAGGTATGGAAGTCGGCGGTTTTTATTTCCGGGTTGTTTATTGCTCAATGTATTTCGCCATCAGCGCTATCAGGTCGTCTCTGCGAATGGGCTTGGTTATATAATCATCGCACCCTGCTTCCAACGCCTGTTCCCGTTCTTCTGACAATGCGTATGCAGTTTGCGCAATAACCGGAATGGCAGGGTTGATGTTTTTGATTTTGATAGTCGCTTCAAGTCCATTCATGATCGGCATTTTAATGTCCATCAAAATCAAATCAAATTTTTCGCCTGTTTCAATTCGTTCCACTGCATTCTTCCCATTCTTTGAAACATCAATCCTGATTTGTGTAATTGAAAGAAATTCCTGAATCAAAATAATATTCGTTTCTTCATCTTCAACCAGAAGAACTTTCTTCTCTGCCCATTCCTTCTTAATCATGATCGTAAGTGTTAGTTTTATTTTTGTACAAAAAGCAAAACTGCGAAAATATCAGAAATCCATTGTCGCGCAACTCGACACTAAAGAGCTGAACAAGTTAAACAATAATTAAGAAAAAAACCATAGGGAAACTAAAATTAGGGTGAAAAAATTAGGTTTATTGCTTTATGTTTTCCTGAATAAGTTTTTTTAGCTTGTCAAACGTATCAATATCAAATCCGGTTTCGCTGAAAATTATTTTCCCTTCGGCGTTGATCAGGAAATTTCGAGGAATGTATTTGCTTGCAAAAAGAGAATAAACCGAGCGTTCTTTATCGGCATAAAAAGGCATCGAGAATCCTTGTGATTTTTTGAAGTCTGAAACTTCCTGAAGATTGTGTTCCCTCCCGAAAATCAGGAGTTTGAAGTTCGGATTGTCCTTGTACTCGTTGTAAATATCACTTTGTACCAGAGGCAGTTCTTTGCGGCAGGGACCGCACCATGTGGCAAAAAACGTAATCAGCACAGTTTTACCTTTGTAATCGGAAATCGATATGGTTTTCCCGGTTTCATCTTTAAAACTGAATTCAGGAACAGGCTGATTTAATTTTACCAATGTAGTTGCAACCTCATCCTGTGCCCGTAATTGGAATGCAGCTACAATAAGAAAGATGAAAATGAATATGCGCATCGGGGATGTATTTTTTGTTTTGAAGATTACTGAGGGTCCACTGACGTGAAACCCTCAGTAAAAATATTATTACAATGAGTTTAAGAATTGGATCACATTTTTTTCAATCCTCGCCTGAATTTTCGAAATATCTGATTTTATAAATTTGTCGCCAGTGATGTTTTCATACAGCTCGATGTAGCGATCTGAAACCGAAGCAACAAATTCTTCGGACATCTCCGGAACCCGCTGACCTTCTTTGCCCTGAAATCCGTTTTGGATAAGCCACTGGCGCACAAATTCCTTTGATAGTTGTTTTTGCGCTTCGCCCCGTGACTGGCGTTCTTCATAGCCTTCGGCATAAAAATAACGCGACGAATCGGGCGTATGAATCTCGTCGATCAGGTAAATTTTTCCGTCTTTTTTTCCGAATTCGTATTTAGTGTCAACCAGGATCAGGCCTTTTTCGGCTGCCATCTGTGCCCCGCGTTCATACAGTTTTCGGGTATAGTTTTCCAACATTTCATAGTCGTTTTTACTAACTATTCCCTGCGCGATAATTTCTTCTTTCGAAATATCTTCATCATGTCCTTCCGACGCTTTGGTGGTTGGTGTAATGATGGGAATAGCAAATTTCTGGCTTTCGATCATTCCGTCTGGCATTGGTTCTCCGCAAAGGCTGCGTTTCCCGTCGCGGTATTCGCGCCATGCGTGTCCGGTAAGGTAGCCACGGATCACCATTTCCACTTTGAACGGTTCGCAGGCATGGCCAATGGTCACATTAGGGTCGGGACTGGCCACTTTCCAGTTGGGGACAATGTCGCTGGTTGCATCCAGAAACTTGGCCGCAATCTGGTTTAACACTTGTCCTTTATAGGGAATTCCCTTCGGAAGGACGACATCGAAAGCCGAAATGCGGTCGGAAACAACCATCACCAGGTACTCGTCGTTGATGTTGTATACATCGCGTACTTTTCCGTGGTAAACGCTTTTCTGTTTCGGAAAATTAAAATCGGTGCGTGTTAATGCGTTACTCATTTTGTATTTAAATTATTAAAGTTCTTTTATTTCTTCAATTTGAGAATGAAAATTATTCTCTTTCAGGTAATTTATCCATTTTGATAAGGTAACAACCTGTTCTGAGTTGCGGTTCTTTAGTTCTTTGAATAATTTTATTAGTTGAGGATCTTTTTTGCTAGTCTGTTTCTTGGTTTTTTGTTTTAGCCCCTCCAAATTATTCATTAATCCATAATCGGATAAGTCAATATCAACTTCAGAGCAAGATTCCAGGATAAACCGTTCAATCGCCGGATAAATCTGAATAATATAATGATGCTTGTTCAGATGTTTGTACAGAAATAGGCTTTGTTTATTTGTGATTAAACTAAATTCATCTAAATACCTTACGGACCGCTTGTCTTTATCAATTATCCCTAATGCAAAATCATCTTTTAAATCACTTTGCATTTTGTTCGCCACTTTGCTGCATCCCATTTGATGATTATAGCCCCGTTGATTATCCGGTGGGACAATTGTTTCAATAAATGTCGTATCTGCATAGCATTCCGGAATTACCAGATAATCAAGCTTCATTTTAGAAAAGTTTCGTAGTTGGTAAACAAATCAATTCCGTATTGCTTAATATCTTCCATATCTTCTTTCGAAAGCTTGTTGGCAACCGTTTCACCATTTTTATAGTCAACCATGAATATGGACAGTTCCTCCATTGCATTCTCCAAAAAGTAATCTAAAATATAAGGACTATGGGTTGAAATGATAAATTGATTTGATTTAGCTTCAATGATTTCCCGTGTGATATGTACGATGTATGGAGGGAAAGCATGTGCTTCAGGTTCTTCAAAAATTAATACCGAGTTTTGATTGGAAGCAATGGCTGTTTTATAAAAAATAACCCGCTGGAGGGTATCTGCAATTGAGCTATAAGGAATTAGAAAGATTTCTTTCTCCTTCTGCTCCTTCATTACTTTCAATTCCTGGCTGGCGCGATCAAAAACCAAATTCAAATTGTATTCATTAAACAATTGAATAAGATCCTTTTTTAAGGCTGGGATATTCTCAACGATTTCCATCAGGTTAGTGCCGGCAGGAGGTAATAAGTTGGACAGATTATTACGTTTTGGCTTTTGATTCGTCTTGAAATTGTAATACTTGAAAGGGTTTTTATCGATGTCGTTTCCAAGAAAAGTAACAATTAGATCTTTTCCTATTGAAGCGATGGTATTTACATTCTGAATCTTCAATTTTGTTCCGACGGAAGTGATCGTATCGGTGTCATCTTTTTCAAACTTATACGACAACCCAAATTCTCCAAGGTTATTCTTTATTAGAATTTGATTTTCGGTGTTTCCATCAAAAAAGAGTTCATTTAAATAATCAGCGCGAATAAAATTGGTCAGTTTTTTACTTGAATTATATTTTAAGTATGGCAAACTAAATACCCCAAAAGCCTCCAGAATATTCGACTTTCCAACGTTGGGTTTGCCGATGAAAAGATTAATCCTGCTTAGGCCATCTAACTTTAAATTCCTGATTGATTTGAAATTTGAAATAGATATGTGATCAATTAAATTCTTCATATCTCAAAGATAATTAACTTTTTGGTTCCTCTGTTTCCTTCTGTTTTTCTGATTCTTCCTTTTTTGCTGCCTGTTCGATATAATACTTATCGTAGGCATTTACAATGTCGCGCACCAGCCGGTGGCGGACAATATCTTTTACATCGAACTGTACAAATGAGATGTCGCGGATACCTCTCAAAATCTTTTTTGCCTGGAGAAGCCCCGATTGGTTGCGGTTGGGCAGGTCAATCTGTGTTTCATCGCCGGTAATGATGAATTTTACATTCATTCCCATGCGGGTGAGGAACATTTTCAACTGGTTGAGAGTGGTATTCTGGGCTTCATCAAGAATTACAAAAGCGTTGCTCAGTGTTCGTCCGCGCATAAAAGCCAGCGGTGCAATCTGGATGGTGCCGTCTTTCATAAATTCTTCGAGCTTTTTTGCCGGGATCATATCCTGAAGCGCGTCGTACAGAGGTTGCAGGTATGGATCGATTTTTTCTTTCATGTCGCCGGGTAAAAATCCCAAACGTTCGCCAGCCTCAACCGCGGGGCGACTTAAAATAATGCGCTTGATTTCCCTGTTTTTCAAGGCTCGTACAGCAAGGGCGATAGCTGTGTAGGTTTTTCCTGTTCCGGCCGGGCCAATGGCGAATACCAAATCTGACTTGGCGCATTCTTCAACCAAAACCCGCTGGTTTGGGGTGCGGGCGCGTACCGCTTTGCCGTTATTCCCGTAAACCAGAACATCTTTTGTATCTTCTGAACTCTGAAATGAGGATAACTCATTGTTCAGTATTTCAAGAATGATTTCGTCGGTAAGTACATTAAATTCATGATAATGATCGAGCAGAGTGTTCAATTTCTTTTCAAAGTCGATAATTTCTTCGTCTTCTCCCTGAACAAAGAGGTTGTTGCCTCTTGCTACAATTTTCAACTTTGGAAAAAACGATTTTACCAAGGTGATTTTTTGGTTGTTGATTCCATAAAATTCGAGCGGATCAACCCCCTCTAAATAAATTTGTTTTTCAATCATAGATTATTTTATACCTGTACCTTGCAAAAATAATCAGTTTTAACAGAAAATCACTTAAAAAAGAAAGGCTGTATCAAAAGTTCAGGATCGTGTTTATATCCCGACTTTTGATGCAGCCTCTTTTATAATCAGTTTTTATGTTTATTTTGTTTGTTGACCTGCCGGACCAACATATTGAGCTTCTCCCAAACCAAGTATCGGAAAGAAAATAAATCCGAGGAATATTAGTCCGATTGTGAACCCTTCGGTTTTACCAAAACTCTTTGAAAGAAGGTTAATCACCCAAACTGCAAGAACAATGTTTACAATTGGAATAAGATAGAGAAGCAGCCACCACCAGGGTTTGCCTACAATTTCAAGCAATACAATAAAATTGTAAATAGGGATGATGCATGCCCAGCCCGGTTTCCCGGCTTTTTCATAAATTTTCCACGTAGAGATAATAACCAGAATGGCGATTGCCAAAGAACTGACAATTAATGATCCCATAATTTTGGTTTTTTAATTTTCCTTACTCGTATGGCTTTTCAGAATCGCCCCGTTTTATGGTACAGCTCCATCTCAAAAAACTCTGTACAATTTACACGATTGAATTGAGAAATACCAGTTAATACGTTTTAGAATGATTCTGAATTGTTTCTTGTCGAATCTTCTGATAATCTGAAATATAATGGAGTTATTCGAATACAAATTTTACCCCGAAGGATACGATGTTTGCTTTTAGTCCGTCGCTCCGGTTGTAGTGGCTGTATTTCAGGTTAATGTTTTTTAATCCGAATTTGTAAATTTTTCGCTGTGTGAAAATATCGGTATAACTTAATCCAATTCCCCATTGATTGCTTTGAAAATTAGCCAAATCGTGATCGGATGTATAATATTTTTCCGTTGACAGATGGGTTTCAAAAGGAGCAAACCAGTTAGCTGCTGTTTGCTGGTAATATCTGTAACTCGGACTCAATGTGAAACTTTGCGAGAGTTTAATGGGCAGTTCAATGCTGGCAGTATGCGAAGTAATTCCCCAGTCATCGGAGTAGTACCGGTAATAAGTGCGCAATTTCAGGGTCTCACTGATGTAGTAATTGATCCTTGCCCCGAACGGAGTTTTTAACCGCGTACCGGGCAGGCGCTCAATATTGTCGGATAAACGGAATACGCCTTGGTTTTGCCTGCTGGTATAATTCGGGATATCGCTCGCTGTACCAATGTAGTAATTGGGTTTATCAGCAAAATGAATCCGGTGATAAGGAGTTGAAAGCAGTCCTTCCTGGTAAATCAGGTCGAAGAATAACGACGCCTGCATCCGTTTGCTGATGATTTGTGAAAAACTGACAGATGCGGAATAGGAGTTGCGTTTTTTATCGTTTATCACAGAAAACTGATTGGGATAATATTGTGTGCTGGCATTACCACTTTCATCAAGAACGGTCATCCCGCTGAAATACCCTGAATTCAGGAAGTTGTCTCCGTATAAACTAAATTCATGTAGTTCAGTAGGGTAGATGGGTTTCCATTGGTCAAGGTATACCTGAGTTTTCAGGCTTATTTCAGTATTTTTTTGATTGAAAAGTTGGGCAATACTCCCGCCAAAACCAATTGAATTGTAATCGTATTCCTGCGAATAAGCAGTATGAATTCCCCAGATGAAGTCCCGGCTATCGGAACTGTGGCTGTAGTCGAGGCTAAAACTGTACAGTTCGTCGCTTCTCGATGCACCCGATGATGCTACCCATGGGCTGCCTTTCGTTGTTGATGGGGAAGGAGTGTAATCACCGCCTCCCTCTCCTTCCTCTTCATCATCTTCATCATCATCGTCTCCGCCACGCGAGGCTCCTGAATTGTTAAAAGGGTTAATGTTGCTCGATGAAGCAGAAGTATATGCCGACAGTCCGGCATCAATGGTCAGCACATCGTCGTCATTTAGTGGCAGGGTAATTACGATCGTTGGTGTGATATCATCCAGCGATTCGTCGCCAATTCCGCCACCTACTGATGAATGGTCGCCATCCTGATGATAATAACTCATCAGGATATCGATCTCAGGCGCTTCCAATACACGCTTTTTGTAGGTATTAATGCTGTCTTTTTTTGTTTGTGCAACAGAAAAAAGACTTGAAAATATCAGTATTGCAAATAGTGTTTTTTTCATGTTTCTTTCTAATTACATCCGCAACCACCACCTGTTTTTCCTCCGTTGGCCCCTGCCGCCGCTTCACGATAAACCTGAAAATTGAGTTCAAAACGTTCGTGTTGCGCCGCAGATAATTTCATGTCGGGATCGTTGATATAAACTTTCTCATACTCTTTCACTGCAACACACGAACTTAATCCAAGTAGTGCAAGACAAACGAACATTAGTTTCTTCATTGTTCTTTCGTTTTTCGTTCAATATTTTCTGAATAATATATTTTCCCCTGATCGTCGACCAGTACACATTCTATTCCTTTCAATTGGTTAACCAAATTAAGGCCTGCTTCAATTCCCATCACAAATACGCCGGTTGCCAGTGCGTCGGCCAGTTCTGCATTGGGTGCAAAAATGCTCACGCTGGTTAGCCCGTGGGCCGGATAACCTGTACGCGGATCGATGATGTGTGCATATCGTTTCCCGTTCAGGACGACGTATTTTTCGTAGTCGCCTGAAGTGACCACTGCACTGTTTTCGATAGGAAACCACGAAAAAACCTTGTTTTTATTGAGCGGGTTTGTGATTCCTACCAGCCAGGGTTTTCCGTCGGATTTTTTCCCCCAGCAATTCAGGTCGCCCGATGCATTGACCATGCCTGCAACAACGCCTTCCTTCATCAGGAAATCTTTGGCTTTATCAGCCGAGTAGCCTTTCCCGATAGCGCCAAATCCGATTTTCATCCCGGGTAGTTTTAGAAATACCGTGCCATCCTCTTTATTCAGAATAATATTTTTATACCCTACTTTTAACACCGACTGCCGGATGGTTTCTTCGTCGGGCATTTGTTGCAGTGAACCGTCGAATTTCCATATTTTGTCCATGGCTGCATACGAAATATCAAAAGCACCATCGGTAATTTTTGAAATCTGGATGGCCCGTTCGATAAGATGGAAAAGCTCAGGATCGACTTTTACGGGGGCAACACCGGCATTGCTATTTATTTTCGATGTCTGGGAATTTGGGTCCCACTCAGAAATGAGTTTTTCAATCCGGGTGATTTCATTCACAGCCATATCAATGAACTTTTCGCTTTCCGGCTGATTGTTGGCTACTACGGTAATTTCGTAGCGCGAACCCATCAGTTTCAGTGTTCGCATAAAAGTTTCCTGTGAAAAACCTTTTGCTGAAATAAGAATCAGAAAAAGAGATACGAGCAAACGCATGTTAATTTATTTTTCAAGTGCCTGAAGCTGTTTTATGTATTCGGCCGGGCTGACATTCTTGTATCCTGTATTCCCGATTATCTCACCATTTTTATCCAGAATTACAACCAGTGGAAAATAACCGTTGGGGTTGTATTTTTCAGCAAGTTTATCATTGTGTGCCTGTTGCTCATCGCTGAGTTTGTTTTTCTTCTGTTTGGGAAAATCGGCGCGTAAAAGCACAAAATGATCTTTTGAAAATGTTTTAAATTCTTCCGACTGCCAGATGAATTTATCCAGTTTCATGCAAGGGGCACACCAGTCGGAACCGGAAAATATCAACAGAATGTTTTGCTTATCTGCCGAGGCTTTTGCTTTTGCCTGATCGATGTTGGTTATCCAGTTTTGAGCAACAACATTTGCCGAAAACAGCGCCAGAAACAAAATCAATATTGTGGTTCTTTTTGTCATATAATAAGAATTTTTGGTAATAACGGATTTATTTGTCTTTTATTGCGATCAAATGTTTAATTTATAACATTAGAAGATTGATTTGGTTTTTATTTTTGGGATAAAAAATGTTTGAAAAATTTAAATCGTGTTAAAATAAGGCGTTCGAAAAAGTTTGACTGATGCGATGGGGGATGCAGAAGAGATCGTTCAGGATACCTTTGTTAAGATATGGGAAAACGGTCACCATTTCAGGAAAATATATTGGGAGGCTGTTCGGAAATTGTGTAAATGGATATGAAAAAATAAGTTCGGAATGCCGATTCTTTTAGGTATTACCAATAAACGCAAAACGTTATATTACAGCTTCGCTTCACCTTCACTCCACCTATACTTATCCTACGTTCGGATGCTATACGTTTGAAGGCAGCCCTTGCCGGAGTAAGGGCTGCCTTCAATACATAGATTTTATCTTCTGATTTTATCCTGTCCGGTTTATTGAAGGAAAGGAATTTTTACTAAATCTTCTACGATTTTTCCGCCATGTTCAAAACGGGCAAGAGTATATACATTGCCCTCTTTGTCGATCGCAATAGAGTTTACATAGGTAGGCCGTGAACCATCAGCATAGAAAATCGGGCCATGATCGGTATATTTACCGGAGGGAATATGGTAGGTGACCAGATGCAGGTTTTCCAACCCGCGAGCAGCGCCCATCGCTATTTCATCGACACCTTTTACTCTTTTCCCGTCAACGTATATCGGCCCGCCGGTCAGATAATGCAGGGTTTCCTTATCATTGCCCAAATCAAATCCCAGGTAGCCATAACTGAACTGGTCAAACATCCCGCTTTTTTGTGAGGGTTCCGAAGTAATCCGGTCAACGATTTCAACTTTCTTTTTGCGAGGATCGAACCGGAAAAGATAGCCCGAGTTCCCGTGTACCCCATAGGCCACATTTTCCTGCGGGTACCAAACGACCGAACGCCAGTTATAGCCCATGTTCCCCGGACGGGTGGGGTCGTATTTCCCGAAATAATCCAGTTTCAGGGAAACATCATCCATTTTTTGCAGCGTGGTTGTCTGCGGATCATAATAGAATATTTCTCCTTCGGAAGTGGAGTAGTAAACTAATCCGTCGCGGGGGTCCACTACCATCGAACGGCACAATACCCGGTAATCTTCTCCTACTTTTCCGCCTTCCCCGTTTGCAGAAACAAGGCCCATGTTGTGTAATTTACCGGTATTCACGTCATAGTGCACAAAATAACCTTTGGGCCAGGTGATGGCAAAAATCTGTTTCCGTTCGGTATCCATGGACATGGTCAGCACACCTTCTCCGTGGGGTGCGATAGCCAGGTCTTCAAACTTTCCGGTTTTCAGGTCATAACTCAGGAAGTGCCCCCCGGTGTACAATTGATAGCCTTCCGGGGCGTTTACCGGCAGGCATTCCATGCCATCAATCATTTCGTAATAACCGATGTGGGTCGAAAAATAAAGTTTGCCCCCACTTTCTTGAAAACGAACGTGACTTTTGCCCTGGGCAATGGTTTTTTTATCTTTTTCTCCGCAAATTTCGTTCAGATCGGCCAGGAAAACAGTTTTATCAAGTTTCGTATCGTACATATACATTTGTCCGGGCACATCGTGTGGCTGCGATGAAAGGACATAGTAAATATTTCCATCGCTGGCCGCCGATATGGCATTGTAGGTGTCATGGGCAAGGTCAAACCCTGAAAAATATTTGGTTGCTACTAAGTTGTCCTTCTCCGACAATTTTGTGTCTTTATAAATCTCGTTTATAACGGTACTCAATTTATTTTTAAGTTCCGGTGTTTCAGTTATACCGGTTTGTTTGGCCAATTCTACTGTTTCGTGCAGGATAGCGCTCTCCAGTCCGGGTTTCCAGGCTGTGGGCAGGCCATAAACCATCGGTGCAGATTTCACCTCGTAGCCCCCTCTTTGCAATTCGGCTTCCGAAGGAATATAGGACATTACATCGTTGGAATACCCCATGACAAAAAGGCCATCGCCCAATATCCGCTTCAACTGAATGGAGTAATTGACCAGCACTTCTCCTCCCAGGGCTGCAAGCAACTGGTCGCCCAGGCGCCAAACCTGCACCGGATAGGGATAGGACGCAGGCAGGCTTTCCCCCCGGTCGAGCCGACGGAGCATATTTTCCGCCCAGTTTTTTTTATAAGCCAGATAATTTTTATCCGTTTCCTGAATATTTTTTATTTTTTTCAATTCCTCCTTCGTCGGCAATGGTCCCATTTCCAGGTTTATTTCTGAATAAGCCGTAGCCAGTACTGGTTTTAATTCCTGCATCTCCTCGTTCAGCACCCGGTTGACAGCAGCAGCCAGTTCTTGTCCGAACTGCTGCGCAAGGGCAACCGACTGCCGCGGCATCGGGTTCATATCGGCCCCGGCGCCCTGAAAAAACAAGGCCGTTGCCCCCCGGTATTTCTGTTCAAGCTCTATTTGGGCAAACCCGGCATAGTCGCCCGACCATTGATAAAGGTTTAACACCGTCGGGTGGCAGGCATACCCAAAAGCAAGCGCTTTGATCTTTCCTTTGCTATTGGTGATTTTTAAAACCGGTACAGCAAAATCGTTGGGTCCGTTTAGCCCGGTTTGCGCTGTCACTTTCTTTTCCGTGTTATGGCGCCGGTTGACCTGGAAGCGGACAACTCCGTTTTGGGAATAGATATTTACAGCTTCTGCATCTTCCTGTGCCTTTTCTGCCAATTCCATAATTTGGTTGGCCAGCCAACCGGTGTATTGTTCAACCTGCTGTTTGTGAGCGCTATTCATCGGATAAATATCGGTCAATGCTTCCGATAAAACAGGTCCCGAGTGGGTATGTGAACTGTTCAAAATGATTTGCGACCTGGTTAAACCCATTTTTGCCTGTAACCCATCACGGATACGGTCTGAAACAACTTTAGAAAAAGCCACCAGGTCGGCGGTGACCAACAAGGCTTTCTGGCCCGATGCATCTTCCAGAAAAAGGGCTTTCGCCCATAGATCATGCAATTTTCCCTCGGCTGGTTTGTCCCGGAATGAATATCCCCCCATCCACAAAGGCTCTTTGGGGGTAATGGCAACTTTTGCTACTCCGGCCTTCCACCCAGATAGTTGCGGGCCATCCACTGCCCATAATTGCATTTGAAAGATTAAAACAGAAATAGCACATAATAATATTCGTCTCATAATTATAGTTTTTTCTTGATTTGTCCTGCGTTTTCCCTGATCTTTTGAATGGCGTTGGCAACCATGTCCATATCGGATTTTGATCCCAGCAAAACATTCTGTGGAATCCAGACGGCTTGCTCATTACATAATTTCTCATTGAGGGGGCATTGGTTTTCTTCAGCATACCGTTCATAGTTTAATTGTTCTTTCGGATAAAATTTCTGAAAGAACCGGCTGTTGAAGGCATTCTTCAGGAAAGGCATTTTATTTAATTCGGTATATCCACCGGAACAGGGGACTCCTTCTGCCCGTAAAGCCTGTAAGAATTTTTCACGGGAAAGACCTTCAAATTCGTCCTTCTGATAACGGAACGGGAAAAGATGATAAGCTGCCTTTGTTACATTCTCATACAACCGATGGGGAATAATGCCGTCAATTTTCTGTATCCGGGAATTGAGGTACCGGCCATTGACATTTCGCAGTTCTGTCTGTTCCTCCAGACGTTCTAACTGGGCCATACCGATGGCTGCCTGATATTCCGTAATCCGCAATTTGGTGCCAATCATCACTGTCCCGGCTCCTACTGTCCCGGCAGCCGTACCATACGGGTTCCCGTAGTTATGGTACGAATAACAGCGGTCCATAAATTCATCATCATCGCTTACGATAGCCCCCCCTTCTCCGATAGCCATGTTTTTTGAATTCTGAAAACTAAAACAACCCGCATTCCCGAAAGTCCCTACTTTCTTATGGTTGATCTCGGCAAGCCAGGCCTGACAGGCATCTTCCACCACCAGAAGCTTGTGTTTATTGGCAATAGCCATGATCCGTTCCATATTGCAGGGAAGCCCCAAAATATGGACCGGCATAATTGCTTTCGTCCGGGGGGTGATTTTTGCTTCTATTTTTTCCGGGTCCATCTGGAACGTTTCCGGGTCCACATCCACAAAAACAGGGATGGCCCCGTTGAATACAATGCTTGAAACCGAGGCAATAAATGTATACGGGGTAACCAGCACTTCATCGCCCCAGCCAATATCCAACTGGGCAACCGAAGCATTCAGAGCATTGGTGCCGTTGACAACTGCAAGACAGCGTTTGGCCCCGATTAGCGTGGCCCAGCGCTGTTCAAATTCCAGGGCTACATCTTTTCGCGACCATACCCCGCTGCGGATCACTTCCAGCAACCTCTTTTCGTCGGTTTCCGGTTTCCATATCGGCCACGATGGCCAGCCGGGAGAGGAAATTACCGGCTTGCCCCCCAATATGGCAGGACTTGATGCTTCAGGGGCACTGCCGGCAAAAAGCGTATTGGCAGAACTAAGGCCCAGTACTGCGCCGGCCCCAAGCAAGCTATTCTTTTTTATGAATTCGCGCCGCGAATAATCGTGTTTGATTGATTTCATATTTTCAGTCATTTTTTGAAATTCTTAAAAATTCAGATTGAAATTTTTGTACTGATCTATTGATCTTCATTTTTCTATCTTTTCCGGTAATGTTATTTGTCGAATTGAGTTAAATCTAATTCCGGATTTATTTTGTCAGATGATGAATACAATTCATCCCAAGTGACAACTTTCTGCTGGATTGCAGCTTCCCGTCCCATAATTGCAGTAAGTGTTGATTCGCAACCGGCCTGCAACTGATTCAGATAGTTTCCGGTTTCGATGCTGTTAATAAACGACTTGCCTTTATTTTGGTCTGCATCATCGAGCGATGAGAGCGAAGTGCCTAAAGCGATTTGTTGCGGGCTGAGTTCAGCGCCCGATTTCACAATTCCTGAATCCCATGCATTCTTCCCTTTAATAAAAACGCCACCGGAATAATGTGCTTCGGCTATTCCTGTTGTTCCTACAAACCGGGCGCATACATCGCCAAAACTCGGCCCAATTTTGGAAGACTGAACGCCAACATTCACATCATCAGGATACTTATAAATAACCTGATAATTGGTCCATGCATTGCCAAAATCCGGATGTCCTTTTCGTCCTCCGGAACCGATTGCATGCAATGGCTTGCTTTTCAATGTCCAGTTACAAACATCGATCATGTGGATTGCCTGGTCCATGTATATTCCACCCGATAGTTCATTAAAAACAAAATGGTTTCTGATCCTGGCTTCATCATTCGACATGCCTTTATATGGCAGGATGGGAGTACCCGATGAAAAATAATACAACTGGACACAAACCATCTCACCAATGTCGCCCCGTTGAATCCGCCTGACCATTTCCACATAAGGCGTTGCATAACGGATTTGAAACCCGAGGACAACACTCAATTTGCGGTTTACCGTTTCGCTTATCTTCAAAACCTGTTTGCAACCATACACATCGATTGCTGCCGGTTTTTCACAATACGTATGTTTACCGGCTGTAACAGCCGCTTCCAGGATGTCAGGATGAGCATAGGCCGGAGTCGAAATCAGCACCGCGTCAACATTTTTATTTTCAAGCAACCGGAGATAGGACTTTGACCCCTGATACATATTTTCTTTCTGAATATCTGCAAATCCTTTATCTGTATTGCATTTGCCCAGATTTTTACGCGCTGTTGCCAGCTTATCGTCATAAATATCAGCCAACGCAATAATATTGGCATTGGTGTTTTTTGACATTGCGGTAAGTACACCGGTTCCCCTGTTTCCACATCCGATCATCCCGATCCGGATGGCTGAATTATTTTGTGAACCAAATACAATCTGTGGGGCTAAAATTGTAAAAGCTGAGACAGCGCTTGCGCTTTTCAGAAAAGTTCTACGTTCTATTTTTGCCATATTTTCTTTTTTTGTCTTTAAATTTTAGATCGATATTATTTTTGGGGATCAATCCGTATCATGGATAAAAATTATTTTCCTTGTCCTTAATTTGTAACTTCCAGTAATTTTTTGATTGCTTCCATCAATATTTCTTCCGCATCGGCGGTAACAGGGCTTGCCCCAATTTCATAACCTCCCTGGCTATACGCTTCTTTTGTGCCTATATAAAACGGTCCGTAATCGCCGTAAGCAGCCATAGCCACTATCAGGTCGGGGCGCATGGCTTTTGCAGCAAGCTGATATTCAACAAACAATTCGCCCGGCATAAATAAAATTCGGATGTTCCCCAGTCCCAAGCAAGCCAAATCGATCTTCTTACCTGCCTGTTGCCGTTTCCACCAGGCCAGTTTTCCCATATTGTTGGTAAGTATCCGGGGTTTCATGCTTGATATCCGCTTTTCAACTGCCGCCAGAGAATCATTTGCCGCGGGCAAACTTACCGGAGCAACTTTCCAAGTCAAATCAGTCGCCTCAACAGGAAATTTATCACCCGATTCCCAGGCCCGTTTCATCCCGTCAGCAAGCCGTCGTGCAAGGATTTCCCGATTCTCGTGAGCCCCATCGTTGTACTTTCCGGCGGCGATATTCCCACCGGCGCCGTTAAAATGAATATGCAACGCATCGGGAACTTCCAGTTGCCGGTAAAATCGGGCCAGTCCAGGAAGATCGGGGTTGGCCACCTTTGTCAGATAATAACTCTGTGGATGCACTGCATAATAACTCATCACGGCCAGCGGTTCCTGCTGATTCCAGAAACTGATTACCGTGACCATTGAATCGATGAGTCCTTCGGGTTGGGCACGTAAAAACGGATCACGGGAAGAAGAACCCCGCATTGTCCCTGCTTTCCCCTGTTCGTTGAGTATCCTTCTGTTTGAAGCGACCTGCCTGACAGGCGCTTCTCCCACTCCTATGTGGGTAACCGGCTGAGTTTTTGTCAACGAGTTTTGCACGGCCACTTTCAATTCCTGTATAAAGTTTCGTGCAAACCGGCCATCAAAACTGTGGGTGTCCATTCCTGCATCCAACAAAATTTTTTCAGCCCCAAAATCGCAGATAGGAGCGTCATGCTGATGGACAGTATGAACAACCACCCGCCGGGGAGTGGTGTTGGCTGCTTCGGCAAGCGCTTCTTTAAAAGCATCCTGGCTTTCATTGGCAATTCCGATCCAGTCAACAGCACACAAAACGACAGGTTTTCCGGCTCCCGAAATCACTATTCCTTTTGCCCTCAAACCCAAATCCCAGCGGTTTTCCATACGGTCATACGCGAGCATACTGCCAGTTGGAGGTGTCGCATCAATATCAAAAACAGACAATTTCAGGCCGGAAATTTTTTCTCTGGCTGCAACTTCCTTTTCTGCACTATTTGCAATAGTTCCGGTTCCCAGAAAAAAAATGCACAGCAGGACAAAACACCAAACCCGACAGCAAGTTGACATGACCATACGTTTATCAGATCGAATTCAGTTTATCACGGTTTTCATACACTTTCATGATGGCATTGATCACATCGTCCATATCGGATTCAGCAGCCAGCAGAGGACCGGAAGCCCAAAGCATCACCATATTTGCACAAACGTGATCGCAATTGGGTAAGATCAATTCTTCCTTGAACTTTTTCAGACGTTCAGATGAATACATGGTTTTATACTCATTCAATGTCAGGATATGATCAGTCCAGGGTTCGCGATGCAACCCATTGCGGATATACGGACTCAATGATATCCCTTCAGCAGCAACAGCTTTTATAAACTTATCGCGCGGTGCGCCGTTAAAATGTTCCTGATGATAAGCCATTGTATACAGGTAAAACGATCCACTCTGGGTTCCTTCATACAATTTTTGAGGACGAAGCCCCGGGAAACCTTTCAGTTTCGATGTGAGATAAGCCGCATTCCGGTTTCTTGTTTCAAAACGTTCCCTGGCAGTAGAGAGCTGTGCCAGCAATAATGCCCCTTCCAGCTCATTCATCCGGTATTTAGACCCGATAGTTACCGATTGGCCCTGCTTGTTTGTGCCATGATTTTGTACGGTGTAACAATCATCCAATAATTTTTCATCGTTACTGATAATCCCACCGCCTTCGCCACAAGCAATTGTCTTGCTTGTTTGAAAACTGAAACAACCGGCATCTCCGATAGTCCCGATAGTCTTTCCCTGATACTGTGCAAAATGTGCCTGGCAGGCATCTTCAATGACTCTCAGATTATGTTTCTTTGCAATGGCTATGATACGCTCCAGATGGCAGGGTTGCCCCATCATGTGAACCGGCATGATTGCCTTCGTATTTTTGGTTATTTTTCGTTCAACATCGTCGGGGTCAATCTGAAACGATTCCTTGTCAATATCGGCCATTACCGGAAGGGCGCGACTGACCAAAATGGAAGCAATAGTTCCCATATCGGTATACGGAGAGGTAATTACCTCGTCGCTCGGCCCGATTCCCATTGCTTCGACTACCGTATTGAGCGCCTGCGTTCCCGAACCGGTAGCAACGCAACCTTTTACGCCAATCATTTTTGCATACTCCTCTTCAAAACGGGCTACTGTCCCGTTTTTAGGATTATTGATCCGGCCCCACAAACCACTTTTTACAGTTTCGTTTACCTGAGCAATCATTTTTTCATCGATGTAGGGCCATTGGGGCCACACTTTATTTTTCACAACAGGATCTCCTCCCAAGATAGCCAGTTTACCTGTATTTCCCGATGTATTTCCAATGACCGGTATTGCGCCCGATGCAGCCAGACCAACCGTACTTAACGATACTGTGCCTATAAAATGGCGACGGGATAAATCATTTGTTTTCATCTGTTTAAGTTTAGTCTTATAAATTTCTGAAATTTATTTAAATCCCTTCTTAATAATCTGATATTTTTTTGCCGATTTCTCAGGATTCTGGTGACAATAGATAAGCACACCATCAGCAAATTTACGCCCTGCCTTTATGACTTCTCCGACATACTGAGGGGTAGAATCTCCCAAACGGCTGTGGGCAGTAGCATAAATATCAAGAAAAATAGGAAAATCCTGTCCGAACATTGTTCGCAGCTTATTAATTTCCAATTCTACGTATTCCGAATCCTGCAAATTTGCAGTATGCGATTCGGCACGGTACGGGAACAATATTCCATGAAGCAGATGTCGATAGTTCTCTGCAAACGATAGTGTAATCTGTTTGTAATAGCAACATGGAATAAAAGCCAGTTTCGGGTTTACCGACGAAGCATTATCCAATATCTTTTGCAGGTATTCGGGCGTATAGAATTTTAGGTTATGTACAAAATCGTCGATGCTCCAGGCAACCAGATTCGGATATTCTACACTTAGTAAAGCGATTTCTTTTGCCCAGCGTTCGTAATCCAGTTCAAATGGTTCAGAAGAATATTTGGCAATTGGTTTTGACTCTGTTGGAGGAACAAGAGTTACCCATACCCGGATATTCTCTTTTTCAGCCAATGGAAGAAAAAGCTTTAAGTCGTCCCAGTCGGTCGATCTTGTCCATATCAGCCAGTTGTAGGTATTGGCATGAATGTCGCGAAGTTCCCGGATCAATTTTTTCGCATCAACACGATTGTTTGCCTGAAGGGGAGGATTTGCATAGGTGCCTAACACGCCATGAATATCCATCTTGTCCATCGTAACCGGAACCTCTTCCTGCGCACAGGCAATATGCGATAACAACGGAATAAGAATAAAGACGATGGAAAAAACAATATGATGTTTCATGTAATTTTGATTTTTGCAGTTATATATTTTTCAGGATGATCATTTTTTCTTCACAAAAGCATTGAACTCTTGCTTTATCACCTGATACTTTTCAACATCGTTCACCGGGTCCTGATGCCGGTAAATAAATACCCCATCGGTAAATTTGAAACCTTCTTTCATAACATCCCGGACATATTCAGCGGTTGACGGCCCCAGCCGGCTGTGTCGTGTCGCATAAATGTCGATTATCACCGGGAAGTCTGGGCCAAACATTTTCCGAATCTGATCGATCTCATATTCCACTTTTGATGGGTCCTGCAAATTAGCGCCTGCCGATTCGGCCCGATAGGGGAAAAGAATGCCATCCAGATAAGCGCCATATTTTGCAACAAACTCAGGGGTTGTCTTCCTGAAATAGCAGCAGGGAACGAATTTCAGTTTCGGGTTAATCTCCTTTGCCATCCGGGTAAACCGCTCAACATATTCGGGAGTAAAGTAATCCAGGTTATGTACAAAATCATCGATACTCCAGGCAACCAGGTTGGGCATCGAAAGACTTAACCGGGCCAGTTCCACAGCCCATTTTTCAAAATCGAGCCGATAGGGTTCCGAATAGCCCACTTTTGTGACTGGCGGCGATTCTGAAGGAGGCACCATGGTAAGCCACACATTGATTCCGGCTTTGTCGGCTTTCCGCAAAAACCTTTTTACCACTTTCAAATCGTCGTAAGTTTCCCGTACCAGCCAATGGTAGGTATTCACTTGTAAATCCTGAAGTTCAGTTATCAGCCGGTCAAGGTCAACCCGCTTATCGGCAAACCGGGGAGGATTGGCGTATGTCCCCAGTGTGCTGGCAAGCGTCGAGTCACTATTTCTTTTTTGAGTGATTGCCTTGTTTCTCCCATTTTGAGAAAATACAGCCGTCGAACTCATAAAAAAGAGGAATAGGAATAAAATAGCATTGATTAAAAATCCTCTCATCATTCGCTCCTATAAATTTCACCAACCACTATTCGGTTACAACGATATCAAACTTTTTGACTACCTGTCGAACAAAGTCGATAGAATTATTTGAAACAACGAAATAAGCATGGTAAGTTCCCGGTGCAGAATAGGTATAACTATACCCTTCGGATTGTGTATCCTTGCTTTTTATGGGCGTAGCCTTATCAGGACCCAAATCTATTTTATCGATATAAATAGGCGCACTAACCGCCCAGTTTTCACTCAGCGGGTCGTTATACGGACTATTGTAATCGTAGGGCACAAAAACGGGTAATACAGCATCCGGATTATATTGCGGGCTTTCCGGGTCGTAGATTGGATTATTCGGATCGTAGATGGGATTTTTCGGATCGTAAACCGGATCAGCGGGGTTTTTGTAAATATTTCCCAGCAGGGTAACCCTTGAGGTAGTAATCACCGATAGGGCAGGGGCATTTACCGGGTTTTCATCTACAATTCTAAATCCGGCATATATCTGATTGCAAACGGTGAGATTAGTGGTACCAAGTTTTACATTGCTAAGCACCATGAAATTCTGGACCATCCAGGAACGCGCCAAGCCATTGACAACTTGGGGCCGGTTAATGTATTTAAAGGCAAAATAAATGGGTTTACCAGCCACCATCAAGCCCGAAATATCAAACGAGCCTGAAGCCAGAAAGGTAGCGCTTGTCCCCAGTTTAAAATTACTGGTTATATCAATCCAGGTTGCTGCCTTTACACTGGCAAGATCATTATAATTTCCATTAAAATCGGTTGAATACAAAACAGACAACTGGTTTTGCTGGGCGCCTCCGCTTACTGCCGAAGTAAACGACACAACCGCCCCGCTATCAGCAACCTGAATTGTCCGTCCATCTTTAAATGCGTAATCTTTCAGCAGTTCTCCGGAATAAAAAGATATATTATCGGTTTGTCCGGTAAAAGAAAAGAATAGTTCCTGACCTGCTTTCACAGTGGTTGATTCAACGGATACATCGAAAGTAGGCTCATTCACCTCTAATTCCATGCTACAGCCTGTTATAATGATCAGACCTATAAAAAAATTAAGTATTTTGATTTTCATCACTCTTCGTTTTAAGAATTTAACACTGAGATTACTCCCATCCCGGGTTTTGTTTAATTGCCTCATTCACGGTTAATTCAGAACTTGGTATTGGCATTAAAAGATGCTTGGGTTCTGCATTCGAATAGGCTCTTTTATAGATGGCAGTGGGAACCTGCACTGCAATAACATTTCCCATATCCTGCATCGTTTCTACAAAAATTCCCCAGCGAATCAGGTCCGATTTACGCATTCCTTCAAAATTCAGTTCTCGCATCCGTTCATCCATAATCAGTTTCCGAAAACTTTCTTTTGAAGCAGAATCGGAAGGTTTAAGATTGGCCTCTTCTTTGGTGTATATTTCAGCTACCGCTTGAGCGCCACTGCCTCCACCTCCGGTTATTGTAACAGTTGGAGCCGATGAATAATTGCCTAATTTGTAAAATGTTGCTGCATCGCGGGTCAGGTTAATTGCTGTTACAGCGCCGTTTGCCACAACGGACGTGGCCTCGGCTCCTCCATTTCCCGAAAAACTAACGGTCGGCGCGCTGGCGTATCCTGAACCACCATTGGTAACTGTAATGCTTTTAATTCCGGTAGCCCATGCCCGTTGCCGTACCTGGTTGACAGCGGCAATTGCCGATGAGGTTGGCCCGTTTAGTTCATTCTCTGCTTCTGCATACATAAGCAACACATCGGAATAACGCAAAAGCGGAAAATTCTGAGGAGTTGTAGTGGCATGTTTTGGTAATAAAACTTCATACTCCCGTCTCCATTTGGCCGGGTATCGTGTAAATTTATTCGCTTCATCTGTTGATTCAGCAGTAAATGTTTTAGCCCCATTGGCCCCCGACGAATTGTAGGTAAAAAAAGCGATGCTCCAGAATTTCCGCAAATCGCCCGGTTCAAAAATATTATACATCTTTGAAGTAATATACATATAAGCATCTGCCCTTCCTGTGTTGGTCTGAGCTGCAGCAACTGCCGGACCATTATGCCATCCTAAATTACCGGTCTCAACATAACTGTCCTGCCGGTTGCCCCAAAATTCAACTTCCCAAATACTCTCTTTAATATCATAGGCATCAGCCGAATAATTAATAAAAACCTTAGAAAAATCGGGATTCAGTGAATGGCCTGCCACGGCATCGTCCATCACCATCTTTGCCCATTTTTTTGCTTCGGCATATCCTGAAACATCATTAACAGGTTTTCCTGCCATATACAAATTTACCCTGGCCAAAAGCCCCCTTACGGCAGATTTGCTAACCTGACCGCCGTGGCCAATCTCCGTAATATCCTTCACCAGTTTTTCAGCCTCCGTCATATCTTGTATGATTTGTTTGTATACCGTTTTTGCATCTACATTGGGGCTGTCCACATCCTCTACCGATACAGTAGGCCCTGTTTTCATCGGAATTGCTCCATAGTGCTGTACAAGTAAAAAGTAATAATACGACCGGAGTAACAATACTTCTCCCCTTACCTGGTCGCGAAACGACTGGCTTAATTCTTTATTGTTATCCACATTGGCCAAAACTACATTTGCCCGGTTTATCCCATAGTAAAGGTTTCTCCATAAACGCAGATTATAGCTATCAGTGGGTACATGATTGAGGTTCCATGGCCCTATATTAAGTGATGCCCGGTTCATATATCCTTCATCAGCAGAAAAACCCAATAAATAGTTTGCAATTGTACCCCATAAATCAGATGTTCCAAGATGATGGTAAACACCGGCTTTGGCATAGTTTAACTGTTCTTCCGTCTGATAATAGGTTTCAGGCGCCAGAAAATCATACGGAACAGTCTCCAGAAAATCCTTGGTACAGGAAAATAAAAGTGTTGCCGTTAGAATCAAACAATATACTTTTTTCATCTTTATTCAGTTTTAGGTCTTATGATTAGAATGTTGCTTTTACACCAAACACAATGGTCTGAGGCTGAGGATAGGCTGAAAAATCAAAACCCGGACCCAATGTTTTGTTTCCGCTGACAGATACTTCAGGATCAAGTCCCGAATAATTGGTCAGGGTGTATAAATTTTGGGCTGAAACATTCAGGGTCAGATCTTTCATGAATAGTTTGCTGCAAATTTGACGGGGAAGCGAATAATCGAGCGATACCGTTTTTAACCTCAGGAAGGAACCATCTTCCACGACGCGAGATGAATGGTATCCGACAGGACCAGGACCACCCGCCCTGAAGTTTTTACTATCCTGGTTATCCGGCGACCATCGGTCGGCATAACTGGCAAACTGGTTCATATTTAGGCGTCCATTGCTGTTCCCTTCCAAGGCAAGCCGGTTGGCATTATAAATATTATTCCCATAAGACCATTGCAAAAATATATTCAGTGAGAATTGTTTATACACCAGATTATTAAGAAACCCTCCAATATGAATGGGTTGTCCCCTTCCGATAATTGTTTTATCATAGGTATTAACGACCATATCACCATTCATATCCTTGTATTTGATATCGCCGGGTTGAATGGATTCCCGTGCCATTCCATTGGTCGTTACCGAGTTTTTGAGAACATATACTCCTGGCGACGGATTATCGAAATCATCGTACTGGTAATTTCCGTCCCAAACATAGCCATACATCATCCCGGTAGGATTTCCGATTTCTGAAATATACAAGGGAGTACTATACTGCGACTCGTAGGCTGCCACATAAGTCAGATTCTGTTGTCCACGGGTCAGTTCAATAATTTTGTTTTTATTGAAACTGATATTAAAATTGCTGGTCCACCGGAACGAACGGCTTTGCACATTGACAGTGTTCAGTGTTATCTCCAACCCCTCGTTTTTCAGGCTGCCAATATTCTTAATCGTCGAACTAAAACCGGTAGTAGGAGGCAGCGGCGAATTTAGCAACAGGTCGGTGGTCGTGTTCCGGTACAAATCAATTTCCAGGTTAACCCGTTTGTCGAAAAATCCGATCTCATACCCGATGTCTATTTTTGTTGTTTTTTCCCATTTCAAATCATCGTTTGCCATAGCAGAAACATACACGGCCCCGGTTGGTGTTTGATTATTATAAGAATACCCGTCAAGGCTTTGTGTCAACTGGGCAAAACGGGCAAAATCACTCACCCGGTTGTTCCCGTTGCTCCCATAGCTAAAACGTAATTTAGAATTACTTATAAAAGGAAATGCCGTTTTGAAAAAGTCTTCCTGATCCATGTTCCATGCAGTTGAAACCCCGGGGAAGTATCCCCACTTATTTTTTTCTGAAAATTTGGAGGAACCGTCGGCCCGGAAGGTCACACTAAAAAGGTACTTCGACTTATAACTATAATCCCAGCGGGTTGCATACGAACTCAGTGTGTTTTCCGAAGTAGATGAGACAGGATCAAATGCAACGCCTTCATTCATTCCGCTGATACCAAGCGACTCATTTGGAAGCGTTTTACTTGAATAACCATTGCTATCCGATGTGTATTTATCCAAACCAAACAAGCCCAGACCGGTTATTATATGGTCGTTAGCAAATGTTTTATTATAGGTAAGGATATATTCATTCATCCATGCATTTGCATTTGCAGTAGACAAAGTTCCCCATATTCCATTCAAATTATTGGGATTAAGGGGGTTTCCCTGGGCTGTTTTTGAATTATAAAAACGTTCGGTTTGTGTAATCTGCTGCCGGACACCTCCCGTAATTTTTAAATTAAGTCCTTTAATAATTTCGTAACTGACGTATGCGTTGGCTTCCAATAAGCCCCGGTCGGTAACCTGGTGCTGGTTCTCAAGGTCGACAAACGGGTTGATCCTGATATCGCCGCTATAAATGGCATCTTCATCCACATCTTCGTACAAAATATCGGTTGAAAGATCAGGAGTAACAGGCCGATATACCCAGGTACGGAACAAAACGGTACTCGACACACTATTGGCAGAAGAAAAAGAGGAAACAGATTGTCCATACGTGCTAACGCCACTGTAATTGGCCGTTAAACCTGTTTTTAATTTCGGGGAAAGATCCTGGTCCAGCGTAACCCTTCCGTTGTAGCGTTTTAACCCTGTATTGATGATAATCCCTTTCTGGTCATATATTGATCCGGAAATTGAATATTTGGTTTGTTCGGTACCTCCACGAATTGACAAGTTGTAAATTTTAACTTCACCGGTACGAAATACCAAATCTGCAACATTAACTCCTTCCACATCCCGGTAATCTTCCAAAGTCTTATCATTTAAAAAATAATTTTTTACATATTGCTGTGTGGGATGCAGTTCACTTATGTATTTAACAAACTCATACGGCTCCATTAAATCCATTTTTTTCCAGTTATCCTGAATACCTAATGAAGTACTGAAAGAGATTACCGGTTTGCTCACCATTCCTCTTTTGGTTTTAATAAGAATAACCCCATTGGCTGCCCGCGAACCATAAATAGCTGTAGAAGAAGCATCTTTAAGGACAGTCATTGTTTCAATTTCTTCGAGGTTGAGTGTAGAGGGATCGAGGTTTTCGACGGGAAAGCCATCAATCACAAACAGAGGGGATGTACTTTGAGTAAGCGAACCGGTACCCCTTATTAAAATATTAGTATTCTCCCCCGGTTGTCCGGAGTACGTTGAAACCTGCAAACCTGCAACCCGACCGGCCAATGCTTCCGTAAATGAACCGACCGGGGCCTTTACCAGTGATTTTACCTCCACATTTCCCACAGACCCTGTCAGGTCGCTTTTTTTGACAGTACCATATCCAACAGCAATAACTTCCTCTATACCAACTGTCTCTTCTTCAAGAACCGCATCAATTACTGTCCTTCCGGAAACCGAAGTTTCAAAATGTTTCATTCCCATAAATGAAAACACCAGGATAGCGTCAGACGGAACATTGGGAAGTGAATAGTTTCCGGAAGCATTTGTAATAACTCCCTGGGTTGTCCCTTTCACAAGCACCGTAACGGTGGGTAATGGCTGCCCTCCTGAATCCTTCACTTTTCCGCTAACCGTTATCTTTTGCGGCGGTTGAAAAGAATATTTCGACGAAAGGACTATTTTGCGGTCGATGATCTGGTATTCTACATTAGTCCCTTTGAAAAGTGTTTCCAATATCTCAATGATCCCCTGATCTTTTACCCGGATATTAACTTCCCGGTTCAGATCAATCAGTTTTTCATTGAAGAGAAAGAAAAACTCGGTTTGGTTTTCAATTTCATCCAGAACATCTACCAGTTTTGTTCGATTGAAATCCAGTGAGAGTTTGGTTTTCTGAGAATAGGACTCAACTGCCAGCAGTTGTCCTATGCCCAAGATCATTACAAAAAGAATGACTTTCATAGTTTTTAAACATTTTTTCAGGGCATAATAATCCCATGCCCCTGTTTTCAACATTTTTTTCATAAATTTAGAACGTTAATTTATTAACTACATTGATAATTAACACAGTGAACAGGTGGACGGTGGAGCGTTCGCCTGTTTCTATTTTTTAAGGACTTTGTTTTATCGGGTATCTCTTCATTTTTTCGTTATTGTTTTGTGATTATTACTTTTTTACGGCTGAAGCTGCCATCGGTATTTACCTGCCGGTCGTGTATCTCAAAATCAATTGGCGAAGTCATTTTCAGCAGGCGGAGTACTTCTTCCAGCGGATCGTCCTCGAAAACGCCGCGGAATGTATATTCTTCCAACCCTTTTTTGTCGAATTCGACTTCTACATTGTACCATCGCGATATACGCCGGGCCAATTCTTCCATTGAATCGTTGCGAAAAATAAGGCGGCCATCCTTCCATGCCGTGTATTTCCATGTTTCCACCTGCGAACGTTCAATTTCTCCATTCTTTTCAACAATACGTTGCCCGGGAGCCACTTCCAGAACTTTTCCTGTACCCGGCGATTTGAACAGCACATTTCCTTCCTCCAGTACCAATTCAGTAAGGTCATCTTCAGGCCATGCCGCCAAGGTAAATTTGGTGCCAACTACCTGGACACTATTTTTATGGGCATCGACGATGAACGGATGTTTCGTGTCATGCACAACATCGAACCAGGCTTCACCCGAAAGTTTGACATGCCGGTTGGCCGCAAAACCCGATGAATAATCCAGTTGCGAACCGCCGTTCAGGATTCCTTTTGTCCCGTCGGGCAATTCAAAATTTACACGCGAACCCTGCGGGGCAACAATCTGGAGGAGTGTTGCCTGTCCTGTATTTATCCCGGGATTCAGAAAAAACCAAATACTGATTAAAAGAAACGGAATAAATAACATTGCGGCAATTCGCGATGTCCAATGATAAATCTGATGAACTGTGCTTTTCTGTTTTTCCGATTGCTGCAAATGAATACGGTGATGAATAGCGTGCAACACCTGTTTCATTTCTCTCTTTTCATAAATTTGCCCATTGAAATAATTATTGAAGTCGGCTTTCAGAAACCGGTCGGCTTCTGAATTATCCGGGTTGGAAATCATTTCGGCAAGCAGTAATTCTTCTTTCAGGCTGAGTTGCCCTTTCTGATATTTCCGAAATAATGTATCTATTTGATTCTCCATAACGAACCGCTTCTGATATTTCCGTGAATTTAACTATTCCTGTCGCAATTTTTTGCATTCAATAGTTAATATCCGCGAGCCGGAGAAATCTCATGGGTGGAAATGAAAAAAAAATCATTCCGACATAGTTCTACTTTAACAGATTCTCCGTAGGGAAAGATTTTTCAGCTTTTTTACCCCGTCCCTGAAGGGTGAAAGCTGAAAAATCAACCTTTCCCTTCAGTCCCGAGCAATCGGGAAGGGTAAAAAAAGGTTGATTTTTCAAATGTGTTAAAGTAGAAATAGGATATGCTTTCAATCCACGGTTGAAGCGTAATCTCAACAGTTCGGACAGCACATAATTTTCGAATATAACATCCTGTTTGATCATTATATGACTTTTGTACAGATCTAAAGTATTTCTTTATAATTGTACAATATTAGAATGTAGAGAACAGGGGAATCGCTTTTAGAATTTTTCTTTTTGGGAGGGTCTAATACAGAAGGTTCATCTCCTAAATGATTTTCCCGAACCATCGTGGGGGGGCCGCTTAGAAAAAAAAGCTAAAAAACACCTGCGTTCGCTAAAATCTTCCAAACTCCTCGCTTCACTCGTCAAACAGGGAAGATTTCTTAACGCCCACTCCGCCGTTTTTCTTCACGCTTTTTTTCCTGAGGCGGGAACAGCCCGGTTGTGGTTTCTTTTTCAGGATAATAATGGGTCGAAAAGCAAAAGCACAGAAGACAGAATAGGCGACTCAAGAACGGTGGGCAGGCCGGTAAAAGAAATTTCATTTTCATATAAACCTTAAAAGCGATTTCACTCATACAGAGAAAGACAATATTTGATACTATATCCAGGAAAAATCAATTCAGGAAGAGGGCAAGAAAAAGCAAAATTGCCAGGTTTTCATCTTTCAAAGCATCGCGAATAATACGAAGTGCATCCGAAACCTGATTATCGACTGTCCCAACGGTGATCTGCAATTCTTCGGCAATTTCTTTCGACGATTTACCTTCCTTACGGCTTTTTAAGAAAATCAGTTTCTTGCGTTCCGGCAGTTTTTCAACAATTCGGTCGATTTGCTCCAGAATGGAGGCATAGTCGATTGATTCAACGGTACTGTTGTCCAAATCAAGGGTTCCGCCTTTCGCTTCGGTAATATAGCGCAGCGAAATAGCCTTTTTGTTGAAAAATTTGCGGATATGATTGAGCGCAATGGTAAAAAGGTAGGACTTGAATGAATATTCGGTTTTTAAGAATTTCCGGTTTTCCCAAATCCGCACAAAAACCTCCTGTACCAGCTCTTCCGTTTCGTGTTCCGATTTCAGGTATCGGAATGCAAAGCCATACAGTTTCTGCCCGTATTCTTCAAACAGTGCATCGAAAGCAGCGGCATCGCCTCTTTTCAACTGTTCGACAAGTCTTCCGGTGTTTACTGGTTCTTGCATGAACGATCTCCCCCTGAAATTTTTCAGTTGCTAAAAATAGAGATTTGTTTGCAGAATGCAATAACAGGGCAAACTCACACTTTCTCTTTATTAAAACTTAAAAAGGGCTTTCCTTTTGTTCCGGGGTTATTATCGCTGCCATTTGGTGACACATAAAGCTCCTTGATATTATTCGTACAGGAGCAAAAAGTGAATAACAAGGCGTTCAGTAAAAATAAATAGGTTTTCATTTCTTTCAGTATTAATAATCATCCACTCTACAGCTTAGACAAGTTTAAAGGCATTGCCCCGGGATTTGCACCCCATGGTTCTATTTGGTATAAGTTTTTGGCTTCCAGGCTACGGTAACAGTCAGGCAGGTCAAAGCTTTTTAGTATCCCAGACAACAATGAAGACAAAGGCCAATTATATTCCTCTTCTTCAGCTATATCGCCATAGCTGGTCAATGCGTTCTTAAGCGTTACCTGTACTACTGCATCGGATAACACTGCTGCAAATGTGGCAGGAATTGCCCCCCAGCCTTTTCCTGCAAGGTGAATCTCTTGATACCCAAAAGATCTTATCCAGTTGAGGACACGCAGGACATCAAATGCTTTTTGACCAACGTAAGGATAATCAAGCATGATGCTGTGCCCCGCATAGAAATAGTCGTTATCATAGGCGTGGAGGAAATTGTCACTACATGTATTAGGCCTGGTTTCACCTACACCCCTGACATCGCACGCAAACACAGCAGAATCCGGTTTTTTATTAATCAGATCGTGAAGAAACTTTTCCTGCCGCAGTTCATCATCGGCTGAAAGATGCGATACATAAAGCAGCGCTCGTTTCAAACCTTTGGGCGGGCGGGACATTAGGGGATTGTCGTCGAGCCGGTATACATTTATAAGGATGCCAGGTTCAGTT
The DNA here is from genome assembly GCA_003506435.1 of Prolixibacteraceae bacterium. GTDB lineage: Bacteria > Bacteroidota > Bacteroidia > Bacteroidales > Prolixibacteraceae > GWE2-42-39. The sequence continues at coordinate 173,653 of DOAQ01000036.1, forward strand.
TCTACAATATAATTGCCTGAACAGCTCTTAGGATAAAGCCGTTTCGGGACAGGGCGTAAAATACGGGATTCGGGGACACCAGTGTACGGGGGAAGTTTTAAAACATTTGTAATGGCCTTTTTCAATGCCTCACCGCCAAGGGGGCTACGCTTATCCCCATAAGCAGCAGCAATTTTACTTGTGAAAGAGAACACATTCTGCGGATTCGATTCACCCACCTGGCCATGAGGCGTACACCAGAGTGTGCTTTCATTTTCTATAGTCAATGGAGGTTCTGTTTGCAGGTCAGATATTTTTGTTATCAGGTTGAACCATTTGTACATTGCTTCGCGGCCTTCTTTCGAATAGCTATGATAATTCGGCCCGATAAATAGCTGGATGTTTTGTTCTGCACCCAGTAGTTTGTAAAGATGTTTTAGCCTTGTAAAAGATTCCTCCAATCCTCTGACATCAAAAAAATCCTTTTCTTCTCCTATCAGGATTACTGGTTTGGGAGCCATTGCCGCAATAAAATCTGAATGGTCAAGCCCCAGGGCAAGCGCCCGCGGTGGGTATTGTTCACTGTCTGCCGGCAGCTCATTTTCAAGGTTGCGAAGAAATGTTGTCACAAAACAAACCGGGGCTGCCATTGTCAAACGGGGTTCTATACCGCACATCCAGGTTGTCATCGTACCTCCGCCAGAAGCGCCTGTCATACCAATATGATCAGGGTCCACTTCCGGACGTGTCAACAAGTAATCAAGCGCCCTGACAGCGTCCCATGCACGCCATGAACCAAAGAACTCACCGCTTAGAACCATTTGGTTGCCTGCATAAAGGTGTTCTGTCACACCAGGACCAATGCGTGCTTTAAGGTCATCCGTCAGATATTGAAACCGCTCGCCTTGACCAATCGGGTCGAATAGCAATACAGCATATCCTTGCCTGGCAAGTCCTTGTGCAAATGATTGGTTGTATGGTGTAGATTTACCAGGGGCAGAATGTCCACATGAGCCGATTATTCCAGGAAACGGAATATTTTTATTTTTAGGTATATACAGATTTGATGTAACCTGAAAGCCGGGGCGGCTTTCGAAAATTATTTTCTCAATGTTGTAGGTATCACGTTCTATTATCCCGGCAATACGGGCATTCAAAGGTGTCTTTTCAGGCCAGGGGCCAAAACACTGTTGAATCTTCTTTCGCACCTCATGGATATATGCCTCAGTGTCATGCCGGGTACGTAAAGCGGCCCGTCTTTTATCAGCCGCCAGTTGCACCTGCCGTACACGTTCAACAAAATATTCCTGTACCATCCCGGGAAAACGGTTCAATGGTAAGAGTGTACTTTTGCCAGGGTTCAACATCAAACCATGTTGCGACACATTGTTGGAACTATAAGCAGGAATAACACCTGTACCGGCCAAACAAACACCTCCAAGGCCTGTAAATTTTATAAAATCCCTACGAGTTTTCATGGTCAGTTATAAATTGAGAGCCAAGTAGATTTAATTTTTTCAAAGCAGGTTCTTTTATTTCACACAAATTTTCAAAACATATCCGTTCGGGTTTGGTTTGCATGAAGGTAAAGAAACCCGGAGCCCCTCATTTTTCATCTCCCAGGATATCTTCTTCCTACATCCCAACATTTGAACAGATTGGATTTCCTTTCTTTCATCTTCCGATAGCTGAGTGATCGATTTTATTAATATCTCTTTTGTTTCCGGCCATTTCAGGCTGGTCACGTAGATACAGTTGTCCTTTGCTGAAAACCAAAAGTCTTCCGGGCTGAATTCCCTGGTAAAACCGTTCTTTGCCCGGTCTTCCGTACTTTTTACCGTCAGGCTGGTCGGCCCTTCGTGGTTGACAGACCATTTTGTTGTCCCGTAAACCGATTCCCCGTTCAACGACATCCAATCTCCAATTTCTTTCAGTTGTTGTAAACTTTCTTCCGGGAAAACCCCTTCGCCTGTAGGCCCGACATTCAGCAGGTAGTTGCCCCCTTTGCTGGTAATCTCTGTAATCCAGAAAATCAGTTCTGCCGCCGATTTCCAGTCCACATCGTAACTTTTGTAGCCCCATGTGTTGTTCAGTGTCCCCGGGGTTTCCCAGTACAAATCTTTGGCTTCCCCGCTTTCCGGTATCTTATTGTCGCCCGGCACCCAGAAATCGCCAAAATCATTCCCGACCCTACTGTTTATTAAACAGCCCGGCTGGATATCATAAACCAGTTTGTAAAATTCAAAACTTTGTTCTTTTGTCATCCGCTTGGGAACATCATACCAGATTTCCTGCATCCCGGGAAATTTGTGCAATAGTTCCTGCATTTGCGGCTTGGATTTCTTTTCAAGATATTCGGTGAAGTTTACAGGGGCAGGGTTCCAGAGATTGGATGGCCATTTCACCCATTTGTCAGATTTGGATTTTTCTTTTTCATCTGGATGGGAAGCCAGGTAATCTGCAACACCGGCATCACCTCCATCCATCCAATCGGTCGCATGGGAATAATAGATGGAAAATCTGATACCGTATTTTTTGCAGGCCTTGTACAATTCTTCCATCGGATCTCGGCCAAAGGGCGTTGCATCCATGATGTCATAATCCGTTACTTTGGAATCGTACATGGCAAAGCCATCGTGGTGTTTGGGCATGGCCACAATGTATTTCATACCGGCCATCTTCGCCGCTTTTACCCATTCTTCGGCATTGAACTTTACCGGATTGAACCGGCTGCACATCTTTTTATATTCTTCCCTCGGAATCTGGGCATGGTACATGACCCACTCGCCAAGACCTTTTATTTTTTCTCCTTTCCATACCCCGGCAGGCATCGAATACGCGCCCCAGTGGATAAACATTCCGAATTTGGCATCGTTAAATTCTTTTAATGCCTGGGTCTTGGACTGGTGCATTTTTTTCCAATCTTTTGCCAGGTTGTCATTCCCCGATTCTTGAGAAAATGATAAGATGGAAGGAACTAACAGCATTACGGATAACGCAAATTTCAAAATAAGTGAACTGGATTCCATGTGATTAAAATTTTAAGTTTTTATGGCATTATTTGTACTTGGCATATTCCCCGTTCATCACTTTTTTAACCGCCTCCAGGTAACCATATCCATTGAGCATATCGGGCTCAAGGTAACTGCCTTCAACCCATTCGTTCCAGGCGTTAATGGTGATCAGTTTTGGCTGTTCTGGATGACTGTCGGCATACTCTTTTGCTTTCTGTAAAAATGCCGCGAAACTCTCCGGGGTATTGTGATAGTGTACCACCGATTCCTTTCCTTTCTTCGGGAAACGGGGAGTATCGTCGTAACCTACCGATGCGTTCGGAAAATATGGAACGTTCAGGGTTGAACTCCATTTTTGCCACAAAGATGTTTCTCTTTCTCCCCACTTTAAATAATCTTCATCGATCCCGTCCCAGTGATATGTTGTAATGCTGTTAATTCCTAACAACTCAATAATTTCATTGACACTTTTCCCTTCCGAATTCTTCTCATCAAGCAAATAGGGTTCTCCGTTCCTCCCATACGATAATGCCTGAAAATGGAGTCCCGGGAAACCGGCCTTCTGTACTTCCTGCCGAAAATAATCAAGCGCTTTTCGGGTTCCTTCCAATCCATTGAAACTTTGGACCAACTCTCTCAGGCTGTACACTGAAAAAACCGGTTTATCATCGATCTTAAAGTAATTGGGTTGTTTGAAATATTGCCTGATCACACGCTCAACCACGATTTTATAGTTATCCCAATCCACTTCACCGCTCCAAAGCATCGTATCTTTCTGATAGCGGAAATGGTTCCACTGGTACCCATTGGCATTGTGGTTGGCCCACATCAGGTAAAACTTCATCTTTTCTTTGTTCCCTGCCTGTAAAAATCCATTGACTGCTTCTTCCAGGAATGGCTTTCCATCAAACCAATACCAGTCAAATATGAATGTGTTGACATCATGGTCGGTTGCAGCTTTAATTTTTTGTTCCCAGGCAAGCGGGTCATCGTCCATCTGATATCCCCACAGCGGCACGCGGGGCTGATAATGTCCTTCGAAGCGGGGTTTCCCTTTTTTGATGATTTCCCACTCGCCAATACCTTCGCCCCAAAGCGTTTCCCGGCTCATTGGTTCATCGTGGCACGAGGGCCACACATAAGCCGCAACGGAATATCCACCGTCTTCTTTCGCTTTCTCTTGTGCGGAGGAAGAATTTACACCACATATGAAAAAACAAAAGAAACCGGATAAAAGGATGATTGATAAAGATACTTGTCTGATTTTCATGAGTATTGATTTTAAATGTTTATTAATTTCTTTTGACACATTCGAGATATGAAAGGAGACTCCCTGCAATATATGCAGCCTGTAAATCCCGGGCTGATTCCTTGTAGTGGACATGATCTATAAATTGTTCAATACCAAGTCTTTCAGAGAAGGCAAACAAGTCAATTTCACTGATATTATACTTTGAACATACTTCGTCGGCTATTTTGTTGTATGATTCAACATCTTCAGCATACCGGTGAAAAGCACGCTGTTTGGCATTGTGGATACTGTCAACCACCGGTGTTGTGCGTATCCAGATCAACTGAATATGTTTTTTCTGAAGCAACAGTACAATGGTTTCCAAGTTCTTCCGATATTCGTGTTCTGATACTTGTATCTCGTTTGTTGATAAATCTCGTTTAATGTCATGTAATCCACAATTCAGGAGCAAATAATCCGGATTAAAAGTGGAATCTTTCAGCTTTTCTTTCAGGAATGCCAGTGCCATTCGTGAATCACCGATATTGCCGCCTCCAGGTATATCCAGATTTTTTTCGGTCTGAGTGTCGTCCTTTTTACTTTCCAACTGTACATAACCGGCAAGGTATTTCCCCAAGAAAGGTTTATAATGACCGGATATGCTATCGCCCATTAGGAAAAGTTTTGGAAGTGGGCTATTCCCGGAAATTGACAAAATTGCCATCACAATTAACATCAACCACTTTTTTTTAATAATTCCCATTTTTAATAGTTTTAAAATTACATCACCAGGAATTCCTCTATAAAGATTCCATTCACAAATCTATTTTCTAACCTAACTGATTAGGGTGTAAGTGCGAATCCACCAACATAAGCTTCTCCTGACGGGATAAATTTAAAATATACATTTTCAGACTGCCTGAAATTTTCAGGTATCAAAAAAATCAGAACATCGAATTGTACATCTTCAAGTTTGATCTCCTGCCAGTTGGTAAGATCAGAAGATAAAAAGTACTGCCCCTCCTGATGAAGGTTTTTCATGTTAGGGTAATCGCAAAGCATAGCGATTTTTGTGCAGCTATTGCTTCCATCTTTCAGAGGAATACGATAGGCCAATTCTTTAATATTGGCCCAATAGTTTAAGCAGTCGCCAGCTTGAGCGTATGTCAGATAATTCCGATCATCTTTGCCCACCATCGTTTTCCAGATTATATTTTCAAGATGATCGAACGGCATGGGCACATTTTCTGCACTATTCAGATCAGGTTTTGGTTCAATCCGGTATCCCTGGGTTCTGTGTTTGAATATTCGTCCGACTACTTTTCCGCTACTAAGGCAGTATATCCAATACCCGGGTCTTTCGGGCCCGCCCCACATATTTGCAGTACCACATGTAATGAGGTGTTCGACCAATTTTGTTTTTGAAAGTTGGAAAACTTTCTGGTCATTAAAATGCTCGTGCCCTCCGATTAACCAGATCATACCTTGATGATCCTTGAATGCTCCGGTTATTGCCTTTGGAATACCGCGTTCTCTCACCCTGCGGGACATCGATGGCTGGTGTACAAAAATAATGACGTTCTGATCTTTGGGTATTGAACGTACATCATTCGTCAACCATTCCATTTGTTTTGGATCAATATATCCTGTGCTGTGCCCGTTGAGGACAATGACATGCATGCCTGATAAATCAAATGACTGATATGGCGGATATCCGGGGAAAACTTCCCAGAATATTTCAGGATCAATTTCCTGGGGGTGTGTATCATGATTCCCTAATGCAAGGATCAAGCGAACCTCTGGGGTCAGAAGATCAATATTTTTTTTGAAGGCTTTGTATTCATTTATTGCCGTTAGCCGAAGTTCGGGGGTGGGTACAATCCCAAAAGACGGAGAGGCATTGAAAATCATATCTCCATCAACACAAAGAAAAGCCGGATGAGGATCCAGATCATTCACTTCATGAATTGTAGTCAACATCCCGTCAGTACCTTTAAATCCATAATGAACATCAGCCGTAACCACAAAGAAGGAATTACCTTTAGCTGCCGGATTAAAACCTATTGAACCAAAGGCATCGGCCAACGTATTGAATGGATAATCAATAGCAGAACCAGCAGCAAAGGACACTTTCCCGTAACAAGTAAATATGCATTCTAAAAACAGGATAATCGAAATTTTAAATTTATTCATCTCCGGTCGTATTTTGTGTTAATCCTTTATTTGATCCAAAAATTAATAACTGATTAATAACTACCCAATATGGACTTGACTTAAGTTAAATCTCACAAACAGATAACCCTTATTGGGGGCATAATGAATATCGGTCAATAATTTCCCCATCAAGTGATTTCATTTCAATAATTGATGATCCTTTTGTAAAGCTCAATAAGATGTACCCATTGACATCCTTCAGTATTTCTGAAAACTCATCCGGATATTTATCTCCAGCTTTTAATGACGCATTGAAATACGGGAAGCCTTCAGCATCGGCTCTCTCCATGAAGTAGCCATATCCTGAAATAACAATTGTTCCTCGTCGAAACAGATCTTTCCATTCCCCTCCTCCCAATTTTCGCATGGTGGAGTTTTTCTCATTTGTCAAGGTAATTATATTTTTTCCCATGCTTTTCTTCATAACTTCTCTATACCATTTCATTTGATCCGAATCTGCATGAAAATCATGGCAGGCCTGCCATGTTGTTCCAAAATCAAAAGTATGGCACAGATCAAGTGCAATAAAACAAACATTAAAGTCTGGAATACTAAAATGCCATTTCCATTCACTATCTGGTAGTTCGAAGAATTCGCAATAAGCAGTGGCGTTTATATCATAAACGGGCAACGGAGGGAGTATTCCCCCTCTTTCTTTAATCTCTTTGTCATGGTTACCAAGAACAGGCATGACAGGAGTTATTTGAAATAATCCGGGTGCAGAATCTATTAATCGCAAAAAAGGTTCAATACAATTCGTTACCCCATCTCCGCAAATATCATGAAGGTTTGGAACATTGTCTCCAAGTGTTAATAACAGATGCGGATCATCTTTTATTAGTTGGGAAAGATCGGGGTTTTCAGAATATCCCCAGTTGCCGACAACTGCCACACGTAATTCTTTCTGATTGGACGGATAAGCTTTAAAAGAATGAAGTTGTGATTCCTCATTCCCTGTGGCTACTTTGTAATGGTAAATTACATCCTTTTCTTCCAAAGGGATTTCTATGTGGTGCAAAGTTGTTTCTTCGTTAACCGAAATCCGATATTCTTTGCTTTTGTCGACATAGAAGCACACGCTTGAATTTCCTGGTCGGTCACTGAACCAATTGATTACAAGATGGAATGGGTCATTGGTCCGGTGTGTCAACCATATCCGGTTTATCTGGCTGTATCCGTGATTTTGGCTTCCTATGAAGCATATCAAATAAAACAGTATCTTTTTATATTCCATCGCAGTGTGGCTTAAATATTATAAAATCACATTTTTACCGAGGAAGGTGTTTTATTTCTCAAATATTAACACAACCAGTCCATTTTTTCCTATCGTTACTTCGGAAGCGCCATCAATTCCTGCATCAATCTTTATGTCGCCAATCCCTGATGATTCTTTATACCTGTACCCCGGGACATTAACCTGGGCAGTGGCGACCTCTTTAGCGCTTTGCGTTAATACTATTGCCATTTGGTTGCCATGAACGAAGCTCCGGGCCTGGAAATCCTTGTTGTTGATGGAGAAATAGTCTGTATCACAATATTTTCCCTCTAACAACAGGTAGTTGTATTGGTCTTTCAGCTTGTTGACTTTTGCCAGGTATTGCTGGTAATTTGGCGTTTTGTCAATCAGGTTGCGGCACCTGTATATTTCCACATCATTTCTTAATCCTTTTAATACCGCATGGTTGACCCGCCTTTCAATATCGGTATCATCGCGTATATCGCGGTCCGACAAGATCACTTCAGGGAACGTGTAACGCGCCCAATCGGTGAAACTGACCGGGCTGGTCGCCCCGGTAATACTGTGCACAAAATCGACATGCTGGGCTGTTACATCACAGAGATGTTCGGTCCCGATAGCAAAGTTTTTGTCTTCTTTCGTATCAAGGTAATCATGCAGCATTTTAAGCATCCTGGCTTTGTTTGCCATCACACGGGTATCTGGGATTGGAAATTCCCTGCTCAAATCCCAGTTGGTGGTTGATTCACAGTATCCCAACTGGTCGTAAAATACAGCGTCGGCCCCGAACCAGATGGCCCGGTCGGCCATTTTCAGCAATTTTTGCTGCCATTCGGCGTTGCGGGTGTCGGCCACTACAAAACTTCGTGCATTGTGATAGCCGGTAAATGTGTCCTTTGCTTTAAAACGGTAGGATTCGGTATATTCGTTCCCTGTATTCGTCCGGTAACAGACCTGTTTCCCGTTCCCGTTTTTGTAATAGTCACTTTCGGTATCTATCAGTTTGCCGTTAAAATATAACAGTACCTTTCCACCGTCTTTTCTGAAATCGCCGATTGCCTTCTTCCATGCTTCATCGCCCCCCTGTTTTTTGTCGGTAACATCATACGAATCGGGATACCCGTTGTCCATTCCTGAATTCCACCAGCCAAAGGGAAACACGGCTGTTACCCCTGCACTTTCGCCAACCTCTTTGATACGCGCCCCCATGTCAGCGTAACGAAAAAATGTTTCTCCGTACTGGTGGCGCATGATGATCCGCTGCCACCCCGTCATTTTCTGTACCCATAAAGGGGCTTCGCGATGGCTCCACCAGGTGTTGGCCCATTCCCGGTATATCTTTGAGGTCTGATGCCAGTCGCCGGAATACGGGATGATTACATTGGCATCGCATTGCCAGGAGTCACCGGTCAAGCAATTTGGATATTTGTACAACCCGGCCTCCAGTTCATTAAATTCCCCATCCTTATCAGGATAAAGCCTCAGTCCGTGCCAGGTGTCCTGGAATGTCGTGTCATGGCTGCCAAAATACAAACCCTGGTCTTCGCCTGTAAATGCAAAACAGTTGGACACCGTTTCTGACGGGTATTTTAAATCCATCTGCCGGTAATATTGCGAAGGAGCCATGTAGGGGGGATTGTTGCCAACCTCCATAATTTGTCTTTTGGGGTTAGAGAAAAGTTGTCCACCACGGTATGTAGTTAAAAGTTTATGGCCTGACGGTAACTGGCAGTTCCCAACCAAAGGGTATTGTAATTCCCTTATGATTGTGTGCGGCTCATTATTCTTAATTTCAGAGCTAAACCGGACCTGGTCTTCTTCCAGTGATACAGTTAAAGAAAGCTGCATGTCCAATTTGCCTTTCCCGGTATTTAACCCGTTGTATGTGAAAGAAATGCGGTTCCCTTCCTGACGGATTACCGGGGTGTTTCCTTTTGCCAATACTTCGTTCCCTTTTTCTTCTTTCGTGTCAAAATACAATCTCCACAACGGCTTTCCGGAAGCATAGTTGTATCTTGTTTGGAGGTTTTTCAGCACCATTAGGTTTCCTCGATTATCTACTGATACTTCAATTTTGTTGTTTTTCAGGATATAATCCTGGCTGATGGCCTGAATGGATAAGACAACAAGGAATATTATCCCGGCAATTTTTTTTAGTTGTATGATTAGACGCGTATTCATCATGTTTGGTTTTTAATTATGCTTTTTCTCTTTTTACCGATTAACAGCTTTTGTTCAAAAAAGAACTACTAATCACTGCAATTTACCAGGCACAACAGGAATACATCGTTTTCCCGGAGGTCTAGTACTTTGGTGAATGTTCCTTCGGCATCGACTTTTATAATTTCAGTATAAACCGGGGCGCTGTCATTAAATTTCCTGATTGTTTCAGCCTGTGGTTTTGTAAGCTGCTTCGGTTTGCTCATTTCAAGATATGATGTAAAAGGGTCGTTTACATGATAGCCAACTTTGGATATTTCCAGCGCATAGCAACCTTCCGGAATATTCGACAGGCTGACTGTCACTTCACCTTTCGATTTTGACGGCAGGTTACGCACATAATATTCCTGGTCGCTCACCGAATCGCCGGGGTGTGTGTTGGTGAAATCCCAGAAAAGTACCTGGATATCCCCATTTTCATTTTTGCAGGCCCACGACCGGGGATCGTCATTTATCAATTCGGAGCTGCCAAGTTTGTTCAGGTACTGGTAGGAATAGAATGCCGGCTTTTTTATGCTTTGATAATTCAGTAACCCAAACCCACCATGGAAAGGTGTAAAACGTGGCCCCACTTCTTCGAAAATATCGGTGAATGTCCAGTACGACATTGAATTGGCTGCACCCCCAACCTGCTTAATTTTCTCAAGCACATAAGCCGCCTGGTGGTAACTGTCGTGGACCGGATCGGAAGGGGTATAAGAGGAGCTCCATTCGGTAATGTGAAGGTCCAAATCGGGCATGGGCGAGTTCTTAATTTGTTTGCGTACATTCAGGATATCACCACTGACGCTCATGGGGTCGGCGTTAAGGATTGTACACCTGTTCCCTTTTTCATCGAGGTATCCTTTTTTTATGCCATACGAGTGCGTACTAATGAAATCGAGAGGAAGGTTGTTTGCTGTACAAAAGCTGATCATTTCAGGCACCCATTGGACATGGGAGGTTGCCGGTCCACCCACAAGGTATTGCGGGTTTACGCTTTTTACAGCTTTTGCTGTATATTCGTAAAGTTTAAAATATTCTTCCCGTGTCCCTTCCCAAAAGTTCTTCAGGTTGGGTTCGTTCCAAACTTCGAAATACCATGTTTTTACTTCATCGGCGCCGTAGCGTTGGGTAAAATGAAGGACTAAGTTTTTGACCAGCTCTCCCCATTTGTTGTAATCGTTGGGAGGGGTAACATTTCCTTTCCACCAAAAGATGGTTTTTTCGCCGCTGGCCAGCGCGGAAGGCATCAAGCCCAATTCAACGAAAGGTTTCATCCCGATGCTCAGCAGATAATCATACAGCACGTCGATGTATTGAAAATTGTATTCCGGATTGCCCTCCTTGTCTTCTTTATATACGCCCATGTCATCGGTCAACAGCCCATGCATCCGGATATATTTGAACCCACATGTTTTCCTGATGTATGCAAGTTGTTGTTGCCAATCGGCCCGTAACCCTTCGTTGGCACGTCCGGCGCCGACACATTCCTTAAACATGGTGTTGAGGTTTCCTTTGGGATTGTTAAAATCCACCCGGATAACCCGTTCCTGTACCGGGGATGCCGGTGTGAATTTGTTTTGGGGAAAAGTGGTGGAGGCCAAAAAACTCCCCAGCAGAATAAATAGTAAAGATTTGGTTTTCATTTGTTTATTGAGGTATAATATAAAATAGAAGTTCAATAATTTGATCTGTTTTCGTCTGTATAAACCATAATCTCGTATGGCTGTAGCTGTAGCTGTAGCTCTTTGTTTTTCAAAAACATAGTTGCTTTCTGAACTTTTTGTGTGACATTGGTAAAAATTACGGCATCAACACCATCCGGTGAGCGAAAAGCATTGTGAAAAATAGCAGGTACAATCCGATTGTTATACGCAATACTATCAGATACCAGTTTAGGAGGATGCAACATTTTACCGAATTGCAGCCAGGGCTGGCCTTTGCCATGATATAAACGAACCCAGCGTTGCATTAAATATGATTCGGCTGAGGGAGCAGTATCAATGGTGTCTTTTGCAGATGGCCGCATGTGAGGCATTTGTCCGTTCACCAGGCAGTAGCCGGTCATCACGTTGTCATCGGCCCTGGGGTTGCTCTGAAACACAGGCAAAAACTCGTGATAGATATAGTTGAATGCCGAAGCCCATTCTATTTGGTTGGATGCAAAAGCCCAATCCCGCCGACTTTCACAGTCACGGTAATCCTGTATGCAGGCAAAATGGTTATAGAATTCATTCGGCTGTTCATAACAGACAACAGCTTCCGGTTCGATCTTCCTTATCGAGGCAAGCATGGTCTCCAATTGTTTTGTGAAAACCTCAGTCATCCATCGTCCCGGTCCCGGCGAATGATCATGGTTCCGGCTGTAACATCCCAGGAAGAGCGGGGGTGGAGAAAAGAATACTTCCGCGAATACCTGATCTACCTGGATCATATCGCAACCCATGCGGATTAACGGCTCACAAATATCTTTGTTCCACCAGTTGATGGTATACGGATCACCCGGGCACAAACAGGCCGTTTCGCCTCCTTTTAACCAGGAGGATGCCTTGATCTTCAGTTTACCATCCCGTTGATACACCGCATGAGGTTCCGCAACCTCATTGAACCGTTTTCTGTCATCCCAATAAAAACTCCCATTCTCCTTTTTGCCATATGTCAGTGTCCAGTTGTAACCTGACGGCCAGGGGAATGCATGGCACCCCAGTTTCCTAGATCCCGCAATAAGATCAGTGAACTGCTCATTGGAAGGAAAAACAGGAAAATAATCCGGTGTGACCCAGTTCGCCACTTTTTCCCATCCCCAATAAGCCGTAATCAACGGTATATCCTCCAGAAAATTTTTCTTCCAGTAATTATCCAACCAGTTCATAATCCTTTGAGGTTCAACAAGCCAGTCCCGATTAAACCTGACCATTGCCGGTCCGTTTTTCATCCAGACAGGAATATCCTTCCTTTGAGCATACGGCGTGGCGCACCATTTTTGCTGAAGAGCCCAAGTTTTATAGATGTCAGCAGCATCACGCCAATCTGCCGGTGTAGCATTGTCAGTACCATTAAACGTGGACATGACGGCATCAAAACCCATTGTATAGGATTTCTCCCTGTAAACCTTGTATTTCCACCCCATCTGTACCCCGTCAGGCACCCGCATCATTTCAAAAATTTTCGGATGTCCCTGATTATCGTAAGTAGCCGTATAAAATCCCGCACGGTCGTCATAATAACAACCAAACTGCGCTGCAAGAGTCCCGGGAAGTATGCCATTAAACATGGTTCCGTTCTTTAATTCTGCGGGTCGCCGGATAAGACCTCCTTTGGCGTTTCCAAATAAGACAGCATCATCAGCAGCATTTCCGCCGAGTGGCGTCTTCAATACAACAACCGGAAACTGAACCTCTTCAAGGATCAATGTTTCAGGTATGTTTACCGACAAGTTCCAATGCGCCAGCGAATCTTTCTCTGACAGGGATGCAGTACAGGTAACATCAACAGGATACTCGTTCATCCCGTTATAGAAAAGTGTAATTTTCCCGTTTTTCAGGTAAGCAGAAAAATTTGTTGCATCCTGGCTGGAAAGGTAGAACAGGGGACTGCCAGTGTCTGATTTTTTCGAAAATGCAAGATTGAACAAAGGGGAGGGTTGCGGGGAAATAAATTCAACTCCGCTGGAATTGTCAATAAGAGAAACTATCGCCCCTTTCTGCTTTTTGCTTATCTCCATGGTCATCTGTTCATTCCTCAAAACAATCACAGAAGTATCAGCTATTATCTGTTCCTGAACCAGAGAAGTTGGTGTTGATCTGTTTTGAGCAAAAGCGGCAGTCAAAAGACTCCCCAGAATAAATAGTAATGAATAAGTCTTCATCGATCGTATATTCAGTTTTGATGAAAAGATTGTGAAACAAAATCCAATACTTCAGGTAACGCTGAACGCCAGTATGTCCAGGTATGCCCCCCGTCGCGGACACGGAATTCGTGGGGGATTCCTCCTTTCCGCATGGCTATGTGGATCAGCGAATTCCCTTCAAACAAAAAGTCGTCATCGCCACAGTCGATATACCAACGTACCGCTTTTTTCTGCTCCTCCGGCATATTTTCAACCAGATATAAGGCGCTGTACCTCTGATAATATGTTTCTGCTTCCTTTTCAGTAACAGTTTCTTTTTCCCGCCGTTCCAGGTGTTCTTTTGCGGCAACCAGCGAAAGCACTCCTGCATTGGCGCTTAACGGGCATGCCGATGAAAACAGTTCCGGATGGTGCAGTGCGTAAATGAAGGTACCCCCGCCGCCCATCGACAATCCGGCAATTGCCCGGTAACGTTTTTCTCCCCTTATCCGGTATTTTCCTTCAATAAAGGGGATGAATTCTTCAAAAAAGAAATCCTCGTAACGCCAGTCCCCTTTTACCGAATTAAAGTAACCTTGTCTCCCGGCAGTGGCATCGGGCATTACAATGATCATTGGCGTACATTTTCCCTCTTCAATGGCTTTATCAGCAATATACAAGACTTCCCCACACTGTACCCATGAAATATGACCTGCCTGGCCAGCCCCATGAAGAAGGTACAACACCGGGTAGCTTCGCTCTGATATTTCATAATCAGGTGGTAAATAAATTGCATATTTCCTTTCGCTGTTAAGAATGGTACTCTTCATTGAAAGGTTGTCGAACACTTTGCCATTCTGGGCAAATAATATGGTAGAAATCAAGATACCGAACAGAAACAGAAGTACTTTTTTCATGGTTAATTTGTGTTAGGTATTTATGCAGGTTGTGGTTTTATTAGAATTATTTGTCCCAAGTATCAGTACGGAAAGATGAAGCAGGCAATCCCTCTGTGTTATACAGATCTCCGGTTACAAAATTTTTAAAGGCATAACGAACGGCAACCGGTTCGGCAACCAATTCGGAGAAAAGCGTAACCCCTTCTTTTGTAATAAATGCTTTTGCGGGATAGAATTGTTTATTCTTGCCCGCAACCTCAAAGTTTTCAAGTTCTTTTCCAAATGAGGTCAGCCCATTTTCGGCATGATCAAATGTCAGGTTAACCAATCGTCCTTCAATAACCATTTCCTTCAGAACAGGACCTGAAAATTGGATACCTTTCATCCCGTAAGTTCCAGAGAGGGACAGATAAGCAAGTCTTTCGCCCACGACTTTTTTGTTACCCGGATGGATGTTATCCTTCTCTCCGGCATCCAACAAACAAACCATCCCACTGTTATTAATTGTTGATGATGCTTTTAATTGGGCTTCTCTGAGAAATGCAGAGTTTATATTCGGACCATAGTTATTTGGACCATACTCAAAAGGAGCAATCTGTACATAATAAAACGGGAAATTACCTATCGCCCATTCTTCCCTCCAGTTCTCTACCAATCCCTGCATTAGTTTCATGTACTGTTCGGGCCTTCTTACATTATCTTCTCCCTGATACCATATAACACCTCTGATAGAAAATCCCTTCATGGGATTGACCATCCCATTAAAAAGTATAGAGGGTGTTTTGGGCCATTTTTCATTTAGCTTTTCTGTTTCTGTTTTGTTAGGAAATGTTACAAAATCAAATTTCTTGATCCCATTCTCTCCCATCCATGCTTCAATAGTTGTTCCCCCCCAACTTGAATTGATCAGCCCAACAGGGACTTTCAATGTCCGCTGTAGCATTTCCCCAAAAAAATAGGCAACAGCACTAAAGCCGGATGTAGTTCCCGGTTCACATTCCTTCCATATCCCTTGCAGTTCACTAACCGGTTCCAGACTGGTTTTTCGCCCCACCGTAAAAAGCCGGATGGATTTATTTGCAGAGTTGGCAATAGATGCATTGGAATTAAAAACCGGCGAGTTTAAGCCTCCTTTTAATGTCATTCCCATGTTAGACTGTCCGGAACAGAACCACACCTCACCGATCAATACATTGTCCAAAACCAACCGCTTACTGTCTGAAATAATAATTTGGTAAGGACCTCCCGCTTGGGGAGTGGCAATTTTTATACTCCACGACCCATCACTGCCGGATTTGCCAATATACTTTTTGTTATTCCATGAGGTTGTTACCGCTATAGTTTTTTGCGGAGTTGCTTTACCCCATAGTTTGACTTGTGCCTGCTGCTGTAAAACCATGTTGTCTCCGAATAGGAAGGGAAGTTTTATTTCTCCGGATGCGGAGAATGATAGTACAGTTAAAAAAAGGACAGACAACCTTAAAAAATTAAAAACCTTTCTCATTTCAAATCATGCTTATTTGTTTGAATTAATTATAAAACTATAATCTTCACCACTTTACAAATTCCAGCCTCATTTTCTGCTTTTATAAAGTAAATTCCACTCGTGAATACATTTCGGTTAACTGTTATGGGCAATCCTTCCAGTTCTTCGGGGTCCACCTTCCTTTTAAATACTTGTCTGCCTGTTAAATCGGAAATTGACAAATAAACCGGTCCGCGAGGGTCGAACCCTTTCAACAAAATAGTCAGGTCTTTGTCTGAAACCGGATTGGGAAACGGCATGACAATGGCATTCGGCGAATCTTTTAACTGATCAATCCCGTTAGGTTGCACTGAATTGCCGTAAACTTCAATTTCAAATAACCTGACATAGATATTTTCGACTTTGGTAATATACAGCCTGACTTTGTTTGCAATAACAGGTTCAAAATTTCTCTCATAGGTGGCATCTGTATTCCCGGTTTCAGAGATGATCGTTACCCATTTAGAGCCATCCCAGTATTGAAACTCGAAATCTTCATTAGTCTGGCCATAATAAGTTGTACCACCAAGCTCTGCTCCTGTCCAGGTTGCGATACCTGTAATGTTACAATCCCGTTCCAGGTCAATTTCGATCCATTGTGGTAAGACGGATACTGCTACCCCTCCATACCACCTGCTTGCGTTGCTCACTTTATCGCCATCAACCGCATTGGAACCGGGATAATCTGTATTATACGCACTAACTGTAACCGGCCTGTTCAATGCAAGGTTTACCAGAGTAGTAGAAGATGATACGGTAACCGTACAACTTGCCTTTTTTGTCCCGTCGGGTGATGAAACGGCGATGGTTGCAGTTCCGGGCGAAATACCGGTAACTTTTCCTGAATTGTTTACCGATGCAACACCTGTATTATCCGAACCCCAGACCATTGCATCGCAAACATTGGCAGGGGTAACGGTTGCCGTTAATTGCGATTGCATGTCGGTTTTCAGTTCAAGTGTGGAATGGTCAAGATTTATAGAGGTAACAGCAGGGCTAATAACATTTATTGTGCTACTCGCCATCTTGTCACCGCTTTGGCTTCTCGCTGTAATTACAGCAGTACCACACCCCGTCCCGGTCACCAATCCTTTGGTGTCGACTGTCGCTGCCAAGGGATTTGAAGAGTTCCAGTTTAATTTCTGCTCTGTTGCATCCGCAGGATGAACAGTTGCGACAAGCTGTTGGGATAAACCATTAATAAGTGTTACTGTGCCCGGGCTCAGGGTTAATCCATCGACAGCAATTTCAGTATATTTTGAATCGGTAAGTACAACAGAATCTTTTGGATTGGCCACTACATAGTTTGTGGCAGCGGCATCCAGCATAAGAACAATAGGTTCATTTTTTTCTGCAGTTCCATCATTCACTGGTGTTACAGTTATGTCTGCTGACCTGTTGTTGGCCGGTATGACGACTGTACCCGGCAGGTTCTGAAAGTCGGTCCCGTTCGTTGCATCGCCTGTATTGGCCCGAACAGAATAATTCACTGTCAGGGCAGAATTATAACCCACTCCTGACACGCGGGTTATGGTGAAAACATTGGAAGCCTGATCGGTTTCGGCAACAAATTTTGTATTGGCAGTAATGGCCACCAATGGTTTGGTTTCATCGTAAGCGCTGTTGACAAGGACTGAATTGGCATCTACGGCCTTGTCTGCAAAACCATTATTGGGATTATTGAGATGTGCGCTTTGCCATCCTGCCAGGTCGAGGGCAGGCGTTACATTGTTTTGTCGTTGTTCCCGAGAAAAGAAAGCGCTGGCACCGGGATAGAAATAGCGGTTATAATTGGTACTGCCGCTCAATCCATCGAATAAAGAATACCAGCCCCCTTTTAGTGTTGCAACTACAACGCCATTATCGTTTACCGCATCAATGGTTTCGCCATCACGCGAATTATAGGCATACGAATACAAAGGTTTTTCCGAAGCCTGTGAAGCAATGACATTGTTTTGAAACATCACGTTGCGTATTTCGCCCCGTTTATCCTGATGGCAGCTAACCTGAATTTCATTATCATAAATCAGGCTTCCTTCTACATAAACATTTTCGCTGGATGCAATTCTGATGCCATGGCCTTCAAGAGAAGGATGATAGGTAGCCATGTCCGGGACAGGACGGTTATGTGCCGACACGCAACGTATCACTTTAACGGTAGGGCGTACGCCAAGGTTGGGTATTCCATAAGTTCCGGCTGTTCCGGTCCCCATTCCTTCATAATTATTTTCCACCGAATTGTTGTCTTCCATATAATATCCACTACCGGAATTTCCTGTCGAAACGCTTTCCACGATTGAGCAATCCACATTGCCGGTGTCCCACCAAAGGCCGCGTACACTATTGTTATTGGATTCGGTACGATAAATTGTGGTATTGGTACAATACAACAGTTTGCTGGCGCAGGCCGACCAGTCGGGGTAAGCGATAATTTCGGCATGACGGCTGTTGCCATTTAATTTGCACTCCGACAAAAGGCTATTGGTTAAGTACGACAGGACTACCCCTGCCTCTCCGTTTCCTGACCATTCCACCCGTCTGAACAAGACATTCTGGTTGACACCACTGCCGCCATATACAGACATTGCGCTATTATGACATTTTATAAACCTGCAGTCCTCGATCAGCAAATTATTCTGGCGCATAATTATAACCGGATTGCCGCCGGTAGCGTGCTGAAAAGTAAGATTTCGAATAATTACACTGTTTGTTGTAGCGTTTGCAGGGCAGGATAGCTGAAGCAATCCACTTTTAGTGGTTACTTCCACCAGATTGCCTGATGCATTCAGGTCAAATGATGAGCTATAGGATGAAGGGAGTTTAATGGTGATTTTGCCCGGTGTTGATCCAACTGCGTCGGTCACCCAGAATGCGCCTTCTCCAGAAGTAAGCCTTGCTCCGTTGGCATTGGCAGGTAAAGGCGCTTCCCCCGAGAAGGTATTTATATTAGTATAACCCGTTGGAGGGTTGAGTTGATAAAAAGTCTGTCCGTTTAGATGTACCAACTCTCGACGAACAAAAGCATCGCTTACCGCTTTGTACAATCCGGTTGGACGGGCAGGCACACCCCAGGCATAAGGCCAGTCTTTGGACCAGGTTCCATCGGCATTCTTTGTCCAGCCACCCGACCAGTTTTCTGAAGCAGAAATAATGACATCGCCCGTATTGTGTGGATTTGAAGAATCCCAACCTGCACCTTCAATAACCAGGGGGGCGTTTGTTGTCTCTGCATATAAGGCCCACGTATAAGTGTCAGCAGGTACTCCTTCCCGGTAGGTCCCGGCAGCTATGATCACCTTGACCCCTGTACCCGTTTTTTTTATATTCATCGCCTCGGACAGCGCTTTCTTTATTGAAGCATATGGCGAATATATCGACCCGATACCGAAATCACTCCCAGTGGTACTTACATAGATTTTTTGCAATCTGGATTCATCGAATGGCTGGTATTGAGAAAAGCCATCCAGAGTAACCAGAATAAACAGACAAAAAAACAACAAACATTTTCTCATGGTAGTTTTTGGTTTAGTTTTTATGAAAATCTTCATTGACTATATTTTCAAATTAAATTTTCATATTCTTTGAATATGATTCGTCTTATATTCAAAGAACTTATAACATAGTTCATCCAGCGTTTTTGCATTCAACAAATTACTTCCCGAAAACAACCTTTCGGATAGCTTTGAGGTAAGCCCCTTCCGGGTCGTCCTTACAGGGTACAAGCCATCCACCCTCGCCAATTTCATTCCAGGCATAGATCATCGCAAGCCGCTCTTTGGTTGTTTTTTCCGGATTGGCTTCTATCCAGTCGGCCATACTTTCCATGTATTGTTCAAATTCAGCCGGAGTACCCCTTGCGAAATGGGTTTCAACCGTCACTCCCCTGCCATCAGGAAACGGAGGTTCCCAGGGACTGCGATCCCAACCCGATGTTAAACAGGGAATGTAAGGCATATCCGGAAGATTGATACTGTTCCAGACCGAAATATTCCTGTCAGCCAGATACTTGAAAGGATAAAGATCGGTTAGATTTAGCTGCTTGTTATTGTAATAATAGGGTTTGAAATTATATAGGGTTTGCCCGTGAAAGCCATTTTCGGCAGTACAAGTTTTGAGACCCACAACAAATACTCCGGGATAACCGGCTTTCTTTGATGCTTCCTGAAGATAGTCCAACCCTTCTTTTTCCGTTTTACCAGGACTCCAGATCATGAAGACAGGTTTGCCTCCAACTTTCAGGTAACGGGGATGCTTGAAATAAGTCTTGATACAGAAATCAGCAACCTGTTTACATAGGTCGGTACCCACTATCATAGAACTGGTGTTAAAGTCGTTTACCAATAAAAGGCAAAATTCCATCTTCGAATTGTTTTTTGCCTTCATAAACAGGTGCGTTTCGAGGTTGTACGAATAACTCAAAATTAGTGGAATATCGAGTTTTCCGTTCGCATTTTTCGCGTACCAACAAAACGAAAAAAACGCGATCCCGTTATCGGCAGCAAGGTCGATCTGCTGTTCCATTATTTCCTGTGAATCATCCCTCCAGCCCCATATCGGTTCACGTCCGGAATAAGTGGTGGTCAGTAGTTTTGAAATTTCGGTTGGCATCCCTTTGGCCCAGGCATTTTCCGGCTTTCCATCATCATAACCGCATTTGCCTGACCATCCGCTATAACAATAAGCGCCGGGTTTAATTCGCCCGTTCCACTCTTGTACAACAAGGTCATCAGGGACAGTATCCTCAGAAACAGTATCCTTAGAGCAGCAATACAACGACAATAGCACAGTTATGAATATTGTTTTTACTACCAACTGTTTCATTTTGTAAACTGTTATTAAGAGGCTGTCCAAAAAGTCTGTGGTCGCGTCATCCCGAACTTGTTTCGGGATCTCATCTTTCTAATAATCAGACCCTGAAATAAATTCAGGGTGACGCGAATTATGGATTTTAGAACTTTTTGGACAGCCTCTTATAAGTTAAAAGAACAGATATTAATTTGAAATAACAGGATTATAAACTTCCATCGTAACTCCACGGTCCCTGACCACCAGGGTATCCTTTGCTTCATAAGTATAAGTGCCGCTTGGCAGACCGGCAGGATGATTATTCCGGTAGTAAACAAGGTAGTCAAACATTGTATTTCCAGTTGTGTTCGTTACAACCCTGAGCGTATGTTTGCCATAAGACAGGCTGGTTGTTTCATACATTTTTTTCTGATACCCAAAGGGAACCTTGAGACTTACACTTGACATAAAAACATCATCAATATATACATCGAAACCACCATAAGTTGTATTGGTTTTCCAATAAAGGGCAATCCCATCCCCGGTAAAATCAAAGGTAAAATAAAGACCTTGCGCTGCGGTATAAGTTATATCATTATTGTAATTAAGATCCTGACTCATACGGGTCCAGGTTCCTCCTCCAAAAGTAATAGAAGGATCCCGGTCATTTACAATCACAGGACCAGGAGGAGGAGGGGCTATATACTCTTTAGTATAATTATAAGAAAGGATGATGGCATCACGTTTTTTCCCGCCCCATTCATCGCCGCCTTTAACAAACTTACCTGTTCCAATGGGTGCGCCCGAACCTTGCTGGACAACAGTACAGGTTCCATCACTTCCAAATGAAAGGTTCATCATCAAATCGCCTGGTAATTTTGTGGAATTTAATTTACTGTTTACTGACACCTCTTCCATCCCGGTAGTAACCAGTTTCCATGTTTCATTATCTACTATGTAAGGCGTGCGATAAACATTATTTTCAATAATATTTCCTGTTGGGTCCTTCAGTACATTCGACCCTCTGCGTAAATAAGTACCATGGAACGGATTTACATACTTCACCGCAAACATAGTGAAGTTTTTAGGCGCAACCTTCCAATCCCCTGCCACTCTCGGATCAGGGTTAGCCACCGCAGCTTTACCTTGCAAAATCGTGTCGACATCGGCCGAGCCAACTAAGCGAATAGGGATGACATAGCCTAACTTTACAGCCAGTGGATCATTGAAAAAAGCATCGGTCAGTTGTACTTCAACGTTCCCATTGACTTTTCCTGCCGGAATGGTCAATTTGCTTGAAGAACTCAGTGTATAGTAGCTCTGGGGCATTAAGTGAATGGCTTCATTTGTTGATCCAAATTTAACATTTGAACAAAGCTCAGGCGCCAGTGCGATATCAAACACCCTGTCTTTTTCGTTGTCATAAATTCCTCCCATCGCAGCCGATATCAGGAATTTATGGTTGTTGTCGTTCGTATTATCATAGATATAATCTCCCAACACCAGGGTACGCACAGGATACTGGTACGGGAAATAACCACCGGTATAATCGAAATCCGGAAATTCAATTTCCTGGTTTTCACAACCAACCAGTCCTGCAAAAAATAGGAGTATAATCAATATTTTCTTCATATCAAATTGTTTTGTTTTTATTCAATGAATTTGCATCAATCATGTATTTACCATCCTTTATTCTGGATCAGAGCATCATACTTTATGATTTCCTGTTCCGGCAGGGGGCCGTAATGCATATAATCGTTATTGTACAAACGGGGTTCGACATCAACGGCCGTATAACTGGTTTTACTTTTATTTATGTTGATTCCTTTTGCTGTCTCTGTCAGATCAGCTTTCCAGCGGCGCAAATCCCAGAAGCGAAAACCTTCGAAACAAAGTTCGATCCTGCGTTCGTTCCTGATCAGGGTACGCATATCCTCTTTCGAGGAAATGGAAGCCAGATAATTATCGGGTTGGGTGATCCCTCCCCGTTTGCGGATGGCTGCAATCACATCGCGGGCCGAAAAGCCAAAAGCTCCTTTACCGTCAGGGCCCCATGCCTCGTTTGCCGATTCTGCATATATAAGGAACAACTCGGTATAACGTATGTGCACATCGATGTGCTTCTTTGTTGTTTTCGATACCGGGTTAAGGCTTACATCTTCGCGGAGCATTTTTTTCAGGTAATATCCGGTACGGGTTGACGTCTCAATTGAGTCTTTAGCATCAGATGCACCGCCAACTCCCGTGGTAATTACCTTACCTGAAACGGTGTTCCCGTTGTACGCGATGTACAATGCCAGTCGCGGGTCGCGGCCTGTATAAGGGTTTGAAGCGTTATACTGGCTCGAAGCATGGGCAATCGGGTAGCCGTTGGCCATTGGGAAGGCATCCACCAAGTTCTGGGTAGGATTGATATTTCCATTTCCAAACAGTGATGGCGGAAAATTGGCCGTTTCGTATGTATTGTTGGTTTCGATAGCCTGCCTCCAGATTATTTCTTTCTGATCTTTTTTATTGGATGCCAGGTTAATGGCTTCCACCCGGGTCTGGTCATAGAACTTGTTCCCGGTAGGATCCAGTCCTGAAATACCGCC
Source organism: Prolixibacteraceae bacterium (assembly GCA_003506435.1). Classification (GTDB taxonomy): domain Bacteria; phylum Bacteroidota; class Bacteroidia; order Bacteroidales; family Prolixibacteraceae; genus GWE2-42-39. The sequence goes on from DOAQ01000036.1 coordinate 197,162, forward strand.
GATACTACTGAGTAACGGACCTGCAAAATTGGCCGTCTGCTCCCACAATGAAGCATCGTTGTTTGAAAACGCCGGGCTTGCAGCCAAAAGGGCAACACGGGCTTTTAGCGCTTTCACAATCCTGCCGCTGATCCGTTGGTTAGCTTGCAAACCAAAGATCATGTTATAATTTGTGACATCCGAACCCTCCAGTCCTGGGGGAAGTTGGCTGGCGGATGTAATGTCCACATAATCATCCATGGTAAGGTATTCCAGCGCTTTATTAAAATCGGCATAGATATGGTCAACCGATTGAGTAAACGTTGCCCTCGGGATATTGAAGTCATCATCTGCATTCAGAAACTTATTGTAAATGGAGAACCCAAGCATCTGATTGTCTGCCCCCACTCCTCCGGCAGTTGCCAGAAGATAGTACTCAAACAATCCCCTCAAAGCATAAGCTTCTCCCTTAAAACGCCGGATATACATTGAATTCAGTTCGTCGTTGGACCATTTCCACGCTACCGAATCAACAAAATCCTCCAGAAATTTATTCAGGTATAAAATAGCTGAATTGCAATTATTCCATTGACTGACGGGGTTATAAAGCGCCGACCATTGGCCTGTTGCCATCCGGACATAGGGACTGAGTTTATTGTTTATTACTGCGTTATCGGTAGCAACATCGCTATAGTTAAAATTATTGGTCGGCAGCATGGCATATACATTTAACAGCAGCCCCTGAGCATAAGATGGATTCCCGGATATTTGGTCAATCGTGATGTGATTATCATTTTCCGGGTCCAGGAGTTCTTCGCAGGAACCCAGGACAAGCGGGATAACCAGCAGGATAAAGTATATTTTCCGTATTCTCATGATAAGTTCTTTTTAATTGATTAAAACATCGTTTTTATACCGATAGAAAATGAACGGTACAAGGGTTCGCTTCCTACTTTTAATTCTTTGTAATCCCTGTATTTCGAAACAGTGAGTATGCTTGATGCGTCAATAAAGAAATTCAGGTGTTTCATCTTTACGATTTTCGCCACATTTTCGGGTACGTCATAATTCAATTGTACCCTGTCAAGGGTGAACCAGTTGTCACGGTATTGCCAGAAGTCAGAAGTCCGGTAATTGTTTGTGTTGGCAACCGAACTTAACCGGGGCAAAGTGGCAGTGGCCTTGGTTTCTTCAGTCCATCGTCCAAGGATATACTCCGAATACTTGTCATCACCGTCAACCTGGTAATAATCGCCGGAGATGTATCCGTCGGCACCCATGCGCCCGTTGCCTTTCATGGCAAGTGTGAAATTTTTATACGATAAACGCAGGTTTAACCCATAAGAGAACGGGGCCTGCCAGCGGCCTATCTGAACTTCATCATTTCCATCAACAATACCATCGTCGTTTTGGTCAACATACTTAATATCGCCAGGTTTTACTTTACCAAATGCCTGAATGGCATGATTGTCGATATCGGGCTGGTCAGTAAAGAAACCCTCGGAAACCAGTCCGAAACGGGTATCCACCGGGTGTCTTTTTCTATATTGGTACGCATTGGAATAAATTTCATCCTTCTTTTCCACCCTGGAAGTCGCATACAACGCATTTGCGCCAACAACCAACGTAAAATCACCCAATTTCTGTTTGTATGATACACCCAGTTCGGCACCCTTGTAGGAGTTGCTGTCGAAATTTTCGTATGGGATGAAATCGGTATAGGAGCCCGGATATCGGGTCGCAGGTTGAGTGACCTGGTCGTAATAAACACTGCTGAACAGGTTGGCATCGACCGATAATTTGTGGTCGAACAATATGCTCTCGAAGCCCAGGTTGATATCCCTTCGTTTTTCGTACCCCAGGTTCACATTTGCCCCGTTAGCAGAGACTCTTCCGTAGCCCGACCAGGTTCCATCAAACCATGAATAACCTCCCGCTCCGGAATATGTGTTATCGTAGAAGAAAAAGCCATCGATCCCGGCATCCGAATTCATGATGCCTGCAGATAACCTCAGTTTAAGATAATTTATTGCTGAAGCCTTCGACATGAAGTTTTCATTGCTGATTACCCAGGCCAAGCCCAGCGACGGGGAGAAAGCTCCTTTGTTCCCTTCGGGCAGTTTCACTGAATTCACATACGCGCTGCTAAAATCAACCAGCCAGGTATTTTTATAACTGTACATCCCGCGAAGGCCAAGGTTTGCATTTTTATTCCCCTGAAGATCACCCTGTACTTTATAATGGTTGCCATACCCCAACAGTGAACCATACACCCGGTGCTCGCCAAAGGTACGTTTGTAGTCAAACATCCAATAAAAACCAAATCTCCTTTGAAAGGAAGAGCTTCCGATATTTTGGGTTCCGCTCCGGGTGTCTGTCCCGTATTTTGTCAGGTAAACGATATCATCGCCTACCGGATTCCAGGTAGGCTCATAAACCGAATACCCGTTATTGATCGACTGATTATAAGTATTATAGAAATCGAAACTGATATTGGTATGGAAGGCAAGCCCTTCGACGAAACGGGCTAAATCAAAATCGATCCGGTTGTTAAATGAAAAAGTACGTCGGATGTTTTCGTTTACCCCGCCTGAATAACCATCAGCGATCGGGTTGGTCAAATAACTGGAAGTGCCTCCAAGCAGGTACATGCCATCCACATCGTTCTTACGGCCCTTCAGGAGTTCATTTTCCGGGTCGATCATGCTGATTGGCAGCAAGGGGGAAAACAGGTTGGGCCGCAGGGTGGCCGCACTACTCCAGTAATTGCCTACCGGGCCTTTGTTATTGTCCAGGACAGCAACTGCATCCAGCGCACTTTTAATCCAGTTATTTATTTTCAGGTCGACATTTCCCCGAATGGTAAACTGGTTCTGCCCGGCATTTTTACCTTCTCCGAAATCCAGCAGGCTCCCTGTCCGGTCCCAACCGATATTGGTGTAATAGGTAGCCAGGTCATTACCTCCTGAAAGTTCGGTCATGATCCTGGAAACCGGTTTAAACCCACGCAGATAATCATCGGAATAATAATCGATACTTGGATAACGATACATATTTCCGGAGCGGTAATCAGCAATGGTCTCGGCGCTGTACTGCGGCGTCAGTCCATCGTTGGTTTTTGCTTCGTTATACAATTCCATATAATCGACTGAGGAAAGGTATTTGGGCAACATTTTCGGAACAGAAACCCCGTAATAACCGGACACATTGAGGCGCTTCTTATAAGCTTCACCCCGTTTGGTGGTAACCAAAACAACCCCGTTTACTGCTGCATTTCCATAAAGCATGGAAGAATTGATATCTTTTAGTACCGTGATCTGTTCCACTTCGGAAAGATGGATTGTATTGATATCCCTCGGAAGCCCGTCAACAATAAAAAGTGCATCGCCGAAACCACGGATATTAGTACTGCCCAGCATTCCGGTTACCCGTCCGTTTAATGCTTCATAAATATCCTGGACATTGTCAAATTTGCGGATTTCATCGGCATTGATCGTACTCACGGCATTCACCAAATCCCCTTTTTTTACTTTTCCAAAGGCAATATTTACATCGTCATTTGCACCGTAATAAAATAAGGAAGGTTTTAAAGAGAACTCCGTTAAATTTTTGTATTCCCCTGACCTGAAAACGACAGGTTCATAACCTTCTGCTTCGATCAGCAAATCAGTCTGGTTGGGAACGGTAATTGAGAACTGTCCCGTTTCGTCTGTTTTGGCGATAATGGCGCCTTCGTTCCCGTATATCAGCGCATCACTAACCGGACGGCCATTCGCATCTTTTACAACTGATTGAATTGTTACCTGATCCTTTCCACCGGCATTTTGCGCGAAAATATCTGTTGTTAAAAGTATGATCAGTACAAAAAACGGGAAGGCCAATATTTGGATATATTTTTTCTTCATATTTAAGACTATTATGTAGTTAACTGAAAGATTACCAGCCGGGGTTTTGAGGAAACCCTTCATAGAGTTTCGTGTAGCCGGGTTCAAACGGAACCCAGTTGTGCTTTTTCTCAACAACCCGGGTTACCAACACTCTTTCCTGAATATTGACAGGTTTGCCATTAGTCCCGCGATCGAAATCAATCGCTGTTTTGTTGATGTATTTCGGGTCGCCATTCAAATTCCAACGGCGCAGGTCAAACCAGCGGTGCCCTTCAAATCCAAGTTCCACAGCCCGTTCACGAATGATCTCCTGCATGAAAGTTTCCTTTGTTGCGATATATTTCGCGGAGATATTCGGCAACTTCGCCCGGTTCCGGACCACATTGAACGCCTGTTCTGCTGTCAGCCCGCTCCCGGGGACACTCCCGGAAACAGATCCGTAACCCCAAAGTGCGGCTTCGGCATACATCAGGTAAACATCGGCCAGACGCATACGCGGTTGATAACACCTTATCTGGCTCCATCGATTATCCCAGGGATTACAACCCAGCGGGGTGTATTTTTTTAGGTAATATCCGGTAACACTTCCCGATGTGCCCCCTTTGTGCCGGCCGCCATTGTATAACTGTGCAAAGCGGTCAGATCCACCGGATGAGCTGGTTTGTACCCCGTCATACACAATGTCCACATAAAAACGGGGATCTCTGCCAGTCCATGGATCTGCAGGATTGAATCCTGATTCCGGATCATCGATCGGTAGTCCGTTGGCCATGCCATAGTTCTTTACGTAATTCTGGGTCGGAACCTCCACTTTGTTATTGCCGGCGCTAAACTGAAGCGGACTGCTTGCCCTGATTGTCGTGGACCTGGGTGCATAAACAGTAAAAGGCTGTTGGTTCATAATTACTTCGGTACCGCCGGGTCTTATCTTCAACTGCGGCGACCATACCCAGAAATTATCCGTCCATGTTTCCCAGCTTTGCAGTTTATATGCCCCGGTTTCGTTGCATATTTTAATTGCTTCGGCAAAAGCCTGCGCTGCCTGTTTGCACAATTCAGCATCATAGGTAGCGCTTCCTCCCGATGATTCGTTCATCATGGGGCTTGCTGCGTACAACAGGTTTTTGCCCAGGTACGACAAGGCATGGATTTTGGTTATGCGCGAACCATTATCGCCTAAGGTAGGTTTCCCTGCCTGCGTATCATCCCATTTTACCGGTAATAATTTTGCTGCATCTTCAAAATCTTTTGCTGCTTTCATCGCTGTTTCCTTAAAGGTCAACCGGGGCAAAGTCAATTCTTCGGAGGGCGATAAAACCCGGTCGATATAAGGCAGCCCCCCGTAAAAGCCCATTAACTCGAAATGGAAAAAGGCCCTGAAAAACAGGCACTGTCCTTCGATAAAGTCCCTTTCTTCCTGGGTTGCATCGGTCATTAGTTCCAGCTTGCTCAACCCCAGGTTAGCCTTCCGGATGGCATACCAAGACATTGGAAATATCCTTTTTTTACTGCTGTTATGGTCCACCAGCATATCTTGAATTGACCTGTCGGCAGTCAGAAATCTACTCTGGTTGGTCCAATAATTGCCATCGTCCCACATAAGGGGAGCATTGGATAAAACTTCATCGGCAAGGAACATATTATTATAATAAACTGCACAGAGATTTTTATGGGGATCGGTTATACACTCATACATTTGTTCCACAAATCCCTGAAAACTGACAAAATTTCCGTACACATCCTGTTCTGTTATAGTAGCTTCGGGCGCTTTATCGAGGTATTCTTCACAGGATACGAGGCTCATCGCTATAATCAGTAAACCCGTGCAGATGCGTAGCTTATATTTTATAAATCTGTTTTTCATGATTTCTACTGTTAAAAGGTTAAGTCAAAGCCAAGGTTAAACCGTCGGGGTGTAGGATAAGTCCCTTCGTATGAGCTTCCTCCGGAGAATGCTGCTTCCCTGTCGTCGGGAAGTTTCGACCAGAAAAACAGGTTGTTACCGTTCAAAAATACCCGGAGAGATGAAAGGCCCATCTTTTTTATCAGCTTGTCCTGAAAAGTATAGGCGACCTCGGCTGTCTTTAAACGGATATACGACCCATCATATAAAAAATAATCGCCGATATTTTGTCCCTGTGTTTTCCATCGGGGCAGGAAAGAGCTGGCATCGGGATTATCTTTTGACCAGTAATCCAAAGCATGGTTAAAAAGGACATCCTGATAACTAAGGAAATTTTGAAGCGGAATATATCGCGACACGTTGTTTACTCCGTAAAACTGCACCATGACACTAAACCCCTTGTATTCAGCACCTAATGAAAGGTTGTAGGCATTTTCCGGCACCTCCGAATAACCGTAAGGAACCTTGTCTTCGCTTGCTTTAATCACACCATCGGTATTGAAGTCAAGAAGGTTATAATACCCCGGGAGTTTTTGAAGGTCATTAGTTTCCATCGGCACACTGGCATAAATTTCGTCCCAGTTATTGTAAAAATCTGCCCGTACCAACGTCCTCGATTGTCCAATCGAGTAACCTACCCCCTTTAAATACGATGACAGCAAGGCTGGGTTATCAGCCTTGAGGATTTCATTTTTTGTATGTGTAAATGAAGCATTTGCCCAGTAGTGCAGGCCGAAATTGGTCCTTTTGTTGAATCTTAGTTCGATTTCATGCCCCTTTGCTTTTACTTCTCCAAGGTTGGCGGTGGGGGCAGCAGCTCCAAAATAGGGAGGGACACTTGCACGGGAAGTCCCATCCACAAGAATATCGGTACGGTGTTCAGTAAAATAATCGTAATTCACGGAAATCACATTGTCAAGAAAACCGAGTTCAAGCCCATAGTTGCTTTTCGTTGCTTTCTCCCAATGGATGTCAGGGTTTCCCACTACCGATTCAGAGTACCATGTATAGGGGCTGGCTCCAAAGGGGTCCGCGTTCATTTGTGCACTTCCACCGTAACTATATTGCGAGTCGTATAACCATCGTCCTCCCCCGGTATCATCACCGACCATCCCGATACTATAACGCAGCTTCAGCCTGTTGACCCAGTCAATCTTGAAAAACTTTTCGTTTGAGACATACCAGCCCACGGCCGCTGAGGGGAAGAAGTCGAAACGGTAGCTGGGCCCGAATTTCTCGGAACCATTATAGGCCCCGTTGAATTCCAGCAAATAACGAGTATCGTAATCGTAAGTGACACGTGAAACCCAGTCTTCCCGGTAGCGTTTGAACATGCTTCCTGCGGCATATTCTTCGCGCTTGACAAGGGCCATAGCCCCCACATTGTGCAAACCGAACTGGCGGGCATAATCGAGCTGGAACTGGTACATCGTCCGTCGCATAACAGATGTCAAATCTGTATCTTCCTGTTCAAGCGTCCATTCTCTTATCGCCCAGTCAAACTGGTTTGAACCGGCAGTTGGCACATCCTGGATGTATTCACCGGTATCTTGGCCAGGACCGGTATACTTGTCGGAATCAACAATTTTTTGTGCAGTATTACTGTTTGGATCAGGGAGAACATTTGTATCATCTAAAAGATTTCCCTGGGTTTGGATGCGGTTGTCATAAAAGAAAGACGCTTTGGCGCTCAAACCTTTGGTGATAAAATCGAGTTTTTGTTCCAGGGCGAAATCGGCATCCAATTCTGTTGTACGGTAGGTGATCATCCCGGTATTATAAATATATGCGATAGGGTTTGGAAACTGTTCGGCCGGTATCTTGAACGATGCGCCCCACCTTCCATCGTCATACTGGGGGAGATATACGTTGGGAGGCATCCCATAGGCCGCTGACCAGGCTTTTGGGTTTAACCCATTTTGATTGACAGTATTCCAGCTTCTGGCCGTATTTTTCTGGCTGAAAAAGCCGGACAGGTTTACCTTCAGGTTAGTCGTTGAAGTTATTTTGAAGTCGAGGTTGCTCCTGAAATTAAACCGGTCGAAATTGTAATTGGGGTCATAGCCCTTGTTGTTCTCGTAATCTTTGAACATATCGCCTTCGTGCAAATAAGTGACCGAACCGAAATAATTGACAAAGTTGGTCCCCCCCTGCACATTTAAAGCAGCACGGTGAGATAAACTAAAGTCCTTAAACATGGCATCAACCCAGTCCACATTCGGGTAAATCATCGCGTATTCAGCCGATTGGGGCTTCCTGTAGCGTTCAACAATTTCAAGCGGTGTATAATCAGCCCACGACTGTTCATTTAATACAGTTTCACGCTCAATCATTTCATTTTTAAGCAGGAGCGTATTGTACGAGTCAAGTTTCTGTGGCAACTTTGAGATGGATAAGGCAGTGGCATTGTATGAGAACGATAATTGAGGTTTGCTTACCACACCTCTTTTGGTAGTGACCAGTATGACCCCGTTGGCCCCTTTTACACCAAACACTGCTGTTGCTGAAGCGTCTTTTAAAACAGAAATACTTTCCACTTCGCTTACGTCAAGGTTGTCCATGTTGCGTTCCACTCCGTCAACCAAAATAAGGGGTTGTCCCCCGTTCCAGGTATTGCGGCCACGAATAAAAATTGAAGTAGCACTGTTTCCTGTGCCAGTACCGCCTGGTTCGCCGGAGGAAACAACAGTGGTTACCCCGGGAAGTTGTCCGGTTAAAGCCTGCTTCAAATCGGTCACATTACCGGTTTGCTTCAGTTGCTCGTTCGTGGCTTGCACGATAGAACCAACAATACTTTCTTTTTTCTGAACGCCATATCCGACTGCAACCACTTCTTCCAGCCCCATGGTTTGTTCTTCAAGGGTAATATTAAAAATTGTCTTATTGCCAATAGGAGTTTCCTGCGTTTTGTAGCCGACAAATGAAAAGACAAGCACCTTTGAATCAATCGGCGCATTAAGAACAAATTCGCCATTAACATTAGTAATTGTACCGATAGTAGTCCCTTTTATTATGACTGCTGCTCCTGGTAAAGGGTCTCCTTTTGAGTCGGTTACCTTTCCCGATATTTCAATCTTTTGGGGCTGTTCAACCTCGGCCACCGCACTAATTGGCAACACCTTAACCTCGTCATCTTTATATAGAAAGACTTGTCTGTCATCAATTCTGTACGTTACACCAGTCCCTTGAAGCAGCATTCCTAATACAGTTTCGATGCTTTGATCCCGAACAGAAATGTTCTTCTTTTCACTAAAATCAACGATGTTTTTGTTGTAAATAAAAATAAACTCACTTGTTTTTTCAATTGAGTTTAATATTTCAGTAAGAGATGAATTCTCTATCTGAAGATCAATTCTTGTCTTCTGAGAGTAGGTACTAGCAGAAAAAGCCATTGAACCTGTAAAAACCAGAATAAATAGAAGCCTCATTTTCAATAAAATAACATTCAATTTCTTCCTTTCACAGGAAGAGTGAACAATTAATTTTTTTTCCATAAATTTGAAATGATTTAAATAAACAATTTGCCTCAGGGCATTATTAACACGAACCGGTTAATGTTACCAGCATTGACCGGTTTTTTTAACTGGCTTAGATTACGTTTCTTTCATTTGCTTTTTTGTTTAAGTTATTATTGATTAGTTAGTTATTTTTAAACACATACTTATTCCCCTGCTTTGTGTACGACGTTTTCGATATAAAAGCGATGCCATCCAAAACCCTTTCCAAATCATCTTTCATATCCAGTTTGCCATATATCCTTTCCACATTTCTATTGAATTCAGCAACCATCTCAACATTATAATATCTTGAAACCCGTTTCAATAAACTGGTAACTTCTTCGTTTGTAAATGTCAGATAACCATCAACCCAGGCAGTGTAAACATCCGTATTTTCAACCGTTACAATTTCAAATTCATTAACACCCCTGTTTATTGATGCCTTTTGGTTGGGGGTAAGAAATACTTCTTTTGACTGAAGACTGGCATTCGGGTTCATGCTGACTTTACCCTCAACCAATACAACCTGATAATCTTCATCCTGATTGTAAGCCTGAACATTAAACTTTGTTCCGTAAACTTTTAATTTGAAAACATCCGTTTTCACGAAGAATGGTTTTTCCTTATCTTCAGTAACATCAAATAACGCCTCACCCTCTAAAATAACTTCGCGGGTTTTCCCTTTAAATGCAGGAGGAAAAATCAGTTTCGATCCTGAATTGAGCCACACTTTCGTTCCTTCGGAAAGGGTTATAAAAGAACGCTTTCCGTAAGGGACAATCAATTGATTGACGCCCTTGTCGAGATTTACCTGCGCTACTCCGGAAGTATCGTTTACTGTAATCCCCGAACCATCCGGGGAATACTGAATGGTCGATTTTTTACTGGTAATGGAGACCGTTTTTCCGTCGGCCAGTATCAACAGGGCGTCCTTTGTCGGAAGAATATCAGAAACGATAACTTCTTCCGCCGGTTTTTGAATAAAAAAGTACAACACTGTGCTTCCAATCCCCGCCAGCAAAAGAAACGATGCGGCATATTTGAGATACGACAAACGTATCTTTCGTTGATGTTCCCGGAATATTTGCTGCCAAAGTTCCTGTTTCCGTTTTTCAGCTTGTTTAAACTTTTCTGCATGCAATTTTTGAACAATCTGAATAGCGAGTTTAATTTCGTGTTTCTTATCCGGAAGTTTGTTCAATAATTCGTTTAATTGAGCTTTTTTGTCGGGATTGTTGACGACCTCCCTGAATTTTTCATCAAGGATAAAATCATCCGTCGAATAGGTTTTATATATCTCCAGGTTCATTTTTCTTCTGCTTTATACCCTATTGAGAATAAAACGAAGAAATCTGGACAAGGAAAAATTGACTTTTTTTTAATTTTTTTATTTCCGGGAAAATCAGACAAGTATTTATTGTTTGTCTATCGGGCGGATCTGCTGACTTTTGTACTTTTTCGAGCGCATAACCAGACTGAACCAAAAAATCAGGTTTTCTCCTTCTCCTACTATTTTTTCTGCCTCCTGCCGAATCATTTTAACCGTCCGGTAAACCAATTTATAACATGAATCAACCGAGATATTGAGCATTCTTGAGATTTCCTCGTACGACACTTCGTTTTCAAACCGCAGAAACAGGATTTCCTGCTGCCTGGCTGTAAGTTTTCCTATACACTGTTCAACAATCAAATGAAGCTGTTCCTGTTTTTCCTTTTCTGAAACATCCTGCTCCGGGGATTTGAAATAGTCAAATTGCCCTTCTGAAAGTTCTTCTGAAAGTATGGTCCTTTTTTGTTTATGAAGATCGAAGAAAAGCTGCCTCCTGAAAGTGCTGACCAGATAACCTGTCAGGTTTCTGACACGGCCAATACTTTTTCTTGATTTTATCAGGTTTAGAAAAACATTTTGGATGGCATCTTCAACAAGTGGTTTATCATCAACATGTTTCAACCCATAGGTAAATAGTTGGTCATAATAGTAAAAATATACTCGCGACAACGCATTCAGATCACCATCATAAATAAAACAATCCCAGTTTTTAAACTGTCCATTGTCGTTTATATCTTCCATCTGTTAGTTAGTTTATCACGAGAGATTACAAATATGTATATTTTTTTTGGCAAAAACCAGAATTATTTAGCTCATGTTCGTAATGAGCCAAATAATGATTTTTTTCTTAAAAAAACATGTTTGCAGTATCAAAATACGGAGGGGAGGTTATCCAAAAACTCCGTGAAAATCAGTGTTTTTTAATAACCTCCGTTTAATTTCTGAAAACCAGTTCCTCATCCGCCACATCAACCACAATAGGCTGGCCTTTTGTGATTTTCCCTTCCAAAATAGTTTTCGATAATTCGTTCAAGATGTATTTCTGAAGCAATCGTTTTACCGGCCGCGCCCCATATTGCGGATCGTAGCCAATCGTCCCGATCCAGTTGATAGCAGCATCTGTGATCTGAATGGAGACATCCTGTTTTTCCAGCCTTTCCACAATCCGTTCGAATTGCAGGCGAACGATTTCCCGGATATCGGCTTTTGTCAACGGTGTGAAAATAATGGTTTCGTCAATACGGTTCAGAAACTCCGGACGGATAGTGCGTTTCAGGAGTTCGAACAACTGCTCCCTTGTTTTTTCCAGCATTTCGGCCCGGTTGGCATCATTCATCCGTTCAAAATTATCCTGGATCAAATGTGAGCCGAGGTTTGAAGTCATTATAATTATTGTATTCTTGAAATTTACTACTCTTCCTTTATTATCAGTCAAACGGCCATCGTCGAGAACCTGGAGCAGCACGTTGAACACTTCGGGGTGTGCTTTTTCAATTTCATCGAACAGCACCACGGAATACGGTTTCCTGCGCACGGCTTCGGTCAGTTGACCACCTTCATCGTATCCCACATATCCGGGAGGCGAGCCGATCAAACGGGTCACCGAGAATTTTTCTTGGTATTCCGACATGTCAATACGGGTCATCATATTTTCGTCGTCGAACAGGAATTCGGCCAGCGCTTTGGCAAGTTCGGTTTTTCCGACGCCGGTTGTCCCGAGGAAAATAAATGAACCGATGGGCCGTTTTTCATCCTGAAGCCCGGCACGGCTACGGCGCACAGCATCAGCTACCGCGTGGATGGCCTCATTTTGCCCGACAACCCGCAGGTGCAGTTCATCTTCGAGATGAAGCAATTTGTCGCGCTCGCTCTGCAACATTCGTGAAACAGGAATGCCTGTCCAGCGCGAAACCACTTCCGAAATATCCTCTGCATCCACTTCTTCCTTGATCATTGCCACAGATTTCATTTTTGCCAGTTCACCTTTGATCCGCTCAATTTCGTTTTCTGCTTCTTTTATTTTTCCGTAACGGATTTCGGCAACGCGGCCAAAGTCGCCTGCACGTTCGGCCTGTTCGGCTTCAAATTTCAGGCTTTCAATATCTGTCTTATTTTTCTGAATGCCGTCGATCAGCGATTTTTCGGTTTGCCATTGTACCCGGTATTTCGATTGTTCGTCCTTCAGGTTGGCAATTTCTTCACTCAGTTTCGAAAGTTTTGAATCGTCTTTTTCGCGTTTGATGGCCTCCCTTTCAATTTCCAGTTGTTTGATGCGGCGTTCAATCTCATCCAGTTCTTCCGGAACCGAATCCATCTCCAGCCGCAATTTGGCAGCGGCTTCATCCATCAGGTCGATGGCCTTGTCGGGCAAAAACCGGTCGGAAATATACCGCTGCGAAAGTTCAACAGAAGCAATAATGGCTTCGTCTTTAATTCGTACTTTATGGTGGTTTTCGTAGCGTTCTTTCAGTCCTCGTAAAATGGAGATGGCGCTCAGCGTATCCGGCTCGTCTACCATCACGATCTGGAAACGGCGTTCCAGCGCTTTGTCTTTTTCGAAATATTTCTGATACTCATTCAGCGTGGTGGCACCGATAGCGCGCAGGTCTCCCCGGGCCAGCGCCGGTTTCAGTATGTTGGCCGCATCCATTGCACCTTCGCTTTTTCCTGCTCCAACGAGCGTGTGTATTTCATCAATAAAAAGGATGATTTCACCATTCGAATTTACCACTTCGTTCACCACGGCTTTCAACCGTTCTTCAAACTCGCCCTTGTATTTTGCCCCGGCAATCAGGGCACCCATATCAAGCGAGAACAGTTGTTTCGATTTCAGGTTTTCCGGCACATCGCCACGCACAATGCGGTGAGCCAGCCCTTCGGCAATGGCGGTTTTCCCGGTTCCCGGTTCGCCAATCAGTATCGGGTTGTTTTTGGTCCGTCGGGTCAAAATTTGCAGAATACGTCTGATTTCGTCATCGCGGCCAATTACCGGGTCGAGTTTTCCGTCGCGCGCCCGTTCATTCAGGTTGACAGCAAAACGGTTCAGCGAATTAAATTTATCTTCAGCGGTTTGGCTGTCGGCTTTTGCCCCTTTACGAAGTTCAAGAATTGCAGCTTCCAGTTCTTTCTGGCTCACTCCGCTATCTTTCATCAGGTTGCTGATTGTTCCTCCGGTTTCGAGCAAGGCCAGCAAAATATGTTCGACTGAAACAAACTGGTCGCCCATTTTTTGTGCAATGGCAATCGATTTTTGCAGACTGCGGTTGGCATCGTTCGACAAATATTGTTCTGCTCCCGTTACTTTCGGGTACGATTCGATGATTTTATCGAGCGCTTTTTGCAATATAGGGACATTTACCCCAAGCTTTTTCAACAGGAAACCTGTCGTATTTTCAGCAGTAGAAAGCAACCCTTTCAGCAGGTGACCGGTTTCAATAGCCTGTTGATTGTTCCCTTGTGCAATAACAAATGCCTGTTGTACAGCTTCCTGCGATTTTATAGTGAAATTATTGAAATTCATAATGTGCCATTTATAAATTAAACAATTACGACGAAATATACTCGTCAATATTGTTGCCAGTTCTGTTTGAAATGACAAATTGACGTTAAATAATTGATATACATGAAGTTTTGTTCTGAAAAAAATTACCGGAGAGAAATTCTGGCAGTACAAAAACAAACAAGGACGGCTTGCTACCGTCCTTGTTTACCTAACCAAACCTATTTTTCTATGAAAAAATTTTACTTGTACTTCTTGCTTGTTACGATACAAAAATACGGCGATAAATAGTTAAGACGTATAAACCAAAGTTAAAGAATGTTAATATTTTACGCCTTTGAAAAAGCTCTATAAAAGTCCATTTTAAACATGCTCTCTCTTGAATATACGGGAAATAACGCTGGTTAAACTTTTCATCCCGGTAAATGTTATTTCCCCTTGGTTTCATTCCAGTTTTTTCTAAACCGGGTTTAAATGTTTTAATAATTTGAAAATATAATTACATTCGCAATAGAATACAATCATCAGAAAGATAGTCACTAACCAATTTATAATTAAATACTCAAATATGGTAAAGTATGTTTATTCGTTTGGAAATGGTGCAGCAGAAGGTAAAGCTGACATGAAAAACCTGTTGGGTGGAAAAGGTGCCAACCTATGTGAAATGAATCTGATCGGGGTTCCTGTGCCTCCGGGATTCACTATTACCACCGAAGTATGTACCATTTACAACGAAAAAGGGAAAGATGCGGCAGTTGCTCTTATTAAAAAAGAAGTTGAAGCAGCGGTTGCAAAAGTCGAAACTTTGACCGATACCAAATTCGGTGACAAAGATAATCCTTGTCTGGTTTCTGTTCGCTCGGGAGCAAGGGTTTCCATGCCGGGAATGATGGATACCGTGTTGAACTTGGGACTGAATGATCTGGCTGTTCAGGGAATTGCAAAAAAATCGGGAAACCCGCGTTTCGCATGGGACTCGTATCGTCGTTTCGTGCAAATGTACGGTGATGTGGTTTTGGGAATGAAACCTGAAAACAAAGAAGATATTGATCCTTTCGAGGGAATAATCGAGCACCTGAAAGAAGAACGTGGTATTGAACTTGATACCGATTTTTCTACTGAAGACCTGAAATTACTGGTCATCCGTTTCAAGGAAGCAGTATTGAAAAGCACTGGGAATACATTTCCCGATGATCCATGGGAACAACTTTGGGGCGCTGTTTGTGCCGTGTTCGACAGTTGGATGAACCCGCGCGCCATCTATTACCGCAAAATGAACAACATTCCTGCTGAATGGGGTACTGCGGTATCTGTACAGGCCATGGTATTCGGAAACATGGGACAGACATCGGCTACAGGTGTTGCATTTACAAGGGATGCGGCCACCGGCGAAAATATTTTCAACGGTGAATACCTGATCAATGCACAGGGTGAAGACGTGGTTGCCGGTATTCGTACCCCGCAACAGATTACCCTTGAAGGAAGCAAACGTTGGGCTGAACTGGCCGGTGTAAGCGAAACTGAACGAGCTGCCAACTATCCGTCGCTGGAAGAAACCATGCCCGGATTGTACAAGCAACTGAATGATACCCAGGAAAAACTGGAGAATTATTTCAAAGATATGCAGGACCTGGAATTCACCATTCAGGAAGGAAAATTATGGTTGCTGCAAACCCGTAATGGAAAACGTACCGGCGAAGCAATGGTCAACATTGCCATCGATATGCTTGCTGAAGGAATGATTGATGAAAAAACTGCTTTGCTGCGCATAGAACCCAATAAACTGGACGAATTGCTTCACCCGGTATTCGATACCGAAGGAATGAAGAAGGCAACTGTTTTGGCCAAAGGTCTTCCTGCATCGCCGGGAGCTGCTACCGGACAGATTATTTTCTTTGCCGATGAGGCCGCCAAATATCCGGTTTCTATTTTGGTACGTATCGAAACTTCTCCGGAAGACCTCGAAGGGATGAACATTGCCAAAGGTATTTTAACAGCCCGCGGTGGTATGACTTCGCACGCAGCCGTAGTTGCCCGCGGTATGGGTAAATGTTGCGTTTCGGGTGCAGGAGCTGTACGGGTCGATTACAAAACCCGTGTAATGACTATTGGAGACAAGTCGTTTAACGAAGGCGAGTGGATTTCGCTGAATGGTTCAACGGGAGAGGTGTACGAAGGTAAAGTACCAACCATGGACCCGGAAATCAGCGGAAACTTTGGAAAGATTATGGATTTGGCCGATAAATTTACCCGTATGTCGGTTCGTACCAATGCCGATACACCGCACGATGCGCGTGTAGCCCGTGAATTTGGTGCAAAAGGAATTGGCCTTTGCCGCACCGAACACATGTTTTTCGAAGGTGAACGTATCAAAGCCATGCGTGAAATGATCCTGTCGTCGACCATCGAAGGCCGCGAAAAAGCACTTGCCAAACTGTTGCCCTATCAGCGTGAAGACTTTGAAGGAATTTTCGAAGCCATGGAAGGATTTGGCGTGACTATCCGTTTGCTTGACCCACCATTGCACGAATTTGTACCTCATCAGCAGGCAACGCAAAAGGAACTGGCAAAAGAAATGGGAATTTCGATCGAAGCTGTCCGGAATAAAATATCGGAACTCGAAGAATTCAACCCGATGCTGGGTCACCGTGGTTGCCGTTTGGGTATTACGTATCCTGAAATCACCGCCATGCAGGCCCGTGCCATCATCGAAGCGGCTGTCAACCTGAAGAAGAAAGGTATTGATGCCCGTCCGGAGATCATGGTACCGTTGGTTGGTACCGTTGCCGAGTTGAAAAACCAAACCGAAATTATTCATGCAACTGCCAAAAAAGTATTTGCAGAAAAAAATATGAGCATCGATTACCTGGTTGGTACCATGATTGAAATTCCGCGCGCTGCACTGACTGCCGATCATATTGCTGCCGAAGCCGATTTCTTCTCGTTTGGCACCAACGACCTTACCCAGATGACTCTCGGTTATTCGCGCGACGATGCCGGCAAATTCCTGCCCGTTTACCTCGATAAAGGCATATTGAAACAGGACCCGTTCCAGGTACTGGACCAAAACGGCGTTGGCATTCTGGTTGAATTGGGTGTTACCAAAGGCCGTTCGGTGAAACCGAAACTGAAAGTGGGTATTTGCGGCGAACATGGCGGCGAACCAAGTTCGGTGATGTTCTGCGATAAAGTAGGAATGGACTATGTAAGTTGTTCGCCTTTCCGCGTGCCGATTGCACGGGTGGCAGCAGCACAGGCTAACATCAAGAAATAAACAATCGAAAAAACTGTTATACTGAAAGCTTCCCGGGAACGGGAGGCTTTTTTTGTGCCCTGTAAATGTGTGTCCGGAAAATTAATATGGGATCGGAATACTCATTGTTTCTTCATTTTCACGGTGGTTACAATACGCATTAAACATTGAAAAAACTACCTGGGCACAATTCAGAAATAGAATATTGGATCATGATTCTTTTTTTATTTCTAAATAACTATTTTTGCCTGCTGTATCTGAAAAGTATTTCATTCAGAAATAGATAATTTATTACTCAGCAGATGTTTATACATATATCGCGATTCATTCTCAGAAATAGGACTTTATTGATTGTTATCCTCGTATTGGGTACGGCTTTTATGGCGTATAGGGGGAAAGACGTCAAACTGTCGTATGAAAATTCCTCTCTTTTACCTGAAAAAGACAGCACCCGGATTGAATATGAAAAATTCAAAAAACTTTTTGGAGAGGATGGGAATATAATCGTGATTGGGGCCATAAACCCCGATATTTTTACGCTCGATCAGTTTAATGCCTGGGTCGGTTTGGGAAATGACATTCGTAAAATTGATGGTATAAAAGAGGTTTTGAGCATTGCACGCTCAATTAATCTGATAAAAAATGATTCAACCCACCAGTTCGATATAGCGCCGATAGTGGCTCAGAAAGCAACATCGCAGGCCGAGGTTGACAGTTTGAAAGAAGTGATTCTGAGCCTGAAAATTTATGAAGGTTTGCTTTACAATCCCAAAACCAAAGCAACGCTGATGACGGTTACGCTTGATAAAAGCAAGCTGAATGATGTGAGCCGGATTAAGCTGGTTGATAATTTGGTGGAAACCGTTGACGCTTACAAGGAAAAGACCCAAGTTACTGTTCACTGTTCGGGGATGCCTTACATTCGTACCGTGACCATGCAAAAAATAAAGCATGAACTTTTTCTTTTCATCATTCTGAGCATCGTTGTTGCGGCTTCCATCATGTTCCTGTTTTTTCGTTCCTTCAAAGCCGTTTTAAGTTCGCTTCTGATTGTTGGAATCAGCATTGTTTGGGTACTTGGGACGTTGGCGCTTTTCAATTTCAAGATTACAATTTTAACAGGTGTAATTCCATCGCTGGTAGTCATTATCGTTATTGAAAACTGTATATACATTCTGAATAAATACCACTGGGAATTCAGAAGTCACGGCAATAAAGTCAGGGGGTTATCACAGGTAATCCAACGGATTGGGTTTGCTTCGCTGATGACCAATGCCGCTACAGCTTTAGGATTTGCAGCATTTATTGTGATCCCGAACCAGATGTTGCGCGAATTTGGGATTGTTACTTCCATCAACATCATTGTATTGTATGTGCTTTGTATTGTTTCGCTCCCGATCATACTCAGTTTTGTTGCACCACCACAACCAAGGCATATCAAACACCTCGACAGTAATTTCTTCGGGGCTATTCTCGATAAAGTCATCTATCTGGTCAGTCACCGGCGCAACCTGATTTATTCCATCGCAGGAGGGCTTGTTGTGGTTGGTTTTACTGGCCTGAGCATGATGAAGACATCGGGTAAAGTGGTAGACGATTTCAGAACGGATGACCCTGCTTATATCGATTTAAAATTCTTCGAGAACAACTTTGGGGGGGTAATGCCTTTCGAAATTTCGGTTGATACCAAAAAGAAAAATGGCGCGTTGACCTATTCAACTTTACAGAAGATTAATCAACTACAGGATACAATCAACAAGAATCCTGAATTCTCGAAACCGTTATCGCTGGTCGAAGTATTGAAGTTTGCAAGGCAATCCTATTACAGAGGAGACTCAAGTAAATACTCGCTTCCAAGTTCAATGGAAAATAAATTCATTTTGACTTATTTGCCAAAGAATATGGAGAATAATACGGGTGCCAGTCTGTTGAGCTCATTTCTCGATAGTACCAAGCAGATTACCCGGATTAGTTTTCAGATGGCCGATGTTCCTACCAGACACATGGATTCGCTCATGTCCATTATTACTCCACAGGTTGACAGTATTTTTGACCCGGCCAAATACGATGTTACGGTTACCGGGAACGGCGTTGTTTATGCAAAAGGCACTAACTTCCTGATCAAAAATTTATTTGAAAGTGTGGGCATAGCTATTGTTCTGATTTCCTTGCTGATGGCCTTATTGTTTTCGTCGTTTCGCATGATCTTGGTGTCAATGATCCCGAACATCATTCCGTTGATTATAACGGCAGCTATCATGGGTTTCAGCGGTATTCCGATTAAACCGTCTACCATCATTGTATTCAGCATTGCACTTGGAATTTCAGTTGATAATGCCATCCAGTATCTTTCGCGTTACCGGCATGAATTAAAACTAACCAACAGGAATATCAAGCAATCGGCTTTAAGCGCTTTGCACGAAGCCGGATTCAGCATGATCTACACAAGCATTGTTTTGGTTTTGGGATTCAGTGTGTTTATCGTTTCTGAATTTGGCGGAACCCAGGCATTGGGAATCCTCATCTCCACTACGTTGCTGATTGCGATGTTCTTCAATATTCTGGTACTGCCATCGCTACTGCTTACACTCGATAAACGATTGATGAGCAAAGCGTTTACCGAACCTCTCATCGAAATATACGATGATGAAGACGAAACTGATACCACCGAACCGGAAGAAGAATATCAGGAGAATCGGGAGAAAGTAACTGAATAATTTTACTCAATTTGGGAAAAACGAGAGTTCCGGTTCTGTCGGAACCTGTTTTCATGTGAATGAAAATCCCGAAAAGAACGGACTTCTGCATGTTTTGTTTGTTAATGTTATTTAATAGCTGTTCACCGTTTGTCCTTTATGCTTATTTTTAAAAATTCTTAATACCAAAGAATTGAAACAGGCGCTTAAACATATTGGCAATATTGTACTGATGGTAGTTTTGCTGGTTTCAACAACCGGGCTTACCATCTATAAGTTGCACTGTAATTGCTTGCAGGATGAACAACTTTCTGTGCTTATTGAGCCGCAAGGTTGTCATTCGGACGCCGATTCAGATTGCTGTTCCGGCACAGGTGAATGCACCCATCAATCCAAACACCATCAAAACAGTCCATCCTGCGCCGATTGCGATACGCATGAAGCTTTCTTTGTAAAACTCAGCATTCATTTTTTAGCTGGAAATGCAACCGTTGTTGCACCGCCTGTTCAGCTTGAAACTACGCCTACCTTATTTTCTGAAATAACAGCACCCAAAAACCTGGATTTGGAAAAGGAATTGGGTATTGTGACCGGCAATCCGCCGCCTTTGATCATTTCAGGGCAAAAAATAATTACGCTTTTCCATCAGTTTAAATTCGACGACACTCATTCTCAGCTTATCTAGGACAGTGGAGTGAGATTTTTTGAAGTTGAATTTAAATGAAATAACAATGAAACTATACATATTGGGTATCGTCCTGCTTTTATTGGCAGGAAATACTGTTGCACAAACTGTCAGCGGAACAGTTTACGAACTGCACGAAGGACATAAAGAACCGCTGCCGGGGGTAAATATTTTCTGGATGGGCACCGACCATGGTACTGCGTCCGATGCCAACGGTCGTTTTGAAGTAGAAAACAAACATCAGCACCACATGCTGGTATTTTCATTTGTCGGTTACAAAACCGATACAATTCATGTTGAAAACAGGATGAATCTGGAAGTAGTTCTGAGTGAGAACCGCGAACTGGGAGAAGTAACAGTAGTTGAGAAGAACAAGGGAAGTTACATTTCAAAGATTGACCCGATTTACACGCAAAAAATAAACGGGGCCGAACTGCATAAAGCCGCCTGCTGCAACCTTTCGGAGAGTTTCGAAACCAATGCTTCGGTCGATGTGTCGTATAACGACGCGGTGACCGGCGCCAAACAAATAAAACTACTGGGACTGTCGGGATTATACACCAGTTTGCAAACCGAAAATTATCCGAACCTGCGCGGATTGGCTACCAACTACGGATTAACATACATTCCCGGCCCGTGGATGGAATCCATCCAGGTGTCGAAAGGGGCGTCATCGGTGATAAACGGCTACGAATCGATCACCGGGCAGATCAATGTGGAATACAAAAAATCAAACAGCGACGAACTGTTGCACCTGAACCTGTTTTCCAGCGACGAAGGAAAACTGGAGTTCAATGCCAACACTGGATTGAAAGTTTCCGATCATCTCAGCACCGGAATATTTTTTCATGCTGAAGATATTTCAAAAGAATTGGATCACAACCACGATGGTTTCCTCGATCATCCGCTGACCGAACAGTACCATTTCATCAACCGCTGGCAATTTGCTTCGGGAAAAGGTTACGATGCAATCGGTGTAATAAACTTATTGACAGAAGAACGGTTGGGCGGACAGTTGGGCTACCAAAAAGGGGGAGCTCAAATCCCCGGCTTACCGTACGGAAGCTACATCGATAACCAACGGGCTGAATTCTCGTTCAAAAACGGGTATGCATGGGATACACAACACAAACGCAGCGTCGCTTTTATTTCAAATGTTGCACTTCACGGTACGGAATCCACGTTTGGGAAAAACAGTTATGATGCCGATGAAACAAATGTCTATGCCAACCTGATTTTTTCATCGCTGTTTTCGCCCGAATCCGGACACCAGTATTCCACCGGACTGAGCTATTATTACGACCAGATTGACCAGATTTTCAATACTACCGATTATTCGAATTACGAATCGGTTCCCGGCATGTACTTCGAATGGACCCATAAGAAAGGCGCTCTTTACACAATAATGGCCGGTATCCGTGCTGACTTTCACAATCGGTTCGGAACGTTTTACACACCGCGGTTTCATTTTCGCTATGCGCCATCCGAACACCTGACCCTGCGGACATCGGCCGGAAAAGGCTACCGCACAGCCAACCTGATTGCCGAGAACAATTACCTGCTCTCCTCGTCGCGCAGCTTTAATTTTGAGAATGAACTGATGCAGGAAAATGCCTGGAACTTCGGGGCAAGCGCTGTTCATACGGTCAATCTTTTTGGACGTGAACTTTCAATTGGCGCAGAGTTTTACCGAACCAGTTTTATCGATCAGTTGGTGGTTGATATGGAAAGTTCGGCAACCGAAATATTGTTCTATTCGCTCGACGGGAAATCGTATGCCAACAGCTACCAGGTTGACCTGAAATACCAACCTGTTGCCGGGCTGGATATTACGCTGGCATACCGCGGCAATGATGTGAAACAGACCATTGGCGGCGAATTGCTCGAAAAACCGCTGACCAGCCGGTACAAAGGTTTGGTAACCCTGAATTACACCACTCCGAACAAAAGCTGGATGTTCGACTACACGTTGCAGTTGAACGGCGGCGGTCGCATTCCGCAAACACCGGGCGCTCCGGCAGCTTATAGTATGGGAACCGAATTTTCATCGTTTACTGTGATGAATGCACAGGTAACCAAATATTTCAAACGGTGGAGTATTTATGCCGGGACTGAAAACCTGACCAATTTTATGATGGACCATCCGGTAATTGGCGCCGAGGACCCGTACGGCCCTTGGTTCGATGCAACCAAAATATGGGGCCCTGTTCTGGGCCGGAAAATGTATGCGGGTATCCGGTTTACCTTAAACCGACCGCAGCATGACGAGCTCGGCGGTTACAATCATTAATGGATAAAAACAACAAAGCCATCGGGGATTCCGGTGGCTTTGTTGTTTTTATCCAGTGCAAAGTTTCGGGCTGTTTTCGTATCTGCCGTTAAAGAAGCAGTCCCGGCAATTTTTCATACCACATATCTGCGTGGCATTAATTTTCTTCTAATAAATTTTCAATCTCAATTTTTAGTTTTGGCAAGTGGTTTGAAACAATCCCCCATACTACTACATCGTCTACTTTATCATATCCATGTATTACCCAGTTTCGGGTATCAACTATTTGTCTGGCGTTTTCAATCTTAATACTTGGATCAAGTTTAAGAATCCGATTTGTTGCTTCCCCAATTATTTCAATTTCTCTTTCTATCCCCCTGCGCAAAAGCTTATTCTTCTGATATTCATAAAAATTTCGAGTCTCACCCAAATAATCAAATATTGAGTCAATCGAAGTTTTAATATCAAACAGATGCTTTTTTATTTCACGCCTCATAAATCAGCTTTTTCGTTTCATTGATGCTTTCAATAAAGTATGGGTTTGACAAAGTACTTTCTGTTACCAAGTCTATATTGCGTTTTAGCAGATCCCTTAATTTATATTGAAGTGCAAAATAATTGTCTGTATACTGTTCGACGGAGAGGTTTTCAACAAATGATATTAGAAAATCGACATCACTGTCGTCTCTGAAATTTTCCGAAACAACAGAACCAAAAACATAAAGTCTTTTTACGCCTAAAGCGAGACACAGTTTTTGTATATCTGTAATTTTATTTTCAAGTATCTTTTGCATAATTCTCTTTTTCACAAAATTAATAATTTTTACCGAAAGCCCGATCCGGCAATTACTTGCAGAAATCGTTTCTCTTTTACCCCCGGCTATGGTTTATAGGAAGGGAATAAGATTTTTATTATTGAGCTTATTCTTCTGCGCCACAAATTATTCTCTTCTATCTATTTTTCTATTTTTACTAATGACTCGCTACTCACGACTAAATCACATTCACTTCGCGTTCCAGTTCAACACCGAATTTATTGAGCACCGATTGTTTTATTTTTTCGGAAAGGTCGAAGATTTGCCGACCGGTGGCATTTCCGTAGTTTACCAGCACCAGTGCCTGTTTCTCGTGTACTCCGGCATCGCCGTCACGAAAACCTTTCCATCCGCAACGGTCAATCAGCCAACCGGCAGCCAGTTTCACTTTTCCATCCGCAGACGGATAAACCGGGATGGTTCCGAATTCCGATTTCAGTTTTTCGGCCAACGCAACATCAACCACAGGATTTTTAAAGAAACTGCCTGCATTGCCGTTCACCTTTGGATCGGGCAACTTCGATTCACGAATACCCACCACCGCTCTGCGGATGTTGCGGACATTTACCGCGCCCAGTTTTTCGGTTTCATTTTTCAGATCGCCGTAATCGAGTTTGTACTCCGGAAATTTCTCCAACCTGAAAACCACGCTGGTAACCAGAAAACGGTTTTTCAGCTCGTGTTTAAAAATGCTGTCGCGGTAGGCAAACCGGCAATCGTGTGCCGAGATTGAATATTCCGACATGGTTTTCAGATCGAAGCCGTTTACCGTTTCAATCAAATCTTTTGCCTCCACGCCGTACGCCCCGATGTTTTGCACCGGCGCAGCTCCCACCTTTCCGGGAATCAGCGACAGGTTTTCCATTCCGCCCCAGCGGTAAAATACCGAATATTCAACCAGCTCGTCCCAGTTGACCCCCGCGCCCGCTTCAATCCAAACCTGGTTGCGGCTTTCGTCAATCAGCTTGATCCCGGGAATGTTAACATGAAAAATCATTCCGTCGAAATCGTTCAGAAACAATAAATTACTGCCACCTCCCATGATCAGGACAGGCTCATCTTCCGGGCTTGTGTCCAGACTCAGGAACTCAGTAAGGTCATTTAATTCGGTAAATTCGAAAAAGTATTTGGCACAGGCATCGATGCCGAATGTATTGTAGCTTTTAAGCGAAAAGTTTTTCTGAAAACGTATCATGACTGAAATTTGTCCAAAGATAATAAGCAGGCACTAAAAACCAATTGAATATCCCGCCCTAAAAGATAAAATACGGCAGTTTGCCGATTCGGATTTTCCCCGTTGGCCGGTAGTTCGTATTTTTGAAGGATCAATTACGAAACATTTTTTTCGGAAGAGAATCGTTGAAAATAGATACATTTACAAACAAAACTACATTTTGAAACGGATAGCAATCAGCGTAATTAACGATCTGGTGACCGACAACCGGGTACACAAGGTAGCAACCACACTTCAGGAGATGGGGTACGAAGTAACCCTGATAGGTCGTCTGTTACCGGAAAGCCTTCCCATCAGCCGTACTTACAACACACGCCGGATGTGCTTGTTTTTCACGAAAGGCCCTTGGTTTTATGCCGAATACAACATCCGTTTGTTTTTCATCCTGCTATTTTCAAAGTTCAATGTTTTTGTTTCGAACGATCTTGATACGCTACTTCCCAATTTTCTGGTTTCAAAACTGACCAATAGCCCTTTGTATTACGACAGCCACGAATATTTTACCGAAGTGCCCGAACTGGTTGACCGCCCCAAAGTGCGTCGTGCCTGGGAAAATCTGGAAAAAGAACTTCTCCCGAAAATCAGGAATGCCTACACGGTTTGTCAGTCGATTGCCGAAGCATACCGTTACAAATACGGAACCTATTTTCATGTGGTGCGGAATGTTCCCGACCGGATGGTTCCATTTGAAATTCCGGCTGATAAGAAACTCGATTTTGGCGGAAAGAAAATCATTCTGTACCAGGGGGCGCTGAATATCGGTAGAGGGTTGGAGCAAATAGTGCGCGCCATGCAGGAGATCGATAATGCGGTGCTTGTTATTGCGGGCGACGGCGATATTGCCATCCAACTGAAAACGCTTGCTCACAGCCTCCGGCTTCAGGATAAAGTAAAATTTTTAGGACGGATGTTGTTCAACGAAGTGAAATATATTACCGTACAGGCCGACCTGGGG
Organism: Prolixibacteraceae bacterium; assembly: GCA_003506435.1. Lineage (GTDB taxonomy): Bacteria > Bacteroidota > Bacteroidia > Bacteroidales > Prolixibacteraceae > GWE2-42-39. The sequence continues at coordinate 223,164 of DOAQ01000036.1, forward strand.
CTTTCCATCGAAGAAGATTTGGGACTGAACTACAAATATGCACTTCCCAATAAATTGTTCGATTACATTCAGGCGGAAATTCCGGTACTGGTATCGAACCTGCCGGAAATGAAAAAGATCGTTACGGATTACCAGGTAGGCGCTATCCTCGACAGTCACCAGCCGCAGCAAATGGCAAAACAGATCGCCGGCATTTTAAACAACCGGGAACAAATTGCTGTGTGGAAGGAAAACCTGAAAAAGGCAGCCGGCGAGCTGTGCTGGGAGAATGAAAAAGAAGCGCTGAAAATAATCTACGGGAAGCTGCGGTATTAAATATTTTTTGTCTTGATTTTATACGTATTTCTTCTGCCATGCTGTGTGAACTGGATTAACAGCGATTTAGCAATTCAACAATTTAACAATTCAGCAATTTAATTATTCACCTACCTGAAATCTTTCCGGTATTCAGAAGGCGTTTTTCCCATAATCTTTTTGAAGTAATGGTTAAAATTTGCAAGGTTGCTATATCCGCATTCGTAACCAATCGCAGTAATCTGTTTGTTGGTTTCGGCCAGCAATTTTGCAGCATAACCGACTCGTATCTTTATAACGTATTCCATGAATGTCAGTTTTGTTTTTTTCTTGAAAAAACGGCAAAACGAGCCGGGCGCCATGTTTAGCAATGCCGCCACTTCCCCGAGTTTCACGTCTTCCTGTATATGCTGAAAGACGTATTCGTAAATCCGGCTTATCTGCTTAAAATCTTTATCGAACTCAGCAACGCCAATTGGCATTTTCGACAAATATTCCCGGTTTTCACAATTAATCAGCAGATCGAAAATCGTTAGCAAGCCAATATAACTTTGAAGACCTTGCTGTTTTGTCAGTTCTTTCAGTATACTTTTAACCTTGCCAACGACATCTCCGTAAAAAAATATACCAGCTTCGGCTTGTTTTAAAAGATCAATAATCCCTTCCAGTTCGGGTTTGTTAAAAAAATCAGAAGTGATCAGGTTCTCGTAAAAATGGATAACAATACAACTCGGAGGCCTATCTTCTTCCGTATTCAGTATTTCCCAACAATGGGGCAAATGGGGAGCGAGCAGGACCAGGTCGTCTTTTTCAAAACTTGAAATATTGTTCCCTACAATGCGTTTTCCTGCTCCCGATAGAATAAAGTTTATTTCAAAATTTTTATGAGAATGAACCCTTGCTGAGTTCTTCTTTAACTCCATTTTTCGGGTTATGAAAGAATGTTTGTTGGGAACGTAAATCTGTTCGAATACATATTCCATTCTGGTATATTTTAACGATGTGTGTAAATATAGCAATTATGGTTCATTGTGAAGGTTAATATTCTATCTATTTCTATTAATATTTGATAGGTCTTTCCGTAATTTTTAGCTTTCCTTTGATGAAGTGAAGATTTTGTAGGGAACGAATAAAGAATGATTAAATTTTTACAAAATGAAGACCATTTTTTTATTGGCAATCTTCAGTACCTTTTTATTTTCGGCAGCGGACGATCCACGTAAATGGCGGGGAAAATATAAAGTTTCAACGGATGAGGAGAAATCATGGTCCGAAGGTGTCCGGATACCCGACTATCTTTTAGTTCACATCAAGAATAAACTGAAAATATTGGAGGATGAAATTATTTTGTATCCTACCAGCTATGAAACTTCAAAAGGGTGGCTGATATATGTTAAACCTTTAGGCCGGAATTTAGATCATTGGAGAAAAATCGAAATCGACAACAATGGCTTAAATGCCATCCGGCCCACGGTTCTCTTTCATAAAGGCGGACGTATTCAACTATTTTGCCGGAACAAAGAAAAGAAAACTGTGATGACCTGTTTGAATTCACTTTGTCCTCTTTAATTAAAAATCTAACTAAAAGTAAAACAATGCCAAAAATTAAATAATTTATCGGGGAAAGCCTTTACCTTGTATTTTCCTGCTTAACAGAATCTGAATCGGGAAAAAGACAGGACCATTGAAAAAAAATCTAATGTCTGGATAACAGCAATTTTAAGCAATCCGATTGTGAAAAATCGACGTTTTTTAATGCCGGTGGTGTAGTATAAATTTTGGATCATACTATCTTCCAGTTCCGGGAATCTCGCAATAAACTTAAGAATCTAACTAATAATCAAACTACCAATCTCATGAACAGAAAAATTTCACTAAAAACTTCAAAACGGCTAAGAGTTGCTCTACAGTTCTCTTTCTGTTTTGGCCTCTTATTCTGTTTTTTGTTTGGGGAGTCAAGTCTGTATGCTTCAGAAAGTACTTTCCAAACAACGACGGGACAAAATCCTGTGCCCAAAAAAGTAAGTGGAGTTGTGCTGGACAACAACAGAATCCCTCTGTCTGGTGCAACAATCATTATTAAAGGGACAACCAAGGGTGTAATGGTCGACGCTGACGGAAAATTCACTATTGATGCCAGTGATTCGGACGTGCTTGTCGCAAACATGTTGGGATATTCACGAAAAGAAGTTAAAGTGGGTAACGCGGCTTTCGTCGAATTTATTATGGCAGAAGATGTAACAGAACTTAACGATGTCGTTATTGTTGGTTACGGTATCCAAAAGAAAGCATCAACTGTTGGTGCCATTACTCAAACCAAAGGCGAAGAATTGGTGAAATCCGGTGGTGCAACGAACATATCATCCGCCCTTTCCGGTATTCTCCCCGGGGTTACAGCTATTCAGGCATCAGGTGAACCTGGTATGGACCACGCAACAATTACGATCCGGGGAAAATCGACTTGGGGTAATTCAGACCCACTTGTTTTAGTTGATGGGATCGAACGAAGCTACAACGACCTCGACCCGAATGAAATTGAGTCGATTTCGGTATTAAAAGACGCATCAGCAACCGCTGTTTATGGAGTAAAGGGAGCTAATGGTGTCATCCTGATTACTACAAAAAGGGGAAAAGAAGGAGCTATCCAGATTAACTTTACTTCAAACTTCGGGCTGAAACAAACTACGCGGCACTATGACTATGTTGACCATGTATCTGCAATGTATATCGCGAATGAAGCGAATATCGCCGAGCAGGCATGGAACGTGATATACAGCGAACAATACATCGACAACTGGCGCTACAAAAAAAGCCAGTACTATTATCCCGAACTCGACTGGAGTGAACTGCTTTATAAAGATTTTGCCCCCAGCCAGCAATATAACCTGAATTTATCAGGAGGGTCATCGTTCGTAAAATATTTTGCATCGGTAGGTTATATGAAAGATGACGATATTTTCAAAACGGAAAAACAGCCTGAATATGACCCTCGTTTTTATTACGAAAGATATAACTACCGTACGAACCTCGACATGAACATTTCAAAAACAACCGTCCTTTCGGTAAACCTTTCTGGCGACATTTCAATCCGCAACAGGACTTTGGGTACTTTCGACGGAGACCCGTTTACCAACTCGGCAAACAACGAACAATTATTCGAATACATCTACGGGACACCAAATTACGAATTCCCGGTCAGGTACGAAGACGGTATGGTTGCCCAAACTGCCCGCGGACCGGAATGGAACCCGATATTAAATCTGAATTACCAGGGATCGGCTACCCTTAAATCAAGCCAATTGTTCTCCGATGTTATTGTGAAACAAGATATGGATGCCATTCTAAAAGGATTGAGTGCAAAAGCACAAATTTCTTACAATACGACTTATGCCTACTACCGGATTATTGATAAGGATATACAAACGAGATATCAGGCAGACGAAAATACGGAACCAATTTATTCTCCTGCAGAGGATTATGTCGAGAAACCTGCAACCTACGGCGGCGAAACCCTGCTGACATACGACCGTGACTTTTATTATGAAGCATCATTGAGTTACGCCCGTTTATTCGGCAAGCATGATGTAACCGCTTTGGGACTTTTCAACCGCAGAAAACGGGAAGAAAATACCGATTTTCCATATTATGAAGAAAGCTGGGTTGGACGTACCACTTACAATTTCGATAACCGTTATTTTGCCGAATTCAACTGTGCATATACCGGTTCTGAAAAATTTGCACCTGGCAAACGTTTTGGTTTTTTCCCGTCAATGGCCGCTGGCTGGATGATAACTGAAGAACCATTTTTCAAAGCGCTTAATCTTTCAAAAATTATCAACAGCGCAAAAGTAAGATATTCATACGGCGAAGTCGGGAGTGACAGGGGCGCTTCGCGTTTTACGTATGTTACCGACTACTCTTCGGGAAGTTATGTTTCGTTTGGCAGCGAACAGGCTTACAACGATTATGTCCTTTATTATGAAGGTGGCGCAGCCAACGTCAACGCGACATGGGAATCAACAACCAAAAAGAATTTGGGTTTCGAATTAGGGCTTGTCGACAAACTAAGTATCGTTATCGACCTTTTTAAAGAAAACAGGGAAAATATCCTGATGCGCCGCGACAATACTACGCCTGTCTGGTTCGGGCAAACAGCCCCTTATGCCAATGTGGGTCGGACGAAAAACCACGGCTATGAGATCGAAGCCAACTGGCGCGATAAAATCAACGATAAACTTTCCTATTTTGTGAAAGCAGGTTTATCTTTTCAGGAAAACCGGGTCATTTATCGTGACGATCCAATGTTCCGACTCGACTACCAAAAGGCCGCAAACAAACCTATCGGGTACTCCACGAGACTGCAACAATCAGACATACTCGGGAGTTGGAACGACGTTTATAATTATACGGCTTCTGCATACCAAAACAGCTACAGGATACCGGGCGATTTTGCCTATAATGACTACAACGGCGATGGGGTAATCGACGAAAACGACAAAGTTCCCTCAAGTATAACGGGAACTCCGGCTTATACCTTTTCGCTGAATTTCGGGTTCAAATACAAAAATTTCGACTTCAGGGCTCTTTTTTACGGGGTTGCCGAAGTTGAAAAAAGACTTCCGGGTGGTTTGCTTTGGGATTTTAATGCGACTTATACAACCGTTTGGAAACAAAACCTGGATTATTGGTCTGAAACTAATTTGGATGCTACTCAACCAAGGGAATCAATCAAGCTAACTTCACACAATCACCAAACTTCAACCTATGGAGTTATGGATGCTTCATATATCCGGCTAAAGACGGTCGAAATGAGCTATAATATCAAATCGGCTTCAATGAAAAAATATTTTGGGATCGAAAATTTCCAACTCTACCTGAACGGGAACAATCTGTTGACTTTTACCTCATTCGACGACAGGCTCGACCCTGAAGCAGCGAGTACTTCTGTCTATCCGCTCACAAAGAGATACAATCTTGGATTCAGAATTTCATTCTAAACGACTAATACTAAGTAAAATGAGAAATAAATTTATTATATGCCTGTTGTCAGCCACTCTTCTGTTTTCCTGTGAAGAATATCTTGACAAATCCCCCGATATGGGATTGACAGACGATGAAGTTTTTTCAACTTACCTTTCGTTCAGAGGAGTGTTGGATAAAGTATATGTACTCAATACAGACTGGCTCAATGCAACACATGCCGGTTCACGTTTCTGTATGGGCGACGAAGGTATCACCACTGCCAGTGGTTCGATTACCCGTGATATGATGAGTGGAAACTACAAATCGTCCAACACGAACCTTGAAATCGGCTGGTATACATCGCAGAGTATGAGCTCGGTAGCAAATGCCTCCATCCCGATGATTGTAATGGCTATGCGCAACCTCCGGACAGTCAATTTATGTATTGAGCGTATCGATGAAATCCAGGATGCAACACAAGAGCAAAAAAACGAACTTTTAGGTCAGGCCTATTTTTTCAGGGCCTCGAACTACTTTGAGATAATCCGCCGTTGGGGAGGGATGTTCCTTTTCGATAAAGTTTTTACCCCTGATTCAGACATGGACCTTCCCCGCCTTACTTACCACGAATCGACAGATTGGTTGGTTAGCGACCTAAATAAAGCATACGAATTATTGCCAACCCAGTGGGACGAAGCACAAAAAGGGCGTGTTACCAAAGCTGCTGCACTGGCACTAAAAGGAATGGCATTACTCTACTCGGCAAGCCCAAGTATGTGTCCTGAAAATAGTTTTACTTCTTACAATACTGATATTTGCAAGAAAGCGGCTACCGCTTCATGGGAAGCTATCAAATTTATTAACGAAACAGGTTGTAACCGCCTGATCCCTGGCACAACAATGGAAAGTTATCTTTCGATATTCTATAACCGTACAAAACTAGCCAGCGATGAAGCTATTTTTTACCAGATCTTCCCCGGGGGGAAAAGGCCAATATCGCACTGGAATGCAAATGTTGTAGTCAATAAAATGTGTGCAGCCAATGTCCATTGTGCAGCTCCCACCCAAAATATTGTCGACCTGTTCGAAATGAAAAACGGTTTGCCTGTTAAAGCCACAGGGTCTACCTATAACGATCAGGACCCCTACACCAATCGCGACCCCCGTTTCTACTACGACATTATTTACAATATGATCAAGTGGGGAGTAAACGCCGGTGTGGACAACTACATGGAATTATGGGAAGCAAATACCTTCGATAAAAAACAGTCAAAGTGGATGCAGGCCCTTGTTTCTACAAAATATCAGCCCCGCAACGCTTATCTTGTCCGGAAATTGTGGCCTGAAACCTGCAATGTATGGCAGAACGACTACAATTACCAGCAACCATCCATCTATATCCGTTTTGCACAACTCTATTTAGATTTTGCCGAAGCGGCAAATGAAGCATACGGACCTACTACTGTTGTCCCGGGTACTACCATGTCGGCTGTTGATGCGATTAATATTATCCGTGCAAGAGTTGGCGCTGTGCCTGTACGCAGCGAATTCACCGTAAGCAAAGAGGTTTTCCGTGACAGGATACGCAACGAACGTGGTGTCGAACTCATATTTGAGGGACACCGCTGGTATGATATCCGCAGGTGGAGAATTGCAGAAAATGCCCTCAAGGAAATCTATAAAGTATACATCACCCGTACCGGTGCCACATCATTCAAATACGAATATATCCTGGCACCAACCTACCAATATACGTTCGAAGAAAAACATTATTGGTATCCGCTCCCGAAAACCGAAATGGAGATGATGGCAAATGTGGAACAAAATCCGGGCTGGTAGTAATACTGATATTAACAATGAAAAATGTATAATATGAAAACAAAATATATTTCGGTTGCCTTTTTCACAATGTTGATGGCTATTTTTTTCATGCCGGCAACATTTGCACAAAGCAATAATGTCAGGGAAGGTTCAACTTCAAAATTAAATGCGATAGTTGTGGATGAATCAGGCCAACCTGTTGCCAATGCCCTGGTTGCTGTTGGCGAAGGTATTGCCTTGGTAAAAACTGATTCAAACGGAGAGTTTACCATCGTTGCTCCTAAAAATTGCATGTTGACTATATCAGCCGATAATCTTGAAACCGCCTGTCTCAATTCAAATCTCATCACACAGGGGAAAAAGATTGTGCTGGTCAAAAAGCCCGCCGGACTTTCGGAAAAAGACCTGGTTGAAATGCCTTTCAGAAAAATGTACAAAAGAGAGATTGTCGGTGCGGTAAGTACAGTCACTGAGGAAATGATCGGGTTATCGAACCAGACTTCGCTGATAAATGCCCTTGCCGGTAAAGTGGCAGGGCTAAACGTAACCGTAGTTCCATCGGGGCCGCTGGAAAGTGTGTCGATCTGGAATATCCGCGGGCTCTCGCGTTCAGCTTCCGGTAATGACCCACTGGTTATTGTCGATGGAATTGAACGGAACATTGGCGACCTGATGCCGGAGGAAGTTGAATCGATATCCGTTCTGAAAGATATTACTTCAAAAATGCTTTACGGCCCTAAGGCTGCAAACGGCGTGATCATCATCAAGACCAAGCGTGGCTTAAAATTCACCCGCGACCGGCAAATATCAGTCGAATACGGGATACAGTTGCCAACAGCACTTCCCGAATATTTAAGCTCGGTTGACTATGCCACCATGTATAACCAGGCAAGAGCCAACGACGGGTTAAGCGCCTATTACTCACAAAAACAAATTGAAGGGTATACGAGTGGCACAAATCCAATGCTTTACCCAAACAGCGATCTTCAGGATATTCTCTTCAACAAAAGTATGAATTACCGTAAAGCAACGGCACAATTCAGAGGCGGTAACGACATTGTCCAGTACTATGTCAATGCTTCGTACCTGGGCGGCGGCGGATACGAGGTTGGTAAAAACAGCAATTTGCCCAACCGGTTTGTCTTGCGTGCAAACCTCGATTTTAAAGTCACCGACTGGCTCTCGGCATTTGTCGACATATCGGGAAGGATGGATTTCAGGAATACAAACTATACATCTGCCAATACAATATTCACTATGGCTTCGGAGCAGCGGCCAAACGAATACCCTGTTTGGGTGAGTATGCCTGAAACATCCGACCTTATTTATTACGGGGCCGGCGAATATGCTCATTTAAGTTCTGCCAAACAAAACGTTTATGCCGAAGTAATGTCGGGTGGATTAAGGGAAAATACCGTAAGGAAAGGGCAAACCAACCTGGGGTTCAACCTGGACCTGAACCAGTACCTCAAAGGGCTAACGGCAAAGGCGTTCGTGACATTAGACACCTACAATTTTCTCTCGTTAGGTAAAAACGAAGATTTCGATTCATACCGCCCGGTTTATTCCACAGACTCAAACGGCAATACGATCATTTCAAGCCTGGAACGGATGTCTGTCGAAAAACAGGTTGCTTCGCTCTCAAAACTCGACCATGATTACTACAGAAATTACGGTTATTTCGGGCAACTGAGCTACGACAACACTTTCGCCGGAGTTCATAAACTTCAGTCCGATTTAATTTTTTTCCAAAGTAAAAGGGAAATATACAATACCCCACAGGATGACGTAAACCTAACTTTCGGGATGAGGACAAATTACGCTTTCGACAACAGGATTGTCGCTGAATTGGATATGGCTCTGATGGGAAGTTCAAAATTTGCAAAAAACCACCGTTACGGATTCTTCCCTGCCGCCGGGCTGGGCTGGGTCATTTCGGAGGAAGATTTTTTCACCAAAAGCCAAACACTGAATTATCTTAAACTGAAAGCCAGTACCGGGTTGATCGGAATTGACCGTTATGTCGGAGACTATCGTTTTGAAGAAAGGTACAGTTACGAAGGTACTGTTTATTTCGGGCCCAATGCAGCCGACAAAGTTACTTTAACAAACCTTGTAAATAGTGCGAATCCCGACCTTACCTGGGAGAAATCGTTAGAGTTTAACTTTTCGGCTGAAGCAATGCTTTTCGATAATAAACTTTCTGCAGAACTCAGTTATTTCAATACGCTCCGTTATGATATTATAAATGCTATTAGCAATTTCAGCCAAATAACCGGAAATGTCAATTTTTACAGGAACTACGAGAAAGTAGGAAATCAGGGCATTGAAACCGACTTTAAATTTTCAGATCAGATTGGCGAATTAAAATACTCGGTTGGCGCTAATTTTATCTGGAGCAAAGCAAAAAAAATCAGGGCAAACGAAGCTGCCGGATTAGCTGAAAACCGCAGAGCTGAAGGGAAAGCGCTCGATACGTATTTTGGCATGCAAACACAAGGGCTGTTTACTTCGCAGAGTGAAATAGGATCGTCCACGTTCCAAAATCTTGGGGCTGTTTCTGTTGGCGATATTCAATACATCAATAACAACGGAGACCAGGTTATCGACAAAAACGACATGGTTGCAGTAGGCAATTCCTATCCGAGGTTACAGGCAGGGTTAAACATCAACCTCAGTTACAAACATTTTGAACTTGCCTTATCTGGTTCAGGCAAATTCGGGTACGACATCTACACCTCGAATTCCTATTACTGGATGGACGAAACCGATAAATATTCGGCATTTGTATATAATTACTACAATCCCTCAACCGGCGAGGGCAAATACCCGGCCCTTACCAGTAAAAAACATTCGAACAATTTTATCAGCTCCGATTTATGGATGCAAAGCGGTAGTTTCTTTAAACTCAGGGATACCATGTTCAGCTATACTTTTACAGGAAATAAAGTTAGCAAAGCCGGGTTAAAACAAGTTAAACTGTTTATACGTGGCTCTAATCTGCTCACTATAACATCGTTCAAAGACCTCGATCCTGAAAACATCAATGCTGGTATTACAAGTTACCCGTTTTTCAGAACTGTTACCGGGGGAATTAATGTTGTATTTTAACCGATAAAAACACGAATTATGAAAATCCAAAGATATTTATGCTACATCTTGCTGATAACCGCGCTTCTATGTAGTAGCTGCGAAGAAGTTCTCGACACGAAAATCGATGCGAATTATTCTGCTGAAGACGTTTGGAAAGACCGGGACTTTACCATGGGAATTTTGGCCGACGGTTATGATAATTTGCCGACATTCTATAACGTGTTTTCGGGTGCTTTCCTCGATTGTGCTACTGATAATGCCGTAACCAGCGATTACACATCATCGATCATCGATTTTGCCGGTGGAAGTTGGAATTCGGAATCCAGTGTTCTCGATAGTTGGGAAGATTGTTATACCCAAATCAGGAATATGAACCTCTTCCTCGAAAAAGCTCCGGATGTCGAATTTTCCGTTAAACCGAACACAAACGAAGTTATCAGGAAACGGGTAAAAGGCGAAGCTCTGTTTTTACGGGCTTATTACGAGTCTGAATTGCTGTTCCGGTTTTCAGGCATGACTGCCGATAACAAGCTGATGGGATTCCCTATTGTTACCGAAGTCCTTCCTGAAGGGGTAAATAACTTGGTTGCCAGGTCGGAGTTCGACGCGTGTGTCGATCAGATTTATAATGACATCGACAACGCTTTGTTGTACCTTCCCGAAAAATATGCAGGCAACGACCCCGAATTAGGTACATCGAAAATCGGGCGGGCAACCATTCCTATCGCTTTATGCCTCAAATCGAGAGTGGCACTATATGCTGCAAGTCCGATTTATACGGTAAACAAAAACGACGAACAGAAAAAATTGCTTTGGGAAAAAGCTGCAACTGCCGCGATGAATGCCATCAACGCTACCGGAACATCGCTACCTGATCTCAGTGCCGCGATGTATGAAAATCCTGATCATGCCGAAATCATTTGGAGAAGCTTCCAGGGGGCAACAAATACTCCCGAAAAGAATAACTTCATTCCTCAATTAATGGGCAAAGGATATACAAACCCATCGCAACAGTTAGTCGATGCTTTTCCTGCCAAAACAGGTTATCCGATTACAGACCAGCGTTCAGGATATGATCAAAACGCGCCTTATTCAAACCGCGACACCCGGTTCTCATTATCTATTCTGTACAACGGGGCAACATTTTCCGGCAAAACAGTCGAAGTATTTGCAGGTGGCCTCGACAATGAACTCAGTCGCTCAACCGCTACACGGACGGGTTATTACCTGAGAAAATTCCTTTCCGAGTCGGTTACTTTTGTTCCGGGTGTTGCTGCAACAACTGCCAAACATTATTATGCTCTTTTCCGCAAAGCTGAAATCTGGCTAAATTATGCCGAAGCTGCCAACGAGGCTTGGGGCCCATCGTCCGATCCGAAAGGATTGGGAAAAGATGCCCTGACCACACTGAAAGCAATACGTAAACGCGGCGGAATCCCGGTAGCCGACCCTTATGCAACAGAACAAGCTCTGGCCGGCAAAGAAACGTTCAGATCGTTAATTCAAAACGAAAGAAGAATTGAACTGTGCTTCGAGAACCAGAGGTTTTTCGATATAAGGCGCTGGGCTTTGCCTTTAAATTCGCTGAACGAACCTGTAAAAGGAGTTACCGTAACCAAAAATGGCAGCACTTTTACATATAATTTCGGGGTTAATATTGAAAACCGGAATTTCAAAGATTATATGTACTATGGCCCGATTCCTGCAAGCGAAATCCAATCGGCCAATGGGATTGTAAAACAAAATAAAGGATGGTAATTATGAAACGAACATGTTTGCATAAAAACACAAACACCGATGAACACAATACATGTGAGTTACATCGGGTAGAAATAGACGTAAAAGAGCTTTTGTTTGATCCAAAAGGAAATCAGATCAATAAATGTTTTGTACAGATGAAAAAAATAAAATTTGCCGCACTAATTTTAATAGTAACAATGACGCTTGCCGGGTGCAGATACGACGATTTTGTCGGCGATTATGACTATACAACGGTCTATTTTGCATATCAAAGTCCGGTACGGACCATATATTCAAACAACCTGGAAATTGGAATAGGGGTTGTTTTGGGAGGCAAAATTGAAAATAAAACAGATGAAACTGTAAACTTCAGAGTTGCCGACGAACTACTTAACGATGCCACGATTATGGGTACTAAAAAGTTTACATTACTACCTTCAAATTATTATACGCTCAGCAACGCAAATACGATCATCATACCCGAAGGCGAATTCGTAGGCAAAATCACCTTAAAGCTCGATGAGTCGAAATTCCTTTCCGACCCACTGTCCATTTCAAATACCTATGCCATCCCGGTGCTGATAACCGGATCGACAACTGACAAAATACTGGTTGGCGATACAGAACAAGGGATCGCAAGGAAAGACTATACCATCATTGTCATCAAATATATCAGCCAGTATGCCGGAGTGTATTACCACCGCGGTTCCCGTAAAGCTTTCGATGCTTCGGGCAACCTGAAGGAAACCCTTCAGTATGTAAAACCAAGCGAGGAAGAAATATACCTTAAAGACCTTGTTTGGAATGTAACCACCATTGATGCCAATACAGTTAAGTGCGACGGGGTTGCTGAATTCCTAACTTCGGGGACAAATAGTTATTCGTTGAACCTTAAAATCGGAAGCAACAACAGTGTTGTCATCGAAAACAACACAACGTCGAAAATTAAAAATATCATCGACAAAGGCGGATCGGTTTTCGACAAGGAAAAACATAAATTTTACCTGAATTATGAATATACCGACGCGGCCACCAGCACCAGGTATGTTATGTCGGACACATTAAATTACCGTAGTTCCGGGTTGGCTATAGAGTTTTGGAATTAACTTTTTATTTATATCGATTGCCCCGGCATCATCTGGTGCCTGGGTAATCTTTAAAACGTAAACCTTTTAAGAAGAAGGAATATCCTGCCCTTCAGTGAAATTATACTGATTAAATGAAAAAGAATCTTTCAGAAAAAAAATCAAACAAATGAAAAAGTATTCAATTTATTCCTTGTGTTTTTTGCTATCTCTTCTGCTTGCCACCGATCTCTTTTGTTCGTGCCAGTTAGCAGCCGACGATTCAGCAAAAAATCAATTGAGAAATATATTTTTGCTCAAGGCAGAAGTTACTGATATTGGAACAGCAATCCCGTCAGCGAATATCTTTTTAAAAGATAAAGAATATATATTCCCCAAAGGTTTACCCAAAATCATAGAAGGGCTTGAATTTACCAAAATCATGAAAGGTTCGAATGGACTAAAACAATTATGCAGCAAGGGAAAGGGAACGATTTATATTGCCTTCAGCGACCCGAATTATAACTCTGAAGAATGGACGAACCTGAAACAAAATTTTGTAGTAAACTCCGAAACATTTCATCTTTACAGTTACTCTTACAAAAAACCTGAAACTTGGGTCAACATTCCTCAATTACAAAAACCGGGTACAATACTCTTTGCCGAAAATTTGGAATTAACGGATACAAATCCTCCCGGTGTGGTAATCTGCGAATCGAACGATCCCAAATTATATTTTGTTACGGATCCCTGTATCGCTATTTTGCCAAACGGGAAATACATTGCAGGATGTAGATCCAAATTTGATGGGAAAAAAGCGACCTACCGGATTTTTGGTTCAACAGATAAAGGTGAAACCTGGCAAAAAATCACCGATCTCGATGAAGTAGGTTTTTGCAGCCTTTTTACCCATAATGGCGAGCTTTATGTCATGGGGACAAAAGGTGGCTTTAATCATGCAATCATACGTAAATCGGTAGACGGAGGACAAACATGGACTACCCCTACAGATCATAAAAACGGGTTGCTTATGGGGCGTTCGAAAAGTTTCCATTCGGCATCGGTGCCAGTTGTTATAAACAACGGGCGAATCTGGCGGGCGATGGAAGACAATATCCCTTTTGGAGATCGCAATTTCAGAGCTTTTTTGATGTCTGCTCCGGTAAATGCAAATCTTCTCGATTCATCAAGCTGGACTTGTACGGTTCCTCTACCATATCAAAAAGACTGGTTAGGCGAAGAAAGGACTTTCAAAGGTTGGTTCGAAGGAAATGCTGTGGTAAAACCAGATGGTTCGATGGCTAATTTTTTGAGGATTGAAGAACAAACCTATGATGGAAAAGCAGCCATGATACATATTGCCCCCGACGGAGTATCAGCGTCTTTCGACCCCAAAAAAGATATTATCGATTTCCCTGGCGCTTCGAAAAAATTCGTCATTCGTTACGACAGCATTTCATCAAAATACTGGTCGATAACCAACCATACATTCGATCAGGACAGGGGAAAGGAACATTGTGGTCTAACCCGGAACCGGGTTGTACTGGTTTGGTCACAAGACCTGAGAAACTGGGCAATCAGCGATACCCTGATTAGCATCAATGACCCGCATTTCCATGGGTACCAGTATATCGACTGGCTCATCGACGGAAACGATATTGTTGCCGTATCGCGTACGGCCCATGATTACAGGAAAGGGCTTCCTGTACGCCAGCACGATGCCAATTATTTGACATTTCACCGATTCATGAACTTCAGGAATTAATAATCATTCCCAATTCTGGTACGATGCAAAAAACTGTTTTACCTGTTGCTACAATCATAATCTGCGCCATACTTGCCGCAGGTTTACCGTTCAGCATTTCAGCACAAATAGAAAATACGCTGATCAGTTCGCAGCCAATTAAAGCCGGAGGTAAAAAAGGGCTCGCACCTCTGTTCTTTTCGCTGAGTAATAATCCCCAAGGTTCGGCATTTGTCAGAAATTCCGAATACCCTGATATTTTTACCGAAGCAGTTTCAGGAGTTGAATTGGAATTAGGATTGTACCGGTGTCAATTTCGCTACATCGACGATAAAGGACGTTTGGTATATTCTGCCCCGGTAAAAGTAAAACATCCATGGGGTGAAAAAATTCCTCCTGCTCCCGGAAGAATCTTCAACCTCGGCAAAGAGGTAATAGGGATTTGGATTGATTCCGGGAAAAATGTTGTCGCTGCCCGATTTGAAAACGATAAAGAAGAATTCGTAAAAATTGATGAACTGTCCATTACCGGAAGTATAAAGCCTGTTGCAGGAATCGAGGTTTGTCCTCTGACGAATGACGAACTGGAAATAATTTTACTTTGTAACGACGGACAGGAATACCGTCCGGCAACTTTCTCCGGCGACACTCAATCGTATTACGACGGAGCCGGATCGTACAGGGGCAAGCTTCCTCTTTGCGGGTTGTACCATTTTAAAATCAATTTCAAATTGATGGAGCAGGTTTCTGCGGTTGAAAAAATAACTTTCAAAGACGACCTTGCTATTTCGGCCAGCCGGGTCGTTAAAGTGGGCTCCGAAAATGAAATGCTCGACGGGTATATTGTGACCAACACATTGGGTGTGATGAAATATCTTCCTGCAAAAGACAAACATGCCATACTTTCTGAAGTCAGGCATGTTTTTAAAGACGAACGGACAGTCCTTTACCATCCGACTCAGGGGGCTAAAGCAATCCCGTTCGCCCCGGCAGGGAAGCCGCAGAATGAATTTGTCGCCGGAGGCGAAGGTGCTTTATACCATTATCAGTTTTCGGGCAAAATGACAAAAAACGGTGAACCTATTTTTAATGAACCTAAAATGATTTTGCAGGAAAATGCCGACCTGTATTCGGGGACACTGAGCGTTCCGAACGTAGTCGACTGGGATGGTGACGGCTTACTCGATATTGTTTCCGGAAACTCGGAAGGAAGACTGCTGTTTTTTAAAAACAACGGGTCGGACATTTCGCCCGACTTTGCTTTTCCCGAAGAAATAAAATCAGCCGGAAATCCAATTTTGTTCCGCCCGGGATATAATATTGTGCAGGGGCCGCTTGAATCAGCCTGGGGGTATCTTAGTCCAACGGTCTATGACTGGAATAATGACGGTTTACTTGACGTCATCTTTTCAGGTTCGCGATCAAAACATGAAGTAATGTTAAACCGGGGCACTAAGGAAAAACCAAACCTGGAAGCACCTGTTGCCCTTCGTATTGACAATATGGAATTACCCGGAACATGGAGGGTTAGACCTGCAATTGCCAAAATAAATGGAAGAAACGCCTATGTAATTTTAGACACAGAAGATGCACTTCATCTTTATTGGCAGGTTGATGATTATACTGTAGAAGATGGCGGAAAAGTCCTAATGAAGGATGGTACCACAATCACCCATCGCAGCACGCTGATACAACCCCTGGGGCAAAGGGGACGGGCTAAATTGCAACTCATCGATTGGGATGATGATGGCGTCCTCGACCTGATTATCGGTACGTCCAAACGTTCTTCGTTTCCACATCCAGACAGAGGAATGCCGTTTAACAGGTTTATTAAAAATGAACTGGGATTGCAGGTTCTCTTCATGCGCAATGTCGGGACAAATGAAAATATGAAATTTACAGAACCGGTACAATTCCAGGTAAATGGCAAGGATTTATATCTTGGCACACATGAATATGCTCCTTTTGCATGTAAACTGGGCGATATTTCCAATGGATTAAATCTGATTGTCGGAGTAGAAAGCGGGAAAACTTATTTTTTCGAAAGAAAAGACTTAACAACCATCGGGCTCAATGACTAAAAGACTATCTTCTAATAAAAAGACAACCTCAAAAGAATTATGGCATATTTTAACGCTATACGTAAATATAGTGATTCTGATTTATCACATGAGTTAATATTTTATATGTATTTAGTAATATTTGATAGGTCTTTCCTTATTTTTTGGTTTTCCTTTGATGAAGTAAAAGTTTTGTTGGATACAAATAAAAAACAACTAAACTGATAGGGTATGAAGATCATTTTTTTATCAGTAATTTTCAGTATGGTTTTATTTTCAGCGTGTACACAACGTCTGTCGCCCGAAAAGATCAAGGCCGAAGTATTGGCTTCTGAATTTATTTATGAAGAGGCGTCTTTCCCATCATGTCACGCCTCAACAATCATTGAAACAGAAAATGGGTTACTGGCTTCCTGGTTCGGTGGTACTCATGAGAAACACCCGGATGTTTGTATATACACATCCGAAAAAACATTGGAACAATGGAGCGCTCCTGCGTTGGTTGCCGACGGCATCATGAACGATACGCTTCGTCACCCATGCTGGAACCCCGTATTGTTTAAGAAGGATAACGGCGATGTGGTACTGTATTACAAAGTGGGGCCCAATCCTCGTGAATGGTGGGGTCTGTATAAGATTTCAACAGATGATGGAAAATCATGGTCAGAAAGTATTCTGATTCCCGATCATCTTTTAGGTCCCATCAAAAACAAACCGGAGCAGTTGAAAGACGGCACCATTTTGTATCCTACCAGTTACGAAACGCCGGAAAAGTGGGCAATTTATGTTGAAACTTCAGATCAGAATTTAGACAATTGGGAAAAAACCGAAATCGACAACAACGGTTTTAATGCCATCCAGCCCACGGTTCTCTTTCATAAAGGCGGACGTATTCAATTACTTTGTCGAAGCAAAGAGAAAAAGATTGTTGAAACATGGTCGGATAATCAGGGAAAAACATGGACGCCGCTAACGGCAACATCCCTTCCTAACAACAACTCGGGAATTGATGCAGTGACACTTGATAACGGTTTGCATTTACTGATTTGTAACCCGATTGAAAAGGGACGGAACAAACTGTCTGTACTCGCATCAGCAGATGGAAAAAACTGGAGTACCCTGATTATTCTGGAAGATCAGCCGAAAGGGGAATTCAGTTACCCGGCTATTATTCAGGGCAAAGATGGTACCATCCATATTACATATACATACAACCGTGAAAAGATAAAATACGTTCATCTGGCAATTCAGAAAAAATAAGGTTTCTGTGTCTCTATTATATAAAAAACGATACTTGATTAAATTTCATTATGGAAAAACCCATATCATACCCTTTACGGGGAATTATTCCTCCCCTGGTTACTCCGCTTTTGAATAATGACACCCTTGATGTTGAAGGTTTGGAGAGGCTGATTGAGCATACTATTTCAGGAGGTGTGCATGGTATCTTTATTTTAGGTACCACCGGCGAATTTGCCGGTTTAAGTTATAAACTCCGCAAGGAACTGACAGAACGAACCTGTCAATTAGTAAATGGGCGTGTCCCGGTATTGGTGGGGGTAACCGATTCGGCATTTACAGAAAGCCTGAATCTGGCTAAAGTTGCTGTTGTTTGTGGTGCTGACGCAGTGGTGCTGGCGCCGCCCTTTTATTTTGCTTCAGCACAGCCTGAACTTTTGGAATATTTACAGCATATAACAGTGCAAATGCCATTGCCTCTGTTTATTTACAATATGCCCGTGCATACCAAAGTTATATTCAGTCCGGAAACTGTAAAAGCAGCAGCAAACATTCCCGGAATTGTCGGGATGAAAGACAGTTCTTCCAATCTGGCTTATTTTAAACAGGTGCAATATGCTCTCCGCGATCGGGAAGATTTTACTTTTATGGTTGGACCGGAAGAATTTATGTCGGAATTTGTTCTTACAGGTGGCCATGGCGGGGTAAACGGCGGGGCGAACATGTTTCCGAAATTGTATGTGGAACTGTACAATGCCTCGGTAGCCCGCGACTTTGAAAAGATTACCCCGCTCCAGCAAAAAGTGATGCAGGTGAGCACAACAATTTATAACGTCGGGCATTATGGATCGAGTTACATGAAAGGACTGAAATGCGCCTTATCGGTAATGGGAATATGCAGTGATTTTATGGCCGAACCTTTTCACCGGTTCAAAGAGCCGGAACGGTTAAAAATTGAGCAACTGCTGGATCAATTAAATTATAAGGAATTGCTTTGAGTAAAAAAGTTTTCGTAAAATTACTGACCTAAATAACCTGTAACAGGATATAAGAACCATTGAAATTCAGTCAAATGAAAGAAAATAAAATATATCCATGGATTGTGGTGGGGTTGCTATGGTTTGTCGCCTTGCTTAATTATCTCGACCGGCAAATGCTTTCGACCATGAAACCATCAATGATGATTGATATTGCCGAATTGACGAAGGCCGAAAATTTTGGCCGGTTAATGGCCATATTCCTTTGGATATATGCATTCATGAGTCCTGTTTCAGGTATTATTGCCGACCGGCTGAACCGCAAATGGCTGATCGTTGGGAGCCTGTTTGTTTGGTCAGGTGTTACCCTGACCATGGGCTATGCCACAACGTTCAATCAACTGTATGTGCTTCGTGCCATCATGGGGGTGAGCGAAGCCTTTTACATTCCCGCCGGATTGTCGCTCATTGTCGATTACCACCAGGGAAAAACGCGTTCTATTGCCGTGGGGATTCATACTACCGGAATTTATCTCGGGCAGGCTTTTGGCGGGTTTGGTGCAACCATCGCCAGTAATTTCTCGTGGCAATGGACGTTCCATTTCTTCGGACTAATAGGAGTTGCATACAGTCTTGTTTTAATACTTTTTCTGAAAGAAAAGAAAACATACACCATTGATCATACCCAAAAGAGTTCAATAAGAAAGGAATTTTCACAAGCGTATAAAGGCTTGGGTGTATTATTCGGAAATATTGCGTTCTGGGTGCTGCTGTTTTATTTTTCAGCGCCAAGTTTTCCCGGGTGGGCAGTAAAAAACTGGTTGCCAACTCTTTTTTCTGACGCCTTGCACATGGACATGTCGCAGGCTGGTCCATTGGCGACCATCACAACAGCGATGTCTTCTTTTGTCGGCGTCTTGTTGGGAGGCTTTATTTCTGACAGATGGGTGCAAAAAAATATGAAAGGACGCATCTTTACCGGAGTTGTCGGACTGCTGTTCACCATCCCTGCTTTATTTTTATTGGGATATGGTTCGGGTTTTGAATTCATTCTCCTGGGAGGGGTGTTTTTTGGTTTGGGATTTGGGATGTTTGATGTGAATAACATGCCGATCCTTTGTCAGTTTGTATCGCCACGTTACCGTGCAACCGGTTATGGGCTGATGAATTTGGCTGGTATTTCTGCCGGAGCTGTCATAACAAGTTTTCTGGGGAAATCGGCAGATGCCGGAAACATGAGGCAGGATTTTGCCATGCTTTCGATCATCGTGCTGGTGGCCATTGTTTTGCAATTGACTATTTTAAAGCCGACGACAATTAATAAAACTGAGGACACGTGTTCTTCCAAAGCGTAATTTTCAGGAAAGAACGACAAATACATACTCATAATGAAGACGACTAAACTATTTTTATCGCTAACAATTATCACGATGGCTTTTTCATGTACAGATCGTTCCGCGAACCCGGAAAACTGGAGCGAAGAAAAACTTACAAAATGGTTTCAATCCGGGGAATGGAAATGCGGCTGGGCGGTTGTTCCCGACGAATCAGTCAACCAAAAAGAATTTGCTGTGCAATTTCTCAAAAACCGGGAACGGTGGGAGAAGGCATTCCGTTTTCTTACAATCAACGACCTGAAAACGATCCCTTTGGGAAGGCATGAATTGGAAGGAGATTCCTTATTTGTAAATGTGGATGAATATACAACCCGGAACGAAGAAGACTCCCGTTTTGAGGCCCACCGGAAATATGCCGACATCCAGTATCTGGTTTCCGGAGAAGAGCAAATTGGAGTCACAGCGCTTGAAAATACAACGGAGACCGTTTCCTACAACAGCGAAAAAGATATTGTTTTTCTGACGACAGAGCAGAACAATTACCGGCTTGCTTCGCCGGAAAAGTTTTTTGTGTTTTTCCCCGGAGATGCCCATCGTCCCTGTGTGAAAACCGGTGAGAATATAAAAATCAGAAAAGCAGTTGTAAAGGTTCTGATCAATTAAAATCAAAAAATAATCGAGAGTATGAAAACCCGACGAATAATTATCTCATTTTTGTTTTTAATGTGCGTTTCCCTGGTAAATGCACAGTCGCAAAAAGTACCGGGAATCGTGGTCGATTATATTCCCGCGTCAACAAAAACCTACATCGGTTCGCCAAGTATCTGCATTCTTCCCAATGGCGATTATGTGGCCTCGCACGATCATTTCGGCCCGGCAACCACAGAGCACCAACAGGCGCTGACGGCTGTTTTTAAATCGACAGATAAGGGAAAATCGTGGACGAAAATTTCGGAGATCAACGGGCAATTCTGGTCCAATCTGTTTGTTCATCAGGATGAATTGTACATTATGGGAACATGGAAGCACCACGGCAATCTCATCATCCGTCGTTCGCCGGATAGCGGAAAGTCGTGGAGCAAACCTGTCGACAGCAAAACCGGCCTGTTGCTCGAAGGTGAATACCATACTGCTCCTATGCCGATTATTAAGCATAATGGCCGTTTGTGGCGCGCTGTCGAGAATGCCAAAGCTAACACCAAAGCCTGGGGCAAACGCTACAGCGCAATGGTCGTTTCCGCTCCGGAAAGCGCAGATCTTATGAATGCGGCAAGCTGGAAAGCAACCAACTGGCTCCCTTACGATTCAACCTATCTGGAAGGGAATTTCGGCGGATGGCTCGAAGGAAATGCAGTGGTTACGCCGGAAGGGAAAATGGTTGATATACTGAGGGTCGCTACTTCAGAAAAAGGACGCGACCTGGCAGCTATTGTAAATATCAGTGACGATGGGACGACCGCTTCATTTGACCCGGCCACCGGTTTTATGGATTTTGTTGGCGGAGCGAAAAAGTTTTCAATACGGTACGACGAAGAATCAAAACGTTACTGGACAATCGCCAATTTAGTTACCGATGAATTTAAACATCTTTCTGCGTCATCTGTGCGTAATACGCTTGTGTTGAAAAGTTCGTCCGATTTGAAAAACTGGACTGTACATACGATTTTACTTCACCATCCGGACGTGAAGAAACATGGGTTTCAATACATCGACTGGCAATTTGAAGGACGGAATATCATTTTCCTGTCACGCACTGCTTATGACGATGAATTTGAAGGCGCACACAATCATCACGATGCCAATTATCTGACCTTTCACCGGATAAAAAAATTCAGAAAACTGGCAAAAAAGGAAATCAAATGACATGATTTTCTGCGGGAATATGGACTAATCACAATCCATGAGCTCCTACGTTTCCGAATGGAGCCACATCGTATATTGGGAATCGCGTATCAATCCTGTATTTTCAACAATTCAACAATTCAACAATTTAGCAATTCAACAATCCAGCAATCATTCCCTTCTACTTGATCTTCTTTGCTGTAAATCCAGCGCTGCGCTTGGTTTTCAATTTTATTTATGTTTTGCCTGCTTTTTTCCCTGAAAGTTTTTCAGCTAATCAAAGGGTTTATTTAAATTGCAGCACTCAAAAAACTGAGATCAACTAACAAAACTCAGACACACACACTCATTATGGCAAAAAGAGAAGATATTAACAAGGTGTTGATCATAGGCTCCGGTCCAATCATCATCGGTCAGGCATGCGAATTCGACTACTCGGGAACTCAGGCATGCAAAGCGCTTCGCAAATTGGGATACAAAATTGTACTGGTCAATTCGAACCCGGCAACCATCATGACCGACCCTGAAATGGCCGATATTACCTACATCGAACCACTAAACGAGTACGCGCTCACCGAGATCATTAAAAAGGAACGTCCCGATGCACTGCTGCCAAATCTTGGCGGACAAACTGCTTTAAACCTTTCGTTATTACTTGCCCGAAAAGGAATTTTGGACCAGTACGGAGTAAAAGTGATTGGTGTAAACATCGATGCTATTGAACGGGGCGAAGATCGCATTGCCTTCAAGGAAACGATGAATAAACTGGGAATCGAGATGCCCAGAAGCACTGCGGTAAATACGGTTGAAGATGCCGAAAAAGTAGCTGCCCAACTGGGGTATCCGGTGGTAATCCGCCCGGCGTACACGATGGGAGGTACAGGAGGTGGTCTGGTATATAACATCGAAGAACTGAGAACAATTGCCAGCCGCGGATTGGCAGCCAGCATTGTCACTCAGGTTCTGATCGAAGAGTCGGTGCTGGGTTGGGAAGAGCTGGAACTCGAAGTAGTTCGCGATGCCAAAAACCAGATGATCACCGTTTGTTTCATTGAAAATGTGGATGCGATGGGTGTGCACACCGGCGATTCGTACTGCACGGCCCCCATGCTCACCATTACTGAAGAGCTTCAAAAACGTTTACAAAAACATTCATACGATATTGTTGAAGCCATCGAGGTGATTGGTGGCACCAACGTGCAATTTGCCCACGATCCGAAGACCGATCGTGTGGTAGTGATCGAGATCAATCCCCGTACGTCGCGTTCATCGGCGCTTGCCTCCAAGGCAACCGGTTTCCCGATAGCACTGGTTTCGGCTATGCTGGCCGGCGGTTTGACATTGGATGAAATTCCTTACTGGCGTTGTGGCACCCTCGATAAATACACCCCCTGGGGCGATTATGTAGTGGTGAAGTTTGCCCGCTGGGCATTTGAAAAATTCGACGGGTTGGAAGATAAACTGGGAACCCAGATGCAGGCTGTCGGAGAAGTGATGAGCATTGGGAAAAACTACAAAGAGGCGCTGCAAAAAGCCATCCGCTCACTCGAAATCGGACGTTACGGGTTGGGCTTTGCCAAAGATTTCAATAAAAAATCGCTGCACGAGTTGATGCTTCTGCTAACCCATGCTTCCAGCGAAAGACAGTTCATCTTGTATGAAGCCATCCGAAAAGGAGCCAACATTGAAGAACTTTCAGCAAAAACTTATATAAAAACATGGTTTCTTTCGCAGATGAAAGAACTGGTTGATCTGGAAGAAAAGATACTCTCATTTAAAGGGAAACAATTGCCTGATGAGCTTCTGGTTCAGGCGAAAAAAGATGGCTTTGCCGATAAATATCTGGCCAAAATACTGGGTATTCCTGAAAAAGAGATCAGGGAAAGGCGTATAGCAATGGGCATTGAAGAAGCTTGGGAGCCGGTTCCCGTGAGTGGTGTCGAAAATGCTGCATACTATTTTTCGACCTACAATGCACCCGATAAAGTGGAAGTAAAAGGAGGGAAGAAGATCATGGTACTGGGGGGTGGCCCCAACCGCATCGGACAGGGAATTGAGTTCGACTATTGCTGCGTACATGCCGCTTTTGCTATCCGTAATGCAGGCTACCAGTCGATCATGGTCAACTGCAACCCGGAAACCGTTTCAACCGACTACGATACATCCGACAGGCTCTATTTTGAACCGCTTACAGCCGAAGATGTGTTGAGTATTTACAACAAGGAGAAACCGGAAGGTGTGATCGTTCAGTTTGGCGGACAAACCCCGCTCAACCTGGCGAATGAATTGGCTGAAGCCGGTGTGAAGATTTTGGGTACTACACCCGAAACAATTGACCTTGCCGAAGACCGCGACCGGTTCCGACAGGTGATGACCAAACTTGGTATTCCGCAACCTGAATCGGGTATGGCAAGCAATCTGGAGGAAGCCCTCAAGATTGCCGGACGGATTGGTTATCCGCTGATGGTTCGCCCCTCGTATGTATTGGGCGGAAGGGCCATGCGAATTGTGAACGACGAAGAAATGCTCGAACAATACATTGCAGCAGCAGTGGGTGTTTCGCCCGATCGGCCTTTGCTGATCGACAAGTTTCTTGAAGATGCTATTGAAACCGAAGCCGACGCCATTGCAGATGGTACTGATGCATTTGTTCCTGTGGTGATGCAGCACATCGAATATGCCGGAATCCACTCGGGCGACTCGGCCTGTGTGATTCCTCCGGTAGTTATTCCTGAAAAGCATATTGAAACCATTAAAGATTATACCCGAAGGATTGCCATTGAACTGAAAGTGGTAGGGCTGATGAACATTCAGTATGCCATTTATGAAGATGTAGTTTACATCCTGGAAGCCAATCCTCGTGCTTCGCGCACGGTGCCTTTGGTCTCGAAGGTTTGCGATGTTTCCATGGCAAAAATTGCCACACAGATTTTGCTGGGGCACAAACTTTCCGAGTTCAACCTGAAACATAAGAAATTCAACCATTACGGGGTGAAGGAAGCTGTATTCCCGTTCAATATGTTCCCGAACGTTGACCCCCTGCTCGGGCCTGAAATGCGTTCGACCGGCGAAGTTCTTGGCCTTGCGTCAACGTATGGAATGGCTTTCTTTAAATCGCAGGAAGCAACCCAGACTTCCCTTCCGGTGAATGGCACTGTTTTGATCACCATTGCCGACAGAGACAAACAGAAAATTGTGGAGACGGCCCGGAATTTTATCAGTATGAATTTCCGGATCATGACCACCGGAGGTACTCAGAAATTTCTGGAGCAGTACGATATTCCGTCCGACCGGATACTGAAAGTACATGAAGGCCGCCCTAACATTGTTGACGCAATTAAAAACGGGGAAATCAATCTGGTGATCAACACACCTGCCGGAAAACTCAGCGAATACGACGATTCGTATATACGGAAGACAGCGATTAAGTTCAAAATCCCGTATATAACCACGACTTCGGCGGCGCTGGCAGCAACCAGGGGCATAAAAGACCGGCAGAATGGCAGATACCAGGTGAAATCGTTACAGGAGTATCATTCGGAAATTGAAGAATAGAAGCATTTGAGTTGATATAAAAAAACGATGTTCCGTCTCTCGGGACATCGTTTTTTTTGCACTTTTAGTTGTTCAGAATGCTATCCGGAATAGGGCTTGTCTAAAGTTTTTCCATCTCTTCCAGAAGTTCTTTTTCTGCCTGATTCATTAGGTCAGTAAACAATTTCACATCTTCAGGGTAGGAATCAATATTTTCCAATACTTGAGTTTTCAACTGAAGTTTTTTGAGTTTTATTCCCAAATCCTCCATGCCGAAAGTCATTACCGATGATTTTGCTTTGTGAGCCAGTTCGCCCAGTTCCTTGTATTTCTTTTCAGCAAGAAGATTTTGCAATCCATCTCTGAATTCGGGTATCTGATCCAGAAATAGTTGAATGAATTCCTTTACGATTTCCGGTTCGCCACCGGTAATTTCATTCAGATAGGAAAGATTAATTAATTTATCCGTTGACATGATTAGTAGTTTTACAACACAATGATAAAAAAAATAATTGATATACTATGTGTTAAGTAAGCCTCAATTATTATTGCATCCGATATTTCAAAATGATTAATTTCATGCTTTATCTGACAGAAAGGCTTATTTTTGCAACATCAATAAAAACTGATAAACTTAAGATGAAAATAACAGCATTCAACGAATTGCATAAACAAGCCGGTGGTAAAATGGTTGAATTTGCCGGTTTCGAAATGCCCATCGAATATTCAGGAATAAAAGACGAACACATGACCGTTCGCGAAAAGGTCGGTGTTTTCGATGTTTCGCACATGGGCGAGTTCTGGGTGAAAGGCCCGAAAGCATTTCAATTGGTACAAAAAGTTACTACCAACGATGTCAGCAAACTGGAACTCGGACAGGCACAATATTCCTGCTTCCCGAACGGGAAAGGCGGTATTGTCGATGATTTGCTGGTCTATTATTACGAACCTGAAAAATATTTGCTGGTTGTCAACGCGTCGAATATCGAAAAGGACTGGAACTGGGTCGTTTCGCAAAACGATGTGGGCGCCGTTCTCGAAAATGCTTCGGATGCGATGAGTCAACTGGCTATTCAGGGGCCTTTGGCAACAAAGGTTTTGCAAAAACTTACCGATGTCAACCTTTCAGCAATT
The DNA here is from genome assembly GCA_003506435.1 of Prolixibacteraceae bacterium. Taxonomy (GTDB): domain Bacteria; phylum Bacteroidota; class Bacteroidia; order Bacteroidales; family Prolixibacteraceae; genus GWE2-42-39. Next base: position 250,005 of record DOAQ01000036.1, read on the forward strand.
AAATATTACACTTTTGTTACCGACCGTTTTGGCGGGATCGACAATGTGATTATTTCGGCAACCGGCTACACCGGCTCAGGTGGTTTTGAGCTGTACTTTGCCAACGAACATGTCGGAAAAATGTGGAATGCCATTTTCGAAGCCGGGAAAGAAGAAGGTATCAAACCGATAGGTCTTGGCGCCCGCGACACGCTGCGTTTGGAAATGGGCTTCTGTCTGTACGGCAACGACATCGACGATACTACTTCGCCTATTGAAGCCGGGCTTGGATGGATCACCAAATTCAACAACGGTAATTTCATCGACAAGGATTTATTGCTGATGCAAAAGCAGGAAGGGGTCAGCCGTCAGTTGCGCGGTTTCGAAATGATCGACCGGGGAATTCCGCGTCATGGCTACGAATTATGCGAAGTAAGCGGAAATCCGATTGGTGTGGTCACCTCAGGGACTATGTCTCCGGTTCTGAACAAAGGGATCGGCATGGGATACATCACCAAGGAATATTCTGCTTTCGGAACAGAAATTTATGTAAAAATCAGGGAGAAATTAGTGAAAGCAGAAGTAGTAAAATTGCCTTTTATTAATCCGTTGTAAAATTTATCTGTTTTTCTGAAATTTCAGAGATAAAATTTTCTCTTTAATTGGACGAATATTTGCATTTTTACAAGGTAAATAATAACAACCAAATTTTTACCAAATGAAGATACACAATTTCTCAGCAGGCCCGTCGATTCTTCCCGAGTTTACCATTGAGAAAACAGCGGAAGCAATCAAAAATTTTGCAGGCACCGGTCTTTCCGTAATGGAAGTCTCACACCGCGGGAAAGAGTTCATCGCAGTGATGGACGAAGCAGTTGCTTTGTTCCGCGAATTACTCAATATTCCTGAAGGTTACTCTGTATTGTTTCTTGGAGGGGGCGCTTCGCTGCAGTTTTGCATGGTTCCCTACAATCTGCTTTCAAAAAAGGCAGCGTACCTGAACACAGGCACCTGGGCATCGAAAGCGTTGAAGGAAGCAAAATTGTTTGGCGAAGTAGTTGAGGTTGCATCTTCGAAAGACGCAAACTTTTCATACATTCCGAAAGGATACACTATTCCTGACGATGTTGATTATTTCCACATTACAACGAACAATACAATTTTCGGGACAGAAATTCACGAAGATTTGGATGTGAAAGTGCCGCTGGTTGCCGACATGTCGTCCGATATTTTCTCACGCCCGGTTGATGTTTCAAAATATGCAATTATTTATGGTGGAGCACAGAAGAACCTGGCTCCTGCGGGAGTGACCTTTGTAATTGTTAAAAACGACATTCTGGGAAAAGTTGACCGTCCGATCCCGACTATGTTGAACTATCAGACTCACATCAACGATGGTTCCATGTTCAATACACCTCCTGTAGTGCCTGTTTTTGCAGCCCTTCAAACCTTGAAATGGCTGAAAGAAATGGGAGGCGTTGCTGCTATGCAAAAAATAAATCAGGAAAAAGCGGCTATCCTTTACGACGAAATTGATGCAAACCCTTTGTTTAAAGGCACCGCCAACAAGGAAGACCGTTCATTGATGAATGTTTGCTTTGTAATGAACGATGGATATGAAGAACTGGAACCTGAATTCCAGAAATTTGCTTCGGCAAACGGTATGTCAGGAATTAAAGGACACCGTTCAGTGGGTGGTTTCAGAGCTTCTATTTACAATGCCATGCCGAAAGAAAGTGTTCAGGCATTGATTGATTGCATGAGGGAATTTAAAAAAATGCACTTAAAATAAATCCTGAAGATAAAAAGGAAGGCGGTTTTTTACTGCCTTCCTTTCTATTATAGGTCATTTAGAGCATGAGGAACGGCTAAAGCGACCATTGGGTTGCTTCGATTTGGCTTGCAATGACATTTTATTTTTGTTAAACTTAATTTGAATAAAATGACTAAAGTTTTGATTGCAACCGACAAGCCGTTTGCACAGGTCGCGGTTGCCCGTATTTGTGAAATCTTCGAAACCGCCGGATTCGAAGTCGTAAAGCTGGAAAAATACAGCAAAAAATCAGAGTTACTTGATGCAGTAAAAGATGTCGATGCGATGATCGTTCGCAGCGATATCATCGACAAAGAGGTTTTGGGCGCAGCTCCGAAACTGAAGATTGTTGTTCGTGCAGGCGCTGGTTACGACAATATCGACACTACTGCTGCCAGTGCCAACGGAGTATGTGTGATGAACACCCCCGGGCAAAACTCCAATGCTGTTGCTGAACTGGCGATCGGGTTGGCTCTGTATGGCGTTCGCGAGTTCTTTTCGGGAAATACAGGAGGTGAGCTCCGTGGCCGGACGATCGGCTTGCACGGCTACGGCTATGTGGCCCGCAATGTGAAACGCATCGCCCGTGCATTCGGCATGACCCCGATTGTTTACACCCGTTACAGCAAAGGACAGGCCGCTTCCGAAGGAATCGAAGTTACAGGCTCGCTGGAAGAACTTTATGAACGGTCCGACATTGTTTCCATCCATGTACCTGCCCGTGGCGAGCACAATAAATCCGTCAATATAGACATTCTGAACCATCTGAAACAAGGCGCGATCATTGTGAATACAGCCCGCAAGGAAGTAATCAATGAAGACGATCTGTGCCGGTTCATGGAAACACGGAAAGATGTAAAATACCTGTCGGACATTGAGCCGGACTGCAAAGCTGTTTTCGAAGAAAAATTTGCAGGCAGGTATTATTTTACGCCGAAAAAGCTGGGGGCACAAACCGAGGAAGCCAATATCAATGCGGGGATTGCCGCGGCTGAACAGATTGTTGCGTTCATCCTCAAAGGCGATGAAACATTTAGGGTGAATAAATAAAAATTCAATTATCCGTTGTATCTTGCCGACAAATTCTATCATTTACTCATTCAGTACTTAAAAATATGGCAATAGTAAGACCATTTAAAGGACTCCGTCCCCCGAAAGATATTGCGGCCAAACTGGCCTGTTTACCTTACGATGTGATGAACAGCGAAGAAGCTGCCCGGATGGCAGAAGGAAAAGATTGTTCGTTGCTGCACATTACCCGCGCCGAAATTGATTGTCCTGCTGATACGGACACCCATTCGGAAGAAGTTTACAACAAGGCGGTTGACAATTTTAAAGCGTTTCAGCAAAAAGGCTGGCTGGTACAGGATGCCGAAGCAAAATTTTACATCTATGCACAGACCATGAACGGACGTACTCAGTACGGAATTGTTGGCGCGGCTGCCTGTGACGATTACCACAACGGCATCATCAAAAAGCACGAGCTGACCCGCCCCGACAAGGAAGAAGACCGCATGGTACTGACCCGTTATGTGAATGCCAACATCGAACCGGTATTTTTTTCGTACAAGGCGATTCCTGAAATGGATGAAATTGTATCGAACATTGTAAACAACGAAAAAGCCGAATACGATTTTGTTGCTGAAGATGGTTTTGGTCACCATTTCTGGCCGGTAAATAATCCGGAGACTAACCGGAAGATTGAAGAGCTTTTTGCAACGAAAGTGCCTGCAACCTATGTTGCCGACGGCCATCACCGGACTGCCGCCGCCGCCCGTATCGGGCTGGAAAAGAAAGCGCAGAACCCACAGCATACAGGCGCCGAATCGTATAATTTCTTTATGGCAGTACATTTTCCTGATAACCAACTTCAGATTATCGACTACAACCGCGTGGTGAAAGACCTGAACGGTCTGACAGAAACAGAACTGATTGAAAAACTTTCGGTTTCGTTTGATGTGGTGAAGATGGGCGCAGCTATTTACAAGCCAACAAAACTGCACGAATTCAGCATGTACCTTTCAGGCTCATGGTATAAACTGACAGCAAAAGAAGGTAATTACAACGATAACGACCCAATTGGCGTTTTGGATGTTACCATTCTTTCGAAATTGGTTTTAGCCGATGTACTTGGCATACAGGATTTACGCACGTCGAAACGCATCGATTTCGTGGGCGGTATCCGCGGACTGGGTGAACTGAAAAAACGTGTCGACAGCGGTGAAATGAAAGTAGCCTTTGCCCTGTTCCCGGTTTCAATGAAACAACTGACCGACATTGCCGATTCGGGAAATATCATGCCGCCAAAAACAACATGGTTCGAGCCAAAACTTCGTTCGGGGCTGGTAATTCACAAATTATAAAGAGATCATTCGATCGCTGTATGGGTTCATTGATTTTCAACCTTCGTGTTTTGTTTGGTCAAAGCGATTGGTTGAAAATCAAGATATAAATTTTTAAGAATGTTTAAGAGGGGAATGTTCGGTTCTCCTCTTTTATTTTTCGACAACAATATTTTTGATTCGATTTTCAATGTCTGCAACCCGTTTTTCGAGTTCTTCCAGGCGTTGGTTGGCCTTTTCCAATTCGCGGGTCTTATTTTGTAATTGATTCGTCCTTTCTTCCAGTGCTTTTAAACAAATCATCATAATACCGTCCATGTCAGAAGAATTCAGAAGTGTATCGCAACCAATCTTACCCATGCCATCATTTCCAAAATAGTGAAATATTTCTTGTGCCATCGGTCCATAATGCCTGAAATCTTTGGGGTTTTGACTCTTGTAATTCCAACTTCCCAATTTCAGTTTTGATAAACTTGTTAAAAAATAATCACCATCGGCTGGTATAAAATTTTCTTTCTTTGTCGAATCGGAAATAGCAGCCCAGGCATTTCCACCGGAAACCAATTCCGTTCCAATAGTACAGGCGCCATTGGAATATAATTTGTAACCTCCGTTAAAACGCATCATCACCTGGTTGTTTACGTCACAGTTTGCTGTTGTAGGACTTGTATCTCCGATAATAAAGCTACCTGTTTTATGATTCGTAGAAACATTAACCCCCATTGCCGTTGAATAATCTCCATCTGCGGTTGTACCAAATCCCATTGCAGTAGATGCTGTCCCATTAGCAGTGGTGTTAATCCCCATCGCCGTTGAATAACTTCCGCCGGCTGTTGTTGTTTGCCCCATTGCCGTGGAAACAATTCCGCTGGCAAGGGTCCGAAATCCAGTTGCAATTGAGGTTGCTCCGGTTGCATCTGTGTCATCACCCAATGAAGTAGAACCCGGGCCGCTTGCGACTGTTACATTTCCCATTGCAACTGAATATGCACCGCTTGCTGTTGTGCCTTGACCCATCGCGGTTGAAACAATTCCACTGGCAAGGGTTCGAAATCCCATTGCAGTGGAATTGGCTCCACTGGCAAGTGATCCTTCTCCCATTGAAACAGAGCCGTCCCCGCTGGCCGTAGTGCTATTCCCAAATGATGTTGATCCAAATCCGCTTGCGGTATTAATCAATCCAAATGCAGTTGAATATGCCCCATTGGCAATATTGTTATTTCCTGAAGCGAATGAGTAATCTCCAATGTTGGCATCATCCCATTGCACTCCATTGATACCTCCGGCCCTGAATGCTGCTCTTCGCGGGTACCACATCATTCGTGTACCAGCCCCTGTTGTTGGTATAGCTCCAATACCGGTTGCACCGGTTGAAACAAACCCATCTGTTCCGGCAACAGTTACTGCTCCGGCATCAGCCGTTATAGTCCGTCCATTATCATATGCCCCGTCAAGACTTAATGTTGATGCAGGCAAAGTAACAGAGCTACCTCCATTGCTCAACGAAATTACAGTTCCAGCTATACTTAATGATTGAATTTCATTGGTTATTGAACCATCAACCTCAGCAGTCAGGTAACCTACATCGTTGGAAAATGCACTCAGTCGTGTAGGTTTTCCTGATAAGCTGGAATATTGCCCATCAAAATCGTTAGTCGAATCGATGTCGAGATTAACAGGAACACTCGTTAAACTGGTAAATTTTCCATCGAACCCGGGCGGAAGCTTAACAAACCCGCCATTACTTAAAAAGATAGTATCGTGTCCTATTCTTAATGTCTGTATCTCGTTAGTTATTGAACCATCAACTTCGGTAGTCAGGTAACCTACATCGTTGGAAAATGCACTTAACTTTACAGGAGCGTTAGTAAGACTATTATAATTTCCGTCAAACCTGGGCGGAAGTTTGGCAAATCCACCCTGACTAAGAAAAATTGTATCGTGTCTAATACTTAATGCCTGAATTTCGTTGGTGGTTGAGCCATCAATTTCATTTGACAGTTTATTGTTCCAATCGTTGACATTAGCAGCAGTAATGGAACCTGCAACCGATGACTTAAACCCGGGATCGGTTTCGGTAATGTTATCAACTGTTTTTGCGTGGATTGCATACGGCACACTGATTAACTGGCTTGTACCTGATATCGTATATTTATTTCCACCATCAGTATCGGTTTCGGTTTTAATAAAATATGGGCCGTTAGACCAATTTATTGATTCAAAGTTACCCAAAACCAGTACACCTGTACCTATTTCAAAACTTACCAGCCCATTGATATTGGTAGTAGGTGTTTGAGTTTCGGCATAAACAACATTCCCATTCGAAGAACCTTGTAGAATGCTTATTTTCATCTCAATCGACCTTATTGTTACCAAATTGTTTTGCCCATCTCTAACAATCGCTTGGAAACTTACTTTTTCAGGCACTTCTGCAAATATTCGAAAGCTAAAGAGCAGTAATACGAATAAGATAATATTCTGGTTCATGAATAGTAGGTTAATGGTTTTTTATGATTTTGAAGGTCTTGAAAATCTTTTTATTGTCTGCAATTTTTAATACATAAGTAGATTGCATAAGAAACTTTGTGGTAATGAGGGTTTCTTTGCTGATAATTCGTTTACGTTCAATGAGTCGTCCTAAAATATCGTACAGTTGATAATACAACGTGTAAAACTGAAAATTATCGACGTTTAATTTTAGTATATCAATCGTTGGATTTGGATAAGCTACACAAGTAATATCAACCTCCTTTCCTTGTATGACCGAAATTTCGAAAGGTTGTTGCACACCTTGGGCAACAGATGCCAATGTGCCTGAATTAGTGATGTAAAGCGCTTGCCCAACCGAATAACTGATTGATCCGCTTTTTGTTGAATTATTTCCTCCCGAAGTGAGAATGGTTTCCTGGGCAAATGCCATTGATTGTATAAAAACCAAAACAAATACCGTATTTGATATTATTTCTTTGACCTTCATGAAATATTCAACTATTTTTTAGCCCAACGAGATCAATCTTTTTATATGTACTTGGCTTGAAATATGTCAAAAATGACGTATCACTGTGGGCTTGAAGGTAATAATAAAAAAAAACAATTCCATACGAGATTCTATTCTGTCAGCATTATTTTGAACTTTTTTGTTCTATTCATTAGGAGCTTCATCCTCTTCAGAATATACTTCTTCCTGAACTTTTTGAACTTCTGCAAGAGGTTTCAGGTTGGCGGGTATTTCGTTTCGCTTTTCTTCAGAAAAATAAGGGAATACATCAGCAATGGTTGAGAGGGCCAGCGAGCTGGTTTGGTAAGGTACCAGAATATACGAAAGTGCATCTTCCAGCCGCAGCAATGCCTGTTTCAGGTCGTCGGCAGCAACCAGAAAGTAATTGTTGATTTTCTTTTCCTTGCCGGCCTTTTCGTCAATCGTGATCAGCCCGATTTTGGCTTTGTACCACCATTCGCCGTCTTCGTGCGGGAAAATCTCAATGATATTCGATTTTTTAATGTTCTCGACCGTAAACTCGCCTCGGATATTTGATTCCATCTCTTTGATGATGCGTGTTTCGGCATCGGTGAACGAAACGGCGTCAACCAGATAATTTTCACTTACTTTCCGCTCGCGGCCGTCTTCATCAATCTTTATATATTTTACTTTGCACTCAAACCATGTTTGCATATCTTCATTTTTTTTGTGAAGAGCAAATATATTTTCATTTCTTCAGAATCGGGAATTCTTCAGTAAAAGTTATTCACATTTTGTCCAGGGTGCGGAGATTTTTAATCTCCGGTTACAAACCGCATCACCCGATTGTCCTCTTTTTATCCTGAAGTTTTATCGCTATTAAACATTCCGGGTGCCTGGTTGTTAGAATCAGCGGTAAAAATCAATTAAATTCCAAAGAGAATGATTACAGGACTTCTTAAAGAAACCGGTTTGGAGCAGAGGGTGGCGCTTTTGCCTGAAATGGTTGCCAATCTGGTTCGTCTCAAGGTGGAGGTATATGTTGAAAAAGGTGCGGGAACCGCAGCTTTTCAGCCTGATGAGGCCTATGTACAGGCCGGGGCAACCATCCATACACGGGATGAAGTGTTAAAAAAAGCCGACCTTCTGGTACAAATCGGTGAACCTTCGGTTGAACTTATCAGTCAGTTGGAAAGCAGTAAAGTATGGCTGAGCCAGTACAATCCATTGTGGAACACCGATCTGGTAAAGAAATTTATCGAAAAGGGAATCAGCAGCTTCAGCATGGATTCCATTCCGCGCACCACCCGTGCGCAGGCGATGGATGTACTTTCGTCGATGGCCACGGTAGCCGGTTACAAAGCCGTGTTGCAGGCAGCATTCGAACTGCCGAACTTTTTCCCCATGTTCATGACCGCAGCCGGGACAATCCGTCCGGCCACGGTATTGGTGCTGGGTGCCGGTGTTGCAGGCCTTCAGTCGATTGCCATTGCACGCAAACTGGGTGCACAGGTTCAGGCATTCGATGTCCGTTCGGCGGTAAAAGAAGAGGTGATGAGTCTCGGAGCCAAATTTATAGAAGTGGAAGGAGCCAAAGAAGATTCGGCTGCTGGTGGCTATGCCGTTGAACAAAGCGAAGATTTTAAGACAAAACAGCAGCAGATGATCAATGACTATGCGGCGAAAGCCAATGTAGTGATCTGCACGGCCCAGATACCCGGACGAAAAGCGCCGGTACTTCTGCCAAAAGTGGCCATCGAAAATATGAAGCCAGGTTCGGTGGTTATCGACCTCGCAGCATCGACCGGAGGAAACTGCGAACTAACAAAAAATAACGAGACCGTGGTTTTCAACGGGGTTAAAATCATAGGACAATCGAATTACCCTTCCCAAATGCCGGTGGATGCCAGTAAAATGTTTGGCAAAAACATGTTCAACTTCCTTCAGCTAATTATTTCAGAAGATGGTTCGCTGAACCTCAATTTTGAAGATGACATTGTAAAGGGCACCTGCATCACCCACAAAGGTGAAATTCTGAACGAACGTGTTAAGTCAGTAATCAGATCATAAAACGAATCACATGGAACAGTTATTAGTATATTTTTTCACCTACAAGGAAGCGATTTTTATTATTGCACTGTCGGTATTTCTGGGCATCGAAGTTATAGCGCATGTGCCTTCGGTACTGCATACTCCCCTGATGTCAGGGGCCAACGCCATCAGCGGGGTAATTATCATTGGCGGCATCATTTTGGTTGGTCATGCCGACGCCACCCGGCTTTCGGGGGAACTGATTATAGGTATTCTGGCAATCGTTTTTGCGACGCTCAACGTGGCAGGAGGTTTTGTGGTGACCGACCGTATGCTGGAAATGTTTAAAAAGAAAAAGAAATAGGAGGCGTTATGAATCAGGTAATCGGAAATTTAAACGGAATTGATTTCACCCTCGGTGAAACTTTACTTGAACTGAGTTATTTGCTGGCTGCCCTCCTTTTTGTGTACGGTTTGAAATTGCTGAGCCATCCGGAAACAGCCCGAAAGGGAAATTTTTATGCGGCAGGAGGCATGGTACTGGCGATGGTCACCACGCTTTTCCTGCATAAAAATACGGATGGGCAAACCATTCCAGTGACCAATGTATGGATTATTTTAGCAGCTTTGGGTGTTGGGACTGTTGTTGGCTGGATCATGGCTCTGCGGATAAAAATGACTGCCATGCCGCAGATGGTATCGTTCTACAATGCAACAGGCGGTATTGCGTCAGCATTGGTGTCGTTGCTGGAATTTCCGAATGCCGATATGGGCAATACCGGCTCGGTGCTGGTAACCCTGCTCGGACTGATCATCGGTAGTGTTGCTTTCAGCGGCAGTATGATTGCCTATGGTAAACTCGATGGCAAAGTGGGCGATATCTTTTCAGGATTCATGAAATACCTGAATATGTTTTTACTGCTGGTTGTCACTGCGTTGACTATTTTTATCATAGTCTCCGGACAAACACCTGACCAACTAAGCTGGGCTGTTTATCTGTTGTTTGTTGTTTCGCTGGTTTACGGGGTAATGTTTGTAATGCCGATTGGCGGTGCCGACATGCCGGTTGTTATTTCGTTACTGAACAGTTTTACGGGTATTGCGGCTGCCATGGCCGGGTTCATTTATAACAACCAAGCCATGATTTTGGGTGGTATTCTGGTTGGCGCTGCCGGAACGATTCTTACCATCCTTATGTGCAACGCCATGAACCGTTCGCTGCTGAATGTGATTGTCGGTGCATTTGGCGGAGGCGGAAGCACAGCAACTGCCGGTGAACAGGGTGAAATGAAGGAAATAAGTCTGAGTGATGCCGCTATTTTGCTGAGCTATTCGAAAAGCGTAGTTGTTGTTCCCGGTTACGGTTTGGCTGTGGCACAGGCACAGCATGTATGTCGCGAAATCGATGTGTTGCTTGATGGTAAAGGAGTGAATGTACGTTATGCAATCCATCCGGTGGCAGGCCGTATGCCGGGCCACATGAATGTGTTGCTCGCTGAAGCCGATGTGCCTTATAATCAACTCGTGGAAATGGAAAGTATTAACCCGGATATGCCCAACACTGATGTGGTGCTGGTGATTGGCGCCAACGATGTGGTAAACCCGGCGGCCATTACCGATCCGGGCAGCCCGATTGCCGGAATGCCGATCATTCGCGCCCACGAAGCGAAAAACATCATTGTAATGAAACGTGGACGTGGTAAGGGGTATGCCGGAATTGAAAACAACCTTTTCTTTGATCCGAAAACGAGATTGCTTTTTGGCAATGCCAAAGACACCTTGCAAAAACTAGTGAGCGAGATAAAAAGTTTGTGAGTGGCTACCTGGTATATTTTGGGGTCTGATTCTTCTTTTTTTAGGATTTTTTTCTGAATTTGGGAATTGGCATACTTATTCTTAATTTGCATGTCCTATTTTTTGGAAACAGAAGGTTCGACTGTATAATTTTTGCCAATGAATAAGCTGACAATATTCCTGCTCTTGCCTGCTCTTTTGTTAATGCTGTCCTGTGCAACGAGGCCAAAAGAAATGGTTATTACAGTAACCGGCGAAATTTCTCCGGAACAGATGGGAACAACGCTGGAACACGAACACATTCTGGTTGATTTTACCCGGCAGCCGGACAATCAGCCGGAAATTTACAGGATGGAAGAAGCAGTGGCCTGTGTGTTGCCCCATTTGGAGAAACTGAAAGCATACGGAGTAAAAACGTTTGTTGAATGCACTCCAATTTACGTTGGCCGCGATGTGCGCTTACTGAAGCGGCTTTCCGAAGAAACCGGACTACAAATACTTACCAACACAGGATTTTACGGAGCACAAAACAATCGCTTCATTCCCGAACACGTTTTGAAAATGACTCCGGAAATGATCTCAACCTTTTGGATTGCCGAGTTTGAACAGGGGATTGAAGGAACCGGAATCCGGCCGGGATTTATTAAAATTGGTGTCGACCGCAAACCGCTTTCTGATTTTCATGCAATACTTGCCCGCGCTGCTGCTATCGCCCACAAAGCAACCGGACTGACCATTATGGCGCACACCGGCCCTGCTGTCGCTGCCTTTCAGCAACTGGAAATTTTAAAGGAAGAAGGTGTTTCGCCCGAAGCATTCATCTGGACACATGCCAGCAACGAAAAAGACGGATTGCAACTGGTGAAAGCTGCACGAATGGGGGCCTGGGTTTCGCTCGACAAATATGGATGGGATGGGGCGCTTGTTGAAAGCTGCCCGCAGATATTGAAATTGATGAAAGAAGAAGGTGTGTTGAATAAAGTCCTGATTTCGCACGATGCAGGCTGGTTCGATCCGGGACAACCGGAGCAGCCGTTTAAACCGTACACTCCGGTTTTTGAAGAGCTTATCCCAAACCTGAAAAAACAAGGATTTACCGACGATGATATTGACCTGCTTTTGGTGAAAAACCCGGCCAAAGCATTTACTGTTAAAAAGCGTTTGATCAACCAATAAAAATCAAAAAACCAACTATCATGAAAAAAATTCTGATCTCTTCATTTCTGTTGCTGGTAATTATTGTTTTGCTTGCAGGTTGTGCTACCCAATCGGTCACCAATCTCCAGGACCCGCCCGGATTCTGGCACGGACTGCTCCATGGCTTTATCATTCTGTTTAGTTTTATTATCAGCTTGTTTACCGACTACGAAATATATGCTTTCCCGAATACCGGAGGATGGTATAATTTCGGTTTCCTGTTGGGTGTAATGATCTTCTTTGGAGGTGGTGGAGCCGGGGCAAAATGCAGAAAATAAATGATCTAAAAACGAGCCTTGTCCCCGGTAAATGATTTTTCCTTATATATTTGTGGCGCTCTTACGAGTCGCTTCTTAAATGATTATGGAATTTCAGTAAAGATTTTTTGATTGAGACAATACAGCGAAAACGAAATACTTCAGGAATTATCTGCCGGGAACAAGAACGCTTTTGAATTTCTGTATGATACCTATCAGTTGCGATTGTATCACTTTGCATTTCATTATCTGAATGATGAAGAACTGTCGAAAGATATCGTTCAGGATGTGTTCTCGATTGTATGGGAGGACCACAAAAAGTTTGAAGGTGTATCGAACGTATCATCATGGCTTTTTACACTTACAAAAAATCAATGTTTAAAGAAGATCGATCATTTAAAGGTAAAACAGAAGTATGCCGATATTCTGAAATATCGCCAACTGAATATTGTTCAGGATGCCTTGACAGAACTGGATACTTCCCCCGTAACTTTTGATGAGATCAACACCATCGTAAATCAAACTTTATCCATATTGTCGCCGCAGAGCAGACAAATTTTCGAGATGAGCCGTTTCGAAAATTTAAAAAACAGGGAAATAGCCGAGAAACTAAGTATATCACAAAAATCGGTTGAGGCCCATATCACAAAAGCGTTGAAATACTTCAAGGAAGCTTTAAAAAACTATTTGCCATTTGTAGCCTTTCTTTTTCTTGAATAATAAGTCCACTCCGAAAAGTCAAAAACCCCTAAATCCCCTAAAGGGGACTTTAAGTAGTTCATTGATTTTCAATGGGTTCCCCTTTAGGGGTCAAGGGTGAAAAAGTTGAAAATTAATGAACTCTGACTTTTCGGAGTGGACTCAATAATCTTTTTTCGAAAAAAAAGTGATTTTTCGTCTAGGGTGTTTTATCTTTTGCCGTACTTATAGATAAAAACCTTCAATATGGATATTGAAAAAATACATCAGTTTGCTCAAAATTCACTTTCAGGGAAAGATGAGATAGAAGAAGTTGTCAGTTGGATTGAAAGCTCAGGCGAGAATCAAAAAGAGTTTAACCGGATTAAAAACTTCTGGGCCTACAGCGGATTCTCTAATTTCGACACGATAATGAAAAACCGCAATCCTATACTTCCTCTCCGAAATAAAACGAGGTATATTGAAATCTTGAAATATGCAGCAATTCTAATTTTTGTATTCTTTATTGGCGCACTATCCGCTACATTCATAATCAGGAATATTTTTACTGAAGAATTGGTTTGTAATGAAATCATTGTTCCAAATGGAGAGAGCGCTGAAATTATTTTGGCCGATCAAACCCATGTGTGGTTAAACTCCGGGTCCAGGTTGATGTATCCGCCAACCTTTCAGAAAAAAAACAGGGAAGTAAAACTAACGGGTGAAGCGTATTTCGAGGTAAAACACGACAAAAGCAGGCCTTTCCATGTTGTTACGCCGAATCTTACCGTTGAGGTTTTAGGAACCAGTTTTAATGTTGAAGCCCTTGAAAACTCGGGTATTCTGAATGTTACCCTTGTCGAAGGAAAAGTTCGTCTTCAGGATAACAAAAACAAAGTTCTTGCTGAATTATTGCCGAACGAAAATGCAAAATATAATGTATTGGAAAAGAAATTGGATATTTCGGCAGTGAATACAGTTCTCTACACATCATGGAAAGAAGGCATAATGACTTTTAAAGATGAGAAACTAATCGATATTGCCGATAAACTTGAACGTTGGTTTAATGTTGAAGTAGTATTTGACCAGGAGCAGGTTAAAAACCTTTGTTTCAGCGGTTCCATATTAAAGAACAAACCCATTGACCAGGTTTTGGAAATATTAAAATATACGTCCCGTATCGATTACACCATAGAAATAAGAGAACAGCAGCCAAATAGAATCCATTTTAAAGGAATGCCTATGTAAAAATAAAAAGATCGGAAAATATTGGAACTATTTCCCGATCCTGAAAATAGAATTAATTCTTCGCCAGAAGATTAGTATTAATCCTAAACATCACAAATGTATGAAAAAAAGATTTAAGGACTGTAATCGGCATCGATTACTCAAACTGTTGAGAATTATGAGAATCAGTGTATTTTTTCTCGTGTTAGGTTTGGTGCATACCTATGCATCATCCTCTTATGGTCAATCATCTGTTAAGTTGAACCTGAAAATTGAAGGATCTACGATTGAAGCCATCCTTGCAAAAATAGAAAGTGAAACTGAATTTCACTTCTTCTATCAAAGCGAGGATTTGAAGAAGGGCGAAACCTTCGATATTGACGTAAAAAATGGAACGGTGTTCGAGATATTAGACCTGATATTACCAAAAGCCAATTTATCGTATCAGGTTTTTGATAAATATATAGCGATCAGCTCATCTGAAAATAAAGTGTTTGTGCAAAATAACGCGGCGAAACAGCAGGTAATAAAAGGCAAAGTTACCGATTCTTCAGGGCAGCCGCTTCCGGGAGTTACAGTGGTGGTAAAAGGAACTACCAATGGAATAATTACGGATGTTGACGGGCACTACTCTCTTCCCAATGTTTCCTCTGATGCAATACTGATGTTTTCGTTTGTAGGGATGAAAACCCAGGAAATTTCAGTTGACAGGAGAGCAACAGTGAACGTGATCATGGAGGAGGAAACGGTGGGAATTGAAGAGGTCGTGGCCATCGGTTATGGTACTGCACGCCGTAAAGATTTGACAGGCTCTGTGTCTTCAGTTGGTGGTGCTACATTAAAGGATGTACCTGTTACTTCTGCCGCGCAGGCAATTGCCGGACGCATGGCCGGTGTACAGGTTACAAAAACCGAAGGTTCTCCGGATGCAGAAATTAAAATACGGGTACGCGGTGGTGGTTCTATCACCCAGGACAACTCCCCGTTATATATTGTAGATGGCTTTCCGGTTGACAATATTAGCGATGTTGCGCCTACCGACATTGCTTCCATTGATATTTTAAAAGATGCTTCTTCAACAGCTATTTATGGTGCACGGGGAGCCAATGGCGTTATACTCATAACTACAAAAGGAGGCAACGAAGGAAAAGCTAAGGTTAGTTACAACATGTATTATGGTATAAAAGAAGTTACAAAATCTCTGGATGTGATGTCTCCTTATGAATATGTGTTATATCAGTATGAGAGGAGGTCGGTAGAGCAAATGAAACCAACAACAGAACTGGAAAGATATTATGGAGATTTTCTGGATTTTGACTTATATAAACAAATGAAAGGGATTAACTGGCAGGATGAAATGTTTGGACGCACAGGTACAAGTATGTACCACAACTTTGCTTTTTCCGGTGGATCAAAAAGTTTTAAATATAACGTCAGCCTTACTCGTAATGATGAAAAAGAAATCATGCTTGGTTCGGGTTATTCAAGGACGAACCTAACCGTAAAGACTTTTCATAAAATAAACGATTGGTTGACTTTTGATCTGAACACAAGACTTTCAGATACTTATATGAAAGGGGCAGGTACTTCATCTAATAGTAGGTTATACCATGCAATCCAGTTCCGTCCTGTAGATGGATTAATGGATTTTGTTGACAGTAATGTGACTGATGAAGACTTTGAAGCAACGAACTCAAGTATTGTAAATCCGGTTGATCAGACAAATGATGATTACCGACGGGAAAAGGATTTGGCATTCTATTTTAATGGCGTTGCGACCATTCGTTTTTCAAAAAGCCTGAACTACCGTTTTGAATATGGTACTCAGTATGGAGATGAGACAGATAATCGTTTTTATGGAATCAATACAACAAATGTTAATCTGTATGGTTACCAGCCTATTGTGTCAATAACAAAAAATGACATCAAGGGATACCGATTGGCAAATATATTGACCTATACAAAATGTGATTTTCTTCCGGGGAATAACATAACCGTTATGGTCGGGGAAGAATTGAATTATTATAAAAGAGAGCGCCTTATAACTTCAGCAAAATATTTTCCAATGTACGTTGATGCAGAAACAGCATTAACGAATATGAGCCTTGGGACAGCCGATCCGATTTCAACAACAGATTATCCCGCGAACAAAATATCTTCTTTCTTTGGCCGGTTAAATTATGACTATAAAGGGAAGTATCTGGTCTCAGCTACTTTTCGTGCTGACGGATCAAGTAAATTTGCGCCGGGTAATCAATGGGGATTTTTTCCTTCTGCTGCTTTGGCGTGGCGTCTTTCTGACGAGAAATTCATGAATGAAACAAAAAAATGGTTGTCCGATTTGAAATTGAGAGCCAGCTATGGGGAGTCAGGAAACAACCGGATAACGGATGATGCATGGAAAAAAACTTTTTCTATTACTTCCGGAGGACTGAATGTTAGTGGAGATGGTGACGGTGCTATTCCTACACCGATTATCCTCCCGGGAAGTATTCTTTCTAATCCTAAACTGAAATGGGAAACAACAATAACCCGAAATATAGGACTTGATTTTAGTTTGTTTAAGCAGCATCTTAGTGGTTCTGTTGAAGTTTATAAAAATACCACTGAAGATCTGTTGATTAAAGCCACAATACCTTCAAGTTCCGGATATTCTACGCAATGGCAGAATATCGGACAAACTTCCAACCGGGGAATAGAAATAACATTGAATACGATATTTGTTGAAACAAAAGATTTTCTGTTATCAGCATCTTTCAATATCGGGTTTAATCGTAACCGGATTGATAACTTAGGGGAAGTTGAAAGCTGGGAACAAACAGCACGATGGATTTCTACCGGAGGACCGTCGGGCGACTATTTGGTTAAGGAAGGAGGCCAGGTAGGACAAATGTATGGACATGTTACAGAGGGAATGTATTCATTCGATGACTTTAACTATGCAAATGGTTTGTATACTTTAAAGGAAGGAGTACCCAATAATGGCATGTTGGGCGGAAGTTACAAGTTAATGCCGGGTGCTCTGAAGCTGAAAGACCAAAATGGCGATTTTATTATTGATGGCAAAGATAAGGTGATTATCGGTAATGCCAATCCAAAGCATTCCGGTGGCGCTACCCTTACAGCACAATACAAAGGATTCGATTTTTCTGCATTCTTTAACTGGGTATATGGCAACAATATTTACAATGCCAATAAATTGTTCTGCACATCAACGTATGCTAATTATCCGTATAAAAATCTTTTGAATAGTATGAATTCAGAAAATCGTTTTACATACATTGATAAAGCGACCGGAGATATGATTACTGAACCCGGACAATTAGCTGAAATGAATAAAAATGTTACTGTATGGACCCCTTTAATGAATAATATACCATTACATTCCTGGGGAGTTGAAGATGGGTCTTTTTTGCGCTTAAATACTTTAACGATAGGTTATTCGCTGCCGAAAAACATACTAATCAAGATGAGAATTAATCAACTGAGAATATATGCTTCGGCATACAACCTATGGACCTGGACTAACTACACAGGCTATGACCCGGAAGTAGATGCCTTGCGTTATACTCCATTGACCCCGGGAATAGACTGGTGTGCCTATCCAAGAAGCCGTTCTTTTAATGTTGGTTTAAATGTTGAATTTTAAAAATGGAAAAATGAAAAGATACTTAAAAATTTTGGGTTACATACTGCTCTCGCTTTCAGTCGTTTCGTGCGAAGACTACCTGACGACTGAGTCAAATTCAACATTAACAGAAGAAACTACATTTGGCAATTTGGATTTTGCTACAAAAGCAGTATATGGTGTCTATGAACAGTTGACCTCTAATCCTCTGTATGATTATACTTTTATGTTTTACAAAGCGGATAATGATATTGAAGTAAACTGGTCTCCTAATAATGGCGCTGTTTACAATATTTCACATTATTCAGCTACAGAAGGGACAAATTATTTACAACAGGTCTGGAATGATTTTTATTCGGGAATTGAAAAAGCAAATCTCTGTATTGAGAACCTGCCCAAGAGTATTATTTGGGACGGAGAATATGCAGAAGAAGCCCATCGTTTGTATGGAGAAGCAGTAACATTGAGAGCCTATTTCTATAGTGAATTGATCCATCATTGGGGAGACGTTCCTTTCAAAATTAAATCAACTCAGGCAGGAGATGAATTCAATATTCCAAAAGCAGACCGGGATTCCATCTATGAATATTTGATCCAGGATTTGAAAGAGGTGGAAGATTATATCCCATGGATGAGTAAGACACAGACGACCGAACGGGTAAACAAAGCTTTTGTAAAAGGCTTACGTGCCAGGATGGCATTGGCTTATGCTGGTTATTCGCTTCGAAACAAAACCTTTGAAACGCGGCGGGGCAGAGACTGGGAAGAATATTATAAAATTGCGAATCAGGAGTGTAAAGAGGTTATGGAAAGCGGGGAGCATCAGTTTAACCCGGATTTTGAAAACGTCTTTAAGAACCTTCATACTTACACAATGGATTTGACCTATAAAGAAATCTTGTTCGAGATTGCTTTTGGCCGTTTACTATCAAGGGGCCGGGTTGCAGAAAGTTGGGGGATCGCTCATAATACGACATACGACAAGAAATATGGCAGGGCTCCTTCAAGGCTGAGTATTCCTCTTACCTATTATTATTCTTTCGACCGGAATGATATTCGGAGAGATGTCTCTGTTGAAATGTATAGTTATAATGGCTCAGGTGCGAGTGCAGGCATACAGTTGTTAGCGTCCCCAAATGCCCTGGGATGGTGTAAATTCCGCAGGGAATGGATCAATCCTTCATTGGGAGGGGATATGAGCGCCGCTACTTTTACAGGAGTAAACTGGCCGATGATGCGTTATTCCGATATCGTACTAATGTTTGCTGAAACCGAAAATCAAATTAATGGGCCGACACAGGCTGCCAAGGATGCTTTGGCATTGGTCAGAAAAAGGGCTTTCCCTGAAGGCATGTGGGCATCGAAAGTAACTCAGTATGTCGATTCTGTTTCGACAAGCAAGGATGCCTTTTTCAATGCCATTGTCGATGAACGCGGCTGGGAACTTGGCGGGGAGTGTATTCGGAAACAGGATCTCATCAGATGGAATCTGTTGGGAACTAAAATTAACCAGATGAAAGTAGATATGCAAAAAATCTGCAACGATGATGAATCGTATATTTATCATGACAAGGTGCCGACATATATTTTCTGGAAGCGGAATGCCGACGGAGAAACAATTGATATTATGAATCCCGATTACCGCTTGCCGGAAACAGCTATTTCCGGCTACACCCGCACAGCCTGGTTGCCACTTTATTCTGCCAGTAACAAAGACAAACAACTTTCATATGTTACGAATGTTGCAAACGGGTATGATGCAGCCAAAAATAATCATTTACAACCAATATATGTCGATCTGATAACGGCGAGCAATGGCATATTAAGCAATGATCAAATACCGTAACCGTATGCCAATTACTTTAGATAAGTTTTAACTTTTAACAAAAAATGATATGAAAAGGATTAAAAATAATATAATCAACTTTTTAATACTGATTTTATGCCTTCCCGTGTTTCTGGTTTCGTGTGAGGAAGAAACCACACCAGATGACACCCCTGATCGTTTGTTTCGTCCGGCATTACTTACTGCCGGGGTTGATGGAAATAAAGTAACACTTAAATGGGTGCCAATTGCCAATGCATCCTATTCTCTCGAAATTAGCTTCGATAGTCTTTTGTTCTCAAATAAATTACAGGTTATTCCATTAGATGCTGTAGATGAATATACTGTGGGTGATTTGTGGAGTGATACAATATATTCTGCACGAATAAAGGCTTTGAGTAAAATTAGCACAATCAAGGATTCCCAATATGAGCAAGTTACATTTCGAACCGGGATCGAGAATATTTTTTATGCAGTTGCTGCTAATGATATTAGTTCTAATCATGTTCTGTTGAAATGGGATAAAACCAAAAGTGTTTCGCAGATTGTAGTGTCAACTACAGGGGCAGCAGATGTGATTATCCCATTATCGGCTTCAGATGGTGTTACCGGACAAAAGATCATTGAAGGGCTTACTGCCAGAACAAAATATACCTTTAAAATCTATTTGGGTGAAATGCTTCGGGGTACAATATCCGCATCCACGAAACCATAGGTATTTTTTTAAACGGATGACGCTGGTTTGATTGTCAGCGTTATCTGTTTGCATAATAAACTTCTCCATCAAAAATTTATATCAGGAAATATTGGGTAGAGGAAGGATTGTATAACCTGTTGACTGATATGATTTTTGTATATGCGATAATAAAGTGCCAACATTTATGATTATAAATATAATCCATAAAAACTGTCGGCATTGGATATGTCATGTCAACCAGATCATAAAACAGGAAGTATGGAAAGAATGTGTTTTATCGTAACAATTTTATTGCTTTTCTCCTGCAATAAAAATGAATTATCAGGAGAAGAAAAAGCCGATCCTGATGGAGAGGTAATTCGCACTCTCTCTGATGTTAATGTAAAAGCAGATGCTTTAAAAGCAGAAATTTTAAATTCAGATTCAAAAACAGGTGTCGCTGCCGGAACAATTTATTATATCTCCAATGGAGGGAATGATCTAAATAATGGAAAATCTTCCAAAACAGCATGGGCAACACTTTTAAAAGTCAGTCATGCCGATTTGAAAAGCGGTGATATGGTACTTTTTGAACGTGGCGGAACCTGGCGTGGAAGTCTGACTACAAAGGAAGGTATTACTTATTCGGCCTATGGAAAAGGAGATAAACCAAAGATAATTGGGTCACCTCAAAATTATTCAATTCGGAATAAATGGAAGGCAACCGGTACTTCCAATGTTTATGTCTATGATCAGGTGTTCAGTAATGATGCCGGGGTTCTTGTTTTCAATCAGGGTGAATCTTATACGTACAAAAAAGTTGTGGGTATTGACGGATTCTCCGGAGACATTGGGCAACTTACAAACGATCTTGAAATGTATCACAGTATATCTGATAAAAAGATATATCTGCATTCCTATAAGGGCAATCCGGCTGATCGCTTCTCTTCCATCGAGTTTTGCCTGAAGGAAAATATTATCAAAATTGGTGGAGATAATGTCACAATTGACAACATCTGCGTGAAATATGGCGGGGCACATGGCATTGGCTCCAGTTCCCGTAATGGACTTAAAGTAACTAACTGTGAATTTGGTTGGATCGGTGGATCAATTCAACGTGAAACAACCCGGTATGGCAATGCAGTTGAGATATATGGTGCATGTAAAGATTACATCGTTGACCATTGTTATATCTATCAGATTTACGATGCTGGTATAACACATCAGTACAAAAATTACACATCATCGGAAACTGTAATTATGGAAAATGTTACATACAGTAATAACCTGATAGAATATTGTTCCTATTCTATCGAGTATTTCCTCGATCAACCGCTATCAGAGAAAGATGTGATGAAAAATATTTCTTTCAAAAATAATATATGTCGCTTTGCCGGCTATGGTTTTGGATGGCAAAGGCCCAATAAAGTAGCCAGGCACATACAAGGCGGCTGGCTTGGGGGCAAACGGAAATACCCTGCTGAGAATTTTAGTATTGAAGGGAATATTTTTGACCGAAGCATCGATATTTTATTGTCAATAAGTGCTCTGAAAGAGGAACATCTGCCCAAAATGAAGAATAACGTGTATATACAGTCTTCCAATAAAAATTTTGGAATGGTGGGAGTGGAATATAAACAATATTACCCTTTTAATCAGGGGATCGGAGAGCTGATAAAGCAAAAAAGAATTGACGAGAGCCCAATCATTATTTTTGCCGATTAACAAAATTTTGTATGTGATCTGAATCAATTGTTTTCATGCAACTGGCTTCAGAACAACTGTATAGTAATTTAAAATCTAAATATAGTATGAAGAATTTTCTAATTGTCGCTTGTATTTTATTCTTGTCCTTTGATTGTCATGAAAAAGAGGAAATACAACCAGATGAAATTAAATCAGAATTAAAACATATCTCCTATATCAAATCAAACAGTGTCCGTTCTGTTGCAGCGAAGGACAAAATCGTTTACATTGTGGGTTCTGGAGAACTGGCTTCTGCTGATATATCTGACCCATATAACCCCCAAATTTTATCCAAAGTTCCTCTGGAAGGAGTTGGGTATGATATCGAATTAAAAGGCGATTATGCCTTTGTTGCTTCACGCATGGGCGGAATACATGTATTCGATATAAAAAATCCATCGTCTATCCGGTATATAAACACCTATGATTCTCTCGAACAAGCCACAGGTATTGCTATCAATGGCAATATTCTGATTTGTTGTAATCGGACAGTTGGCGTTGAAATTGTCGATATTAGCAATCCCGGAAAACCTTTATTTATAGGTAAAATTAAAGTATCGGAGGCTCAGGGTGCAAAGTGCAGAGGAAACTATGCATACATCGGAGAGCATTATAAAAAAGCGATGACTATTCTCGATATTTCGAATCCGTCGAATCCCAAAGTAGTTAAATCAGTGAACGTTCCGGGTAATGCGTGGGGAGTTGCCATCAAGGGGGGTTATGCCTACGTTGCTCATGGACACGGAGGGCACGGAGTATCAGTAATTGATATTAAAAATCCTGAAAATGCAAAAGTGGTCACGTCTTATAATATTCCGGTAGTCAATGAAACAAGATCACCAGATTGCTGGGAAGTTCAAATCAGTGGCAACTATTTGTTTTTTGCAAATGGATACGATGGAGTATATGTTTTTGACATCAGTCATCCTGAAAAATTAGAACTCGTAACATCTTATTTAGATGTTGATTATGCCCACGACCTTGCAATCACTAAGGATATGATCATTCTTGCGGATTACAAAAATGGGTGCCAGCTTATTTCAGCCCATGGGATAGCAGGAGAACAACATATTGATACAGGTATTCAACCAAAGATTGTTCGATCTGATTATAAACCATACATTCAAGAGGAAAGTATGGTTAAAATTTTTTCAAGAGGACAAATACATTCCTGTTTTTTAGATGATCAGTATATTTATATGGCATGTGGAACAGAAGGGCTTGAAATAGTTGACATCGTTGATCCACGGAACGTAATTGCTAAATTTAAAACAGACGGGACAGCCTATGATGTTGTAGTCTCCGGTACTATTGCATATCTGTCGTGTGGAGGGAAAGGATTACATGCCATTGATTTAAGCGACATCCACAATCCCAGATTAATAAAAACCATTGGTGCCGGACGGTTTCTAAATGACATGTGGATTAATCACGACCGGATTATTCTCAGAACAGATACATGGGCGACTACAGGATGTGTAGATATATCTGATAAGTTTAATCCTAAAATATCAGTGAAAGATTTATCGATCGATCACTTTATGCTCCAGGTAAGCGATGATGTTTTTAGCGAAAATTATTTTGCAGCCGCCAATTCGAAGTCTCTGCTGGTGTTAAAATATGCGAAAAATCCTTTATCGCTTGAGAAAATTGCGGTCATACAGGAACCTACGAACGGAGTTGCAGTAAAGGATCATTACATCTACCGGACTTCCAGAAGTAAGAGCTTGCACGTGTATAATGCAGAGAACCCGTCGAATCCGCATGAAGTTTATTCAGAAAAGCTGACAACTTCTTCTTCCCAATCTGAAAAGCTTTCTATAGAAGGCAATCAGCTATATCTTACAACCGACCGGTCGGTAATGATTTATGATTTGGCCCAGGCAGACAAGCCAAAATTTATAAAAGAAATTGTAGTACCGGGAATTGAAGGCAATTATATCTATGGAAGAATAAAATCCCGGAATAATAAACTATATGTATGTGCCGGCTATTCGGGTCTGTGGATAATTGAGAATAAATAATAATTTAAGTGCGAGGTAAAAAATAAAGTGTATAAACATGAGTATAAGGAATAAAATTAGCAAGTCAAGATTGTTATATACCTTTTTGATTTTAAGTCTGATCAGTTTTAGTTGCAAAGAACAGGAGGATGTCGCAGAAAAATTTAAGGTGTACACTATAGGTGATTCAACGATGGCAAATAAAAGTGCTAATCGGTTTCCCGAAACTGGATGGGGACAGGTACTTTCCAGTTATTTTGAAAGTAGAGTTGTGGTGGAAAATCATGCAATAAATGGAAGAAGTACGAAAAGCTTTATAAACGAAGGCAGATGGAAAAAAATAGTGGATAGTCTTTCTGTTGGAGATTATGTCTTTATTCAGTTTGGCCATAATGATGAAAAGAGTTATGATACAACAGTATATGCTGCTCCGTATGGACTTTATAAAAGTAATCTTGAAAAATTCGTAAACGAAACCCGGGCAAAAAAGGCTATTCCAATTTTATTTACACCTATTCCAAGGCGAATATTTAAAAATGGGAAATTATCAGAAACACATGGAGAGTATCCGAAAGTAGTTCAACTGGTAAGCCAGGAGATGGAGGTTGTACTTGTTGATTTAAATCAATTGGCAACAGATTACATAAATAATTTGGGAGAGGAACCTTCGAAAGAAATTTATTTGTGGGTGGATCCTTGTGCGAATTATCCCAATGGAAATCAGGATAATTCACATTTGTCAGAAAAAGGGGCTCATCAGTTTGCCAGTCTTGCTGTAACCGATCTAAAAAGAAAGGTTCCCTTTTTGGCTCGCTATATAATTAAAGAAAACGAAAAATAAATGAACAACTCATAAATATCACAAATGGATCGTAGAAATTGCATTAGAAATCTCACCTTACTATCGGGAGGCATAGTCTTTTCTCAAAGTTTTTTCGGACAAACATCTTTGATTCAAAAAAAGAGGAAAACCATTTTATTGTGTACCGGCATTCAGTATGCCAATATGGGAGATCACGGACATGTTACCGGGATTTTGAATTTGCTGACCATGTATTTGCCTGAAGCCCGGATTGTCCTTTGGCCCAAGATTGATCTTCCCGAGTTTGATGAGTTAATTTCAGCGAATTGGCCGGACGTCCGGATTATTCATTCGAAATTAGCCGACGGGAAGCCAGTTGATGAAGAAATCGGAAAAGTGGCAAAACAAGTTGATTTTGTTATCGGTGGGCATGGCGAAGAAACAGAAGTAAGTTGGGTTGCAAAGAATTTTAATAAGCCATACGGGATCTTCGGGGTCACAGTGGGCGCTCCTCCCGAGGGAACAAGAAAAGAGTTTATTGATAGTGCATCCTTCTATTTTACACGGGAAACAGCATCTCTTGAAAATCTAAAAAAAGCTGGGGTCAGGTGTCCGGTAACTGACTTTGTTCCTGATGCAACTTTTGGTTCTAATGTGCAGGATGAACAAAAGTCTTCTGTATTTATGCGGAAAAATGAATTGAAGTATAAGAAATTCCTTTGTGTGGTCCCCCGTCTTCGGGTAACTCCCTATTACCGGATTGCACCGGAACTCCGATACGACCCTTCTCCCTGGAGCGATGAGAGGGTGAGAGAAGTTGATCAATTAAACAACAAACACAAAGAAGAAGATCACGCCAAAGCCCGGGCGGCAATGATTGCATGGGTGAGACAGACTGGTTACCCTGTACTTTTATGTCCTGAGATGATTCATAACATGGATATTTTCGACGAATTGTTATTAAATCCCTTGCCGGATGATGTCAAAAAGAATGTGATTAAAAAGGAACACTTCTGGCGGATTGACGAAGCAACAACAGTTTACAAGAATGCAACGGCGGTGATCAGCCTGGAATGCCATTCTCCCATTATCGCCTATACACAGGGAACCCCGGCCTTTTATTTGCGTCAGCCGGAAGATACCATCAAGGGGCAGATGTATTATGATATTGGTCTTCCCAAATGGGTTTTTGAGATCGAAAAGGCTACGGGAAGCGATGTTGCCATCAGGCTTATGGATTTAATTAATGATCACCAGACGGCAACAAGTCGTTTATCGTTCGCAATGAATTATGTCCGGGAAAAGCAGAAGGAAGCAATGATGAAAATAAGGAAAACAATGGGCCTTTAGGTCTTGTAACCCTCAGAAATTTTCATCTTCTATTCTTTTCCCTGAACTCGGATGGTGTAAACCCGGTTTTTTGCCTGAACAACCTAAAAAAGTAGTCGGTAGATTCAAAACCCAGTTCGTGGGCCAGTTCTTTGAATGATTGGTTGGTTGTGATTAATAAATCCTTCGCTTTATTTATTCGTAACTGGATTTGGTATTGGGCGGGCGAAACACCGGTGTATTCCTTGAATTTTTTCCTAGGTGATTGGAAATTCATTCTGAACGGATTTTATAATTCGGAGATATTTTTTATTTTTACAAATTGAAAATTGAATTTTCGATTTGTAAAAATGATTGATAGAAAAATAGAAAGTATTATACGGGAAATGTCAACCCATTTTCCGGTTATCAGTCTGGTAGGCCCCAGGCAATCGGGAAAAACAACACTGGTAAAAAAAATATTTCAGGATTACCAATACATTAATCTTGAAAATACCCAAAACAGACGATATGCACTTGAAGACCCGCAAGGATTTATAAAACAGTATCATCAACGTGTCATTATTGATGAAGCGCAATATGTCCCCGAACTTTTTAGTTACATACAGGAAAATGTGGATGAAAACCGTGTAAATGGCAACTTCGTTCTAACAGGTTCCCAAAATTTTTTGATGTCCCAAAATATTTCACAAAGCCTGGCTGGCCGTACTGCTGTTTTTACGTTGCACCCGTTTAGTTACCAGGAAATAAAAGATACGGATTATCAGGTTGATGAATTGGATGAACTTTTATTCAAGGGCTTTTATCCAGGAGTTTACAACGAGAATCTTAATCCGGGCTACTGGTATCCAAGTTACCTGAGTACTTACCTTGAAAGGGATGTAAGGAATATTAAAAATGTAACCAGCCTGTCGGATTTTCAGCGTTTTCTTCGGATTTGTGCTTCCCGTACCGGACAAGTCGTAAATTTCAGTAGTCTTGCTGTTGAAATCGGAGTTTCTCATCCGACTGTAAAAGCATGGCTGTCTGTTTTAGAGAGCAGTCACGTCATTTATTTATTGCCGCCCTATTACAAAAATTATAATAAAAGACTGGTAAAATCACCCAAGTTATATTTTCTTGATACTGGTTTGGTTTGTTCGTTACTTGGAATAAATGATAAAAATCAACTGAATAACCATTTTATGAAAGGACCGCTTTTTGAAACTTTTGTAATTTCGGAATTAATAAAAGACAGGGCTAACAGATTTCAGCCGGTAAACCTTTATTATTGGCGTGATAATGTTGGAAATGAAATTGACTGTATCCAGGAAGAAGGAAATTCCCTGAAAATTATCGAAATAAAATCAGGGGCTACTATAAATCAGGCATATTTTAAGGTATTTCGGTATTTCGACAAAATAGATGTTATGCCTGATAAAAATTATAATGTGATTTACGGGGGAGACCATATTCAGAGCCGGACAAATATTACCATCAGGGGATGGAAAAATATGTTGGATTGAACACGCTTGTTTTTTGATGACAAAATCAGTACATCGCTTTAGCGACTGGTTATCCTTCCTGCGGTTTTATCTTCTGTTTTTTTCCCTGAACTCGGATGGTGTAAACCCGGTTTTTTGCCTGAACAACCTGAAAAAGTAGTCGGTAGATTCAAAGCCCAGTTCGTGGGCCAGTTCTTTGAATGATTGGTTGGTTGTGATTAATAAATCCTTCGCTTTATTTATTCGTAACTGGATTTGGTATTGGGCGGGCGAAACACCGGTGTATTCCTTGAATTTTTTCCGAAACAGGGAATAACCCATCCCAACATTTTTGGCAATTTCTTCCTGGGTAATTGGAAGGTGCAGGTTTTCCAGTATCATTAATTTGGCTTGCCTGATTTGCGTTTCAATGGCCTTTCCTTCAAATGGATGATATTTTTTTGAAGCAAAAATTTGACCCAGTATTTGAACGATATTGCCCGAAGCAATATATTGAAATCCGGGCTTTTCTTCTTTCAGTAAATTAATAACCTGCAAATAGTTCCGGGCAATATTTTCCTGAATTCCAACCGTAATTACGGGGCTTTCAGGGTTGAGAAATTCTTTTGACCGGTAATGATTTATCAAATCGCCATTGAATTCCACCCAGTATTCGTCCCATCCGGAGTCGCTGTCTGGTTTGAAACGGTGCCAGATACCGGGGAAAAGGATAAATATATCACCTGCATTAATTCTGCGAGTACCTGCTATTTCCGATTCAAAAACACCTTTGCCTTTGGTGATATACAAAACCTGGTAGTCTGATAATCTTCTTCCGACCGACCAGTGAAAATAATGATGGGAAGGGTCGCCAACGAGGGGATATTCGGTTTGTTTATCAACCACAATGTGTCCTGCCCCTGTGAGGTACATACCCCAACGTTTGTCTTCTTCACCAACAGTCAGGTATTTATAAAATTTTTTATCCACAGATGTCATTTTATTCAGTATTTATATCATTTTGTGCGTGATATTTTTTAAACTTCAATATACTTTTATGCAAATTATCGCTTCATTTCCAAAAGTATATAATGATTTCATCGCAGCAAAGAAGCAACATAAAAGTTTCAGAAAAAATGTTTTCAGGAATATCAGTTTATTGCTAATTGTAATGAACAAGAAAAACTAAACAATGAATACGAGAAGGGATTTTATACGAAAAGCGTCAATCGGGTCAGTGACTGTTTCTTCCCTGGTTGGATTGTCTGCGTTTAATGATTCGGGGTTTTCAAACAATCGTGAATTGGAAAAAGCAAAAAAAGATAACCCGGACAACGGTGAATTGGAATTATCGGAATGGGAGATTTTGTTTGATGAAGAGAACTCAATACTTTCAATGATTATCGGTCCGGTTTCCATATCAGGCCGACTTCTTTTTGTTTCAGGACCAGAGCAATGGCTTATCGTAAATTCGCGGGATGGAATAAAAAACCGCTTTGCTTTTATTGATCCGAAAGACAATGTTCAGGGGTATTTTGTGTTGCAAAAAAAATCAGGACAGTTACAAATTTGCTTTTATCATCGTACAGCACAGGCGTATCAGGGCATATTGTCTTTTGAAGGCAAAATAACCTTTCTTGCTGACAGTTTCGCTTGCCGGACAAGGGCACAAGAAGGTGAACGGGTTTTATCGCTTAGTTCCGGGCTCACCAACTCGTTGTTGAACGATTCCCTTTTCGCCCCGGAAAGTGATATAATTCTGCAATTGGATGCCGCAAATTTAAACCTTAAAAGCGCTGGCGCCGGTGTTTATTCGTTTCAAATGTCGGGACAAATTGGCGAATCGTCCGAAGCTGTTTTTACTGTCAATTTGGAAAAAGATTATTTCAGAAATCGCTATGTGCCTTATTATCATGCGTTGGATCGGAAGCGATGCCCCAAAGCGCCAACAGGATGGATGTCGTGGAATACCTATTTCGATAAAGCTACGGCAGAGGACAATCTTGCCGAAGCAAGGATTGGGCAAAAATATCTTCAACCTTTTGGATGTGAATTCTGGTCAATCGAATCGTGGCAGGGAAATTCACCTCATTTGCCTGTCCGTGACTTTTTCAACATGAACCTTGAGGTGAATGAGAATAAGTTCCCAAAAGGAATGAAGCAACTGGCGGATGATATTCGTGAATTGGGATTTCGTCCCGGTTTATGGATGGCACCGTTTGGCTCAGGGAACGAAAAGTTTTACAACGAGCATAAGAACTGGTTTTTACATGACCTCAATGGAAAACCAATTTCGTCGTGGAACGGTCGTTACACCCTTGACCCAACAGTTCCTGAAGCACTTGAGCACCTGAAAAAAATATTCGACACCGCTTCGCACGACTGGGGGTACGAGTTTTTTAAAATTGACGGAATGTCGGGCCGGAATCATGGCTATTGTGCCCATTTGTACGAACGCCCTGAAATACGGAAATGCTTTCATGACCCTTCCTGTCCAAACCCGTTTGAACGTTGCTTAAAGATGTTTCGCGAGGGTATTGGTGACGACCGCATTTTTTTGGCTTGCCAGGGGCATTCAACAGGACCGGAGCCCCTTTATGCCGATGCATCCCGTATCGGGGCTGATATTGTTCATCCAAACGAACCTGTAAAGTGGAGTAATGTACTCAATCAGGGACGTTGCACAATCAACCAGGTATTTACACACAACATCGTAATGATTGCAGATCCTGACACATTGCTCGTCCATGATTTGCCATTGGAAGAAGCAAGGGTTTCTGCCACCATAGTCGCCTTGCCCGGGCAATTAACTTTCTTTGGAGATAAGCTGGCCGGTTTATCCGACAGTCAGATGAAAATCTTACAACAAACCTTGCCTGTGGCAAATGTGCGCCCGGCAAGTTTGTACCCTTATTTCTCCATGTTGCCGGTATGGAACCTGCAAATTCAGAATACGTTGTTGGATGATTACAATATTGTAGCCCTATTCAATTGGGAAGATGAAGCAAAAACCATTTCGTTCTCTTCAGAAGAATTAGGTTTACAAAATGAAGGGAAATATTTATTATTTGAATTCTGGACACAAAAAAGCTACGGCACGATTACCGAAGGTTTTGCGATGGAAATTCCCGCACACAGTGTCCGGTTGCTTGCAATGCACCATCTAAAGGATATTCCGCAATGGATCAGCAGCGACCGGCATGTCACCCAAAATGCCCTCGAACTGAAAGAATACAAATGGATAAAAGAAAGTCGGACGTTGGAAGGTAAAATCGGACTTATCAGTTCATTCCCTTTGACAATGCGCTTATACGTGCCTCCGAACTTTTCCTTGTCGGGCGCAGAATGTAACGATGTTGAATGCGCTACCCGAAAAGAAGAAAATAACATTCTGGCGGTTACTTTCAAATCGGATAAAACAGGCGATTTTAAATTTAGAGTTAGATTTTAACAGATTAAAAAACCAAAGATGCAACTATTCACCATTGAAAATAAAAATGGGATAAAAGCCTGTATTACCAATTACGGAGGACGGGTTGTAAGCCTGTTTGTTCCCGATAAAGAAGGGCGGTCGAAAGATATTGTTTTAGGCTACGATAATCTTTCTGACTACCTCAGTTCAAATGAAAAATACTATGGCGCTATAATCGGACGCTATGGAAACAGGATTGGTAAAGCGCAGTTTTCCATTGGCGATAAAACCTATTTATTAGAAAAAAATAATGGGGAAAATTCTCTTCACGGAGGAAGTGGTGGATTTCACAATGTTTACTGGAATGTTGATCAACAGGATGAGCAAACTCTCGAACTGATATATGTTTCAAAAGATGGGGAAGAAGGCTTTCCCGGAAACTTAAGTGTGAGAGTTGTCTATTGTCTTACTGAAGACAACGAGTTGAAAATTGAATATTTTGCTACAACAGACAACCCAACCATCGTAAATCTAACCCATCATTCATTTTTTAATTTGACAGGAAATCCTGAAAAAACAATTAACAACCATATTCTACAAATCTCTGCAAAATTTTATACACCGGTGGACGAGGGTTTGATCCCGACCGGAGAAATTGCCCTGGTTGAAGAGACTCCTTTCGATTTTAGAGAACCTGTTCCGATTGGTAAAAGAGTGGATGAAGGCCACGAACAACTGAAATTGGGCAGGGGATATGATCACAACTGGGTGTTGGATGCATCAGGGGTGAATAAAGACATTCGTCTAGCGGCCCGGGTAGCAGACCCTGAATCAGGACGAGTGATGGAAGTTTACACGAATGAACCGGGCATCCAGTTTTACGGTGGTAACTTTCTAAATGGCAGCGATAGAGGGAAAGCAGGTATCGCCTACCCGCACCGTACTGCTTTTTGCCTCGAAACGCAGCATTTCCCGGATAGCCCGAACAGGAAAAATTTCCCATCAACGCTTTTGAACCCGGGAGAAGCGTATTACTCTGTTTGTATATATCGATTTGATACAATGTAACGGATAAACTATTCGAAAAAAACCATAAACAATCAATCACTATTTCATGAAACGATATTTGTACTTTGTAACATTTGTAGCTGCGTTGGGCAGCCTGCTTTTTGGATTTGAAACCGGGGTCATCAACGGGACGATCTTTTACGTCGCCCAATATTTTGGGCTTTCCCCAGCCATGAAAGGCTTTGTGGTGAGCGTGGCCTTGATCGGGTGCGTTATTGGCGCACTGTTTGTCGGGAAACCTGCCGACTTGTATGGACGAAGGTATATCCTGAGATACATGGCCCTCTTTTTCCTGATTTCCATGTTGATGACAGGTTTGGCCACTAATTTATGGATGTTTATCATCGGACGGTTTATTGGTGGTTTGGCTGTGGGAGGTGCATCTGTGGTAACTCCGATGTATATTTCCGAAGTGGCCCCTCCAAAATTACGGGGAAGATTGGTTGCAACCGCTCAATTTGCCATTGTGCTTGGAATTTTGGTCTCTTTCTTTTCCAATTTTATAATTGACAGCATGGGCGGGGGAGAAAATAAATGGCGATGGATGTTTTTATTCGGTGTGATACCATCCATCGTATTCTTTGTCCTTCTGTTTTTTGTGCAACGCAGTCCGCGGTGGCTGGTTAAAACAGGCCGCATCGACGAAGCCCGCGAAGCTCTTTTGCGGGTTAATAACATTGCTGACCCGGATGTGTTGATTAAAGAAATCCAGGATTCGCTGGATAACGAAGTTCTCACCCATTATTCTGTCCTTTTCCGAAAACCTTATTTCAAACTGGTGTTGATTGGTATTGGCGTTGGGATGTTTAACCAGTTGTCAGGGATCAATATTGTCAATTATTATTCGACCGATATATTCAGGGAAGCCGGGTTTAGTGGTGAATCAGCCTTTTACCAGACTGTGCTGATCGGTATAACCAACCTGATTTTTACCATCGTTGGTATGTCGCTGATTGATAAATTCGGAAGGAAGTTTTTGTTGTATGCCGGAGGTATCGGAATGCCGGTATTTCTTGGAATGTTCAGTTGGGCTTATCTTTCAGGAAATACGAATGGCTATATTCTTTTGATTTCCATGCTGGGGTTTATTGCTTTTTTTGCTGCATCGCAGGGAACGGTTATTTGGGTGATCCTTTCAGAAATGTTTCCTAATAACATCAGGGCAAGGGGATCTGCTATCGGCTCGTTTTCCCATTGGTTTTTCAATGCCCTGAATTCATGGGTGTTCCCGGTTGTCGTTGTGTCCATCGGGACGGGATATGCATTTCTGTTTTTCGGTATCGCTACGGTTCTCAGCCTTGTCTTCTACCATTTTGCTTTAGTTGAAACCAAAGGAAAATCGCTGGAAGAAATTGAGAAAATAGTGTTGGGCAGCAACAGGTAAACATACCAACAGACTGTTAACAGAAGAGACTGTCTAAAAAGTTCTAAAGTCTGCAATTTGCGTCACCCTGAATTTATTTCAGGGTCTGACGATCAGAAAGATAAGATCCCGAAACAAGTTCGGGATGACTCTATTCCAGACTTTTTGGACAGCCTCTTATAAATATCAAAATGTCAAAGGGTACTATTTTCAATATCGAAGAATTTGCTGTACATGACGGGCCGGGGATTCGAAAGTTGGTTTTTTTCAAGGGATGCCCGTTGCATTGTTCGTGGTGCCACAATCCGGAGGGGATTTCTTTTCGGAAAGAACTGATGGTAAGCCATACCGCTTGTATCGATTGTAGCAAATGCAGGGAGGTATGTACGAGTGAAAAATGTATTGCCTGCGGAAGATGTATTGAGGTCTGTCCGTTGCGCTTGCGAAAAGTATGCGGACAGGAATTTGAAGCATGCGAATTGGCCAATGAACTTCTAAAAGGGAAAGAAATATTGATCAACAGCGGTGGAGGTATTACCATATCAGGTGGAGAACC
Organism: Prolixibacteraceae bacterium; assembly: GCA_003506435.1. Classification (GTDB taxonomy): domain Bacteria; phylum Bacteroidota; class Bacteroidia; order Bacteroidales; family Prolixibacteraceae; genus GWE2-42-39. The sequence continues at coordinate 284,153 of DOAQ01000036.1, forward strand.
GCTTGCCCAACCGGCTTTTCTTTTCGGTTTGATAGAACATCTGAAGCCGTTGAATATTGCTGTCGAGACATCGGGACATGCCGCTGCTCCCATTTTTCAAAAAATGGTTTCGGTGGTCGACCTTGTCCTGATGGATATTAAACATACCGACCCCGTTATCCATAAAAGGTATACCGGGGTTGATAATCATCAGATACTTGAAAACCTGGAATTTCTATGTGGATCGGATACTGATTTTTACATCCGTGTCCCTTTGATCCCGGGAGTAAACGATACCCGGGAAAATATGGAAAAGACGGCATGGCTACTCAAAGATGCCAAACATTTGAAACGGGTAGAATTGCTGCCCTATCATCAGACTGCCGGGGCAAAATATCCCATGGTGAACAAACAGTTTGACCCCGGATTTGACACCAATAAAAAAGTGAACGTCTGGAAAGATGTTTTTGAAAATTACAACATTAATATTAGCGTGTTATGAACCAACGAATTAAAACAATACTGGATGATATATTCCAGAAAAAGCATCATGTATTCAGACAAAATATTGCGCCGGATGTGTTGAGTGGTTTTACTGTTTCACTAAAAGAGCAAAAAATACCGGATGTGCTGCGGGTGCAAAAAAGGTTAAGCTGGGTACTGCAAAACGAGTTGCCGGTGATCCTTCCCGGTGAGAAGATTGTTTTTATGCGCACAGTCCCAAAAATTCCGGAAATCTTTACGGAAGAGGAGTGGACAGAAATACGGAAAGAGCATTACATTCATGAACTGGGACGGATTTGCAATATTAGTTCAAATTATAGTTACACGATTGAAGTTGGTCTGGAACAACGGAGAAAGGAAGTATTGCAGTCCATCGATATTCATTTGGCGCAGGGAGACAAACACGGAGTTCAATTCTTACAGGTAGTTCTTCATGCAATTGATGATATTGAAAAGCTGGCAGACCGGTATGCTGAATTGGCGATAAATTCGGGAAGAGAAGATATTTTTCTCATCCTGAACCGGATTCCCCGGGAAGGAGCGAAAACCTTTCGCGAAGCGTTGCAGTTCTTCAGGATACTTCATTTTGGCCTGTGGGCTTCGGGAAATTACCACAACACCGTTGGCCGGTTCGACCAGTATATGTTCAAATACCTGAAAAATGATTTGGATTCAGGAACGCTTGATTACGATTCTGCATTTGAATTACTGGAAGAATTTTTTATCTCCTTCAACAAGGACAGTGACCTGTATCCCGGTATGCAGCAGGGTGACAACGGACAAAGTCTGGTACTGGGCGGCGTTGATGAAAACGGGAACGATGCGTTTAACCTGCTTTCGGAAATGTGCCTGAAAGCCAGTCTGGAACTGAAATTGATTGACCCGAAAATTAACCTGCGCGTGACGAAAAATACGCCTGTCGAAATATATGACCTCGGAACCGAACTAACCAAACAAGGACTTGGTTTTCCGCAATATTCAAACGATGAGGTGGTCATTCCCGGATTGTTGTCGAAGGGCTATGAACTGAAAGATGCCCGTGATTATGTGGTGGCTGCCTGTTGGGAATTTATCATTCCCGGGCAGGGAATGGATATTCCAAATATCGCGGCTTTATCGTTTGCCAGAGTGGTTGATACGTGTGTCAAAAAGTATCTAAAAACAGCAACCGATTTTAATTCGTTTATGGATGGGGTCAGGCAGGAAATGAAAGAAGAGTTGGAGTCAATTGGTCCCGGCCTGTCGAATATTTACTCCGAACCGGCTCCTTTACAGTCGTTGCTGATGAATGGCTGCATCGAAAAAGCCCGGGATATTTCAGTGGGCGGAAAATATAACAATTACGGGATTCACGGTACAGGAATTTCCACTGCTGTTGATTCACTGACCGCAATCAAAAAATATGTTTTCGAGGAAAAATTAGTAAGCGCCGGGGAAATAAGTGATGCCATCAGAAATAATTTTGAAGGCTCAGATCGTCTCTGGGAAAAACTGCGGTACGATGCCCCGAAAATGGGGAACGATGACGATTTTGCCGATCATATTGCGGTTGAGTTGTTGGATGCTTTCTCTGAATTGACCGCTAACATGAAAAACGAGAATGGCGGATGTTTCAGGCCAGGTTCCGGTTCTGCCATGTACTATTTGTGGCATGTCAAAGACATTGGCGCATCGGCTGACGGACGAAAAAAAGGAGAACCGCTGTCGGCCAACTTTTCCCCGGGTTTAAATGTAAAAGTGAAAGGCCCTTTGTCCATCATCAAATCATTCTCGAAACCCGACATGAAAAAGATCATGAACGGTGGCCCGCTCACGTTGGAATTGCACGATACCGTTTTCCGCAACCCGGAAAGCATCCGGAAAGTGTCGTATCTGGTGAAATCATACATGGATTTGGGAGGTCACCAGCTTCAGATCAATGCAGTAAACCGGGAACAGTTGATTGCTGCCAAAGAACATCCGGAGCTTTATAGAAACCTGATTGTCAGGGTTTGGGGGTGGAGTGGCTATTTTACCGAACTCGATGAAGTTTATCAGGACCACATCATCCAACGTGTTGAACTGAGTGTCTGAGAATGGAAGTATTTGTTTTCGACCTGGATTTTACCATCTGGAATGCCGGGGATACCTTTTGCAGTGAGACATCCCCTCCGTATTTTTGGAATGACGAACAGTTATTTGACCAGCAGGGAAGGTGGATACGGCTTTACCCGGATTCAGTGGGAATATTAAAACGGCTTAAAAAAGCCGGAAAGATTCTGGCTGTCGCTTCCCGCACCAACGAACCGGAATGGGCAAAACAATTGCTTCAATTATTCGATATTGAAAAGTATTTCGACATCATGGAAATATATCCCGGCAGCAAGGTAACCCATCTGAAAAATATTCAGGAAAAGGTGGGTTGCCCTTTTGACCAAATCGTCTTTTTTGACGATGAGGAACGGAATATTCAGGAGGTGAGTTTAACAGGAGTAAAGTGTGTTTATGTAAAGAATGGACTCTCGTTCAATTATACGTCTTTAAAAAAGGGACATTATAAAAAAGGATTGAAAAATATAAAACAGAAAATCGGATATTTCCAAACCAACAATATCAAAAGCGAACGCCCAGGGAAATCGTTTTTAAGGTTCTAATGGAAAGACAGGAATTCTCTTTTACCGGAACTCTTTACCTGGATGATAACTTTTTAACAACCATTTAAAGAAAATTTGCAGGAACTCAAATCTTTTCTGTCCTCAGGCCGGACTGGCCCTTCCTTTTCCAGTCGATGAAAAGGAAGCAAAAATCTTGTCCCAACGAACCCTCGCCCGGGCGTTGGGACGGCCTGCCCACCGTTCTGATGTTGCTCTGCCCGTCATCTGTCCTTTTGCTTTTCAATCCACCTTTATCCCGGAAAAGAAACAACAGCCGGGCTGTTCCCGCCTGAGGGAAAAAAGCGTGAAGAAAAACGGCGGCGGGAGCGTTACAAAATCTTCCCTGTTTGACGACCAGCGGGAGGAGTTTGGAAGATTTTAGCGGACGCAGGCGTTTTTTAGCCTTTTTTTCCTAAGCGGCGGCATTTTTGGTTTACTTTTTTTTGCTGAAGAAAAAAAGTAAAAGCCCGTCCGGCTTGAGGACAGGAAAAATCATTCAGGTAACGAACTTTCTTTATAGAACCATTCCTACAAAAAATCTAAAAGCGATTTCTCTGGCTACACCCCACACAAATATTTTATTACATTTGAATCTCTTAATTGCAATGTAACAGAGTATGGCCTCTTCAAAAATAAAAGAAAATGTGTGGCAGGATGTTTGGAATGAATTCAAAAAAGGAGATATGGAGGCCTTTCGTCAGATTTACAATGCTTTTCTTAGCAATCTTTATTCCTACGGATCGAAGCTTACAAACAATACTTTGGTTGTGGAAGACAGCATTCAGGAAATGTTTTTGGATTTGTACACCCACCGGAAAAATCTTTCAGAAACGGATAATTTGGAATATTACTTATTAAAAGTTTTACGCCGTACCATATTTCATAAACTAAAACAAGAGAACCGGTTTCAGTCGCTGGAAGATCATAAACTGGAAACTTTCAATATTGATTTTGAGATTGAAAGAAATATGCCTGATGATATACAGGAAGAGAAAATTACGCTGATAAAGGATTCTCTTTCAACCATGGAGCCACAAAACAGAGAGATACTTTATTTGAAATTCTACCGCGAATTAAGCTACAATCAAATAAGTGAATTACTTGGAATTAAGCCCGATTCAGCGAAAAAGCAAGTTTATCGGATTGTTTCAAAATTAAGAGAAGTTTTAGGTAATCAATTGTTGGAACTTTTCATTCTGTGTTTTAGAACACAAAATTAAGTCGATTTTTATTGTCCACTTTATTGTTCCCCGTTCCATTATCTATAAAATTCAATTGGAATGGACCAGCTAAAGCAATTTATTGAGGACCCTAAATTTGTAAAATGGGTATTCAATCCGAATGAGGAATTAGAAAGTCATTTTTCAGATTTTTTCACCAAACATCCGGAGCAAAAGAAAAAATACCTTCAGATAAAAAAAGAACTTCGTCTGTTATCGATTACCGAAAAAGAAATATCCTATTCAAAAGGTGCTGAAATATTTAAATCAATTTCAGATCAAATCAATTCCTCTAAAATCAACAAAAAAGAAATTCGTAATTACCGGTTTTTAATGCGTTATGCCGCAATTGCACTGGTCTTTTTTGCAATCGGTTCGCTATTCGTTTATTTCTCGAAGGGAAATAAAACGAATCTGCAATTCGCTGAAGAAATTTTTCTTAAGAATGCACAAACTTACCCTGTTATCTATTTCTCTGATGGCTCAAAAAAAGAAATTAAATCGGATAAAAAATATATTGACCTCTCTTTGACTGGTAAACTAGTAATCGGAAAAGATACAATCAGTCAGAAAGAAATTTCCGGGAATATTCAGAATTCAAATGTTTTGGTAGTTCCAAACGGTCAACGATTGCACGTTTGCCTAAAAGACAAAAGCACAATTTGGCTAAATGCAGGTAGTCGATTAATTTTTCCAACTGAATTCAATACGGACAAACGCGAAGTTTACCTTGTTGGCGAGGCCTTTTTCGATGTGGTAAAAAATCAAAAGAAACCTTTTTTTGTCAATACTTCCTTTTTATCAGTTAAAGTTTTGGGCACAAAGTTCAATATATCAACCTATCCCGATGATGAAGAAGTCGTTGCTGTATTGGAAGAAGGCAGCATACAGATTATTGACACACAATCAGCAATACCGACAGTTAAAGCAGAATTGAAACCGAACCAACTTGCACGATTAACAAAAAACGACAACCATCTGGAAATAATAGATACAGATTATGAATTACATACGCTTTGGAAAGATGGGCTGCTTCGGTTTGAGCAAGAACCCATCAACCAAATAATTAACAAGATTGAACGATATTACAATATAGAAATCATTTTGAAGGATTCACAAAAGGGAGAGGAAAAAGTCAGGGGTAAACTTGACCTAAATGCAAGTATGCCCAAAGTGCTGGAATATATAACAAAAATAACCCAAACAAGAATAATAGAAGTAAATAGAAATACATACATTCTGGAATAGAAAACCGGACGATGGTGACACATCGGCCGGTCAATCAACTGTTTCAGAATTTGAACCAGTTTTTTAATCTAAACATTTCAAATTTATGAAAAAAAAGCAATTTTTCTATTCCCATTTTTGGGAAAAGGGTAAACAACTACTTAGAATTATGAAAGTAACAGTATTGATTTCCTTATGTTTTGTTCTTTATGCGGCCGGGAATTCGTATTCCCAGACAACTAAAATGACATTGAGTCTGAAAAATATGACCGTAAAAGAAGTATTAAACCAGGTAGAAGATAAAAGCGAATTTATTTTTCTCTACAAGATTGAAGAATTGGACGAAAATAAAAGAGTTAATGTTGAGTTGGTTGATGCTTCAATACAGGAAATTTTAGACGAGGTATTGAAAGAACAAAATTTAACCTATGACGTTTATGATCGTCAGGTTATTATTCGAAAGGTGAATAACAACAAATCTCCATGGGCAACAACAAGCGCTCAAAATGAAACGATTAGCGGTAAGGTCACCGACTCGTCAGGGCAGCCGCTTCCGGGGGTAACCGTAGTGGTGAAAGGAACTACAAACGGTACAATTACCGGTTTCGACGGAAAGTATTCACTTGCCAATATTCCTTCGGATGCTACCTTGATTTTTTCTTTTGTTGGGATGAAAACACAGGAAATTGCCATTAGCGGCAAAACAGTGGTGAATGTAACCATGGACGAAGAAGCCATTGGTATTGAAGAAGTGGTGGCGATTGGATATGGTACTGTCAAAAAGAAAGATTTAACAGGCGCCATATCTTCCCTCACTGGCGAAAAATTGGTTGCCCGCCAGACCGCCCAGATCGGAACGGCGCTGCAAGGAGCATTGCCGGGTGTTATGGTTACCCGTAATAATTCCCGTCCGGGAGCAGGGGTGACCGTTCGCGTGCGAGGGATCACCTCACTTACGTCAAACGACCCGTTGGTTATTGTTGACGGAGTGCCTACCGGTAGCATTGATGACGTTAATCCTTCCGATATCGAAAGCCTGACGGTGCTAAAAGATGCTGCATCGGCTTCAATTTACGGGTCGCGTGCTGCTGCCGGCGTAATACTGATTACCACCAAACGGGGAGTAAGCGGGAAAGAAAATATCGAATATGATTACAGCTATTCGATGAACCTTCAGACTAAAATTCCGGATTATGCAGATGCCGTTACCTACATGAAGGTATTTAATGAATATCTATGGAATGATACTCCGGCAGGAGGTGAATATACCCAGTATTCCAAGGACTTGATTGACAATTATTGGACATTGAACAAACAAAATCCCGATCAGTACCCGAATACCAACTGGGTGGACATGTGCCTGAGAAATTTTGCCCCGCGGCAGAGCCATCAGCTTTCGATTGCCACAGGGAAAGAAAATCTTCGTACCAATCTGAGTATCGGATATGTTGATGAAGATGGGCTTTTAGATGAAAACCAGTCATGGAAAAGAATGACAGCCCGTTTGAATAATAACCTTACTATCGGGCGCTGGTTTTCAACAACTTTCGATATAAACTTGAAAAGAGAAGTGAATGTAAATCCTGCTTTCGATTATTTCTACAGGATGCGGTACGAACCACCTATTTTCGCTGGCATTTATTCTGACGGACGTTTGGCCGGAGGTTACAATGGAACGAATGTGTACGGAAAAATGATGTATGGAGGGACTGATGAAACTTCGGATAATCAGGTGGATGGCAAAATATCAATTGATATAAAACCATTAAATGGCTTGACTATTACCGGTCTTTTTGCTCCAAAATATGACTTCTACAAAGGCAAATTGTTTAATAAGCAAGTACCTTATTATTCTTTCTGGAACGACACAAAAACCACCGAACTGTTAGATGGAACTGAAACTACAGATTTGAAGGAAACCAGGATTGATAGCTATTCACTTGTTTCGCAGGCCTACATTAACTATGTTAAAAGTATCGACAAACACAATTTAAGCGTGATGTTAGGCTACGAAAATTACTATTATTACCACGAAAATGTAACGGCTTCACGTGGCGAATATGATTTTACCTACTATCCATATTTGGACGCTGGTCCGGGCAATTTGAAAGATAATTCAGGTGATGCTTACGAAATCGCCCTTCGTTCAGCTTTAGGCCGCTTATTATACAATTGGAATTCAAAGTATCTCCTTCAGGCAAATTTCCGTTACGATGGTTCCAGCCGTTTCCATAAAGATTATCGCTGGGGATTCTTCCCTTCAGTATCAGCCGGATGGGTAGTGTCGGAAGAAAATTTCATGAAAAATATTTCTATGATTTCCCATTTGAAATTACGCGCTTCATGGGGACAACTGGGCGATCAGCGAATTGGTAACTATCCATATCAGTCAACGCTTAGTTTCAATAATCCAACATTGTACGTCGGCAACACGGTGACCTCTGTACAGGGCGCATCAGCATATCAATATCCGATAAAAGATATAACCTGGCAGACGACTGAAACTACAGGATTGGGTATCGACTTGAATACATTTAACAACCGTTTGCATTTTTCAGGCGATTATTCATGGAAACAAACCAAAGACATGTTGCTGCAACTCCAGATTCCTACCTATCTGGGATACTCAGATCCCTATCAGAATGCCGGTAAGATGTCGACCAAAGGGTGGGATATTGATTTGGCATGGAATGATAAAATCAGCGATTTCCATTATGGGATCAGCTTCAATATTTCTCATTACAAGTCAGAAATGGGCTATCTGAAAGATACCAAGGTGGAAAGTGCCGGTACGATTACCCGCGAGGGAAGTGAATATTACGAATGGTACGGTTATTTGAGCGATGGAATATATCAGACTGCTGAAGAAGTTGCCGGTTCCCCGGTTACATCGAGTGTAGTTACCGTTGGCGATGTCCGTTACAAAGACATTAGCGGCCCTGATGGTGTGCCTGATGGTGTAATTAATACTACATACGACCGGGTATTGCTCGGAGGTTCGTTTATTCCCCGGCTGAATTATGGCGGGAATATCAACATGGGATACAGGGGTATTGACTTTTTACTCTCGTTTCAGGGAGTTGGTGAAAGAAAATCGATGCTGACCGACGAAATGGTACAGCCGATACGAAGCGATTTATACAATGTGCCGGAAATAATTCTGGGTAAATATTGGAGTAAATACAATACAGATGAGCAGAATGCAAATGCAAGGTACCCGAGAGCTACCCGTACCGGAATATCGAATAACTATGCTGTTTCTGATTTTTGGTTGATCAACGGGGCTTATTTCAGGATTAAAAATATTACCCTGGGCTATACACTTCCGAAAGTGTGGATGGGTAAATCGGGAATTGATAAAATCAGGTTTTATGCCAGTTTATCCGACTTCTTTACAATCAGCCATTTCCCTGCGGGATGGGACCCGGAAGTAAGTTCCAGCAACTATCCGATAACCAAAACAATCACATTTGGCGCTTCTGTTCGATTCTAAACCTTGATTTAATTAAACTCTAAAAGCATTATATATATGAAAATCAATAAATATCTCATCATAATTGGATTGGCTGGGATAACATTGTCGGCTTGTAATGATTTGGACCTGCAGCCGCTATCCGAAGCCTCTACCGAGACCTGGTATACCGACCGGACCCAGGTTGAAATGAGCCTGAATACCCTTTATCTCCACCAGTTCTGGCCGATGTTCAAAAACGACTTTTCGACGGTCAGTAACGGAGTCCGTACCATTAGTAACATCATGTCGCTGGATGAACCGACCGATGACTGGATGAACCGTTCCTCCGTAGTTCCCTTTATTAACGGGACACTGAGTGGAAGTAATTCTACTTTTTTAAGGAATACCTGGAGTTTCAGCTATAAGGCTATCAGCCGTTGTAATACGATTTTGGCAAATATTGAAAAATCGAAAGAGAACCTTTCTCTGGAACTTTATGAACGCTACATGGCTGATGCCCGGTTTGTAAGGGCTTGCCAATATTCAAGGTTGATTTCTTATTTTGGCGATGTAGTATACTTTACCCAGGATTTGGAACTGGAAGAAGGATTTGCACAGGGGCGCGTTGACAAGCTGGAAGTTCTTGGCCATATCTATGAAGATTTTGATTATGCCATTGAAAAATTGCCGGTAGCCTACGAAAGCAATGAAGTTAAAAGGGGAACAAAAGGAGCTGCGTATGGGATGAAAGCCCGGGTCGCCCTTTTCTTTAAAGATTATGCTGTAGCCCGCGATGCCGCCAAAGCATGTATGGATCTGGGGGCTTACCAGCTTTTCCCTGATTTTGGCGAACTTTTTCTGAGCAAAACGAAGAATTCAGTAGAAACGGTATTCGGAATTCCACGTTCTACCGAGTATCTGACCAGTCTGGCAGGGGGAGCTGTTACTGCTTATTTGAGCCGCAATGTGACTTCTCCTTCAGCTACAGCAAGCCCGTCGTGGGATTTGTTCTGTGCTTTTCTTTGTACGGATGGCAAACCAATTGACGAATCCCCGCTTTATGACCGAACCAATCCTTTCAAAAACCGTGACCCGCGTTGCGCCTATACAATTGTTGAATTTAACTCCAATTATTTTGGATTCAACTATACGCCTCATCCAGATTCTGCCAAGTGTTGGAGTTATACCGAAAATAAACTGGTAACAAACAAAGATTCAAAAGCCGGTGATACGTACGCTTCGTATAATGGCCTGATTTTGCGAAAAGGAATTGATGGTGACTGGAACGATAACTTGGAAGCTGATAACGACAAGTTGATTTTAAGATATGCTGATGTGCTCCTGATGTATGCTGAAGCAAAAATTGAATTGAATAGCATTGACCAGACTGTATTGGATGCAATGAACATGGTTCGGGCCAGAGCATATAAGGTGAATTATACGTCAAGTTCATATCCGAAGATAACCGAAACGGATCAGGCGAAGCTGCGCACCATTTTGCGTACAGAGCGTAGAATGGAGTTTGCTTTTGAAGCCATGCGGTACAACGATATTCTTCGTTGGAAGATTGGTGAAATCGTGTTGAATTATAAGAATTTCGGTTTACCTTCGAGTCTTGCTGCCAGTAAAACGTATGTGAAGAATAAATACTGGTTCTTCCCCGGAATCCCGCAAATTGATGAAAACGGATGTCCCGACTTTACGACCATGGCCAACATTTCACAGTGCCGCATACTGAGCCAGAGGGTATTCGACGCATCGAAACATTATTTGTGGCCAATTCCATCGGCTGATATTGAAGTTTGTCCAAATTTGAAACAGAATCCGGGTTACTAAGCAATATTCAGGGCTGAACAAAAAGTCTCAAAGTCTTCATCGTTTGTCACCCTGCCCCGAAATTTCGGGGTATTTCAGGGTCTGCCGATCAGGATGTGGAGATCCCGAAACGAGTTCGGGATGACCGAATCAAAGATTTTTTGTTCAGCCCCTGTTTCCAAAAACTGTTTTATATTCCAAAAAAACAGGGAGTAGCATTTGAACAACAGATAAACCTAAAAACTCATCTGTAATTAAAAAAAAACCTGAATTGACGCCGGTTACGGGTTGTCAACAGGGGGTTCTGCACCCTGTACAATCTCTTTTAAACCTAAATCCGAATGAAAAAAACAAATTTAATCCTGCTGGTATGCTTAATGATCGGTTCATTGAACTTCCGGTTGCATGCAGGGAACATAGTAGAATTAAAAACCTCAGCATCCATCCTGAAAATTGATTCCAAAGGGAACATTACCATTACTCAGGGGAAGGTAGTTCATCTGAATAAACCGATGAACCAATTGTGGGCTGTTACCCTAAAAAACAACACCACTGGCAAAGAAACCGTCTTGCTGCCCGGTAAAGAGATAAAACCGGAAAAGAAGGGGGAAACAATTGTATTTGTCAAAGAAAATTTTCTGGTCGGGCAAGCGACTATTCCGGTTAGTGCCAAATTCACCATTTCAGTAAAAAATGATGCGTTTTGTTTCACCGGACATCTAAAAAACAATTCCAACGATTGGATGATAAAAGAAGTCCGTTATCCGGACATGTCGGGAACTGTTGCGAACGAAAAAGATACTAAAATATACTGGCCGGTGAGTATGGGTGAGTGCTACGATAATCCGAAAAGTTTTGGCAGCAAAACATCTATCTACCCCGGTACCTGGGGATCAATGCCGTGGTTTTCTATCAATTCACAGGGGAATGGTTTGTATTTCGGGTGCCACGACCCGGAACGAGGAAGAAAGGATTTCCACCTGCAATTCGATACCGAAAAATCATTTCAGGCAAATTTTACTTTCCCGGGTTACCAGTCTGAATTTACCATTCCTGATGTCATTGTAAAACCCTACACGGGCAGTTGGCACAATGCTTCCAACTATTATCGCGCGTGGTTTGACGAACATTTCAAATTACCGGAGATTGCCCCCTGGATTCGCGAAAATTCGGGCTTAATGATGGTGATCTTCAAGCAGCAGAACGGGAATATCATGTGGCGCTATAACGACATTGATCGTTTATGCGATATTGCTGAAAAATTGAACTTTAAGCTCATCGGCTTATGGGGCTGGGGAGTTGGTGGCCACGACCGTTTGTACCCGAACTTCTTGCCCGACAACGCGATGGGCGGGCGCAAAGAACTGGAAGCAGCCATCGAACGGGCACACCAACGGGGCTTCAAAGTCATCATGTACACCAATGGGAATATCATGGATGCCTCGACTGATTTTTACACGTACAATGGAATTGAAACAGCCCATCTCAACGAAAAGATGGACCTGAATTATGAATCCTTCATTAAATACAATTATTTAACACCGGTGGTGTTTGCACGGGGTTGTCCCGGCTCAAAAGTATGGCGAAAAGCAATTGAAGATGCCGTATCGAATGTAAAATCGTATGGGGCCGATGCCGTGCATGTTGACCAGGTTGGCGTAAAAAGCGCCTTTCTGTGCCACTCGACCCATCACGACCACGAACTTCCTCAGGATGCATTTGCCAAATACCGGGTAAAAATGATGCACGACATCCGCGAAAAATTAAAGAAAGACAATCCTGATTTTCTTCTTATGACTGAAGGAACTACGGACCTTTTGGTTACCGAAGTGGATGTTTTTCACGGATTGGGCCCGGGAAGTGTGATTACTGCCAATGCTTTTCCTTCGTTGTTCCGGTATACTTTTCCTGAATCAATAATTCTTCAGTTGAATGCCATTCCTATGTTGCCTCGATACGATGCCAATTATGCTGCTATTTACGGAATCAGGCACGAAATAATGTGCCGTTACGAAGCCGATGCTGAATATCTCGCAACGGGTAAAATGCCGGAAAAAGACGATTACAAAACGGTCAACTCGCCGCCTGTGCTGAGCAAAATACTGGAAGTATCGCATGATGATGCAACATCGTATGCCCACCAGTTGATGCAGTTTGAAAACGATAATAAAGATTTCTTCAGAAACGGGAAATTTATTGACGAAGAAGGGATTGAATACCAAGGAGACGACATCCTTGCAAAAGGTTTTGTAAACGGCAACAAAATAGGTGTTGTGGTTTGGAACCAAAATTTGTCGGAGAAAAAAGTGTTCTCGCTTTCGGTACCAAACTACCAATTAATCAGTGCATCGGAACCCGGAAAAGCAACAGCCAACCCGACTTCCGCATTGGATGCCAATTCGCTGAGGTTGATCATTTTTGAAAAGCAATAGCGATGCAGGAAAAACGTTTTCTTAAATGGGAACTTCTGATCTGGCTCTGGATTGCCTTCTTTTTTAACCAGGCCGACCGTCAGATCTTTAATATTGTACTGCCGCTTATTAAAGAAGACTTGGGTTTTTCCGATGCACAACTCGGACTGATCGCGTCTGTTTTTGTGCTTTGTGTCGGGATTTGCACCCCCATTGCCGGTTTTGTGGGCGACTTGTTCAGCCGGAAAAAGATCATTGTGATCAGTATTTTTTTGTGGAGCCTTGCCACTATGTATACGGGCATGAGCTACACCATATTTCATTTAATCTTATTGAGAAGCGTATCGGTTGGAGGAGGGGAGGCTTTTTACGCCCCTTCGGCCAATGCGCTGATTTCGGAATACCACACCAAAACAAGGGCGCGGGCCATGTCTATACACCAGACATCCTTGTACATCGGGATTATCCTGAGCGGGGTGATCGGTGGGTTTATCGCTGAAAACTATGGATGGAGAACAGCTTTCTACCTATTTGGTGGGATTGGGATCGTTTATTCGTTCATTCTTATGTGGCGGTTGGCTCCTTCTAAAATTACTCCTGAAACTACTACCTTTTCAGAAAGCAAAAAGTTTATCGGCGAGGCATTTAGAATGTTAATTAACAAACCATCAACCATGTTGCTCGGGGTTTCGTTTATCTGCCTGGTATTCGTCAATGTTGGTTACCTAACCTGGATGCCGACTTTTTTGCATGAAAAATTCAGCCTTTCAGTAACTGAAGCTGGTTTCTCCTCCATGTTTTATCATCATATTTTTGCATTCGTAGGAATTGTTCTGGGAGGAATCCTTTCCGACAAACTGGCGCTGAAATCAAAGAATTTTCGGCTGATCATCCAAGGAGCAGGTCTTTTGCTCGGTGCGCCCTTCATCTTTGGTATGGGCCAGTCAACCACACTTTTTTCTACCTATTTCTGTCTGGCGGCATTTGGCTTGTTCAGGGGAATTTATGAAGCGAATTTTATCACCACGCTTTTTGCCACGATAGAACCCCGCTATCGCGCATCAATTAATGGTATTGTGTATTTGTTCGTGTTTGGGGTTGGGTCGCTGTCACCCTTCCTGCTGGGGTATTTCAAACAATCATTTGGCCTTTCAAACGGCTTGTCGTCAATGAGCTTTGCCTATTTATTGGGCGGAATTTGTGTTTTGATCGCCTTGAAATGGTTTTTCGGGAAAGACAGTATTTTAAAAACAGTTGAATAAATAAAAAATGAACTCAGAGAATAAAAAGGATATGTATGCAAGAGCACATCAGGAAGCAGAGAACTTCCTGAACAACGAAAAGCAGTTTCATCTGGGGATGCTGCCCACGGAACAGTCGAACCCGAAAACGTGTGGCCTCGACCAACGATTCGCTTCTTCTCCGGCAGAAGGGATCAAACTGTTGTTGTCGGTTGACCGCGATGTTCAGGCGATGGCCAAAAAAGTGCTGGCTTCGGAACAATTTCAGAAAATGGTGGAAGCCGGAACGCTTGCGGTTACCAGCGGGAAAAAGATTGTTTTTTCCGGCTGCGGGGCAACCGGGCGCCTCAGCATCCTGCTGGAATCAATGTGGCGTTGCTTCTTCAGGGAACTGCGCCGGGAACATCCTGCTATTTATACAAAAGCCGCCCGGTTTGAAAATTCAGTTTTCAGCATTATGACCGGCGGCGATTACGCCCTGATTCGCTCGGTCGAATATTTTGAAGACTACCAGCAATTTGGCCGGCAACAGGTGAAAGAAATGAACATTACCGAAGGCGATGTACTAATCGCCATTACCGAAGGCGGCGAAACTTCATCCGTACTTGGAACAGTTGATGAATCGGCCAACCGTGGTGCAAAAGTGTTCCTGCTATTCAACAATCCGGCAGATATTTTGGCAAAATACATCGAACGTTCCCGGAAGGCCATCGAAGACCCGCGGGTAACGGTTGTTGATTTATATTGTGGCCCGATGGCGGTTGCCGGTTCAACCCGGATGCAGGCCACCACATCGGAACAGTTGATTGGCGGAGCTGGGCTGGAAATTATTCTCGGCAATTGCCTTCAGCAGGTTCTCCTGCCCGAAGAACTGGAACTCATCCATGTCAGGAATATTGATTATGCGGAAGAGTTTACTACCCTTTTGAACGAACTGAGCTCCGACAGCAATACAAAAACGCTGGGCAGCTACCTGGAGATGGAGAAAGAGATCTATCAGGAAAATGGGTTGATCACCTATTTTGCAAAAGACTTCCTGTTGGATATTTTTACTGACACTACCGAACGGGCGCCTACTTTTATGTTGCCTCCCTTTAAAAAGTTCGACGATCAGGTTTCCTTGCCATCCTGGGCGTTTGTAAAAAACCCGCTTTTGCCCACTACTGAAGCATGGGAATATGTACTGGGCCGCCCGGTACGCTGCCTTGAATGGACCAGCGACTTGTACCGGCAGATGGGCGTTCCTGATTCGCTTGCTTCTGCACCGCCACAGCTCGATAAAACCCAGATTGTAAAATTTCATATCGGGAACGAAGAAGACCTGTCGCGTTTGTCGAGAACACCGAACAGGGCGATAAACATTCTGGGAAGCCGGGAAGTTGAAAACGCCTCGTACAGCGAATACAAAACGGCATTCAATCGTTGCACTGAAAAGTTTCAGGGACGAACTTCCCTGTTGGTTGGCAACAGTAGCGAACCGGCTGATTTCCGGATTTCCTGCACCCCAGTCCCATCGGCATTAAATCTGATGGACCACATGGCGATAAAACTGGTGCTGAACACCGTTTCGACCGGCACAATGATTTTGATGGGCCGGGTAACCAGCAACTGGATGAGCTGGGTGGAAGTTTCCAACAAGAAACTCAGGGACAGGGGAATCCGTTTGATTTCCGAGTTGTGCGAAGTAGATTACAGGGAAGCCTGTTATGCGCTCCATGAAACACTGGAAGAAATGAAAACGCTCGATTTTACCAATCAGGAAAGACCTTCTCCGGTACAATACACGATCAGAAAATTCATAAAATAAAACCGATATGGGAAAGATGGAACGAAGATTAATGACATTCACTTTGATCGCTTTCAATTTATTTTCCTTTGCTTCCGTTGCAAAAGACAAGAAACAAACCTCGTCAACGGTGTTACAAACAACAATGGGAAAGTTGACGTACAGCACCAATGGGCTTCAGTTGGAGACAAACGGGAAATGCCCGTCTTCGGTAGCAACCGGAGATGCCTTGTGGTTTGTCGTCCTGCAAAATCTTTCTGACAATACGAAAGAAGTAGTCATCAGCGATAAAGAAAATGTACCGGAAATTGATGCAACTGCAAACGGTTTCCGGTTGGTATATAATCAGCTTGTTCTTGACGGGAAAACGTGGAATGTAAAAGTTGAACTGGATTTTTCTGTTCAGGATGGAGCTTTTCAGGTAAGCGGAACAATTCATAATCAGGTCAACGATTGGGTTGTGATGAAATTTATCGGGCCTGTTTTGAATGGTATCAACGCAAATCTTTCCTCTTTCCCTTTATTGATGCCCTGTGGTTTAGGCCAGAAATTTATAAAAGAGCCATCAGCCGAAAATCCCATCAACAAAGTCACCATGAAAGGAGCTTTGGCGTGGAAATATAATAAAGCTGTATCCGCTTACGAAATGACGGCTGAATATCCATGCCGTTTTGCGACGATGCAGTGGTGTGCAATGGCCGGAGAAAACGGGGGACTTTATTTTGCGAGCCACGACAAAGAATTCGGTTCGAAGCAATTTCGGGTCAGGTATCAGCCTGAAGCCAAAACCTTCGGGCTGGCTTTTATGCATGATCTGACTTGTTTTGCCGGGCAAAGCTGGTCTATTCCTCCCCAAATCATCATGCCGTATGCAGGAACATGGCATAAAGGAGCTGACTATTATCGCGCCTGGTACAACACCGCAACTTGGCTTCAGGAGGTTCCGGTTTGGGCACAAAATTCATCGGGTTGGATGCTGACGATCTTGAAACAGCAAAACGATGAAATCATGTGGAATTATGGTGATTTGGCTGAATTGAACCGCTTATCAACCGAACGGGGGCTTGATCTGATTGGGTTATTCGGATGGACTGCCGGGGGGCACGACCGGTTCTATCCTTATTATGATCCCGATTCAGCCATGGGTGGACGCGAGGCTTTGGTAAAGGCTTTGAGTGATATCCGAAAAAGTGGCAAACGCTCCATTTTGTATGCCAATGGACAGTTGATAGATCAACATGGAACCGACTACTGGGATAAAACCGGAAAAAGTATCACGGTATTGAAAAAAGACGGAACACTGGACTACGAAAAGTGGCACAAATATACAGATGCCCCGGCCCGTTATCATGGACTTGCCTGTTTGGGAACCGGTGAATGGTATCAGCGAATGCTTTCACTGGCCATGCAGGCCAATGAGCTTGGTGCTGACGGAATCCTGTATGACCAGTTGGCTGTTCGTCCTCCTAAAATTTGCTATTCTCCCGATCATGGACATTCGGTTCCTGCTATCGTTTATGCAAAAGACCGATGCCGTTTATTAGATTGCATTACTTCATATATGAAAACCATCAATCCTGAATTTATTGTGATGACCGAAGGATTGTGCGATGCCGAGTTGAATTCGGTATATTATTTTCATGGCTACGAAAATGGCGTATATGTTCCGCTACAGGAAGAATTTTCGGCCCGCCTGGATGGAACCGCGCCTACTTTTATTTTTCCTGAAATGTTCAAATATACTTTCCCTGAAGTTTTAACAACAACCCGCAATCCTGCCCCGGTAAATAATCGTTTGATATTGAATTATGCTACTGTTTACGGGTTGAGACAGGAACTTGAATCGCGCTATGCCGCCGATGTAAGATATTTAAAAGAAAACCGGATTCCGGTACTGGATGATTATTCGAATGTCATCAGCAAGCCTGATCTTGATCTGGTTAGAAGCGAGGATCCGGTTGCTTCACGAATTTATACCCGTCAGGTGATAGATTTTCAACGAGAGAATTTTGACCTGTTGTGGAAAGGAAAATTTGTGGATGAAAAGGGTTTCACCATACAAGCGTGTACTACTATTGTTGCGAAGGCTTTTGTCTCCGGCAACCGGATGGGAATTGTGGTTTGGAATACCGGTTCTCAGGATGAACAATTTACGCTCAAAGTTCCCGGATATACATTTGAATATGCAACAGAACCAGGAAAAATAAATGTAAATCCATACGATAAATTACCGGCAGAACACATTCGCCTATTAATTTGGAAGAAATGAAAAAGTTACTATTATTGATTTTTGTAATGATTATTCTTGTATTTAATTCATGTAAGAAACAGGAAATGGTCGTCTTATTCGATTCAGAAAAACCGTATGTAGCTGATAATATTGCTTCTCTTTATGGAGGAACTTTTAATCAGGAAGGCAAAGTATTGAAAGTCCATTCCCCGGTTTCTTCAAAATATTCAGGAATAAAAATAAACGGACAATGGAATTTGTCGCAGTGCAACAACCTGATCATCGAGGCTACCAATTTCGATACAAAAGAATATCTCCCTTTGACGATTCATCTGGAAGGACCCGGCGCTTCGCTTTCGAAGCAGAAAAACATTTTTCTGGAACGGGTCTATGTTCCGGCAGGAGAAACCCGGTGTTTTTCAATTCCTCTTCCATCCGTTTTGCCAAATCCTGAAGTGGAGGAACTGTGCAAAGGGATGCGCCGCGACCCGTTTTATCAATGGGGAAGTATTTCTACGCTCGATTTAAAGGAAGTTGTTGCGGTTGCCGTATATGTTCATCACCCCCGCGAAAATTGGGACTGGGCGCTGAACAGTGTAACAGCAGAAATGGGTAAACCCAACGAACCGTACAGTTGGATGACCATGACCAAGGATGAATTTTTCCCGTTTATCGACAAATATGGACAATTCAAACACAACGATTGGAAAGGAAAAGTTCATTCGGACGAAGATTTAAAAACAGCTCATGTTCAGGAATTGGAAGATTTGAAGAAATATCCGGGCCCGGAAAAACGCAGCCGCTATGGTGGATGGTTTGATGGCCCAAAACAGGAAGCCACGGGTAATTTTCGCGTTGAAAAAATAAATGGGAAATGGTGGATGATAGATCCCGATGGATATTTGTACTGGTCGCATGGGGTGGTGCGGGTAACACCGTCTACAGCCATGACACCTCTGGATGGACGGAAATTTTATTTTTCTGAGTTACCGGAAGCGGGGACTGAATATGCTGAATTTTACACCACCCGCGATGAATTGCTTTATCCGTATTATGTTGCCCGGAATATCAAAGAAATTTATGATTTCTCGGCGGCCAACATCAAACGCAAATACGGTGAAAACTGGCGTAAGGATTATGCAGATATGGCTCAGACGCGCCTGAAAAGCTGGGGGCTGAACACCATTGCAAACAGTTCCGACAAGTCTATTTGCCTGATGCGCCAAATGCCTTATACCGACCGGATCGAACTCAAATCGCCCGATCTGGAAAGCAGTTCCGGTGTTTGGTGGAAATTTAAAGACCCGTTCCATCCTGAATTCCGTACGAACTTCCACAAGCAACTGATGGAGCGAATAGAAGAACTCGACGATCCGTGGTGCCTGGGATTTTTCGTAGACAATGAAATTGACTGGGGTGAACCGTCAACGCTGGGAGAATGGACCCTGCAATGTCCGGCAACCCAACCTGCAAAAATTGAAATGCTGAATATGCTGAAAAATAAATATAAGAATATACAGGCGTTGAATGCAGCATGGGGAAAAACGTATTCTTGTTGGGAAGATATTTTAAAATCAACAGATAAACCGGTCGAAAAAGCAATGAATGACTGTATCGAATTTTCAGTCATGATGACTGATGCTTACTTCAGCAATGTGCGGGATGAATTCAAAAAAGTGGCACCAAACAAACTTTACATGGGTTGCCGTTTTGCCGGTTCCAACGAAAATGTGATCCGCATCGGGGCCAAATATTGCGATGTGATCAGTTATAATATATACAAACGAAACCTCTACGGATTTGCTTTGCCCGAAGGGTTGGACAAACCTGTGATGATTGGCGAATTTCATTTTGGCGCACTCGACCGGGGAATGTTCCATCCGGGACTGGTGAAAACTGCGAATCAGGAGGAACGGGCACAATGTTATGCTGAATATGTTGAATCAGCGCTTCGGCACCCAAATATTATCGGTACTCACTGGCACCAGTTTGCCGACCAGGCTACAACAGGCCGGTTCGACGGTGAAAACTTTCAGGTCGGTTTTGTTGATGTTTGCGATAATCCATATCCTGAAACCATCGCCAAAATTAGGGAGGTGGGATACCGGATGTATGATGTTAGAAATGAAAAATAGAAAAGCTATGGAATTGATGTTCAGATTTATCGTGTTTTTCCAGATCGTTATGTTTTTGTTGCTTTCCTGTAAAAAAGAGGATGATCCGGACAATCCAGGAACCGATCCGGTGGTAATTACCTATGAAGGGAAGGTGCTTTGCGATCAAAAAGGAATTGAAGGAGTTGTGGTAACCGATGGTTATGCCTGCACGGTAACCGATGCAAATGGTTTTTATTCTCTCGAATATAATTCTACAGCAACTAACATTTATATTTCTTCGCCTGCCGGGTATACGGTACCGGTGGAAAACAGTGTCCCGAAATTTTGGGTCAGGCTGAAAAGTATTTCCGACAAAAAAAACATCAATTTCAACCTAACCAAACTGAGTGTTTCTGATACGAAGCATTATTTTATTGCCGTGGGCGATCCGCAGGTGCGGAACAGTGCTGAGTTGGACGAGTTAAAACCGATTCTGGACTATATGGTGCAGGATATCAGTACGTCGGGGCTCAACCCAGTGCATTTGATGGTTGCAGGAGATATTGTTTTCAATACGCCGAACATGCACGATCAAAGCAAAACTTATTTTTCCAGGGTAAAACAACCGGTGTATTATTCCATTGGCAATCATGACCACGTATTTGATAAAACCCAGACCCCTTCGGTAAACTATGACAGGACTGCTGATTCGGTTTATGTCCGTCATTACGGGCCAACCTATTATTCTTTTAATAAGGGAAGTGTTCATTATATGGTATTGGACAATATTTATTTTAAAGGGGGCGCCGATGCAGAGTACACAACTCAGTTAACTACAACTCAGTTAAACTGGGTAAAGAAAGATCTTTCGTATGTAACGAAGGATAAAACATTGGTTCTATTGTTTCACTCTCCCACTGATTCCCCGTATTCATCGTCGCTTATAGGCAACAGTGGCGACTTGTATGCCCTGTTGACGGGATATGCTGGTGTCCATATTATTTGCGGGCATACGCATTATAATTACGTGGTAACCGATTATCCCGGTATTACGGAACACATTGTCGGGGCAGCCTGTGGTGGTTGGTGGGAAGGCCCTGTGTGTCCTGACGGGGCTCCACTGGGGTATAAAATATTTGAAGTGGATGGAACAAACGTAAAATGGACATATCGGTCGTATGTCAATCCGAATGAACATTTTAGCGTATTCAAACCGGGTACCCGAAATGCACTTCTTCCTCCGGCAGATGAATTGCTGGTGAATGTTTGGGACTGGGATAAAAACTGGACGGTTAGCTGGTCAGCCGACGGAGGGGCAACTTTTCAGCAAATGACCCAAGTTTCCAGCCGGACATACGATCCCACTGCGTTTGAATATTTTGGTGCCGTTGATGATACGGCGGTTCCAGCCGGAAGAACGTGGATTGAAGCGAGTCCGACCTATCATATTTTTAAATGTGTGCCCCCGTTGGTTGTGAATAAAGTGGTGATAAAAGTAGTTGATTGTTTTGGCCGGGAATACCGACAAGATGTAAATTTGTAAGGCAAAAAAAATAGTGTCCAATCGAATAAATATAATATGGCCCGAAAAAATATACAAATCGGCCTTTTCATACCCTGTTACATTGACCAGTTCTACCCGCAGGTAGGAGTTGCTACCTTGGAACTGTTGCAAAAGCTGGGACTGGATGTTCGTTACCCGATGAAACAAACCTGTTGCGGGCAGCCGCTTGCCAACAGTGGAGCGGAAAAAAAAGCCATAAAGACGTATCAGAATTTTATCCGCAATTTCAGCGAATTCGATTATGTGGTTTCGCCTTCAGGCAGTTGTGTCTATCATGTGCGGGAACATTACAACATACTTGAACAAACCGAAGAAGTAAAAAAAGTCAGGCAAAATACTTACGAACTCTGCGAATTCCTGGTCGATATATTGGGCATTGATGACCTGAAAATCCGGTTCCCCCACAAGGTAGGCATCCACCAGAGTTGCCACGGATTGCGCGGGTTGAAACTGGGCAAATCGTCGGAACTGGTTGCCGAAAGCTATTCGAAAGTCCATCGTTTGCTGGAGAAAGCGGATGGAATTGAGATCATCCGGCTTGACAGGGAAGACGAGTGTTGTGGTTTTGGCGGCACATTTTCCATTTTCGAACCCGATGTATCCGTAAAGATGGGAAAGATGCGGGTTCACGACCACGAAACCAATGGGGCGGAAATCATTACGGCTACCGACATGTCGTGCCTGATGCACCTGGAAGGAATTATCCGCAGGGAAAAGAAAGCCTTAAAAGTGATGCACATTGCCGAAATTTTAAACAGCAACAGCCTATGAAAGGACATGCAGCAAAAGCCCGGCAATTTTTATCGGACAACGAACGGGCCGACTGGCAGGACAAGGCATTGTGGGCAGTGCGCCAAAAACGTGATGTCGCCGCCGGTTCAGTAAGAGAATGGGAGCAACTGAGGGAACAGGCTTCGCAAATCAAGGAAAACGTACTTTCCAATCTCGATAATTATCTTCTTCAGTTTGAACAGGCAGCCATACAAAACGGGGTGCAGGTTTGCTGGGCCGAAGACGACCGGCAGTTCAACGAAACTATCCTTCGGATTATCCGCGACCATCAAGCCCAAAAAATAGTCAAAAGCAAATCGATGCTGACCGAGGAATGCGGATTGAACCATTTTTTGGAAAAAGAAGGCATCGAGGTGGTTGATACCGATTTGGGCGAACGCATCATCCAGTTCAGGAACGAACCGCCCAGCCATATTGTTTTGCCCGCTATTCACCTGAAAAGGGAAGAAGTGGGCGAACTGTTTCACGAAAAACTACATACTGAAAAGGGAAACTCCGACCCGACCTACCTGACAGCGGCAGCACGCGTCCATTTGCGCGAAAAGTTCCTGGAAGCAGACATTGCCATTACCGGGGTGAATTTTGCCGTTGCCGAAAGCGGGACCGTGGTAGTATGCACCAATGAGGGGAATGCCGATATGGGCGTTCATGCCGCGCCGGTACAGATCCACTGCATGGGAATCGAAAAGATCATTCCCCGGACAGAAGATTTGGGAGTTTTCACCCGCCTGCTTGCACGGAGCGCTACAGGACAGGCCGTTACAACCTATACGTCCCATTACCGGAAACCCAAACCGGGCGGACAAATGTATATCGTGATCGTCGATAACGGCAGATCAGAACATTTGGGACTCAGCGCCCACCGGAACTCGCTGAAATGTATCCGTTGCGGGGCTTGCATGAACACCTGCCCGGTATACCGCCGGAGTGGCGGGTACAGCTACGGCAGTGTGATCCCCGGCCCGATAGGGTCCATCCTGGCACCTGTGAAACAAATGAAGGACAAGCAAGACCTGACGTTTGCATCCTCCCTGTGCGGATCGTGTTCAAATGTTTGCCCGGTAAAAGTTGATATTCACAGCCAGTTGTACAAATGGAGACAGGAAATTTCGGAAAAGAACCTGTTCCCAAAAGCCAAAAGTTATTCACTGAGCATTGTTGGAAAAGTATTGGGTAGCAACGGAATGTATAATTTTTCAGGAAAAGCAGCCCGCTGGGCATTAAAAAATATGCCCCGCAGACTCATTTACAACAAACTAAACACCTGGGGATGGGGCCGGGAACTACCGGAGGTTCCGGAAATGTCATTTAAAGAATGGTATAAAAAGAACGGCAATGAACGGAAAAGACAATAAACAAAACACTGAAATGGGAAGCCGGCAAACCATTATCGAACGGATCAGGCAAAACAAACCGGAAACAAAACCATTGCCGGGAAGTTTTACAGGAAATCAGGAACCGGTATCAAAAGAACAATTGTCCGTCTGTTTTCGGGAAAGCCTGATCAAAGCGGGAGCTGAAATTGCGGAACCGGATGGTAATGAAGGACTGGAACCCTATAAGGAAAAGCATTTTCCGGAGGCTGTCGATTTAACAGATACAGCGGTTCGGAAGAAATATTCATCAGAGATTTCTAAAAAAGAACTGGAAAAAACAGGGACGGTAATAATTGAAGGGCAGTTTGGGGTGGCAGAGAATGGTGCGATCTGGCTCGATGAAACAAATTTTCCAAACCGCCTGCTTCCGTTTATTGCAGAAAGGTTGATAATTTTATTGAATAAAGAGAACATCGTCAGTAACATGCACGGAGCATACCGGAAAATTGACTTAAGAAACACCGGGTTCGGTGTATTTATCTCTGGCCCGTCGAAAACTGCCGACATCGAACAGAGCCTGGTCTACGGCGCACACGGGGCCAAGCGATTAACCATAGTTCTATTTGATTGACCTGCCATTGGAATTCAATTATTCTGAAACCGGTCACGCAAAGAATGTGGCCAACTTCGAACAATTATTGTTGAATTGCACTTCGTATGGTCGTGTCTAATCAGGGAAAGTCAATGTTGTAATTTCCTTCCTGTATTGTAAAATAACCTTTGTGCATTTTGTAATACATGCCGATAATATTGTATTTCCAAAACCTGCCAACATCTGATATAACCATTCAACCATTCAATCATTCAACCATTAACTATTGTACAGCCATAGAGATTAAGTAATAATTAACTTCTCATATGAAAGGGCGATGAAATTGTTTCGACGAATTAATTGCCGGTAGCTTTGCACATCAAATTGTAAAATGATGTGGGTAATACTGGCGCTGGTTTCTTCTGTACTTCTCGGGTTTTACGATGTCTTCAAAAAACTGTCGCTCAATAAGAATGCAGTGCTGCCGGTTTTACTGGGTTCAACAATTACCGGAGCTGTACTGGTTGCTCCCTTGGTTGCCGGTTCGCTTTTCTTTCCTGAATTTTTTAAGACCATTCATCTGTTTGTACCTGAGATTAGCCTGTACGAACATGCGCTGATTTTTCTGAAATCGGTCATAGTGGTGTCAAGCTGGATTTTTGCTTTCCACGCTGTGAAACACCTGCCCCTGACTATTGTTGCACCCATTCGTGCCACCGGCCCCATCTGGACGCTGATCGGCGCGATCATTATCTTTCGTGAGCACCTTAATCTTCTGCAATGGACAGGCGTATTGGTTACCCTGACTTCTTTTTATCTTTTATCTACTGCCGGAAAACTGGAAGGCATCAACTTCGGAAAAAACATCTGGGTATTTTGTATGATTGCAGCTACGTTGCTGGGTGCGGCCAGCGGTTTGTACGATAAGTTTATCATCCGGAAAATCGACCGGCTTGCTGTTCAGTCGTGGTTTACTTTTTACCAGGTGGTGGTGATGCTGCCTGCCATCGCTCTTTTCCGGTGGAAACTGCCCCCGGACGAACGTCCTGTTTTTCAATGGCGCTGGAGTATCCCTGCTATCGCGATTTTTCTGTTGATGGCAGACTTTGCATATTTCTATGCGCTCAGCTACGGTGATTCAATGATTTCCATTGTTTCGGCCTTACGGCGGGGTGGGGTAGTGATCACTTTTGTTATGGGGGCACTTCTGTTCAGTGAAGGAAACCTCCGTCGCAAAGGAATTTACCTGGCTGGTATTTTAGCAGGAATCTTAATTATCACTTTGGGAAGTTAAACATCAAAGCCTTTTAACGATAGTCAATTATAAATCATCAATCACTTATTTGTCGTCAATGTTTAATACATTCGTGAAAACTATCAATTGAGTTTAGACGTTATAAGCCTGAGTCCGTTGAAAGTTGAACAGGAACCTTGAAAAACAGACCGATGAAGGAAATAAAAGTAGAAATACAGATAACCATTTTAACGATCGTCATTGCCGCAGCAGTGGTTGGTTCCGGTTTTTTTGTATACAACAGCTTTTCCCGGATTGTCGATTCCATTCACAAGGAAGCCCGTCCCGATTTAAAATTACTTTTAATAAAAGATATTGCTTCTGATTTAACAGAAGTTGAAAATACCGTTCGCCTGTATTCACTTACCGGAGAAGAGGCTTTTATTCAACCGTACAGTGATCTGAACGAACGTATTCAGCAAAAACTGGCTAAACTGAAAAGTTTTGCTGTTCCTGGCTCTGATGAAATCCGGGTGATTGATTCCATTCGTATACTTACCACGCGCAAACTACTAATATGGGATGAGATAAGAACTTTGCATCACAAAAAAGGAAATACGCACAATACGTTTTCTGAATTCTATTCGAAAATCGATACGGCAATTATTCAGCCGGATACGATCACATTTAAAAAGGAAGAGAAAAAAGGTTTTTTCAAACGCCTTTTCGGGAAAAAGGACACTACTTCTCTGCAACCCATTATTATTGACAAAAGCAGGGAAAAACAGATTATCAAACAGGAAATTGCTGGTATCGAGCAGCAGATAACAAACCAGTCGCGGAAATTTCAGGCACAGGAAAAAGTATTGCTTGAACGGAACATACAGGTTACTGAAAGGCTTGACGAGCAAATTGACATGCTTGAAAGCAACGAACAAAAGCGCCTGGAGGCCAAAACGCTGGAAGCTGATTACATGGCTGCCCAAACCTACCGGCGGCTGGCCGTTTTTACCATTGCTGCCGTTGTTTTGCTGGCTATTGTTTTGCTGTTGTTTTTCCGAAATCTGCAACGAAACCGTGCCTATCAGCAAATTCTGAAAAAAGCAAAGGCCGAAGCCGAAAGCCTGGCAAAAGCAAAAGAAGTGTTTGTGGCAACGGTGAGCCACGAGATGCGAACGCCGGTGAACGCGATATACGGGTTAACCGAACAGTTACTGCAAAAAAACAATTCAAAAGAAGTGACTGCCGATTTGGAAATCGTTCAGAAGTCGGCAGAACATCTGATTACGCTGGTGAACGATACACTTGATTTTTCACGGATTGAATCGCAGAAACTGAAGATTGAACAAATTGATTTTTTGCCCGGAGAAGTGTTTAACGAGGTTTTTATCTTGCATAAAACCATAGCAGCCTCAAAAGGAATTACCCTGATTGTAGATGATAGAACAGACCAAAACCTGGCGTTGAAAGGCGACATGCTCCGGTTAAAACAGATATTGATTAATCTGATTTCCAATGCACTGAAATTTACCGATCACGGAGCGATTACGCTGACGGCTGAAGGAATGGAAACCTCGGATGGGATCTGCCTGTTGAAGATGGAAGTTTCAGATACTGGCATCGGCATTCCACCGGAAGACCAGGAAAAGATTTTCGACGAATTTGTGCAGTTGGATACCGGTTCAACCCGGAAACAAAGGGGAGCCGGACTTGGGCTGGCCATCGTTAAAAAGCTGATCAACATTCAGGGCGGAACGATCACTGTTGAGAGTGTTCCCGGAAAAGGAAGCCGGTTCAACGTACAGATTCCCTATCAGAAAGGGGACGCCGGAAATATCAGAAAAAAAACGATGAGTGGGATCATCATTCCGGAGCGGTTCCGTAGATTTCATTTTTTACTGGTCGATGATGAAGAATTTAACCTCCATCTTCTGAAAAATATATTGAAAAAATGGGGCGTTTCGTTTACCGAGGCAGCCAACGGACAAGAGGCGGTCCGGCTTGCTTCAAGGAATGAGTATGACCTTATTTTAATGGATATTCGTATGCCTGTAATGGGTGGTTTCGAAGCGGCAAGGCAAATTATAAAAATACATCCGGAGGCTAAAATTGTTGCACTGACCGCCACCGACCGGAATGAAGATAGGCAGGAATGCCTTCAGTCGGGAATGAAAGGACTTCTGCAAAAGCCTTTTTCAGAAGCTGATTTTTTCAATGCAATTATAAAATTACTGCCTGAAAGCGATGGAGATATGCCTGTACAAGGCGAAAGTCTGGGGTCGGTAAATCTGGGAGAACTGGAACGAATGGCCGATGGCAATGATGTATTCTTTAAAGAAATGCTGGAGATATTCATTCACACAAGTGAAAACGGACTGGCTTCGATCCATGATAACTTTCAGACAAAAAATTGGAATATTATTGCTGAAACAGCCCACCGGCTGGCAGCCCCGGCAAAACACATGATGGCTTTCACGCTATACGAAGCGCTGAAAACTCTGGAGAACGAGGTGAAAGTCAATAAAAATGAAAGCGAAATAACCCGTTTGATTGATTGTATTGAGCATGAAATCACGCAAATAAATATATTCCTGAGAAAAAAACTTTCGGTAGATAAAATGGAATGAAAAATGAACACGATGGAAGAAAAAGCTTTTAAAATATTTGTTGTTGAAGATGATGAATGGTACAACCGCTTGCTGGTGCATAATTTATCGCTCATCCCCGATTACGATATTCGTTCATTTAAAACAGGCAAAGACTGCCTCTCCAATTTAATGTACGAACCGGATGTCATTACTCTGGATTACCGGTTACCCGATATGAAAGGACTGGAAGTCCTCAAGCAAATAAAGGAAAAAAACGAAGATATTCAGGTTGTTCTTATTTCTGAGCAGGATGATATTGAGGTGGTTGTTGAACTGCTTAAACACGGCGCGTACGATTATATAGTGAAGTCGCGCGACATAAAGGAACGGCTGTTGAACACGGTGAACAACATCAGGAAAGGAAGTAAACTCAAAAAGGAAATTGTAAATCTGAAGAAGGAAGTAAAAAAGAAATACAGTTACCAAAACACAATAATCGGGAATAGTCCTGCCACACAAAAGGTTTTTGAGCTGATTGAAAAGGCAACCCGTACCAATATTACGGTTTCAATTACCGGTGAAACTGGGACAGGGAAAGAACTGGTTGCGAAAGCCATTCATTATAATTCGAAATGGGCGAAAGAAGCTTTTGTTCCTGTGAACGTGGCCGCCATTCCGAAAGATTTGATTGAGAGCGAACTGTTTGGGCATGAAAAAGGCGCTTTTACCGGGGCTAATTTCCGGCGTATTGGCAAATTTGAAGAGGCCAACGGTGGCACGTTATTTCTCGACGAAGTTGCAGAAATGGATATTTCACTTCAGGCAAAATTGTTACGGGCATTGCAGGAGAAAGAGATCATACGGCTGGGAAGCAATACGGCTGTAAAAACCGATTGCCGCATTATTACTGCAACGAATAAAAATATGCTTGAAGAAGTGAAAAAGGGAAATTTCAGACAGGATTTGTATTATCGTTTGTCCGGTTTCCCGATTGAACTTCCGCCTTTGCGCCAGCGGGGCAATGATGTGCTCGTGCTGGCCAAATACTTTGTAGACCTGTTCTGCAAAGAAAATGACCTGTCTCCGAAAACACTTTCTGCTGATGCGTCGAACCGCCTGCTTTCCTATCCTTTCCCCGGAAATATTCGAGAACTGAAGTCGGTAATCGAACTTGCGGTTACCCTGTCGGACGAAGAAAAAATTACGGCCGACAATATTGTTTTGAGCGATGAACGGGATATTTCTTCAGCCATGCCGGAGCAGGAGTTAAGTTTACGCGATTACGACATCCGGATTGTTAACCGATTCCTCGAAAAATACAACAACAACATCAAGCTGGTTGCCTCCAAACTGGATATCGGTGTTGCCACCATTTACCGCATGTTGAAGGAAGATAAAAGCTAAATCTACGCTTCATCTTTCCATTATTCATCTCATTTTGGAAGAGAACTTTATCAAAATGATAAAAAATGGATGAACTTACGGATTGGTAATTATCTGTTTGTTAGTTTGTTATTGTCTTTATTCTCCTTTGGTATACGAATTGGCATATTCCATCAGAAGCAAAAAAAGATTTGTCAATTATAAACTAAAATGGAGGTATAAATCATGGAAAAGAAACATTTGCCAATAATCGTTACAGGGGTTATAGCTTTAATGCTCGGCGTCATTTTTTCAGTGTATGTGTATACACAAAAGGAAGCTGAAATTAAATCACTGATGGCTGAACAAATAGGTCTGAATGACCAGATTCAGCAGAAAGATTCTGTAATGAATGATTTCATGAATACGTTTGATGAAATTGAAAGCAACCTGGATTTTGTTCGGAGTAAACGAAGCCAGTTGTCTGTTAGTCAGAATCCTGAAGATGCGAAAAGCCGAAAAGAAGTTCTGATTGAGGACATCAAGCTGATGGATACAATGCTCGAAGAAAGCAGTAAGAAAATTGCTGAACTGGAAGACAAACTGAAAAAGTCAGGTGTCAATATGAAATCGTTTGAACGACGCATTGCTGCACTCAATCAAAATTTGGAACGCCAGAATATTGAAATTGCCGAACTGAAAAGGATAATTGAAGATAAAGATTTCCAGATGGCCGGACTGAACGAAAAAATTGAATTACTGAATACTGACATGAGCAGGCAGGCTGACACTATTCTTGTAAAAGAAAGGCAGATAGCAGATAAAACGAATAGGTTGAATACAGGGCATATCGCTTCCGGTACCTTTAGAGAATTGAAGGAAAAAGGACTGTTGACAAGAGAAGGAGGAATTCTCGGTCTTGGTTCCAGCAAAGCGATTCAGGAAAACTTTAATGATACAAACTTTGTTGATGTTGATATTCGGAATACCCAGATCATTCCTTTGTATGCAAAAAAAGCAACGGTGAGATCTGAACATCCTGACAACTCCTATTCATTGGTTGAAGAAAACGGCCAAATCGCCTATCTGCACATCGATGACCCCAATGAATTCTGGAAAATATCGAAATACGCAGTCATTGAAGTAAAATAAAAGACCAAGTAAAATCAATTAACTGATAATCACCGAATCAGCATATATTTAATTGTTTAACTTTAAAATTATAGATTATGAAAACAAAAACTTTGCTTGTTGCAATTTCATTGTTAGTTTCTGCAATGATGATTCGATGTTCAGACGATGATGGAGATTTTGGATCAAAAGGTACAGTAAATGTAAAAATAACAGATGCACCTTCTGATGATGCAAATATCCAGGGAACGTTTATAACCGTTGCTGACGTGAAAGTCGATGGAAAGTCAGTTGAAGGCTTTTCAAAACAAACGATTGAAATTTCAGCCTATCAAAACGGAAATGCCAAACTGCTTTTCAACGAAGATTTTGATGCCAAAGCTTACAGCAACATCACACTTGTCCTCGACAATGAAGCAGATGCTTCAGGAAGTTCGCCCGGTTGTTATGTTTTGGATACACAGAATGTCAAACATGATTTGAGCAGTTCTTCTTCTGCAACAACAGAAATAAAAATTGAAAAGAATTTCATGGTTGAGTCGAACGGCACAACTGATCTGGTTATCGATTTTGACTTGCGGAAATCAATCGTTCACAATCAGGAAACGACTGAACCCAATAAGTACGAGTTTGTTACCGCTGCCGAGCTGAAAAGTTCAGTGCGACTGGTTGTTCAGGAAAAATGTGGCGACATTAAAGGAAAAGCAACAAAAACATCAGGTAGTGGTGAATTGATTGTGTATGCCTATCGCAAAGGCAGTTTCAATGCAACCACTGAATACCAGGGACAGGGCAGCAGCAATGTGATGTTTGCCAAAGCAGTGGCCAGTTCAAAAGTAAATACTGACGGAAGCTACCAGCTTTCATTCCTTGAAGAAGGAGATTATGAAATCCATGTGGCATCTTACGAAAAGAACACAACCACCGGTAAATTCACATTTAAAGCGATGGCAAATGCAAGCAGTGCAATCGCAGGAATATTGCTAAACAATATTTCAGTTGATGCAGAAAGTCATTTTGAACTGAATATAAACGTCATAATTGTGATGTAATCTCAAGAAATTAATTCCCGGATTTTATTATGGGGGTTTGAAGAAAAAACAATTCTCTTATCAATCATGAGAATTCGGGAGACCCCAAAACGTTCTTCACAATGCGTTTTTTGATCTCAGGCTGTTCCGGTTAATTCCGGGGCAGCTTTTTTTGTGTCAGAAAGTTTTGGGTGGAAGCGATTTTTCGAAATTCTTAGAGTGCGTGATACCAGTTATTTCCTGCCTTTTTTCTTATTCTTTTTACCGAGTTTCTTGCCGTTTCTTCTATCTTTGTGTACCATTCAACAATACGAATTATGAACGACAGGCCCCTGATTCTGGTCACAAACGACGACGGTGTAGATGCCAAGGGAATCAAACAGTTAATTGAAGTGATGCGCTTTTTTGGCGATGTGGTAGTGGTAGCCCCCGATCATCCCATGTCGGGCATGTCGGTAGCTATTACTGTTGACAAGCCGTTACGGGTTAAAAAGCTGAAAGAAGAAGCTGGTTACATCAAATACCAGACAAACGGCACCCCGGTCGATTGTGTGAAGCTGGCTTTCAATCAGTTGCTCGACCGGTATCCCGACTTTGTGGTTTCGGGGATCAATCATGGCGCCAATTCATCCATCAGTGTAATGTATTCAGGAACGATGGGGGCCGTTATTGAAGGGTGTTTGCACGGTGTGCCGTCCATCGGTTTTTCACTTTGCGATTACGATCCGGACGCAGACTTTGCCAAAGCTAAAATATACGTGGCACGGGTGTTTCAGCAAGTGGCGGAGAATGGTCTGCCTCCTTTTGTTTGTCTGAACGTGAATTTCCCGAAAGGTGAAATCAAGGGCATTAAAGTGACCCGCCAAACGGCTGGTAAATGGGTCGAAGAATACGACCGGCGCACCGATCCGCACAGTCGCGATTATTTCTGGCTTACCGGTCATTTTAAGAATTTCGAGCCGGAAGTGGAAGGGACCGATCTGAATGCACTCGATAACCAATATGTATCAGTGGTTCCTGTAAATATTGACCTGAGTTGCTACCAGACCATTGAAACCATGAAAAACTGGAAGTTCTGATGAGCAGTCATTCAGAACATAAATTCGATAAAATGCAGTTTGGCTTCTGGCCAGGTTTGTTGGGGCCTTTACTGGTTTTTGCAATAGTTTATTTGCTGAAAAGTGAAGATCAGTCGTTGACAGAATATATAAACAGCCTTTGGAAATTCAATGTGTTGATCAAACTACTCAGTCTGTGCGTATTTCCCAATCTCCTGTTGTTTTTGTTTTTTATACGGAAGAAATACGATTGGGCAGCCCGCGGCGTTTTAATGGCGACATTTATTTACGCGTTTGTGGTTCTTTTCTCAAAACTATTCTGATATGCGGTATTATTTCATAGCTGGCGAGGCGTCGGGCGATTTGCATGCCGGAAACCTGATCGGAGAGTTGGCAAAACTCGATCCCGAAGCTGTATTTCAGGGTTTTGGCGGCGAGCGCATGGAAAAAGCAGGGTTGCAACTGATCAAACATTATCGCGACATGGCTTTCATGGGTTTCATCCCGGTTTTGATGAACTTGCGGACGATCAAAAAGAATTTCAGGATTTGCGAACAGGATTTGCTGGCTTTCAAACCCGACGTGCTGATTTTGGTTGACTATCCGGGTTTTAACCTGCGGATGGCAAAGTTTGCCAAAGCCAATGGCATAAAAGTTTACTATTATATTTCACCCAAAATATGGGCATGGAAGAAAGGCCGGGTACATAAAATCAAGGCGCTGGTCGACGAGATGTTTACCATTTTGCCTTTCGAAACTGAATTTTACAGGAAGTACAATTACGAAGTCAATTATGTAGGCAATCCGATTTTAGACGCGGTACTGGAAAGAAAAATTGAAGCCGATCTTCCGAAGTTTGCCAAAGAAAATAGCCTGTCTAAAAAAGAAATAATTGCCCTCTTGCCGGGAAGCCGAAAAACCGAAATTTCGTACTTGTTGCCGG
Organism: Prolixibacteraceae bacterium; assembly: GCA_003506435.1. Classification (GTDB taxonomy): domain Bacteria; phylum Bacteroidota; class Bacteroidia; order Bacteroidales; family Prolixibacteraceae; genus GWE2-42-39. Next base: position 318,360 of record DOAQ01000036.1, read on the forward strand.
TGATGCTCGAAGCATCGGAGGCTTTCCCGCAGTACCAGTTTGTAGTTGCAGGCGCTCCCAATATGGATGCTTCGTTTTACGAAACGTTCACCAAAAATTACCCGGTGAAAGTACTTTGGGGCAAAACCTACGAAATTGTTCAAAACAGCAGGGCAGCAATGGTTGCATCCGGCACGGCGACACTGGAAGTTGCCATTCTGAACACGCCGCAGGTGGTTTGTTACAAAATGGCAGGCGGGGCTTTTTTTCATTTGCTTGGACTTATTTTTATTACCCTCAAATGGGTTTCTCTAGTCAATATTATTCTCGACCGCGAGGCGGTGAAGGAACTTTTGCAGGTGAATTTCAAAAAAAAGAAATTGGTAGCCGAGATGAATTGCATTTTAAACGATGCAGCATATAATCAGCGGATACTGGATGATTACAGCGACCTGATGCAAAAGTTGGGCAGCCCCGGCGCATCGCGCCATGCTGCCGAAAAGATTTGGGTAAAACTTGCTGGCAGATAAGGGATGTCAATAGGATATTCGTTCAAGTCATTGTAAATTTGTAAAAATTACCGAATATGGACAGAAACTTATTAATAGATAGTATCGTCAATAAAATCAAACAATTACCTGAAGCAAAAATCATAGAGGTGAGTAATTTTGCTGACTTTTTGCTGAGTAAAATTGATGACGGAATATTACAGGATGGAATACAAAAAATCACTTCCGAATCAAAAGCATTTGAATATCTCCTGGTTGAGGAAGATATTTATTCGGTTAACGATTTGAAGGAGAAATATAATTGAAGAATAGTAAATAAGATGCTCTAAAAAAAATGTAGTTTTGTTCCTGATGGCAGAAAAAGCATACATAACACCGAATGTTCTGAGATGGGCAAGAGAATCAGCAAGAATCTCCGAAGAAGTTGCTGCATTTAAAGTTTTAGTGTCTGTTGAGAAACTAAAAGAATGGGAAGAAGGTGTTAGCTACCCTACAATTAGACAAGCTCAAATTCTTGCGAAAGCATATCGAAGGCCATTTGCTTTATTTTTTCTTCCTGAAATACCAAGGGATTTCCAACCTCTGCAAGATTTTAGAGTTAAAGGATCAAAAGATTTGAGTACAGCTTCGGTTTTTATTATCCGGGAGATTCAACAAAAACAAGTGTGGATAAGTGAAGTTAATGAAGAAAACAACGAAAATAAGATTTCATTTGTTGGAAAATATTCAGCCAGTAATGATCCTAAAGAAGTTGCTAATGATATCCTTTCTACACTTAAAATTGCCCCCTCAAACTATAAAATTGGCACCCCAATTTTAGAATGGATACAAAAAGCTGAATCTAAAGGCATTTTTATTTCGAGGACTAGTTTTATTCATTCCAGATTGAAACTTGATTCTGATGAAATTCAGGGGTTTGCTATTGCAGATATATATGCTCCTTTTATTTTCGTTAATTCCGATGATTGGAATGCGCCACAATTATTTACTCTAGTCCATGAACTCGCGCATATATGGATTGCAGAAACTGGAATTTCTAATGGCATTGAGCCAGAGATTGAGAATAAGGAAAAATTTCATCCCGTTGAATTATTTTGCAATGAGGTCGCAGCAACTGCTTTGATGCCAGATGAATTAATGAGAAGTCTGGATAAAAATGTCTTTAGGAATGCAAAGGATATTTTTAAGGAATCAAAAAAAATAGGAGTAAGTTCATTTGCGTTTCTTGTTCGAGCTTTTAATCTGGGAATAATACCACTTGGACAGTATAGAAAATTAAAATTTGAAGCAGAAATAGAGTTTAAAGAGTTTTTATTGCGGGAGGAGGAAAAAAAAGTAAGGCAAAAAGAGAAAGAAAAATTGAGTGGACCAAATTATTTTCTTTTGCAACTTAATAGAAATAGCAGATTGTTTACACAAACAGTGTTAGACGCTTTTCGAAGTGGTTTTATTGAACCGACACAGGCAAGTAATTTATTAAATGTGCAAGTAAATAAATTTCCCAAATTAGAAGCCCAATTGTATAAATGAGTGCATCAATTAAAAAATATTGTTTAGATGCGAATGTTCTTATTCAAGCGTGGCAGAAATACTATTCACCCAAATTTTGCCCTGATTACTGGCAATTACTCAATGAAATTGGAGAAAAGGACAAAATATTTATGCCAGAGGTCGTGTATGATGAAATAACACGGACTGATGATGAATTGTCGGCTTGGCTCAAGAATAGTAAAATACCAATCCGGAAAATAAATGGACCTGTTACAAAATGTCTACAAACAATTTATTCAAATAACCCATTACATAAATATTTGGTTGACAATACAAAATCAAGATCATTAGCTGATCCTTGGGTTATTGCACACGCTATTAATGAAAATGCAATTGTGGTAACAAAGGAGGAGAAAGTAACTGCATTGAATTCAACGAAAATAAAAATACCTAATGTTTGTGATAATATGGGGGTACATTGGATTAATGACTTTCAGATGATTGAAGAACTAAATATTATATTCAAATGCACTTTTGAATGATAAATTTTGATTTTGGTTTATACTTACCATGTACAGCCTCTTTAAAAAAGAAATAAGCGGATTTTTTGGATCACTGACCGGCTACCTGGTGATGGTGGTATTTTTGCTGACTAACGGTTTGTTTCTTTGGGTGTTCCCCGGAAATTACAATATTTTGGAAGGCGGTTATGCCCGTCTCGATGGACTGTTTACACTGGCTCCGTGGGTGTACTTGTTTTTGGTGCCAGCCGTTACCATGCGTCTTTTTGCCGAAGAAAAACGGATGGGAACCCTCGAATTACTGGTTACCCGTCCTTTATCGACCCGAAAAATTGTTGCTGCAAAATATCTGGCCGGACTGGTTTTGGTGATCTTCAGTTTATTGCCAACGCTGTTGTATTTTTATTCGGTGTACAGGCTTGGGAACCCGGTGGGTAGTATCGATACCGGCGGAACCTGGGGCGCATTTATTGGGCTGTTCTTTCTGGCTGCCATTTATGTGGCAATTGGAGTTCTTGCATCTTCCGTGACCGATAACCAGATTTTTGCTTTTATACTGGCCATGGCTTTGTCGTTTCTAGCCTATATGGGATTCGATTTTATCGGTTCAACCAATCTGCCTTCCGGGTTACAGAATGCAATTGTCAGTTTGGGAATTAACGAGCATTATTTGTCGATCAGCCGGGGCGTGGTCGATTCGCGCGACCTGGTGTATTTTCTGCTGGCGGTTTTGCTGTTTTTGTACCTCACCGGATTGAATGTCCGCAAACATAAAATAGTACTGACCCTGTTTCTGAAAAGAGCTGCATCTGTACTTGTTCTGGTCATTTTGTGCCTCTTCATTTCTGCTAATTATTTTTTCAGGATTGACCTGACAGCCGAAAAACGGTACAGTCTGAACCCACTGTCGAAAGAAATAGTTGCCAAACTGAACGAACCGATATACATTGACTTATTTCTTGCAGGCGATTTGCATCCCGGGTTGCAAAAATTTCAGAAAGAAATAAAAGAAAAAATTGTTGATTACAATGCGTATTCAGGCAAACGAATTACTCTGAATATTGTTGATCCGTATGAAATTTCAATGGCAAAAGATCGCGAAAAGCTATTCGGGATGTTGTCGCAAAGAGGTTTGCAGCCGGTCGATTTGCAGGTGAAAACCGAAAAAGGGACCAGCACTCGCTACATTTTCCCCGGTATTTTAATCCACTCCGGGAACAGGGAAATTGCGCTAAACCTTTTGAAAAATGACCCGATGTTGCCGGGTGAACAAAACCTAAACAATTCTGTCGAATCGCTGGAATACGAATTTACGAATGCTTTCAATCGGTTGATTAACGGCGAAAAACAGACAGTTGCTTTTTTGACGGGGCACGAAGAATTGGGCGAACTGGAAACCGAAGACATCCGGCAAACGCTGAGCGAAAATTATGAAGTGGTTCGCCTCGCGGCCAGTGAACTGACCGGTAAGGTGAAAACATTGGTAATTGCTGACCCGGAACAGGCTTTCGAAGAAAAAGATAAATTGCTGATCGATCAGTATGTGATGCAGGGAGGCCGACTGCTTTGGCTGATCGATCCGGTGCAGGTGAGCCTCGACAGTCTTCAGCGCGGACAATCGACGCTGGCTTTTTCACGCGATCTGAACCTCAGCGACCAGCTTTTTAAATACGGGGTGCGGCTCAACCAAAATCTGGTGCAGGATGCCGAGTGCATGATGATCCCGCTGAATGTTGCGCCAGCCGGATCGCAAAAAGCAAGTTATAAAGCCTTTCCGTGGCATTATTCACCGTTGTTGCTCCCTTCCGAGGAGCATGTGATCGGGCGCAGCATCCGACGGGTAAAATCAGAATTTGTCAGTTCAATCGATACGGTCGGGCATTCCGAAAAAATAAAAAAGCAGGTGATCCTTGCAACTTCACCATACTCGCGGATTTTGAATGTGCCTTTGTCTGTAAGTCTGGCCAGCGTTGCAAATCCGCCTGCCCGCGAGTTATTTAAGCACCCTTCGGTTCCGGTTGGCATTCTGCTCGAAGGACAATTTTCGTCGGTATTTAAAAACCGTTTAGTGGAGTCACTGGGATTTTCTTCGTCAGAAATAAAAACCGAAAGCGAAAACACCCGGATGATTGTACTTGCCGACGGAAACCTGATTGCCAATCAGTACAGCATGCGCACCGGCAAGCCTGAAATCAATTCGCTGGGCTACGATATTTATTCGAAACAAACCTTTGGGAACAAGGAATTTCTGGTGAATGCGATAAATTACCTTTGCGATGATTCGGGACTGATGGCTTTGAAGTCGCGGGTGTTTACAATTCGCCTGCTCGATAAAGTGAAAATTAATGAGCAAAAATTAACATGGCAACTGGTCAACTTGTTGATTCCCATTGGTGTTGTGCTGCTGTTCGGGTTGCTGTTTAATTTCCTCCGGGCACGCCGGTATAAACGCTGATTTCATCATTTTCGGGCATTGTTAATAATGCTCATTTCTTTTGAATAAAATATTTCATCTGCAATAGGTAAAAAAAATCAAAGTTTGTATATTCGTATGAATCCAAAATCTTGTAAGGAAGGTTGTCAGGAAAAGAAAAATTAGATCATAAAATTAAAAAATATACAATGAAGTTTGTTGTTTCCAGTACCGAATTACTCAGTCACCTGTCGTCTATCAGTAAGGTGATTAGTTCTAAAAATACGTTGCCGATCCTCGACAACTATTTGTTTCAGTTAGAAGAAAACCAGTTGACAATTACGGCTTCTGATCTCGAATCGACCCTGATCACCAGTATTGAACTTGACAATACCGATGGAGACGGGAAGATTGCTGTTCCTGCCAAGTTGCTGAACGATACGCTGAAGGAGTTTCCGGAACAACCGTTGACTTTTCAGATTAGCGGCGATACATTTGGTATTGAAATTTTCTCTGCCAACGGGAAATTCAGCATTGTTGGGCAGAACGGCGAAGATTATCCGCAACTTCCGGGTCTGAAGGATGACGTGGCTTCCAGTATCAGTGTCAGTCATGAAGCCCTTTTGAGCGGGATCAACAAAACTTTGTTTGCAACTGCCGACGATGAACTTCGCCCGGTAATGAATGGGATTTTCATTGAAATGTCGGCCGATGATATGACGTTTGTTGCTTCAGATGCTCACAAACTGGTGCGCTACAAACGTAAAGATGTAAAGGCTGAAGTAGATTCGTCGTTTATTCTTCCGAAAAAACCGGCCAGCTTGCTGAAAAATCTTCTTCCGAAAGAAGAATTTGATGTGAAACTTTCGTTCGACGATAAAAATGCCATCTTCGAACTGACCAATTATAAACTGATTTGCCGTTTGGTCGAAGGAAATTACCCAAGTTACAATTCAGTAATTCCGACCAAAAACCCGAACAAACTGACTATCGATCGTTTGGAACTGTATAACACGGTGAAACGTGTGTCGGTGTTTTCGAACCAGGCCAGCAACCTGATCAAGCTGAACATGAACGAAAACCAGTTGATTGTTTCGGCGCAGGATGTCGATTTCTCGATTTCGGCAGTTGAACGGCTGAAATGCCAGTACGAAGGCGACGAAATGGAAATAGGCTTCAAATCAACATTCATGTTGGAAATTCTGTCGAACCTTTCATCTACTGAGGTGAAGGTTGAGCTTTCCGACCCGACGCGCGCAGGACTTCTGCTTCCGGCTGAAACCGATCACGAAGAAGAAGATGTGCTGATGTTGCTGATGCCGATGATGATAAACGTTTAAAAATTTGAGTCCGATGATATAAACCTAACAGATTATCGCTGTTAGGTTTTTTTTTAAGTTCTTTACTGAAAAATAAAAAAGAAATGAAGATTAACCTTAGAAACCCCTTAATTTTTCTCGACCTTGAAACAACCGGGATCAATATTGTGACTGACCGTATTGTTGAGATAGCCTTATTGAAAATACATGTTGACGGGAGAGAGGAGGAGTTTCTGAAACGGATTAATCCGGAAATGCCGATACCTGCTGAATCGAGCCGGATTCACGGAATTTATGATGAAGATGTGAAAGACGCTCCGGTTTTTAAAGAAATTGCCAAAACGTTGACTCATTTTATGGAAGGCTGCGATTTTGCCGGTTTCAATTCGAACCGTTTTGATATTCCGTTGCTGGCCGAAGAATTTTTGCGTGCCGGAGTTGATATTGATTTGAAGAAACGCAAATTTATTGATGTGCAGGCGATTTTTCACAAAATGGAAAAACGTACATTGGGCGCGGCGTATAAATATTATTGTGGAAAACCTCTCGAAAATGCGCACAGTGCAATGGCTGATACCAAAGCAACGTACGAAGTATTGCAGGCTCAGCTCGATGTCTACAAGGAAGAAGAATACGAAGATCAGAAAGGGAAAGTCAGCAAACCGATTGTGAATGACGTGCCTGCATTGAGCGAATTTTCGTCGTATGACCGGAATGTGGATTATGTAGGGCGTATTGTTTATGACGACAACGGTGTGGAGATTTTTAATTTTGGCAAAAATAAAGGTATGCCGGTTGAGCAGGTTTTACGGGAGCAATCCGGTTACTACGGATGGATGATGACCAGCGAATTTCCACTGTACACAAAAAAGGTACTGACAGCTATCAAGCTGCGGATGAAAGACAGTTAGGAAATGAAAATCATTTGTATTGGCCGCAATTATGTGGCACACGCCAAAGAACTGGGAAACGAAATCCCGCAGGAACCGGTCATCTTTATGAAACCGGATTCGGCTTTGTTGCGCAATAACGATCCGTTTTATATTCCTGACTGGAGCAACGATGTGCATTACGAACTGGAGCTGGTGGTGCGGATCAGCCGGTTGGGGAAATCCATTGAACGGAAGTTTGCCAACCGCTACTATTCTGAAGTTGGTTTGGGCATCGATTTTACGGCGCGCGACCTGCAAAACCAACTGAAAGACAAAGGTCTTCCATGGGAAAAATCAAAAGCATTCGACCGTTCTGCTGTCATTGGCAACGAATTTATCCCAGTGACGGAATTATCTGATCCGGCATCTATTAAATTTCAGCTTAAACTGAACGGAAAAATAGTGCAGGACGGTGATTCTGCCCTGATGATTTTTCCGATCGATGAACTGATTTTTCAGATATCGAAATATTTTACCCTGAAAATCGGCGACCTGATTTATACCGGAACTCCCGCAGGTGTTGGGCCGGTTAAAATCGGCGATCAACTGGAAGGTTTTCTCGAAGGACGAAAAATGTTTGACTTTCAGGTGAAGTAGCCTATTGTCATTCTGAGCGAAGCGAAGAATCTCCAGTTCGAAGCTATATACAACAGTTAGCGGTAAGTGTAATTGCGACATCACGAATATGAAACGAATAGTATTAATATCTTGTGTCTCCAGAAAAGGAAATAAAAAAGCTAAAGCAAAAGACTTGTATAAAGGACCACTTTTTACAAACAGCTTGGCTTACGGTGAATCATTAAGCCCAGACAAAATATTTGTTCTTTCAGCTTTCTATCACTTACTCGACCTTAACAAAGAAATCGAACCTTATGATGTTACTTTAAGCTATGTGTCCGCAGACAAGAAAGCTAAAAAGCCAAATCTAAAAGTTCTTACAAAAGCAGAGGCAGAACATTGGGGACAAATAGTTCTCGAACAGCTAAGTGAAGTTGCAGACCTCAAAAATGATAAATTTATCATATTGGCTGGACAGTCTTATCTCGAACCAATTAAAAATGGACTAACAAATATTGAAGAACCATTGAAAGGACTAAGACAAGGGGAAAGAGTTAAATTTTTAGCAAGCAAGCTATGATAACATCGCTGACTTTCAAACTTCATCTATTATTCAACGAACAGAAACGATTCGCATTTCCGTTCAAGCATCGGGAAAATGAAATTCCTAATAATGGTATTTATATAGTTTTTGAGAATGGAGAAAAGTTTGGTGATTTAGACAGAATTGTCAGAGTTGGGACTCACACAGGCGACAAACAACTGCTTTCCAGACTGAACCAACATTTTATAATGGAAAACAAAAACAGAAGCATTTTCCGAAAAAATATTGGCCGTTGCTTTTTGAACAAAGAAAATAGCCCTTATTTGCCTTTGTGGGAACTTGACACAACATCAAGGGCGGAGAAAGAGAAGAATTCAAAATTCCTTGACAAGGACTTTGAAAAACAAATCGAAAAAAGAATTAGTGATTATATACAAACCAATTTATCATTTTGTGTGTTCCAAGTTGACACGAAAGAACAGAGACTCTTTTGGGAAAGCAAAATTATCTCGACACTCGCAAAATCAAATGAACTGAAACCATCAAAAATTTGGTTAGGCAATCACTCAACGAAAGACAAAATAAAAACAATTGGTCTTTGGCAAGTTAACGAGTTGTTTAATGAATCTTTGACAGAACACGAATTTGAAACACTAAAAACAAAACTATTTGAAAACTAAACACCTAACCGCTAACTTCAGCTACCCGTCAAGCCGGGTTTCGGTGCTTTGTTGACAGGAAATTAGTATTTTGAAAGGCAGTTCTTCGTAGGAAGTTCATCGGATAAAATCCCGTCCTGCGTGTAGCTTCCTACGATTCTTCGCTTCGCTCAGAATGACAATAGAATGAGGATTGAATATTATTTTCAGCTTTTCCCCAGTTTTTCGCACAACGCCTGTCCTGTATATGATTTTTCAACTTTTACCAAATCTTCAGGTGTTCCTTCAAATACCAGGTAGCCGCCGTCTTTGCCGCCTTCCGGGCCTAAATCGATGACCCAGTCTGCACATTTGATGACTTCCAGATTGTGCTCGATAATGATGATGCTGTGGCCGCGTTCAAGAAGCGCCTCGAATGAACCAAGCAATTTCTTGATGTCGTGAAAATGAAGTCCGGTGGTCGGTTCATCGAAAATAAACAGAGATGGACTGTCTTTCTCTTTGGCCAGAAACGAAGCCAGTTTGATGCGTTGGCTTTCGCCGCCCGATAAAGTGCTTGACGACTGTCCCAGTTTTACATAGCCCAAACCGACATCCTGCAAGGGTTTCAGTCGTTTGGCCACTTTCTTTTCGGTAGAACTTTTTCCGGTCGAAAAAAACTCAATAGCCTCGTTGACGGTCATTTCCAATACATCGTAAATGTTTTTGCCTTTGTAGGTGATCTCCAGAATTTCATCCTTAAAGCGTTTACCCTTGCAACTCTCGCATACCAGATGAATATCGGCCATGAATTGCATTTCAACGTTTATTTCGCCTTCGCCCTGGCATTCTTCACATCGGCCGCCATCCACGTTAAACGAAAAGTGTGATGCGGCAAACCCGTGGTATTGTGCTGATTTTTGTTCTGAAAAAAGTTTCCGTATTTCGTCGTAGGCTTTCAGGTAGGTAACCGGGTTGGAACGCGATGATTTGCCAATCGGGTTCTGGTCGACAAATTCGATGGAGGTGATTAACTGTAAATCGCCTTTTATCGCATCGTGGTGCCCGGTTTTTTCACTGAAGCCTCCAAACATTTTTGCCAGCGCCGGGTATAAAATCTTGGTCACCAGTGACGATTTTCCGGAGCCGGAAACGCCGGTTACCACGCACAGCGTATTCAGCGGAAATTTGGCGCTGATATTTTTCAGGTTGTTTTCGCGTGCGCCAATCAGTTCAATATAATTATTCCATTTTCGGCGGATTTTCGGCACTTCAATTTTTTCTTTTCCTGTGAGATATTTTGCTGTCAGACTATTCCCTGATTTTTTAAGTTGTTCGTGGTTACCTTGGAAAACCACTTCGCCTCCCAGCCTTCCGGCCAATGGACCGATGTCAATAATCTCATCGGCAGCAAGGATAATTTCTTCGTCGTGTTCCACCACAATAACGGAGTTCCCGATTTTTTGTAGTTTTCGCAAAACACCGATCAGCCGGTCGGTATCGCGGGTGTGCAGTCCGATGCTTGGTTCATCTAAAATGTACATCGATCCAACAAGACTGCTTCCCAGTGAAGTTGCCAGGTTGATGCGCTGCGATTCGCCTCCCGAAAGGGTAGAAGAGAGGCGGTTCAAAGTCAGATAACCCAAACCAACATCGCACAAAAAGTCGATGCGGTTTTGAATCTCAATCAGAATACGTTTGGCAATAATATGCTCGTGTTCCTTCAGTTGCAGGCTGCTAAAAAATTCTTTCAATTCATTCACCGGCATCAGTACTAAATCCTGAATCGACGTATTGCCGATTTTTACGTAACCAGCTTCCTTTTTCAGGCGGCTGCCGCGGCATTCAGGACAAACTGTTTTACCCCGGTAGCGCGAAAGCATGACCCGGTACTGTATCTTGTAGGTATTTTCTTCCAGCATTTTGAAAAAACTGTTTAGCCCTTCAAAATAGCTGTTACCTGTCCAAAGCAATTGTTTTTGTTCGTCGCTCAGCTCGTAATATGGTTTGTGAATCGGAAATCTGAACTTTTCGGCGCTGTAAACCATACGGTCTTTCCATTCTCCCATTTTTTCACCTTTCCAGCAGGCAACGGCATCCTGATAAATGGAAAGCGATTTGTTGGGAATTACCAAATCTTCGTCAATTCCGATTACCTTGCCGTATCCTTCGCAGGTAGGACAGGCGCCAACCGGGTTGTTAAAGCTAAACAGATGCACCGAAGGTTCTTCAAATTCTATCCCGTCAGCCTCAAATAAATTCGAGAAATGTTCTTCAAGTGTGGTTTCTCCCTGGAAAACTTTGACCACACACTCGCCGTGTCCTTCAAAAAAGGCTGTTTGTACCGAGTCGGCCAACCGGCTGATGGCATCATCGTCATTTTGCACACTCAGGCGGTCGATTACCAGGTTGCAGGTTGAATCTTTACAGAATTCCGTTTCTTTCGATTTTAGTATTTCATCAATTCGTTTTATCTCGGAATTGATTTCCAGTCGCGTAAATCCCTGCTGCAAAAGCAATTCTGCTTCCTTCAGAATTGATCTCCCGTTTTTCTTCCGCAAAGGTGAGCAAATCAGAATGTGTGTTTCTTCCGGGAACCCGGTGATGAATTTTACTACATCGTCCACATGATGCTGTTTCACTTCTTTTCCTGAAACGGGAGAAATCGTTCGTCCGATGCGCGCAAAAAGCAGTTTCAGGTAATCGTATATTTCGGTTGATGTTCCCACTGTTGAACGTGGGTTGCGGGTATTTACCTTTTGTTCGATGGCGATGGCCGGTGGAATACCTTTTATATAATCGACTTCCGGCTTGTGAATACGGCCCAAAAACTGCCGTGCATACGACGAAAGGCTTTCTACATAACGTCGTTGACCTTCTGCATAAAGTGTGTCGAATGCCAGCGACGACTTTCCCGAACCTGATAACCCGGTAATAACCACAAATTTGTTGCGCTCAATATTCAGGTTAATATTTTTCAGATTATGCACCCGTGCACCTTTAATTTGGATAGCCGGATGGTTGTTTTCAGGGCCGTTCATATAGTTGTTAATTAAAATCTTTCGTTCATATTTGCATTTTTCAGAAAAATGCTTCAAATTTACAGCACGCAAAATTAACAAATTGTTTAACGTTTACTAAAAACCTTTTGCCTATCGACAGAACTCTACTCTTTATTTGACAGAAAATAAAAACGCAGAGTAATGTTCAGAACTGAAACACTGAGCGATAATTCGCTCGTTAAACAATTTGTTGATGGAGACCAGTCCGCTATCGAACTACTCATCAACCGGCATAAAAACAGAGTTTATACTTACATTGTTCTGATTGTGAAAAATCAGCATCTAGCTGAAGACATTTTTCAGGACACATTTGTTAAGGTTATCCGTTCGCTGAAAACGGGCAGGTATACCGAAGATGGTAAGTTTATCTCTTGGGTGCTCCGGATCTCGCACAACCTGATCATTGATCATTTCAGAAAAGAAAAGTTACTGAATACCACTTCGAACGATGACTTTGAAATGGATCTTTTCAATTCGATAAAATTTGCCGATGACAATATCGAGGATCAGTTGGTGTACGAACAAATCACCAGCGATGTGCGCCTGCTGATTGAAGAATTGCCCGACGATCAGCGTCAGGTAATTATGATGCGCCATTATCAAGGGTTGAGTTTCAAGGAAATTGCAGACCAAACGGGGGTGAGCATTAACACGGCTCTCGGGCGGATGCGCTATGCTTTGATTAACCTTCGGAAATTGATCGACAAAAAAAATCTGATTCTGACAAAAAATTAAGTACAGGTACAATAAATTTTCCTCACAGGCGTTTTAGTTTCAAATATAAAATCTGAAAAATGCCTATGAGGAAAATTTCTACTTTAACTTACTTCATTAAAACATATCAGCAGAACGGGCAAAAGAATGAATTTCTTTCCGAAGAAATTTTTAATGGTTTTAATGACGACATGTATGAACCGGCTCCCGAAAGTATAAATGCAATACTTCGTTTTGCAAGGTCTTACGAAGTTTTGGAATCGAATAGCGCCGGAAACATTGAGCTTAACTTAAATTAGTAAACAACTCTAAAAAAAACAAAAAGCATCTTGAAAAAGGTGCTTTTTTGTTTTCAATCAGGTCTTGTCTTTACAACCACTTTTTCCTTCGGAAAAGAATCAACATGCCAATAAAAATCAGGAACATTACCCCCAATACTACAAAATAGCCGTAGTGTGTCCGCAGTTCAGGCATATTTTCGAAGTTCATGCCGTACACCCCGGCCAAAAAAGTGAGTGGCATAAAGATGACCGAAAAAATGGTGAGCAGTTGAATCACCTTGTTCATGTTCAAGCTGACGCGCGATACGTAAAAATCTTTCGAACTGGAGGTTAGTTCAATATCCGATTTTACGTTTCCTAGCAGCAGCAAAAGATGGTCGAGTACATCGCGGTAATACGGATGCGAGGTGTTAACAATAATTCCTTCGTTCATGCTGATCAGTTGGTTCAGAACATCACGGAGAGGCGAAACCAGCCGGTCAATTTCGATCAGTTGTTTGCGTATCTGCTGAATTTCAAGAAGCAAATTTTCAGTAGGGTTTTTCAGTACTTTTTCGTCGTACAATTCAATTGCATCGGTCAGGGTATCAAGGTATTCATTGTACTGGTCGACAATTACATCCAGAAAAGCATGTAGCAGATAGTCAATGCCTTTTTGTCTGATTTTGCCGATTTTTTGAGATAAACGTTCTTCTATGATTTTGAAAGCAGAATGATCTTCTTCTGCAAACGAAAGCAACATTTCGGAAGTTAGCACAAAACTCAGTTGCCTGAATTCGGGCCAGTTCCCATTTGGGTGCAGGGCTTTCAGACTAATGAAAAGCGCTTTGTTATACTCGCTGAGGCCCGGACGCTGATTTATGTTTAGAATATCTTCAAGCAACAGATGGTTCAGATCGAGTTGTTTGCCGATTTTCTCAATCTCTGTAATTTCGTCGAGGCCGGTCACTTTCACCCAATTGATCTGGCCATTCCGGAGTTCCGGGATTTGCTCAACCGAACCCTCCTGTTTTGAAAACTGTTCAGCATCGTAACAAATGAATTCGACACGGGTCTTTACTTCCTTGATATGGCCGGTATAGACAAGAGACCCGGGGGGTAATCCTGTTTTATTTGTTCTTTTTCCTTTCTTCGACATGATGGGATTTTTATAAAATCGGTTTACTTCAATAAAAGTAAACAATTCTGATAAAAGAAACCCCATCTGAAATCTTTTCCCCAAGGGGAAATCTATTTCAACTTTTTCAGTAGCCATGCCATATTTTCACCCAGAGTACACATGATTTGCATGCCTTCTTCGTCAGCCAGTACATCGCCTTTGTTTCTGCCAAAGGCAAAATTCCAGTAGCTGGAACCCGGGATGATCATCTGGCTGATCAGAAAAAAATTGTTGATGGTTTCGAAGGCATGGATGGAACCGCCACGCCGTTCTACAATTACTGCAGCACCCACTTTTCGTCTCAGTAGATGGCCATTGCCACGGGTCACATAACCTGAAACGTCGATCAGCGCTTTCATTTCAGTTGTAACATCGGCAAAATAGACCGGCGATCCAAGAATGATCCCGTCGGCCTGTATCATTTTTTCAATCAGTTGGTTGATGGCGTCATTTTTAATCTGGCAACGGCCGTCGAGTACTTCGCGGCATTTTCCGCAGGCGGTGCAGCCGTGAACGGTTTTCCCTCCAATTTGCACCAGTTCGGTTTCGATGCCTTCTTTTTCGAGTTCTGTAAAAACAGTCTGTATCAGGATTTCGGTGTTGCCGCCTTTGCGCGGGCTTCCGTTGATTCCGAGAACCTTCATCGGTAAAATATTATTGGTTAAAAACAAACGAAATAAGATTGGCGCCCATTTGCAGCGCTTTTTGCCTGACTTCCCACGGATCGTTGTGCACCGCGGGGTCTTCCCAGCCATCGCTGATGTCCGATTCGTAAGAATAAAAGCAAACCAGCCGGTCCTTCCATATAAGTCCAAAACCTTGGGGTGGTTTGTTGTCGTGTTCGTGAATCTTTGGCAAGCCGTTGTCAAAATCGAATTTCTGATGATAGATGGGATGAGAATACGGCAATTCTACAAAATCGAGTTCGGGGAAAACCTTTTTCATTTCGCGACGGATATATTTATCGAGGCCATAATTGTCGTCAATATGCAGAAATCCTCCCGCTTCGAGATATGTGCGCAGATTGGCTTTCTCGCTTTCCGAAAAGATGATATTTCCGTGCCCTGTGATATGTACGAACGGATAATTGAAAATATCGATACTTCCTACTTCAACGGTGGCCGGTTCGGAATTGATATTGGTTTTTAATTGTTCGTTGCAGAATGTAATCAGGTTGGGCAAAGCCGTTGGGTCGGCATACCAGTCGCCGCCGCCGTTGTATTTAATAAGAGCAATTTTTACCGGCGCATTTTGTGACTGGCCTGCCAGAAATGCCAGAAAGAGGATTAATGTAAATGCTATTTTCAGGATACGGTACATGTGAAAATTTTATCCAAAGATAATTGAATTGGAGAAAAAGCCGGAAGTTAAATGCTTATTGCTTTGCTTGCAATATCAGTTCCGGATTCCGGAGAACCTTACTACTGAGACGGCCTGCTGCGACTATCTACGGTAGTTTTGTTCCTTTGGCGCCCCACCAATATATGGCCTCCATTTTTAAACGGCCGGACTTCACAGCCGGGTCATCGCCTTCCAGTTTCAGGGCTTCGTCAATGGTTTCCACATCGAAGATCAGCAGTCCACGATGATCGCCGCCATTTTCGAACGGTCCGGCAACCGACAGTTTTCCCATTTCAGACAATTTGTTGAGATGTGCCATGTGCCCTTTTTGAATTTCCGCAGCGGTAACAGAATCCTGGCTGCGTTCTGAGCCTTTTTCAAGAAGCATGAAAACATACCGTTTCATCACAAAGGTGGTGTCTCCTTCTGTCATTTTAAATTCGCGCTGGGCCGAAACAGACAGTCCGATAACAGTCAGAAAAATCAGTAAAATAAATGGCTTGTACATGTGAATTTCGTTTTTCGTATTAATAATCAATTTTTAGGTGTAATTAACCTTTACTTTTTTAAAGAATTTTTCCTCCAGTATTTTAATGATCCGTTTCACTACAAATTTTCGAATTTCAAGCTGTACCGGCTGATCGGGATCCTGGTGTGCCCAGTTGATGCGGGTTCCGACAATAATATGAATATAATCGTGATTCAAAAGTAGTTTTACAACTTCTTCCGGCGGACTATCCTCCAGGCGGGTTTCACTGTTGTAGGCTTCCAGTATTTCTTCCACTTTTCCCAGGGTGAGTATTCCTTCGGTGACCATCTCGAAGCCAAACATCTCGGCTGTCGGCGGTATTTCTTCGTCGCGGAAGCGATGTTCAATGCGCACTTCCAGATCGAGTTCGCGGGCAATGATCTCTGCAGTTGTTCCTCCGCAGATAATTTTTTTGCCTCTGAAATTCTGAATGGCAGCCACAAAATCGAAGTCTTTGATCTTATAGAATGGAGGACCTGTAATCAGCATAAATTCACGAGGTTCTCTGAAGTAAACGACCCCGCAACTGGTGTCGTCTTTTACTTCAACCCCGTCGTTCATTGCCGCCTGCGATATAATTTTCCGGGCCAGTTTCCCGGCCGGAATATCGGGTTCCCGGGCGATCTGGTTTTCCGCAAAGTAGGAAATATTCTCCAATCCCCAGCCCATCGGGTATTTTGCGCTTCCCAGCCCCGATTGGTCAACTCCGTCAGTCATGAATATGATACGGTCTTCTTTCATAGGATGAAATTCCCGAATACGCAATATTTTTCCCTTGTTTTCATCTCCCCGGATGTTAATCCGTTCTTCTTTCGGATAAAAAATTTTTCCATGCCTGAAAATCAGGCTTGGCGGGTTGTCGTAATTGATGATCCGAACCATTCCTTCATCTTCAATTTCGATAATGGTGAAGGTTGCATAGCTTTCTTTCCCATCGCTGCTGCGGGGAAGAACCCGCATGAAAATGTTGGCGGCAATGTCGGGTTTGATATGAAAAGAGGTGTAATTCAGTGCCATGGATGCAGTGAGAGTGGCCAAAACATTGGCTTTTACGCCATGCCCAATGCCGTCGGAAAGTACCAGAATGGTCCGTCCTTCTTCCCTGATCTTGCGGGAATAAAACACATCGCCGCAAACGATTTGCCCTTTTGGATGACTTTGCTGGAAATCGATTTCAATGTGATAGTCGGCCATTATTCGTCTTCCCCGTATTTATACGATTCGATAATTGAGTTCAGCATTTCTTCGGTCAGCGAGGCATTCTCGCCTAACAGGAATGCAATTTTCTGCACCGTTTCAAGGTTCTGTTTGTTTACCCGCTGTGCCCGGCTGATTATTTCTTCGCGTACCAGCGAGGGGGTCGACATGTCGCGGATCAACGCTCCAACTACCCGGTTTTTGTAGATGGTGATTACCTGCACATGCAGCAATTTATTTTGAATTTTCAGGTCACGTTCAATCAGGTTTTCTCCGGAACTCAGCAGGGACGCAAGCATTTTTGATACCACCTCGGGAACCAACTCGCGGAAATCGGCGCCATGCAAGCCGGGAATGGTATCGAACAGTTCCTCTATTTCTTCGCCAAACATTTGGGCAAAGCTCGGGTTCGAATCAATCACTTTCAAATCCGAATCAACAATGACGATCCCGGCCCTGATTTTTTGCATCATGACCGAAGCGATGACACTGGCTTCTTTTGCTTTTTCCAGCTTTCGTTCGGCTTTTTTTCGCTCGGTAATATCAAAAATAGAACCCACGATGCCTGCAATTTCATTGTTTTTGTCACGGATAACTGCCTTGTTGAAAACTACATCGTGCAATACTCCTTCTCCATCCCTGAATTTTTCTTCATAGCTTTGGTTCCCGGGACTGTCAAACAATTCCTGGTCGCGCCGGGCATAAATCTCCGCAATTTCAAGAGGCTGGAAATCGAACACCGTCTTCCCGATGATTTGTTCTTTGGGCTTGCCGATAAAATCTTCATGAGCTTTGTTACAAGCCTTGTAAATCCCGTTTTTGTCGCGGTAAAAAATCGGAATTGGCAAAGCATCGATGATTTTTTGCTGCAATTCAGGGTCATCAATCATCCCTTCGTGAAAGGATTTTTCATCATAGATCATAGTCTCATTTTTTGTACACTTAAAATACAAATTACATACAACAAATCCCAACAACCGGATAATAATAAATAACTCCGGAATAGATAAAAATTTCATTATTCGAATGAAAACAAAGAGGATAACAAATGTACTGATCACAAGTTATTTATATCTTTGTTCTATTCATATTTTGAAAGATTGACGACACTTTTATTTCCCTATTATCAGTTGCGTACTATTAAAAAACCAAAAATAAACAGTTATGGAACCAAAAACGAACCTTGAATCTGTCTGTTGTCCCGAATTTGACCCGGCTCCCTGGGAAAATAAATTATTTGTATGGGAAAATAAACGTTTTATAAAAGATCATGTTTCCACACTTTTTTATATGCCCTTAAACTTTGGCGGCGCAATGAAACGGCTGGACAAAAAAGTACGGGAAGCAGAAGCTACCATGCCCGACTGGCTCTGTCTTTCAGACCATACTTCGAAATGGAACATGGATATTTACCTTGCTGTTGACAAAGAAATTAAAGGCGCTGAAAACGTAACGTTATCCGGAAAATTTTTCAGTAAAGTGTACGAAGGTCCATTTAAAGATACCGGCAAATGGTGTAAGGATTTTGAGCAGGATGCCAAAACAAAAGGCCTCGTTATTCAGAAATGGTATATGTGGTACACCACCTGTCCGAAATGTGCAAAAAAATACGGCAAAAATTATGTCGTTGTTGTGGGCAAGATGGAATAACAAATATTTTTTAATTCGGAAAATGAGAATTGAAGAATTCCTTATTTCAAATCATTTTAAATTTCGGTTCAAATAGAAAAACCAGACAAAAGCTGTTTCCGAATTCATCCATTTAGTTCATCTTTGCAAAAAATAATCAGCTAACAAAATAAAATGAAGCTAGCAGAGATAGCCGGTATTCTGGAAGCGAAAATTGTTTGTGGTGAACAGTTTGCAAATGATGAAATCAGATACGGGTTCAGCTCCGACCTGATGAGTGATGTTTTAACCCTTGATGCCGAAAATATGTTGCTAATTACCGGTTTGTCGAATGTGCAAGCCGTGCGTACAGCCGAAATGTCCGATATTAAATACATTGCTTTTGTGAGGAATAAAAAGGCATCAGATGAAATTCTGGAACTGGCCATCGAAAACGGAATGGTGATTCTGGAATCGCCGTTTTCATTGTTCAAGGCGAGTGGTTTATTGTACCATGCAGGTCTAAAACCCATTTATTAAGATTGGAATGAGGTTGTCGTTCAAAATAGAAGGCGGTGATTTTACCCAGGCGGGACAAGCTTCAAGCGAAGTGAAGAAGGTGCTGAAGCAATTGGGAATTGATGCGAAAACAATAAAAAATATTGTAATTGCTCTTTACGAGGCCGAAGTAAATATTGTAGCGCATGCCTATCGGGGTACCATTGATGTTGAAATTGACGACAAAAAAATAACAATTCGGCTGACAGATGAGGGACCCGGGATTCCAGATATTGAAATGGCTATGAAAGAAGGCTTCTCGACAGCCAGCAAGAAAGTACGGGAAATGGGTTTTGGCGCCGGAATGGGATTGCCGAATATAAAAAAGAACACCGACCTGATGGATATTAAAAGCACAGTTGGCGTTGGAACAGAATTAATAATGGTGAATTATTTTTAATGTTTAACCGGACTACATATCATGCTTTAAAAGTCGACAGGCAAAAGTGCATTGGTTGTACCCACTGCATGAAGATTTGTCCGACGGAAGCTATCCGTGTGATTAATGGTGTTGCTACAATTGATTACGAACGTTGTGTCGACTGTGGATATTGTTTTCGTTCGTGCCCGGTAAAAGCTATTTATTTGGAGCAGGATGACCTTAATAAAATAAAGGCATTCAAGTACCGGGTGGTACTTTTCCCTTCGGTGATGATCGGCCAGTTTCCTGAAAAAATCAAGGAAAACCGTATTTATTCAGCCTTGTTGAAATTAGGGTTCACACATGTATTTGAGGTGGAACAACCCATTCAGCTTATGATCGATTCAGTAAAAGAATATTGTCGTTCGGAAAAAGACAACAAACCCAATATTTCCGGCTACTGCCCGGCAATTGTAAAACTGATCCAACTGCGTTACCCTTCCCTGATTGATAACCTGATCCTCCGGAAAGCCCCGCATGATATGGGCGCCCATTTTGCTATTCAGGAGTTGATAAAGCAAGGGGCGAAAAAAGAAGAAATAGGCTTGTTTTATGTAACGCCCTGTTGCGCCAAAATAGCAGCGGTAAAAAGTCCGGTAGTTGAACGTGAATCAATTGTTGACGGGACCATCAATATGAATGAGTTGTACAACCGGGTGATGAAGGTGATTGATGAAGTGGAGGTTGAAGATACCAGCGATCAGCGCAGGCACATTACCAAAGATGGCATTTTGTGGAGCCTCACACGGGGCGAATCCATTCATTTTGGCGATCGGAGCATGGCTATCGATGGTATCCACAATGTAATTAAATTTCTGGAAAGACTGGAAAACGAAGAAGTTCCCGGTCTCGATTTTCTGGAACTTCGGGCTTGCGATCAAAGTTGTGCCGGGGGCATCATGATGACCGGTAACCGTTTCCTGACAGTGGAGCGACTTGAACACCGGGCGAAAAGGTATCCCGAAGCAAAAGATATTGATTTGGCATCTCTTCAAGTAGATACAGAAAAGATTAAGCAAAAAATGGTATCCGATAAAATGAGTCCGAACCCTGTGTTTCGTTTCGACAGCGACCGCATGAAAGCCATCGAGAAGATGAACAAAGCGCAACGTATTTTGTGTTTTCTGCCGGGTATCGATTGCGGGGCCTGCGGGGCGCCCAACTGTCATGCGCTGGCCGAAGACATGGTAACGGGTCAGGCAAAAATGTCGGATTGCATTTTTATCCAGCAACGCTGGCAAAATGAAAGAAAAATTGAACCGGGCAAAGCGTACCGGAACCTTGAAAAGAAATGGGGAACCGACCGCTTTGAAGCCGATTGCAATAAAAAAGGAAAAAGAAATGAAGGTTTCTGAATTGGTAAATGAATTAGGGTTGAAAGTCTTTTCCGGGGAGAAGGGGCTTGACAACGAAATAACAGGCGGATACGTGTCCGACTTGTTGAGCGATGTAATGGGAAACGCACGGGACGGACAGGTATGGATCACCTTGCAGGTTCATCAGAATGTGATGGCCATTGCTTCGCTGAAAGATATGGCTGCAATTATTTTGGTGAAAGGGCTCGAACCCAATGAAAACACCTTGCAGCACAGCAATAATGAGAATATCCCGATCCTCGGAACCGGGTTAAGTACGTTCGAAATTTCAGGAAAACTGTACGAATTGCTAAACCGCTAAGCCATGCGACAATTCAGGGCCGATCTGCATATCCACACGGTTTTGTCGCCATGTGCCGATTTGGACATGAGCCCTGAAAATATTGTTGCCCGGGCAAAAAAGCAAAAACTCGATATTATCGGTATTACCGATCACAACAGTACCCGCAATGTTGAAGCGGTTTCGAAAGTAGCTGCCCGTGAGGACATCTTTGTATTACCGGGCTGCGAAATAAACACCTCCGAAGAAATTCATGTACTTGTTTTTTTCCCCGACACAAAAGCAATGAACGATTTTCAACAATATATCGACCGGCATTTGCCACCCATTGCCAACCATCCCGGCTTATTTGGCTACCAGGTATTTGTTGATGAACATTCCAATATTATCGGGTATGAGGAAAAATACCTGGGCTCGGCGCTGGAAGTTGGCATCGATGAAGTGGAGATAAAAGTTCATGAAATAGGAGGTATTTTCATCCCGGCGCATGTAGACCGGTATGTAACCAGCATTTACAGTCAGTTGGGATTTATTCCTGAAAGCCTTCAATTCGAAGCGCTTCAAATATCAAAGAGGGTGAATGAAACGGATATCCGTTCAAAATATTCAATACCGGATGAGATCAGCATCGTGAAATTTTCCGATGCGCATTATCCTGAAAACGTAGGCGAAGTTTGTACCATTTTAGAGATGCAGGAAATTTCGTTTTCAGAAATTAAAAAGGCGCTTTTAAAAATCGGGAACCGAGGTACCAAAATTCCATGATCTGACAGTTGAAAAAACGGAACAGACAAACGAATTCGAATAACGCAGCACATACAAAATAGTAACCCCGAAAAATGAAAGACCTTTCGATGCACATATTGGACATTGCCCAGAATTCCATCCGGGCAAAGGCATCGCAAATTTGTATTGAAATTGAAGAAAAACCTGATGCCGACCAGTTTATCATCCGAATTGACGATGACGGTTGTGGTATGGACGCGGAAGAACTTGCCAAAGCGATCGATCCGTTTTATACTTCGCGCACCACACGTAAAGTAGGTCTGGGCCTGTCGCTTTTAAAGCAGAATGCCGAAAATGCGGGCGGTAGTTTTTCCATTCATTCTGAAAAAAATAAAGGAACACAGCTCACTGCTGCTTTTAGTTTTAGCCACATTGACCGCCCGGTGCTGGGCGACATCGTCGGAACACTGATGATCTTGTTTTCTTCGTCCGGCGAAATAAATTTTGAATACAGGCACAAAACGCCATCCGGTGAGTTTTCGGTAAATACTTCGGAAATCAACGAAATGCTCGACGGGATACCAATTCGCACGCCTGAAGTACGGAAGTTTTTAACCGATTATTTATCAGCGAATTTAGAACAAGTCCAAATAAGCGAATGATGATAAAAATTAGACTTTTTTCCTCTGAAAGATTGGACATTTGACACAGAAAACCATATCTTGATTACATAAAAAACTATCTATCACAAGCAATCTATCTCTATCATGACAAAGATCAAAACATTGGCTGACCTGAAAAGAATACGCGATGAAGTTCAGTCGAAAATTAAACTACGTGAACAGGGCGATAAGCCCGACAAACTTGTTCAAATCAAAGTTTCGATGGCCACCTGCGGAATTGCTTCCGGGGCAAAGGAAACCATGACGTATCTGATTGATGAACTGGAGCATCAGGGTATTGATGCCGTTGTGACCCAAACCGGGTGTATGGGCTATTGTTTTGCCGAACCTACCATTGAACTGACTATTCCCGGCAAGGAGCCGGTGGTATACGGTCATGTGGGTAAAGAAAAAGCATTGGAAATCATCGAAAAACACATCAAACTTGGAGAAATGGTTGATGGCATTATTCCGGTGAGTTATAAAACAATAGACGAGTAAAACCTAAAAACGGAACAATTATGGCCGATTATAACATGCATGTGCTTGTTTGCGGGGGCACCGGGTGTAAAGCCTCTGAAAGCGAGCAGATCAAAAATAATTTCAAAAAATATTTATCTGAACTGGGACTGGCTGACGAGGTTCAGGTGATTACCACAGGCTGCTTCGGCTTCTGCGAAAAGGGGCCGATCGTAAAAATTCTTCCTGATAATACATTTTATACACAGGTTACTCCGAAAGATGTTTGGGAAATCGTTGAAGAACATATTGTTAAAGGCAGAAAAGTAAAACATCTGCTTTATAAAGATCCAAAAAACGATCACCTGATACCGGATGCCACAGGGATGGATTTTTATAAAAAACAAATCCGTATAGCTCTTCGCAACTGTGGTTTTATCAATCCTGAAAATGTTGAAGAATACATCGCCCGCGATGGTTATGCCGCTTTGGGAACCTGTCTGTCGGAAAAAACGCCGGAAGAAGTAATCCAGGTTGTGAAAGACTCGGGACTGCGCGGTCGTGGCGGCGGCGGTTTCCCAACCGGTTTGAAGTGGGAACTTACCCGCAAGGCGGCTGGCGATCAGAAATACGTAGTTTGCAATGCCGATGAAGGCGACCCCGGTGCATTTATGGACCGTTCAATTCTGGAAGGCGACCCGCATTCGGTTATCGAAGCAATGGCGATTTGCGGCTATTGTGTTGGCGCCGACAAAGGTTTGGTATATATTCGTGCCGAATATCCGCTGGCCATCCAACGTTTGAAAGTGGCTATTAATCAAGCAAAGGAATACGGGCTGTTGGGAACTGATATTCTGGGAACCGGTTTTCATTTCGATATTGAACTGAAGTACGGGGCGGGCGCTTTTGTTTGCGGCGAGGAAACAGCGCTGATCCATTCAATGGAAGGACTTCGTGGCGAACCTACCGTGAAACCTCCGTTCCCGGCAGAGTCGGGCTACCTGGGAAAACCAACCAATGTGAACAATGTGGAAACATTTGCAAATATCCCGGTTATTATAAACAAAGGTGCGGCTTGGTTTTCTGCAATTGGCACCGAAAAATCGAAAGGGACCAAAGTATTTGCACTGGCCGGAAATATTAATAATGTGGGACTGATTGAAGTACCCATGGGAACGACCCTGCGCGAAGTAATTTACGACATCGGTGGCGGTATAAAAGACGGCAAGGAATTTAAATCGGTACAAACCGGAGGCCCTTCGGGTGGCTGCCTTACCAAAGATTTTCTCGATGTGCCGATTGATTACGACAACCTTCTGAAAGCCGGTTCAATGATGGGATCGGGAGGGATGATCGTGATGGATGAGGGCGACTGCATGGTGTCGATTGCCAAATTCTACCTCGAATTCACGTTGGAAGAATCGTGCGGAAAATGTACGCCCTGCCGGATCGGGAACAAGCGTTTGCATGAGATACTCGATAAAATCACTTCAGGAAAAGGTACCCGTGAAGATTTAGACCGCCTGCGTATTCTGGGAAATGTTATCAAAGATACGTCGCTCTGCGGCTTGGGACAAACATCACCCAACCCGGTGCTGTCGACGCTCGATAATTTTATGGATGAATACCTGGCCCATGTTGACGAGCACAAATGCCCGGCTGGTCAGTGTAAAAAATTGCTCCACTATTCCATCGACGATGAAAAATGTACCGGTTGCACCTTGTGTTTCCGTAACTGTCCGGTTGGCGCCATTTCCGGTGAAAAACGCAGTCCGCACTACATCGATCAGTCGCTGTGTATCAAATGCGGCGTTTGTTTGGAAAAATGCAAATTCGGAGCTGTTTTAATTAGGTAATTTTAAATCGAACTGAAGATGATCAATTTAATAGTAGATAATAAACCGGTAGTCGTAAAGAAAGGGACTACCGTTCTGCAGGCGGCTTCAAGCATCGGTATTGAAATTCCGACGCTGTGCCACATGAAGCTGGAAGATATGGATATTGAAAATAAGCCCGGAGGCTGCCGCGTTTGTGTGGTTGAAGTGATGGGACGAAAAAACCTGGCTCCGGCTTGCGTAACGCTGGCGACCGAGGGAATGGAAGTGAAAACACACTCCATCCGCGTGGTGAATGCCCGTCGTACAGTTGTCGAACTAATCCTTTCCGACCATCCGGCCGACTGTTTGATCTGTGCCAAATCGGGTAATTGCGAATTGCAGGATATGGCTCATCATCTGGGAATCCGTGAGATTCATTACAAAGGAGAACAATCGACTTACCGTGAAGATACTTCACCAGCCATCATCCGCGAAATAAATAAATGCATCATGTGCCGTCGTTGCGAAATGATGTGTAACGAGGTGCAAACAGTAGGTGTTCTTTCGGCAGTGAACCGTGGCTTCAATGCAGTAGTGGCACCGGCTTTCGAAATGAACCTCGACCATTCGGTATGTACTTATTGCGGCCAGTGTGTCGCCGTTTGTCCTACCGGAGCATTAACTGAAGTTGATCAAACCGGGGCCGTGATCCGTGCATTGTCCGATCCGTCGAAAACCGTGATCGTACAAACAGCGCCTGCCGTGCGTGCTGCACTGGGCGAAGAATTTCACATGGAAGCCGGGACTTTGGTAACCGGTAAAATGGCTGCTGCCCTGCGTCGTTTGGGCTTTAATTATGTGTTCGATACCGATTTTGCTGCCGACCTTACCATCATGGAAGAAGGCACTGAGTTGCTCGGGCGTTTGTCGGCCTACATGAAAGGCGATAAAAATGTGAAATTGCCGATCCTGACTTCGTGTTGCCCGGCTTGGGTGAAATTTTTCGAACACCAGTTTCCCGAGCTGAAAGATATTCCGTCGACAGCCCGTTCGCCGCAACAAATGTTTGGGGCAATTGCGAAAACTTATTTTGCTGAAAAACTAAAACTGAAACGCGAGGAATTGGTGGTTGTTTCCATCATGCCTTGCGTGGCTAAAAAATACGAAAGCAGTCGCGAAGAATTTTCAATGAATGGCAACCCTGATGTTGACTACGCTTTAACGACCCGCGAGTTGGCCCGGTTGATCAACCTTGCCAATATTGATTTCAGGACGCTGCCCGATGAGAATTTTGACCAGCCGTTGGGTGAATCAAGCGGGGCAGGTGTGATTTTTGGAACTACCGGCGGTGTGATTGAAGCGGCTGTCCGTACAGCTTACGAAGTGTTTACCGGGAAACCGCTTCCGCGTCTCGATTTTGAAGAGCTTCGCGGAATGGATGGCTTGCGCAAGGCTACCATCGATTTCAACGGAACGCCCATCAATATTGGTATTGCACACGGATTGGGAAATGCCCGCAAATTGCTTGAAGAAATAAAAGCCGGTACCAGTGAGTTTCATGCTATTGAAATTATGTCGTGCCCGGGCGGATGTATCGGCGGCGGCGGTCAACCGTATCACCACGGCGATGTAGAAATCCTGAAAAAGCGGCAGCGTGCAATTTATTCAGAAGATAAAAACAAAAAAATACGGAAATCACACGAAAACCCGTACATCAAGAAATTGTACGAAGAATTTTTAGGCGAACCCATGAGCGAAAAAGCGCATCATCTGTTGCATACGAAATATTTTGATAGAAGCTGAACCCGATATAGGGCGAGTGTTTCAGCATCTTTTCATAAATGAGGCCCTGAAACAACCCCGAAGTTTCGGGGCCGGGTGACTTTAAAGTCTGGTAAATCTAAAAAATCAACATTATGCCAAAAATAAAATTAGCAGAGAAAACGATCGAACTGATAAAGGAAATCTGTGCTTCATTCGATAATAAAGAGGGAGAGCTGATCAATGTACTCCATCAGGTGCAAAGCAAATTGGGTTATCTTCCTGCCGAAGTTCAGGAAGTAATTGCCCGGGAATTAAACATGTCGGTGGCAAAAGTTTACGGAGTAGTAACGTTTTATTCATTTTTTACCATGAAACCGCAAGGCGAATTCCCGATTTCCATTTGCATGGGAACGGCTTGTTATGTGCGTGGTGCCGAGCAGGTTTTGAGCGAATTTAAACGCCAGTTGAAAATTGAAGTCGGGCAAACTACCGCAGACGGGAAATTTTCATTGAGCAGCCTGCGTTGCGTTGGCGCCTGCGGCCTTGCCCCTGTGGTGATGGTGGGCGAAAAAGTGTTTGGACGGGTCACGTCGCCCCAGGTTTTAAAAATTATTGAAGAGTACAAAGAAGTTAACGTGGAAGAATAAAAAGTTTTCTTTCCGTTTTTTTAAGAAAGGAAAGTTTTGATATTGCGTTTCAATGAATTGAAACGATTTTTATATGAGGCTGCCTAAAGAACAGGCAGCTTCTTTCATTTCAGCGCGGGGACAGAGGAACAGAACGCAAATAAGATTTTCACTTTTGAAGATATTTTTCTACTTTTCGGCGTTGATCGGTAATTTGATCACATTTTTTACATCTGGAATCTTTGGAGATATGTTAAAATCAAGAACTGTATACACCACCGTTATTCTTTCAGTTGCATTGCTTTATTTGTTCTTTGCCCCAATCCTGCGTAACCCGAACCAAATTTATTTTGCCCCGGGCGGAGATGGGCTAAAAGCCTATTACGGAGCGTTGTATCACTTGAAATACGACTCGGATGCGTTTCGTATGAACGGTATGAATTATCCTTACGGCGAAAATATTTTTTTCACCGACAACCAGCCGATGGTGGTGAATACCATCAAATTTATCAGCAATCATTTTTTCGATATCAGCGGTTATACGGTTGCTATTATCAACCTCCTCATGCTGTTTTCGTTTTTACTGGCGGCTGTATTCCTGTGCCTTATTTTTACTGAACTTGGAACCAGTTGGTGGTTTGCAACTCTGGCTGCTGTGGGCATCACGTTTCTTTCGCCGCAAATTGGCCGATTGGGGGGGCATCTTGCGCTCAGCTATGCAGTCTGGCTTCCGCTGATGATTTGGCTGCTCATCCGGTTCGACCGGAACAAATCATTTCTTTTTTCAGCATTGATCGGCTTTGTTACTTTTCTGGCAGCGGGAATGCACATGTACTTTTTTGCCCTGTTCGGCTTTCTCTTTCTGTTTTATTGGGGCCGTGTTTTGTTTACCAGGCAAATACCGGTGAAAGATTACCGATGGATTTTGCATGTTTTTATCCAGATGATTTTGCCGTTCCTGGTTATTCAACTGCTGGTCAATCTGACCGATCCGGTGACCGACCGGACAACTCATCCATGGGGATTTTTTACCTATCGGGCCAATCCGGCAACGGTTCTTTTGCCGTTGCATAAACCATACGCAAACTTTTTATCATCAGTAAAAGCATTTCAGAATTTCGACTGGGAAGCGTACGCTTTTATTGGCATGGTAGCCCTGATCGGCATGATATGGGGGCTTTTTAGAATGTACAAACGAATTCGTAACAAGCAAAAATGGTACATGATAACCGATCGTCCATTGATAAATGCTCTGTTCTGGGCTTCTGTGGCTTCCTTGCTTGTGTCATTCAGTTTTCCTTTCAACCTTGGACTGAAATTTTTGCTCGACTATATGGGGCCCATTCAGCAATTGCGGGTTTTGTCGCGTTTTGCATGGCTCTTTTATTACATGCTGAATATTGTGGTTTTTTATGGCCTTTTTCTGATTTTCAGCAAAAGCAAATGGATGAAAATACTGACGGCGTCGGCATTCGTATTCTTGTTTTTTGATGCCTGGCTGAATGTTAAATTGTATAACGACCGGATGGTTAACCGGATTCCTGAATTGGAAGACCGCCAAAACCTTTCGCCGGAAAATGAATGGATAAAGAAGATTGATGTTTCCGATTTTCAGGCGATACTACCCCTGCCTTATTTTCATATCGGTTCCGAAAATGTGTGGCTCGATCCGAAATGCGATGTTGCCAAACAATCGTATATTGTTTCGCTGAAAACAGGATTGCCATCGATGGCGGTGATGCTGAGCCGCACGTCTATCTCACAAACGTACAAAAGTCTCGAATTGGTCAGCAATCCGGTTGCCCCATACAGAATTTTGGAAGAATTTCCAAGCCAAAAGCCACTGCTTCTGCTGGTTGATAATTGTTCCGAATTGAGCGATAATGAAAAAAGACTGATCAGTCTTTCAGAAAAAATATGGGAAGGTCCGAAATTCAACCTGCACAGGCTTCCGCTGAAACCATTGCGAAACCTGGCTTTGGAAGGGCAAAAACAGTTTGAGCAGGAAATGGAATTTATTCACGCAGGACAACTGGATTCTGTGGGTTGCATTGTGTATGAGAGTTTTGATAAGATTATTTATAAGGAACCGCTTTACGGAAAAGGGGCTGTGTGGAGTGCAGCACGTTTCTGGCGTAGTTTGTTCGATAATAACCTGACCGGTGTAAAAGCAGGCGATAAATGTGAACTCTTGTTCTGGGTACACAATTTTGAGAAAGACCTGATGGGACGCACGGTTTTCGAGTTTACCCAGAAAAACGGTGATCAGGTGGTGAACTACCAGCTCGGCCAGTTTCAGCATTTTTTCTGTTCGTTCAGTGGCGACTGGATGCGCATTCGCATACCGTTTGAAGTTCGTTCAGAAAATGAAAAGATCAGCTTGTCGATCCGAAACAAGGAATTGAAAAGATATCCAGTGGTGGTGGATGAACTGATTGTCAGGAGAAAGAGCGGTTTTTAGTCGGTTCAGCATGATGTTGTGCTTCTCCTGAAGCCTGTTACTTCTGAAATTTCCCGCAGTAGTTTATCCTACCGTTTTCAAGGTGCAGTAAATTAGTCACGCAGGAAGGGATTTCTTCTTGTATGTGGGTCACATAAATCATAGTCGTATTCAGATTCATGCAAACGATATCCAGCAAATGGATAAAATGCCTCGTTTGTTCCGGGTCGAGCCCCTGACAGGGTTCGTCGAGAATGAGTAGTGAAGGTGATTTTACAAGAGTCCGGGCCAGCAGGAGCAACCGTTGTTCGCCCAGCGAAGCCTGGTAAAACTTCCGGTCGTGCAGGTGTTCCAGTTTCAGAATAGAGAGCCACGTGTTGGCAATCTTCCGCTGCAATCCGGTTGGAGATGCAGTAAACCCAATTTCGTCGCGAAAGCCGGAAACAATAACGTCGGTACACGACAGGGCATCGTAGGAAGTATGCGGTTTCTCACCCAGGCCGGGTACCGAATTATAGATTCCTCCTCCGCGCAAAAAATAAAGATGAAGTTCGGGGGAAACAAAGCCGATTCGTTTTTTTATGTCCCAGATGCTTTCACCGCTCCCGCGTTTTCGGTCGAACAAAACCAGATCGTTGGAATAACCTTGCGGATTATCGGCAGTAATCAGGCTCAGCAGCGTTGTTTTGCCCGCACCGTTTGGCCCCAGTAAAGCCCACTGATCGCTATTTTTTACCTGCCAGTTAATATCCTTCAGTATCTCCTTTTCTCCAAATCGTACTTTTACATTTTTCATGCAGATAACATCCGAATAGATTTCCTTTGGGGCAGGCAAGAGGTCGAAAAGGCTGGCATTTTCTTCCTTTTTTGAACCATCAGAAACAGTTTCCGGAATGTATTCTGCACGGTCGGCAAAGCGGGTGATTTTTCCTTTGTGCAGTTCAAGTACTTTGTGAACGCCTGACGGGATGTGTTCCTGATCGCAGATAATAACCAGTGATACCCCGGATTTCATTTGTTGTTCGAGGAGTTTGTTCAGATTTGCCCGGGCGTCGGCATCGATCCCCACAAATGGCTGATCGAGTACGAGCAAGTCGGGTTTTTGCAGCAGAGCAGCAGCCAGTTGGGTACGTTTTCGTTCTCCGTTGCTAAGCTGTAATAATTTGCGTTCCGATATATAATTAATCCCCATTTGTTCCATCACTTCCGAAAGCTGCTTTTCATCAGCGGGGCATCCGGCTTTTTCCTGAATTTTCTGTAAATAGGTGCGGACATCGGGAGTCGTATCTTCTTCCAGACTTTCATATCGCTGCGAATAATAGGCGCTTTTTCTTCCCGACTGTGAAATAAAATGGTCCTGCTGATCGACCATCAAGCGTTTTATGTCCGGAGAAACATTTAACTCTCCTTGAAAGGGGGAACTGATTCCGGCTATAATTTTACCTAAACTGGTTTTTCCACTTCCTGAGTTTCCGGTCAGCGCAAGCGATTCCCCTTTTTTCAGTCCGAAGTTGATGTTTTCCAGAATATAAAACATGCCCGACTGAAGATACAGTCCTTTTGCCTGTACTATAATTGTATTTCTTTCAGTTGACATCTGAGAAGTTGAAATAAAAAAGCCGGACTATTTCCGCCCGGCTGTGTATATGAATTATCAATTTTACTTAATCGGTACCTGTCGTTTAAACATCATTTCCAGGGAAATAAACGTTTCCGTGCTGGCAATTCCATCAATTTCCTGAAGTTGTTCATCAATGATCTTTTTCAGGTGTTTGTTCGTTTTAGTCTGGATTTTTATGAAAATGGCAAACGACCCGGTGGCGTAATGGCATTCAACAATTTCAGGGATGGTTTCCAGCGCTTTTACCACCTGCTGGTGATATTTTGCTTTCTCAAGATGGATGCCCATGTAAGCACAGGTGTTGTATCCTAATTTTTGAGTATTCACAATAAATTCACTTCCCGAAACAACTCCCAGATTCAATAACCGTTGTACCCGCTGATGAATGGCAGCGCCTGAAACACCACACTCTCTGGCAACTTCCAAAAATGGTATTCTTGCATTTTTTGTAATCAGCTTCAGGATTTTCTCATCCAGCTCATCAATCTGTGGAACAGGTTCAATAAACTCTTCGTTCATGTTGTTTTAAATTTCAATAAGGTTAAAAATTGAAACGTAAATGTATGAAAAAATAACAAATCTTAAATATCCATGCTTCAAAACATGTTATTTATAACAATCTGGTAATCGGAAGCAAAACTTGTATTTTTCCATTCCATTTTCGCTAATGTAATTTATTTTTCCATCAGGCAGTATGATATTCATAAGGAAAAATGTGCATAATGATCAGTGGTTTTTGATGAATTCCAGGATATCGCTACCTGTCGGATTTTGGAAAATGTTGAGTTCAAATTCAGGAATTACGGCAAGAATATGATCGAAAATATCGGCTTGTATCGATTCGTAATCGTTTAGGCGTTGTTCTTTGCTGAATACATATATTTCAAGGGGAATACCTTTTTCGGTAGGCTGAAGGTACCGAACCACGAAGGTCATTTCTTTGCTGATCATCGGGTTGTTTGCCAAATAGGCTTCCATGTATTTTCTGAAAATTCCCAGGTTGGTTTGCCTGCGGCTGTTTAATGTGTCATTCTCGTCAATGTTCAGGCTTTTGTTCGACTCGGTAATTTCTTTTTGCTTATTTTCTACATAATCGCTTATCAACCTGAATTTTTTTAATTTTTCGAGCAATGCCGGGTCGCAAAATTTCACGCTTTTCATGTCGATATTGATCGAACGTTTAATCCGGCGGCCTCCCGATTCTTCCATACCTTTCCAGTTATTAAACGACTCGGAAACGAGCGCGTAGGTAGGGATCATGGTGATTGTTTTGTCCCCGTTTTGTACCTTCACGGTGTTCAGGCTGATGTCAATCACTGTGCCGTCGGCGTTGTGATTGGGCATTTCAATCCAGTCTCCAGGTTTTACCATGTTGTTGGCCGACAACTGAATACTGGCGACAAGACCCAGAATGGTATCTTTGAATACCAACAACAGAACCGCTGCAATTGCTCCTAACCCGGTAAGCAAATAAATAGGCGATTTACCGGCAATAAACGAAATGATAAAAATACCGGCAACAAAATAAATCAGAATGTGGAGCAACTGCGCATATCCTTTTATTGACCGGGTTTGTGCATAAAGAGTTGTGTTGTAGATATCAAGTCCGGCTCGTACTAAACGGTTTAAAACCATGCTGGCGATCACAACAAAATAAATAAGGCTTCCCCGGAGAAGGATTTCGTCAACAACCTTTATTTCAGAAAAATTGTAAGTGAAATAAAAAATAAAAGCAGATGGCAGATGAGAAAGGGCTGTGAAAACTTTTCTGTGAAGAAGAAAATCATCCCAGTCGGATGTTGTTTTAAGCACCATCCGGTGAATAAAACTGACCGAAATCTTACGGGTAATAAAAAAGACGATGAAAGCCAGTAGCCATATCGCTGTTATACATATAATTACGGAAGAGGCAGAGGCCAGAAAATCAGTAAATGCCAGTTCCTGAAAAAAATCATTTAAAAAGAAATATAAATGCTTCATATTTTCAAATTATTATGAATTTTGTTTATTGTATTAAAGTTAAAAGAGATGGTCAAAACTATCAAATATTTTTTTCTGCTGGTGGCATTTGCTGCAATTTCAGCAAAAGCAGATGTATGTTTTCACGATTTCTTTAAAGAGCAAACTCTCCGGTACGATTTTTTATTGGGAGGCGACCACAAAACAACGGAAGTTTTTCCTCAGCAAATAAAGATGGAACCTCACTGGGCCGGTTCAAAGAACAACCTTATCGACCCGTTTGATTTCGGTAATTACCGTATCCGCGTTTTCGATGAAGCCTCCGGACAGTTGATTTTTTCCAAAGGGATTTCTCCCTTGTTCATGGAATGGCAAACAACCGAAGAGGCAAAACGCATGAAGCGTACATTTTACCAATCGGCTTTCGTTCCTTTTCCGAAGAAAAAAATAAAGCTGGAAATAGAACAACGGCAATGGGAAGGTGATTTTATGGTCATCCATTCAGCGATTATTGTTCCGGAAGACTATTTTATTCTTCAGGAAATTCCGAACGAGTATGAAACAAAAGAAATACGGTTATCCGGAAAACCTGAAAAATGTGTCGATCTGGTATTTTTGGCCGAAGGATATACGGCAAACGAGATGGACAAATTTTTGTCGGATGCAAACCGGATGTCCGACTATTTATTCAGTAGTCCGCCATTCGACAAGCACAAGAATGAATTCAACGTTTATGCAGTGTTGTGTCCTTCCGAAGAATCGGGAACCGATGTGCCGGGAGAATCAATCTACAAAAACACCATTTTTAATTCTACTTTTTACACTTTCGATACGCCACGTTACCTGACCACCAGCGATATGAAGACTATTTACGATGTGGCAGCGCTGGTTCCGTGGGACCATATTTTTGTGCTGGTAAATACAGAGCGGTATGGCGGCGGCGGTTTTTATAATTTTTTAAGTGTTGGATCGGCAGATAATGAGCTTTCTGAAAAAGTATTTGTACACGAATTCGGACACGCTTTTGCCGGTTTGGGCGATGAATATTATACCAGTAGCGTAGCGTTCGAAAATTTTTACAACCTGAAAGTTGAACCTTGGGAGCCCAACCTTACCACGCTGGTTAATTTTGAAAGCAAATGGAAAAAAATGCTGGATAAAAATACTCCGGTGCCAACGCCAAGAACTGGGAAATACGAAAAAGCAGTTGGCGTTTTCGAGGGAGGTGGTTACACAGCAACCGGCGTATACAGTCCTATGATGAATTGCCGGATGAAATCGAATGATGTGCCGTATTTTTGCCCGGCTTGCAGCGAAGCGATTGCCCGGGTGATTGAGGTGCACACAAAGTAGAGTTCCAAATCTCAAATTCCAGATTCCAAATTCCAAAGAAACAGCCAGTAATTAGCTTTCAGTCACGGTGATTTCAGGAAGGGAAATTTTTCACAATTCCACGACTTCATTAGTAGGCAGAATGTCCTTAATTGTGAGGCTCCAAGGATAGGTTTAGAAAACTATGCCTGAGATATAACAGACCCCTCAGCGAACCAGCTTTTGGTAAGCTTCCATCAATATTTTGCTTACCGTCCCCACCTTACCGTTCCCGATTATTTTGCCGTCAATTTTCACGATGGGTGCAACCTCTTTGGTCGTGCTGGTAATAAACACCTCATCGGCGGCAAACAGTTCGTCGGTCAATACATCTTTTTCTGAAAATTGAATTTGTTTTTCGTGCAGAATATCGATCACAATACTGCGGGTAATTCCTTTTAAAACATTGATTCCCGGGGTAAATGCCTGATTGTTGCGAACAATGAAAATATTGCTTTTTGATGTTTCCAGTACATGATTATTAAAGTAATACAGGACATCAATCGCCCCGTGTTTCTTCACTTCATTTTCCCAGAAAACAATCGGCAGGTAGTTGGTCGATTTGGCTTCGGGCAAAAAGCGCGCGTATTCTTTGGTTATCAAAGCTGAACCTTTTTCAGCCATTTCGGGCGAATAAACCGGCAGGTCAACCGGAGTAATATAAAGATCCGATTGGTATATATCCGGATCAGCAGAGTCAATAGGGACCGCGAAAAATTTTAGTCCGTAATTACCTGCTGTATTTTTTTCGGCAAGCGTTTCAATAATTGCGCGGATTTCGCTCCTCGAATACGGAATCCCGATGCGTAAAATCGACATAGTTCGAAAAAAACGGTCGAGGTGACGTTCTGTATAAAAAGGTTTCCGGTTGACCACTTTCATAAAGTCGAAAGCAGCATAGCCACGGTTCATTCCAATGCTGTCGGCAAGTACTTTGATTTGCGACGCATCGCAAAAATCACCTTTACTGAAGCCGGTTTTCATTCCTGTAATATTCATCGCATCTCCTGCTTATTTCATTTTATAGATTCCGTCAACAATACCGTAGGCAACCGATTCCTTTGCGTCCATCCAGTAATCACGTTCAAAATCGGATAATATTTGTTTCAACGGCTGGTTGCAGTTTTTTGCCAGAATTTCTGCCGCCTGTTGCTTGGTTTTCATGATTTGTTTGGCATGGATTTCCAGATCGCTTGCGCTGCCTTGCAGGTATCCGATACTTGGCTGGTGGATCATCACTTCTCCCCGAGGGTAGATAAACCGTTCGCCTTTTTTTCCGGCCGACAAAAGGATGGAGCCCATTGAGGCCGCCAGTCCCATGCACACGGTTGATACCGGCGACGAAATCAGGTTCATGGTGTCCATAATAGAATATCCTGATGTAACGACACCTCCGGGACTATTGATGAAAAATGTGATTTTTTCGCCCGGGGCAACCGATTCGAGATAAAGCAGTTTGCTCACAATATTTTCAGCCGATTCGTCATCAACCTGTCCCCAGAGAAAGATTTTCCGTTGTTCAAGAAATTTCAGATCGATCAGTTTTTGAATCGATTCTTTTTTTCCGTTTGCTTCTGTTTCTTCGCAATTTCCCATTCCTGATGTTTTCATATTCTTTTGTTTTTACTAATATCAAAGTACAATTGTAACAAAAACCGGTAAATGATCGGACGGATAATGCAGATTTTTTGAGTCGGAAAGCACCGCATATTTTTTCACTTTTACCTTTTTATTGACAAAAATATAGTCAATTCGCTTATCCAGAGGATAGTTGAAGTTGAACGAATTAAATGTTCCTTCCGGTCCGTATGGCGCTTGTTCCGAAATTTCTTTCGAATCGGATAATTTTGTTTTAAAAATCTCAATTGGTTTGGTATCTGGAAAAGTATTGAAATCGCCTGTCAATATTACCGGTAATTCTTCCGTGTTAATTTCTTCTATTTTTCGAAGTGTTAATTCGGCTGATTTCTCCCGGGCAATTTTGCCAACATGGTCAAGATGGGTATTCAATACCAATATTTTTTTTCCTGATTGTTTTTCTTCCAGGATTGCCCATGAGCAAACCCTTTCACATGCTGCATCCCATGCAAGCGCCGGTTTGGTGCAATCTTCGGCAAGCCAGAAATTGCCATTGTCAAGCAAATTAAATTTTTTGGAGTTGTAAAAAACAGGCGAAAATTCTCCGGCTTGTTTCCCGTCGATACGTCCAACTCCCACCCATTTGAATTCAGGCAAGGCTTTGCATAAATCTTCTATTTGTCCGATCATGGCTTCCTGTAAACCAAAAATATCGGCTTCATGGAAGCGCAGTAACTGACCAACCAAATCTTTTCTCATGGGCCAGGCATTCTCGCCGTCGCCCGGATTATTATACCGAATATTGTACGTAATTACATTCATCTCCTGGGCAAAGGTATGAAAACCAATGATTAACAGGATGAGTAAAATAAATTGTTTCACGGGTTGCAGAAGTTAAATGTTTGATAATTGCATTTGGTTTGATCGCCGGGTACAATCGTATGAATTTGCTGTTTTTTCCCCTGAAAGACAAACTCATAACAAAACCGTGCTATTTCATCAAAATAAACTGAGATTGGTTTACCTGCCCATTCGTGAGCTCCCCCGCATACGGAAACCAGCCAATACGGTTTTCCCAGTTCGCGGAGTTTTTCAGAAATGGAATACCCCCCGTGAAGCATGATGTAGCCGGGTTCGTTTTCCTTACAGTAATGGTGCGGGGCAGAAGCGTAGGGTACAAGATTGTCGCAGGTGCCGTGGAAAAACATGGAAGGGACGGCCGATTCATCGTACACCTTGCTCAGGTCGGGGATTGCCCCGGCCATGCTCACCACTCCTGCATACGAAACCGGGCCGGAATCAAGTCCGTAGCAAAACGGAGGTTGATAGGCGGCATTCAATACAGCTTCCGCACCGGCGCTGCTTCCTCCCAAAATTATCTTTTGCGGATTGATGCCAAACGATTCGCGGTTCTGTATCAAATAGGAGGTAGCATCCTGAATGTCTTCAACCGAAGCCTGAAAAGTTGCCAATTTTTCATTGGCCGGACAGTTGCAGCCAAAACCTGTTTCTGTACCCTTTCTGGTGAGCCGGTAACCAAGCGAAATAGCGGCGTACCCCATTTTTGCAAGCCGGGTGCAGAATGTTTTTCCGGCTGAACGGTCACCTCCTGAAAAACCTCCGCCATGAACATACAGGAAAACAAGTTTATTTTTCTCAAATTCCAAAGCAGGAAGATAAAGGTCCAGCTTTAATTCTTCACCATCTTTAGTCGCATAGGTGTATGAGTTCACCAACACCGAATCGGTAATTTCAGTTTGATATCGCTGGGCGTATGATCCGCCAAAACTGAAAAGAATGACGAAGCAGATGATTATTGGTTTTATAAAATTCATTCTGGTTGAATATGTATTGTTCTGAATCCCGCAAAAAGAGATTCGATGTATTTAATTTTCGAAATGGTAAAGGAATGTAAGTAATCCGGTCATAACCGGTTTCGGGCTGTCTTTCATTTCCATCCGGATGTCGAGTTGTACCTTGGCAATTCCCCGCAAATCGGAAATAGAATGCAGTTTCACCCGTACCCTGATTTCGCTGTCAACAACAACAGGCTGGCCAAAGCGGACATTCTCAATTCCGTAATTGATCATCATTTTTACGTTTTTTACTTCCATCAACTGCATCCAGAAGTAGGCAAGCATTGAAATGGAATAGTACCCATGAGCAATAGTTGCTTTATAAGGCGATTCTACTTTGGCGCGTTCCGGATCGGTATGAATCCATTGCCAGTCTAAAGTAGCATCAGCAAATTTATTAATGTAATCCTGGGTAACTTTCAGGTATTCGGAAACGCCGATTTCTTTCCCTAAATAACTGGCAAATTCATCGTAACTATTAACAGTAATCGTAGCCATGTTTTAAATTGTTTATATCGATTTTTAGAGCTTTGTTTGTTTTATGTCGTTCAAAAATAAGGCATTTTTTCTGAAAATATACATCATTTACT
The DNA here is from genome assembly GCA_003506435.1 of Prolixibacteraceae bacterium. Classification (GTDB taxonomy): domain Bacteria; phylum Bacteroidota; class Bacteroidia; order Bacteroidales; family Prolixibacteraceae; genus GWE2-42-39. The sequence goes on from DOAQ01000036.1 coordinate 357,259, forward strand.
TTAAAAATACAATTATTGATAAATGGAATATTTTGGTCGGTTGTGCCAATAAATCCAAGTTATTTTCAGGATACCTGAGGGAAGTTATTTTGATTTTCAAAAAAGTTTGAATGCAGAAAAAATAGTTACCTTTGCCGGGTATTTGGTCCCGTATTGGGATAATAGGGAAACAGGTGAGATTCCTGTACAGTTCCCGCTGCTGTAATTTCGTAATTTTTTTGCCATCAGGCCACTGTCTGCATCGTTTGGACGGGAAGGCGGCAAAGAGTAGGATAAGTCAGAAGACCTGCCGGATACAAAGGGTTTTAAAGCTTTCGGGAAAAAAGCAAAAGAACAGTAACTGCTCTGGTCTTTCCTATTTAAGCTGCGAAATCCATCAATTTTAATGATGGTAAAAATGAAGATTCGCAACACAATCAGAAATTTAATTGCATGTGCGCTGTTGATTACAGCCAGCCTTTTTGCGCACGGTCAATTTGTAAAAACGATCCATTCGTATTTGCCTGCTCCGGGGCAATACACCAATTCGGAACAAATCGGGAGGCCCGCCGCTGCACAATCCATTGTCAGCAAGCTGAACGGACTAGTCAGTTTGGGCGGTTACGGCGGATATATTGTTGTTGGTTTTGACCACAGCATCGAAAATGATCCGGCCAACCCGTACGGGGTCGATTTCACCATCTTTGGAAATGCCACTTCCATCTGGTCTGAAACCGGTATTGTACAGGTGATGCGCGACGACAATGCGAACGGCCTGCCAGACGATACATGGTACGAAATTGCCGGGAGCGATCACCATTTTTCAACGACCAAAGCCAATTATCAGATGACATACACCAATCCGGGCGACGGAATTGTAGCCGATATTAACTGGACGGACAATATCGGACAGTCGGGAACGATGCGGGCCAACAGTTTTCACCAGCAGCCGTATTATCCGATGAGCGCCTGGTTTCCGGGTGTCAATACCGGACAACTGACTTTTTCGGGAACATTAGTGGCCGGAAACATCGATATTTCGTCGGCCATGCAGGTAGTGGTGCATCCCCGTGCGTTCGGTTATGCCGACAATACAAAAACCATTTCGCTGACTGAAAACCTGCCCGACAATCCGTACACTTTTGAAATTGAAGGCAGCGGCGGCGATGCCATTGATATTTCGTGGGCGCGCGATGCAAACAGAAATTACGTTGAACTCAATAAAATTGATTTCGTTCGGATTTATACCGGGATGAATGCTATTGCCGGTTGGCTTGGCGAGATTTCTGCTGAAATTGCAGGTATCCGCGATGTGGCCCCGCAAACAGCACAGGGGAAAACACAAATGGTGGTGATGGAGGATCTGCCGAAAAGTGTCTTCAAAAATGATGTTTTGTCGCTGAAAGCCCATTCTTTTTCAAAAGGAAAACCGCTTGCTGAAACTATTGAATGGACTGCAACCCCTGCCGATGCGGTAAAAATTGAAAACGGAAAATTAACTGCATTGAAATCCGGAACGGTTGCTCTAAAAGTATGGCTGGCCTCCGACCATTCGGTTTTTGCTGAACACGAACTAAAAATAATTTCCGCCGGAAATGCGAAAATTGAACTCAGCACAACTACCGTTCAGAAAAACGACAAACTGAAACTCACCGGAAAAATTACCGATGACGCCGGAAACACAATTGCCGGAATGACCGGAGAATGGTCTTCGGGCGACAATACTGTTTTCAGTATAACGGAGGAAGACGGGCAGGCGTATTTGCTGGCTTTGAAGGAAGGACAGGCCTGGCTTCGTTTTCAGGCTAAAGAAAAACCGGAGATTAAAGATTTGGTACAGATAACCGTTTTGCCCGAATCAGTTGCCAAAAAAGTTTTTGTTTCAGTAAAGACAGAAACTGCAACACTGTTCCCGCGCCAAAGTCTGATGGTTGAATTGTTCGATCTGAATGCTTTTGTCGACAGCCGGGGTGGTGATTATTCGATTCAGGCGGTATCGAAAACTACGGTGGCACATGCTATTGCACAGGTTTTTAAGCAGATGCAAACCTCCGGCGATTTTAAATTTCGCGACGATGTGCGTGGAAACAATCAGCTTTATATTTGGAAAATTCCTGAAACAGATAATGGCTCCACTGTTTTGCATTACGGCTACGGCGGAACCCGCGAAACCGACGCTTACAAAAAAGTATGGCTGGTGAAAATCAATCAGCAAACGTTTGTTTCCGGCCTCGAAACGGAAATAAACAATGGCGACGAACTATTGATTTACCATATCCCCGACAACTCGGTAAACTGGCAATTCACCCAGTTGACAGCAGACAACGACAGTATCAGTAGGAATGAAACGGTGGCAATCCAGCGGATGCAGTTTTTATGCAGCATGAATGCCGACCGGCAAGTATCGGTCACTTCGTCGGATGTGATGAGTGGTGCTTCGGTAAAAATTGACGGCGGCGAAACCAAACAAACCGACGAATTCGGAAAAGTTTCGTTCAGCCTTGCACAAAGCGGTAATTACATCGCTGTTTCAGGAATTGACAAACTGAAGCTGAATGTAGCCGGAACCACCGGAATACACGACTTGTCGCAACAGCAAATAACTGTTTACCCGAATCCGGCAAACCGGCAGATTTGGATAAATTCTGATTTGCAAACCGGGACAGTCGAACTGTTCGACCTTTCGGGCCGCCGGGTACTTCAGCAGAATTTTGAAAATGATGCCCCAATGGATATTTCATTCCTGAAACCGGGAGTGTATCTTTTGCGGCTGTCCTCAGAAAATGAAATTTTTCAGCAAAAAATAATCAAACAATAGCGACCGGGTGAGAAAACGATGGATAAAATATTGCCTTTTGCTGCTGGTTTTTTCTATTGAAACCGGCTGGGCGCAATCCATCCGCGATACCATTCGCATTCGGGAAGTGTCGGTTTTCGGGCAACGCAAAGCCGAAGAGGCCGGGGTAATGCAAACCAAGGTTGACACATTGGTTCTGAAAGCCCTGCAATCGCTCGATATTTCCGAGTTGCTGTCGGCACACAGTCCGGTATTCATTAAATCGTACGGGCGCGGTTCGGCGGCTTCCGCTTCGTTCCGGGGCACGGCTTCCTCGCATACCCAGGTAGTATGGAACGGTATGGCGGTAAATTCACCCATGCGTGGCGATGTCGATTTCTCGATGTTACCGGTATCCTTTATCGACGATATGGAACTGTTGCACGGCGGAAGTTCGCTGGCTGCCGGTTCTGGTGCGCTGGGCGGCAGCATCCTGATTGAAAATAAGGCCGACTGGAGCAACCGGCTCAACATCCGTTATTCGCAAACGCTGGAAAGTTTCAGGACGTACAAAGAATTTATACGGGTGATGGCCGGAACGGAAAAATTTCAGTCGAAAACCCGCCTGTTTTCCGACCGTTCAGAGAACGATTTTCCGTATTATAATTACGGGGTACTGCCACAGCGCGATGCTGTTCAGAAGAACGCGGGCTACAAAAAACAGGGTTTGTTGCAGGAATTTTACGGACGACTGGGGCGAAAGCATTTTGTATCGCTGAAAGGCTGGTTTTACAAAAGCGAACGCGACTTGCCGCAACTGATGTCGTTCGAGGGAGCCAACCGCGCCGAAACGCAGAACGACCAAAATCTGCGGCTGGTGGCCGATTGGAAATGGTATTCAGAAAAGCACCAACTGAAAATGATGGCCGGATTCTCGAATAACCAACTGGGCTATTTCCGAAGCAGTACTGAAGCCAATTTTGTGAATTTCGACAGCGACAGCCGCGAAAATGTGTTCACCCATCAAACTAAATTCGACTGGAAGCCGGGCGAAAAGCTGAGTTTTCAGTGGTCGCTCAACAATACATTCAGCAAAGTGGAAATATACGACCGTGCGCAGCAAACCGGGTATAATGAGTCGCGTTTCGAAAGTTCCCTGCTGAATTCTGCACGGGCGCTTTTAAGTAAAAAACTGGCTGCGTCGTTCCTGTTCCGCACCGAATTGTACGATGGAAAACTGATTGCTTTCATTCCTTCGTTGGGCATTGATTACGATTTCGATAAAACTTCAGGATTGAAAATTAACCTGAGCCGCAATTACCACAAACCCAATCTGAACGATTTGTACTGGCTGCCTGGCGGAAACCCTGATCTGAAACCGGAAGACGGCTTTTCGTCGGATGTGGCGCTTCAGAAAAAATGGACACAAAACGAATCTGATTTCGACTTCAAACTAACTGGTTTTGCCTCGCTCATCGACGACTGGATCATCTGGCGGCCTGCTGCCAACGGCGCGTATTACTGGGAAGCAGCCAACCTGAAAAAAGTATTTTCGCGCGGGTTGGAGTTTTCTTCCTCGTGGCGCTATCATCCGACCGATCAACTGAAACTGGCAGTGAACGCCAATTATTCGTTCACCCGGTCGACCAACGAGAATGCGGTGGAATCAATTGACGAATCGCGGGGTAAACAACTGATTTATATTCCGAAACACAAAGGGAATGTGTTTGCACAGCTCGATTACCGTAACTACTATGTGAAGGCGAGCGCCCCGTTCACCGGCAAGCGTTATACTACGTCGGACAACAACGAATCGGCGTTCGAGGAAGTGCTGACCCCGTATTGGTTGGTGCATGTCACTGCCGGTAAGAAGTTTTTACTGAAATGGTTCGCTGCCGACGCATCGCTGCGTGTGGAAAACATTTTCGATACCGATTATATGGCCGTTTTGTGGCGACCCATGCCGGGGCGGTACTATTCGTTTAACCTTCAACTGGAATGGAAACGATGAAATAGCCATAAGAGCTAAAGCTCATACAAATCGGGAATGATTACTTATGGCTATTCCATGCGTCGGTTACTTAATTGAAAAAACAAAAGCTAATACGAAAATTGTACGGTCAACTTTGAAAAAATAAACACATGAAAAAAGCAGGCATCTTCTTACACGCTTTTCCGGGGCATTTTCACCGTTTCGTCCGGGAAAAAGAAACATGTCCTGATCCTGGATTTCCCGCGGACATTTCCGGATATGTCATTCGCAAACCCGGGGTGGCTCCCGGTAAAAACCGGGATTACCCCGGGCTACCAATATCTGACCCTTATAGGGTCGTTTCCGGGCGCGTCATCCTGAACTTGTTTCAGGATCTCATCGCACCGACAGGAACAAAGCTTATTTTGTTACTGTTTTTCCTGATTGCTTCCTGTTCCGAAGAACCGGTCGAAACGGTTTTCTTCAATTTCAAAGGCGGGGAGGGCGTGTTTATCTGCAACGAAGGCAATTTCATGTACGGCAACGCCTCGCTGTCGTTTTACGATTCGAACACCAGGAAAGTAACCAACCATATTTTTCAGGCCCGGAACGGCGCACCGCTGGGCGATGTGGTGCAGTCGATGAATATTTTGGGCGACCGGGGATTTGTAGTCGTTAATAATTCCGGAAAAATTTATGTGATCGATACCGAAACTGCCGAATTTAAAGGTAGTATTACCGGGCTGAGTTCGCCCCGCTATATCCATTTTGTGAGTTCTGAGAAAGCGTACATCACCGATTTGTACAACACGAAAATAACGATCATCAATCCTGAAACCTTGCAAAAGACGGGCAGTATCGATGTGTCGGAACCGTTGTCGCAGTTTTTGCAGCACAGCACCGAGCAGATGGTTCAGTGGGGCAAATACGTTTTTGTTTCGTGCTGGTCGTACGACAACACGGTGCTGGTAATTGATTCGGAAACTGACCGGGTGGTGGAAGAAATTGAAGTGCCGATTCAGCCCAAAAGCATGGCGCTCGATAAAAACAGCAAGCTGTGGGTCCTCACCGATGGCGGTTTCGAAGGAAACCCCTTTGGGTTCGAAGCGCCTGCGCTGGTAAAAATTGATGCGTCGACTTTTGAAGTAGAACGGCTCTGGCGTTTTGCGAAAGGCAATCATCCGTCGGGCCTGACGATGAATGCAACTGCCGACACACTTTATTTCCTGAACCTGCATGTCTGGCAAATGCCGGTTGATGCGACGAAACTGCCCGAATCGCCTTTTATCGAAAGTCCTTATACCGATACGTATGGCGGGTTTTACAGTCTGTCCATTGACCCGAAAACTTCGGATGTGTATGTTGGCGATGCCATCGACCACCGGCAGGACGGAATGGTGTACCGCTATTCATCCTCCGGCGAACTGAAAGACCACTTCCGCGTTGGAATTGCCCCGGGGTATCTGGTGTTTAAGTAAAGTTGGATCAGTCATGCCCAACATCAAAGCGCCATGCCGAACTCCTGTCCTCGTCATGCCATACATCATCCAGTCATGCTGAACTTGTTTCAGCATCTCACGAACACAATGGAAAGGCGCGTTAAAGGGACAGATCCCGAAACAAGTTCGGGATGACCACCCATCAATGAAGCGTCATGCCGAACTCGTTTCGGCATCTCATGATAACAATGGAAAGGCATGTTAAAACAACAGGCCCTGAAACAACCCCGAAGTTTCGGGGCAGGGATGACTCGCCGATCGGGGAGGGTGACGTTTCTCCGGAGGCAGGCGACTTTTTGCCTCTTTCCATACATCGATATCCCTTCCCTTCAATATTGAGGTTTCTAACTCTTTACTTTTTGTTTAAAACCACCTACCTTGTATACTGAAACATATAAAACAACATTTTTGCAATGAGAAAAGGCTTCGTTTACATCCTATCGAATAAGAACAGAACTACTTTTTATATTGGTGTAACTTCAGATATAAAGAGGAGAGTTCTTGAACACAAAACAGGAAAGGGCTCTGCTTTCACCTCGAAGTACAACCTTACTGATCTGGTGTATTATGAAAAGATTGAAGGGATGAATGAATGCATTAACCGGGAAAAGCAACTTAAAAACTGGCACCGTGACTGGAAGATCAGGCTGATTCAGGAAGATAATCCAGAAATGCTTGATTTATCGGTTGGTTGGTATGTTGTAAAAGAAGGTCAATTATGTATTTCCGGACGTTTTAATCCGGAAAATTCTGTAATTGATGCGAACCCTCCATCATAACGTCATGCCATCCATCAAAGCGTCATGCCGAACTCCTGTCCTCGTCATGCTGAACTTGTTTCAGCATCCCGCAATAACAATGGAAAGGCACGCAAAAGGGACAGATCCCGAAACAAGTTCAGGGTGACTTTCCATCAAAGCGTCATGCCACCCATCAAAGCGTCATGCCGAACTCGTTTCGGCATCTCATGATAACAATGGAAAGGTATGTTAAAGCAACAGGCACTGAAACAAGTTCAGGGTGACTCTCCGATCGGGGCAGGGTGACGCTGCAATCGGGGTAGGGGTGAATCGCCGGTTGAGTAGGATGACTTTCCGGTCGGGGATGATGCCTTGCCTGATGAAAGCGTATGCCGAACCCGATTAAAACCGGGATTGTTTCGTCATCTCACCTTCCTCTCAAAGAAGCGTCATGCCGAACTCCTGTTCAAAAAAATATGTTAAAATATTTTTTTGAACTATTGACTTTTTATCTGGCTTATATTAAATTAGCTTCTGTGTAATTTTCACCTGAAGTGAAGTTGACAAGGAAAAGAAAAAAATCAATAATAAACAGAGGGGAAGAGCCAGGCGGAAAACGATTGAACGTTCTAACCGGTAATGGTTCTTTGCAATTGCAGAACTTTATGTGAATTTAATTTTCGGCCCGCGAATCAGATGCCCGGTGCAATGGTTCGGAAAATTTTCAAAGATGTAAAAACAATTGATTTCATGCGTTGGAAATTTTTCTCCAATGTGATTTTGAATGATTTCATGGTTGGGAAAATTTCCTAAGCGTCAAACAATATGGTTTTATGTCTGAGAAATACACTTATTGCCCAACTACTGATGACGGTCATCCAAAAAATGGCACAAACTAAAAAAGCATTTTCCGTTGTTGCATCACTGGTACGAATACACCTGATTAGGTTACTGGATGTATTTGAACTACTTCGAAGCACCAAACGGGAATACTTGAAAAAAACAGAGTTCACCGCATCATCCTTGCAAACAAAACTTGCTTTTTGAGGGGGTGACTTTTGAAACAAAAATAATTAATAACTGACTATGAGAAAATTAGAAGATAATATCTTCAGAATTTTAGGTTAGTCGGATAATAGTGATCTTTTTACTAAAAATATACAAGAAGCAAATTGTTTTCGTAATTTCGGTTGCAATAAAAAATGAATATTCAGTATAAAGAATGAACTATATGAACCATAAAAAAGCAAAACGAATCGGCATATTGACAGCAGGAGGCGATTGCCCGGGATTGAACGCAGCAATCAGAGGGGTCGGAAAAACAGCAATTGTGGCATACGGGATGGACGTGATCGGATTTAATGCCGGTTTTACAGGATTAATTGACAAAGACTATATTCATTTACGGGAAAAAGATTTGTCGGGAATATTAACGGTTGGCGGTACCATTCTGGGAACATCGCGCGAAAAACCCTATAAAATTGTAAAGGAAGGTGACAGCGACAAGCCGGATCAAATCAAAGAAAATTACAAGGAACTGGAGCTTGACTGTATCGTTTGTATTGGCGGAAACGGCACTATGAAAACTGCCAATCGGTTAAGCGAAGAAGGCATGAATGTAATTGGTATACCGAAAACTATTGATAACGACGTTTGGGGTACCGATGTGACATTTGGCTTCGATTCGGCCCTACAGATTGCAACTGAGGCTATCGACCGTTTGCACACTACGGCCAACTCGCACCAGCGGGTAATGATCATTGAAGTGATGGGCCATACAGCAGGCTGGATTGCCCTTTATGCGGGCATGGCCGGTGGCGGCGACATCATTCTGCTGCCTGAACTGGAGTATAATATACGTTCGGTTTGTAAGAAAATAGAGCAACGTTACGAAGATAAAAAGCCATATTCAATCGTGGTAGTAGCCGAAGGAATCAAGCATCCGGAAGGGAAATCGGCAGCATCGTATCTTGCTGAAGCCATTCATTTGTACACGGGTATAGAAACCCGCGAAACGGTGCTTGGCTATGTTCAGCGGGGAGGCAGTCCTACTCCCATGGACCGCATCCTGGCCACCCGCTACGGAGCATTTGCAGCCGAATGCATTGCAAAAGAATGCTTTGGTGTTATGGTGGCCGTCAAAAACAACCAACTCACAACTGTTCCCCTCGAAGAAGTTGGCGGTAAAGTTAGCCTGGTAACACCTGATCATCCATTGATTGTGAAATCGCGTAAAATGGGTGTTTCGTTTGGCGATGAGTTTCTGTAAAAAATAAGCAGGAAATTAGCTGAACAGTCCGGTGCATTCTGAACTTGTTTCAGTGTCTGGTATTGAGATTCTGAAACTATCCAAAAAGTTTGGAGTTGAGTCATCCCAAACATGCTTCAGTATCTCATCGTTCTAATAATCAGCCCCTGAAACACCCCGAAATTTCGAGGCAGGGTGACGCGAATCGCGGACTATAGAACTTTTTAGCCTCAGAATTTGGTCTTCTATTTTTGAACTGTTTTTTCCTATTTTGAAAAAATCATCTTCAGCGCTACTATAATAATAAAAAAACCAAATACTTTTCTCAGAATTTTTTCTGAAATGCTGAACGATATAAACGAGCCCAGATAGGCCCCGATAAAAAACATGACGGAAAGCACCAGTGCATATTTCCAGTTTACGTAGCCTTCTTTCCAATAATTAGCGACTGCCAGTAAAGTTACCGGCGGAATCATAAAAGCCAGCGAAGTTCCCTGTGCCTGATGTTGGGTAAAGCCAAAAATCAGTACCAGCGCAGGAACCACGATAATGGCCCCGCCAACACCGAGGGTCCCTCCAAGCAAACCAGCCAAAAGCCCAATTGCCATTAATATTAATAGTTGGGATGCAGTCATTGTCGTCTTCATTTTTAATTAATTTTTCCCGAGCCGGGCATTGAACCGGAAACCGATGCCATGTAAATTCAGTATTTTAATATCGGGGTCGTCTTTCAAATAGCGGCGCAAACGTGAAATAAATACATCGAGACTGCGCCCGAGATAATAGTCGTCGGACCCCCACACGTTCATGAGTATTTCGGAGCGGCTCAACACTTTGTTCGAGTTTTCGCAAAAATATTTCAACAATTCCGCTTCTTTGTATGTCAGCGTTTTGCGCTTGTCGCCGCATTCCAGAATGAGGTTCTCGAAGTAAAAATTATATACGCCTACCCGGCGTGCAACAGGAATACCATCCGTATTGTCGGGCTTCAAACTACGTTTCAGAAAAACTTTTATCCGAAGCAAAAGTTCTTCCATACTGAAAGGTTTGGTGATGTAGTCGTCCCCGCCAATCGACAAACCTTTGATACGATCTTCAGTCATCGACTTGGCTGTCAGAAATATAATCGGAACATGATCGTCTTTTTTCCGGATTTCACGGGCCACCGTAAAACCATCTTTTTTAGGCAGCATAACATCGAGTATACAAATACTGAATTTGTCTTTTTCAAATTCGGTAATGGCTTTCTGCCCGTCGTCAACCGCCGTTACCTTGTACCCGTTTTGTTCAAGGTTGTCCCTGACGATGAAATTCAGGGTCTGGTCGTCTTCAACTAAAAAAATGTGTTCTCCTGAAAAATCCATAATTTATTTCTTCGGAATTTTAACGATAAATATAGTTCCTTTTGGAGAATTATCTTCAATCCTTATTTTCCATCCATGCCGGTCGGCAATTTTTTTCACGTAATCGAGTCCCAGCCCAAAGCCTTTCACGTTGTGCACATCGCCGGTCGGGATGCGGTAAAACCGGGCAAATATTTTTTTACGGAATTCCCTGGGAATCCCGATGCCGTTATCGGCAAACGAGATTGTGTACGATTTTGCTTCCCCTGCTAAACGAACATGAATCTCCGGCGAATCTTCACAGTATTTCACCGCATTGTCGAGAATATTGAAAATCAGGTTCGAAAAATGCAAGGTATCGGCATTGATGCCGGCATTTGAAATCCCGGAATGAAATTGAATATTGCACAAATTGCCGTTCTGACTGCTTTTAAACTCACCGATTGTTTTTTCAATGAACGAATTCAATTCCACCGGATCGATTTTTAATTGCAGACGTTTCTTCTCAATGGAAGCCATTTGCAGTACTTTTTCAACCTGAGATGAAAGCCGTTTGTTTTGTTCGAGAATAATTCGTGCATAGTCGGCAAGACGTCCGGGCTGCTCAATAATTTTGGGCTCGCTGAGTACTTTGGCCGCCAGACTTATTGATGCAATGGGCGTTTTAAACTCGTGGGTAAGGTTATTTATGAAATTTTTCTGAACCTCGCTCAATCGCCGCTGCTTGATGATTGTATAAAGCGAGTAGCCAAAAAACAGTAATACGATAAGCAAAAGAGAAGTCACAAAATACCAGGGTTTCAGTCTTGAATGAAAAAATACCGAACGACTTGGAAAGTTAACCCCAAAATAGTACATGTATTTTTGGCATTTGGGCAGTTCGCATTTCTTCATTTTGGCAACCTTCCTGCCTCCATTGTGCAACTCGTTGAAAACAATTTCCTCCTGACTGCATTCATCCAACGAATCGGCTCCATTGCTCTGGGATACGTTAAAAATACTTTCCGCCCTGATCAGTTTACCATTGGCCATTTTATCGGTTTCACAATCGTAAATGGCATACTCGAAATCGAGCTTGATATGATTTTTCCTGAAGTTACTGACCAGATGGTATTCCAGCAATTCCGGATCGATAACATGATTGACATTCACCACAAAATAATTGCTCGAAATCTGTTCAACCAGGCACATCTCGTTTATTTTCGTTTTCTGACCGTACACTTTGTTATTGTATTCAATCAAATCACGGGCAACATTATATAATGAAGTCGTTATATCTTCCTGAAATTTTTTCTCATTAATATCGATCGCCTTTTTCAGAAATAAAAACTGGAGCAGTAATATTCCTAAAACTGAAATTGTAGCTAAAACAACAATGTACCGTATTGAATTCCGAATCATAATATCACCCTCATTACCAGTAAATCAACAGCGAAACTACGTAATTTTAGGGAAATTTTCAGCGATTAACATTTCATTAACAAAACTTTATGGGCGTTAACAGGAAATCTGTCCGGGGATGTTTAGTTTTGCATATCAAACAAGAATAATCCCACATTGGATTATTATCTTTGAAAACTTAATTTTTAATGCAAATTATACGGATATGAAAATCGCATTTAGTTTATTCACCGTTCTTTTATTGTTTATTTCGGGCCTGACAACAGCCCAGCAGGGAAAAGCAAAAATCGAATTTGAGAAAACCACCCATGATTACGGGACATTCAAAGAGGAAAGCGGACTTCAGACCTACACATTCAAGTTTACCAACAAAGGGAATGTTCCATTAATCCTGAACAATGTACAGCCTTCGTGTGGTTGTACTACTCCGGAATGGGAGCGCAAACCCATTGCGCCGGGACAAGAGGGCTACATTAAAGTAAGTTACGACCCAAAAGGCCGTCCGGGAACGTTCAACAAATCGATCCAGGTGATTTCGAATGCCGAGAATGCAACTGTCGTTCTTTATATAAAAGGGGAAGTTTCGCCGCGTGAAAAAACACTGGCCGAAATTTATCCGCAAACTATAGGCCCACTGAGAGTAAAAACCAACAATATTGCTTTCACCAAACAAACCGAAATCGAAACAAAAACAGAACAATTGGAGTTGGTGAACGATACGGAAAACGACGTGAAGGTAGAATTAAAAGAAACTCCACCACACATTAAAGTGAGTATCTCGGAATCGGTAATAAAACCAAAGGGGAAAGCAATACTTACCCTGAGTTACGATGCTTCGAAAAAGAAAATGTACGGGTTTATAATGGAAAGCATTTACCTCAATATTGATGGATCTTCCGATTACCGGAACCGTATTGCCGTAAGTACCACTGTTGAAGAAGATTTCTCGGCATTGAGCCCGGAAGATTTAAAAAACGCTCCTGTCGTGGAATTCGACAGCAAAGATTTTGACTTTGGAGATATTAAACAAGGCAGCAAAGTACAACATACATTTTCACTGAAAAATGCCGGGAAGCGCGACCTGATTATCCGCAGAGTTAGTACTTCGTGCGGTTGTACCGCTGTTACTCCCGAAAAAACCATGATCGGGCAAAACGAAAGCGTTCCTTTAAAAGTTGAATTCGACTCGACCGGAAAGCTGGGCCGTCAGAATAAAACCATCACGGTAATTACAAACGACCCGAAAAATTCAACGACAATCCTCCGGATTTCGACTAATATACAGGCAGCACAATAAAAGCAAATCAGTTTTTACATTTTGGAATCCAGAATGTAAAAACTGATCACTTACAACAGATATTGGAGGCAATCCTGACTAAAAACAAGTTTTTTTGGGTGCTGATTCCTTGAATAAAAAAAGCTGCACCATAAAAGTGCAGCTTCGTTGATTTAGGAATAAAAATTCCGAGTTCTCCCCATTCTCAATTTAAACAAGACGGCGTGATTTTTACACTCACCGTCCCCAAATACATTCCCCCGTAATCACAAAAACCGCACTTGTTTTCTTCCATCAATCGAAGAACTTATTCTGAAAGAAGTTTACAGCAATAAATCCGAAAATACCGGTAAAGGTAACCACCCCTAAGTCGAGAATATGCCTGCTCAACTTTGCTTTTCTTCGAATCAGTATAAAAAGGTGGATGCCAGCCAGCGCCAGATTCACAAGTATCCAGAGGAATCCGGCAGAAAACTCAGAATAAAAGTTCGTGTAATCGCTGTTTTTATCGCTTAATGTTAATTGTACAGGGAATATTACTGCTGCGATTTTACCAGTTACCCGCTCCGAACGTTTCAACCAGTTTTCCTCGTATGTATCAACTTTCTGATAATCCGAATAATTCAAAACATCCACTTTCATTTGAGTTTCAGACTGCACAATTACGTTGTAGTGAAAAATGTCGCCAAAAATCCGTAAGCCGCAAAAATCGGGATCAAAACCTTCGACCGGAAGCTTTACAAGTTTGTATTCATCCTGAGTAAGAATATAAATCTCGTTATTTTCGGAAAACAGGTATGCGTAATATTTCTTGTCTTTTAAATCGACACAACTGATGAACCGGAATTTTAAACCGTCCGGTAGATCAACTTTTACAACAAACGGATTGCCTTTAACCATTTTCATGTGAAAAAGCTGTTCCGAGGAATCGATAACCAGATATCCTTCGTCGCACGATTTAAGGGTAGTTGGCAGCCCTGCAATTTGTCTGGCCGGAAAATTGAAGCCTTTTTTGTAAAGGGCAGCCGAAAACAAACGGCTTTTCTCTTCGTCGATCGTGTTCGTTTTAGAATTGATAAACTCCATCCGCCAGCTAATCCGGAAATAATCATCGGGTAACTCCAGGTTGGCGCGCCCCGATTCTGATTCGAACAAGGGAAACAGTTTTGTTTGCGGGCCATTCAAGTCTTCCGGATTAAACCGAAAAGTAGATCTTGCCCTCGACAACTCGTGCATATCCATTGCAACACCTTTTATTGTATCGGGCATTATCCCTGAAATCAATAACTGTCGGGTATACATCAGCGGAAGTTTTTGCTCGTATTCTTCGCGGGTATAGGTATTTCCACGAGTATCCTTAAACGTGATTTTACCTTCCGTGCTGCATATCATAAAATCGTCGTCGGTACAACTATAGAATACCAAAGGCACCCGAATGGGTTTATCGAAAGCCATCCAGTACACTTTCGGCAATATAATGGCACATGTAATAATAGCCACTAACACTAAAATATATCTGCTTATCCGTTCCATTACATTTCCCCCTTTCTAAAGCGGTATGCCGAAAAAATCAAGGCAATACTCAAACATGCAGTCAACACGAACAATATTGGATTGGCTGGCCCGTAGCCTGCTGTTACCGCTGATTTCAAATAAATTGTGACAAAAAATCCACCGATGAGCGAATAGAAAATACGATATTTCCAGATGGGCTCAAGAACAACCAACGCAATTATAAAATAGGAAGTAAGGCCTGCCAGAAACCAGGGAAAAACAGAAATTACTGCGCCATTCACCATTTCCGAAGCAAAGAAGATTTTACTAAAACCAAAGAACACCGCGAAAATGAGCAAATATGCAGCAAGCAAGCTACATGTCCCAAAAGTGTGCATCATCATTAATACTTTATTTTCCTTTAAAGGAAGATGGAATGTTAATTTGATGCGTTTGTTAATTGTCTCCGGAAAATACTGTGCAACCCCGATTGCAAGAGCGCCGGCCAGCGGCAAAAATTTTAAATATCCAAAATACTGCAATCCTTTGAACAACGAATTGTACCAGTAATTTTTGGCTTCCATAAAGGCAAAGTCGTGCTGAACTTTCAGGAAAATATACCCGACACCGAAGATTCCCAAAGCCGTAAAGCCAATCAGGAACCAGCGGACTTTTAACCATTCTTTATATATAACTGATTTCCACATATCGCTAATATTTTCCGGTTAAACCAATAAATGCATCTTCCAATCCCATCTTCACCTGTGTGAAGTTTTTATATGCAATGCCTTTCTCATCGAGGAAATTCTTCACAAAATCTTCCGATTCGTAGGTATATAACTCAATTTTGTTTTTCACCTTTTCGAGGTTCACTACAAATTTTTCTTTTTTCAGGTCCGACAGGTCTTTTTCAGCCTCAAAAAGGAATTGTTTAAAGGTGGACATGAATTCATTTACCGGACATTGAGCCAACACGCGGTTGTAGTCCATAATCAGCACATCATCGATCAGGCGTTCCATGTCCTGAATGATATGCGACGTGGTAAAAATGGTTTTGCTTTCCGATTTCGCATACTCGCGCAAATAGTCGATAAACAGGCGGCGATAGCCCGGGTCAAGTCCCATTGAAAAGTCGTCGAGGATCAGCAAATCGGGGTCTTGCGCCAGAATCAGTCCCAAGGCCACCTGCGAACGCTGGCCACACGACATGGTCGATATTTTCTGGTTTGGCGCCACTTTCAGCTTCGACATCAGTTCCCAGTAGGGGGCTGGTTTCCAGTTGGGATAAAACCCCGAATAGAACTTTTCAACCTGATGAATATTCATAAACGAATACTGGATATGCCCCTCGATCAGGAAACCAATTCTCGCCTTCGTCGCAGGTGAAAGATGCTGTGAATTCTCACCGTAAATAAGGCATTCGCCACTGCGGGGCTGTAGAAAACCATTCAAAATATTGATGGTCGTTGTTTTCCCGGCACCATTCTTACCCAGCAACCCCAGTATACTTCCTTCCCTGACATGGATGTTCAGGTTTTCGTACACCATTTTCTTGCCGTAGTAATGTGTCAGGTTGTTACACTCAATCACATTGCTCATTGATAAATATTATTAAAAATTCATCCCTAATTTTAACTCTAAGATTTCCCAATTTAAATCACCCGGAAGGTCGGACACCATCAATTTGTATCCTGCGTCCAGAAAGAACTGAACAGGTGAATGATTTATCGAAATTTGCCTTCCTATTTTAACAGAAGCACCAATTTGCCAAAGCCCTGAAGTGTAGTAGTTAAAGTCCTGATTAATAAAATCGGTTCTGACATTTTCCAAAAGTTTTTCGTCCGTAACTATCTCCAGTGAGTTGTCAAAACTCATACGGTATCCTCCATTGGCCGAGAAAAGGCTTTCCCACTTATTCCATACGAACCCTTTTTCCAGCAATCCATCTACAACAAATTGATTATAGCTGAGTTTGTTATATTCAGGTACAAAATAATAGGTAGTTTTGTCCGAACTCACTGTACAATTGATTTTTGCGCCCCAATTAATGTGATCGGTGTCTGTAAAGTCATAATAGGAATAATTCACATTGTAGTTACTGGCTTCGTTCCAATAGAGTGTGTATTTGGCAACCGTTGACCACTGATAAGTTACCTGCAGGAGTTTTGGCTCAACGACCGGTTCCTGTCCGTAAATTTTCTGTCGGACATAGTTCAGTCCAAGCCGGTTTATTTTTTTGTCGTTCGATCCGAAGAGAAAAACAGAATTAATATCAGTGATATAGTTATCTACCAATGCTATTTGCAGAGGATCAGAGGCTCCCCGTTTGATATCTGTAACTTTTTTATCAAAATTGGCCGAGGTATAGTTTCTGATAAACTCTGTATCAAAGGTGAATTGTAAGCTTCCCCCGTACAAGTTCGATATTGTATAGCTATCATTAAATCCTGATGCTGTTGAAGTTTCTGATGAAAAAGTCCCCAAACCTTTGAAATAGAAAATATCGAATTTGTTATCGGTAACCTTCTCGAAATTTATATCCTCTTTGCCTCCCTGATACCTGAAGTTTGTTCCGATTTTAATTTTATCAAGGTTAAAAACAACTCCCGGGCGAACATCAAAACTGGTGATTATATTTGTTGGACGAGGGTCTTTCCGCTTTGTCCCAACTCCTGCATCATATCTTATGTCGAATCCCAAAGAAACCAATCGGTTTAATTCGAACGCTCCTTTCCCCTGCATTTTAAAATACTCTTTCCAGTAGTTCCCACCGATCGAATCTCCGACAGTATAGGGATTTTCATTGTATGGTTCGATCACACCAGTCCATTTGATATTTTTCTCCTGGGCATTGTAATAGTTGAAATTGCCATAGAATTTCCATTTCCCTTCTTTTACATAGCCATTCGAATAAAAACCGTATTGACTGGACTGATCAGGCGCTTGAAATAAGCGGTAATCTCCCTGTGCATTATTGAACCCAAAATAGACTGAGCCAAAATGTCCGTCAAAATCAAAAAAAGTCAATGAAGCAGCATTGCTTGATTCAGACCAAACTGTTTTCAGGTTTAATAATTTTTCAGTTGATAAAGAACTGGATTTCAGTGTGTCGCTGTCCGAATTAACTGCCGTCAACATATTACTACTGAAAACAATCAGTAGAATATAAACTGGTATAATAAGCCGTTTCTTCATCTTCGTTTAGTTTTTAGCGATTATTCCGGGGGTTGGTTCCTGATTGGTCAAAAAATCCTCCGCAGAGTTGTTGGTGTCTTTATAAATGGTGCGTCCGTTAATTACTTCGCCAACTTTTCTTTTTATAGAGACTTTCTCGCTTCCTCCACGGTGTTGAATGTAACTGACATCAATCTCATCATGTAAGCGTTTATAAACGCCATCGCTGTGTATCTTAGGGTTTTCAACTCCATCAATGACCCACGATTTATGTACCATAAAACAATTGAAAGAACTTCCAACTACTTTGAGATAATTATTCGTATCCGTAAAAATGGTTTGTAAATCACCTTCAGGCAATCGGAACAGGATACTTACCTGGCCAGAGATATCTAAAACCATAGCACTCCCTGTTGTTATTCTTTGCATTAATATGTTGGGAACCGAAGGCACATCAGCATACATACCTTTATCAACATACAATTCCCAGTTAGCATGAGATAAGTCAATCGAATTTGGGTTCCCGTTTGGATCATCCTTGTGGTTTAAGCCCGATAATGCAACCACAAACGACTCACCCGGTTGGATGGGATGTTCCTGACCTGAGCCAGGCACGATGGCTACAAAACTCCATACCGGAATCCGGTCAAGTAATTTACCATTTGCATCAACATACGGAGTTGGTTTATTGGTTGTTGTTGGATATACAGCCCCAAAACAAAGTCCGTCGGAATACAAAATTTTGTCTGAATTGTTGTATATCTCAACGAACTTATCAGCTCCATACGACTTACCTGCCGGTGTTCTGCTTCCTGAAGTATAAAGTTCTTTAATTACAAATCCTTCTTTGGCTATCGAATATTGCAAGGGTATAGCAAACTCTTTCCCACCTTCTGTAATAATCTGACTATTAACAGCGCCATTGAACAATACTGTCTTTTTAAACATGAACCCTTCAATGTCCACATCCCGTTCTTCAGAAAAGGATACCATGATGTTATAGTTACCTCCCCGTACTTTGAAATTCGCAATTCCCAAATCATCGGTTGTTTGAAGGTATTCTCTTGCTGTTTGTATATTTGTGATTTTAACATCAACATTACTGACGTTTGCGCCACCATCAAAAAGCTCAGGATAGGCTACTTTAATAGCGACCTGATATGTTTCAGGGATTTCATAATCGCTGCATGAGAAATACAACAATCCCAGCAAAAATGCTAATTTTTTAATTCCGTTCATAACAATTCATTTTTAAAATTGGAATGTAAGATCGGCCCCAAAGAATGGTTCCTGGTTGCGCCGTACATACGAACCTTCCCTTTCATTTAGATGCCTTGGTCTGATGTTAAGAAAGTTATTTGCATAGAAAGCCAGTTTGATCCGTTTGGTAATATCTTTCGAGATGTTAATATTACATAGGAAAAGTGTTGGCAACACTTTCTCACCAAAACGGTATTTTAACTCTTTATCAATTGCCAACTGGTGTAGCGACTGTGCAAAGTCGCCGGGAGTATAGACATGTTCAATATTGTCGTACATCTTGTAGCTGACCGGAAGCTGGTAATAATACGTTTCTTCCTGCTCTGAGCTGAATAAACTGGCATTACCCAAATAGTTCCTTAATTCAGAAAGTGAATAAAACTTGTCGTCGGAATAAATTTTTCGCCAGTCTTTTTCATACCAAACAATTTGGGTCGTTAGCGAAACAATCATTTTAAGTTTTGGAATATGGTTAATGATACTGATGTTTGTATTCAACCTTTCGAATACAGTTCCATATCCATATTCATCCTGAAATTTTACAACAAACGATTCATCTTTACTAACTCCACCTGTGTAACTTGTGTACTTAACGGTTTCCCAGTACGGTGCATCTTCTGTATATGATTCTGTCTGCAACCATGCACCGGTAACCATAAACGAAGTCTGTAAAGCTTTTATCTTGCCAAAATCAATAGTATATTCCATTCCTCTTTTTATCCTGACATCGGCATTGCGATATTGCTCATAATCCGAAAACTTTACAGCATTTTCATAACCTACTTTTACAGCATTCCCATTGGCATCGTTATAATACACGCCATCGTTAGGTACATAATATGGGTTTAAGCCTGCGGCAAGTACATTATAATATCTGTAATTCATTGGATAAAATACCCGATCATTTACAAAGCCATCTTTGTGTTCTTCATAAAAACCTGTTAACCTGGTTTTTATATGCCCTATTTGAAAATCAATGCCGACTTCGTATTTAGTGCTTTTTGCTGGCTTCAGGTCATAATTTCTGGTGTCCACAACGTTGGTTGTTGATACAACTAAATCAGGATAATAACTAAAACTGATTACATCGTTATATTCCCTATCTGGATATAAATGGATTAGAGTAGGCGCTTTGGTCGTTTTTCCATAGCCCAATCGCAAGCTAAAATCTTTAAACAGTTCGTTGTTTTTGCGGTTCAGTATATTGTATTTTACATTGATCCTTGGATCAACAGCAATGCTGCCATCGGTTGTAAAAGGACTGGTTGGCTGTATGTTGTCCATTCTTAAACCTAAAGTCATTTCCAATCCGGTTGAACCAATATCGGTTGTTATTTTATCTTCAGCGAATAACGATAACTGGTTTAAAGCAGGGATATCGGTAAACGGGCGTGGCCGGGTACCCAAACCATTGGCCGGTCTGGTCGTATCATAGAGACGGCCATCTCCAGTATTTCCGGTTGTACGCCACTCAGCCCCAAACAAACCTGAATGGGTAAAAACCCCGGTTTTTTTGAATAAAGTACCCTTCAGTTTTGCATAGAAATTATAAGGATTCCCATCGTAAGTAACTTCTGAATAATAACTTGACGGGGTAAAATAAATCTGGTATTCGCCATTGGTTATAGCCGTTGAATAAAAAGATGGGCCACTTGAACTGCTTTCCAACGTCTTTTCAAACCCGGTTTGCCAGTCCATGCTATAACTAATATCTAAGGACAAACTGGACAAAAACGATTTATCGAGCATCCATGATGCCGACAGTTTCCCCATGATCCCGGTTTCTTTCGAATACGCTTCTTCTTCTATAATCATATCAGGGTCCCATTCATTACCGTCAATGTTGTATGAAAAACTTAGTTTTCCTTCAATATTTAACGGGTTCTTTTCCCTGAAAAACGTTTGAGAGTATTTGGTTGACAGGTTGTAGCGGTCAAACAAATTGGTCTTTTTAAAAATATCGGCATACGAATGTGCAACATCCATATCCATGTTAATAACTCCTTTATCATTATCAAGCAGGAACCCCTTGCTGATAAAAGCCTGTTTTGTTTTAGGATCGGCTTTAACTTTTACATTAAACGGTGAACCTCCCGACTTGGTTTTTATCCTTACTGCCCCCGACGTCAGGTTTCCATGTTCAGCCGATGGGATACCTACATCAACCGTGATGGATTCGATGTTATCAACAGATATGCTCCGGATATCGAGGCCACTTCCGGAATATGTTGTCATACTACTACCTGTTTCCATGGCCTTTTGCATATTTCCATCATTCGTCATCGGAATATCGTCAACAATAACGGCAGTTCCCAGTGCACTGTTGACATCGACCATACCATTGCTATCAATTTCCCGGATACTTAATTTTCCCGGTTCACCTAAATTTGGGTTCAATAAAAGATTTCCCGGAACCAGTTGCATGACATCCTTCAAACTGGAAGCCTGAACATGGTTGATAGCATCGCTTTTGATTTTTGATGATGTTGTCCCACTGGTTGACTGTTCGGCTGTAACAGTTACTTCCTTTAACCCTAACGACTGTTGCTGAAGTTTAATATTCAATGCTACACTCTGTTTTAACGTAACCGAGATAGAATATTCTTTATATCCAATGTAGGTTACCGAAAATGTGTAGGTGCCAACCGGGACAGCATGAATAATGAATTCACCCTTTTCATTTGAAGTTGTACCAATAGCCAACTCCGGGAATGCAATATTCGCATACATAATCGGAGCCTGATTGTCGGCATCGGTAATTTTTCCACTCACCGTAATTTTCTCCTGAGCATACGCTTCAGTAAACACCCCAAGGGTGCAAAAAATTATCAAAAAGAAAATGATTCGTCGACTTGACATGAGTTTGATTTAATCTGTTGTTTTTTTGCTTACACGAAAATAACGTGGTTACATCGAATGTGAAATGCCACATCATTAAGAGAAAAAAGTTCGGTCACAATTTCAAATAGCTCATCAAACTGATGATATTTGTCAACGCCTTTTATAATTCTGCAAAAACAAACTTCATTAGATTGATCTATTTTTGAAATCATCTCAAGATTCAATTTCATTACGATTTATTCCCCTTGATCTCACTTATTTCGTCTAATTAATACAGGACTTGAAGTTTGCAAAAACGACAAAGGAGGCAATAACAATACGATTACTAAACAGGTAAAAACTTTCATAGGTGTAGATTTTATTTAAAATACATAGAACAATTTTCAAATTAGGCTCTTCCCGTTTGTCTCATTCGGCTCCCCCGTTTCGACTCTCGGCGACCAAAAATCTCTATTTCTTGTTATTTTGCTATTTCTTCAGTTTCAATAAAGTCAAACATATTGGCGACCTTCCCTATTTTCCCGGAACTGTATGTAAACCGGAGTGTATCGCTGTTCAGTTTTTCATAAATGGCAGTTGTGCTGGTCATTGTATCAATATACGAAACAGCAATGATTTCTTCCAGCGAATCGTTCAAGAAGGTGCGGAACCCTATAATTCCATTATCGTCGGACAAATGGCTGACCAGGTAACTCAATTTGCTTCGGTTGGCCTTGTTTTTACCAAACGGTACCTGATAAACCTCAATCACTTCCGTTCCGTAATTTTCGGAGTCATTAAACTGTGCCTCGTAGGGTTTGAACATCTTTGTAATGTATTCCTTTCGACCCATCGTATTATATATCGGTCCTTTCGCTACTTTGTAACCCAAATCTACGGTATAATTTTTATCATTTGCCGCATAGGTCAGTGTTTCTGCCTCAAGAGTACTCACCAATTCGGCTTCATCAATTTTTACATCCCCGGGGAAATATATTTTTATCATAACCGGGCAATCGTATTCCGAAGCGACATAAACGGCTTCCGTTTTATCGAGAAGCAAACGGCTTAAATAATTGAAATCATACAGATCAAAGAAATTTTCCAGCCATACCTGCACTTCCTGCACCTCCTGCACACCTTTTTTTAGGCTCTTTAACAACATACCTGAAGGGGTAAACAACAGTTTCTGTATTTTTGCATCATCCAGTTTTGCAGGGTCGTAATACACTTTTACCCGGTGGTGTTTTACAAAGGTAGCAACGCCCAATACCCCGTCAACCCCTTTCATTTGCGATGCAAAAGCCATTGAGCTTCCATAGCATTTTATATTTTTCAACCCGGACTGGGTAAATATTTTTGCCTTCGACATTACTTCTTCACCGTACCATTTTTCATCAATAGTAGGCACTTCCCACAAGCGGCCAAGCAATAAACCGGCAACAATCAGTAAAACAGTTGCAACCGGAGGCAGCCAACGCAGGCTTTTCTTTCGGTTAATCTGAAGGGTGTTATTCTCGGGGCAAACCGAAATACATTCGCTGCAAAGGGTACAATCGGCATCGCGCACTACTTTCAGGTTGGCCACATCAATGGCCTGCGGACATTTGCGCGAACAAAGCTGACAACTGGTACAGGTATCCTCGTTGCGGGTGATTTTCACCAGAGGAAATACTTTGCCAAATAAACCGGTAATTTCAATGATATAGCCTCCTGCACAGGCGACTGCCAATGGCCAAACGTAACTGATTTTGATCCCAAATTTCAGGAGCAGCAGGTAAATCACCATAACGGCTACAAAAAAGCCGGTGAACTTGAAGATATTGG
Source organism: Prolixibacteraceae bacterium (assembly GCA_003506435.1). Classification (GTDB taxonomy): domain Bacteria; phylum Bacteroidota; class Bacteroidia; order Bacteroidales; family Prolixibacteraceae; genus GWE2-42-39. The sequence continues at coordinate 381,068 of DOAQ01000036.1, forward strand.
ATATTGCTCCCAGCGGGCAAATGTATTTACACCAGAACAAACGTATAAAAACAGACCCCAGGATTACCAGAACAATGCCTATTACTGAATAAAGTACAACCACATCGGTGTTAAACCCGGAGGCAATCGCAAAATACGGGTCGAATTTTTTACAGAACAATTCGTTCGATTGAAACGTGAAATAAAGAGTAATAAAAAGAAGGACGTATTTCAATGAACGCAAAATTTTATCGGCAATTCCTTTTATCGTAATCCTGATTTTCAGTTTATCGCCCAATTTACCAAGCCATTCGCTCACTGTCCCCACAGGACATATATAGGCACAAAACAATTTGCTTAAAATAAACACGGCCAGCATCAGCAAAATACCCATTACAATCTGGGCGCTGGTCATGGTACACGACAAAGCCTGGTTCAGTAAATAACTTCCCAGCGCCTGTATGCCGCCAAACGGGCAATAGGCTTCAAAATCGGGAACAAAATTTTCATTGAATTTGGGGATCAGCGCAATAATTACAATCGCCAGAATAACACCCCATTGCATAATTGGACGTGGCCAGTTTGATTTTTTGGTTCTTTTGCTCATAAAACAGATTATCAAATAAAATACAAATCAGACTTGCTGTTTATCTGTCCGACATACAGCATAATCGATGAAAATAGTAATCAGCAATGGTATTCCAGGGACAAAAATCACAAAATTTTTCAAAAAACAAAATCCCTATAAATAGGTATTTCCCCTTTATATTGTAGTCAGAAATCGGGATTTCTCCTTTTCACCAACTTGCTTGCTTCTTTCGTTAAAACCTGTAAATCGAGCCGGGCTCACTTAAATGATGACTTTCCCTGTACTCGATCAAAGCCCTGTCTTTTTTTCCCTTCTTTGAAAGGAACAGTTCGGTATTGGCATTTCGGCCCAACACAATTCCGAGAAAAATGCCGGCCACAATCACGGCCGCCAATTGCAAATATTTTGAATAATCGATTCCGGGGCGGGGCGGAAACTTCACATCCTTCATTTTCCGAAGGGTTTTGGCCACCAAGTCTTCCGGAACCTCCACATTCTCATCCAGCAGCGACATGCATTGATTGATCTGCTCCAGTCTGCCGGAACAGATTTTACATTCATTCAGGTGCTCAGCAACACTATTGTAACTGACCTCCGAACCGATGTATTCTTTCAATTGATTGCACTTCATAACTCTAAAGACGTTTGTATTTTTTAAATCCGGCGCAAAAAATTTATTTTTTTTTCTGAAGCTGATCCCGCCTCGAACAATTTACCTTGTTACAGTATTTACATTGCTCCCCGGCATCGAGCATATCTTTCAAAAGTTGATCAAGCAAAAGCTTCTGCTCTTCGGTACAAATACTTTTTATATTCTCGAAGTGCTTTATGGTTTGTTTCTTCATATTGGCTTCCATAACCCCAATATTGTTGGCCCATGATCCCATCACCGAATCGGAAGGAGATTCCGACGATAATTCTTCAATAAGCTTGAAGTTCAGTTCACATTTATAATCCAGAAATGCCTGGTACGATCTGAAAACATTGCTGTTCAGCGCCGATATTTTCTTGTACTGATCATCGCTCAGCCCAAGTTCTGTTTTCAGGAACTCATCGGAACTAAAACGTTCATCACGCTCTTTTTCACTGGTCTTGTTCATCAGCAGAAATGTTACAAACGCCGAGATATTGATCACCAGTAAAAAAATATTGAGCCACATCAGAATACGTTGTTTTGTTGACATATCCCTTTATTTTAAATGTTTTTTAAAGTACGAATACAGTGATTTTCGCAAGCTGACTTTCGCCCTGTAAATCAGCGATTCGACGGAGGCAACAGAGAGTTGCATCATTTCACCGATTTCCTTGTGCGAATAATCTTCGAATTTGTGCATCAGCAATGCTTTTTTTTGCATTTCCGGCAAACGGTCGATTGCCGTATAAAGCACAAACCCGGCCTCCTGCTCTTCCATTTTCCAGGCCGGAGTTTGATGGTCAATAAACGAAATGGCATGATTCCCGGATTCAGGCAACCTGCTTTTCTCCAATAGGTCGTTTGCCCGGGCCGGGTTTTTCTTCCGGAGAAAACTTATTGCTTTGTTGTATGAGATTTTAAACAGCCAAGCCGATAAATCATCCTCGTTGCGCAGGTGATGGATCGAACGGTAAACTTCGAGAAAAACATCCTGAAAAATATCTTCGGCATCGGTTGTATCACGTACCAACCGAAAAATGGCACAATAAACCAGCTTCTTGTATTTTTCAACAAGAATACCAAACGCATGATCGTTCTGTTCAAGTATTTTTGCTATCAGTTGTTTGTCATCCATTCACACAACAGTCGGGTTTAATTGACTGTAAATTTTGTTCCGGCAGGTGATTTTTTATCAACTTTAATGGTTTTTATAAATTCAAGAGCTTCTTCCCTGGTTTGGAATAAATCTCCTTCTTCCTCCCACCATGTATCGCCATTGGCAACCCCTATTTTAGTACAACCCGCCTTGGGCGCCAGGCTGACATTTTCGAGCGCTTTCATTTTTATTTTATCATTCTCAATGATCAACACTTTAGCTTTCACTTCCTTTGCTGCATGAATAACGCCATCCGGACTACTGAGAGTGACAATGCCATAGCAATCGGTGCCTTCTTTAATCCAGCTTCCGACCTTTTTCTGCAATGTTTCGTTCAACTGAAGTTTGGTTTCAGTCGCTTCGTATTGTGCTATTTCCTTTGACTTGTCTTTCGAATTACATGCCTGAAGTACAACGATAATAGCTATCGTATAAAAAATAAAAGTTAGTTTTTTCATATTTATTTGTTTTTTCTCTGTATAAGTAGACGCTTGCAAAACGCAAATCCAGCGCATCTTGCTCTATATCTTCTCAACTTTAAAGTCCCAACTGATCACTTATTTCACACATGGCTGACAGGCTCAGCGAGGCAAATTCATCAAGCGGCAAGCCAATTAATTCGCATTCCATGATATTTTCACGTTTCACCGAAGCAGCAAACGCCTTTTCCTTCATTCGTTTGGTAACCGATTTTACTTTTACGCTGCTCACTTTTTTATCAGGATAAACCAATGCCGTTGCAGTAATCAGACCGGTAATAGTTTCTCCTGCCGCCAGCGCATGCTGAAATTTAGTGGTCCGTTCTTTTCCCGAAGCCACCTCATTGTGCATCATGATGGCATCCAAAACATCATCGTCTACTTTTCCCTTCAGCATTTTTTCAGAATAGACACCGTGCGTATGTGGATTGGCATTTGTCACTTCCACATCAATGTCGTGCAAAAGGCCGGACAGTCCCCAGGCGTACACATCTTCCCCCAACCTCACAGCCAGCGCTTTCATGACCGCCTCGCTCGCCAGACAATGTTTTCTCATATTTTCGTTCTGAACATGCTCCATCAGCATATCCAGCGCTTCTTCCCTCGAAATCATACTAAAATTGGTTATTCGTTTGCCCCTATCTGAATTTAAAGAATGCAGCAGGCAAGAATGTCAGATACCCAATGTTTGATACACTACCTGCAACTCGAAACTCATAACTCGCAATTCGCATTAACTTTTTCTTTGTTCCTGATTATATTTCCTGCTTACTTCACCCTTAAATTCTAAATTTGCACCAAATTACTAAAACGCATGATTATGCCTTTGGAGATTGAAAGAAAATTTCTGGTAATTAAAGAAAAAATGACAATTGGTGTCCGTGGAGAGTATTTATGCCAGGGTTATCTGACTGACGATCCGGCCCGGACTGTACGGATCAGGATTGCAGGAGAACATGCCTTTCTAACCATAAAAGGCCCGGGTAGCGGGATTTCCAGAAGTGAATTTGAATATCCTATTCCGGTTTCGGAGGGCCGCGAAATGCTGAAAATGGCAATCTTCCCGCCTGTTGAAAAAACAAGGTACAAAATTCAGCATGAAGGACTTTTATGGGAGCTTGATATTTTCCACGGCAACAACGAAGGACTGCTGCTTGCCGAGGTGGAATTACAATCGGAAGACCAGAAAATTACACTGCCTCCGTGGGCCGGACGCGAAGTTTCGGGCGATCCGCGCTACTTCAACTCTTACCTGGCAAAGTTTCCTTTCGACACCTGGCCCGAGAATAAATTGGTGTAATTTTTGAAAGTGTCGCAAAACAAGTACAATTATTTTACGTTATTTTGAGAAACCAAACAAAACCTGATATGAGACTATTGATTTTAGCAGGCTTCCTTTTTATCTGCACCCTTGCATTTTCTATTCCCCTTGCCAACAATTCCGCTTCTGAAGAGCCAACCCAAACTGTCGATTCGTTACAGCAGGGAATGATTTTTCTAAAAAAACTGACGAGCCAGCAAGGAAAATGGTATTTCAATAATCCTGAATTTAAAAGATCAATCAAGGGACTGATCCATTTTCTCGAAGATGAACAGGTGGACACCGTTTTGTTTAAAATCAGCAAATATAAAACCGACTCACTTCTGATATTCCGCCGTTGGCAGGATGTAGCCGATACTCTGAGCATCCCGGGATTTGTACCTTCGGGACAAATCAACGAAAAAATGAAGCAGCTCGATCGCGAAATCAGGGATCAGAACCCGCTGGAAAAAATTCCGGTTCCTGAACATTTATTAGTCGGGCTTGAGAAGAAAGTTCCGTTTCTTCCCAAAGAAAAATCTCAAATTCTGGTCGATCGCGGGTTGTTTATTTTACCCGACAGTTTGAAAAACCTCTCGTTTAAAAAAGATACACTGAAGCCCGGAAGTAAAAAATATTTGCATTATCAGCAACTCGATAGTTTGCGGATCAAGCTTATAGAACAAGCCCGCGTAAAATACAACGATTCCCTGTTGCGCCATTATATCGATTCGGTTTCAACAACATACCGAAATACGGCTCTCACTCATTTTTCCGATTCGCTGCAAAACCAATTGTATGTTTCATTAAAAATGCAAAACAAACAACTGGTAAAATCATGGAACGATTCACTGGTGACATCAATGAACGATTCGATACGGCATCTGCTGCCATTGCTTGAAAAAAGGGCATACAAATATCCGCAGGATGTGTGGCTGCATAACCTTACCAACGATTCCACCAGGGTCCGGCTGCGCAATGGGGAAAACTACTCCACCCGCATGTTTATCAAAAACGAGCAAGCCGATTCGCTGGGCATAAAAGTTGAAAACCTGGGACGGAATTCAATGAAAATACTGATTGACGACGGGGTAACTTTTACCCGGTTCAAACAACAACAAAAGCGCGATATTCAGTTTAAAAACTTCACGCCCGATGAGAAACTGGTAAAAGTTGCCAAACGATATAATGTAATAACTCCCTGGAACCTGGGAGGAAACAGTACGTTTGGTTTTACACAGACTTCGCTGAACAACTGGAAAAAGGGAGGAAACAGTTCGCTCTCGTTACTGGCGGTATTAAAAGGTTTTGCCAATTATTCGAATGAAAAACTGAAATGGGAAAACAGCGCAGAATTACGCAACGGATGGATGCGAATAAATGAAGAAGACGAAGAAACAAAACTGCAAAAAAACGATGACAAGCTGGAATTAATTTCCAGGCTTGGCATAAGCGCGTTTAAAAAATGGTATTACAGCGGCGAGGTCGATTTTGAAACCCAGTTTTTCAATGGATATAATTACCCGGATACCGATAACCCGATTTCTGCTTTCATGGCGCCGGCCAAAACGCTTATTAAAATTGGTCTCGACTACAAACCCAACAAGGATTTTTCGCTGTTCCTTTCCCCTCTCACTTCGAAAACAGTATTTGTACGCGATACAGCGTTAATCGATCAAACTAAATTTGGAGTAAGTGCAGATAAACGCCGCTTCTGGGAACCGGGTTTCAACGCCGACCTGAAATTCAAAAAAACTATTTATACTGACATTGTATGGGAAACCAAATACAAAATGTTCTTTAACTACCGAAACCCGTTTAATAAGTTCGATATCAACTGGGAAAATCTGGTCAGCATGAAACTGAACGATTATATCAACATGAATTTCATGCTCCATCTTATTTACGATGACAATGTTACATTTCCAACTGACAAACTTGATGCCAATGGAAAAACGATATACGAACCCAGGTGGCAGGTAAAAGAACTGATTACCATCGGTTTTGCCTACAACATCAACCGCCGGATTTATAAACGCCAAAAAGTTAATTAACCGAAGCAAACCACATAAATGAAAACTTTCAAAAAATATTTTAAACTGGCGGCTGCCCCCGAGGATGTGTACAACGCGCTGACCAATCAGGCTATGATTGAGATATGGACCGGAGAAGATGCCATAATGGAAGAAAAATCCGGTACCGAATTTTCACTTTGGGACGGCAGCATTACAGGCCTCAACATGGAGTTTGTGAAAGACAGCAAAATTGTCCAGGAATGGTTCTTTGGCGAAGAAGAGGAAAAATCAATCGTGACCATCAAGCTGCATCGCGATAAAAAAGGCACCACGATGGAAGTTTTGCACACCAATATTCCCGATGAAGCATACGAAAATATTGTTGAAGGCTGGCAGGAAGATTATTTTGATGCGCTGAACCAACTGTTTGAAGAATGAAGACGGCCACTTACTGGATTGAAAAATTAGAACTTCAGGAACATCCGGAAGGCGGATGGTTCAACGAAACATACCGTGCAGTGGAACGGATTGAAAAAGAAAATCTGCCACAACGGTACCCGTCGTCAAGGTGTTTCTCAACCACTATTTATTATCTGCTTGAAGGCGGCGACCGTTCTGTTTTTCATCGGTTAAAGTCCGACGAAACCTGGCATTTTTATACCGGCACTTCATCCATCCGGCTTTTTATTATTTCTCCGGAAGGAAAACTGACCCAACATTTGGTAGGTTCCAACCCCGATCACGATGAAACATTTCAGTTACTCATCCCGCAAAACCATTGGTTTGCAGCCGAACTGACCAACATAGAAGGTTATTCACTGATTGGCTGTACCGTTGCCCCGGGGTTTGAATTCGACGATTTCGAGATGGGCAAACGCAGTGATTTGATAGAAATATTTCCACAACACCGGGAAATTATTGAAAAGTTGACAAAAAACTGATCGACGATATTTTCAAGCATTATAGTATTCATTTTAAAAACTTACTTCATGAAAAACATTGCATTCTTTATCGTTGCAATTCTTTTCTTCACTTCTTGCAGCAGTCCGAAAAAAAGCAACAATACTGAAACAAAATCCGCCAAATGGACACAGGAGCAGGCCCAGGCCTGGCAACAAAAACACGGCTGGCTACGGGGTAGTAACTTCAACCCAAGCACAGCCATCAACCAGTTGGAAACATGGCAGGCCGAATCGTTCGACACGGTTACCATCGACCGGGAACTGGGCTGGGCGCAGAACATCGGCATGAACTGCATGCGTGTGTACCTCCACCATGTGGCATGGGAAGTGGACAAGGATGGTTTTAAAAACCGGATGGCCAAATACCTGGAAATTGCCGACAACCACGGCATAAAAACCATTTTTGTATTTTTCGACGACTGCTGGAACCCAACCTACCAGGCAGGCAAACAACCCGACCCGAAACCGGGTGTTCACAACTCGGGATGGGTACGCGATCCGGGCGACCTGATTTTTCAGGATTCAACTCTGGTTAATACGCTGGAAGCATACGTGAAAGATGTGCTGACTACGTTTAAAGATGATCAGCGAATTGCCATCTGGGATTTGTACAACGAACCGGGAAACTCAAAATACGGGAACAAGTCGATGCCTTTGCTGCAAAAGGTGTTTGAATGGGGTTGGGAAGTTCGTCCGTCGCAACCTCTTTCATCCGGTGTGTGGAAACTTTCTCTTTCTGAATTAAACAAATTTCAGGTTGAAAATTCGGATATTATCACGTATCACAACTATGAAAGCCCGGAAAAACATCAGGCCGCAATCGACACCCTGAAACGATACAACCTTCCGCTGGTGTGTACCGAATACATGGCACGCCGCAACAACAGCCTGTTTACCAACATTATGCCCATACTGAAAGAAAACAATATTGGCGCCATCAACTGGGGGCTGGTAGCCGGAAAATCGAACACCAAATATGCATGGGACGAGCCTATCGCCGATGGTTCGGAACCGTCGCTCTGGTTTCACGAAATTTTCCATCCCGACGGAACTCCATACAAACAGGAGGAAGTTGACCTTATAAAAAATTTGACAATAGAATAAAGAAGGCCGGATAAAAAAGGAAGCTATCTAAAAAGCCTGGGATCGAGTCATCCCGATCCAGAGTGCTCGGGATTTCGGAATCTCATCTTTCTAATAATCAGACCCTGAAATAAATTCAGGGTGACGCGAATTGCGGATTTTAGAACTTTTCAGACAGCTTCCTTTTTCTTTTTTACTCCTAAATATTGATTACCCGCTGTATTTCAATCAAATCTTCGTCAATACTGTGATGAAGTTTCACTGCCTTACTGAACGGCACATGAACCGTTTTTTCGTTTTTCAGTCCGATCATAATGCTTTTCTGATCGTCGAGTAAGGCATCGACTGCTGCAACACCCATCCGGGTAGCCGCCACGCGGTCTTTGGCTGTCGGACTACCGCCGCGCTGGATATGTCCAAGAATAGAAACGCGCACATCCAGATCGGGATGTTCTTCGGTAACCGTCTGCGCAATTTTTATGGCCCCTCCCATTTCATCCCCCTCAGCAACAATAACAATGCCGCTGGTTTCCTTGGTTTTGTAACCTTTGGCGAGAAACTTTTTAAGCTCTTCGTGCTGTTCCTTCGATTCGGGGATCAAAATTACTTCCGCGCCCACAGCAATACCGCTGTTCAGGGCCAGTAACCCGGCTTCGCGCCCCATCACTTCGATAAAGAAAATACGTCCGTGCGAACTTGCTGTGTCTTTAATTTTGTCGACAGCCTCCACAACTGTATTCAAAGCGGTGTCGTATCCAATCGTATAATCGGTCCCAAACATGTCGTTATCGATCGTTCCCGGAATTCCAACCATCGGGATGTCGTATTCCTGCGAAAAGACCAGCGCACCGGTAAACGAGCCGTCGCCGCCAATAACCACCAGCGCGTCAACATCATGTTTTTTTAGATTCAAATATGCTTTTTCGCGTCCTTCGGAAGTAAGAAAATCCTTGCTTCTCGCGGTCTTCAGAATCGTTCCTCCCTGGTTTATAATTCCACTGACATCCGATGAATGAAGCGAAATAAACTGCCCTTCAATCATTCCCTGATAACCGTGACGGATTCCGACCACCTGTAATCCGTGTGACAAAGCTGCACGGGTAACGGCCCGGATGGCTGCATTCATGCCCGGTGCATCGCCGCCCGAAGTGAATACCCCTATTTTCTGAAGTTTCTTGCGTTTGGGGCTTACCCCGTTTTCTGTATTTACTTTTGAATTCATTGTCTTTTCGTTTGGTGTGCAATTAACGATACAAAGTAAAGACTGCTTTCCGTATATGAAATCATGCCTGTTTTTAAACAGGAAGTTTTAATGTAGAATTAATGGTTGACCAGCAGTTCGCGGATTTGTTCCATCAGCCACTGCGGCGTGGAAGTGGCCCCGCAAATACCAACCGATCCGGCATTTTCGAACCATCCAAAGTCCAGTTCTTCAGGCGAAGAAATAAAATAGCTTCGCGGGTTGGTTTGCAGGCAGACATCGTACAGGATGCGGGCATTCGAACTTTTCTGCCCGCCCACAAAAACAATTACATCGTGCTGCGCGGCAAATTCTTTCATCCGCGGAACCCGGTTGGCAACCTGCCTGCATATCGTGTCGTGCACCTTCAGCTCGCTGTTCCTTGAGTATTCCTGAATATTGCTCTTCAACTGCTGAAATTTTTCAATCGATTTGGTCGTCTGGGCAAACAATACGGCAGGTTTTTCGGGATCAATAGTTTCAAGATCGCCGGGTTCTTCAACAATAATTGCCCGGTTACTGGTTTGCCCAATCAGTCCATTAACTTCAGCATGACCCTGCTTTCCGTAAATGATTACCTGCCCGCCTGCTTTTTCCATCTCTTCGGCAGCCTTTTTAACCCTTTGCTGAAGTTTTAAAACTACCGGGCAGGTAGCATCAATCAGCTCAATATTATTTGCCCGGGCATATTCGTACGTTGAAGGCGGCTCGCCATGAGTCCGCACCAGCACCCTGCAATCCGACAGGGTACGATACGTTTCATGGTCAATAATGATCAGTCCGAGTTTTTCGAGGCGGTTCACCTCCATGCCATTGTGCACAATATCGCCCAGACAATACAATTTCCCGTCGCTCAGCAGGGCATCTTCCGCCTTTTTAATGGCACTGACCACCCCAAAACAAAAACCCGATTTATGATCGATTACAACGTTCATTTTCCAATCCGTTTTTCGGCTTTTTCAAGTACCCAGCGGAATTGTTCTTCGCGCGAAATATGACTGTTATCGAGCAACAGGGCATCATCGGCTTGTTTCAGGGGACTGGCTGCACGCGACGAATCGATGCGGTCGCGCTCCATCACATTTTGCAGTATTTCGTTAAAATCGACAGTCTGCCCTTTCTCTGTCAGCTCGTCATAGCGGCGTTGGGCGCGCACTTCCGGCGAAGCGGTCATAAATATTTTCAATTCGGCATTCGGGAAAACCACCGTACCAATATCGCGGCCATCCATCACAATACCTTTGTTCTCCCCCATTTTTTGCTGAAGTTTCACCATGGCAGCCCGCACCTCTTTTATGGTTGCCACCGGACTTACATGGTTGGCTACCGGCAACTGCCGTATTTCTTCTTCCACATTCTCACCGTTCAGATAGGTCTCATTCTGCAAGGTTTTCGGGTTGAACCGGAACTCAATATTGACCTCGCCCATCCGGGCAATTAAACCGGGTTCATCCACTTTTTTATCAGCCGCCAGTCCGTTGCGCAGGGCAAATAAAGTAACGGTGCGGTACATCGCCCCGGTGTCGATATAAATATAACCCAGCCGTTTGGCCAACTCTTTGGCAACCGTGCTTTTTCCGCAGCCTGAATGCCCGTCGATAGCGATGATAATGCGGTTTGGTTTTTCCATTTCCTTTTTCATTTCAGCAACAAATATAAAGGAAATTGGAGAAGGTTTCCCTGATTCCGCCAGAGTTTCACAAAACTTCGGAATCATTTTCCTTCACTGTTATTATGAGATTCCGGCCTGCGCCGGAATGACGCATCAAACGAGAATCAGGTAACCAACGGATGTATTCGGTGGAATGATTGCGCCGGAATGACGCATCAAACGAAGAATGGCCGGAATTTCTTATTTTTTTCTGAAATTATCGTTCAGGTTGATTGCCAGCGAGAGATGGCTGGAGGCTCCGGCCAGGTGATAACGCGCCAACCCATAATTCAGCTCAAAACGCGAAATTCTGAAACCAAGTCCAAAGGAAAACCCGACAGTAGACATTTTTTCATCGTATTTTAATTCCTGTCTGCGCTGATAATTATACCCAAGGCGAAGCGTAAAATTTTCAGAAGGCAGCAATTCAACTCCTAAAATCAGGTGACGAAGAAATTTTTTGCCCAATCCGTCTTCCTCCACTGTTGTACCGGTAAGATCACCTTCCTCCGTTTCGGGTTGTGCCAGCGTCCATTTCTGAAGGTGCTGCAAGGTTCCGGCAATCCGTATCGGCGCATGTCCCAGTCGCTTGGAAAAGCCCATCTGTACATCGAACGGAAGCGGTTCGCGCTCGCCATTATCGTAATAGGTAGTAATTTGTGTTCCTATGTTTTTAACAGCCAACCCGATTGTGGTCAACCCGTCTTTGCTTTGGTAACTTGCCCCCAGATCGGCAGCAATCCCCGCCGACTGGTAGGTTTCAAACGACGACCAGATGGGTTTCAGGTTAACGCCAACCGAAATGCGTTCGAACTGGTACGACCAAAGAATGTTAAGCGCGTATTCAGCAGCATGGAATGTAGTTCCGGTTACCTCCCCGTTGGGCAGCGCTTCAATAAATGTCCCGTAATTGATGTAGTGCATTCCCGCCGCCAGATTGCCCGGCAAACCAACGGGCAGCGAATATGCCACATAGCCATAGTTCACATCGCTGATGTAATTCACATAGTTGGCAACCAGATGATTTTGCATTTCTCCGGTGAGCAATGCCGGATTGTTGTATGCTACGTTTAAGTCCGTTTCGTCAGCCAGCGCTATCTGATTTCCTCCCAAAGCAGCCATACGCGCCGAGTTGGACAGGTTCAGGAATTCATAGGTATTTTCTCCTCCGATCTGAGCTTTCGAAAGGAGCGGAATTACAAGAAAGAGTACAAAGAAATATCTAAAGTTCATGCTGAAAATGCCACGTTTACTGATCAAACGTCAAAGATATTTTTTTATTACAAGAAGAGAGGCGGAAAGTTTGAAAAAATAGGAGCCAGCCAGTTCCTCTTTACCACTAAAGCTCAAACGAGGAGGAAGAACGGAAATCTACGATCCCGGTTTGCAGATACGGAAGTACGCTTTTCTGATTCCGTATTTATACGTTTGTAAATACGGAATCACAAGCTCGTAAATACGGAAGTACAGATTTGCCCTATCCCCAGCCCTTCCCCACAAAGGCATAGCCGTCAAGCTAAAGATGTAATTTATTATTTATCAGCGACAAATGAAATACAACCACCCCGTCCCGGAGAAACCGGGACACCTCCCGATTCCCGGGACAAGCTCTCCTAAAAAAAGGAGGGGAAACCGAAGCAAGTTGCGGCAGCGAAGAACCACCAGGCCTCCCAAATTGTCACTGCCCAAAATTTCTCCTCCTGGATAGGAGGAATACCCGAGGAACGAAGGGGGAAGTGGTTGATTGTTTAAAGTAAAATATAGAATCAGTAAAAATTATTAGTACTGAAAAATAGTTATTTACAAAGATTTATCCCTTAGCTTGACGGTTATGTCCACAAAGGGAAGGGAGTTTGGCCGGAGAAAATAACAATGGCCGTTCTAAAAAGTATGAAACAACAATATTTGTACAGGCCAAAAGGAGGCTGTCCAAAAAGTTCTAAAATACGCAATTCGCGTCACCCTGAACTTGTTTCAGGGTCTGATTATTAGAAAGATGAGATCCCGAAACAAGTTCGGGATGACTCGATCCCAGACTTTTTGTACAGCCTCTTAGGGGGTGTCATTCCCCTTTGAGTTTTTAGATTTTCCCTTTACGTATTTGCATTTATACTTTGGGTATTTCCACCAGTGTCAACATGTTTTTGTTGATTACGCTGCAAGACCCGCCCGATAGCTTGCCTGATAAACAGGATATTGAAATGCTAAAATAAATTTGTTTAACAGAAATGAAAGATAAAAAAATAGTAAGTTTATGGTGCTATTTGCAAGGTGCATAATTATAATTCGCTGCAAATAAAGAAACTAACTATGAATGAAACTATACTAAATACGACAGACGATTTGTATAAGACATTTGATAAATTTCGAAGTGCCAGTAGATATAAATTCAGAGGACAATCGAACCTTGAATGGAAATTAGTTCCAAAGGCAGGTCGATTTCCTTTTAAAAACAGGAATGACCAAGAACTTTTTAGACAATGGAAAAGAAGAGCCAAAATATTACTCGATAAAGAATATAAAACTGACTTAGATTATTTGACAATTGCACAACATTACGGCATCCCAACTAGATTGCTTGATTGGAGCCATAGTCCACTTGTTGCAACTTTTTTTGCATGTATTGACAATTATGAAAATGATGGCGTTTTATATGCTTATAAACCTAACAAACTAGTATTACCTAATGAAATTAATAATCCATTTAGTACTAAAGCAAATGAAATTATCTTCATTCAACCTGAAGCCTCATCAAATAGAATTTTAAACCAACTTGGTTACTTTTCTCTTCACAATGAACCTAAATTGGAATTAAATGAATCAAATTCCAACCCTTCTCTAGAAAGAATAATAATTCCAAAATCATTAAAAAAAGAAATTATATTTATTCTTAATCAATTTGGAGTAAGTGACTTGACGATTTTTCCTGACATAGAAGGTTTGACTAAATATTTGTGTTGGTTCTATGAGAATTATGAATTCTGGGACGGGACGATAAAACAATAACTATGCATAATCGAGTAGCCCGCCCCGCCAGCAAACGCTGACAGGGAGAGGCTCTCACACCACCGTACGTACGCGAGCTTCGCTCCTCCCTTTCAATTTAAATGTCTGGTAGACATTTAAATTGAAAGGCACGTACACGGCGGTTCGTTAAGTCGTCGGGAATTGTAGCGAATAATGGCCATCCATTTGGGACGACCTGATTTGGTTGTAGATTTCCAACAATGGAACGTAACCCCGCTTTTTCAATCGCTCAACTGTAATGGTAGTCTGAGAATTGGGGACTGTGCAATTGCCCATCCCCTGTCTCCCCTTCGTTTGAGTGAAGCGGTAACGAAGGGTTTATTTTCTGTCGTCTGTGACGACAAATTCATACAACATCTGTTTCAGTCGCGCCCTCCCTGGATGCAAGATTTCCTGCCGAACTATAACCCGGAAAAAAAACTGTGTGCCGGTTACGAATAAAATAGTAATCGGACGACATGCTTATATATTTTGAGCGCTGTTGAAAGGTGGTGTTAAAATCGCCTCGTCACAGACGAGAACTTGCAAACACCTCGTTACCGCTATGCTCAAACGAGGTGTAGAACGCCCTGACGATAGTTGCAAAACACAAAAAGGCCGTCTCATTCTTTATTTTGAGACGGCCTCATTGTGTCAATTATATACCTGACTGATTAGAATTTGTATGCTATACCAATGTTTGCATACGAGATGGAATAACCGACTTCAACGTATGCGCCAAAATTTTCGCTAAACTCGTAACGGGCGCCTACAAGACCACCAACAACAAGACCGCCTGCTGATGGTGAAGCAACAGAACCGGCATTCGGTCCATCGTATTTCGTACTGGCCACGTTATACCCTAAAACCAAACCACCGTACGTATCCAGTTTATTGATGAGCGGATAGTGGACTAAGCCCCGCGCAGCAATAACGATATTGGTGTATTTCCATGAGTAATTCATTCCATAACCGGCAAAGTCTTCTTTGTAGCCATAGTAGCCCAAATTTCCGCCAAGACCTAAAACAAGGCCATCAACACCCAAAAAGTCGTCTTTAACGCCTTTTTCATACGATACTTCGACAGGGGTTCCGTTGCCGTTTAACCCAACACCCAATTTAAATAATTGAGTTCCTTTTTCAAACATTTCCTGTGCATTTGAACTCACAGAGAAGAATGCGATAGCTGCAATAATCAATGTTAATTTTCTCATAGTTTTTTATTAATTTATAAATTTTACTATCCTGTTCTTTCCGGAAACTATATTCCGGTAAAACGGAATCAATGAATTTTGAAATCAGAAATTTTATGTCGTAAAGCTATGCACCTTGGGAGAAAAAAGGCAAAAATGCAAGGAGACAAAAAGTGGACAATTGAAAAAACAAATTCACTCTTATTCGAATACAGGGTAACCGCCGTTCGAGCCGTCAACCTTCCATTTGTGGTAGTTACGGTCGCTCCGCTGTTCGGCCAGTTCATTCAGCGCCTGAAGCAGTGAACCTTCGTACGCTTTTCGCTTTCCGGGGCCGTCATCACTCCGGGCCAAAACGGTAGCCGTGGGGTTCTCAAAAAAGTAGGTTGCTCCCAGATGGAAATCTTCGACCATCTTACTACCATTCTTTTTGTAATAGTACGATCCTTTTCCGTAGGTAATATCGCTGTTGATACCACCAGGTTGTGGCTGTTTAAGCCAGAATATATTCATTGCTGCTGACTTATGGTTTTCATCTTCGCCCCACAGCACATCTGCCAGTCCGATAACGCCACCCACCACGTTTGTTCCGGATCCTGTGACACTCAGCGCACCAATGTTGTAGCAGTTCTGGGCATATACCGAGCTTCCGCCAATACCTCCGGCATTTAGGGTGGTGCCTGTTCCGGAAACGCCATTGATACTGCCTGTGTTGTAGCTGTTAATTACCATACGGCCAAATCCGGCGATACCACCCACATTAAGCGCATCCACTTTTTCGGTTGACGAGACGGTAATCGAGCCGGTATTGCAGGTGTTGATGTATCCGCCAACACCACCAAACGGATAGGAACTGTTGTGAAATCCGGGTTTGTCGCCAAGCTCGCCGCCACCAATGCCGCCCACAGCTATTTTTTTGCCGGTTTTCAGGACTACATCAATGTTTCCGCTGTTGTATATTTTACCCGGTTCGATGTATTGCATCGGTCTCGACATCGGTGGATTCGTGGTATTTCCGGCACCCACCACACCTCCGATACAAGCCGATTTGATGTCGCCCGTAGCAGAAATGTTCAGTTTACCGGTGTTGTAAATGTCGGTACATTCGCATCGGTACCCCACACTGGCAAGCACCCCGCCAATTTGCATTTCGTTGCCCGAAGCTTTAACGGTAATGGTTCCGGTATTGTAGCAACCGAATATTCCACCGTGTTTCAGGTTCGGGGCAAAGGCAGCACCCGCTTCGGCACAAACGCCGCCAATTTGCAGGTTGCCGGGACTTACAATCGACTGGTTATTTTTGGCCTTTACATCAACAATGTTTCCCTCAACCACGATGGTTCCGCCGAAATGTGAATTACTCATGGTGTATTTACAGATCGCCGCCAATCCTCCCACAATGGCCTCGCCGCTTCCTTTCACCGTAATTGTTGCTTCGCTCGAACATCCTTCCATCACATTGGGCTCAACCGCAATGGAAGCCGCATAAACCGTAAGTAAAATTTTAAAAGTTTTATACTGATAGAATTCGCGGTTGTAGGTGATTGTTGACCCCTTGCCAATCGTGAGATTCTTAACTTGCTCAACACCCTGAAAAAGAGCCAGCCTCATTTCGGCAGTACCTTCCATATCATCGATAATCGGCTCGGTTTTTTTGTCGCTGATGCGCAGGTTGGTAATTACATGGCCACCACCGTCAAAATTTATCCAGGTATCCGGTATCGGGATAAACTCGTACAAGGCACCATTCATATCCAAATCGACGGTGAGTTTTACGAAGTTGTCCTTAAATGAATGGCGGAGTCCTTTTAATCCGTTCTTTTCACCGAATCCGACCATATCGCCGATATTCGCCAGTTTGTGCAGATACGCCAGTTTTCCGGCGGTATCGATGATAAACGGATTGCTCTCGCTGTTGGGCTGCGAGGAATCAAGCGATTTGAACGGATAAGCCTTACCATCCCATTTCTTCCCGTCAACAGCATGGGCTGGTGACAAACAGAAAAGAAACAAGACAAAAAAAACATTCAGGAATAGTAATGCGGGGCGTAGATTTTTAATTTTCATAAGTGAATAATTTATTTTTTAATGGTGAAGGCGAATAGCCATAAATAATCGTTGCGGCACACGTCGATTCATTTTTAGCAAAGCTAAAAACCTTTCAAAATTAGAAGTGAAATACCAGTAGACAAAAAGTAGACAACTGAAAAAATAACTTCAAAATATGAGTCCACTCCGAAAAGTCAAAAACCCCTAAATCCCCTAAAGGGCATAGCCGTCAAGCTAAAAATATAATTTCCTATTTATCAGCGATAAATGAAATACAACCACCCCGTCCCGGAGAAACCGGGACACCCCTCCTAAAAAAAGGAGGGGAAACCGAAGCAAGTTGCGGCAGCGAAGAACCACCATGCCTCCCAAATTGTCACTGCCCAAAATTTCTCCTCCTGGACAGGAGGAGTACCCGAGGTACGAAGGGGAGGTGGTTGATTGTGTAAAGTAAAATATAAAACCAGTAAAAATTATTATCACTGAAAAATAGTTATTTACATAGATTTATCTCTTAGCTTGACGGCTATGCCCTAAAGGGGACTTTGAAAAATTTATTGATTTTCAACGAGTTCCCTTTTAGGGGTTAGGGGTAAAGAAGTTGAAAATCAATAAATTTAGACTTTTCGGAGTAGGCTCAAATATAAATACCGAATAGTAGAAACTTAATCCGGGGATGACATTCTAAATATTTTGCAAAAAAGCAACCAAATTTGTTTCCCGTCCGATTGCGAGTTTTTGCCTCAGTCTCAAACGTGCTTTTTTCAGGGCATCATCCGACTGAAAAGTAATTTGTGCAATGTCTTTATTGCTCATATTGAGTTTTAAAAAAGCACATATTTTTCGCTCATTCGCGGTAAGGTTTGGAAATTGAGTGTTTAGCTTTTCGTAAAAGGAGAAGTGTACCTTTTCAAATAAAATTTCAAATTCATCCCAGTTCGAGTTCAACGAAACTCGTTTATTGTCGGATATAAGCGTCTTAATTTTTTGTTTGCCTTCCGGGGTAGTGTCTTTTTCTATTTCCATCAACCGATCAATAGTTTGGGTATCGCGTTCCGAGTTTTGGATTAATTTTAAGGTAGCGGCGGTCATCGATCTCTGGTTCGATTCAAGCTCCCGGTTTATCCGATCTATTTCGCTGGTCAACAATTGTGCTTTTGCGGCTTCAATTTCCTGAAGTGCAATTTCTGCATTTTTACGTTCGGTAATATCCCGGATATTTGCCACTACCGATTTAATTGCCGGATGATCAAGAAAATTCTGTGTCACAGCCTCAAACCAGACATACCCCTTTTCTTTGTGCTTATGCCGGTATTGAATGATGTCTGCAACATCTTTGTTTGCCATGACCCGGGCCCAATGCTGCCGAACAATATCTATATCTTCGGGAAAAATAACATCGTCAATTGTGCCTAACAAATCTTCTACATTATACCCTGTAAGGCTTTTGGCCACATCACTAATGAAAAATTGTTCTCCCTTTTCATTTGCCAAAACAAGAATATCATTTGAGTTTTTAATCAAAAGTTTTAACCTTTCCTCGCTCTCTTCAACCATCGCTTTAGCCTCAACCAGAGCATCATTTGTAGTCATTAATTCTTCATTAACAACCAGATATTCTTCATTTAATTCTTCTATCTCGTGTTTCTGACTGGCAAGAATAAGGTTGGTTTTGTTTTTCATCCGGTACGACCGGAATATATAAACAGCTAATAAAGACATTAATACAAAACCAACAATAAGAGAAAACAAAATCGTTCGCTGTACCGCGTCTTTCTTTTGTTGTTCCAGTTCAATGGCTTGTTTCTCTTTTTCAAATTTATAGGTGTATTCGAGTTCCGCGATTTTCTTCACGTTCTTTTCGTTGTAAACACTATCATTTATTTGTGTATATCGTCTGTGGTGGAGGTAAGCATTTTTATAATCGCCGGTAGCTCCATAAATTTCCGACAACTGATAGTGAATATCCTTCTGGTTATCCATTAGTTTTAGTTCATTGGCAAGCTCTAAGCTTTTTTGATTGTATGCTAATGCTTTTACATACTCCTTTTGAAGAAGATATATGCCTCCGATCTTGATACATGTTTCACAAATTGTTCGTTTCCGGCTTAGCTCTTCCGATATTTTTAGCGCCCGCGAATAGTTTTCCAGAGCTTTGTTGTAATCACCCCGGGCACGATAAAAATCACCAATTTTGCTTACTACGCGCAATACAGGGGTTTGATAGGACAGTTTTTCTACGATTATTAAAGCCTTTTGGAAATACTCCAATGCTTCCGGTTTATTGGTTTGCAGATATACAATGCCTATTTCTTCATAACAATTAGAAATCAGACGTTTGTCGTTTAATTTCTCCGCTATTTTCAATGCCCGGTGTTCATAGTCCAAAGCTTTTTCATAGTCACCCTGCAATGTATAAATACTCCCTATATTTATAAATGACAAGGAGATACCTGATTCTTCATTTTCTTCCTCATTAAGTTTTAAAGTTTTGTGGTAAAATTCGAGTGCCTGTGGATAATTTCCCTGATATTTATTGATTTCCCCGATATTGTTCAGGATTCCTGAACGCATTTTCCTGTTTTCAAACTTTTCTAATATCTGTAACACTTTTTGATATCCTTCAAGAGCTTTTTCGTAATCACCTTTCCCTGTATAAATCACCGATAAACTGGCCAGGCCTCTTGCGAGCATTGACTGATCATTCAGCTCTTCGGCCATCCGTATGGCTCTTTGGTAACATTCAGTTGCTTCTGAAATATTGCCTATGGCCGCATACTTTATACCGCAAGAAATCAGGCAGTTCGAAATTCCTTTTTTGTAATTGATCTCTTCGGCAATTTTTAATGCTTTTTGAAAATAATCCAGGGCCAGCTTGTCTGATTCATTGTATGAAAATGACGTTCCAAGTAAATAATAACTCTCTGACTTCCCTTTCCTGAAATTTAATTTGTCGGCTAATTCAATGGCCTTATTGGCATAGTCATACGCTTTGTTGGCATCATTTTTATAAATATTCCTGATTATTTCATTGAGCAACTTTACTTTAACCGTATCGTCTGCCGGGTGGATCTTCAAACAATTTTCAAGGCTGTCCAAACTGGTTGTCCGGGAATATGTAGCATCACTTGTGAAAAATGCTAAAAGCAGGAACAATATCTGTATGGGCTTATTTATGTGCATTTCTTTGGTTTTTTACGATTCAGGTATTGACCCTGCAAAACTATACTAATTAACGGAAAAGCGTTTCTTTTTCGGCGTTTGTATTCATTTGTATTGATTAAAATCGATGAATACCGCTTACCCGATAAACCGGATGTTTAAATGCCAAAATAAATTTATCTAACAGAAATGAAAGATAAAAAATAGTAAGTTTATGGTGCTATTTACTAAGTTAGCGGTCATGCAAAAAGCGACATTCAACATACAGCAACATGACAATTTGAGCAATTATAAAACAAGGAGGAAATATGGCATTCAAATGTAAAATTGGGTTACATTCATGGAATGGATGTAAATGTTCTGAGTGTGAGAAAACGCGTGACGAACAGCACGACTGGTCCGCAGATTGTGAAAAATGTTCTAAATGTGGAAAAATTAGAGAGAATCATCATAACTGGTTAAAAGATTGTGAAATATGCGATACTTGCAATAAAACTAGAGAAAACTATCATATTTGGATTAAATGTATATGCTCCACTTGTGGAAAAGATAAACACCATTGGGAGAGATCAATATGTAAATTTTGTGGCCAAGATAATTCAAAAATAGCTACAGATTTATTATTCAAAGGAGCAATATCAGGCGATATTCATGAGGTTAATCAAGCAATTCTTGCAGGTGCTGACTTAGCTGCTATAGACGAACAAGGCTGGCCAGCGATTCTACAAGCGGCATCATCCGGTATGATTGAAATTGTAAAGGCCATTTTAATGGCTGGTGTTGACATAAATAAAAAATACACAAATAAAAAGGGAGAAAAGAATCTCACAATACTGCATATAGCATCTTACTGCGGACATACTGAATTAGTGAAATATTTAATAAATTATGGTGCAGATATTAATGCTCAAGACGATGATGGTTCGACCTCATTATTTAATGCAGTTGTGCGGAATCATTTTGAGACAGTAAAGGTTTTATTAGAGGGAGGGGCAAATATAAATTTGAGCAGAAAAGGCATTACTCCCCAAATGTATTCCTTTAGTCAAAAATATTCAGGAATTAATAAGCTGTTATATGATTACAATAAAAAACCGAATAATGATTTGATTATTAATTTACCCCCAAATAAATTAAATGAAACTTACAAAACAATTAAAATAGGCACTCAAGAATGGATGGCAGAGAATTTAAATGTTAGTCATTTTCGAAATGGAGATATTATTATAGAAGCCAATACAGATGACGAATGGATGAAAGCTGCCGATGATAGGTGGCCAGTATGTTGTTCCTATCAAGATAATCCAGAAAATGATAAAAAATATGGTAAGCTTTACAGTTGGTATGCAGTAAGTGATCCAAGAGGGTTAGCACCAGAAGGTTGGCATATCCCAAGTGATGAAGAATGGAAACAACTAACTGATTTTTTAGAAGTAGAAACTGCGGGCATAAAAATGAAAAGTATCGATGGGTGGAAAGAAGATTCAAGAGGTGGTATAAGTACAAATGAAAGTGGGTTTAATGGACTACCAATTGCTAAGTGCGCTAGTGGGCCGCGCTTCGGTATTTATGGTATCTCAGGGGCTTGGTGGAGTTCTACTAGTGAGGATACAAAAAATGCTTGGAGTCGCGACTTAATATCTTATAGAAAAGAATTGACACGAGAACTTGAGTGGAAATGGCATGGGCTTTCAATTCGTTGCATTAAGGACTAAAAAACAATTGAAAAGGGGTAACTTATACTTTTAAAGATCAAGTAAACTAGTATTTAAAATGCACGAACCGCTAACAGCAAAATACCCGCAAGCCGGGTTTCGGCGTTTCGTTGACAGGGAATTAGCCCCGGAAACCCAGGATCAAAATCACCTTCCGCCAACTGGTGGATTCATCGGAAAACTCCCACCCTCGTATAGCTGCAAAATATCCTTTTTCTGTATAAAGGAGAACCCGGGCATATTTGGTATTCGCGAAACTTTTCTAACTTAGTTTCTCATAAACTAATCCGAAATTCTAACCAAAAAAGAAAATCACAAATGGCACGAAAGACAGTCGGCATTCACGAAAAATTACCAATCTTAGAAAGTTTACCTTTGAGTTTTCAGCACCTTACGGCGATGTTTGGCGCAACCATCCTGGTTCCGATACTTCTCGGTGTCAACCCGGCCATTGCATTGCTGATGAACGGAATTGGCACATTGCTCTATTCCTGGATAACAAAAGGTGGCATTCCGGCTTATCTGGGTTCCAGCTTTGCATTCATCGCGCCGACACTTCTGATCATTACTTCCTACGGAGGTTTTAGCCATGCGCAGGCAGGTTTTATTTTCTTCGGACTATTTTTTATTGTCATTTCATTTGTTGTGAAGAAATGGGGAATTAAATGGATCGATGTGGTGATGCCACCTGCTGTAATGGGCGCTGTTGTTGCCATTATTGGATTAGAATTAGCACCGGTAGCTGCCCAGCAATCGGGGCTTGCACCGTGGCCGGCAAACGTTGGAAGTATGGTTGAACCTTTCATTCCATCGACCAACGTACTGATTGTTTCCATGTTTACATTGGCAATCGGAATAATTGGCTCGGTAATGTTCCGCGGTTTTTTACAGGTAATCCCGATTTTGATCGCTGTCGTTGCAGGATATATGTTGGCTTTGGCAATGGGAATGGTCGATACAACAACCATCGGCAATGCTTCGTGGTTTGCCTTACCAAAATTTCAGGCTCCTGTTTGGGACATCAATGCGATCATCATTATAGCGCCTGCATGTATTGTGGTTTTGGCCGAACACATAAGCCATTTGATCGTTACCGGAAAAATTACGGAAAGTGATTTGATGAAGAATCCCGGCTTGCACCGTTCGCTGCTTGGCGATGGCATCAGCAATGTGATTTCCGGTTTTGCCGGTTCGCCTCCAAATACAACTTACGGAGAAAATATCGGGGTAATGGCTATCACCCGGGTTTATTCCGTTTGGATTATCCGCGGGGCTGCAATTCTCGCTATTGCGTTCTCGTGCATTGGTAAAGTTTCGGCCGCCATTTCCACTATCCCAACACCTGTGATGGGCGGAATAACCATGTTGCTTTATGGCGTAATTGCTGTTCAGGGATTCCGGATGTTTGTTGAGCAAAAAGTGGATTTCAGCAAAAACCGGAACATGGTTCTCGGGGCCATTACGTTTGTGGTAGGCGTTAGCGGTGCAAGCATCAGCATTGGTTCAGTACAGTTGAAAGGGATGGCATTTGCTGCAATCGTCGGAGTTGTTTTGTCGCTGCTTTTCTGGTTGTTTGGCAAACTGGGCTGGATGAACAACGAGGTGTAGATATATAATGGCAATTCCTGATCTCAGCAAACTGCTTTTTGAACCGTTGGATTTTAGCGGTGTGACCACGCTTGTTGACTGGGCCCGCAACGAAGGATGGAACCCCGGTCCGCACGATGCCGAAGTTTTTTATGCAACAGACCCGAATGGGTTCTATGGCTATTTTTATGATGGAGAACTCATTGCCGGAGGCTCTGTGGTATCGTACGGCGGAGCGTTTGGCTTCATGGGATTTTTTATTGTCCGTCCCGAATACCGTGCGTCAGGAATCGGACGCAGGCTGTGGTTCCGGCGTCGTGATTACCTTTTATCGAGGCTGAACGAAGGCGCTCCTATCGGGATGGATGGCGTTGTTGCCATGCAGCCTTTTTACCGGAAAGGTGGTTTTTTACCCGCCTTCAGAGATGAACGGTATGTAATTACCGGCGCACCCTGCCCGGTTGATCAGCACGTAACTTCAATCACTGCTGTTGATTTTTCTGAAGTCTTTGATTACGACCGCCTGTGTTTTGGTTTTTCGCGTCCCGTGTTTCTCAAACAATGGCTCGAATTACCCGGAAGTTTTAGTTTTAAATACGTTTCCGGCAGACAATTGGCGGGATTTGCTGTCATGCGCAAAGCGACAGAGGGATATAAAATCGGGCCGCTCTTTGCCGATAATGTTGTTATTGCCGAAGCGCTTTATCGGGCCTGTATGAATGCTGTCCCCGGCGAACCGGTATTCCTTGATATTCCGGTCAGCAACCCTGCTGCGGTCGGTCTGGCAAATAAGTACGGAGCAACTTATGTGTTCGAATGCGCCCGGATGTACTATGGCAAGGCTCCGGAATTACCTTTGGAAAAAATATTCGGAATCACGACCTTTGAACTGGGA
Source organism: Prolixibacteraceae bacterium (assembly GCA_003506435.1). Lineage (GTDB taxonomy): Bacteria > Bacteroidota > Bacteroidia > Bacteroidales > Prolixibacteraceae > GWE2-42-39. The sequence continues at coordinate 405,763 of DOAQ01000036.1, forward strand.
TAACAGTATTATTTCAGAAATTAATTTTATCGGAAATGAGTATAGCCTATTGCGGTTTAGTATGCGATGCTTGTCCTATTCTGCTGGCAACATTGGAACAGGATAAATCCCATCAGCAAATATTGAGGGAATCGATTGCCAGGCAATGTACCGAACTGTACGGAATACCGATGAAGGCTGAAAATATTACGGATTGTGACGGATGCAGAGCCGATACCGGACGATTGTTTTCCGGATGTCTGGGTTGTGAAATCAGGAAATGTGCAAAGCAAAAAAACACTGAGAACTGTGCATTTTGTGCTGATTATGTATGTGAAAGGCTCGAACATCATTTTTCGCTTGATCCGGATGCACATGCCAGACTTGAAGAAATCAGAAAGAAAAGCAGGGTGTAATTTCACGCATAAAAATGAAGAGGAAAAAACGAAGCCAGTGTCCAAAAAGTAAGAAATTTAAACACGAAATCACAAAGTCACGAAGAAATTTATTTGAATATTAATACATTGTGTCTTCGAGTCTTCGTGTTTAACTTATATTCCATGACTTTTTGGACAGCTTCTTCAATTGTATTGTAAAGAACCTTAACTTTTGTATTCGTCCCAGCTTTTGATGCCGATGTCTTCCATTTTGTATTTGCTGATGGCAAAAATAAAGGCGCTGGCCAGACGTGCATTGGTAATCAGCGGAATATTGTAATCGATCGCGCTACGGCGGATATAATATCCGTTGCTCAATTCCCGTTTGGTGTGGTCTTTCGGAATGTTGACCACCAGGTCGATTTTCTTTTCCTTCAGGTAGTCGATGGTATTCGGTTGGCGGTCTTCTTCATCAGGCCAGTGCAGCAAGGTGGTGTTGACACCGTTTTCGCGAAAGAAGCGGTGTGTTCCTTCGGTGGCATACAGGTTGTAGCCCCGTTCTGCCAGTATTTTGGCGCTTTGCAGCAATTCGAGTTTGGAACGTGCCGGGCCTGAAGAGATCAGTATATTCTTTTCGGGAATACGGTAACCCACCGAAAGCATCGATTTCAGGATGGCCTCGTAATAGGTTTCGCCGATGCAGCCTACCTCGCCGGTCGACGACATATCGACACCCAGTACCGGGTCGGCATTCAGCAGACGGGCAAACGAAAACTGCGGCGCTTTTACCCCTACATAATCAAGCTCGAACAGCGATTTGTCGGGCTTGACATACGGAACGCCCAGCATCACCTGGGTAGCAATTTCAATCAGGTTGATCTTCATTACTTTCGATACGAATGGAAAACTTCGCGAGGCGCGCAGGTTGCATTCAATCACCTTAATATCGTTGTCTTTGGCGAGGAACTGCATATTGAAAGGGCCTGATATTTCGAGCGCTTTGGCAATTTCCCGCGATATTTTTTTTATTCTTCGGATGGTTTCAACATACAATTTCTGCGGCGGGAATACAATGGTTGCATCGCCCGAATGGACCCCGGCAAACTCAACATGCTCGGAAATGGCGTAAGCTACCATCTCACCTTTGTCGGCCACCGCGTCAATTTCAATTTCTTTGGCTTGTTCAATGAATTCGGAAACCACCACCGGGTGTTCTTTCGACACATTGGCCGCCAGTTGCAGGAAATGTTCCAACTGGTCCCTGTTCGAAACCACGTTCATTGCCGCGCCCGAAAGTACGTACGAGGGACGGATCAGCACCGGGAAGCCCACTTCATCTACAAATTTATAGATGTCTTCGATACTGGTTAATTCCGACCAACGGGGCTGGTCAACCTTCAATACATCGAGAAGTGAGCTGAATTTTTTGCGGTCTTCGGCATTGTCAATTTTGATAGCCGAAGTACCGAGGATCGGCACATTCTGCCGGTGCAGTTTCATGGCCAGGTTGTTCGGTATCTGGCCACCCATCGACAGTACCACCCCTTTGGGCGCTTCCAGGTCAATGATGTCCATCACCCGTTCGAACGACAGCTCGTCGAAGTACAGGCGGTCGCAACTGTCGTAATCGGTACTCACTGTTTCCGGGTTATAATTAATCATGATGGAGCGGTAACCTTCTTTGTGTATGGTGTCGATGGCGTTTACGCTACACCAGTCAAATTCGACAGAACTACCAATGCGGTAAGCGCCCGAACCAAGTACAATGACTGATTTATTGTCATGTAAAAATTCGATATCGTGTTCTATGCCGCCGTATGTGAGGTACAGGTAATTGGTTTGTGCGGGATACTCGCCGGCCAGGGTGTCGATCTGTTTTACCGATGGTTTGATATTGCGTGCCTTACGGTGCTCGCGGATTTTTAATGAATCACCGCTAATATCTTCATTGAGTGAATGCAACATGATCCGCGCCAATTGAAAATCGGAAAAACCTGCTTTTTTCGATTTCAGCAATAACTCGTCATCCAGCTTTTCGAGGCTGTGAATTTGCTCCAGTTCGAGCTTGATATTATGAATGTTTTTCAGCTTCTGTAAAAACCATTTGTCGATTTTTGTTTTCTTGTGAATGGCATCAATCGAATATTCTTTGTTGAATGCTTCGGCAATGGCGAAAATACGGCGGTCTGTCGGGTTCACCAGTTCCTCGTCGATCTGCTGAAAAGTGATTTCCCCTTTGTTTCCCACAAAACCGTGCATCCCGATTCCCACCATGCGGATACCTTTCTGAATGGCTTCTTCAAATGTACGGCCGATGGACATGATTTCGCCAACACTTTTCATCGAGCTTCCCAGGTTTTTCGATACCCCCACAAATTTGGTCAGGTCCCAGCGAGGAATTTTGCAGACGATATAATCGAGAGCCGGTTCGAAGGCTGCAGTGGTTACTTTGGTAACCGAGTTTTTCAGTTCATGAAGTCCGTAGCCCAGTCCGAGTTTGGCAGCCACGAAAGCCAGCGGATAACCGGTTGCTTTCGATGCCAGCGCAGAGGAGCGCGACAACCGGGCATTCACTTCAATCACACGGTAGTCTTCAGAATGCGGGTCAAGGGCAAACTGCACGTTGCATTCGCCGATCACGCCAATGTGGCGGATGATGCGGATTGATATTTCGCGCAGTTTGTGATATTCTGAATTGCTGAGCGTTTGCGAAGGTGCAACCACAATACTTTCGCCGGTGTGGATGCCCAGCGGGTCGAAGTTTTCCATGTTACATACCGTGATACAGTTGTCGAACTGGTCGCGCACCACTTCGTATTCTACTTCTTTCCACCCTTTGATCGATTCTTCGACCAAAATTTGTGGTGAGTAGGAAAAAGCTTTCGATGCCAGCGATTTCAGTTCTTCATCGTTGTTGCAGAAACCGCTTCCCAGTCCTCCGAGCGTGTAGGCAGCACGGATGATAATCGGGTAACCGACAATATCGACCGCAGCCTTTGCTTCAGCCATATTTTCACAGGCAATGCTTTTTGGGGTCAGAACGTTTATTTCGCCCAGTTTTTTTGCGAAAATATCACGGTCTTCGGTATCAATAATCGACTGTACCGGGGTACCTACCACCTGTACATTGTATTTTTCCAGGATTCCTTTTCTGAACAATTCCACTCCGCAGTTCAATGCAGTCTGGCCGCCAAAGGCAAGTAAAATCCCATCCGGTTTTTCTTTTTTTATGACTTCCTCGACAAAATAAGCGGTCACCGGAAGGAAATAAATTTTATCGGCAATATTTTCCGAAGTCTGAATGGTGGCAATATTCGGGTTAATAAGGATCGTTTCAACGCCTTCTTCTTTCAGTGCTTTTAGCGCCTGGGAACCCGAATAGTCGAATTCACCCGCTTCCCCGATCTTCAATGCTCCCGATCCAAGTACAATAGCTTTTCTTATTTGTTTATTAATAGCCATGTTCTATTATTTCTTTTTATTTTTTACAATGTTCTGAATAAAGTCGTCAAACAAAAATTCGGTATCCACCGGCCCGCTCGATGCTTCGGGATGGAACTGAGTGGAGAAGAACGGTTTTGTTTTGTGACGGATTCCTTCGTTGGTATTGTCGTTCACGTTGACGAATAACGGCTCCCAGTCGTCCGGTAACGTATCAGGTGCAACCGCAAATCCGTGGTTTTGTGAAGTGATGAAACAGCGGTTGGTCCCGGTCAGCAAAACCGGCTGGTTATGGCTCCGGTGCCCGTATTTCAATTTGTAGGTTTCGGCGCCTGCCGCACGGGCCAGTAGTTGGTTGCCCAGGCAAATTCCCATGATGGGTATATTTTTATCGATGGTTTTCTTTATCTGTTCCACGGTGGCGTCGCACAGAGCCGGGTCGCCGGGGCCATTCGAAATAAACACACCGTCGAACTTCTCGTTGCTGTAATCGTAATCCCACGGAACGCGGATCACGGTGGCATTGCGTTTCAGTAAGCAGCGGATGATGTTGTTTTTTACCCCGCAGTCAACCAGCACCACTTTGTGTTCGCCGGTTCCGTATACTGATTTTTCTTTTGCGCTGGCAATTGCTACCAGGTTTTCCTTGTTCGGATCATAAAAATCGATGGGCTGGTCTTCTAATTCAATCTTGCCTAGCATCGAACCTTTCTCACGTAAAATTTTCGTTAAGGCTCTTGTGTCGATGTCGAACAAACCCGGAACCTGGTATTCTTTCAACCAGTCGGCCAAACTTTTTGCAGCATTCCAGTGGCTGTATTCGAATGAATAATCGGAGACAATAAGACCCGAAGCATGGATTTTATGAGACTCGTAAAATTCGTTGATTCCGTCTTTCTGTGCGTCTGAAGGTACCCCGTAATTGCCTATGAGCGGGTAGGTTGGAACCAGTATCTGTCCTGTATATGAAGGATCTGTTAAACTTTCAGGATAACCTGTCATCGCCGTATAAAAAACGACTTCTCCGGCCACTGATTTTTCGTATCCAAACGATTTTCCCTCAAAAACTGTCCCGTCTTCCAGAACCAATCTAACTTTCTTCAATTGTGCCATTTTATGATCGAAATTTAAAAAAAAAATGCGTTTGGCTACGGTTGTAGGGCAAACGCATGGTTGTTATTTTCAAACTAACTTTCTTCGGTATAGGGCTAAATAATCTCAATTCTCAACGGATTTCAAAATTTAAATAACTACTGATTGTTAAATCCGTCGCAAAAATAATAATTATTCCCGAAAAAAATCTTTGATATAAATACTAAATGAATAAATTTGCACAAAAAATGAATAAATATTCAAATTAATGAAATGAGCATGATTCGCAGAAACACCAATCGGAATGATTATTCTTTCATGCGCCCCGAGGTTTCGTGGCCATGCGTTGGTTTTAAGATTGAAATTCAAGCGATGATACGAAAATTACACAAAACACTTTTGAAAAAATAAGCACATGAAAAGTCGCATCGAACGTCAAATCGCAATCAGAAAGGCTATACTTACTGAAAAAGTAAGCAGTCAGGATGATTTGGTGCGTCTATTGAGGAATAAAGGGATTGAAATAACACAGGCAACATTATCGAGAGATTTAAAGACATTGAAAGTAGCAAAGGCGTATGATCCCGCAGCGGGATACATTTACGTAATTCCTGAAGCTGGTAATATTGTGAAGGAGGAAACTGAGGCAGGAATAAATTATCTGACGGATGGTCTCCGTAATTTGCAATTTTCAGGAAACCTGGCTGTAATAAATACCCGGCCGGGTTATGCCAGTAGTATCGCTGCCCTGATTGATACAGCAGCTCCGTATGAAATAATAGGCACCATTGCCGGCGACGATACGGTTTTGTTGATTATAAAGGAAGGTATTAAACGGGCAGATTTAATTAACAGTCTCATTTTAATTATGCCAAAATTAGCGGGTAAGATTAAGTAGAATTTAGTTATGACAGAAAAGAGTTTAAAGGATATACAAGTAGTCACGGCTACAGTCGTGCACCTGAAATATGTTGATCAGGTGAATGATGAAATTGATGCTGCATCGAAAGAACGGGGAACCGGTATTGCGCGCCGTACATACGATTATATTGCCAACAAGATGTTGGAAGGTAAAGCAGTAATTGCCCTTGACGGCGACCAGTTTGCAGGTTTTTGTTACCTCGAAAGCTGGGGGCACAACCGTTTTGTAGCCAATTCGGGATTGATCGTTGCAAAAGCCTACCGGAGTATCGGTTTGGCTACCGAAATTAAACGGAAAATTTTCAACCTCTCGCGGATGAAATTTCCGGATGCCAAAATATTCGGGCTGACTACTGGTTTGGCTGTAATGAAAATCAACCACGAGTTGGGATACCGTCCGGTTACATTCTCTGAACTAACGGATGACGAAGATTTCTGGAAAGGTTGCCAGAGTTGCGTGAATTACGATATTTTGCAACGCACCAACCGCTCGAAATGCCTTTGTACCGGTATGTTGTTCGATCCAAAGTGGGAGGCAAAGAAGCCGGTTAACGGAAATCCTGCGCCGGAAGAAAGCCAGATTGTTAAACCCAAACGGAACAGTTTGCTGGATGTGATCCAGAAACTAAAACCCAAAAACGGGAACAATCAGGTGAAGGAATCGAAGTTTAATGTTCTAATGACAATATTGAGTAAAATATAAAGTGATGGCACCGGCCAGCATCATTTCAGGATAAATTTCCAAAAAATGAGGTCTGGCTTAATTGATTGATGAACAGTTGAGTTCGGATTAGGATAGAATAAATTTTATAAGGTTAGTAAAGTTGTAAGTTTTCAAAAGTCTGGTTCGGTGTCATCGCTTTTTAAAAGTATATAACAGAATGAAGGAGAAGGTAGTTTTAGCGTTTAGCGGAGGATTGGATACCTCGTATTGTGCGATGTACCTTTCAGTTGAAAAAAATCTGGAAGTTTACACGGCAGTTGCCAATACCGGAGGGTTCAGTAAACAGGATTTGGAAGTTATTGAGGAAAAAGCGTATAAACTGGGAGCAAAAAAGCATGTTGCTATCGATGTCACCGATAATTATTACGAGAAGTGCATCCGCTACATGGTATACGGAAACGTGCTGCGAAACAATACGTACCCGATCTCGGTAAGTTCGGAGCGCGTATTTCAGGCGATTGCCATTATTGAATATGCAAAGAAAATTGGCGCAAAATACGTTGCTCACGGAAGTACCGGAGCGGGGAACGACCAGGTGCGTTTCGACCTTACTTTTAACGTACTTGCTCCTGAAATTGGAATACTGACCCCCACCCGTGACCTGAAACTAAGCCGTCAGGAAGAAATTGATTACCTGAAGGAACATGGCGTGGTTGCCGACTGGAAAAAAATGGAATACTCCATCAATAAAGGACTTTGGGGTACCAGCATCGGGGGAAAGGAAACACTCACTTCGGAAAAAACATTGCCAGAGGAAGCGTATCCTTCGCAAATGACAGCCACGGAAGAAAAAGAAATTGCCCTTGATTTTGTGAAGGGAGAACTGAAAGCGGTGGATGGTGAAAAATACAGGAACCCCGTAGAAGCAATTCAGGCTCTGGAAAAGCTGGCATCTCCGTATGCCATTGGGCGCGATATGCACATCGGCGATACGATTATCGGTATCAAAGGACGCGTGGGGTTTGAAGCTGCTGCGTCCATGATCATCATCAAAGCGCACCAGATGCTCGAAAAACATACACTTACCAAGTGGCAGCAGTATTGGAAGGAACAATTGGGCAACTGGTACGGAATGTTCCTGCACGAAGCGTTGTACTTTGAACCGGTGCTGCGCGATATTGAAAAATTTCTCGAAAGTTCGCAGGAAACTGTAACCGGTAAAGTAATTGTAAAACTGAGACCATACCAATATATATTGGTTGGAATTGAGTCGGAACACGACCTGATGAAAGCTGAATTTGGCCGGTACGGCGAGGAAAACAACGCATGGACAGCCGACGATGTGAAAGGGTTTACAAAAATTCTGGGCAACTCGTTAAAAATTTACAATTCAGTAAATAAAAAATAGTAATCCGGATGAAGATTAAGGTTGGGATAATAGGAGGCGCCGGTTATACGGCCGGTGAGCTGATCCGGATTTTGCTGAATCATCCGAAAGCGGAGATTGTCTTTGTACAGAGTAGCAGTAACAAGGGGAACCCGGTTTACGCGGTACACAAAGACTTGCTGGGCGATACGGATTTGGTTTTTACAGAAGACGCTGATTTCAACTCGGTGGATGTGTTGTTCCTCTGTATGGGGCACGGAAAATCGAAGGAGTTTGTAGCGAAAAATAATATTCCTGAAAAGGTACGGATTATTGATCTGAGCCACGATTTCAGGATAAAAACAGAAGAGAATGCCTTTGTTTACGGTCTGCCCGAGTTAAACAGGGATGCTATTTGTATCGCAAATAAAATTGCCAATCCGGGGTGTTTTGCAACAGGCATTCAATTGGCTTTGTTGCCTTTGGCCAAAGCCGGATTGCTGAAAAACGAAGTGCATGTGCATGCCATCACCGGGTCAACCGGGGCAGGTCAGGCGCCTACAGAGACCTCGCATTTCAGTTGGAGAAATGGCAATATATCGGTTTACAAGGCTTTTGAGCACCAGCATCTGGGAGAGATCATCCAAAGCCTGAAACAGTTGCAACCGGGGTTTCAGCACGCGCTGAATTTTATTCCGGTACGCGGGAACCATACACGCGGTATTTTTGTGTCGGCTTATACCGAATATCACGGAACGCTTGAGAAAGCGATTGTTTTGTATCAGAAATATTACAATGCCCATCCGTTCGTTTTTGTAACTGACGAAAATCCGGATGTGAAACAGGTGGTAAACACAAATAAGGCATTTCTGTATCTGGAAAAACACGGCGATAAACTGATGATATTGAGCGTTACTGATAATTTACTGAAAGGGGCTTCCGGTCAGGCAGTTCAGAATATGAACCTGATGTTTGGCATCGATGAAACCGAAGGATTAAAATTGAAACCTGTATCATTTTGAGTATGGAACTATTTGATGTATATCCGCTTTTTAATATAACTCCTGTAAAAGCTGAAGGCTGTTACGTGTGGGACGACAAGGGAAATAAATATCTCGATTTGTACGGGGGACACGCGGTCATTTCGGTAGGACACTCGCATCCGCATTATATTGAAAAAATTGAGCAGCAGCTCGAATCGATTGGCTTTTATTCCAATTCGGTGATCATCCCGCAACAGAAAGAACTGGCTGAAAAGCTGGGTAAAATGTCGGGGTACGATGATTACCAGTTATTTCTTTGCAATTCGGGGGCCGAAGCCAACGAGAATGCAATAAAACTGGCTTCGTTTGTTACCGGGCGTAAAAAAATTGTCAGCTTTAAAAACTGTTTTCACGGTCGTACTTCGGCTGCGGTGGCAGTAACCGACAATCCGAAAATTGTTGCCCCGGTCAATCAAACCGAAAATGCAGTGATTTTACCTTATGAGAACCTGGACGAATTGCAAAAAGCCTTGTCGACTAAAGAAATTGCGGCTGTGATTATCGAAGGCATCCAGGGAATTGGAGGAATTCATGTTCCTTCATCGATCTTCCTTAACCAGGTGGCAGCGCTCTGTAAAACACACGGCACCCTGCTGATCCTTGATGAAATTCAATCGGGATACGGGCGCAGCGGTAAATTTTTCGCGCATCAGTATTCCGGTATAACTCCAGATGTCATTACCACAGCAAAAGGTATGGGCAATGGGTTCCCTGTTGGAGGCGTGATGATCGCTCCTTCCATTAAACCGTGGTACGGAATGCTGGGAACCACGTTTGGCGGAAATTATCTGGCATGTGCTGCAAGTATTGCTGTACTCGATATCATGAAAAATGAAAATCTGGTTGAAAACGCGGCTAAAGTAGGTCAGTTCCTGATTTCAAGATTAAATGAAAACGAGCAGATAAAAGAAGTCAGGGGCAAAGGGCTGATGATCGGTATTGAATTTGATTTTCCGATCAAGGAAATCAGGCAACAGTTGCTTTTTGAACACAAAATATTTACCGGTGTTTCCGGAACAAATATCATCCGTTTGCTTCCGTCGCTTACGTTGTCGATGGAACAGGCAGTCTATTTCATGGAAAAGTTCGAGCAGGTTTTGAGTTCCAACCTTGTTCAAACAAACTAAAACGAAGACTATGAAGATTGAAAAAATTGCCATTATCGGTGCAGGAAACATGGGCGGCGCTATTTTAAACGGCTTACTGAAGTCGGGTTATATCAATGCTTCGTCAATTGCCATTTCCGATCCGCGCAAAAATATTCTCGAAGAGTTTGTATCAATGGGAGTTCATACTTTCCAAGCGAATGTTGATGCTGCCCGCTCGGCTGAACTCATTCTGCTGGCAGTTAAACCGTATCATGTAAAAAATGTTGTAGCCGAAATAAAACCGGTTTTCAAAGGGAATGAAATAATTGTTTCGATAGCTGCCGGAGTAACAATTGCCGAGCTGGAAGGACTAATTGGAAAAGATGCAAAAATATTCCGGGTGATGCCGAACACGGCTATTTCCATACAGGAATCGATGACCTGTATTTCGGCCAATAAAGCGGCTGAAGAAAGTCTTCAAGTGGTCAAAGAAATGTTTGATCATCTTGGACAGGCTGTGATCATCAACGAAGAACTCATGTCGGCTTCAACTGTTCTGGCATCCTGCGGAACTGCTTTCGCGCTGCGTTATGTGCGTGCGGCAATGCAGGGTGGCGTGGAGATGGGATTTGGTGCCGAAATGGCCCAGTTTATCACCGCTCAGACTGTGAAAGGCGCCGTTCAGCTTATTATGAACACCGGCCATCACCCCGAGCGGGAAATTGACAAGGTAACCACGCCACGCGGGATTACCATCACCGGGTTGAATGAGATGGAACACAAGGGATTCAGCTCTTCCGTAATTCAGGGATTGCTGGCCTCTTACAATAAAATTGAAAAGTAATAGCAAGTATTTTGTGAATAATTACAGATACAAAAAGATTACCGTAAAAGTCGGTAGTAACGTTCTAACCAAGTCTGACGGAACATTGAACGACGAAAACATGGCTCATCTGGTCGATCAGATTGCAAGGCTGCACAAGGCAGGTGTCGAGGTGGTATTGGTATCATCGGGGGCAGTGGCTGCCGGCAGAAGCCTGATTGAACCACACAAAAAGCTCGATACCGTTTCATCGAGGCAGTTGTGGTCGGCGGTTGGACAAGTCAAACTAATCAACCATTATGCAGGTTATTTTCAGAAATACACTATAACCTGTGCCCAGGTACTCACGACCAAGGAAAATTTCAGTAGCCGGGTGCATTATCTGAACATGAAAAACTGCATTTCAACCTTGAACGAGAACGGTGTAATCCCAATTGTGAACGAGAACGATACCATTTCGGTTACCGAACTGATGTTTACCGATAACGATGAACTTTCGGGATTGATTGCTTCGCTGGTTAATTCGGAAGCATTGATCATCCTGAGCAATATTGACGGAATTTACAACGGTTCGCCCGATTTGCCCGAGTCGAAAGTAATTGCAGAAATCCCGGTAGGTACCCGGTTGGAATCGAGCATTATTTCAACCCAAAAATCGAATTTTGGCCGGGGCGGGATGATGACGAAGTACAACATTGCCAGTAAAGTTGCAAAAGAAGGTATTACGGTTCATATCGCCAATGGCATGAAGAAAAACGTGTTGCTCGATTTGATGGATACTTCAAAAACGGTAGTTAATACGCGGTTTGTGCCCAAGAGCAAAAAGGCATCGGATGTAAAAAAATGGATTGCGTACTCTGAAAGTTTTGCCAAAGGAGAAGTGAAAATCAACGAAGGGGCGACGAAAGCTTTATTGTCTGACAAAGCAACCAGTCTGCTTTTGATCGGCGTTGTGGAAATTACCGGTAGTTTCAAAAAAGGCGATATTGTCCGGATAAAAAATGAAAACAACGAACTGATCGGTATCGGAAAATCGCAATACAGTTCAGAAAAGGCCACGAAAGTGTTGGGCAGTAAAAACCAGCAGGCGCTCGTTCATTATGATTATTTATACTTAATTGATTAAACAAACAATACAAGCTCAGTAATTCTAGATACAAACCCTTTTCACAGACCCTTTTAAAGCCTCTTCTGGCATAAGTTACTGAGTTATTTCCCTCTCCCAACCCCCTTGGGAGGGGGATTTATTAAGAAAAATGAGATGAAGATAGATCAACAACTTGAACTGGTATTACAAGCCAGTCGGAAATTAAATCTTGTGCCGGTTGAAAAGATCAACCAAATTCTGACAGACCTTGCAGTGGCAGCGGTCGAAAGTACCGGATTCATCCTTCAGGAAAACCTGAAAGATTTGGCTCGCATGGATATAAACGATCCGAAATACGACCGATTAAAACTTACCAAAGAGCGAATTGAAGGGATTGCTGCCGATATTCGCAATGTAGCCGGACTTCCGTCTCCGCTGGGGCGCGTACTGAGTCAAACGGAAAGGCCCAATGGGCTGAAGATAAGAAAAGTATCGGTGCCGTTCGGGGTGATCGGGATCATTTATGAAGCCCGGCCCAATGTTACTTTCGATGTTTTCTCGTTGTGCCTGAAATCGGGAAATGCCTGTGTTTTAAAGGGGGGCAGCGACGCCATCGATTCGAATACGGCCATATTGCAGGTTATTCATTCGGTACTTGAAAAACATGGAATTGATAAAAATGTACTGGCCCTGTTGCCCGCCGACCGCGAAGCAACTGCTCAAATACTAAATGCCCGTGGTTACATCGACCTGATCATTCCACGTGGTTCGCAAAACCTGATCAATTTTGTGCGCGAGAATGCGACCATTCCGGTTATTGAAACAGGCGCCGGCATTTGCCATACCTATTTCGATGAGTTCGGCGATGTACAAAAAGGACAGGCGATCATCAACAATGCCAAAACCCGCAGGGTGAGCATCTGCAATGCACTCGACTGCCTGATTGTTCATGAAGGCCGTCTGGCCGACCTTCCGGTACTGTGTACCAAATTGCAGGAAAGCAATGTGATCATCTATGCCGATGAAAAAGCATATCCTGTTCTGAAGGGTAAATATCCGGATAATTTGCTTGAAAGGGCAACGGAAGCTTCATTCGGGACAGAATTTTTGGATTATAAAATGGCTGTAAAAACCGTTGCTTCGTTTGATGAAGCGCTCGGTCATATTGCCCGTTACAGCTCGAAACACAGCGAGTCAATTATCACTGAAGATGAAAAAAGCAAAGAGCTTTTCCGGGTGATGGTGGATGCCGCTGCGGTGTATTGCAATGTGTCGACTGCGTTTACCGACGGGGCCCAATTTGGGCTTGGTGCCGAAATTGGAATTTCGACCCAGAAATTACATGCCCGTGGCCCCATGGCGCTCGAAGAACTTACCAGCTATAAATGGCTGGTCGATGGCGACGGGAACATCAGGCCAAAATAAAAAAGCAAAACAATAGAATCAGCTAACACCATTATAAAATGAGACATTTCACTTCAGTAAACGATATTGGCAACTTGGATGAAGCTTTAAAACTGGCATTCGAAATTAAAAACGACCCGTACAAATACCAGTCACTGGGGAAAAATAAAACCCTTCTGCTTGTGTTTTTCAATTCGAGCCTGCGTACCCGTTTGAGCACCCAGAAAGCTGGTTTGAATTTGGGAATGAATGTAATTGTTTTCGATATCAACGAAGGCGGATGGAAGCTGGAAACCGAACTTGGTGTGATCATGGACGGCGACAAACCGGAGCATATCCGCGAGGCAGTGCCGGTGATCGGGAGATATTGCGATATTATCGGGGTACGTTCGTTCGCCCGCTACGAAAACAAAGCCGACGATTACGAAGAGAAAATATTACAGCAGTTTATCGATTATGCAGGTGTTCCTGTGGTGAGCATGGAAGCTGCCACGCGCCATCCGCTTCAATCGTTTGCCGACCACATGACCATTGAGGAATACAAGACAAAAGAACGTCCCAAAGTGGTGCTTAGCTGGGCCCCGCACCCCCGGGCACTCCCGCAGGCTGTACCCAATTCGTTTGTTGAATGGATGCGTGCAACCGATTATGAAGTGGTAGTTACCCATCCCGAAGGGTACGAACTGGCTCCCGAATTTATGGGCGACCTGAAACCGGAATATAACCAGATGAAAGCCTTTGACGGAGCTGATTTTATTTATGCAAAAAACTGGGCTTCGTATACCGACTATGGTAAAATTCTGTCGAAAGATCGCAACTGGACGGTTTCAAACCGGCAAATGGCGGTTACAAACGATGCCAAATTCATGCACTGTTTACCGGTCCGCCGGAACATGATTGTTACCGACGAGGTAATCGACGGACCAAATTCAATTGTAATTGACGAAGCTGAAAACCGTCTGTATTCTGCTCAAACTGTTTTAAAAATGATTTTGGACGGATTGAAATAGTTACAGTTTCGGGATGCTGGATCAAGGATCAAAATTGAAAATCAAGTATCTGACATCCCAAATAAAAAGTAAAAAATTTTCAGGGACAGGGTATCCGGTATCAATTATCGAATATTAAATGGTAAATTCGTTTTCAGAAATACATTTTGAAGGCCGGGAGGCTATTTTGTGTCAAATATTCAGTATCAAGTTATGGAGCGTTTAAGTATTGTAAAAGTTGGCGGAAAAGTCGTTGAAGAAAAAGACAGCCTTGAAAAGTTATTAAATAATTTTTCGAAGATTGGCGGCAATAAAATATTGGTTCACGGTGGCGGCCGTTCGGCTACAGCAATTGCAGAAAAACTGGGCATAGAGACCAAAATGGTTGATGGACGGAGAATTACCGATGAGGCAATGCTCGAAGTGGTGACCATGGTTTATGGCGGTTTGGTGAATAAACGGATTGTTGCTGCACTTCAGTCAAAAGACATTAATGCCATCGGTTTAACCGGCGCCGACCTGAATATCATTGAAGCTGTCAAACGGCCGGTAAAAGATATTGATTACGGCTTTGTAGGCGATGTCGTCCGCGTAAATACTTCAGAACTGAGGGTATTGATTGATTCCGGGGTGGTACCGGTTATAGCCCCGCTGACCCACGACGGAAAAGGAAACTTGCTGAATACCAATGCCGATACAATTGCTTCAGAACTTGCCATTGAACTAGCCAACTTTTTTGACGTAAACCTGTATTACTGCTTCGAGAAAAAAGGAGTGCTTTTAAATCCCGACGATGATAATTCGGTTATTCCAGAACTTAACTACACACAATTTAAGGAACTTCAGCAAACAGGACAGATCAGTGAAGGGATGATACCAAAACTGGACAACAGTTTTCTGGCTATATCGAAGGGCGTAAAACAGGTTCTGATCACCAATCCTGACCAAATAATAATGGCAAAAGGAACCCGTTTGCATGGCGATAAACGGAACCATTTCTAAAAATATCTGTCAAAAGCAGGTTGTTATTAAAAATATCGTATAAAAAAATCTGACTCTCATTCCGGGAAATAGCATATTAAGCTATTGAAATTAAGTAATTTATAAATATTTTGCGTTTGGAGTAAACTTGTAGTGTGTAACTATTGTTACATATCAGGTGTGATTTTTTTCTTTTATTCGCACCTTGAAAATGATTACTAAAAGGTAGAGAGATGATTAAAGTTAACAGGACGGAGCGTTGTGATCATTGTACGGATGTTTGTTGTCACAAATGTATGACAGATGCAAATTCGTATGTTTTCAATAGCCTTTCAGATAAAGAACTTGAATATTTGATGAGCCATAAACGGGAAGTTACGTTCAATCCGGGGGAGACAATTATCAAACAAAACACAACAACGACCCATTTTGTATGTGTCCGAAACGGGCTTGCAAAAGTCGTCTCTGAAGGGCCGAAGGACAAAAGCCTGATTCTTAAATTGATTAATAAACATAGTTTGCTTACGGCAGGGGGGGTAATCAACGATGACGTTCGCCAGTTTACCATTACGGCGATCAGCAAAGTGGAATGTTGCTTTGTTGATTCAGAACGCCTGCATAATCTTTTGATCAACAATTGTAAGTTTTCGTATGAACTTTTGCGGTATAATAACAAGTGGAATATCGATATGCTGAACCGGCTGGTTAATTTAACGAATAAATACATGCCGGGCCGTATTGCAGATACTTTACTGTACCTGAAAAATGAAATTTATCAGGCCAACCCGTTTACTGTTCAACTCAGTAAAAGCGATCTTGCCAACATGTCGGCCATGACCAAAGAAAGTTTTATCCGTGGTTTTAAGGAACTTGAGGAATCAAAAATTGTGCGACACGAAAACCGTACAATTGAGATTCTGAATGAAGAAGATCTGACCAGGATCAGCAAGAACGGATAATTGACATATATCAATTTTTTTCAATACAAGTATCACCTCTTCGAAAAATTAGGAATGGTTTCTGATTTTTATTTTTGGGAATAAACATAATGACTAAAAGTTTATTCTTGAAATAAAACAATTTTAAATCCTAATTTTATGAATACTAGCAAGATAGCCAGATTTTTTGCACTTGCATTTCTGCTTGCAGGAATGGCATCGTCATGTGTAAAAGAAGGACCAATGGGACCCGCAGGGGAAGACGGAACGGATGGTATTGACGGGAAAGATGGTGCTGATGGGAATGTTACTTGTCTAAATTGCCACACAACAGCAAAAAAAGAAGCCATAACCGCCCAGTATGAAATGTCGGTTCACGGGTTGAGTCCACATGCAGGATCACCCACATACATCTATGCAGGAGCCGGGGAATCCAGGAAAGATTGTGCAATTTGTCATACCCACGAAGGTTTTGTGGAAGTAATGTTTACCGGAAGAGATTCGATTGCTCAGGCATTGGCTGCACCTACCCGTATCGGGTGCGAAACCTGTCACAGCAAACATGTCAGTTTCGATTTTACTGCCGATGGCCAGGATTATGCTTTACGCGCTACCAAACCGGTCAACCTGATTATGGACGAACGGAGTATCGATTTTGGCTCATCCACAAATTTATGTGTTAATTGCCACCAGCCCCGCGAAGGAGCGCCCAAAGCAGATGCAAACGGTAATTTCTATATTTCCAGCTCACGTTACGGGGCGCATCACGGGCCACAATCCACGCTGCTCGATGGAATTGGAGGATATGAAGTGGGAACCGGTTACCCGGGAAGAGGCACACATGCACATCGTAAAAATGCCGATTGCACAACCTGTCACATGCACCAATACAAAGACCAGCACGGAGGTCATACATTTAAAGTCAGTGTTGCCGGATGTACCGCCTGCCATTCAAGTGCAACGTCGCTTGATGTAAAAGGCGTTCAGACTGAAGTTGCCGCATTGATGACAGAATTGAAAGGCTTGCTTGTTGCAAAAGGCGTTATTACAACAACCGGAAGCCGGAAAGTCGGAACTTTCCCTATCAATGTCGCAGGTGCTGCATACAATTATAACCTGATTGAAGAAGACCGGAGCATGGGTGTTCACAACCCGGTTTATATCAAGAAAATTTTGCAGAATTCGATTGCTGCAATGAAATAATATTTGGAACCGTGAAGAAAGATTTTCTGTATCGGAAGTCTTTTTTGTACTGAACCTGGAAAATTTCAAGACATGAAAAAAATTAAAATAGTATTCACGGTTGCAGTTTTAATGCTGGCATTTGGAGCCTGCAAATACGATTTCATCATACCCGAAGAAGCGCCTCCGGTGGATCCGAATGCGTCTGAAGTTAGTTTTTCGCAAAAGGTATTGCCTATTTTCACAACCGGAAATAATTGTACTGCTTGTCACAAAACCGGCGGAACATCTCCTGATCTGACGGCAGCCAATGCCTACAACGTGATTAACAATGCCAAATACATAAATATTGCCAACCCTTCTGGAAGTAAAATTTACTCAGTGGCTGCGCCTTCAACCAGCGAACACTCGCATAAGAAATATACGGCAACCGAGGCCGTGATTGTGTTAAGCTGGATCACGCAGGGGGCAAAGAACAATTAAATAAAAATCAAAGAGACGAAACGATGAGAAAATATACAACGATAATCTTCCTTTTGGTTTTTGTATTTGGTAATTTGTTTGCCCAGGAAACCGAAGAACAAACTCCGGAGGAAAAAGATAAACCGGTGAGATCGCCGTTTGAAAGTGGTTATTTGATTGATAACCAAACTTCGTTTATTCCTACCGCAAAAACACTTGAATATGTGATTCAGCATAAATTCGGATCGATTGGCAATGGAAAAAGCGATTTGTGGGGCATTTACGCTCCCGGCGCCAATATCCGTATCGGACTGAATTATGTGGTGGCAAAAAATATGCAGATTGGATGGGGAATTGCCAAGAAAAACAAGTACAACGATTTTAATGCAAAATGGACAATACTGGAACAAACCCGTAAAAACACGATACCGGTTGCCGTTACTTTGTACGGAAACTTTGCAATCGACGGCAGGCCGCTCAGCGCTTTTGAAAGCGGAAAAGTACAACGTGCCTTTCAAACCGATGCAAGCTACGATTATAAGTTCTCTGACCGGATTTCGTATTTTTCGCAACTGATTGTCGGCCGGAAATTCTGTGATCGTTTTACCATGCAGACAGCGGTCAGCTTTACTCATTTTAATTCAGTTGCAATGGGAATGGACCACGATAAAATTGGTCTGCACCTGAATGGTCGGATCAAAGTTTCGCCACAGGGATCAGTCGTTTTCAATTACGACGCACCATTGAAAATCAAATCGATTTCCGAACAGGTGGAATGGTACAACCATCCCGAACCAAACCTTTCGTTTGGGTACGAGATTTCTACCAGCACACACGCTTTCCAGATTTATATGGGAAATTCGGATGGCATCATCCCACAGGAAATAATGATGAACAACCTGAATAAAATTACAAAAGATAGTTTCGCGATTGGTTTTACAATCACACGATTATGGAGTTTTTAAAAACACAAAACAGACGATTATGAAAACGCACAAAAATTCAATCCTGGTATTAATTATAGTTTTTGCCGGTAGTGTAATGCTTTCGTTTATTACAAAACTAGACAAAGAAATGGGCGGCCCGTGGGAAGTTCCGGCCAAGTACAAAGCGATGAAAAACACATACAAAGACGATGCCTCGCTTGAAAAAGTTGGAAAAATGCTGTATATCAAACATTGCAAATCGTGTCACGGCGGATTAGGCGAAGGCGACGGACCAAAAGCAGCAAGTATGAAAACCGGTTTCCGCTCTTTAAAATCGGCAGAATTTCAGGCACAAAGCGATGGCGTAATCTATTACCAATCATTTATTGGCCGGGATGAAATGCCTAATTTCGAAAGCAAAGTTCCGGAAGAAGAAGATCGTTGGGCGATTGTTAACTACCTCCGGACTTTAAAATAATTCAAATAATAATGAGAATGAGGCTGTCCAAAAAGCCTAAAATCCGCAATTCGCGTCACCCTGCCCCGAAATTTCGGGGTGTTTCAGGGGCTGATCATTAGAAAGATGAGATCCCGAAGCAAGTTCGGGATGACTCGGTACTAGGCTTTTTGGACGGCCTCGTTTTCTTAAACAGGGCCTGATATGCGCACATATTACCGGAACATTGTTACGGCATTTTTGCTTTTTACAGGTTTTTCATCTACAGCAGAGGATCAGAACCAGTGCCTGAAATGCCACGGCAACCATATCTATTCCATCCACAACGAATGGACAGAGCGGACCGAAAAAAGGTTGATGAACCCCTATTTTGTGATCGATTCAGTGAGGATGTCGGCCGGGGTACATCAGTCGTTTAGTTGCACTGATTGCCATTCAACGGACTACGGAACCTACCCGCACAATGGTGAATTGAAACTGGAACCCATGGCAGGCTGTCTGGATTGCCACGGGGGTGATGAAAAGTATGCCAGTTATCAGTTTGAAAAAATTGAGGAGGAATTTGGTAAGAGTGTTCATGCGCAGGCCTGTGGCGATGCGTTCACCTGTTCTAAATGCCACGATCAGCACTACTATCAGGTGACAGCGCGCAATAGTGAAAGTGTGACCGGCATTGTCAGGTACAGTAATGAAATGTGTTTGTCGTGCCACGATAACATGCAAAAATACCAGTTACTCTCGGAAGGCCAAAAACCCGAACTGGTGGAAGCGCACAGTTGGCTACCGAACAAAAACCTTCATTTTGAACATGTTCGCTGCATCGAATGCCACACAGAGGTGGTTGATTCGCTGATGATCTCGCACAATATTATGCCGAAGGAAAACGCTGTAAAACGATGCGTTGAATGCCATACTGCCGACTCGCGCCTGAAAGCTTCGCTGTATAAATATCAGAACCTCCAGTCGCGTTCCGAAAACGGGATGATGGGGAATATCCTTTCCAACGAATCGTATGTGATTGGCGCCTACCGGAACCCTTTGCTCAATTGGGGAAGCATCCTCATTTTCTGTGTTGTGCTGCTGGGTGTTTCAGTTCATATTATTTTCAGAATAATTAAAAAATAAACCAGATGGGAACAGAAGGAAGAATTTATTTGTATCCGAAATGGTTACGGGCATGGCATGGTTTGAATGCGTTGGGAATTATTGTCCTGATTTTTACCGGGATCAATATGCAGTATGCCAGCCCCGATTTTCAACTGATGCGCTTCGATTTGGCAATCCGCTTTCATAATATTGCGGGCGTATTGGTGGCAGTGAGTTACCTGTTGTTTTTTATTGGCAATCTGGTGAGTTCGAACGGAACGTTTTATCAAATCAAACTGAAAGGTTTACGAAACAGGCTTTTCCTGCAAATACGCTACTATGCGTATGGCATGTTCAAAAAAGAGGAATGTCCGTTTCCGGTTTCCGAAAAACGAAAATTTAACCCGCTTCAGAAATATTCCTACATCGCAGTAATGTATGTTTTTGTTCCGCTGGTGATTATATCCGGCATCGCACTGTTGTTCCCCGAATTAATTATTACTGAAGTATACGGAGTCAGCGGGGTTTTTCTCACAGCGCTACTTCATGCGTCGGTTGGCTTTTTGATTTCCATATTTCTGATCGTTCACGTGTATGTTGCATCGGTTGGCAAATCGCCCTTTAAAAATTACCGAAGCATTATAACCGGCTGGCACGAATAAAGAGAGGATAAACAACGAATTGCGTGAAAATGAATGAGCTTTGGCAGAGTGGGAAAATAAACTTAAATTACTGAGTGCAAACGTAAAACTGATTTGATGAAGAAATTTAGCTCATTCTTTTTCTCAATGCTGTCGTCGGTATTGCTGATGATAATTTTTGGCGCTGCAATTGCCTATGCAACATTTATTGAGAACGATTACGGAACAAATACCGCACGCATCCTGATTTATGATTCGTGGTGGTTCGAACTGCTTCTTTTTGTTCTCTGCATAAACCTGACCGGCAGTGTTTTCAGATACAAACTGGTTCGCCGGAAAAAGTGGCCTGTCCTGCTTTTTCATCTCGCGTTTATTGTGATGATCATTGGCGCGGGGATAACCCGTTACACAAGTTCCGAAGGCAGTATGCACATTCGCGAAGGCAGTTCGTCAGATGAGATTATTTCCGAAGAAACCTTTGTTTCGGTTGTTGCTGAATCGGGCACCGGGAAAGTTTCGGTCATTGAAAAAGTAATGTTTTCGCCATACACAACCAATCGTTTTTTGCAAGAACTGGAAATTGCGGGGAAACGGTTATCAGTCAAAAATAACGGGTTTGTGCCCAATGCCATTGAAACCGCGGTGGCAGACGAGTCAGGACAACCGATACTGTCGTTTATTTTTTTCGGTGAAGATTTTTCGAGACAGGATTTCAACCTGGAACAGGGACAGTTTTTGACAATCGGAAACCTTGGTTTTTCGTTTGGTTCGGAAAGAAATGACGCCGCAATCCGGGTAAACCATGAAAATGGAACCCTGACTTTTACGGCCACCGACACCCTTATTGTCAGTTCAATGACGGGCAATGAAAAAGGGCAAATTCTTTCGCCGGACGAAATTCATCCACTGGAAGAAAAGTCGGTTTACCAGATAAACAAAGTCCGGTTTGTGCTGAAAACCTTTTACCCGAAAGCAAAACTGAAATTAATTTACGTTCCGGAACACAGCGGGAAAAATCTCCCGGATGCTTTTGCAGCGTCAGTCCGCTCCGGAAATGAGGAAAAAATCGTTCATGTTTTTGGGCAAAAAGGTGTAACAGGAGAATATTCAAAATGTTTTATCGACGGTGTCTCCGTTTCTGTTTCTTATGGTTCTCTTGCCCGCAAACTGCCTTTTTCAATTCATCTTGATGATTTTCAACTGGAACGTTACCCGGGTTCGCATAGCCCGTCGTCGTTTGCCAGCGAAGTGAAAATTATGGAAGCCGGTACCACGGAAGCTATGTCCTACCGTATTTTCATGAATAATATTCTGAATTACCGGGGATATCGCTTTTTTCAGTCTTCGTATGACGAGGATGAAAAGGGTACCATTCTTTCGGTAAGCCACGACTGGTGGGGAACTGCTATTTCATACCTTGGCTATTTCCTGCTGACTTTTGGAATGGTGATGACACTTTTCGGCAAAAACAGCCGCTTCCGGATTTTGATTCGCGCCAGTTCGAAGCTGAAACAGTTACGAATGAAATCAACAGTTATAATTTTTGGCATTCTGCTGGCTTCGGGAAATGTATTGGCCAACGTAAAACAGAAGATTGATGACAATCATTTGTATTCGTTTGGCGAGCTGCTTGTTCAGGATAAACAGGGCCGGATTGAGCCGGTCAACACGCTGGCGTCGGAAGTGCTCCGGAAACTTTCGAAGAAAAACAGCTATTCTGATATGCCGGCCGCTCAGGTTTTCCTGTTGATGAACGTGTATCCCGAACATTGGAAAAACCAGCCAATCATCAAAATTTCGAATGATGAACTGAAGAAATTACTTGGAATAAACAGTGAATTTGCTTCATGGAACCAATTGGTTGGCAAGGAACAGGGATATTTGCTGAGTGAAATGGTTGATGCGGCCTATAAAAAGAAACCAACTCTCCGGAATAAGCTCGACAAGGAAGTGATCAATGTCGATGAGCGGGTGAATATTTGTTACCAGGTATTTCAGCGCGATTTTCTGAAAGCCTACCCGGTTCCGGGCGATTCAACAAATACATGGTTACTTCCCGGTGAATTTGCTGCGGCCTATGATAGCATTGGAAGTGAACTTGAAAAAATATCGCTCAATACCTATTTCCAATCGGTTGCTGCATCAATTGATTCGGGTGACTGGCAAAAGTCTGATGAGATTCTTCAAAATATTAAGAATTATCAGCGCGAATTTGGCGCCGGTATTGTCCCTTCGGAACAAAAAGTACGGCTCGAAATTTTTTATAATGAAAAAAATATTTTCCGGAATCTGGCTTTTGCCTGTGTGATTTTGGGGTTTGTATTGCTCGTTTTGCACTTCGTTCAAATTTTCAAACCGAATTTATATTTGGGTAAAATCCTGTTCTCCGCGACATACCTTCTTTGTATGGTGTTTGTGATTTATACAGCAGGACTGGCCATCCGGTGGTACATTTCCGGCCATGCCCCGTGGAGCAACGGTTACGAAACGATGATTTATATTGGTTGGGCAACCTTGCTTTCCGGCTTTGTTTTTGTAAAACGCTCGCCCATAACTCTCGCAGTTACAACTGTTTTAACCGGGATCATTCTGTTTGTTGCCGGAATGAGCTGGATGAACCCTGAAATTACCAATCTGGTTCCTGTACTTAAATCGTACTGGCTGATTGTACATGTGGCGATAATTACAGCCAGTTACGGGTTTCTTGCCATTGGTGCGCTGCTGGGTCTGATCAACTTGATTTTGATGGTTTTGCGAAATGGAAAGAATTTGAAAAATACAACCTTCTCCATAACCGAGCTGGCATACATTATCGAGATGACGCTGATCATCGGGGTGATGTTGCTGACGATCGGGGCATTTATCGGGGCAGTGTGGGCCAACGAATCATGGGGTCGTTACTGGGGCTGGGACCCCAAGGAAACATGGGCGCTGGTAACTATTCTTGTATATTCGGTAATCCTTCATCTGAAAAAAATTCCCGGTATGAAAAGCTCCTTGGTTCTGAGTACATTTTCGCTGCTGGGCTTCAGTTCTGTATTGATGACATTTTTCGGGGTGAATTATTACCTGTCGGGCATGCACTCGTATGCACAGGGCGATCCGCCCCCCATACCGGCAGGAGTTTACTGGGCAATTCTTGTCATTGCGGGAATAATTGTTCTGGCATTCGTTTCAGAAAAAAAATATGGAAAATTGATACATTTTGCCGAGTTTGACAATATGGAAGAATAAGAAAAAATTCAAGGCACACAATTTAGGGGGGTAAGTTTTAAAAGGGTAATTTGTGTATGCTAGTCCTGCCCGGTAATTTCCGGGCGGGATTTTTTCTTTGTATGAATCGATATTTTTTCGTTTATATTTGTTGTTACTAAAAAGTTTTCCGGATTTTGTCCAATTCATTATTTAAACCAAAATGAACGAATACATTCAACTTCTTCAGAAATTGATTTCAACACAGTCGTTTAGCGGGGAAGAGGAAAATGCAGCTCAGGTGATACAAAAATTTTTGAATGCAAAAAGTATTTCTTTTCATGAAAAAGGAAATAATACATGGGCAAAAAATAAATTCTGGAAAGAAGGTTTGCCGGTTGTTCTTTTAAATTCACATATCGACACGGTGAAACCGGCACGGGGATATACAAGAGACCCGTTTCAGCCAACCATCGAAGACGGGAAATTATATGGTTTGGGAAGTAATGATGCCGGAGGGGCGCTGGTGAGCCTGTTGTCAGTGTTCGTTTATTTTTATGAGCAGGAAAAACTGCCTTTCAACTTAATTTTTGCAGCTTCATCGGAAGAAGAAATTTCAGGGACCAACGGGATTGAAAGCATCTTGTCGGAAATAGAACCTGTCGACCTGGCTATTGTCGGGGAACCCACCCTGATGCAAATGGCAATTGCCGAAAAAGGGCTGATGGTACTTGATTGTACCGCTTACGGAAAATCGGGACATGCTGCGCGCAACGAAGGAATTAATGCAATTTACAAGGCAATTGGTGATATTGAGATTTTACGGAACTACAAATTCGAGAAATCGTCGGACTTGCTGGGCGAAGTGAAAATGACCGTGAGCATGATCAATGCAGGGACACAACACAATGTTGTTCCCGACACTTGTTCGTTTGTGGTTGACGTGCGTACCAACGAATATTATTCAAACGAAAAAGCATGTCAGATCATTAGCGAACTGATTGAATCGGAAGTAGAGCCGCGTTCATTCCGGTTGAACTCGTCCGGAATACCAGTTTCTCATCCGATTGTACAGCGCGGGCTCAGGCTGGGTTTAACCTGTTATGGTTCGCCAACCACTTCCGACCAGGCAGTAATGCCCTATATGTCCATCAAAATAGGGCCCGGCGACAGCGCTCGCTCACATACTGCCGATGAATTCATCTATGTCCGCGAAATAGAAGAAGCATTCGGCATTTACACTGGTTTACTGGAGAATCTTCGGTTGAAATAATCCTATCCGCCGCATTGATTATTTTGAATTCCCTGATCCGAATATAAATTCGGATTTTTTCATTAGATTTAACTCAGAAATCTACAGATAAAGCCTGTCATTATAAAACTCATAGGGGGGCGGAGGGATCGAAATGAAACCAAACAAATCAGGCAATAGTTTAAATGAAGAAATTATGATTGTCGATGATGCTGTCGACAGTCTGAAACTTTTATCCAGTATACTGGAAAAAGCAGGGTATATGATACGTACTGCCGAACGCGGAGAACTTGCTTTATGCAGTATAAAATCGAAGCGGCCTTCGCTTGTTTTGCTTGATGTAATGATGCCTGAGATGGATGGCTTTGAGGTTTGCCGCCAGTTGAAAGCCGATGAAAAAAACCGCGATATTCCGGTAATTTTCATTAGTGCGCTGGATGATGAACAATCCAAAATCACCGGTTTTAAGTCAGGAGGGGTCGATTATATTCCCAAACCTTTCCGGAAAGAAGAAGTTCTGGCAAGGGTCGGGGCCCATATCAACCTTTCCCGTTTGCAGCTTGAGCTAAAGAAAAAAAACGAAGAGCTTGAGAAGGAAATTATCGAAAGCAGGCAAAGCAAAGACCGATTCAAGAGCATGTTTGAGGATTCTGCCGTGGGCATGTCTGTTACGAATGCCGATGGTACTGTAAATATTAACAGGGCCTTTTGCGAAATACTTGGATATTCAGAGTTCGAATTGCAGAATAAGAAATGGCAGGAAATAACCCATCCCGATGATATTCAGAAAAATGAAGAAATAGTTACTTCCCTGTTGCAGGGAAAAGCGAAGCGCGTACGTTTTGAAAAACGGTATGTACATAAAAACGGAAGTATAATTTGGGCCGATGTCAGTTCAATTTTGCACCGGGACGCCAATAACAATTCCGTCTACTTTATTACGAGTATCAGCGATATTACACAGAGGAAACAGGCAGAATTTGCCCTGACAGAAAGCGAAGATATGTTCCGGAAACTGGCCGTGTCGACACCTATCGCTATTTGTATTTATCAGGATGACCACTGGGTTTATACCAACCCTGCCGGAGAAAAACTGAGCGGTTATACTTTGGAAGAATATGGACAGATGTCCTTTTGGGAATTTGTAGCTCCTGAATACCAGGAACTGATCAAAACCAAGGCTAAAGAACGTTTGACAGGCATAAGTACCAATAAAGGTTTTGAATTCAGGATAATCAGAAAAGATGGTCAGCCCCGATGGGTGTACCTGAAAGGAAGTTTGATTACTTACAGGGGAAAACCGGCTGGCCTTATTTCTGTCATCGATATTACGGAGAAAAAGCAAATGGAAGATCAGCTTCGTCGGAGCGAGGAGTTTTACCGCTATTTGTTCGAGAACAACCCTGCGCCCATGTGGATATACGATCTGGACACCCTGTTGTTTTTGGAAGTAAACGAGGCGGCAGTTTTTCATTACGGGTATTCACGGAAGGAATTTCTGGATATGACATTGAAAGATATTCGCCCCGAAGAAGATATTGACCTGCTGATAGAAAATATTGAATCAGAAAACGATAAATTAAGCCGGTCGGGTTACTGGAGGCATCTGAAGAAAAACGGTGAAATTATTTATGTCGAAATTATTTCTCATTCCATTGTGTTTGAGGGAAAGTCAGCCCGTTTGGTCATTTCTTCCGACATTACGGAGCGGGTAAATACCCAACTGGAAATTCAAAAAGAAAAGCAACTATTGCGTACCCTGATCGACAATTTACCAGTCAGCATTTATGTGAAAGATGCAGAATGCCGTAAAGTTGTGGCAAATCTTACAAATGTTGAGAGAATGGGATACACAGATGAAGCTGAGGTCTTAGGAAAAACGGATTTGGAACTATATGAAGGCGAGATAGGTATACGCAGGTATAACGACGATTTATTGGTGGTTAAAAACGGGAAGCCGATCATAAATAAAGAAGAGTTTTTTATAAATCCTGATGGTAGTTGCCGTTGGTCATTGACTTCCAAAATTCCGCTTTTGGATATGCAAGGCAAAGTGACTGGTATAGTAGGTATTGGCCGCGACATAACCGAACAGAAAAAAGCCAGCGAAACGATTCAAAAACTCTCGAAAGGTATAGAACAAAGCTCTTCTATCATTGTCATTACTGATATACAGGGGAATATTGAATATGTAAATCCGAAGTTTTTTGAGATAACCGGTTATACGCAAGAAGAGGTGATCGGGCAAAACCCGCGTATCCTGAAATCAGGAGAAACGCCTGACGGAAAATACAAAGAACTTTGGGAAACCATTTCTTCCGGGGGGGTATGGCGCGGCGAATTCCATAACCGGAAGAAAAACGGCGAATTATACTGGGAATGGGCTACCATGACCTCGATAAAAAATGACAATGAGGAAATTACCAATTACATTGCCATTAAAGAAGACATCAGTCTTCGCAAACAAATGGAAACCGAACTGGTACTGGCCAAGGAGAAAGCAGAACAGAGCGACCGGTTGAAGTCTGCTTTTCTGGCTAATATGTCGCACGAAATACGGACCCCCCTGAACAGTATTATCGGCTTCTCTGAACTTCTTACCGATCCTGGCTTTGATGAAGGGAAGAAGAAAGATTTTATCCGTTACATCGTCGGCAGCGGGAACAACCTGCTGAATATCATTAATGATATTATGGATATATCGAAGATCGAATCAGGCCAAATTGCGATCCATAAAACAAAGATACAAGTGTCGAAATTTTTGGATGAAATCAGAGCTCTGCACATCATGAAAGTGGAAGAAAGACAGATCGGGTTTAGAAAATCCTGCCTTTGTTCCGGGTATGAAAATAACATTTTTGTATTAGCTGATAAAAACAGGTTGTTGCAGATTTTTAATAACCTGATCGGTAATGCGCTGAAATTTACTTCAGAAGGGTATATAGAGGTAGGGTGCAGGCCGGTTGGAAACGAAGTTGAGTTCCATGTGCAAGATACCGGGATCGGTATTTCAACAGAGTTTCATGATAAAATATTTGAACGCTTCAGGCAGGTTGACTTTTCTACTAACCGAAAATTTGGGGGAAACGGGCTTGGCCTGGCCATTACAAAAAACCTTATAGAACTGATGGGTGGGAGAATCCGGGTTGAATCGGAACCGGGCAAAGGGAGTACGTTTTATTTTACATTGCCAAGCTGTCAGTTATGATTACAGATAGCATCGGAAGACTTCAGAAAACAGTGATTGATGCTGATTATGGGAAAGACATCAAAGATAACGGGGGAGAAAATTGGAGTGGAAAAGATGAAGACAAAACAGCAAATCGAATTAAAACTGGCTTACAACCAGCTCAAAGAATCGAATGAACGCATCCGATTCATTTTAGAGGCCACCAATACCGGTACCTGGGAGTGGAATGTTCAGACCGGAGAAACGGTTTTCAATGAGATATGGGCACGGATGATCGGTTACACCCTTGAAGAACTGGGACCCACTACTATCGAAACATGGAGTAATCTCTGCCATCCCGGAGATTTAGAGATTGCAAAAGTTCAGCTCAATAAGTATTTCAATAAAGAAACAGATCAATACGAAACCGAATTCAGGTTAAAACATAAAAACGGGCATTGGGTTTGGGTCCTCGACCGGGGCAAAGTGTTGGTATGGACCGACGATGGAAAACCACTATGGATGCTGGGAACGCATCAGAACATTACCGAACGGAAGCTTGCCGAAGAAGCAATAAAGCTGGACGAAGCCAGGATGGAAAGCTTATTAAAGATAAACCAGTATCCGGCTGAAAATATCCAGAAACTTCTCGATTTTGCACTCGAAGAAGCCATTTCTCTCACCGGAAGCAAAATCGGTTATATTTACTTCTATAACGAAGAAAAAAAAGAATTCACTTTAAATACATGGTCGAGGGAAGTGATGCAACAATGCAACGTGGTTGAGCCTCAAACTATTTATGAATTAGACAAAACCGGTATTTGGGGCGAAGCTGTACGACAGAGGAAGCCCATTGTAGTTAACGATTTTACAGTGCCCGATCCATTAAAAAAAGGGACACCTCAAGGCCATGCACCACTGCACAAATTCCTGACTATTCCGGTTTTCAGCGAAAAACATATTGTTGCCGTAATTGGAGTAGCAAATAAACCGGATAATTACAATGATTCGGATATCCGCCAGTTGAATTTAATGATGGATGCTGTATGGAAGATTGTACAACGGAAACAAACAGAGGAAGCATTAAAAGAAAGCGAAACGAAGTATCGAACACTATTCACGCAAATGAATGAAGGATTTGCACTTCATAAAGTTATTTACGATACAGCCCATCATGCTGTTGATTATAAGATTCTTGATATCAATCCCGTTTTCGAAAAACAAGTTGGTATTTCTGCCGAAAAAGCAAACGGTGCTTTGGCTACCGAATTGTATGGCGTTTCGTCGGCCCCTTATTTAGATATTTATGCACGAGTTGCTGAAACGGGCGAACATCAATTTTTCCAAACCTACTTTCCTCCGCTCGATCGTTCCTTTGAGATTTCGGTCTTTTCTCCGAAACAAGGTTTTTTTGCAACAGTGTTTTCCGACATTACCGAACGCAAGCAGGCAGAAGAGGCGCTAAAGAAAAGCGAAGAAATGTGGCGTTCCCTGGTTAAAACTATTCCTGATTATATTGCTCTTTATGACAATAAAGGCCAATATATCTTCCTGAACCATTTTGCTGAAGGTTTTTCATTGAAGGATATAGAAGGAAAACATTACACCGATTTTTTGGCAGATGAGTCCAAAATTATTTATGAAAGGGCATTTGAAGAAGCAGAGCAAACAAGAACAACGCAATATATAGAATACAGTGCGTATGGAGATAACCATACTCTGAAAAATTATGAAAGCAACATCGTTCCGATATTTGAGGGTGAAAATTTAGTCAACATGTTGGTAATTGCCCGCGATATCACCCAGCGGAAACAGGCTGATGAGGAGTTGCGTGAAACTAAGGACTATCTGGAGAACCTGTTCAATTACGCAAACGCTCCAATTATTGTTTGGGACAGCAGCTTCCGTATCACCCAATTTAATAAGGCATTCGAACGAATATCGGGGCGGAGTGCATCAGAGGTAATTGGCAAGGAGGTCGATATTCTTTTCCCCTCTGTTACCAAAGATAAATCGCTGGGATACATCAAACAAACGAGTACCGGGGATCGCTGGGAAGTGATTGAAATTGAAATTGAGCAACTGGATGGCACAATTCATACATTATTGTGGAACTCCGCAGCTATTTATTCGTCTGACGGAAAAACATTGATTGCAACTATCGCCCAGGGACAGGACATTACAGAGCGTAAGAAGGCATTGGATGCACTCAAAGAAAGTGAAGTCCGTTTGCGTGAACTGAACGCAACCAAAGACAAGTTCTTCTCTATTATTTCGCATGACCTCCGAAACCCTGTTTCTTCTGTTTTGGACCTGACCCGGCTGATGGACGAAAGCATGGACGATTTTTCGCACGATGAGCTTCATTCATTAGTCCGTTCGCTTCATAAAACCACCCAATCGGCCTACAACCTGCTCGAAAACCTGCTCGAATGGTCGCGCCTGCAACAAGGGGTTATCCTTTTCAACCCACAGCCAATCATCCTGCAAAAAGAATTTTGGACTTTCGACGAATCAACTCTTGAAATGGCCCGTAAAAAATCAATCGGGCTGGACTTTGATTTTCCTGAAGATTTGAAGATTACTGCCGACCGGAATATGCTGCATTCCATTTTACGCAACCTGATCACCAATGCGATCAAATTTACCAGGCAAAATGGTTCGGTGAATGTTAATGTCCGGGTTGGCGATGAGAACACAGTCCTGTTTGCGATAAAAGATACGGGAATTGGAATGAACTCCGAAAGGATCAATAAACTGTTCCGCATCGACACCAATGTGAGCCGCCCGGGAACCGAAGGGGAAGCCAGTTCTGGACTGGGACTTATTCTTTGTAAAGAATTTATTGAAAAGCATGGCGGTAAAATATGGGCCGAAAGTGAACCGGAAAAAGGGAGTACATTTTATTTTACGATTACACAAAGCTTATAGACAATGCAATATAGTTTATACTATGGCAAAAAATAAAAGAACTGAAGAGCAGAAACCCCGGGAGACTGAACCACACAATGAAAATGATGGTTCACAACGGGAAAGTGAAGAGATATTTCGGATCATATTCGAGAACAGCTCTACCGCCATTGCAATTATGGAGGCCGATACCACTATTTCGATGGTTAATAATGCCTATTGTGAATTGAGTGGTTATTCGAAAGAAGAAATAATTGGCACAAGCTGGACAAAACTTGTTTTTCCCGATGACCTTGAACGAATCAAGGAATATAACAGGCGAAGGTTTATCAATCCGGCAGATGCCCCCAATAAATACGAGTTTAGGTTTATGGCAAGAGATGGGGCAATACGCCACGGCTTGTTATCTGTATCATTGATCGGGTCGGGTAAAAAAATCATCACCTCATATCTCGACATTACAGAGCAAAAACGGGCAGAAGAAGCGCTGCTCCATAGCGAAGCTCTTCTGGATACATTGATTCAAACAATTCCGGACCTTATCTGGCTAAAAAATACCGATGGTGTTTTTCTCTCCTGCAATACGATGTTCGAACGTTTTTTTGGTGCTAAGAAATCCGAAATCATTGGGAAAACCGACTACGATTTTATCGACCGTGAACTTGCCGATTCTTTTCGGGAATACGACCGTTTAGCGATGGCAAAGGGCGCCCCGTCAAACAATGAAGAATGGGTCACCTTCAACGATGATGGGCATCGTGCTTTATTGGATACCATCAAAACGCCAATGTACAATTCAGAAGGAAAGCTAATCGGCATATTGGGTATTGCCCGCGATATCACCGAGCGCGAACTCTCAAGGCAAACGCTCGCCGACAGAGATGCCCGTTTCCGGATGGAGTTGGAGATGGAGCTTGCCGAACGTAGAAAAAGCCAGATGAAACTTGAAACCTCCAATATCTTATTGACTGCTATTCTCGAAAGTTCCCCGAATGTGATTGTTTTCGCACTGGATAAAAATTACCGATACCTGACTTTCAACAAAAAGCACAAGGAAATCATGCAATTAATATGGGGAAAGGAGATAACTCCCGGAATGAGCATGCTGGAGATTATTAGTAACCTGGCCGACAAAGAAAAGGCCAGAATAAATTTTAACCGGGCATTTGCAGGTGAGAGCTTCGATTTGATCGAAGAATATGGAGATGAAGCTTTGACTCGTCAATATTGGCAAAATTTCTATTCGCCTATACGTTCGGTTGATGGCGAAATTATAGGAATAACTTGCTATGTATTGGATATTTCGGAGCAAAAACGGATAGAAGAAGCACTAAAACAAAGTGAGCTGAAATATCGCACAATCGTTAATTCGACCAGTGAAGCCATTTTTATTTTCGATCCTCAAACGGGTAGTATCATCGACTGTAATCAGGCTGCATCCAACATGTATGGTTTGACAAAAGAAGAATTTCTGCGTGCAAAAATCAGCGATATTGGTGCTTCCAATGAGGATTATATACGCGGGAAGATTTTGGAAAGGATAAAAGCGGCTATAAGGTCTGAGGATATTACTTATGAATGGAAGGGGAAACGAAAAAACAACGAGATATTCTGGAGTGAGGTAAGCCTTAATGAATCGGTTATCGGCGGAGAAGAACGGATTATTGCTGTGATAAGAGATGTTGAGGAACGGAAAAAAATGGAAACCGAAATCCTTCAACGCGAAGCCGAGCTGAATGAACTCAATGCTGCCAAAGACAAGTTCTTCTCCATTATTTCACACGACCTTCGCAGCCCGTTCGCTTCTATCATTGGACTGGCCGAACTGATGGATGATAATTTTGCAGACCTTTCAACCGATAAGCTTCATGAGTATGCCCGGTCGATCAATAAAACAGCCCAATCGACCTATCGCCTGCTCGAAAATCTGCTCGAATGGTCGCGTTTGCAACAAGGGGTTATCCCTTTCAACCCACAGCCAATCAACTTAAAAGAAGAATTTGGGACTTTCGATGATTCGATGGTTGAAATAGCCCGCAAAAAATCGATTACGCTTGATGTTGATATTCCTGAAGGGTTGCAAGTTACCGCCGACCGGAATATGCTGCATTCCATTTTGCGCAACCTGGTCACCAATGCTATTAAATTCACCAGGCAAAATGGCTCGGTGAACGTCTGTGCCCGATCTAAAGATGGAAACATCGTTCTGTTTACGATAAAAGATACCGGGATTGGAATGGACTCCGAAAGGATCAGTAAGCTGTTCCGCATCGATACAAATGTCAGCCGCCCGGGGACCGACGGGGAAGCCAGTTCGGGCCTGGGGCTTATCCTTTGTAAAGAATTTGTTGAAAAGCAGGGTGGTACAATTTGGGTCGAAAGCGGAGAGGGCATGGGGAGTATATTTTATTTCACGATACCTCAGGGTTAATCGTAATAAAAAGAAACAGAGAGATGAAAAAAATAGCAGATAAAATAAGATCGTTGCTGTCACAAAACTTAGAAAAGGGAATATTTGAAAATAAAATTTTCAGCATAGTCACTTTTGTAGTTACCATTACTTGTTTTGTCGCAGTGATTATGAATCTCTTCGTTGGCAGCTATCTTATTATGAACCTGATCCTTGGTCTGTTTGGATTTTCATTTGGGATTCTTTTTTATTTATCATTTTTTCGGGGAATCACTCGACCATTGATCATTCCTTTTCAAATTCTGGTCATTCTGGCTTTAATATTAAGTTGGTTTCATTTTCAGGGAATTGAAGGGTCAACAGCAATGTTCTTCTTTCCGGCCATATTCTTAATAATTTACACATATTCAGGAAAGAAATACTGGATTATATTAATCAGTTTTATTTCCGTTGTAATCGGGCTCACAGCGATACATTATCTTTACCCCGAATGGGTACTTTCCTATGTCAATGAGGAATTGAGGATAATCGATTTATTCGTTAGTTTCGTTATTACCCTTTTTATAATGGGATTTGCAACTATAATCCTGAAAAAGAATTTCGACCTTGAACGTTCCAAAACACAACAGAAGAACAGGGAGTTGGAAATATCCGAAGCACGTTTCAGGGATATTGCAATGAGTAGTGGCGACTGGATTTGGGAGATAGATGCCAATAGTGTATATACCTTTTGTTCTGAGAAAGTAGAGGATATCCTTGGTTATTCCCCAAATGAAATGATTGGAAAAACACCTTTCGATTTCATGCCTGAAACCGAAACGGGTAAAGTAAGAGATGAATTTTTGCAGATCGTCAGGGAACAGAAACCTTTCAGAAATCTGGAAAACTGGAATATTACCAAAACAGGTCGGCTTATATGTGCCTTAACCAGCGGTGTCCCGGTTATTGATGGTCAGGGAAATCTGGTAGGTTACCGGGGTACTGATACAGATATTACAGAACGCAAGCGGGCGGAGGAAGCGCTGAATCATTCTCATAATTTGATGCACTACATTATTGAGCACAGCAATGGTGGTATAGCTGTTCACGACCGCGATATGAAATATATCTATGTCAGTCAGCGGTATCTTGACGAATACAAAGTGAAAGAGAGAGATATTATTGGCCGACACCATTACGATATATTCCCTGATTTACCACAAAAATGGAGAGATGTACATCAGAAAGCTCTGGCTGGTGAAGTATCCAGCGCTGATAACGACCCGTATGTACGCGAAGACGGGAGCGTCGAATGGACACGCTGGGAATGCCGTCCGTGGTACGAGTCTGACGGTACAATTGGCGGCATCATTGTTTATACGGAAGTTATTACTGAACGTAAACATGCAGAATTGGCTCTGAGTGAAAGCGAGAGTCGTTTCGATCAGTTGGCTGAGCATAGCCGGACCATTGCCTGGGAAATCAATAAAGATGGCCTTTTTACATATATTAGCCATGTTGCTGAACAACTATTGGGATACAGCACTGAAGAAATGATAGGGAAAAAGTATTTTTATGACTTTGCGCCGGAACAGGAGAGGGAATTCATAAAATCAGCCGCATCAGCGGCATTCAACAGAAAGGATTCTTTCATTGATTTTGAAAACCTGGTAGAAACAAAAGACGGCCATTCAATATGGTTTGCTGTTAACGGTTTTCCGATACTTGATGCAGATAATCGATTGATTGGCTATCGCGGGTCAATTACTGATATTACCAAGCGAAAGCAAACCGAGGAGGCGCTTATAAAAAGCTATGAATTGCTCACGAAACTGGCAGAACAAGTACCGGGTGTGATATACCAATACCGGTTGTACCCCGATGGAAAGTCTTACTTTCCTTACTCAAGCATGGGCATGATGGATATTTATGGCGTAACACCCGAAGAAGTACGGGAAGATGCCACTCCTGTTTTCGGGCGGCTGCATCCTGATGATCTCGACCATATCGTATCTTCCATTAATGAATCGGCGCGTACGCAACAACTATACCACAGCGAATTTCGGGTTATTCTCCCGGGGCAGGGTGTCCGCTGGCGTTTATGTGATGCCAAACCGGAGCGAATGGAGGACGGAAGCACTTTATGGTATGGAATCATTTCAGATATAACGGAACGGAAGCAGGCAGAGGCAGAACTGCTTGAAGCAAAAAAAAGAGCCGAAGAATCGGACCGGCTAAAATCAGCTTTTTTGGCCAACATGAGCCACGAAATACGCACCCCGATGAATTCTATCATGGGGTTTGCCAGCCTGCTTCCCGAAGAGGAATCGAAGGAACTGATAACAAAATATTCCCAAATCATCGTTCAGAATTCGGAACAATTGGTAAATCTTATCGACGGGATTGTGCTGTATTCAAAACTTCAAACCAATATGGTTCCCCTGCGCAACAGTAAAATTAAGATCATGGATGTTTTCCGCGACATACAACTTTCGTTTCAATTGGATTCCATTCAAAAGGGAGTTGAATTAACCGTCGACTGTGACGAAACCTACGATTGGATGCTCACCACTGATTATGACAAACTAAGACAAATAATAGCCAATCTGGTATCCAATGCGTTTAAATATACACAGCAGGGGTGCATATCAATAGGATATAAACAAACAGAATCGCTGTTCCAATTTTTCGTGAAAGATACCGGCATTGGAATTCCACAGGAAGAACTTGTCTACGTTTTTGATCGATTTTTCAGAGGAAGCAATATTGATGAATCAATCGCGCGGGGAACCGGGCTGGGTTTAAGCATAGTCAAAGAATTAGTTCACCTGCTGGGCGGCCGGATATGGGTCGAGAGCGAAATGAATAAAGGATCGACTTTTTATTTTACCATACCTTGCGAAAATTAAACCATTTTTTACCGAAGCCAATGAAATCTGAGAAAACCGATTTGCTTGTTCACGATTTTCTTCAAAACCTTTTAAAAGGCAATCGGGCCAACTGTTCGGCCATCGCCAGGCAATATCTTGCACAAAACCATTCCGTTATGGATTTGTATGAAGAGGTTTTTAAAGTTGCTTTGTACGAAGTGGGTCGCTTGTGGGAAACCAACCGGATTACCATTGCCACCGAACATATTGCAACGGCAATTACAGAAGGTATTTTGAACGAGTTTTTTGAGCAAATCATTTCCGGGAAAAGGTACAACAAAAAGGTTGTGGTAGCATGTGTCGAAAAAGAGCAACATCAGGTGGGAATCAAAATGGTTGCCGATGTATTTGAAATGAAAGGTTGGGAAAGTTTTTTTCTTGGTACAGGTATTTCTGTAATTGAGTTAGTCCGGTTCATCCGGGATGTACAGCCCGATTTGCTGGCCATTTCGTTAAGTGTATATTTTAACTTTAGTAATCTCCTGAAAATGTTGAAAACAATGAAAGACGAATTTCCTGAATTGCAGATTATCCTTGGGGGGCAGGCATTCAGGCATGTTTCCAACGATGCGTCGCCAGGGCTGGGAAATATTGTCATTTTATCCGATTTATATCTGCTTGATAAATATATCGATACCATGAATTCGAAACTTTAATGAAACCATTATGGATAGAAATGATTTAATCAGAACTGCGGAAAAGCTGAAACAGGTGAGCGAAAAAAGTGCTGCTGAATTTGGCTCGAAAAGAGAGGCGCTGGTAGTATTAATGAACGGGAAAATGGAAAGCCGTCCCGATTTGATTGATATGGTTGGCCCCGGAAACGTGGAAATGATGAAGGATAATCATGCGAACCATGCCCGTTTCCTGGAATCTATATTTATCATGCATTCCCCCGAAGTATTGGTCGATACGGTGC
Organism: Prolixibacteraceae bacterium; assembly: GCA_003506435.1. GTDB lineage: Bacteria > Bacteroidota > Bacteroidia > Bacteroidales > Prolixibacteraceae > GWE2-42-39. The sequence continues at coordinate 443,471 of DOAQ01000036.1, forward strand.
TTTGGGTTTTTCGGGCCTATCGCTCGCGCAATTTTAGTTCGACCTATTGGGCCGCCCAGTTGAACACATGTATTGAAATTTATAAGAAAGAACTCTCGTTCGAATGTTTCCAGGAGATTTATCCTTATTATAATTGGATGCAGATTAATATCCCCGTGTTTAACCAGTTGGCCGACGGCAATCTTGATGCGCCGTTGTCGTTACATTAAAATTTTCAAAGAATGGAACAACTTCCTGGAAATGATAGTCTATCCGGCTGGGCAAGTTTGATTTGCGATCTTTCGCTGAACGGACAATCTGTTGCGGTTGGTATCTTCAATCGCGATGGCAGGCTACTTGATGCCAATCAGCCGATGTACTATTTTCTGGGTACCGATAGCAGAGAAAGTAATCCGCGAAATCAATTCATCAATCCTGTTTTTTCTGCCTTCTTTCCTGAAAAACAAGAAGGGTTGGTGTTTCAGGGCATGATAACGATCGAGAATTACGACGAAGTGAGCTATGTGCTGAATTCAAAAATTTACCGGAAGGCTGATCATGTTTTGATTTATGCCGAAGCCGACGTTATCGAACTTTTTGAAGAAAACAATAAAATGAGTTTTCTCAATCAGCAAGTGAACAACCTGCAACGGCAACTGCTTAAGGAGAAGCATAAATTACAGGAAACGCTTGCCGAGCTGAACTTACGGACTCTGGAACTCGAAAAACTGAATGCCCGGCTTTTGGAACTGAACAATGAAAAAAACAGGTATATCGGAATAGTTGCACACGACCTGCGTAATCCCATTGGCATTGCAGCTTCTTTTTCACAAATTTTGATTGAAGATTATGATGACATCATCAAAGAAAATCAACTTGAATATTTGAAACATATCAATGATAGTTGCGATTTTTCCTTGAATCTGATCCATGATTTTCTTGATGTTTCAAAAATTGAAGCGGGAGTTTTCGACCTGAATATCAGTGAGCAGGAATACCTGACGTTCGTTAGGGAAAACATTGTACAGAATAAAATACTGGCTCGCAGCAAATTGCAGAAGATAAACATTCGGTCTGATAAAAACAGCATTATTGCCTCGTTCGATAAAAACAAGATTCAACAGGTGCTGAATAATTTATTGAGCAATGCGATTAAATATTCTGCTTACAATACGTCGATTGTAATCGATATTACGGAAATAAATAATAAAATTGTCACGAAAGTTATTGATCAAGGCCAGGGTATTCCGGAGGAGGAACTTTCTACACTATTTAAGCCGTTCCAAACCACTTCGGTTAAATCAACCGACAATGAAAAGTCGACCGGGCTTGGTCTTGCTATCGTGAAAAAGATAATTGAGGCTCACGATGGCAAGATAAATGTTGAAAGCGAAGTAGGCAAGGGATCAGTTTTTACGTTCTGGTTCCCAAAATGTAAAAACTGATTTGCCTTTGTTTATTGTGCAGCCAGAATATTGGTTGAAATACGGAGCATTGTCGCAGGATTTCTCAGATCGTTCGTAATTGCCGTGATGGTTTTATTCTGACATCCCAGCTTTCCTGCCGGGTCGAATTCAACGTTTAACGGAACACTCTCGTTTTGTCCGATCATAGTTTTATAAAATCTGACAAAATTCCAGCCGTTCTCCGTCAGGGCCCAGAACGTTAAAGTATTTACATCCTTTTTCCCAGAAATTTAAATAAACAGGACTGTCTTCAAGAATAGTAAAACCTTCGTTTTTGAGCAATTCAAATGTCTCATCAATATTGCTTACATCAAATGCAATATGGTCGATGTGTCCGTCTTTTCGCTGCTTTATACCAAATGCAATTATATAGCAGTCCAAAATGTATCTAAAAAG
>DOAQ01000004.1 GCA_003506435.1 Prolixibacteraceae bacterium
GGAGACACTTTCAAATGAAGGCTCCACTCCATTCTTCATTTCATTGCTCAATGAAATAATTTTTTGCATTGCTTCATCGTCAAGCCCATTATATGCATCTTCAGGAAGTATATAACTTGGTATGTCCTGACCCTGCAACATACTAAACATGAATATGCCGACTATAATAATTAAATTCTTTTTTTTCATTTATTTATTTATTTAAAAAATTAATTGTTTTATAAAGAACCGACCGATATTTGAACAACCAGTCGGTTCTATAAGAATGCTTCAACTATAAAAAATAACGGGAATAAAAATTATCTGCCCCTGCAAACCGCTTCCGGTAGGTCTACTCCCATCACTTACATAGCATCAACTTTCAATAAAGAAAAGAACTCATTGTCCGTTGTTCGCGACACTCAATATCCTGGGTTTTGTGTCATGTTACTGTTAACTTTAATTTCTGTAGAAGGAATAGGCCACAGATATTGTTTAGAAGAGTCGAATTTCTGTATAGCTAATAATTTTATTAAACCGGCATTATACATTGCTGAAAAATCGGCAACTCCATCTTCATCAATGGGTGGAATGCCTGGGAAAAACCATAATCCTGGTTTAACAACATTATTTCTTAGGGCTGCAACATCAAGTAACCCGTAAATTGGTTGATTCAATACTTTTTCCGCCTGCTTCCAACGAATAATGTCATAATACCTGCGGGCTTCAAATGCGAATTCCATACGGCGTTCAAGTCGTACTATTTTTCTTAGTTTACTTTGGTCAGTAACAGTGATAACCGGATACTGAATACCGGTATTATTATATGCACGTGTTCTAACCTGATTCATAGCATCTAAAACAGATTGGTTAATTTCTCCCAACTCGATTTTTGCCTCAGCATACATCAATAAAACATCAGCATATCGTAACACTATGTCATCAACGTCTACTAGAAGAGAATTAGACCAACCTCCTTCTGTAATTCCTTTTTTCCACATTAATCCATTAAATGTAGCATATTGATCACTTCCTTTTGATTCTTTATTTTTAACATATGCGCCTGTCAAATAATTTAATGTTGTCAATGAATCAGGATGAGGTTCGTACTTATATCCTAGATGACGAGTACCAAACTCAACAATTGTTGCAGTACATCTTGGATCCCTATTTCTGAACGGATTATGTGGGTTATATAATGGAGACTCATCTATCGGCAAGCCGTCAGTACACAGAAAGGAACATAATAATTGCCATGAAGGCTGCACATAATCGGTGTGTCCAGCATTTCTTGTCATGGCTTGGCTTGTCCTTCTTGTCGACATACAATATCCTAGTGCTGCAGACCGGGGAACTGCAAAGATTGTTTCAATGGAATTCTTTTTACTCGTTACGTCCCAAAAACTTGGAAGAAGCTGGTATACTCCAAGATCCATACATGCTTTTGCTGCATCACGGGCAACTGTCCAGTCACCCATATACAAGGCAATTCGAGCCTTAAATCCCAGAACAGCACCTTTCGTCATATATTTTAAATCTGAACTACCGTATGAGACAGGAAGAATTGAAGCAGCATAATTATAATCGCTATAAATTGAATCTAAAACTGATTTTTTAGTAGTTCTGGATAAATTTAGTGATTCTTCTATAGTTAATTCCTTTGTATAAAAAGGGACGTCTCCAAAAAAGAAAATTAATTTAGAATATTGATATGCCCTGGCAAATCTTGCTAAAGCACAATACTTTTTTAGGGTTTCTTCGTTTATTTCAGATGATAGGTCTTCAAGTTTCGACAAAATAATATTAGCATTTGCAATACAAACATATGCTATATTCCATTGTCGATTAACAATATCTGCTTGACTATTAATCGTTCCACCTGCTATTACCGATAAATTTGTTCTGCATGTCCAGTCATCCGTCCAACTATCCGTCCATTCAGCTTTATCTTGAGTTATATTAGATAACTTGTCATCATAGTCATTTGTATTCCAGAATCCATTGTTGTAGAGATGATTTATAGCCATCTCAATACCTTCTTTATTTGTATACCAATTTTCGGATGAGGCTTCGGACAGAGGATTTAAATCCAGACTATTACATGAAAAGAAAATAATCCCTATTAGTAAAAATATTATCTTGTTCTTCATAACTATTAAAAATTAATTGAAACTCCAAAAACAAAAGATTTTGTAATAAAATAATCACTTCCTTCAGGATCATAACCTTTAGAGAAATTATCAATACTAAACAAATCAGAGATACTGGCATATAGTCTGGTTCTCTGTATTTGAATTCTATCAGTGATACGGGAAGGGATAGTATATCCCAGGGTTATATTTTTTAGCCTGAAATAAGCACCATTGAATAGCCAATAATCAGAAGTATAATAATTATTCGAACTGCCGGAAACAAGCCCAACACCTGATAATCGGGGATATTTTGCTTTCAAATTTTGTTCTTCTGAATTATATTTACTCCAATAATTTCCTTCAAGAATATTTTGAACTTGAAACCAATCCCCACCAAAAGGTATTACCATACTCGTCAGGATATATGAATTCTGTTTACCTATTCCCTGGAAACTCATTGAAAAATCGAGATTTTTATATCCCAGTTGAATATTTCCTCCATATAAATAATGGGGAAGAGATCCCCCCAGTAAAACCCGGTCATATTCAGAGGATATAATTCCATCGGGGACTCCGTTGGGACCACTAATATCCGTATATTTAATATCACCCATAGAAACAGTATTACTTACTTTTATAGAGTTATCAACTTCCTCCTGCGTTTGGAATAACCCTTCCGTTTTATACCCATACCATTCGTTATATTCACTTCCCTTATATTTCACTTGGTAATCAAGAAATTCTGTTCCTCCCAAATCACCCATTACCGATTTAAAATCAGATAAGTTAAATGCCACGGAATATTTTATTTGTCCGATATTATCGTTCCATCCTAACTCAAGTTCCCAACCGGTTGTATGCATTTTCCCCGTATTTTGATATGGATTATCAAAACCAATATAATTCGGTATTTCGAGTTTCAATAACATATCCTTTGTCATTTTTTTATAATAATCACCGGTAAATCTTAACCTGTTATTAAAAAAATTGGCATCTATCCCAAAATCGTATGATTCAGTTGTTTCCCATGAGATATCTTTTATTGCATAGCCACTAACATAGGCTGATTGGGAAGAAAGGATATTATCTCCCTGATAAAATAACTCGTTCCCGAAACTTACGGTCGATTGATATGGATAATTTCCAATCCGTTCATTTCCAAGCATCCCATAAGATGCTCTTAGCTTTAAGAATGACAAGCATGATATATTACTTAAAAAAGGTTCTTCCGACATAATCCATCCTATTGAAGCTGAAGGGAAAAACCCCCAACGATAACTTTTATTAAACCGGGAAGATCCATCATAACGGGTATTTGCCTGAAAAAAATACTTGTTCTTATAGTTATACATAACACGACCAAACCAGGAACGGTATGCATATTCATAGGCAGAACCACTATCTCCTAAATAACTTATATTACTTAAATCCAAATACGGAAAGTTAGATAATTCCATATTGTCAGTAGAAGCTTTGAGTACTTCATAAAAGGAATAATAATTTTCAAAACCTGCTAATAAATTCAAATGGTTGTCCTTAAAATCTTTTGAATAATTTGTCAAAAATTGCGTAGTGACTTGATAATTATCGACTCTGTTCTCAATTAATGATGTATTTTTAATAATATACCCTGCAACCCTATCTGGATCTTCCCAATCAGTATAAGGAACTTTCTTAGTGAATTGCTTTATCTTATTATAATTAAATGTTGGAGAAAGTATTCCTGAAATTTTTAATCCTTTTACAGGAAAAAAATCAATCGAAATTTTTCCTCCTAATTGATTCTCCCAACTTCTTGTCTCACCTCCGTATTTTAATTTTCCATAACTATTTGCACCTGTTTTTCCTGCAGCAAGACGTCCATCAGACCAAAGCGCTGCATATATAGGAGCTGTTGCTCTTAAGCTTGAAACAGTTAACCCAAAACCGCTTGGTCGTTTATCAATTGAACGGATACAATGTAAATCAACAGATGCAGATAAATATTTATTAATTTTTATATCATTGTTAGCTCTTGCCGTTATACGTTCGAAGGTTCGCCCATCACAAAGGGCATCTATATTGTCATATGCCATTGAAATTTTTGTCCGAATATCCTTAGCCCCTGCATTCAGACTTAATATATGGCTTTGCCGGGGAGCATAATCATTCATCAATAAATTATTCCAATCCGTATCGGGATACTTATTCGGGTTATCCGCATTCAAAGACATATAATTATCAATCAAATCCTTAGAGTATGTATTATACTCATTCCCCACGATATTCCCGTTATCATTCCATTTCATTTCATTATACATTTCCATATAACGAATGGCACCGGCATATTCAGGAACCCTGGTTGGTTTTTCAATTCCAAATTCGCAATTATAATCCAGGCTCATTTGTCCTGTTTTTGCCCGCTTAGTAGTTACCAAAATAACACCCGATGCAGCCCTGGAACCATAAATGGCTGCCGAAGCAGCATCTTTCAAGACCGAGATACTTTCAACATCGTTTGGATTAACATCATCCAGCCCCCCCGGGATACCATCTATTATAATAAGAGGATTACTATCATTAATTGTTGTAATACCTCGTATTCTTATTGTAGCAGAGACATCAGCCGCTCCACTATTTCTGGTAACCATTACCCCAGACATAGTTCCTTGTAATGCTTGTGATAATTGGGTCGTTTGCTTGTCTGCAATTAAATCACCCTGTACAGAGGCAATTGACCCTGTAAGATCACTTTTTTTCACAGTTCCATATCCAATGGCTACCACTTCTTCAATTCCAACCGTTTCTTCTTCCATTTTTACATTAACCGAAGTTTTTCCGGCAACCGAAATTTCCTGGGTTTTCATCCCAACAAAAGAAAACACCAGAGTGGCATCGCCGGGTACATTCGAAAGAGAATAGTTCCCATCTGCATCGGTAATAATTCCCTGGGTCGTCCCTTTTACAACCACTGTTACTCCCGGAAGTGGTGAGCCGGAGGAGTCGGTAACTTTACCGGAAACTGATTTCTTCTGCGAAGATATCATACCATTCATCTCTGGAGTAGACAAAACAATGATTTTGTCTTTGATGGTATAATTAACATCGGTTCCGGCAAATAATAAATTCAACACAACCTCTAATTTTTGATTGTCCGTATTTAACGAAATTTCTCTGTCAAGGTCAATATATTTGCTATTATACATAAAATAGAAACTGCTTTGATTTTCTATTTCTGACAAAACTTCCTTAACAGTAGCTTTCTCCATTATTAGAGTATATGTTTTTGCTTGTGAATACGTTTTGTTCGCTAAAACACTCACTACAGAAAACAATAGAAAAAAGCTTGTTAGTTTCATAATTCTAAATAATTTTTTCATCCTGGGAATTTTTACCTTCCCAGTCAAATCAGTAATTTTTTTCATACTTTTGTATTGATTAGTTAAAAATTATCCTGTTGCCACAGGATTGATTATTTACAATCTGCAGGGAAGTGTTGTCGCATTTCCCTGTTGTTTTTTATTAATTCATCATAGGCAAAATATTTTTCTTTATATGTAATTTCAGTTTCTGAAATTTGGTCATCAACCTTGCCAACACTTTTTTCAATTTGTATATTCTGTTGGTTTCCGACAATCAGTTCCCGCGAAGCAGCTTAATTTCTTCGATCTAAAATCATCAATCGTAATTCTCGTAAATCGTAAATCGTAAATCATTTACCGTCTTCTTTCAATTAGTATCTTCTGTTTTGAGTAGGTTCCATCCGGTAATTTCTCACGGGCAAGCATCCTGTACCGGACAGGTGTTGCAAGGGTCATTAAATCCAGTATTTGAGAAAGAGATTCATTGTTAAATGTGACAGTATACATACAATCGCTTAAATCACCGGTTAATTCGATATCAACATTAAACATACGGGTTAGCTTCTCGATAACCTGAAAAATAGTTGCATCTTCAAAAAGCAGCCTCCCATCCTTCCATGCAATATATTTCTCAATGTTCCCTTTAGTACTTGAACTTACACCTGTTTTTACATTATAATTTACATGCTGTCCCGGTACCATATACCCAAGATTTTGAGCTTTCTTATTTGTTCGGTTTTGTTCCAAAATAACTTTGCCATTAATCAATGTTACTTCAACAATGTCATTGTCGGGATATGCCAAAACATTAAAAACAGTCCCCAATGCTTTTATATTTAATCCCCCTGTTTTAACTATAAATGGTTTTTCCGGGTTATGCGCTACATCAAAATACCCTTCTCCTGTCAGTCTTATTTCACGGGTATCGCCCGAAAAAATTTGTGGATATTTAATCTTACTGCCATAATTCAAATGAGCTTCCGAGCCATCGGGTAATTGTACAACAGCCCTTGCATTAATGGGGGCAATAATTTCCAGCGAGTCAACTGCGAGACGGGCATACTTTGCTGATTCAGTTCTCAATTCAGAGAGAGTGTAAAACAAAAAGGAAAGTACCGGTATCAGTAAAATTGCTGCTGCTCTTACTAACCAGGTAGCAAATAAAGATAATGATTTGCTGCCTGGTTTCTCCTGGGGAATGTCGGTATTTATTTTACCTTGAATTTTATCAAAAAGGATGATGAATTTCTCATCATCCCCCAAATAATCTTCCCCCTGATAAGTATTCCAATCGTCACTTCCCCAGGCGATACTTTCTTTACTAAACGCTTCCTTTCCAGCCCATCGGACAATTTCTTCCAGTTCTGCCTTTGTGCAGCGGTCATTCAAAAATTTTATGATTGTATCTTTTCCCATTCTGTTCCTTAATACATTCAACTGTGTTCATGGAAAGAGGCAAATCGCCTTTAGAGAAGCGTCACCCTGAATTTGTTTCAGGGCCTGTCACTCTATCTCGCCGTTCCAAATCCAATCTGATTTTTCAGTTTCGTAAGGTTATACGCATAACCCGGAAAATAGGAGTATGTAAAAATTGACTTTTTTTTCGCTATAAAAACAAATATACAAATAACGCATTAACAATCAGGCTGCTATCCATATTTGATCTTAAAAAAGCAAGAGTATTGCTTATGTGCTTCTTAACGGTGGCAACAGAAATATTCAATTTTTGGGCTATTTCTTCATGTGTCAGCCCGTCTTCCCTGCTCAATTGAAATATTTCCTTTTGTCGGGGGGTCAATTCATTCAACAGTGTATGTAATCTTTCATTCAATTCATTAAAATGAATTTCATTGGTAACATCCGGGGCATTTTCAAATTGTTGCAACGACATAAGGTGTTCCAGGTATTTTTTCTCAGTCACCCTTTTGCGGAACAGGCTTATAGTCGCATTATAAGCAATGGTAAATAAAAACGATTCAAAAGAAGAATACACATCAATCTTAGCCCTGGCTTCCCACACTTTAATAAAAACCTCCTGAACAATTTCTTCAGCATCCGCTTCTTGTTTAATGTACCTCAAAACAAATCCATACAACCGTTTGCAATATCGTTCATAAATATTGTAAAAAGCCACTTGGTTTCCCTCACGAAGAAGCAAAAGAAGTTCCTGATTTGATTTTGTAACTTTCAAAATAGCTCAATTAGTTTTCGCTTCAAATATACTTTTTTTGAATGAACTATTCTATTCTTTGTCTGGCTCAGGGAAATCGCTTTTAGAATTTTAATTTCTGAGGAAATTTAATAAAGGAGGTTCATTGTATAAATGATGTTCCTTGTCCTCAAGCTGAATAGTCTTTTACTTTTTTTCTTCAGCAAAAAAATAAGCAGCCCTGTTTCTTTTTCATATTCATTACATGGCAAAAATGGCATTCATATAAAGCACTATTAATCTCAATATTAGGCACTGTTCATCAACGAACAGCCTCGGCCGTTTAGCCCGGTACGGGCGAAATATTGGTAGCCCCGGGTTAAACAGGCTGTGTGAAAATTAGATTTTCAGTTTTTTTTATTTCAATTTTTCATTTTTTATTCACAGTTTCTCATATTGCTTTTTTTCTTCTCATGTTTTTTCACCTGTTCAGGTATTATTTATGAGTATAAAAAGCTGTGTCTGTAGTAATTTTCAGGCCGTTGCCCAATTATAATTCATTATTTTGTCCTTTAATTCTGTTGTTGGGGCATAGTTCATCAGTCGCTTTATGTTGTAAGCTGTGGTGTAGAGGTTAAACTCCGTCTGGACTTTTTCTTTGCCTGTAAGTAGAAATTGAAATTTGCCCATCAGCCATTTTATCGTCCCAAACGGGTGTTCAACAATTCCTTTCCTCTGGGCTATATTCTTCTTGGCATAATTGGTTCTTAACTTTTTTTTATACTGGTCAATTTTTTCTTGTTCAGCATTCCGTTTATAAATCCTTCCTGTTTTCGAGTTTGTACAATTGCCACGGATTGGACAACCAGCACAATCTCTACACTTGTAAACATTATAATTGACTCCGCGTTGCCTGTAATTTTTGGAAAAAAGATAGAGTTCCTTCCCTTGCGGGCAAATGCAAACATCAGCCTCATGATCGTATGAGAATGTAAGTTCTTGCTCTTTTTCTTTTTCTCTGTTTGTTGTTTGAAGGGGGATATAACATGAAATGCCTTTTTCTTCAACATTCAGTATTTGGGATATATTGGCATAACCCTTGTCTGCTAGCACTTCTTCCGGAACAATACCAGTTTCCTCAATAGCTTTTTCAATATTGTTTTCTAACTGGTGTAAATCATTGGGATTTGTTGTTACTTGGTTGTACATGATAAAATGTCCTCTTGCTTCCACTCCGGTTTGTGCATTGTAACCTGCAAATTTGCCGTCGCGCCCTTTAACCAAAACAGCATCTGTGTCATTAGGGGAAATTCGATTTTTACCACTGGATTCCAATATTCTGCCCACGGATTCTAATTTTATCTTTTGTGCTTCAAACTTTGCAATTTTTTCTTTGAGCTGTTTTATTTCCTCTCGGGCAATTTCAAGCGAATTTTCGCTTGAATCGTTACCTTCTAGCTGAGATAAATAATCTTCTATGGATTTGTCCATATCTTCCAGCTTATGCCGGACACCTTCAATATTTAGCATATTACGGCTTGCATAGGCTTTTATTTTTGACCCATCGAAGACAAGTGTCCTTTCTGAAGCGTATTCCTTGTCTAACAAAAACCTACGGAAGGTTTTTAGCAAATCTTTTACTAATTGTGCATTATCCCTTCGAAACTCACAAATAGTCCAATGATCGGGTTGCAGACCTTCCATCAACCAAAGCAACTCAATATTCCGACAGGTTTCCTTTTCTAGTTTCCGGCTACTGGATATTCCGTTAAAATAACCATAAACCAATAATCCCAACATCGACACTGGCGGATAGCTTTTTCTGCCTTCTCCTTCTTTCCCTTTCCATGATTCGCGCCAGGGATTGTCGGCTATAAATTTCTTGCACAATAAATCAATTAGCCTGACTGGATTATCCTGCAAAATCATGTTCTCGTATGAAACCATCATTATTTGTCCCCGGTAATGTCCTTCTTTAAAATGCATTTTACTAGTATTTTATTCGATTTTCAAGGTAATCAACTTATCCGAAAGAAATACAGTTCGCACCTGTTACTATTAATCAATTATTAACAAATTCCTTTTAATATCTAAACTTTAGTTTTCACACAGCCTGTAAAACCCGGGGCTATTGGTGTGATAACGCACCCCGTCCGTGTGAAAAGTTTGATCAGGGAGCTGCCCTTGCTGCGGACGGAATGGCTCATGTGTGATTATAAACGAAAAACGATCATCAAAAAAGATATGTCCACACGATAGGATTACTTGGGATGGCGGGAGCGGTTTTTGGTGGGTATTCAGGGTGATGTGCCGGAAAGAAAAAACCGCGAGGCGGGCAGAAGCATAAAAATTTTCTTGACTTTTTTGTTTCGTTTTTTGGTCAAGCAAAAAATGAAAAGGTACTAATTCTTGAAATCCATGCTATTATTACATAACACCTTCTTCTAATCCCATGCAGTCGGCTCCCCCTCCGCGTGCAGCCTTTTCGCCGTCGCTGGCCGTCGCCCGGCTGTTCCGTTTCACTTCACATCCCGGCTTTAGGCCGCTTTGGGCTTCAGGCAACCCGCTACGGGCTTAAGCGCCTTCTTTTGGGTCTCGTTCCGCTTTGCTGCACCTTAGAAGGGCATTATGCAAAATAGCCCCACAAACCCACCCACATCGGTTGCGAAGGTTCTGTTCCCTGTTCATCTTCTGCTCAGATAAAAACCACAAACAACCCCACCACCCGGCTAAGGTGCAGGGCATTAATTGTTTTACGGCCAATGCCTGCGGCAGGCGGCTTCCGGTTTACTACATTTCATTCAGGGCTACATTCCATTCCGCCACCTTCATTTATTCCGCTCATTGTCAGCCTCCAGCCTCGGCAACCCACGCAAAAGTACCTCCATTCATTCCATTTCGCTCAAGCCATCCCGTCTGTTATATTTCGCCCCACTTTGGCTGTCCAGCCCACATTTCAAACGTCACAGCCAAAATATGATGCTCCATGCCACCCTTACCCGTTTCGCTCAATTCCATTCAGTCGCCACCCTTGCTTTTTCCATCCCTGTCATCGGTATGCCTTGCGTTATTATTTACCCCAAAAATGCGTTAAAGTTTCATCCAATCCATATAGCGCATCCATACTCTCAACCAAACTTTTGCAATCGAATCAATAGCATCAATCAGAATGAATTTACTGTAATCATCAAAACTAATTCCGGTATTCAGTACTTTAAAAGTATCCCAATCCAAATTGGTATTATCGTATGTTTCCGGTATCATTTGGTAGGCTGTCAAATAGGAAAATTGAGTAATAGCAGACATAAAATCCCAGGTATTATCATTTCCACTCCCATAGCCCGAATTAAACAGTCGGTTTACAATTTCTTGTTCAATCCATTCGGTTATTACCATATCTTTTATTTTCAAAGGATAACCTTCCGGATTGTAAAAGAAACGTTCATTATCAAAATCAATCGAATAACACTCTCGTACTAAATCATCCCATTCTTTCTCTATACGGGCATGTATATCGTCACCTTCTGAGAATTGTCTCACATCACAATGTAAAGGCATGTGACCATCGGCAATATAATGACTAAGCATAAAAAAGAGCGTCGCTACATGGTTGTCTGTTGGACTAATTGGAGAGCCTTTCTCTTCGCTTTCCTGCATCTTCATGTTGTCAATAATACTGTGGGCAAGGGCTTCGCATCGATCCGGTAAGTTTCCTTTCTCTACAGTATAGGCTTTTTTGTATAAATCCGAACTTTTGCCAATCACATACAAATGATAATTCGTTGGTAGCTTCTTAAAAGTACCAGCCTTTGTTTTATCCCCGGGCTTATACTTCAACACATGGCTGGTCGCCATATCCTTTATAATTGCATCCGGGTACCAGGCTCCTTGAACTACAAAATCACGGTTGTTTTTAAACCATTTAATCAGAGATTTTGAGGCTTTTTGTTCACTCTTTGAAAGTGTGGCTTTTTCAAGCCTTTGCATGGCCATCATAGCCAGCCATGCGTGGGTGTATTGTTTCATTTTTTTAGGGTTTTTAAAGGTTATACAATTTACAAAATCTGAAGAATCTAAATGCCAATATCCAAAATAAAAAAAGGAAGCAAAGGTAGGTGGCTCCCCACCTGCCAACCCTCAGCGGTTTTCAAGGTCAAGCCCTTCGGGTTTTGAAAAAAATCTCCACACGGCTATCGCCGGTAGTATTTTTCTCAAAAACCTTGACAACCTTCCCCGCCACCTTGCAGATGGCTTTCTTTTTTCTTTTTTTCCGGTTTTTTCGTTTTTCTTTTAGAAATGGTTGGCTGTTATCTTGTCAGTGCAAAGAAATGCACTTCAAAGCATACCCTCATAAAATCAAGCCATTGCCTACTATTTGATATAGATTGTACCAGAAACGGACAAAGCCGGGTTCCCTACATATCAACTCCGCACCAAGTCCGAATGAAAAAAATGTTTAACAATTAAAAAGTTCAGGAAATGGGAAAGATTTCTCAAGGTATTTTAGGTGGCTTCTCCGGCAAGGTCGGAAATGTCATCGGCGGTAACTGGAAAGGTATCGACTACATGCGGGTAAAACCTGCCAGTGTTGCAAATCCTCAGACTGAAGGTCAAATGGATCAACGGTCCAAGTTCTCTGCAGTGATAGGCTTTTTGCAGCCGATCAGTGAATTTATTAAAATCGGTTTTAAAAGTTATGCTGTTAAGATGACTGCATTTAATAGTGCAATGTCATACAATGTGAAAAACGCGCTTACCGGCGATTATCCAGACTATGAAGTGGATTATGCAAACGCTTTGGTAAGCCGTGGTTCTCTGGCTACTGCCTTAAATCCGACCGCAGTTTCCGGCAACGTTGGTGAAGTTACTTTTAGCTGGAATGATAATTCAACCGAAGGAAACGCAAATGCAACCGATAAAGCCATGCTCGTAGCCTTGAATCCGACAAAAAAAGAAGCAGTTTTTGTAACTGATGGCGTGGCCCGTTCTGTAGGTACTCAAACTCTCACTGTACCGGCAAGTTATTCCGGTGACAATGTAGAATGCTTTATCTCATTCATTTCCCTGGATGGAACTGTTTCCAATAGCAAATATGTCGGAACCGTTACTGTTGCCTTGCCGAGATAATCACTTGATTATTAAAAACAAAAACCGCTTTCACTTCAGAAGGCGGTTTTTGTTTTTCCTATCTTTTAGTAGTTTGTTTTTAATACAATTTGTATGTAAATTGTATGCAAGCAAATAAAAAAGCAGCTAAGAAATTTTCCTAACTGCTTGATTTTCTTGTAGCGAGAGCCGGGCATGATCCGGCGACCTCATGATTATGAATCATGCGCTCTAACCAGCTGAGCTACCTCGCCATCCGTTTTTTGCGGTTGCAAATATAGTATTTTATTTTTTCCGAAAACGGGTTGCTAAAAAATAATTGTCTTTTTTTAAGCTTTGCTTTTTCAGATACATTGCTTATATCTGCCAGATTACCTATATTGCAGAAAATCACAAGGAAGGAATGAATGTGAAAACAAGAATGCAACTGGAATATATCATCAAATGCTCCCCAAAAGTGTTATATAACCGGCTAAGTAATGCAGCAGGACTGGCGGAATGGTTTGCCGAAAATGTAACGGTTAAGGGAAAAATATACACATTCACATGGGAAGGAGTTGAACAACAAGCAGAAAAAACCCTTCACAAAGAAAATCAACTGGTTCGTTTTTCATGGGTTGACGATGATGATGATGATTCCTACTTTGAATTCAGAATTACACAAGATGAATTAACCGGCGATGTTTCCCTGATCGTAATTGATTTTGCAGAAGAAAACGAAACAGAAGGAATCAAAAATCTGTGGGACACACAGATTGCCGATTTAAAACACATTTTAGGTTCTTAAGTTTTTTTCACTTTAATTTTCTTTAAAATAATTTAGCTTTGTAATCGTTTCAAACAAAGGAATCAGATCAAATGAAGCGTTTGCATTTGTTTATTATAAAAAGTTTTCTTGGCCCTTTTTTTCTGACCTTTTTCATTTGCATTTTCATACTGCTGATGCAGTTTTTATGGAAATACATTGATGATCTGGTTGGCAAAGGACTTGAATGGCAGATTGTTGTTGAATTCCTTACCTATGCTTCATTTGGATTAGTCCCTATGGCTTTTCCGCTGGCCGTGCTGCTTGCCTCTATCATGGCGTTCGGTAACCTGGGCGAAAACTACGAACTGGTAGCCATGAAAGCGTCAGGTATTTCCCTGATCCGGGCCATGCGCCCATTGATTTATATCGCAGTTTTTTTAACGTATGTTGCTTTTTTCTTCTCAAATAACATATTGCCGCAAACAAACCTGAAATTAGGGGCTTTGCTGGCCAGTGTAAAAACCCAGAAACCTGAAATGATCATTAAAGAGGGAATCTTTGCCAACGACATTGATGGGTACAGTATAAAAGTTGAAAAGAAAAGCCGGACCAATAACATGCTTTATGATCTGATGATTTATGACCATACTTTAAACCGTGGAAATATCAAGGTTTCGATTGCTGATTCGGGAACCATGGTCATTACAAAAGATAAAAAATATATGATCCTTACCTTGTACAACGGAGAGAATTATACAGAAGAGAAAGAAATCGAACGCGGAGCTAATAAAAGCTATCCATTCAGGAGGGATCGGTTCTCGAAAGAAATAATAAATGTACCCCTTAAAGGGTTTGATTTTAACCGGCAAGATGAAAAGATTTACAAGAACTACTTCAGGATGATGAACCTTAAACAACTTACACATCAGGAAGATTCCATGTACAACGACTATCTGTTGCGCCTCCGTCGTTTTGTTATTTCAATGAATTATAATACTGAATTATCACGAAGCATCGTTAATGAAACACAAACTGTCGATTCCCTGAAAAGTGAACTCAATTTTGTGCCCGACACGATTGTCAATATCGACACGGTCCTTTATTCCAAAACCCAAATGTACCGGAACGAAATAATACAGGAAGCGATATCTGAGGCAAGAAACAATTCACAAAATATTTACCAGGAGCAAGATCAGCTTTACTTACGAAAAAAGGACATCAATAAACACACGATCGAACGGCACAAGAAGTTTTCATGGTCGTTTGCCTGTCTTATCTTCTTTTTTATCGGGGCGCCACTGGGTGCAATCATTCGGAAAGGAGGACTGGGAATGCCTGTGGTTGTTTCAATACTCATGTTCATCACCTACTACATGGTGTCAATTACCGGCGAAAAATTTGCTCGTGAAGATGTCTGGCCCATGTTCGATGGTATGTGGTTTTCGTCGTTTATTTTTCTTGGACTCGGCGTCTTTCTGACATATAAAGCAGCCACTGATTCGGCGATCATGAACATGGAAACCTATCAGTTATTCTTCAAGAAATTGACCTCTCTTGATTTTTTGAAAAACAAAAGAAGCAAAAATGAGGATTCTGCAGTTAACTAATAAGAGCCCCTGGCCACCCAAGGATGGCGGAGCCATTGCCAGCATGAACCTGACCAAAGGGTTTGGATTTCTGGGTCACAAGGTTACGATCCTCAGCATGAATACCGAAAAGCACAAGGCAAAAAAGAAAGATATCCCGGAGAACCTGAAAGCTTTGGCCGACTTTCATTTTGTTGATGTTCCCGCCTCCATTTCAGTTTGGGGCGCCATCCGGAACTTACTGTTCTCAAGGCTTCCATACAATGCCGAAAGATTTATTTCCGAAGACTTCAGTCTGGCTCTGATCAAACTTTTGCAGAAGAAAAAATACGATATCATTCAACTGGAAGGCCTTTATTTATGCCCGTACATTGCACTCATCAGGCGGCATTCAGATGCAAAAATTGTGTATCGTGCACATAATATTGAACATGAAATATGGAACCGGACGGCAAAAATGACCCAAGGTCCAAAAAAAAATTACCTGAAACTTCTGGCAGCGCGCATCAAACGCTTTGAGATATCGTACCTGAACGATTACGACCTGTTGGTGCCAATTACCGAGCGCGACGCAGCAATGCTCAACAGCATGGGTAATAAAAAACCTTATTTCACTTCGCAAACTGGTATTGATCTTTCATTTCTGATACCAACTGCAAAAAATCTTGAATTCCCGTCGTTGTTTCACATCGGGTCGCTCGATTGGTCGCCCAACCAGGAAGGACTAATCTGGTTTTTAAATAACTGCTGGCCGGTCATCAGTAAAAAATACACTGAACTGAAATTTTATATCGCCGGGAGGAATGCACCTCTCTGGCTGGAAAAGAAATTCAGCCTGAAAAATATCGTTTACCTGGGTGAGATTGAAGATGCCTATGAATTCATCAATTCAAAAGCCATCATGGTTGTACCTCTTTTTTCGGGTAGCGGTATGCGGATTAAAATAGTGGAGGGAATGGCGCTTGGAAAACCGATTGTTACTACGTCTATCGGTACCGAAGGAATTGAAACCACTTCAGGAGAAGATATTTTAATTGCTGACGACGCAGAAAGTTTCAACAACGCAATCTACACATTGCTTGAGAACCGGGAAGTTTTTGACAAGATCGGAAAAAATGCCATTGATTTAATCCGGAAAAAATTTGATAACTTAGCCTTGGCAGCGCAACTGATAGAATTCTACAACAACCATTTATAATGCTGGAAATTCTTTTCTGGATACTGTTTGCAATCGTTGGGTATACCTACTTCGGATATGCTGTTTTGTTATTTCTGATGGTGCATACAAAACGTCTTTTCAGTAAAAAGAAAGAGAGAATTGAATTAACCAGCGAAGAACTTCCTGATGTATGCTTGTTTGTGACAGCTTATAACGAACTGGATTGCATCGAACAGAAAGTGAAAAATTCGTTTGCCCTGAATTATCCGAAAGAAAAGCTCCAATACATTTGGGTAACCGACGGATCGGACGACGGGAGCCCTGAAAAGCTCAGGCAATATCCCGAACTGGAAGTATTTCATCTAGATGAACGAAGAGGTAAAATGCACGCCATGAACCGCGGGATGCAGTTTGTGCGAACACCAATTGTGATTTTTTCTGACAGCAACACACTGCTTGGTAAAGATTCCGTCATGGAGATTGTCCGCGAATTCAGCAATCCGAAAGTAGGCTGTATTGCCGGAGAAAAGCGCATCCTTGAAAAAGCAAGCGATGAAGCTGTCGGCTCCGGGGAAAGTATGTACTGGAAATTCGAGTCGTGGATCAAAAAGCTGGACAGTGATCTGAACTCGGCAGTGGGCGCGGTTGGCGAATTGTTTGCCATCCGGAGCAAATTATTCGAAAAAGTAGAAGAAGATACCCTGCTCGACGATTTTATCATCTCATTGCGCATTGCCATGAAAGGTTACAAAATTGCGTATGTTCCAGGCGCTTATGCAATGGAAACGGCCTCGGTCAGTGTTTCCGAAGAAATGAAACGAAAAATCCGCATTGCGGCGGGCGGCATCCAAACACTTCTTCGCCTGAAACCGCTTCTCAATCCCATTCGTTTTGGTTTGCTGAGCTTTCAGTATATTTCACACAAAGTTTTACGATGGACCATTGCCCCGCTAGCCTTGTTTACGTTGTTAATTGTGAATTTCTTAATACTTCTTGCAGAGAATACTTTTCCTGAAGCCGGTTTCTTTTCACTGTTCTTTTATCTTCAACTGTTTATGTACCTGTTGGCCATGTTTGGCCGTTTGTTCGAACACCGGAAAACCAGGATGAAAATAGCGTTTATTCCCTATTACTTTGCATCCATGAATTACGCTGCGGTTGCCGGATGGCTGCGTTTCCTGAAAGGTAAACAATCAGTTAAATGGGAGAAGGCAAAACGGGCTTAAATGCACAAAATCATTTATTAGTCGGTAAAAATAATTAGTTTTGCATCGCATTTTAAAAAGCCATTAGTGATGAGTGAATTTAATCTGAATACAATACCCGAAGCCATCGAAGCAATCAGAAATGGGGAATTGGTTATTGTAGTTGATGATGAAGACCGTGAGAATGAAGGTGATTTTATTGCGGCAGCAGAACTTACAACCCCGGAGATGGTAAACTTTATGGCCACCCACGGAAGAGGATTGATCTGTGCCCCGATTGCAGAGCGACGCTGCGAAGAATTGGATTTGCAACTGATGGTCGGTAAAAATACTTCGTCGCACGAAACACCGTTCACCGTTTCCGTCGATCTGATTGGCTACGGCTGCACCACCGGAATATCGGCCAGCGACCGTGCAAAAACCATCAATGCACTGGCCAATCCGGCAACACGCCCCGAAGAGTTGGGCCGCCCCGGACATATTTTTCCGTTGAAAGCAAAAGAAAAAGGCGTTTTACGCCGAACCGGACATACCGAAGCAGCCGTCGACCTGACCCGTCTGGCAGGGCTTCAACCGGCCGGAGTTCTCGTTGAAATTCTGAACGAAGACGGCACCATGGCCCGCTTGCCTCAACTGGTGAAGATTGCAAAAAAGTTTAATCTGAAGATTGTCACAATAAAGGACCTTATCACCTACCGTTTGCAAAGCGAAAGCCTGATCCAGCGCGGTGAGGAAGTAAACCTGCCTACCCGCTACGGCGATTTTAAGATTATCCCGTTTAAACAATTATCGAACGGAGAAGAACATGTTGCACTCATAAAAGGAAATATTGATGTCGATGAACCGATACTGGTACGGATGCACTCTTCGTGTATGACCGGCGATATTTTTGGTTCGCTTCGTTGTGAATGCGGTGATCAGTTGCATCAGGCAATGAAGCTGATTGAAAAGGAAGGCCGCGGTGTAATTGTTTACATGCAGCAGGAAGGTCGTGGAATTGGATTGATGAACAAAATTGCTGCTTATAAACTTCAGGATGAGGGATTTGATACCGTTGAAGCCAACCTTCACCTGGGCTTCGGGGTAGACGAACGGGATTACGGAGTAGGCGCACAAATATTACGGGAACTGGGTATCTGTAAAATGAAACTAATGACCAATAACCCGGTAAAACGGGCAGGTATTGAAGGATACGGACTGAAGGTAAGTGAGATCGTAAATATTGAAATAGAACCCAACGAACACAACGAAAGATACATGCGTACCAAACGCGACAGGATGGGCCACTTCCTTCAGAAATTCAAATACGAATAAGCGAACCTCATCTCATTTAAAACTGAAGTATGGGAATCTTCGATCACCTGTTCGATGATGGTTATGGCGAGAAAACTACAGAAGGCGTTGATTTTTATATAAATAAAGACGGCTACCGGGTAATGACCGAAAGTTATCTGGTACGACGTGGTTATTGCTGTTCCAACGGATGCCTGCATTGTCCATACTGGCCCCGCGCTCAAAAAGGCAACCGGGTATTCCGTCCCGATGTTGAGAAAAAATACAAAGCATAGTAGTTCGTATTCACCCATTTGCTCAATCAATCCTTCATCCATAAAAATGTATCTTTGCAAAAACTTCTGAAAAATGCAGGGAAAAGATTTACGTATTGTTTTTATGGGTACTCCCGATTTCGCCGTGGCAAGTTTAAAAGCGCTGGTTGAATCAGGCTATCAGGTGGCAGGTGTAATCACTGCACCCGACAAACCAGCCGGCCGGGGACAAAAACTAAACGAATCGGCAGTGAAACAATATGCTGCTGCAAAAGGGTTAAAAATATTTCAACCTGAAAAGCTAAAAAATCCCGATTTTATCGATGATCTGAAATCATTGAATGCCGATTTGCAGATCGTGGTCGCATTCCGGATGTTACCCGAAATTGTCTGGAACATGCCCCGACTGGGTACTTTCAATCTACATGGTTCTTTATTGCCTCAATACCGGGGCGCCGCACCACTGAACTGGGCCATTATCAATGGTGAAAAAGAAACCGGCGTCACCACTTTTTTACTTGACCAAGAAATTGACACCGGAAAGATTTTATTCCGCGAGAAAATTACAATTAACAAAGACGATACAGTCGGCAGTATTCACGATTGCCTGATGGAAATTGGCGCCGAGTTGGTACTAAAAACAGTTGATGCATTGGCTAAAGGTAATTTTTACGCCATTCATCAGGATGAACTGGCTGCAACCACAGAGTTAAAACATGCACCCAAAATATTTAAAGACGATTGCCGGATCGATTGGTCAATGCCCGGAGAAAAAATACGAAACCTGATTCGGGGACTGTCTCCTTATCCGACAGCCTGGACCGAACTGATTGATGAAAACGGACAAGCTCAGGTAATGAAAATCTATTTTGCCGATTTTGCCGATGGGAAAACCGCAGAATCAGGAACTATTTCATCTGACGAAAAAACCTTTTTAAATGTAAAAACGGCAGATGGCTGGCTCAACATTACCGACCTGCAACTAGCCGGAAAAAAACGGATGAATGTTGTTGATTTTCTGAGAGGATTTCATGGAATTGAGAAAATGAAGTTAAAATGAATACCTGATCATTAGCCTTCTGTAAAGTTTTTTCCCCTGATCTTTTTTGCCTTCAATATAATTTCTTCTATATCGACTTTTTTATTCTCAGTGTGTAATTTGTTAATTGGGGATATTTTTTTATCTCTCAATCCGGATTGTTCGTCGTAGCAGGAGCGGATATTAAATTTTAATCTACTGAAATTCAATAAGTTTAATAACAATAATTCAGATAAAGACATAAAAAAAGCGGGCCGCTGCCCGCTTAATTTTAATTTTCCACCCCAAACGCACCGGATTTCAGGACGAAACCCTTGCGTTAATATTGTAAAGATAATACCAAATAATTATAAAATCCAAATATCTTTCGAAAAATATCAAATTAATTTAGCATTTTTTTTACCTTCTCAGCAATATCCTTTCCATCTGCCTGTCCTGCAAGACTTTTTGATGCAATTCCCATTACTTTACCCATATCTTTCATCCCCGAGGCTCCGGTTTGTTGAATAATTTGCTGAATAGCTTTTGTTAATTCCTCATCACTTAACATGGAAGGAAGGTATGATTCGAATACTTCGACCTGCGTTATTTCCTGTTGATACAAGTCTTCACGACCTTGTTCCTTGTAGATATTTGCCGAATCTTTTCCTTGTTTGGCCAGCTTTTGTATGATCTTTAGAACTTCCTGATCCGAAAGTTCACCGGTACTACCTGTTGCCGTTTTAGCTTCGAGCAATACTTTTTTTATTCCGCGCAAAGCTTCCAGCTTTTCTTTTTCGCGTGACTTCATTGCCGACTTGATATCTTCATTGATTTGATCAAATAAATTCATTTTAAATTTCTTTTAAATTGAACACTAACTTTTATTTGTAGAAAAACATGACTGCTAATATAGCAGTGAAAATAAGAATATTATCTTTTCATCTCCCTCAAAAAAAGAAGTTATTCGAAAATATTTTAAGCAATTATAAAAGATGCCATGCGTTTAATGCAATTAAACCGATTTTTATTGGGTTGCTCGATTGTTTTCTTTAAACAATTGATAATTATTATTACTGCAGATCAGCTCGTAATTTTCAAAAATAGCGTCTTTTAAAACCGTACTGCAAGAATCAGTTTTCATATCTAAATTTCCTAATACAAAGACATAATCAATCTTTGCCATGGAATTTTCAATATTGCTCTTCCATTGTAAGCAGGGCAATTGATTAGCAGTCAGGTTCCCAAGCATTGTATTTGGGATGAAACTTTCCTTCCATTTTAATGGGAACAATCCTGATCCACATTCATAGTTTTCAAGAATGATCATTGGCTTATCAATTCCCAGGTAGTTTGAAAAATGACCAACCAGCCAATTATTGGAATAATTAACAGGAAGAACTATACTATTGGGAGCAATTTGTTTAGAAGCACTATAACAATCAACAGCAATAGTATTTAAGTCTTTTATTACCGACAGATAGAACCTTTCCCGTTTCAGGTGAACGAACAATACAACTACGACCGCAGTAATAACCAGCCATTTGGGAATTGTCTGAGAAGTAATCCAAATAAGCAGGATAATAAAGAATAATAATCCAAATCGTATAGAAACGAAGCCAGCAGAACCATTCGAATCGGGCAAAATGAAATACAGAGCAAGTACCAGTAATGCAGCAACAATCCAAGACTCTGAAGAAAATATATTCTGTTTCAAAATAGAAAAAAATTTACTCTTTGGCGAAGATACAACTGTTTGGATAACCTGATTGATCCGGGTATAGCCAACTATAACCAGCAACCCAGTAATTACATAGAAAATTTTCGTTGTATAAACTTCTTCAACTTCAATATTATAGGCAATAATTGGCCGTATTTTTTTTAACCAGGCAATGAGTTCATAACGTTCCAAAAAAGTTGGACTGCCAACTGATGGCCTGATAATAAAAAACAACAAAAGTACGATAGGAATAAATGACACTCCTATTAGTATACCTGTTTTTTTAAAAAATGGATTTAAGCCATTTGATTTCTGTCTGGCAAGAAGAATTTCCTTAAAAAACAAATCTATTCCAATCAATAATAATAAAATGGCAAATACGACCACGTGAGAAAAATAAGTAAAAACCATTAATATGGATAAAAGGATAATTTTTCTGATCGATATTGGCCAACGATCGGATTCCCTGATCCAACATTGCAATGTGATGAGCATTAAAACAATGGCTATGGAAAAGTTATAGAACCCCAAAAGCAGTAGAAAAGAATAGGTAAAAGGGAAAATTAAATAACTCAACAGACGATTCTCCGGATTAATGGTGTTTATCAACCCTCGGAATGCATACGGCAACCCAACAAAATAAAAAATCAACAGCGCTTTCTCAGCAATGAATGCAGGGAGAAAATAGTTAAAAACAGACAAAAAAAGATGACCTGTCCAGTTTGGGACAGGCACCGGATTAAAATCAAAAAAACTGTTTAATAAAGGATTTGATTCAAATAGAAGACAATTAATAAGGTTCGAATTATAAAGATGGGCAGCGCCATCCATTGTTGGGAAAAACTTAAAAATCAAAACAGGGACCAGATTAATCCCAGTCATTAATAAAAAAATCCATTTCTCAACTTTGTCCGTTTTTAACCAATTATTTCTTACCATTCTCTATTTTTGGAACAACGAATTAATCGACATTATCATGCAGGTATGGGTTATTATCGCGCAATACAATCTTATCGTCTTCATCAGGGGAAAGAGAAAACCGTGACAATTTTTGTTCAAATCGTTTTTGCAGTCCTTTCACTTTGAATTTTTTACGCCGGTATGCGGGTATATTTTCAAGTTCTTCCACTATTTCATCCGACGACTCGGCATAATCAACCTTTACTGAAACATTGTGTTCAGGTTCTGATTGTGTTTTCCTCTTTCCGTATAAATTGTCAAATTCGTCCGATTCTCCCGGGCTAAGTTCAAATTCAAAAGTCGGCTGGCTAACCTGTTTTGAAAAATGCTTTGTAGTTTCTGTCTTTTCTTTTACAATCGGTTGAGAAACCGGGACCTTTTGGACTGGTTTATCAATCAATGTGTGATATGTTTTTTCAGGCTGTTTGGCGGCGACCATTTCCGGAATGCTGCTGGTGCTGAACCCGGTAGCGATTACCGTTACTGAAATTTCATCTTCAAGACTTTCATCCACTCCATTTCCCCATATCAGATCGGCTTCGTGTCCGGCTTTGTCCTGAATGTAATCAGTTATATCTCCGATTTCATCCATGGTAACTTCCCGTCTTCCTGAAGTAATATTGAGAAGAATATTTTTTGCCCCATTGATGTTATTATTATTCAGAAGCGGCGAATTCAGGGCTTCTTCAATAGCGTGCAAAGCACGGTTTTCTCCGGTTGCCTTGGCCGACCCCATCACGGCGACGCCGCTGTTTTGCATTACGGTTTGCACATCGGCAAAATCGACGTTGATATATCCGGCCACAGTGATGATTTCAGCAATTCCCTTGGCTGCTATTGTCAACACATCATCGGCTTTTGAAAACGCTTCGGAAATAGTACTGTCTCCGTACATTTCACGGATTCGTTCGTTGTTGATCACAAGAAGTGAATCAACGTGTTTTTCCATCGCGGCAATTCCGTCGATGGCCTGTTTGATACGACGACGCCCTTCGTTACGGAATGGTAAGGTAACGATGCCCACAGTAAGAATATCCAGTTCGCGGGCTGCTTCGGCAATGACCGGGGCTCCGCCGGTGCCTGTTCCGCCTCCCATTCCGGCAGTAATAAATACCATTTTTGTATTGTCGGCCAATACCTTTTTCACATCGTCAATATTTTCGATGGCTGCATCACGGCCAATTTCGGGTTTGTTCCCTGCCCCGCGGCCTTCGGTAAGTGATGAACCTAACTGTATCTTAATCGGAATTGCACTGTTTATCAATGCTTGCGAATCGGTATTGCAAATCACAAAATCGACATCTTTAATGCCCTGGGCAAACATGTGGTTTACGGCATTGCCGCCGCCACCGCCAACACCAATCACCTTAATGATGGAGCTGCTTTTTCGGTCTAAACTAAAATTCATTATATCTGACATACGCGTTTATTTTTCTGTTTAAATGTATTTGTTTCATTTTTCGTCTGAGAGAGGAACATCGCTATCCTCGAAAAAACGGGTAAACTGGCGATGAAACCAATTGTCAAGATTCCCGCTATCACGGGGTTCTTCAGCGACTAGTTCTTTTTTTCTTTTCTTTTCTGTCTTTTTAACTTCAATTTTTTCTGTTTTTGGTGGTTCTTCTACAAATACTTTTTCTTCTATTTCTTCTTCGCCTAAATTAATGGCGGGTTCAATATCGTATAACTGAAACTCAGTTACTGGTTTTTCTTCCTGAAATAATTTGTTTGGATTTGTATTAAATCCGGTTGCTATGATCGTGACACTTATTTTGCCGCCTAATTTGTCATCAAATCCATTTCCCCAAATGATGTTGGCATCCTGTCCTGCGGCGATTTGCAGGTATTCGATTATTTCACCAATCTCACCCATGGTAATTTCAGCATCGCCCGAAATGATATTCAACAGAATATCTTTGGTCCCATTGATATCGTTGCTGTCGAGTAAAGGCGAATCGAGTGCTGCTTTCACAGCTTTCATAGCCCGGTCATTGCCATCGGCACAACCAGTTCCCATCAGGAATACGCCACTGCCTCCCATAACCGTGCTGACATCGGCAAAGTCGATGTTGATGTTGCCGTGCAGGGTGATAATTTCAGCTACTCCTTTTACTGCGGTGGTAATTATGTCGTCGGCTTTTTTGAAAGCAATGGAAGCAGGCAGGTCGCCGTATATTTTGTGCAGTTTTTCATTGCTGATAACCAACATACTATCAACATATTCCTTCAGTTTACTTGCCCCTTCGAGCGCTTGCTGAAAACGACGCCTTCCTTCTGCCGGCGACGGAATAGTAACCACCGCGATCGTTAAAATGTCGAGTTCGCGGGCCAGCCTGGCAATCACCGGGGCAGCGCCGGTGCCGGTTCCTCCGCCAAGTCCGGCAGTGATGAACACCATTTTGGTCGATCCTTCAAGCACCAGCCGCAAATCGTCCAGATTTTCGATTGCCGCCTGTTCTCCCTGCTCCGGCTGGTTCCCGGCGCCACGACCCTCGGTGAGGGTAACGCCCAATTGTACTTTCACCGGCACCTGACTTTTCAGCAAGGCCTGCGAATCGGTGTTGCAGATAATAAAATCGACGCCTTCAATGCCTTCTTCAAGCATGTGATTCACCGCGTTGCCACCACCGCCGCCAACTCCAATTACTTTAATAATGGATGAGGCAGCTTGTTGTAGCCCGAAATTGATAATGTCGCCGTTCATAAATCAGACGAGTTTTAATTATTTAATACATTTCCGTATCCTGATCGTCATCGAAAAACATAGTTACCTGACGGGTGACCTGCTTTTTCACCTGACTGAAAAAACCTTCTTCGGAAACCTTTTTCTTCTTTTTGCGAACTGTTTTTCTGGTTCCGTCTTCTTCGTTTGCAGCAAGAGTGATTAATCCAAGCGCTGTTCCGAAACGCGGATCTTCCATATCGCTATTTGCCATTATAGATCTCATGTTTGGTACTCCTTTGCGGACATCCAGTCCGGTACGGAATTTCACCAATTGGTTGAGGTTGGTCATCAGCGAGGTACCCCCGGTAATAACAATTCCGGCGCCCAGATTATCGAGGCAACCCGAATTTTCAAGCTGAAAATAAAAAGCATCAACAATTTCTTCCATTCGGGCCTGAATAATAAACGCAAGGCTCTTGAAAGATATTTCCTTGGGTTCCCAACCCGAAATACCGGGAATGGTAACTACCCTGTCTTCCGGGGCAAAATCGCCCATTGCCTGTCCAAACTGGGTTTTCAGCGATTCGGCCTGCCGAAGCAGAATGGAACACCCTTCTTTTATGTCGTGGGTGATAACATTTCCGCCAAAAGGAATAACTGACAAATAACAAAGGACGTTTTCATGATAAACCGACATTTTTGTAGTGCCACCGCCAATATCAAGCAGCACGACACCAGCCTCTTTTTCATCTTCTGAAAGAATGACTTCGGAAGATGCAATCGGGTCGATCACCATTTTTTTCACCCGGATACCTGCCCTGTCGAAGCATTTCTGGACACTTAGCTCGTACTGGTCGGGAGCAATAAATACCTTGAACGAAGCTTCCAGCTTCTCTCCGGTAATGCCAACCGGGTTCATAATCCCGGCTTCATTGTCGATGGTAAACAACTGCGGACTGATCTGGTAAATTTTATATCCTTCCTGAATCGGGATATGAGCAACCTGTTCGTACAATTGTGCCACATCTTCCTCAGAAACGACACTCCCAGGAACCAGGTACTTTTGTATTTTGGTACCGATTGTTTTCATCTGCTGACCGGTCAGGTTTACATACACCTGTTCAATGTCGCCGCCAAACGAGTCTTCGGCTTTTCGAACCGCCTCGCTGATGGCGGCGTATGCCTCATCGATGTTCAGCACAACACCCCGTTTGATCCCTTGAGACATGCTCTGTCCGAAACCGATAATCTCAATCTTACCTTCTTCGTTTTTCTTTCCAACAAGGGCTACAATTTTGGTAGAGCCAATGTCAACTGCTGCAAAAATTTGTTCGTTCCTGGCCATAATCGTCAGCTTTTTGTGCAAACAACCTGATTTTTATATTTTAAACTAATGATCGTATATTTATCCCAGCCTGTTTTACTGAATCCTTGCTGGTATACTGCTTTCAAATTCCTTAATTTTTCCTGAAAATTTTCAGGAGTGCCAAACTCAATTAAATGATCGCCCACACGCGGAATTACCAACAGTTCATTATTTTCTTTCACAAATACCTGCTCAATCTGGGCTTTCCAAAAGGGATCGGAATAAATAAATCCGGCAAATGGGAGCAATTCTTTCGTGGCATATTCGCTGGTAACAGTTCCTGAAAACACAGGAACTTTAACTGTGAACTTATCTGAAATCGGAATTTTTATCCCTTCCTTATCGAGATAATAATCAAATTCGTTGGTTTTTATTCTGACAACCGGATTGCGTTGCTCAACATCAAAAACCAGTTTTCCTTTAAATTGAAGCGACTTTCCGCTAATTACCCGGAATACTTCTACATTGCGTATGTTTTCAACCGTGCGGAGTTTTTCCTCAAGAACTTCTGTATTTATCTGGTTCAGTTTTTTTCCGAAAATACTGCGATCAGTTTTTTTAATCAGTTCCAGAATATCCTCTTCCTGCAAAAAGCGGGGCGATCCTTCGATGATCCGAACCGAAACTTCCTGACAACTTACACGATCCAGTTCCTGGGTAGTAAACCATACTGTAAAGCCCAAAAAGCCGAACAGTAACAGCCACAAGAATATTTTCAGAATCGTTTTAAGCATTTTTTTTCTCTGTCAGTATATTTTTTATCTTTTCTACCATCGTATCAATATCGCCCGCACCCATCATCAAGATGATGCCGGGTTTAAAATTCCGTGCGAGTTCCGGCAATTCTGCTTTTGTGCAGCGCACTTTATTGTTGTTTTTTATTTTCCGGAAAACCAAATCGGAAGTGACTCCCGGAATGGGTTCTTCACGAGCCGGATAAATATCCATCAGTACAACTTCGTCGAGCAAATCGAGGCTTTTTGCAAAACCATCGGCAAGATCACTGGTCCGACTGAATAAATGCGGTTGAAAAATTCCCGTTACAATTGCGCCTTTATACATATCCCGGACCGATGTGATCGTTGCCTTCAATTCTTCCGGATGATGTGCATAATCATCTATCAGAATATATTTCCCGGTTCGTAAATGAATATCGAACCTGCGTTTTACACCCTGATAGGTTGCCAGCGCTGTTTTCACTTCTTCCTGACCGGCTCCGGCCATCAATGCCATTGCCGATGCTGCAACTGCGTTTTCAACATTCATCAGGCCAGGATAATTAAGCACAAAATTCGGAATGATACCATCCGGGGTAAACAGGTCAAACTGATATGCTCCTTCCATCAAACGGATGTTTTGGGCATAAAAGTCTGCCTGTTCAGATAACGAATAAGAGTAATGCCGGATGTATTGATTGGTTGATTCACTAATTTTTAAACCTTTTTTGACCAGAGCCACACCTCCCGGTTTTACCTGACTCACAAACTGATTGAATGCTTCAATAATCGCTTCGTGTGTGCCGTATATTTCAAGATGGTCGGCATCCATTGAAGTAACCACTGCCATTGTGGGCTGCAACTGTAAAAATGAACGATCGAACTCATCAGCTTCGGTAACAATAAACGGAGTTTCTTTTTCGGCCAGCAATAAGTTGGTCTGGTAATTTTTCGAAATGCCGCCCAAAATCGCGCTGCAATCCAGCGACGAATTTTTCAGTATATGGGCAATCATAGTTGACACCGAAGTTTTACCATGCGTGCCGGAAACCGCAATGCAGTGTAGCGGATTACAAATTATGCCCAGCACCTGCGACCGTTTTTTAATACTGAAATTATTTTCTTTCAGGAAATTGTACTCCCTGTGACTGGCCGGAATAGCCGGAGTGAGCACCACGAGCGTGTTTCCCGGGTTCATTCCGTGCGGAAGGGTTGCCGGATCGTCGGTATAATGCACATTAATCCCTTCGGCCTGCAACCTGCGGGTGAGTTCGGTTTCCACACGGTCGTAACCGGAGACTGCTTTGCCCAGATGTTTGAAATACCGGGCCAGCGCGCTCATCCCGATTCCACCGATACCGAGGAAATATACCTGTTCTATTTTATTAATATCTTGCATCTATCTTTTCAATTCGTTCAGAATAACATCCACAATTTCTTTTGCTGCATCGGGTTTCGCCAGTTTCAGGATATTTTCACTCAATAATTGTAACTGCTTTTCATCATTCACCAGCCTGAAGGTTTCCTGCCACAACTGATCTTTCGCATCCGCATCTTTGATCATCACGGCAGCGTTGTTTTTCACTAGCGACATCGCATTTTTCGTCTGGTGATCTTCGGCCACATTAGGCGATGGCACCAAAACCGAAGGTTTTCCAAGCAAACAAAGTTCAGAAATAGTTCCGGCGCCAGCTCTCGAAATTACCACATCGGCAATTGCATACGCCCAATCCATGCGGCTCACAAATTCGTTTACTTTCAAATTTTCCGGTTTTCCGGTTTTTAATTTTTCCTGAATATCGTTATAATAGTATTTCCCGGTTTGCCAGATGATTTGCACACCGGAATTTTCAATCAATTCGAGATTTGCGAACACACTTTCGTTTAATGTACGGGCGCCGAGACTGCCGCCCACCATTAAAACCACCGGGTGTCCGGCTTTCAGTCCGAAATAGTTCAGCGCTTCATCTTTGTTCGCTACTTTTTCGAGCAGGTTTTTACGGATTGGGTTGCCTGTCAGTACAATTTTTTCAGCCGGAAAATATTTTTCCATTTCCGGATAGGCGACACAAATTTTGCGCACTTTCGAAGCCAGCAATTTATTGGTGACCCCGGCATACGAATTCTGTTCCTGTAAAATGGCCGGAATACCTTTTCGAACAGCCGCTTTCAGCAACGGTCCACTGGCGTATCCGCCCACTCCAATCGCCACATCGGGTTGGAAATCCTTTATTATTTGCCGTGCCTTTTTCAGACTTTTATATAGTTTGATAAAAAAAGTGAACATCGTGAGGGAAGGCTTTCGCGGAAAACCCATCACGGGCAACCCCTCAATGCGATATCCGGCAGCCGGTACACGTTCCATCTCCATTCGTCCCAGCGCACCCACAAAAAGAATATCGGCATCGGGAACGCGCTCTTTCATCTCGTTCGCAATGGAAATGGCTGGAAAAATATGTCCCCCGGTTCCTCCTCCGCTGATTATGACCTTAATTTTATTCATTCAATGTTTTTAAGCGCCGAGCTTTCACTTCTGCTTACTACTTACTACTTTTTACTTACTACTATATCATAATGCCTGATCTTCATCCGGTGTATCAATGGTCACCAGTTGTTCCTCTGCTTCTTTTTGTTTGTTGTTATGATAGCTCACTGTTAAAATCGCCCCAAATGCGACGGCTGTGAACAGCATCGATGTACCTCCCAGACTTATCCAGGGAAGTGGTTGCCCGGTTACCGGAACCACCCCACTTGATACTGCCATGTTTATGAATGCCTGAAAAACCAACACCAGTACCAGCCCTGTTACTAAAAATGCAGGGAAAGTACGGTCCGACTTTCGTACAATAACTACCCCCCGATAAAAGAATATCAGGTAAAGGAAGAGTACAAAAATTCCACCTACAAAACCATATTCTTCAATAATGATGGAATAAATAAAGTCGTTGTACCCTGCTTCCATATAGTTGCTCACCTCGCTGTTTCCGGGACCTTTCCCCATCAACCCGCCTTCATAAATAGCTAGTTTGGCAAAATCGGCCTGCGTGGTGCCTTCTTTCGAGTTGTCGTCGCCGTATATAAAGTCATCAATTCGCTCCTTGAATGTATGGACGCGCCCGAAACTTTCAGGCAAAAAATCGGCTGCAAAATAGATGGTTACTGCCAGAGAAATGATTATTGCCAGTAACATGAAAAAATATTTCAGGGGGACCCGGGCAACAAAAAGCATGCACATAATGCTCCCGAAAATAAGGGCAGATGTTGAAATATTGCCAATAAAGATAATGCCGCAAATAACAGCGCTTACACCGGTAACCCAGAAGAATGCATGTCGTAATTCTTCTTTTGTTTTCTGGTATTTTGAAAGCATTTTGGAGGCATACATCACCAGTGAAATTTTAGCCAGTTCGGAGGGTTGAAAACTGATCATCCAAAAGGTTAACGTCCTTGATGTTTCCTTACTTCCATCGATTTTATACTGGACAAATGCAGCAATCAGTGCGACGAACGTTACACCCACCATCAGATTCGCAAAAATGGAATAAATTTTCACAGGCACCACATTCACCAAAAATATCATCAACCCGATGCCAAGCCCTATAAATACCAACTGACGGAACAGGTAGTATCCGGTGTTCCCGCCGGCAACCTTGTAGGCCAGTTTCCCGGTAGCGCTGTAAACGATTAGCAGCGAAATCAGCGAAAGGAAGATCAGCACAATCCACAAAACCTTGTCACCTTTAAATATTTTACCTATTGAAAAATTCATTCTCTCTAATTCTGATTTTTGCTATAAATCCCTGACCGCAGTTTTAAACTGACGCCCGCGATCTTCGTAATTTTCAAACAGATCGAAGCTGGCACAGGCAGGCGAAAGCAATACTGCATCGCCATCTTTTGCCAGATAATAGGCCGAACGCACTGCGTCAACCATACTGCGGGTTTCCACGATATCGGGAACCACTTCTTTAAACGCTTTGATGATCTTGGCATTATCTTTTCCCAGACAAACAATGGCTTTCACCTTACTGCGGGCCAGATCCAAAAGTTCATCGTAATTGTTGCCTTTGTCGATTCCGCCAACAATCCACACAGTTTTCTTGGTCATACTCTCAAGCGCATACCAGGTTGAATTCACGTTGGTGGCTTTCGAATCGTTGATGAAATCGATGCCGTGCACTTTCAGGAAACGTTCCAGACGATGCTCAACACCTTTAAACTCGGCCAGACTCTCACGAATGTTTTCATTCCTGATTTGCAACACCATTCCAGCCAGGCCGGCTGCCATCGAGTTGTAGGTGTTGTGTTTCCCTTGTAACGAAATATCAAGTATTGACATGCTAAATGTATTTTGTTCCCAATTAATGATCATGTTATTTTGTTCCAGGCCAGCCCCGTTTTCCCTGGGTTCTCCCAGTGAGAATGCGGCTTTGCACGCAGTTATTTTTATTTTTTTCAATTCTGAAAGAATGACCGGATCGTCGGCACAGTAGATAAAAACGTCTTTTTCGGTCTGGTTCTGAAGAATCCGGAATTTTGAATCGACATAGTTTTGCATCTGGTAATCGTAGCGGTCGAGATGGTCGGGAGTAATATTGAGCAGAACAGCAATATCGGCTTTGAAGTCGTACATGTTGTCCAACTGAAAGCTGCTCAGTTCGATCACGTAATAATCGAAGTTTTCTTCAGCCACCTGCCATGCAAGGCTGCGTCCCACGTTTCCGGCCAAACCCACATTAAAACCTGCTTTTTGCAGCAGATGATAAGTGAGCATGGTTGTTGTGGTTTTTCCGTTGCTACCGGTTATGCAAATCATTTTTGCTGAAGTGAATTTTCCGGCGTATTCTATTTCAGAAAGAACCGGAATGTGTTTCTCCTTCATCTTTTTGATGATCGGTGCCTTTTCCGGAATACCCGGGCTTTTCACAACAAACGCGGCGTTCAGGATCAATTCTTCGGTATGTTTTCCTTCTTCGAAAGCAATTTTATAGTCTTGAAGAACCTGCCTGTATTTTTCGCTGATGGCCGACAAATCGGACACAAACACATCATTTCCCTGCTTTTTTGCAAGAATTGCTGCACCTGTTCCGCTTTCACCTGCTCCTAATATGACTATCTTTTGCGGCATCGTTTATCGCATTTTCAAGGTTACAATAGTTATTACTGCCAGGATAATCCCGACAATCCAGAAACGGGTTACAATTTTCGCTTCAGGAATTCCTTTTTTCTGATAATGGTGATGGATCGGACTCATCAGGAATACCCTGCGTCCCTCGCCATACTTGCGTTTGGTATATTTAAACCAGGCCACCTGAATCATCACTGATAAATTTTCAATAAGAAAAATTCCGCAGAGAATAGGTATCAAAAACTCTTTACGGATAATGACTGCAAAAACGGCCAGCGCCCCGCCCAGTGCAAGGCTGCCGGTATCGCCCATAAAAACCTGGGCCGGATATGAATTGTACCACAGAAAACCAACGGTGGCGCCAATAAATGCAGCGATATAAACCGACAGTTCGCCCACCTGCGGGATATACATGATATTCAGATAGTCGGCATAAATAATGTTACCGCTTACGTACGCCAGAATTCCGAATGTTGCCCCGCTGATAGCCGATGTGCCTGTTGCCAGGCCATCAATTCCGTCGGTTAAGTTCGAGGCATTGGAAACGGCCGTGATTATTAAAATGATAATGATACCATAAATCAGCCATGCTGCTATTTTTCGGGAGTTTTCGCCCATAAACGAAACCAGCCATGCATAATCGAATTCGTGATTTTTAATAAATGGAATAGTCGTCTTTGTCGACTTGGTTTCCTTCGTCACAAATTGTACTTGCTGCTGTCCGGTTTCCTGATTCACCAGAATCTCTTTTCTGAAATCTCCGTGTATATCGCGCTGTTTCTCGCGTACCACTACTTCATCGGAAAAAAACAGAGTAGCTGCCACAATAACGCCCAAACTAACCTGTCCGAGAATTTTGAATTTTCCGGCCAGCCCTTTTTTGTCTTTCAGAAATACCTTTATATAGTCGTCGGCAAACCCGATTAATCCGAGCCATATAGTGGTAATCAGCATCAGCAGGATATAAATGTTATCGAGTTGGGCAAATAAGATCGTCGGTATAATAATGGAAGCCAGGATGATTAGCCCACCCATGGTCGGCGTGCCTTTTTTCTGAAGCTGGCCTTCCAGTCCCAGATCGCGCACTTCTTCCCCAATTTGCTTTCGCTGCAGGAAACCAATCAGTTTTTTCCCAAACGCCATGGTTATCAGCAACGAAGTAATAATGGCCGCACCGGCGCGAAACGAAATGTATTGAAACATTCCGACACCGGGCAGGTCAAAGTCTTTTAGCAAATCGTATAAATAATAAATCATAAGGCCGCCGGATTAGTTATTATTGAAAATTTCGTTGATCACTTCCTTATCGTCAAAATGATATTTCACCCCTTTAATTTCCTGATAATCTTCGTGTCCTTTGCCAGCCACCAGAATAATGTCGCCGGGCTGTGCCAGCATGCAGGCCGTACGAATAGCCTCTTTGCGGTTTTCAATAGCCAGCACTTTCTGTTTTTGGTGTGCTTCAATCCCTGCCTGCATGTCACGGATAATGTCGGCCGGTTCTTCCGAACGCGGGTTGTCCGACGTCAGGATCACTTTGTTGCTTAGGTTCGCTGCTTCCCAAGCCATCTTTGGGCGTTTGGTTTTGTCGCGGTCGCCACCGGCGCCAACAACGGTAATCAGTTGTTCGTTGCCCGTGCGTATTTCCGTTATTCCTGAAAGTACATTTTTCAGGGCATCGGGAGTATGAGCGTAATCGACCACTGCATATTTGCCTTCGGGCGAACGCAAAATTTCGAAGCGCCCGGCTACCGGCCTCAAATCACTGATGATCGGCAAAACTTCTTCGTTCGGTTCCCCGAGCAAAAGAGCAGCGCCATAAACAGCCATCAAATTATACGCATTGAAAACACCTGTAAAATGTGTCCACACGTCCTTTCCTTCAATACTCAGCAACATTCCGTCGAAATGTTTTTCCAGAATTTTGCAATGAAAATCGGACAACGTACGAAGTGAATAACTTTGTTTTTTCGCCACGGTATTTTGCAGCATCACTGCACCGTTTTTATCATCAATATTGGTTAATGCGAAGGCTTCTTTGGGAAGCTGATCGAAGAATGCTTTCTTGGCTTTGAGGTATTCTGCAAATGTTTGATGATAATCGAGATGATCGTGTGTGAGGTTGGTGAAGATACCGCCTGCAAATTTTATTCCGGCAATGCGTTCCTGGTGAATGGCATGCGAGCTGACTTCCATAAAACAGTATTCGCAACCGGCTTCCGCCATTTTCGCCATCAGCGACTGAATTGCAATGGCATCGGGAGTGGTATGTGTGGCCGGAAATTCTTCCGTTCCAACGTAATATTTAATAGTAGAAATTAAACCGGCTTTGTAGCCCAGTTTTATGAACATTTTATACAAAAGAGTGGCAATTGTTGTTTTGCCGTTGGTTCCGGTAACACCCACTACTTTCAGGTTTTCTGAAGGATTTCCGTAATAGGCGGCAGCGATTTTTCCGATTGCGGCCTGCCCGTTTTTCACCTGAACATATACCACCGGGGCGATTTTTATTTCGGGCATGGTTTCGCAAATAATCGCAGATGCGCCCAGTTCAATCGCTTTGTCGATATATAAATGACCGTCGGAATGTACTCCTTTGGCAGCAATAAAAACATCGTCAGCTTCAACTTTCCGCGAGTCAAACTGAATCTGCCGTACCGGGCAATTCAAGTCGCCGTATACTTCGCTGATTTCAACTCCCTGCAATATGTTGTTTAAATATCTCATTTACCTTTTACCTTTATTCTATGATGTTTTCTTCGCCGTGTTTCCCTTGTTGTTTTTCGACTTGCTGCCCGTCTTCGTATTGCTTTTTGCTGCCGGCTTATTCGTTTTCGCAGTTGTTTTATTTGTTTTAACCTGAGGTTTTACATTTTGTACCGCTGGCTTTTGGACAACCGGTTGAGCAGGAATCATCTCATTGACCTTTGTTGTGTCTTTCAGCATTGCATCGGCGAGGGCGAGGCTGTCCCTGATTATCGGGTTGGCAACCATCGCCAGTTCCAGCAGTATTGTTTCCCCGTTAATTATTGTCGCCCCCGAATCAATTGATTGTTTGATAACCTCTCCGAAGCCATTCATTTTCACTTTCAGTCCCGATGTTTCAAGCAGGTACAATGCATCGATGGCTCCCATTCCACGGACATTGGGAACAACTCCTTCAGATAATTTAACTTCCGCCAGTTTCAGTTTTTCTTTATCCTGATTAACCGTCGTTAACTCTGATTTTGCCGCAGACGGATTCAGCTTCAGCCACATTTCACTGGCAACCAGGGTAATGTCATCTGTAAATCCGGGTTTCACGTACGGTGCAGGAACCGGCTCTTTCAGGACAGAATCTTTCGGTTCGAGGAAGGTTGCATAAACTTTGTCGGCCACTTCCCGGAATACAGGTCCTGCAACAGAACCTCCGTAATAAGCTCCCTGTGGCCCGACAATTACTACAATGCAGGAATATTTCGGATTATCGGCAGGAAAATACCCGGCAAAGGAAGCCTGGTAATTTTTCTTTCCGCCTTTTAAATATCCTTCATTGTCATAAGCAATTACTGCGGTTCCGGTTTTCCCTGCCAGTTCGTAATACGGGCTTTGAAGTGACCTGCCAGTCCCGTTTTTGCAAACGCCGCGCAACATACCCTGTGCTTTCAGCAAAGTTTGCTTTGAACAAATGGATGGGTTGATTATTTCTGTTTTGAAACTTTTTTGCAGAATCCCGTTTTCACGAATTTCGCTAACAAAACGGGGTTTCACCATTTTCCCGTTGTTTGCAACAGCATTGTAAAATGTAAGGGTTTGAAGCGGGGTTATTTTTATTTCATAGCCGTGTGAAATCCAGGCCAGCGAAGGTCCCCACCAATCACTGTCGCCAGGATATTTAATAGTTGGAATTCCCTCACCCATAATGCCCAGACCAAGAGGTTTATTCAATCCAAATTGATAAAGGCGATCGATGAATTCTTTTTCTTTTCCGGTATAGAGTTGGGTTATAATTTTTGCTGTGCCTACGTTCGACGACAATTCGAAAATTCGTTTCATACTGATTACTCCATGTCCTCCGTGCCGGTAATCGCTGTCGTAAATTTTTTGTCCCGACACTTCCCAAACACCGCTGCCCGTATCAAATACATCGCTGGTATCGGCATAGCCATGTTCGAGAGCGACCATCAACGACATCAATTTGAATGTTGAACCCGGTTCGCTGCAACCTGCATGGCCAAAAGCATAGTTGTACGTTTCACCGTAGGTTCCGTCTTTTCGGAGGCCAATGTTTGCAATCGCTTTAATATCGCCGGTTGCTACCTCCATTACCACAGCAGTTCCCCACTTGGCCTGGCTTTTTTCCATCTGGCGCATCAGGGCGTTTTGCGCATAATCCTGGAGGTTGACATTCAGTGTGCTAATAATATCTTTCCCGTCTTGCGGCTCCGTCAAAGGCATATTAATCCAGCGTCCGGAGAAATTCCGTTTCAGTGCTTTGCCTGCTTCGCCTGCCAGATAACTTTCCTGCATCCCCTCGATACCCGTATAGCCAATATTTCCATGTACACCTCCAAAAACTCCTTTGTTTAATGTGCCAATGGTGCGGCTGGCCAACTCTTCGTGAGGTAAAATCCTTTTGTTCTCTGCAATGATTATCAACCCCGAGCCAAAAATCCGGCGGTCGAGGCTTCCCAGTTTTTTAAACTGCTGAAGTTCGCTATGGTTCAGGCGTTTTTCATCGATAAGAAACCAGCGGTTGCCTTTCTTAAATTCTGTTTGCAGCCGTGCCAGGTAGCGGGATTTCGAAGTCCCGAAGAATTTAGACATTTCCGAAGCGAACTGATCGGCACTCGTGTCAAACACATCGACGATCTTATCGGCTTTCAGGTCGAGCCTGATTTCATAATACGGGATCGAAGTAGCTAAAATACTTCCGTCATCGGCACAAATATTTCCACGTGCGGCAGGAATTTCAGCCGTATTTTCCTTTATGTCTCGTGCAATTTCTTTCCACCGGTCGGTTTTAAGGTTCTGGATTTTCAGGATACCCGCAGAAATAACAACAGCAAGCACCACTATTAAAAAATAGATGATGCCAAAGCGCATGATGATGTCTCTCCTGATTTCCATTCTTATTCTGACTTTTTCAGTTTTATTTTCATCGCTGGTTCTTTCGGCTCAATCAGTCCCAGATTTCGTTCCGTCACCCTTCGCATAACTTCTGATGGCCGGTTAACCGACATCAGGCGTGTTTCGTGGGTTACTGATTCGGCCCGCAATTCTTTCAGTGTATCCTGCACCGCTTCCATTTTCCGGATGGTCTTTTCCGACCAGTTCCGGTTGGTAATCAGCACCAACCCGAGCAATACCACAAAAAACACAAACGGCAACTGCGCGGTCACTTTTTCGCTGGCGAGAACGCTGCCACCCAGTATCCGTTTAATTCTTACCGGCTGGATTTTCTTTTTGCTGATATTTTCTTTTTCCTCTGCCATTATCGTTTCTCTGCTATTCGTAGTTTGGCGCTTCTCGCTCTTGGGTTTCTTTCAATTTCCTCATCCGAAGGCACAATCACTTTGCGGGTTATCAGTTCGAACGGGGTGTTCACATTTCCATAAAAATCTTTTTTCTGCTCTCCTGAAAAATTTCCCGCTTTCATGAAATTTTTCACCAGACGGTCCTCCAGCGAATGATAGGTAATTACTACCAGACGTCCGCCCGGCTTCAGCAGACTAAGCGACTGTTCCAGAAAATTTTCCAGAACTTCCAGTTCATCGTTTGTTTCAATCCGCAAAGCCTGAAATACCTTTGCCAGGTACTTGCTTTCCTGTGCAGGCGGCGTACATTTCGAAATGGCCTCTTTAAAGTCGCGGATGGTTTTTATTTTTTTTGAAGACCGCGACTG
The DNA here is from genome assembly GCA_003506435.1 of Prolixibacteraceae bacterium. Taxonomy (GTDB): domain Bacteria; phylum Bacteroidota; class Bacteroidia; order Bacteroidales; family Prolixibacteraceae; genus GWE2-42-39. Next base: position 38,410 of record DOAQ01000004.1, read on the forward strand.
AACGATTTCTTTCGTCAGTTTCCATGCATTCTGAATTTCTCCGTATTCTTTGAAAATCCGAAGTAATTCTTCTTCCGGATAATCGTTCACCACATCGGCAGCAGTTTTTTCCGAATCGCGGTTCATCCGCATATCAAGTTCCGCATCAAAGCGAAACGAAAAACCGCGTTCGGCAACATCAAAATCGTGCGACGAAACGCCAAGATCGGCCAGAATTCCGTCAACTGCCTCAACTTCATAATATTTCAGGAAGTTGCGTATGTATTTAAAATTGTGTCTGATAAAAAAAAAGCGGCCATCGGAGATGATGTTCGCAGCAGCGTCCTGGTCCTGATCGAACCCAAACAGACGCCCGGAAGTCAGATTTTTGAAGATTTCGCGGGAATGGCCGCCGCCGCCGAAAGTTACGTCAACGTAGTCGCCTGCCGGGTTTATACGAAGCCCCTGCACACTTTCGTGTAACAAAACCGGTATGTGATATGCTTGTTCCAAAACTATTCCTCCACATTACCAAAATGTTCCATAAACAACGATTTGAAATCACCCATATCGGCATTGTATTTTTCATACTCTGCCACGTCCCACAGGCGAATCCGGTCGCTCACGCCCACAAAAACCACATCTTTTGCGATATTCACTTTTGTCAGAAAATTATTTGGGAAATTCATTCTGCATGTATCTGCAACTGAAACGACCTTGAAGTTTTTGTAGATCATATCGAGCAGGCGGCTTTGCTGAGGATTGTTCCGGTTCAATTTTGATTTGAAAAGCCCCAGTCGTTTTTCCCAAACATCCATCGGATAAATATTCAAACATTTTTCATAGGGGTCTACCTCGACGGCCATTTGACCACCGGGTATTTTACCGCCCATTTCATTTTTGAAGTCTGCCGGTAAAACTACTCTTCCCTTCTCGTCGAAGGTCGCGTACTTTTCACCTGAAAAATCCATCCGAACTCATTTTTATTTTTTCAAATGTAAAAGTAACTATTTTCATAATATTTTTCCACTTTTTTCCACTTTAAGTCACTTTATTCCACTAGTCATTGTAATGAAAACTGTTAATAACATGTTTGCATCGTAATAATGAATTGTTAGTTAAAATTCTTATCGATTGATTTATTGTCTATTATATTCGATAAGAATAATCTTAACAGTAGTTGATAAGTTGATAAAACCAGCTTGTTCCGAAGAATAAATTACTTCAATATTTTTTGCTTCAGCTCAAATCCGTATCTTCATTTTTTATATTTTTCGGGTCCAAAATAATGAGATTAACAAGATGGAAGAAACTCCGGAAAGAATGAAACCTATTGTGGTCCGGGATATTTTTATGGAAAAGAACCCGAGGATGGCAAAAGCAATACCCGGTTTTGTTTATAGATTTATCACCCGGGTGATGCACATTCGCGAGATCAACGAAATTATCAGCCAATACGGTGACCATCCCGGCATTGACTTTGTTCACGGGACAATCAAATACTTCAATGTAAACCAGAAAGTTGCAGGCATTGAAAACCTTCCTGAAAACGGAAGGTTCATTTTTGCCTCTAACCATCCGCTCGGAGGTTTCGATTCGATGCTGATTATGGGTTTGGTACATAAAAAATATGGAAAATTTAAATTTCTGGTCAATGATGTTTTGATGAGTATAAAGCCACTGCAGCCTTTATTCATTCCACTGAACAAACACGGATCGCTCGACCGCAGGGCAATTCAACGAATCGAAGATGAATACGCGGGCAATTCACAGGTATTGATATTCCCCTCGGGCTTCGCTTCAAGAAAAATAAAAGGAAAAATTCAGGATTTTGAATGGAAAAAACATTTCATATCGAAAGCAATTGAATACCAACGTGATGTTATTCCTGTTCATGTAAGCGGAAGAAATTCAAACTTTTTTTATTGGCTGGCCAATTTCAGGACTCGCCTCGGCATAAAATGGAACCTGGAGATGTTTTTTCTTTCCGATGAAACATTCAAACATCGCAACCAAACATTTACGGTTACTTTTGGAAAACCTATTCCATGGCAAACCTTCGATAAGGGTAAAACACTTAACGAATGGGCAGAAGAAGTTAAACAGAGGGTTTATGAACTCCCGGCAATGTATTTTCCTGAAGATTAAATGCACAAAAAAAGAATCTATTTATTTTTTTCTTAGTTTTGTAGCTCCAAAAATTTAGCGATAAGAGAATATGAAGGACATTATTGCGCCTATTCCAAGGGAAGTAATTGAAGCGGAATTGACGCCCGAAAAATTACTTAGGAAAACCAACAAAGGCGATAACGAGATTTATGTCATCACCCACCACGATTCGCCAAATATTATGCAGGAAATTGGTAGGATACGGGAAATATCATTCCGTGACGCAGGAGGAGGCATTGGTGAAGAAGTTGATATTGACGCGTACGACATTTCAGAAAAACCATACAAACAGCTTTTTGTATGGGATCCGGATGCAAAGGAGATATTGGGCGGCTATCGTTACATCATGTGCAACGAGTTGCCCGTTGATGAAAACGGTGATCCGATATTAGCCACTTCGCAGTTATTTCACTTTTCGGAAGCTTTCAAAAAAGAATATTTGCCGTATACCCTCGAATTGGGCCGCTCGTTTGTGCAACCGGCTTATCAGTCGAGCAAAGCAGGAGCCAAGGCGCTTTATGCCCTGGATAATCTGTGGGACGGACTGGGTGCGTTGATCGTCGATCATCCGGAAATGAAATATTTCTTCGGAAAAGTGACCATGTACACCCACTTTCATACCGATGCAAGAAACCTGATCCTGTTTTTCTTCTCGAAATATTTCGGTGATAAGGACAGTTTGGTTTATCCAAGGAAACCGCTTGACTTGCACCTCGACACGGATGAAATGAATAAATTATTTTGTGGTGGCAGTTACAAGGAAGACTACCGGATATTGACCCAGAAAGTACGGGATTTTGGCGAAAATATTCCGCCTCTGATCAACGCATATATGAACCTGAGCCCATCGATGAAAACATTCGGTACCGTTTTGAACGACCATTTTGGCGATGTGGAAGAAACCGGTATTATTGTTACCATCAAAGATATTTACGAAGCAAAGAAAGGCAGGCACATCGAAACCTATCTGAAGGATAAATTGGGTAACGATAAGTGGATTTCATAAGCTGAAGACATTTTTTAGAAGATATTTGGGGTTGGGATTTTTCTCAACCCCTTTTTGCATCAGCACCACCCGCCACAAAAAGAAAAACCATACCCGAAGGCATGGTTTTCCACCAGTCAGTATCTCATTAAGTCCAATTAATAAGCTCTTTCTCCTTTCCCTTCAATATAATTGATGAACGATTTGTTCACCACTTTATTCCCGCCCGGAGTTGGATAGTTTCCGGTAAAATACCAGTCGCCGGTGTCGTTCGGACAGGCCTCGTGAAGGTTTTCAATGGTTTGATAAATAATTTCAACTTCGGCTTTGCACCCTTCCGGTTTCAGCAATTCGGCAATTTTTGCTGAAATTTGTTCCGGAGTAAATGCCTTGTATATCTCTCTTACATAGTTTACAATTTCTTCCTTTGGAAGATTTTCCTGCTCTTTGCATTTCTTGTAAACCTGATTTATCACACTTTCCTTGCCGGTTTCCTTCACCAATGCAATTGCAGCATTAAAGGCAATAAATTTATCAAGTTGTGCCATGTCGATTCCGTAACAGTCGGGGAAGCGGATTTGCGGTGCCGAAGAAACCACGATAATTTTTTTCGGGTTCAGGCGATCAAGAATGCGAAGGATACTGGTCTTCAGGGTAGTTCCCCTGACAATTGAGTCATCGATAATAACCAGTGTGTCTTGATTTTCGCGCACCACCCCGTAGGTTACATCGTATACATGGGCAACCAGATCGTCGCGGCTGGCATCGTCGGCAATAAAAGTCCGCAGCTTCACATCTTTAATGGCAATTTTTTCCACTCTTGGCTCAATCGAAAGTATTGATTCCAGTTCTTCATTGGTCATTTCGCAGGCACCGCCATTAGTCAGTTTCGCCAGTTTGTCCTTGATACATAAATTTCGCACCCCATGAATCAGACCGTAAAAAGCTGTTTCCGAGGTATTCGGTATGTATGAAAAAACGGTATTTTCAATATCGTTATTAACTGCTTTCAAGATAGCAGGAGACAACAGGCGACCCAGTTTTTTGCGTTCCTGATAAATATCCTTATCGCTTCCGCGTGAAAAATAGATTCGCTCGAACGAGCAAGACTTCCGTTGGTGAGGAACACGAATCATTTGCGTATAAATACGGCCATCTTTTTTTATGATGACCGCGTCACCAGGATTGATCTCTTTCACCTGATCGTAACCGACATTAATCACTGTTTGAATAACCGGACGTTCGGAAGCCACCACTGCAATTTCATCATTGTAATAATAAAACGCAGGCCGGATACCCCACGGGTCGCGCATTACAAAAGCATCGCCATGACCAAACAAACCGGCCATTGCATATCCTCCGTCCCAGTCTTTGCTCGCATTCTCCAAAACCTTCTGCACATCGAGATCGTTTTCAATAAGCGGCGATATTTTCTTATTGGTGAAACCTTCATTCTTATATTGACGGAACAAAAGCTGGTTTTCTTCATCCAGAAAATGCCCTACTTTTTCAAGTACAGTTACCGTATCGGTATACGCTTTCGGGTGCTGTCCCAGTTCAATCAGTTTATTGAAAAGCTCGTCGGTATTGGTCATATTGAAATTACCGGCCAGCGCCAGTGTTCTCGATTTCCAGTTATTCTGGCGCAACACCGGATGCACAAATTCGATGCTGTTGTTCCCAAATGTCCCGTAGCGAAGATGCCCTAAAAACAATTCGCCTGCAAAAGGCACATTCTCATAAATCCAGCGGACATCCTGCACTCTTGGGCCGTGCTTTACCGCTTTTTTTATTCCCTTGTTTACCTTATCGAAAATATGCTTGATCGGATTTTGCTCGACCGACCGGTGCCGGTCCATGTATTCCTGTCCTGGTTTCAAGTCCAGCTTAATACCAACAATTCCTGCACCGTCCTGTCCACGGTTGTGTTGTTTTTCCATCAACAGGTACAACTTATTTAAACCGTATTGCCATGTTCCGTATTTGGCCTGGTAATATTCAAGTGGTTTTAACAGGCGTATCAGTGCAATTCCGCATTCGTGTTTAATCAGTTCGCTCATTGTTTACTTTCTTCAGTAATTAATTCCGGGAACTGGATGATATCATCAACCCGAAATGCGTTTGGATAATCTCGTTTAATTTGCTCTTTTACTTTTGATGCGTCGCTTTTGGTTCGGAAATTTCCGATCCGCACCCTGAAATTCGGCGCCTGAAACTGAACGTAGGCATCCAGATCAGGGTACTTTTTCAGAAACTCAGTTTTTACCTCAAGAGCTTTCTCTTTTGCATTGTAATCGGAATTGAAAAAAATCTCCAAACGGTACCCTTCCATCCCGTTTCGGCGTTTGTTCATCACAATATGATGTTGCAACAAAACATCAATTCTTGAATCCTGAATAATTTGATTTCTTTTTAAAATAGGATGCTGTGGAGAATTCTGATATTCAATTTCTTCAGTTTGTTTTTCACCTGCCGGAAATTCCTGCGCGTACAACGCAAATCCAGAAATCAAAAGAAAAAACAAACTAACACAAAATTGTTTCATACTGATCTAATTTTGAGATTGCAAATATACATCTTAAACACCTAAAATCAGAAATGTATTTTTCAACCATTGAGAATTTTCATAAAAACACATTCGGCTAAAGCATCTTATTTTTCCCTGACTCATAAATATGTCCTGAAAATACTGAAGATGAACCCATTTTCAGGACTTTCGAAATCCGGCTTTAATGTTAAATTAATGTTCATAAAATTTCTTACCGGAAGGCAAAAACCGGAATCTTTCATAAAAAAACAATGCTGCTAATCCGGTTGTTTTATTTCTTCTTTTGAAGTTTCTTTGTAGCGATTTTTTACAACATCGCATGAAAAAGTTATTTATTGAAACATACGGTTGCCAGATGAATGTTGCTGATAGTGAAGTGGTGGCTGCCGTTTTGCAGGAACGCGATTACGAAATTGCGCAAACCATTGAAGAAGCTGACGCAATATTTTTAAATACCTGTTCGGTACGCGATAACGCGGAACAACGCATCTGGGGACGACTCGATTATTTTAAAAGCCTGAAGCGCAAAAAGAAAAACCTGATTGTGGGAGTTTTGGGTTGCATGGCCGAGCGCGTGGGCGATCGGTTCCTCGAACATACTGCTGTTGACCTGGTGGCCGGGCCGGATGCCTATCGCGATCTTCCGTATCTGATTGACAAAGCAGAACAAGGCAATAATGCAATTAATGTAGAACTTTCGCCGGACGAAACCTACGATAAAATAACGCCGGTACGTATCGGCGACTCAGCTATCTCCGGATTTGTAAGCATTACCCGGGGGTGCAACAATTTTTGTACGTACTGCATCGTTCCATACACTCGAGGACGGGAACGTAGCCGCGACCCGCAGGATATTTTAAACGAAGTGGGCGACCTTGCTTCGAAAGGTTACAAGGAAGTTACTTTGCTCGGACAGAATGTGAACTCGTACAAATGGCTGCCCGATGGCGAACGCAAACCTGTTCGTTTCTGGGATTTGCTGGAAATGGTTGCCCTTTCGGCACCCGGCATTCGCATCCGGTTTACCACGTCACACCCAAAAGATATGAGCGACAAGGTGCTGAAAGTGATTGCCACCCGGCCGAACGTTTGCAAACACATCCACCTGCCGGTACAGTCGGGCAGCAGCGAGGTGCTGAAACAGATGAACCGCAAATACGACCGTGAATGGTACATGGACCGCATCTGCGCCATCCGTGAAATAATTCCCGGATGCAGCATATCAACCGATGTGTTTGCAGGCTTTTGCGGCGAAACAGAAGAAGATCATCAGCAAACTTTATCGTTGATGGAATGGGCGCATTTCGATATGGCTTTCATGTTTAAATATTCCGAACGCCCCGGTACCTATGCACATCAACATTTGGATGACGATGTTCCGGAAGAAACCAAAATCCGACGGCTGAACGAAATTATCGCCCTTCAGAATAAAATTTCGCTAAAAAACAATCGCGACGATGTTGGAAAAATCTTTGAAGTGCTGGTCGAAGGAACTTCAAAAAAGGATAAAGACGAACTGTTTGGTCGCAGCTCGCAAAACAAAGTAGTGGTTTTCCCCAAGAAGAATTACAGGAAAGGCGATTATGTACAGGTAAAAATAAGCCGTTGCACGCAGACAACGTTAATAGGAGAAACAATTGAAAAATAAATTCTGAAAATATGAGTAAACTGATTACCGATTTCAGGGAATACCGGGCAAAAATGAATAAAAAAATCCTGGCTTCCGACAACAAGGTGATGAAGCGGATTTACAGTCTCGATACACTCACATACCAGGATGGAGCGCTGGATTCGAAAACCAAGGAAATGCTCGGCCTTGTTTCATCAATGGTACTTCGCTGCGACGACTGCATTAAATATCATCTTGAAAAATGTTACGAACTGGGAGTGACCACCGATGAGGTTTTCGAGATTTTCGGAGTGGCCAACCTGGTGGGCGGAACCATTGTCATTCCGCATACCCGCCGGGCAGTGGAGTACTGGGAAGAACTGACGAACCTGAAATAGCGCCTGTTTTCACTTTTGAACTTCAGCAATTAAATTCTTTTCTGGTACATATCGGGACTTAAAAACGGAATCAAGGCTAAAACAACAGCCTGTTTGTACAAAGTTTTTCGTATTACCACATTGTTGGTAAGCAGCCCCACTGCTCCGTTATCCTGTTTCGAGTTTTTCTGGCCAAAAACAATATCGTCAGCCTCACCCAGTTCATATCCGATTAGCACCAGCTCGGCGATCCGCGGAGGCAGGAAAAAACTGGCAGTCCGCGCAGTTCCTTCGTTTTCCTTCGACTTTATTACCATCCAGGCAAAAGCCGCCATTTGTCTTTTCATCATCGACACGCCTCCCTCGATTCCCACATAATAATCGAATCCCGGATGTTGTAACATCAACGTTTCGGCCCTGTTCCGGGCGCCTTTGCGGGTTTCCCTGTTACCAAGCGGCTGATCGGAAACACCACTTGAAACAAAAAAACTTTCCAGATCGAAGTTTTCGAAAAAACATTCAGAAAAAGCCTCTCGCACCGCCTCAATTTTTACGGGATTTTTCGAAGCAACAGCAACTTTCATTGTACTTCTTTTTATTCAGCATGAATTAATAAAAATCAATTCCCAATTCAAAAAAAATGTTTTACTATTTTTGCCTGAAACAGAAAAAAATCATGCAAATCAGAGAAGCACAGCCTGCCGATGCAGAGGCAATCGTACGATTTCAAATTGAAATGGCAAAAGAAACGGAAAGCATTGAACTCGATCGTCCGACTGTTGAAAAGGGTGTCGCCGCAGTTTTTGCCGACCGTGAAAAAGGAACTTATTATGTGGCCGACGACAACGGCAAAGTAGTTGCTTCGCTACTCACCACCTATGAGTGGAGCGACTGGAGAAATGGCACAGTGCTCTGGGTGCAATCGGTTTACGTGCTGGCTGAATATCGTCGCAAAGGAGTTTTTTCGGCCATCTACCAACATGTAAAAAGTAAAGTTTTGAATGATAATTCGCTAAAAGGCATTCGGTTGTATGTAGAACAAAACAATAGCCGGGCACAGGCTGTTTATGAGAGGTCGGGAATGACTGCCGAACACTACCAGATGTACGAATGGTTAAAATAAACAATATGAACCGCAAACCCATTTCTCCGGAAACAAGGCAACAGCTTATTAAAGCGCAGCGAAACGAAATCACGGAATACTATATTTATAAACGGCTGGCAAAGTTTTCGAAAGACGAGGAGAACAGCAAAGTGCTCGACCGCATTGCCGAAGACGAAAAGAGGCATTATAAAATCTGGTTAAATTACACCGACAAGGAAGTAAACCCAAGCAGTTGGGCAATCCGGAAATATTTTTGGATTGCGCGAATATTCGGACTGACTTTCGGGCTGAAACTGATGGAGCGGGATGAAGAAAAAGCACAGGTCAATTATGCATCAATGGCCGAAGAAATACCTGAAGCCGCCAAAGTTGCCGAAGACGAAGATCAGCACGAAAAAGAATTGCTGGAACTAATTAAGGAAGACCGGCTGGAATACATCGGTTCGATTGTACTTGGATTGAACGATGCACTGGTCGAAATCCTGGGAACACTAGCCGGGTTAACATTTGCCCTTCAGAATACCAAACTGGTTGCACTGGCTGGCATCATTGCCGGAATTGCAGGCGCACTGTCGATGTCGTCGTCGGAATATTTATCGAATAAAACCGAAGGCAAATCCGGGATGGCAATTAAATCGGCTATTTTTACCGGTATTGCCTATTTGTTTGCAGTCGTTTTTCTGGTTGGCCCGTACCTGATATTCACATCTCCTTTCATCGCACTGATTGTCGCGTTGATTGATTCGATACTGATTGTCCTGATGTTTACCTATTATATTTCGGTGGCCAAAGAACAACCATTCCGCAAACGTTTCTTCGAAATGGTGATACTGAGTACTTTCGTTGGGCTTGTATCGTTCGGGTTGGGCTATCTGGCACGTATTGTTTTTGGTATCGACATTTAAAAAATATTTTATCCTGATCACCGATATTTTTGACTTTGATCTTTTGACCTTTGACTTAAAATCATGAGCGCCCTTCTGTATAAAATGATCCGCGAAGGTGAACACCAGGGGCAGGATTTCAAATTCTGCATCAACGATTCAAAGAAAATCGCCCGTTCGCTGGTGGCCTTTGCCAATACCGACGGAGGACGCCTGCTGATCGGTGTGAAAGACAACGGGAGAATTGCAGGAATCAGCTCCGACGAAGAATATTACATGGTTGAAGCCGCCGCCAAAATTTATTCAAAACCAGCTATCAGCTTCAGTACCCGGCAACATGTTGCCGAAGGGAAAACCGTACTGGAAATAACTGTCGCCCCCAGTAACGGAAAACCCCATTTCGCAAAAGACGACAGCGGAAAATGGCTGGCTTATTTCCGTAAGAACGACGAAAACAAACTGGCCAATAAAATAATGCTCGAAGTCTGGAAAAAGAAAGCGGGCAAACGGGGTATTCTCATCAATTATTCGGAAGATGAAAAAAACCTGCTCGACTGGCTGGATAAAAACAGTTCGGTTTCGGTTTCAAAATTTGCACGGCTGGCGCATATTTCATTTCAGAAAGCCGAACAAATCATCATCGATTTTATAGTTCTTGACATTCTGAAAATTGAATTTGAAGAAGATAAAATCATTTATTGTCTGAATGAAGATTTTGACCGCGGTAAATGGGATCAGCGGGCCGGATAAAACAGTACTCAATTCCTGCCGGGAGCAGCTTACTCCCGTTGCCGGAGCAGGTTACTACTGAAACAGGAGCAACATGCTCCCGGAGCTGAACCAACATCCTCCCGCCACCGAAGTAAGCTACTCCTATTCTGCTGTATTATTCAGCTTAACCAATAAAAACAGCGATCTATCCAAAATATTAACTTTTCGTTCACATAAAAAAATATCCAAATCTGGCAATCATTTTTACCTTTGGCGTGTTTTACTTAAACCTATTATAAACCATGTAATCTCTAAAAATGAAAAAGCAATTGATTTCTATAATTGCATTTGTATTTGCAATTTCCGTCACAGCTCAGGAAAACTACAAAGACATTTCGAAGGCTGATTCAGTAAAAACCTATATAGGAAAAAGCTTTTATCAGGTAAAAAGCTTTCCTCAGAATTTTAGTTCAAAAACCCCGAAGAATGTAATCCTCATGATCGGCGACGGCATGGGTTTCTCTCATGTTTTTGCAGGCATGACTGCCAACGGAGGTCATTTGTTCCTCGAAAATTTCAAATATACAGGTTATGCAAAAACGCAATCGAGCGACAACTATATTACCGATTCGGCTGCCGGGGGCACTGCTTTGGCAAGCGGACACAAAACATACAACAAGGCCATAGGGGTAAATCCCGATTCTATTCCGGTTAAAACAATACTTGAAATGGCCGAGGAAAAAGGAATGTCAACCGGCTTGGTTTCCACATCAGCAATTACTCACGCCACACCGGCATCGTTTATCTCACACGAGGCAAAACGAAGCTATTACGAGGACATTGCCGGAGACTTTCTGAAAACAGACGTTGATGTTTTTATCGGCGGGGGCTACAAACATTTCACCCAGCGCAAAGATGGACGCAACCTTGTTTCTGAATTGGAAAAAAAGGGCTACACTGTGTTACGAGATATGAATGAAATCTCGAAAGTTAAATCGGGCAAATTGGCCGGACTGACCGCTCCGGAACATAATCCAAGATTATCGGAACGAAAAGATATGCTGCCGGTCGCCGCCAGTACTGCAGTCAATATACTCAGCAACAATAAAAAAGGGTTTTTCATGATGGTTGAAGGTTCGCAAATTGACTGGGGTGGCCATCAGAACAATACGATTTACCTGGTTGAAGAAATGCTGGATTTCGACCAAACTATCGGGAAAATGCTGGAATTTGCTTCCCAAAACGAAGAAACCTTGATCGTGATTACTGCCGACCACGAAACCGGAGGCTTTTCAATCAATGGCGGAAACATTTCGAAAGGCATTGTAAAAGGCGCATTTACAACAGGCGGACACACCGCATCAATGGTTCCTGTTTTTGCATACGGCCCGGGTGCTGAAAATTTTACAGGGATCATGGAAAATACTGACATTGCAAAAAGAATCATCAGCCTCCTCGGATTTTAAGACAATACTCAAAAAATCATTATTCTAATTGAAAGCGCCGCAATCAGGTCTTTCAATGAAATTCCTAAAAAACTATTAAAGAGAACATACTTTTCTTTAATAGTTTTTTTACTTTAGAGGCTTTTTCATAAACTAACTGATTCACCATGAATGTTTCGCTGGAAGTACTGGATCATGTACGGCTCAACTTTTCCGATTCCGGGTTATTGTTTCTAAACATTGCGCTGGCGTTTATCATGTTTGGCGTTGCGCTCGACATACAATTTCAAAACTTTAAAGATGTACTCAGAAAGCCGGCTTCGGTAATTACCGGGGTGATCTCGCAATTTGTGCTGCTTCCTGCATTTACTTTTTTGCTGGTATTGCTCATCAACCCAACCCCGACCGTTGCTCTGGGTATGATTCTGGTTGCGGCTTGTCCGGGTGGCAACATCAGTAATTTTATAAGTTCAATGGCCAGGGCGAATGTAGCCCTTTCTGTAAGCCTGACTGCATTTTCAACACTGGCAGCCATTTTTATGACGCCATTCAATTTTTCACTGTGGGGAAGTCTTTACATCGATTTTTACAATGCCAAAGGTGCAGCCGACCTGGTCAGGCCGCTGGAGATCGATAATGCGCAGATGTTCCAGACGGTATTCATTCTGTTGGGGTTGCCCGTGATCATCGGTCTTTTCTTCGCGCGGAAGCTCCCAAGAATCACTGAAAAAATTAAAAAACCTATAAAAACAGCGTCCGTTCTCTTTTTTATATTGATGGTTATTGCCATGTTGTCGGCCAATTTCTCACATTTTATAAAATTTGTCCACTTGGTGTTTTTTATCGTCCTGCTTCATAACGGATTGGCTCTTGCAACCGGTTACTCTTTCAGTATGCTTACCCGGCGTACATGGGTCGACCGGCGTACAATCGCCATCGAAACCGGTATCCAAAATTCGGGGCTGGGGCTTGCCTTGATATTCAATCCCAAAATTTTCCCGCCTGAAATGGAATTGGGCGGTATGGCTATAATTGCCGCATGGTGGGGAATCTGGCATATTCTCAGTGGACTGGCACTCGCTACTTTATGGTCTCGAAAACCAATTCTTGCCTGATATGGAAAAGTGGTCGGGGGGATATGCTCTGATAAAAGCATTGGTTTACTATGCCTTTTGGTTAAGCCATAAGCGTATTGCGGTAATCGGTAAAAAAAACATTCCGAAAAACAAGCCCATTATTTTTGCGCCCAACCATCAGAATGCACTGATGGACCCTCTGGCCGTTTTACTAACCAATCACACTCAACCCGTTTGGCTGGCACGTGCTGATATTTTCAAGCTCCGGTTCACCCGTCCCATTCTGAATTATTTTAAAATCGTTCCTATATACCGTATTCGCGACGGAAAGGAAAATCTTCAAAACAATGAAGAGACGTTCGCTGTGGCAACCCGGGTTCTTGAAAACAGGCAGGTGATGGCGCTCTTTCCCGAAGCCGCTCATACCGGGAGACGGCAGATGATTTCTCACAAAAAAGCAATTCCGCGCATCGCTTTTCTCGCCGAAGAAAAAAATAGCTTCAAACTGGATTTACAAATTGTTCCCATCGGAATTTATTACAGCCACTACTGGGATTTCAACCGGAATGTAATTGTCAATTACGGGACTCCTATTCATGTTGGCAAATACGAAAAAGCATTCCGTGAAAACGAACATGCTGCGACCCTTGCACTGCGTGATGAAATTTACAATTCGGTTTTGCCTCTTACGCTGAACATCAACAGCACAGAATATTACGAAGAATACGAACTGGCCCGGAAACTGGCAGGGCCCCGTTTTGTGAAAGACAAGCATTTAAATGACGACCCGTTTGTAAACCGTTTCTTTTCCGATAAGGCATTGATTGAAAAACTGGAGACATTTGAAACACAGGACACGGCTACCTTCCGAAATATGATTGCCGACCTGCAGTTGTTTCGTGAAATGGAAAAACAGTTGGGCTTGTCCGATATTTCGGTGAAAGAACTTACCCTGTCCGATTTTATATTGATTCCCGTAAAACTGGCTGCTGCACTGGTTACCCTGCCGCTGTTCCTTCCCGGCTTTATTTTTAACGGCCTGCAATTTTTGATTGCCCGCCGGATTATTCATAAAAAAGTAAAAGACCCTGTTTTCAGGGGCACCTTCAACCTGGTTGTAGGAATGGTGCTTTTCCCGGCCACCCATCTGATTTTTGCGATTCTTATCGGCTTGTTTACACAGTCGTTTTCCATAGCTCTTTTTTTATTTCTGATCATGTCTCTGCTAGGCAAATTCTCGTATCAGCTTTTTGAATTCTACAAGTCAATTGCCGGGCAGGTAAAATTAGCATGCGTTTCAGTGACCAGAAGCAGGGAACTATCATCCTTCTTCATGTTAAAAAGAGAACTGACAGACAAAATTATTGATGCTGCAGAGAATAATTCAATTATTTTTGGATCGTAATATTTTTCAAGTGAACTACTTTACCATTTTCATTCTCGCCATTGGCTTATCATTTGATTCGTTTGCTGTTTCCGTAACCAGCGGACTCAATGTTCCCCGTATCCGTTTTTTTGAAGCAGCACGAATGGCCATTATCCTTGCTATTTTTCAGGCAGCAATGCCGCTTATCGGCTGGGCCTTGGGGAGCAGCATAAAATCGCTGATCTCGCCAGTCGATCATTGGATTGCATTTGCACTTTTAACGCTGGTAAGCGGAAAAATGATCGTGGAAAGTCTTATTTCTGACGAAAATGAAAAAATTAAAGACCCGCTCCGGCTCAAAGTCATCCTATTGCTTGCCTTTGCAACCAGCATTGATGCGCTTGCCGTAGGTTTTAGCTTTTCAATTTACCTCGAAAAAATATTTTGGGCAGTTTTCATCATTGGCAGTACTACCTTTATAGCTTCAATGACAGGTATTCTTATTGGGAAAAAAACCGGGCCAAAAATCAACAAGTATGCTGAAATAACAGGCGCTGTCATCCTGTTTGGCATCGGTTGTAAAATATTAATTGAGCACTTAATTCAAGATTAACAAATACCTCAGATTGTGCAAATTTGTGTATCTTGCATCGCAATAAATCATGCAGCTTCAAATTGACAATTATTTGATTACCCCGCTTTTCCTGCTCCTGATAATTACGGCAATTATCGGGTGGTGTGTGAGTATTTTTCTATTCAAAAGAAGGAAAACAAAGGGGGTTATTTTTTTATCAATCTGGACACTCGCTGCCGGTATATGGTCGTTCACGTATGCTTTTGAATATGCTTCCACCGATGTTTTAATGAAAACATTCTGGTCGAAATTGTCCTACTTCGGGATTGTTTTCTGCCCGGTCTCATTTTTCTTTTTCACCATGGCTTATGCTTCCAGTTTCCGGTATTTGAAACGGAAATACATTGTTTCGGCATATTCCATTGCGAGTCTTTTTATTTTAATCGTGCTTACCAACGACTTGCATCACCTTCACTGGAAATCTGTTTCCATTTATCCGGAAACCAATACCACTGAATATGAGTATGGAGCCCTTTTTTGGCTATTTTATTTATATACCTATTTCTTTCTGCTTTCCGGAATCGTTAGCCTTAATTTGTTGTATTTCAGGTTCCCAAAACGGTACAAGTCCCAGATCGGAATTTTTATAGCTGCCACAATCTTCCCTGTTGCCGGAAATATTTCCTATGTTTTCAACATAAACCCGATCCAGGGGTTCGACTGGACCCCTCTTACTTTTATGGCCTCCGGTATCCTTCTTTCAATAAATATATTTCGGTTTGGCGCATTCGACCTTGTTCCGTTTGCCCGAAACAAGCTGTTCGATATGATGCCTGATGCCGTAATGGTGATTGACAATGAAATGAGGGTTGCCGACCTCAACCCTTCGATGATAAAATTAATTGGAAAGCCAGAAAAAGAGTTGATCGGAAGGCCAATTACTGAGATTTTCCATCAATGGAAACATTTGATCGACCCCGGGAAAAAAGAACTGCCCAATACCTTGGAGATTTCAGTGGGGGAAGACAAAACAGTCAGGCATTTTAGCTATCAAAGCACACCGCTCGTTGACAGTAAAGGGGATTTCAGCGGAAAACTTATTAATGTACGGGATGTAACGAAGCACAAAAATGCTGAAAACCAGATACAACTGGCGTACGAACAGTTGAAGGAAGAAATTATTGAAAAGGAAAAGCTGATCGTTGATCTGGACGCATTTGCCCATACTGTCGCGCACGACCTGAAAAATATGCTTGGGGCTATTATTTCTTCTTCCGATCTATTGAAAATGAGCATATCCGAAGGTAATAACGATGAAATAGACGAAATACTTAATCTGATTGAATTGTCGTCGAGAAAAACACTTCACATCACTCAGGAATTATTGCTGCTGGCCAGTGTCAGACAACAGGAAATTAAAAGAGAAACTCTTGATATGTGCTATATTGTTGATGAAGCAATCGACCGGAATATCCAAATGGTGAAAGAAAAGAATGCCTGCTTCATGAAACCAGATAATTGTTTGTCTGCAAAAGGCTATGGACCATGGGTAGAAGAAGTGTGGGCCAATTACATCAGCAACGCTATAAAGTACGGAGGCAATCCGCCGGTTATTGAGTTTGGTTCTGACGATATTGGCAACAACATGATCAAATACTGGATAAAAGATAATGGGGACGGCATTCCTGAAGACCAACAAAGTATACTTTTTAATAAATTTACCCGGCTCGACAATTTAAAAGTTGAAGGAAACGGACTGGGATTGTCCATCGTCAAGCGGATCGTCGAAAAGCTGGGAGGTACGGTCGGTGTTGAAAGCCCGGGAAAACCCGGAGAAGGATCTGTTTTCTATTTCACGCTGCCTTCCGAATAACTGATCAGCAATTCTTTCTCAAAAATATAAAAGCCAATTGCATTCTCACTAGCGAAAAACTCTCCCTTTCGAAGAGCCAAAAAAAACAGCGCGGCAGAAACTACCACGCTGTTCTATTCTTTCGACGATTATTTGATGTTCGTTAGTCAACAGTTTTTTTCAAAATCAATCAGATATTGGCTGTTTTCTAACGACTAACTACTCACAATACTCACGACTCGTCTATTACATCATGCCGCCCATTCCGCCGCCGCCCATCGGAGGCATTGCAGGAGCGTCTTCTTTAATGTCAACCATCACACATTCAGTTGTGAGCAACATGCCCGCAATTGAAGCCGCATTTTCTAAAGCAATACGGGCTACTTTGGCAGGATCGATCACACCGGTTTTGAAGAAGTGTTCGTACACATCGGTGCGGGCATTATACCCAAAGTCACCTTTGCCTTCGCACACTTTTTGTGCAACAACAGCGCCTTCTTTACCTGCGTTGACAACAATCTGGCGGAGTGGTTCTTCGATGGCACGTTTTACTATTTCAATACCGGTTGTTTCGTCTTCGTTGTCACCTTTTAAACCTTCCAAAACAGAAATGGCACGGATATATGCAACACCGCCACCAGGAACGATGCCTTCTTCAACCGCAGCGCGGGTTGCATGCAGTGCATCGTCAACGCGGTCTTTTTTCTCTTTCATTTCAATTTCGGAAGCAGCGCCAATATATAGCACAGCAACACCACCGGCCAGTTTGGCCAAACGTTCCTGTAATTTTTCGCGATCGTAATCCGAAGTAGTTGTTTCAATCTGACGTTTGATTTGTCCCACGCGGGCAGCAATAGTAGCTGCATCGCCTGCACCGGCAACAACCGTTGTATTTTCTTTGTTAACAGTTACTTTTTCAGCTCTGCCAAGCATTTCCAGAGTGGCGTCTTCCAGTTTCATGCCTTTTTCTTCAGTAATAACGGTACCACCGGTCAAAACAGCAAGGTCTTCCAACATTTCTTTGCGACGGTCGCCAAAGCCCGGAGCTTTTACGGCACACACTTTCAACGAACCACGCAGGCGGTTAACAACCAAGGTTGCCAATGCTTCTCCATCAACATCTTCAGCAATAATAAGCAATGGTCGTCCCGATTGTGCTGTTTGCTCCAACACGGGAAGCATGTCTTTCATGGTGCTGATCTTTTTATCGTGGATCAGGATGTACGGATGATCCAGTTCAGCTTCCATTTTTTCGGCATTGGTTACAAAATAGGGAGAAATGTAGCCACGGTCGAACTGCATACCTTCAACAACATCAACATACGTTTCAGTTCCTTTGGCTTCTTCAACAGTGATTACACCTTCTTTATTTACTTTTTTCATTGCTTCAGCAATCAAAGCGCCAATGGTTTCGTCGTTGTTGGCTGATATCTTGGCAACCTGTTCGATTTTTTTGAAATCGTCGCCAATATTCTGAGCCTGAGCTTTGATGCTTTCAACTACTTTAACAACTGCTTTGTCGATGCCACGTTTCAAGTCCATTGGGTTGGCGCCTGCGGTTACGTTTTTCAAACCAACGCCAATCATCGACTGGGCCAAAACCGTTGCGGTGGTTGTTCCATCGCCTGCATCGTCGCCGGTTTTGCTGGCTACTTCCTTCACCATCTGTGCGCCGATATTTTCGTACGGATCTTTCAACTCAACTTCTTTGGCAACTGTAACACCGTCTTTGGTGATTTGCGGTGCGCCAAATTTTTTATCAATTACCACATTGCGGCCTTTAGGTCCCAACGTAATTTTTACTGCATCGGCCAATTGGTCGACCCCTTTTTTTAGCAAGTCTCTTGCTTCAATATTGAATTTAATTTCTTTTGCCATTTTTTATGCGTTTTAATTTTACTGATTTACAATTAGATGATGTATAAAACATCGGTTTGCGACATCAACAGATAATCGATCCCGTCGATGTTCAATTCAGTACCGGAATATTTTCCGTAAAAAACGGTGTCGCCCGCTTTCAGTTGCATGGGCTCGTCTTTTTTGTCAGCGCCAACCAAAACCACTTTTCCAATCTGTGGTTTTTCTTTTGCCGAATCGGGAATAATAATACCGCTAGCTGTCTTTTTTTCAGCTTCCTGAGGTTGAACTAAAATTTTACCTGCAAGGACTTTACCTTTTAAATCTGCCATTTTTTGAATTATTTAATTTTGTTAGACATATATTTTAAAATCGACATCCTCCCGTATCAGAATTTATGCCAAAGGAATTTATTACACAACATGGCAAAACCATGCGCCATTTTTACACCACTATAGATTTTTAGTGGCACAAAACTACAATTTTAAAGACTGATTCCCAGTATTTTATTTTTTATTCTGAAAACATGACAGGCTGACAGAAGAGCAAGGCAAAAGTCAAAAGGGATTCTATTACTATTTTTGGGCGAGCCCTTCGGTCCGGGCTTTCCGCTTTTACTCCTCGCTCGTTTCTCGCTGCGGGGTAACCGCTCCAATCCCTCTCGCAGCGGGAATGCGAACTTTCATCTCAGAAAACCAAACATTCCTCATAATCTGTTCGATAAAAGCTTGTACATTTGCATTGTAATCCTGCGGGAAGGCTATTCAAACAAATGGCTGACCACAAGGGAGGACTTGATTTGCGATTTGCGAATTACAATTTGTGATTTGCTTGTATGCAATTCAATTCTTCCACTTTTTCCCGCAGACAAAACCAAAAATCATGAATGAAGACAAGCAACGTTTGGGCTTCGTAGGCATTATTATCGGGAACAAGGAACTTTGTGCGCCACAGGTAAACAACATCCTTTCCCTGCATGCCGACATTATCCTGGCCCGTACCGGAATCCCCAACATCAAAGGGAATACTTCCGTAATTACATTGGTTATTAACAGCGATACCGATCAACTGGGACAGCTTACCGGGCAACTTGGAAGTATTGAAGGAGTGAGTGTAAAATCGGGTCTTTCAAAAAAATAAAACCAAAAATCATGGAACAAAATACATCGTTTATCAATGAACAAGAGGTTGCTTCAATCCTCGAAAACAACAAAAAACCCGACCCTTCAAAAGTAAAGGAAGTACTGGCCAAAGCATCCGAAATGAAAGGCCTCAACTTGTCCGATGTGGCCGTTCTGACCGGCATCAGCGACCCATTGCAGTTGCACGAACTGTTCGAAACGGCAAATAAAATAAAAGAAACTATTTACGGTAAGCGATTGGTGATTTTTGCCCCGCTGTATATTTCGAACCTCTGCGCCAACGAGTGTGTTTATTGTGCATTTCGCGCCAAAAACAAAGATATTGTCCGCCGGGCGCTGAACCAGGAAGAGATTAAACGCGAAACCAAAATACTGATCGATCAGGGGCACAAACGGGTTCTTTTGGTGGCAGGCGAATCGTACCCAAAGCAGGGTTTTCAGTATGTGCTCGATTCCATTGCCTCAGTCTACGATGTAAAAACCGACAAAGGTGAGATCCGGCGGGTAAATGCGAACATTGCTCCTCTTTCCACCGACGAGTTTAAACAACTGAAAGCTGCCAAAATCGGGACTTACCAGATATTTCAGGAAACCTACCACCGCGAAACGTATTCAAAGGTACACCTTGGTGGCAAAAAGCGTGACTATAATTGGCGTGTCAGTTCGTTGCACCGGGCAATGGAGGCCGGAATCGACGATGTGGGTATCGGCGTTTTATTTGGTCTGTTCGACTACCGTTTCGAAATTCTGGCGATGATTCAGCACATCCGGGAATTGGAACAAGTATTTGGGGTTGGCCCGCACACCATCAGCGTTCCACGCCTCGAACCGGCAACTGGTTCCGATATTGCTTCGCACCCGCCATTTGCCGTTTCTGATATCGATTTTCGCAAAATTGTAGCCATCCTGCGACTGGCCGTTCCGTATACGGGCATCATCATGTCGACCCGCGAAACAGCACAAATGCGCCGCGACACGTTTGCTTTGGGTGTTTCTCAAATTTCGGCAGGAAGCCGCACCAATCCGGGTGGTTACGAAGAAAATATAGATGATGAACCATCTGCACAGTTCTGTCTGGGAGACCACCGTCTGCTCGACGAAGTGATCCGCGATGTGGCTTCGATGGGGTATGTACCTTCATTTTGCACCGGCTGTTACCGGCTGGGCCGTACCGGCGCCGATTTTATGGACATGGCCAAACCCGGCGACATAAAAGCCCACTGCAATCCGAATGCTGTTTCCACGTTCATGGAATACCTGATCGATTATGCTTCGCCTGAAACCCGTACCATTGGCGAAGAACTGATTGAAGAAACCATTGCTTCGATGGAGGGCGTTGCCCAACAACGGGCTATAAAACTGGTTGAAAAAGTGAAGCAGGGAAAACACGATATGTATTGTTGAAAATGTGTTGGTTTTATTACTGATTTGCTTAATTTTTAAATTGCTGAACTTATTAACTTTATAGCAGTCAGTATTTCTGAATACTATGACCTGACATTCTTGTTTTGAAATTTGAAATCTGGAATTTTAAATACGATGCGAACCGAAACCGACTTTCTGGGCCAAAAGCAAATACCGGCGAATAAATTGTACGGTATCCACACGCAGCGGGCGATTGAAAACTTTCCGCTGAGCAGCCAATTCGTTCATCCGGAGTTAATAAAAGCATACGGGGCAGTAAAACTTGCTTGCACTCAGGTAAACCGCTCGCTTGGTTTTTTCCCCGATCAGTTGAAGGCCGATGCTATTGAACAGGCATGTTTTGAGCTTTCGGAAGGGTTGCTGAACGAGCATATTGTTGTAGATGCAATGCAGGGCGGGGCAGGAACCTCGACCAACATGAACGTGAATGAAGTGTTGACTAACCGTGCTCTTGAAATTTCAGGGAAAGAGAGAGGCGATTACGAATACATTTCGCCGATCGACGATTTAAACCTGCATCAGTCGACCAACGACACCTACCCAACCGCAATGAAAGTAGCCGCAATTCGTATGCTTCGCCAATTGGAACAAAGCGTGCTGGGGTTGCAGGAAGCTTTTCAGCAAAAAGAAAAAGAATTTGCCCACATTGTTAAAGTTGGCCGCACTCAATTCCAGGATGCCATTCTGACAACACTCGGGCGGGAGATGGGCGCCTATGCCGAAGCGTTCAACCGCGACCGCTGGCGTATATATAAATGCGAAGAACGCCTGCGGGTTGTGAACCTCGGCGGTACCGCTATTGGTACCGGACTTGGAGCTCCGCGTCAATTCATCTTCAAGGTGGTCGACCAACTACGCGAAATTACCAACATCGGTCTGGCACGCAGCGAAAACATGATTGACGGGACACAGAACACCGATGTATTTGTCGAAGTTTCAGGAATACTGAAAGCCTGTGCCAGCTCCCTCTTCAAAATAAGCAACGACCTGCGGCTGCTTTCCAGCGGCCCCGATGCCGGACTGAACGAAATTTCGTTGCCGCCACGGCAAGTTGGCTCATCGATTATGCCCGGCAAAGTGAATCCGGTGATTCCCGAAGCAGTTGCCCAATCAGCCATTAAAGTAATGGGTAATGATGTAATAATTACACAGGCATGTTCGTCCGGGAACCTCGAACTAAACCAGTTTATGCCACTCATTGCACATTCCCTGCTCGAAAATCTGCAATTGCTTACCAACTCCTGCGAAATTTTCAGGGAACTTTGTGTGAACGGACTCAAGGCGAACGAAGCAGTCTGCCGCAAGCAGGTTGAAAACAGCACTGCTGTTGTCACAGCACTTATTCCTGAAATTGGCTACAAAAAAGCCAGCGAAATTGTAAAAGTTGCTTCCGAAAGAAAAATCAGCATAAAAAAAGCGGCGCTGCAACTGCAGTATATTGATGAAATCCGTTTTGCAGAGTTAATCACACCGGAAGCAGTCTGCCGTCTCGGAAATTAGTAAATGACCGATGAATTTTCATTGATGAATGGTTTATTTCAAATTCGTCTCAAAATATATCGGCAATCAACAAAAGACAATCTAATCTTTTTTTGTCAATATTTGTTAATGCTATTTTAATTTAGATTGATTATTGATAGCTTGCGGTAGTTTAATATTTAAATCAAGAAAATCATGAAAAAATTAGCATTCGTTTTAGTTGTAGTATTCGCGATGGGAATCACCGCAGCCAGTGCAGCTACTGTAATATCCAACAAAGCAGAGGTTGTAAAAACCATGGATAACGACAAAAAAGAAAAAGCTGCAAAGAGTGAAGCAAAAAGCGGTGACAAAAAATCATGCGAATCGAAAAAATGTTGCAGCGAAAAGAAAGAAGCTTGCAGCGATAAAAAATAATTCATGCGTTTTGCATTTGAGAGGTCGGTCATTCCGACCTTTTTTTATTTATAAAGAATTGGCCTTCACTTACAATTATTAACAAAAATAATTACCATCATAGTTTTCTATTTAATATTTTTACCCCAATAAATAATATTAAAACAGAAAATCATGAAAAGACTACTTTTAATTATTGCCCTTTTTATAGCCATTGCAACAACTGCATCCGCTGTTACCAATTCGTCAACCGACGGAAAGAACAAAGAAAAGAAAGAGTGTTGTGCTGCCAGCGAAAAGAAAGATGCAAAGAAAGCAACTGTCAAAGAAGAAGGATCGTCATCATGCAGCAGCACTTGCAGCAAGTCAAAAGAATGTACTTCGAAAGAAAAAGCAGGTTGCGACAAGAAGAAATAATAAATGATTGTTGCTAATCATTTCAAAAAGGCCGGAAATTCCGGTCTTTTTTTGTCCTGAATATTTGATAATACTCTGCCGATTCGTACTTTCGGTTGAATTAAGAAAACAAGCATGAAAGCGCCAAAATCGTTTCGCCTGCATATTGGTATTTTTGGGAAAAGGAACGTCGGAAAATCTTCGGTATTGAATGCCCTGACGCAACAGGAAGTATCCATTGTTTCGGAAGTTGCCGGAACCACTACCGATCCGGTTGAAAAACCGATGGAATTGCTGCCGCTCGGTCCTGTCCTGTTTATCGACACAGCAGGAATCGACGATGTGGGGGCACTGGGCGAGAAACGTATCCGCAAAACAATGGCTGTTTTCGACCGTACTGATCTTGGGATCATTGTTTCAAACTACAACGACTGGGACGATTTTGAGGAAAAAATCCTTCAGGAATTAAATGACCGGAATATTCCGGCCATCATTGTTTTCAATAAAACAGATATTTATCCGTCAGGAACATGTTTACAGAATAGCTTTTCCGGAGAAAAAATCCCTTTTGTTGAAACCTCAGCAGTAAACGGCGAAGGAATTTTGGCGCTGCGCCAAACGATTTTGAAAACCGCACCCGATGACTTTATCAACCGCCCGAGTATCCTGGCAGATTTGGTTGGCCCTGGCGAAGCTGCTATCTTGGTTGTCCCGATTGATAAGGAAGCGCCCAAAGGCCGACTCATTCTGCCACAGGTACAAAGTATCCGCGATTTGCTGGATGGCGATGCCTTCTGCATGGTTACCAAGGAGCGTGAGCTCCGCGATGCGTTTTCACGGCTGAACAAACCACCGAAACTGGTGGTTACTGATAGCCAGGCTTTTCTGAAAGTGGCTGCTGATACGCCACCTGAAATTCCGCTGACCAGTTTTTCCATTCTTTTTGCACGTTATCAGGGCGATCTGGAAGAAATGGTGAGGGGCGCTATGGCTATCGATCAGCTAAAAACCGGTGACAAAGTACTGATTGCCGAGGCCTGTTCGCACCATCCTATCGGCGAAGACATCGGCACCGTAAAAATCCCGCGCTGGCTGACCCAGTACGTGGGTGGCAAATTGCAAATTGACAACCTGCGCGGTCACGACTTTCCTGACAATATTTCAGAATATAAACTGATTATTCATTGCGGGGCCTGTATGTGGAACCGGCGCGAAATGCTGAGCCGTATTATGAAAGCCCGTCAGGCCGGTGTGCCAATCACCAATTATGGTCTGACAATTGCCTACTCGCTGGGCATTTTTGAACGCGCGCTTCAGCCATTTCCTGCCGCATTGGAAATTTTCAGGAAAAACCGGTAACCGAAATTAAAAAGGGTGCCCCATAACAGGACACCCTAAAAAACCAATCCGATACTACTCCAGTCTATTTACTGGTAATCTTTGTAGTTGTCCCCAAAACTGTGAAACTGGTATATTTTGTGCCGGACGAATAAACCCCGTTACTGTATAAACCATCGGTAACCGTTCCTGTTGAATTTCCCCCGGAATAAACATCGTAAGTAGTTCCTTTCGTGATGTCAGGAGAAGAAAATGCTATCGACTGATACGATTTTGCCGCAGCAAAGGTAAAGAGTTCTTTTCCGGCGCTGGTTTGGATATTAATTAGCGTCCCTGCCGATCTGGATGAAGTAAAATTGATCAATACCGAATTTTGTGTTGATGTTGTACCCGGCGCCTGAGCCATACCTGAACTTCCTGCGGCGATCAAAAAACCACCACTGATTTTAAATCCGGCATCGTAATCCAACGCTCCGTTCCCGTTTGATGTCGGACCATCAACGATAACTGTTCCCGCGGTCATCTCAATGGTGCCATTTACATCAATACCATCTCCGGTGGCGTTTACATAGATGTAGCCACCATTAATATACAGGTAGTAATTTCCGGAAGTGGAAATGTTTCCCGGCCATCCGCCCATTCCCGATCCATCGTTTCCGCCGGCAACATTCACTCCGTCATCGCTTGCTTTGATATGAATCGTTCCGGCTGTAGTTTTTATGATTTTACTTTCAATTCCTTCATACGATTTTGTAATGTTGATTTCGCCACCATTAATTCCCAGCGACGAATCGGCATGTATCCCGTCATCACCGGAAGAGATAGCAAACGTTCCGTTATTGATTACCACGCTTCCGTTCGAGTGAATAGCGTCATCGGCAGAACTGATTGTAAATATTCCCTTGTCGATAATGACACTCGCAACGCCTTTAATGCCTTTGGCGGAAAGGTCGGAAGTTACGGTTTTGCTGCTACCACCGCCGGAAGTGAGGTTGAACGTTCCGTCAGCAATTATAACATCCGTTTCAGCCGCAATAGCATCGCCGCCTGCTGTAATAGTTACAGTCCCGGTTTCAACTGAAATGTATCCCTTTGTGCTGTCCTCTTCATTATCCGACTTCAATCCGTCTCCTCCTGCGGTCAATAGAATAGTTCCGCTTTTTACGATCAGGTAATCTTTCCCCCGGATGCCGTCGTCAACTGCATCAATGGTAATTGTCCCGCTTTTTATAATCAGTCCATCCTTGCTTACAATGCCATCGTTGTAATTTGCATCTACTGTCAGGGAGCCATTCCCGTAAATAGTGAGGTCACTTGCACTGTAAAGAGCGGCGTTGGGTTCATCGGTTCCTGAAGCCAATGAATACGATGTTCCGTCTTTCAATATGCTATTTGTGTTCTCAGCAAGAACGATCATCGCCTTTTCAGCGTTTTCGATATCGATTGGAGCATTGTTGGAGCAGGTGATGTTGGCACCATTCAAAATGAGCCTGACAATTGCCTTATCACTTGTGTTGACAATGACCTGTCCATTTGTCAAACTACCACTCAAACTGTACGTTCCGGCAGCCGTGATTGTGAGTTTACTTCCGCTGACCGTTGCCCCGGAACCATTCACAGTGATCGAACTTCCATTCAATACAACCGAAACAACCTGGCTGTTATCCCAGGTATAATCTGCGGTCTCCTCGTGATCTCCACTATTTTCTTCATCCGCATCGTCTGCTGTATCTTCCGTATCTTCAATGCTTTCCTGCGTATCTTCTTCCAACTCCTCATCAAGGGTTTTCTCACAGGCAAAAAATATTGAAAGCAAAAAAATGCCTGCAACTAAAAATAGAAATTTCTTCAGGTACATACTTTTACACTTAAAATTTTCAAATCAGATTCATTATAATACACAAACATTCATTTTCAGAATGAGTACACATAAGCCGTTCCCAGTACAAACCGTTGTACCGGATTTTTTGTATTTATTTCTTTATCAACCAAACCAAATAGTTCAATCCCATGATGTTTATTTATTTTGTATCTACCCCCTGCCGAATATCTCAGTCCGTCAAATTTATTTTTGTCGGGATTATTGAGTTGGTAGAAAGACTCGAATGAAACAAACGGGGATATCGGCGAATCAGGAATGTTGTAATCAATTTTTAACTTGCTTCTCAAACTCCATTTTGGGTTCATTTTATAGGTACGTTCCGTTTCATCCTTGTAGGTAAGTTGAAAGCGTTCACGCAAGGAGAAGGTAAAACGGTGCCACTCATATTTGCCCTGCGCATACATATTGATCCGGTGGCGTGGCTGCATATCTTCGTTTTCCAAATCGTTAAGCGTAATAAACTGATAGCTCAAACCAACTTTCAGCGGTTTTAAAAGCTTATAATCGAGCCCAACCATGGTGCCTATGCGTTCAATTTCGCCTGAATTCTCCATAGTGCGTAATTCCTGCTCCAATTCAAAAGTCCATTTATCGATTTTCTTTTCAGCGCCAACACTCATCCAGATGCCAAAATCATCGGTTTGAGCAAAACTGACAGATGTTCCGGCCAGTAAAATCAGTACACCGAATAAAAAAATGAATCTTCTCATTGATTGAATTTTACCTGTCCAATAATCATTTCCACCTTTTTGCATAATCAATGTTTTTTAATACCATTGGCATCGAAAAAAATATAGATATAAGCTACATCTCTCAAAAAATCAATGCGCTCGATTTCAAATCTCTTGATGTTTTTACCCGTTCTAAGTCTCAGATCAGAAAGTAACTCCTCTTCCTTTCCGGCCTGCACATTTTCAATTTTTTCATACACAATCCGGTACGAAATTTCCTGCCTCAGATTCAGAATCTTTTCCAGGATATACAAGCCAACAACAATCAGGAGGTTGGTAGTAATCAGTTCGGCATAACTTACTTTCTTATTGGCCAGTGCATTTATTACTGAAATTCCGATTACCACAAACAGATAGGTCATTTCTTTGATCGGAATAGCGTCAGTCCTGTACCGGATAATGCCAAAAACCGCAAAAAGACCGAGTGCAAACCCCAATTCAATTTTTACACTGGCAAGCAGGAAGCATAATAAAAAGATCACCATACTGACAGCCAGAAAACTGAAATAGAAGTCTTTGCGCTTGCTTGTTTTAGCGTATAACCCAATGACAATAGCAGTTACAACAATCAGGTTGAGTGAAAACCGAACCAACAAGGAAAGAAAATCTTCTGTATTAATTAATTTGATGTCAAAAAATTCCAATTCTTTGGCTGCATCGGGCGCGAGTAATAAAATATCAAGAAACTGCATCACTACTACTTATTTAGATGATATATTCTTTTCTGATTTTTAATAGAAGCGGCTTGAAATTGTTCTTCTTTATTTCTTCTTCGAGCAGCGAACGGCCAATGCAGTATTTGCTGAAACTTTGCTTTCTGATTTTATTGGCACGCAAAACCTGAGCGATTATTGCCGGGTTGTCGACTTTGCTTTGTTTTACTTCAATAACAACAAGGTTCTCAAGCAAAATTTCTTTTTCCTGATTTTTAAATCCAAGGAAAGTATCAATGGTCATCCGTTCCGTAAACAAATTGTTTACCAATGTAATACGATTAAAATTACTCGCTATTTTTGAACGAAGTTCCAATCCTGAATAAGGTGACAAATTTTGCAGAAAATCGAGTTCGTTATCTTCGAATACCGCTTGAAAATTGTGCTTTTCGATACGTTCCTTGATGGTCCTTCCTTTGTTGCTTTTAAATTTTATCTCCAGGAAGTTGTCATTCGATTGAACGTATTGCCGCGACCTGATTTTAAAACGGTTCAATTTCCCATTTTGATGAGAGAGAAACATCCGGTTATCAGGTGTGTCAAAATAAATATTGTCGTATTCAAAAATCGTTTCACCCTGAATTTCCAAAACAGAATAATCCTTGCAGATAGCTTCCAGAATAGCTGGTAATTGGGAAAAATGGAGACAAAACTTTTGATCGGTACGGTTCATCAGCCTGACTTGATCAAGTTCAGCCAGACTTACTTTATCGAAACGCAGAAGTATATTCCGTATAGAATCCATTTTTCTGTATGAAATCGTTTAATTGCTTTTTTGAAATGCAAACGCAATATTCCAATGCTATATTACATCGAATGTCATTCGATCTGACTGAATAAGAGGTAAAACGGAAAAAATGGAGGGTGAAGCAGGAATTTTTTAAAAACTATTTTTGGTATTTCCCCGGTCGGAAAGTTTTTAATTCTTTATCAGCCATTTTTTGAAGGAAGAAACGCGGGCTTTGCTGATTATGATGCGCTCACTGGTTTCGGAAATAAGCTTGACGGCCAGTCGGCTCCCAAACCAAACAACAACCTCCTTTACGGCCTGATGGGCAATGATGTATTGCCGGTTGGCCCGAAAAAAAGTAGCCGGATCGAGTTTATCCATCAACGAGTCGAGGGTTTTATCGTACGGATAGGAATGCCCTTCGAGGGTGCAAATGACCACTTTCTCATTTTTGCTGTAAAAATGAGAAATCTTACCGGTAGGCAACGGAATAAGTTTGTCTTTCACCGGGATCAGAAATGTTCTGAAATAGCTGCGGGTGGATATTAATTTTGCAATCCGGGCAGAATAATCTTCTTTGTCGTTTTGGGTCAGTTTTTGAAATTTTGCCAACGCCCGCGATACATTTTCAGGATTGATCGGCTTCAGAAGATAATCGATGCTGTTTACTTTAAATGCTTCGAGGGCATATTCGTCATAAGCTGTTGTAAAAATTACCGGCGATTCAACATGTACCTGGTTGAAAATAAGAAACGATTGTCCGTCGGCCAGATGAATGTCCATAAAAATGAGGTCGGGCGCCGGATGGTTGCCAAACCATGCAACACTCTTTTTTACGCTATCGAGGGTAGCAACAATTTTTATTTCCGGTGCAAGATCGGCCAAAATTGCTTTCAGATTGCGTACGGCAGCGGTTTCGTCCTCAATAATAACGGCTTTCATTCGTCTCTGTTTTTATGATTGAATCAATGGATCAACGGTAATTTCACGGTAAACAGTTCATCGTTCATGTCAACATCAATGCCTTTTCCAACAAGCAACCGATAGCGTTTATCAAGATTATCAAGCCCGATGCCTGTTCCCTGTTCCGCCTCAATTTTCTTTTTAACAGGATTTGAAACAGAAAGCATATTTTCCGGGGTAACCGATATGTGGATTATCATCGGATCGTCTTCGCTTATCACATTGTGTTTCACTACATTTTCAATAACCGGCTGCAACGAAAGAACCGGGAGCCTGAATTTATGCCTGTCTGGCTCGTCAACATGAATATCAAATGACAACTTGTTTTCGTACCGGATTTCCAGCAGGTAACGATATGCATCCAAAAAATACATTTCATCGGCCAGCGGGACCAATTCTTTCCAATTGCTTTTCAATACATACCGAAAAATATCCGACAGTTCGTTGATGTATTTCAGGGAATTATTGTATTCGCCTTCGCGTACCAGCGAAGCCAGCGAGTTGAGCGAATTAAAAAAGAAATGCGGATTGATCTGAGCTGTCAGTGCATCGAAACGGTTTTGAAGGTTTTCGGAATGAAGACGTTCGTTTTCATGCGCCATGTCGTGCTGTTTGTAAATCAGCCGAATAATATAACCGAATAAGCTTGCGATAATTCCGGAGAAAAAGCATTTAAACAACAGCATCCCGTTAAAAATATGGGGGCCGGGAAAGTTCTGACGCATGAAGCTATTTTCTCCAAACGAGTAAATAACGGCAAATAAGAGGCAAATGACAATATCGCCTAAAATAATTATCAGCAAAACCTTTTTATCCTCCGAAAGGAATTTTCTTTTCCCGATTAATATCCACGAATTGAAAAAAAGTAAAACAATTGCCTGCAAAAAGAAAAAGGAAAAGTCAAATCCAATTTTGTAAACCCTGTTTACCGGGGTTCGGGTTGGCATTTTGTCGGGAGAAAAACGAAAATCAGGTTCAGGTTTATTGAAAGGCTGCACCAAAGATTCATCGTTTCGATTGTCGAACCCGGGAGGTGCTGGCCTCCGTTTCTCCTGCATCATTGGCCGGTCGGACGAACTGGTTTCAAATTGGCGGACAACATCCGGAAAAATGACAAACAAGCTTATAATAAAAGCGACTAACAAATTGATTGTCCGTATCTTCATTTGCAAAGGCTTGTTCATGCCAACCGGAGTTAATTAATTTTTTGGTCCCGGAAAAATTATTTTCTGAGTCAAAAGTAGTTTTTTTATTCGAACCGATATAACTTCTTAGAAACCCTTGTTTTGTAAAAATTTTAAATTATTTGATCTTTACAGAACCTTACCCGGAAGAAAAAAACAGTCGTTTTCAAACATTTTTGTCCGGATTGTTATGCTTTTCGAAAAAAACTATCTTTATTTTTAACAGGCGATTATCGTCAGCTATTCTTCTTTCGGAAATAAATAAATTAACCATCAATACGAAATTTATGAAACAGTTCATTTCTATTCTGTCGCTGATCATTCTTTTTCAGTTTCAGACTTTTGCACAACCGCTTGTCGAAACAAAACCGGAAAACGTTGGGTTTTCATCCGAAAAATTAAAACTGGTGGATGATCTGGCAAACCAATACGTTATTGAAGGAAAAACACCCGGTGGGGTAATTTTGGTCGCCCGAAAAGGAAAGATTGTATATTATAAAAACTTTGGCTACCGTGATATTGGAAAAAGAGAGAAAGCACAAAAAGACGATATTTTCAGGATCGCATCGATGAGCAAGGCAATAACGACCGTGGGTATTATGCAGCTTTTCGAGCGCGGATTAATTGGCTTCGACGAGCCGGTTCACAAGTATATTCCTGCGTTCAAACAAACGAGGGTGCTCGAAAGTTTCGATGCTTCCGATTCGAGTTACACCACTGTGCAGACAAAATCGCCAATTACAATCCGCCAATTACTTACCCATACTTCCGGAATTCCTTATTCTGATTATAAAGGGAATAATCTGAATGTTATTTTTCAAAAATTCGGGTTGACGCAAGTCGGACTTTCACATGCCAGCCTGACCACCGAAGATTTTATCAACCAACTGGCAAAAGTGCCGCTTGCTTTTCAGCCCGGCGAACGCTATCAGTACGGACTGAACATGGATGTTCTGGGCCGTGTAATTGAAGTGGTTTCGGGTATGAAACTGAGCGATTATTTCCGCAAAAACATTTTCGACCCTCTGGGCATGAACGATACATGGTTTTATCTTCCGAAAGAAAAACAAAACCGGTTGTACCCGGTATTTTCGCACACCGACAATGGACTCGTACAGGCTACTGAAAGCGGGATGATTAAATTACTCGATTATCCAAAAAGAGACGACAACAATCACTACGCCGGAGGGGGTGGTTTATCGTCAACGGCAATGGATTATGCCCGTTTCATCCAGGCTTTGCTGAATAACGGACAACTGGATGGCAAACGCATCCTGTCGCGCAAAACCATCGAAGTGATGACTGCCGACCAAATGGTTGCTTTGAACAAGGAAGGAAAGGGATACAGCCAAATTCCAGGCAACACGTATTGTCTTGGCTTCAGCCTGATAACCGAGCAGGCAAAAGGAATGAATTCGAAATCGGTAGGAACCTACGAATGGGGAGGCTATTTCAGTACCAAATTTTTTATCGATCCGCAGGAAGAACTGATTTTTGTTGGAATGACACAGGTTTCACCCAACCGTCACGGCTATTTCTGGGATCGGGTTACAACTCTTGTTTACAGCGCTATTACTGATTAACACACGACAAAAAAGTTCTCATCCGGTAAAACTTTTATACCTTTGAATAAAAACCAAAGGATGAAAGAGGCTCTGTTTTATACTTCGCAGCATGATATTGTGTATTGTCAGCTTTGCCCGAAGGCTTGCAGAATAAGCCCGGGTAAAGTTGGCAATTGTTTTGTGCGCGAGAACCGGGACGGAAAGCTTTTTACCGCCGTTTACAACCGGGTTTCATCCATCCATATCGACCCCATCGAAAAAAAGCCCCTTTTCCATTTTTATCCGGGAAAACAAATTCTGTCCATCGGAGGAATTGGCTGTAATTTTCATTGCAGTTTTTGTCAGAACTATGCCATCTCGCAATGCAAACCTGCCGATTACTATTGGTTGAAAGATATGACGATTGGGCAGATTATAGAACAGGCTTCCCGCATCGAAAACAACATCGGAATTGCCTATACTTACAACGAACCGTTTATGTTTTACGAGTTTATGCTCGACATCAGTCGCGAAGCCAGGCTACACAATCTGAAAAACGTAGTGGTCTCGAATGGTTTTGTAAATGAAGCTCCGTTACAAGAAATCCTTCCATACATTGATGCCTTTAATATTGACCTGAAAGCTTTTAATGATTTGTTTTACCGGAAACAAGTGAAAGGCCGCCTTGCACCGGTGCTCAAAACAATGGAAACCATTGCTGCAAGCGGGGCCCATCTTGAAATTACGTTCCTGATAATACCCGGGATGAACGATGATCTTCATGAATTTGAGGCAATGCTTTCATGGATACACGAACATCTTGGGGAAAATGTGCCATTACATCTTTCCCGTTATTTTCCTCAATATAAAATGACACAGGCAGCTACACCAGAAGATACCCTGATGAATTTTTACCGGCTGGCACGCAAGAAAATCAATCATGTTTTTCTCGGAAATGTTTACACGCTCGACAAAGCCAATACCTATTGCCCGCATTGCGGATACGAAATAATCAGCCGGAACCGATACCAGGTAAAACCTGACGGGCTTAGCGGAACAGGTGCCTGTCTGAATTGCGGAGAAATATTACCGGGAATCATCCGCTGACCGGGTTTTAATATTGATCTAAAAGAATAGGTTATACTGCAAATATCCCCATTAATTTGTATCAACAATCATCGATTTCATTCCTTCGGAACAAAACATATTGAATTCTCCGGTGTTGTCCGAATAAATAAAAAGGACTTCGACACCTTGAAGTTTTTTCAGAAGTTCTTTACTTTTTTCAATCCCGATTACCATGAATGTTGTAGCCAGTGCATCGGCAGTCATACAATCGGATGTAACCACAGTTGCGCTAAGAATCGAATTGCGGGCAGGTCGTCCGGTTTTTGGGTCAATGGTATGTGAATATTTTACGCCGTTTTCGATATAGAAGCTACGGTAATTTCCCGATGTAGCAATCGACACGTTCTTAATTTCCACAATCGCCTGAAGTTCTTCACCTGCCATAATATTTTCATCAACGGGTTTATCAATACCTATACGCCAGTATTTTCCATTGGCATTCACCCCCCGGCCCCGGACTTCACCACCAATTTCGACCAAATAGTTTTTAATTCCTTCGCTTTCCAGAAAATCACAAACCACATCAACGGCATATCCCTGGGCAAGTGCATTTACATCAAGCTGGACACCGGGCATTTCTTTGATTACTTTCCGACCTTCGAGCCTGACTTTTTTCATTCCTACAAACTGCAACAAGCTGTCGATGTACAACGAATCGTGTCGGGGAACCGGTGCCGTACTGAACCCCCAGGCACGAACGACCGGACCAACGGTAATGTCGAAAGCGCCATCAGAAATACGGTTGATTTCATCCGATTTTTTAAAAACGGTCACAAACCAGTCGTCGACTGCCACATCCGGTTCATTCTTGTTGACGCGCGAAATCAGCGAAGTGGAATCGTAGATCGAAAGGGACTTGTTAAAGGCATCCAAAATGGAACTGATCGCCGTTGTGTAATCTTTCCCGGTGCTATTTTCATACGTTATATGGTAATTAGTTCCCTGTCCAAAACCTGCAATTTTTGAGTATTCAAATACTTTAGGTTTGCAACCTGCAATGAGTACAATTCCCAAAAGTATTACTCCGAAAAGTTTTGTTGTCATCTAACTTTAGAATTTTGTAGCCATTTATTGCAAAGATGCAGATTTGTTATTGTTCTGCAAATCGATATCCGATGCCCGATTCGGTGACGAGTAATTTCGGTTTGGCCGGATCATCTTCAATTTTCTTACGCAACTGGGCTACAAATACCCTCGGATATTGGGTTTGTTCGATGTAAGCCATTCCCCATATTTCTTTTAAAATAAATTGATGAGTAAGTACCCTCCCCTGGTTTTTGACTAAAAGGGACAAGAGTGAAAATTCTGTCGGAGTAAGTTTTACAACTTCATTGTTTTTGTGTACCAAGTGTTTCGACAAATCGACAGACAAAGTCCCAGACGTAAAGACAGGACTGTCGGATACATTCTGGTTTTGACGGATAGCCAACCTGATGCGAGCCAATAATTCACCTGTCCGGAAGGGTTTTGTAAGATAATCATTGGCCCCATTATCAAGAGCTTTAACGATATCATTTTCAAAGCTGCGAACTGACAAAATGATAATTGGTTTCAGATACCATTCACGGAGTTTTTGTAGGATATTGAACCCATCGGTATCCGGAAGTCCTAAATCAAGTATAATAAGAGCGGGCTGAATGGATGCCGCCAAAGCTAGCCCCTCTTTCCCTGAAGAAGCTTCAGAAACCTTATACCCATTTGCCAACAGCGTGATTTCAAGCATTCGGCGAATCTGTACTTCATCATCAATAATCAATATGGTATCTGGATTAATCATCTATTTATCTGTTTTCTTCACCTGTTGAAATGTCTGAAACTTCAACCGGTATTTTGATTTCAAATATGGCTCCTCCGTTTTTACGATTCCCGGCAGTAACAGTGCCTTTTTGGGCTTCGGTAAACCCTTTCACTATTGACAGCCCCAAACCCGTTCCGCCTGCTACTTCATCTTTGCCCCTGTAAAATTTATCGAACACCCAACGCAATTCCGATTCGGGGAAGCCTTTGCCCCTGTCCATTACCTGAATTGTGAAAAATCCATTGTCATAGAAAAGCTTCAACCGGATGCTGCTATGGGCCGGCGCATGCTGCGTGGCATTCAATACTAAATTATGAAGAATTTGTTCTGTTAGCCCAAAATCGACCCGGACCAAAGGCATCCCGGGTGGAATAATGACTAAAAAATTGAATGGTTGCAATTCCTGTTTTAACGATTCAGATACGCTGTTGCCCAAATCGTGAACATCGCACCAATCGGGTCGAGGGATAATCCGTCCCGATTCCAGGCGCGACATGTTCAAAAGGTTTCCGACAAGCCTGTTGAGCCGTATTGAAGCGGTATTGATTTCAGAATACAGTTCTTCCCTGATTTCTTCAGGATATTTGACAGACTTCAGATTATCAGATGCTGCCATAATGGTTGCAATCGGAATACGCAATTCGTGCGAAATAGAATTGAAAAGCGTATTGTAAAGTTTTTCCGATTCGCTGATAATGTAAGTCTTTTTAGTTACTTCACGCAGAAATTCCCTTTCATATTTTCCCGAAATATGCGAGAGGTAGGCATCCCAGAATTGCTCTTCTCCATACGTAAATACAATTGGATGTTTAACCACGATGACCCCCATGTTCCCGCTACTTCCTTTCAATGGGTAATACGTATAATCGCCGGAAGGCAATGTACTTGTGTATTTCCCGGCTTTTGCCGAATTTTTAAAAACCCAGTTAACAACGCTTATGGCATTTTCTGACAGTTGATCCTTCAAATCGGCTTCACCCTGGATTTCAAGCTGGTTCAGCTCGTTCTTAATAAGAATGGTACAATCCAACTGGAAATATTTCCGGATGTAATGGGTGGCAACATGGGTTACCTCTTTATAGCCCGAAATAGTTGACAATTCTTTAATGAGCTGATAAAGTGCATTGGTCCGTTCTTCCCGTATCCTGATTTTTTTCTCCTGCCTCCGCACTCTCGATGTCAATATGCCGTTCAGTAATGCGATAAAGAAAAACATGGCCAGCATCAGCAGATCCAATGGTTTTTCAATATGCAGGGTAAACTGAGGAGGAATGAAAAAGTAGTCCCAAATAACGGAACTCAATATGGCCGCAAGCAAGACAGGGCCTGTTCCGAAAAACAGTGCCAAAATCGAGACAACAAACAACAACATGAAGGAAACAACCTGATAGCCGATAACATCTTCCAGAAAGTAACAAATGAGAGATGTAAAGACGACAAACAGAATAACAAGCAAATATTGAGGGAGGCTGGAAGTATATGAAAGAATGGAAACCTTCTCTTTAAATTTATCTTTTGCCTGATTGTCAGCCCCCAGAATATATACATCAATATTGCCGCTATACCGGATTAGCCTGTTCACAAAATTACCAAACCGCAACAGTGAAAAAATAGTACGGTCATGGGGTTTCCCAACAATAATGTGAGAAATATTTTCTTTTTGGGCAAAGCCAACCACCGCTTTTACTATATCGTTATGGGTCACAATCCTGAATTTGATACCCAATTGCTTGGCAAGGTTGATATTCCGGTCGAGTTGTTCTTGTTCGCGCATGGTCAATTTATGCATAGTCTCGACATAAACAGCCTGGATATTTGCGCCCATCGAATACGATAAGGTTTTGGCCCATCGCATCAATCGGCCCGAAAAAGGGCTTGGCCCAACAGCTACCAAAAAATGCAACCCCGATTTCCACGGTCCCCTGATACGCTTGTTTTGCATGTAATCATGCAACTGTCTATCAACTCTATCGGCAACAATGCGCAAAGCCATTTCGCGTAAAGCAGTAATATTCCCTTTTCGGAAGAAATTTTCGACAGCTTCCTTTGAACGTTCAGGCGTATACACCTTGCCTTCGGAGAGACGTTGAAGCAATTCTTCTGAAGTCAGATCAATAAGTTCTACTTCATCAGCATTTTCAAAAATCTCATCCGGAAGAGTTTCGCGGACAATGATACCGGTAATTTGCGCTACCGTGTCAGAACGGCTTTCGAGATGCTGAACGTTTAGTGTAGTATATACATTGATGCCACTCTCAAGAATCTCCTGCACATCCTGATATCTTTTTGCATGTCGGCTTCCGGGAGCGTTTGTATGCGCCAATTCATCTACCAGAACAACATGGGGCTTGCGGGCAATAATTGAATCCAAATCCATTTCATAAACAGGAGTAGATTTGTATTCGTATGTTTTGCGGGGAATGAGTTCAAAACCGGCTACAAGTTTGGCTGTTTCCTTTCGATTATGGGTTTCCACATAGCCAATAATAATATCATTGCCTTTCAATTTTTCAGCATGTGCAGTTTGCAGCATTGTATAGGTTTTGCCCACACCGGCACACATGCCAAAAAATATTTTCAGTTTACCCCTTTTGCTCTTTTCCTCTTCATTTTTCAATGAAGCAAGAAGTTCATCAGGATTTGGTCTGTTGTCGTCGAACCCGTTCATTGGATGTTATCGATTTCTAAATTTAGCAAGAATATATTTACCCTCTTTTCTCCGAGGCATAAAAACTGTGGCTCCTCAGTAAATTCAAGAACCAGTTTCTGTAACTGTTGTTTTTGATCGGCATTGAATCCCCGGGCATTGGCTACCCGTTCCACTTGCAATAAAGCTGCTTTGGGTGAGATGTGCGGGTCGAGGCCACTTGCCGATGCAAAAAGCATTTCCGACGGCACTTCGGTAAGGCTGTCGAGCTGATTAAATCTTATGAATTGCTGTTTCCGCTCCTCAACAAGATTTTTAAGCTTAGCATTTGTCAAACCATAGTTTGAACCTCCCGATGGCAGTGGGTTGTACAACGTTACAGAAGGGCGGCCCATGAAGTAAATCGTACTGTCGAATTGCTGTCCAATCAGTTCGCTTCCGACGGTTTTCCCCGCTTCAACAATCAGGTTCCCGTTGGCTTTGTGAGGAAAAACAACCTGTACAATTCCCGTAACCACAAGCGGGTAGACAATTCCTGTAAGAATGGTAAAAAACAGAAAGATTTTTAGTGATATTATCAGTGTTTTCATTTTTCGATTTTTTTTGATTTTTCAGAATAAACCAACATCTCGTTTATCGAGTTTATCAGAAATTCAAGTTCAAATATTTTTCCGGCAGATATTAAAATACGTTCTCTATCCGCTTCTTTGTCCAGTTTTAGTAATGCATCATTCTCGTTTTTCTTCCGGGTAATGAGTTTTTCTTTTAAATCTATTACTAAATGTTCCATGTAGTAGTGGGCTTAAAGATTGATTAATAAATCAATCAGTTTAATTCCGATGAATGGGGCTATAATTCCTCCCAATCCATAAATAAAAAGATTGCGGGTCAACGCCACATTAGCCGAAACCGGACGGTAACGTACGCCTTTCAGCGCCAGCGGAATCAACATCACAATGATAAGTGCATTAAAGATGATTGCACTCAGGATGGCGCTTTGCGGTGAGCCAAGGTGCATAATATTCAGCGCCGATAGCGGCCCAACGCCATTACTTCCGGCATAGAGTGATACCGCAATGGCCGGGATGATAGCAAAATATTTGGCCACATCGTTGGCAATGCTGAAGGTGGTTAATGCGCCACGGGTCATCAGCAGTTGTTTGCCCACTTCCACCACTTCAATCAGTTTGGTAGGGTTGCTGTCGAGGTCAACCATGTTTCCGGCTTCGCGTGCAGCCTGTGTTCCCGAGTTCATGGCAATACCAATATCGGCTTGAGCCAGCGCAGGGGCATCGTTAGTGCCGTCGCCAATCATACCCACCAGGTGTCCGTTGGCTTGTTCTTCGCGAATGCGCTGCAATTTATCTTCGGGTTTTGCTTCAGCCATAAAATCATCAACGCCCGCTTCGGCAGCAATGGCAGCAGCAGTAAGAGGATTGTCGCCGGTAATCATCACCGTTTTGATCCCCATTTTCCGAAGCTCGGAAAACCGCTGTTTGATGCCGCCCTTCACAATATCCTTCAAATGAACGACCCCAAGTACTTTATCATCTTCGGCCACCACTAAAGGTGTTGCCCCCTGACGTGCCAGTTCAGTAACAATATCTTTTATCTTCTGAGGAAAGAAGCCGTTGTTGTTGTGGATAAACGTACGGATGGCCTCCGACGAACCTTTTCTGATTTGGTGCGTCTTCCCGTCTTTAGAGCTTAAATCGACACCGCTCATCCTCGACTGTGCAGTGAAAGGAATAAACGTGGCATGAAGGTTTGTAATATCTCTTCCTCTGATATTGAACTTCTCTTTTGCCAGCACCACAATAGAGCGGCCTTCGGGCGTTTCGTCCGAGAGCGAAGAAAGTTGCGCGGCATCGGCCAGTTCTTCCACTGTTACCCCGTCGGCGGGGATAAAGTTGGTTGCCATACGGTTTCCCAAGGTGATGGTACCCGTTTTGTCGAGCAAAAGCACATCCACGTCGCCAGCAGCTTCGATAGCACGCCCGCTGGTGGCGATCACATTGCGTTGCAGCAACCGGTCCATGCCGCTGATACCGATTGCGCTCAGAAGTCCGCCAATAGTTGTTGGAATCAGGCAAACCAAAAGGGCAACAAGCACAGGCAAGGTCAGGTTTTCGGACCCGGGCAGCCCCGACGCCGAAAGACTGTATCCAAAGAATGCGGGAAGCGTTACAACGGCCAGCAGGAAAATGATTGACAAGCCCGACAACAAAATGGAAAGTGCAATTTCGTTAGGCGTTTTCTGCCTTTTGGCTCCTTCAACCAGCGCAATCATACGGTCGATAAAGGTGTTGCCGGGTTCGGAGGTAATGCTGATCAGAATCCTGTCGCTGATCACTTTTGTGCCTCCGGTAACTGCCGAACGGTCGCCGCCACTCTCGCGGATCACCGGGGCCGACTCTCCTGTGATGGCCGATTCGTCAACACTGGCAATGCCTTCGATCACCTCGCCGTCGGACGGGATTACATCACCGGCCTCGCAAATCACGATATCTCCTTTCTTCAGTTCGGGGGCAAAAACCGAAACCTCCTGCTTGCCGACCAGTTTGCGCGCTTTGGTTTGCGTGCGGTTCTTTTTCAGGCTTTCGGCCTGTGCTTTGCCACGGCCTTCTGCAATGGCTTCCGAAAAGTTGGCAAACAACACGGTAAACCAAAGCCAGATAGCAATTTGAAGGTTAAACGAAGAAAAGTTACCCTGTAAACCTCCGGTAATTACGATCACCGTGGTAAGAACAGCTCCCAAACCTACAATAAAAATTACCGGGTTTTTGATCAATGCAACAGGGTTAAGTTTTATCACGCTGTCTTTGGTCGCCTGCAACAACAATGCTTTATCGAACAGGCTTATATTTTGCTTTGTACTCATTGTTTTCGACTGTTAAAAAGTTATTCCATTGTTCAGTAATAATTGCTCAACAATAGGCCCCAGCGACAATGCCGGGAAAAAAGTCAACCCGCCCACAATAAGGATAACCCCAATGAGCAGCCCGATGAAAAGCCAGTTGTCGGTGCGGAAAGTTCCTGCCGATAGCGGCGTTATTTTCTTTCGTCCCATGCTCCCTGCAATGGCAAGAACAGGGATGATAACTCCAAACCGGCCAATCAGCATCCCAATTCCTAACGTGAGGTTGTAGAAAACCGTGTTGGCATTTAGTCCGGCAAAAGCGCTGCCGTTGTTCCCGGCAGCAGAACTGAAGGCGTAAAGGATTTCGGAAAAACCGTGAGGCCCTGAATTGTTAAGGCTCGAAAGCCCCATCTGGCTCACCGATGCCCATGCCGAGAAAATCAGGATCACAAAGCTTGGGGCAAGAACAGCGATGATGGCCATCTTCACTTCAAAGGCTTCGATTTTTTTACCCATGTATTCAGGCGTGCGGCCAACCATCAGTCCGGCAATAAAAACGGTAAGGATGACAAAGATGACCATTCCGTACAAACCGGCTCCGACACCTCCAAAAACTACTTCACCAAGCATAATGTTGATCATGGCTATCATCCCGCTCAGGGGAGACAGGCTGTCGTGCATGGCATTGACCGATCCGTTCGATGCCGCCGTGGTCGAGGTTGACCAAATCAAACTGTTCGTAATCCCAAAGCGGGTCTCCTTGCCTTCCATCAATGAAAGATGCCCGAAAACCGGGTTCGATGCGTATTCTGCATACAACGAAATAGCCAATCCTGAAATCAGTAAAATTATCATGGCGGTAAAGATTGTCCATCCCTGGCGGGTAGATCCAACCATTTTGCCATAGGTGAAGGTTAATGAAGCGGGAATGAGTAGAATGGCAAGCATCTCAAGTAAATTACTGAACGGTGTTGGGTTTTCGAACGGATGGGCGCTGTTGGCGTTAAAAAATCCACCTCCGTTGGTTCCCATCTGCTTGATGGCAATCTGCGATGCTGCCGGTCCCGACGGGATTACCTGTTCGGCGCCTTGCAACGTTTGGATGGTTTCGTAACTATTGAAGTTTTGTACCACACCCTGACCAACCAGCAAAACCGCCAGCACGATTGAAAGTGGGAGAAGTACATATAACGTTGAGCGGGTAAGGTCGACCCAAAAGTTGCCCAGCTTATCGGTTGTTTTTCGCGAAATACCTTTGATCAATGCCAGCAACACAGCAATTCCGGTTGCCGCGCTTACAAAGTTCTGCACGGTCAATCCTACCATCTGCACAAAATAGCTGAGGGTGGTTTCGCCCGCATAGCCCTGCCAGTTTGTGTTGGTCATAAAGCTGACCGCCGTATTGAAGGCCGAGTGCCACGAAACGTTCGAAAGATGAGCAGGGTTCAACGGCAAAACAGCCTGAAAGAGTTGAATCAGAAAGACGAAAAGGAATCCGGTCAGGTTGAACATCAGCAACCCAAAGGCGTACGATTTCCAATTGGTCTCTTCATTGGGATCAACCTTGATAAACCGGTAGGCAAGCCTTTCGAGCCATCCAAAAACAGGAAGCATAAAGTGCCTGTTTCCGGTAAACACGTTAGCCATGTATTTTCCCAAAATCGGGGTCAACCCAATCAGCAGGGAAAAGAAAATCAGGATTTGTATGATTTCAAGTATCGTCATGGCTTAAAATTTTTCGGGTTTGATAAGCGAATAGATCAGATATCCGAAAATAAGAAGGGCTATCATCGCCCCGATGAGATACCCCGCTGGTGTTCCCGCTTTAACCGGGACTGCTGCATTTAGTAAAATTATTGCAATCATTGTTTTATCGTTTTTAAGACAATACAAAGTTGCAACGGAATTTATAAGGGTTTTGTAAGGAAAATTTGGTTGTAGTTAAAGATTTTATAAATATTTTAAGTATCTGCAAATTAGGTCAATCATTCAAAATGAAGTTGTTTAAAGCTGACGTAGTAAAATCACACAAAAGGCCATTATATTCAACGCTTTCCAATGGATAGCATTCGTTTCAAACGGATCCGTAGTGTCTTAAAAGCATCAAGCCAGGCATTAGTGCATTCCACAACAAACTTTTTTCTGAAAATTTTGATGTTTTTATATTTTGTCGTTCAAAGTCTCACCAAGCGAAACTCCTCTCCAGTTTGGGATAGGTCGGGAAGAGGTCAACTATCCATCAGTTTCCTTCGCATTTCCATCTGTCCCCTGTCTCTTCCGGTTTTTCGCCTTAAAGCAACCATGTCCCGCCAATGCTTATCCATCTGTCCCCTATAATTTTCCAGTTCGTCAGTAGAGTTATCCAGTTCGTCAGTAGAGTTATCCAGTTCGTACGCAAAACTATCCAGCTCATGTGCAGAGTTGTCTATCCCGTACGCAGAGCTATCCAATTGCCCCGTTACGATTTCCATGTTGTACGCAGATTCATCCAAGTCGTCCGTATACTTTTCCAGGTTGTACGTGGCTTCATCCAGGTTGTCAGTATGCTTTTCCATGTGTCCCGTATGCTTTTCCATCCTGAAAAGATTGGGGAAAGTGACCTTCCTTTCCCCAATCAGTTGCTGTTTAGCTGTTGGATGGTTCATGTATTTCTCGGAAATGTTTACACGCTCGACAAAGCCAATACCTATTGCCCGCATTGCGGATACGAAATAATCAGCCGGAACCGATACCAGGTAAAACCTGACGGGCTTAGCGGAACAGGTGCCTGTCTGAATTGCGGAGAAATATTACCGGGGATCATCCGCTGACAAGGTTTATTGTTCAACCTACATTATTCATTCAACTTTTCCCCACATTTTTTACAGAAAACAGCATCATCTTCATTGTCGTGATTGTGGCAATTGGGACAAACCTGAGTATTGTCCTTTTTCGATGGTTTCATCATTTCGGAAGTAATAATACCGGTTGGTACAGCAATAATAGCATATCCGGCAACCATCAGCAGACTGGCAAGAAACTGCCCCAGTGGCGTAGCAGGTGAAATATCGCCGTACCCAACGGTAGTAAGTGTAACAATCGACCAGTAGATACTTGTTGGGATACTCTTGAATCCATTTTCCGGCCCTTCGATCAGGTACATCATGGTACCGACAATGATGACGATGTTCAGGATAAAAAACAAGAATACCCCAATCTTGCTCCGGCTGTTCCAAAGAGCTTTACTTAGCAATTGTCCCGCCTGCGAGTAGCGATTTAGCTTTAAAATCCGGAATATGCGCAATAACCGCAAGATACGGATCACTACAAGACTATGGCCATCTGCCAGGAAGAGAGCGATATAGCTTGGCATTACCGAAAGCAAATCGATAATACCGTAAAAGCTGAAAATATACTTGAGAGGTCGTGTTAAAACATAAATACGCAGCACATATTCAATGCTGAAAATGATTGTGATCACCCATTCGAGAACCCGGAGAAGACGATGATATTGCTGATCGACGGCAGAAACGCTTTCCAGAATTACCAGAATAACACTCAGCACGATAACACCCAGCAAAATGAGGTCAAATAATCTTCCTTCGCGAGTGTCAGCTTCAAAGATTATTTCGTAGAGTTTCCGTTTCAACTGTTGTTCCATAGAATCAAAGATACACGGTTTTCCTTTTAAACGATACGTTGAATATTTGGTTTATTGAGAAGAGACTGGTGAAAAAATTAGAGTAGCAAAGTTCCTGAGTAATAAAGTAAAAAATCCCGCAATATAAATTGCGCCAAAATATCGGACTCTCGAAAATTTTGGAAATCGTGAAAAATGACAGAATCCTGAGATGTAACATTTCCTTTCAACTGAACAAGAATATTCGCTTTGTATCTGGCCGGTTCTATAATGTTTCCACCCAAAAATTTGATTTCAATCTGATTCCA
Source organism: Prolixibacteraceae bacterium (assembly GCA_003506435.1). Lineage (GTDB taxonomy): Bacteria > Bacteroidota > Bacteroidia > Bacteroidales > Prolixibacteraceae > GWE2-42-39. The sequence goes on from DOAQ01000004.1 coordinate 83,230, forward strand.
CATAGTAGTAGAATCCACATCGGAGGTGACATCAGCAATTGTGTGGAAAGCCAAGAGCAGGAAGGAAAATGCAACTACTGTTCGTTCCATGTTTTTTAATTTAAGGTTTGCACAAAGAAACCCCATCAGATACCAATTTAAAACAATATTCCGATAAGCTGCAAAACAGGATGGACAAACTGCAAAAAACAAAAAGGCCCCATCTTTCGACAGGGCCAATTCTTCATAACAAAAAATTCTATAGCTTTATTTATAATCGAGTATTCAAGCAACGAGTGTGCCTGATAATTCAACAATTTAGCAATTAAATAATCGCTTCCATTGCATCCATTGCTTCGCGCAGTTCGGCGCCGATGATTTCCACATCGTGGAAACGGATGGCATCGTTAATGGCGATCAATTCCTTGTTGTCAACATGATTGTCTTTTCCTTCGTTGAAGTTTTTGCCAATCACGTTGGTGTCGATTTTGCTCATGAAATCGGCCAGCAATGGTTTGCAGGCATGGTCGAACAAATAACAACCGTACTCGGCAGTGTCGGAAATTACGCGGTTCATTTCGAATAATTTTTTACGCGCAATGGTATTGGCGATCAGCGGAGTTTCGTGCAGCGATTCGTAGTAAGCCGACTCTTCTTTGATGCCGGATTCGGTCATTACTTCGAAAGCAAGTTCAACACCGGCTTTTACGAAAGCAATCATCAGCGTACCGTTGTCGAAATATTCCTGTTCCGTGATTTCCATGTCTCCGGCCGGAGTTTTTTCAAAGGCGGTTTCGCCTGTTTCAGCCCTCCATGCAAGCAGGTTTTTGTCGCCGGCTTTCCAGTCTTCCATCATGGTCGATGAGAAAACGCCGCTCATAATGTTGTCCATGTGTTTTTCGAACAAGGGACGCAAAATGGTTTTCATCTCTTCTGCCAATTTGAAAGCTTCAATTTTTGCAGGGTTCGACAAACGGTCCATCATGTGGGTGATTCCGCCCAGTTTCAAAGCCTCAGTTGTAACTTCCCATCCGTATTGGATAAATTTAGAAGCATAACCGGGATTGATTCCTTTTTCAACCATTTTATTGAACATCAGGATGGAAGCAGATTGTAACACGCCGCAAAGGATGGTTTGTTCGCCCATCAGGTCGGATTTTACTTCAGCAACAAACGATGAATGCAGTACACCGGCTTTGTGGCCGCCTGTTCCAACACAATAGGCTTTGGTAATTTCCAGTCCGTCGCCGTTCGGGTCATTTTCGCGGTGAACAGCGATCAACGTAGGAACGCCAAATCCGCGAAGGAACTCGGCACGCACTTCCGATGCAGGTGATTTCGGAGCCACCATGATAACTGTCAGATCAGGACGGATTTGGATGCCTTCCTCAACAATGTTGAATCCGTGTGAATACGAAAGACAAGCGCCTTTTTTCATTAGCGGCATGGCAGCATTTACAACCGGCGTGTGGTATTTGTCAGGAGTCAGGTTCAAAACCAGGTCTGCCTGGGGAATCATTTGTTCAAATGTACCCACCGGAAACCCGCTATTAAAGGCATTTTGATACGAAATCTGTTTTTCAGTGATTTCAATTTCACGCAATGCGTACGAAATATCAAGACCGCTGTCGCGCATGTTCAGTCCCTGTGCAAAGCCTTGTGCACCGCAACCGAGTATAACAATTTTTTTACCAAGCAATTTTTTTACGCCGTCGGCAAATTCCGACTGATCCATAAAATCACATTTTCCAAGCTCTTGATTTTTGAGCCTCAAAGGAAGTGTGTTGAAATAATTTGCCATAATTGTAAGATTTTATTTATGAGTTAATTCGTTGCTGAAAATACAGAATACAAAGCAAAAGAATAAAAATCAGAAAGCCGAGTAAAAAAGAATGAAATTTAGGTAATTTTCAATGGTTTTAATTCTTGAGGTTTCATTCATAAAAATAATAAACTTAGAAATCAACAATTTAAATCGAAAGCTACTATGGTAATTTTTACCATCAGCGCAACGATTCCCCCCTGTACTGAAGCGGTAATCTGCCGGTTTCGCGTTTAAAAAATTTTGAGAAGTACGACTGATCGTAAAAGTTCAGTTGACCGGCAATTTCGGAAACAGTCAGGTTGGTGTGCACCAGCAGACGTTTGATTTCAAGTATTTGCTTGGCTTTTATGATTTGTGTTGATGTTTTCCCGGTCAGCTTTTTCAGTGTTTGCGTCAGGTGGTTGGGGCTGACCGAAAGCATTTCCGCATATTGGCCCAAGCTTAGGTTTTGCTGGTGTTTTTCCTCTACTAGGCTGTAAAATCGTTTCACCAGAATGTGACCTTTGCCTTTGCTTCCTGACGTTTCAATAGTTCGGTAACGGGCGGCGCATGTAGTCAGTATCAAATCGAGGATTGAACGGAGCACGTCAATAGCCCGAGCGCCGGTTGCTTCCAGTTCAGAGATTCCCTGGACGAACAGTCTTTCCAGAAAAATAACATCATCGCTGTTTTCCAGAATCAGCGGGGGATTGTCCTGCTGCAAAGTGAAAAAGAAAGGAAATTCGATCAGACTGTTCTGGTCGCTGCGGTTGATCAGGTAAAAATCGGAGGTAAAAATAAAAATATAGCCTTCAATATCATTCGAAAACTCCAGTTTGTGGGCTTGTCCCGGCGACATAAAAAACACGCAGGGCGGCTTTATTTCATATTTATTCCCGTCGATTACATGAAAACCTGAACCTCTCATCAGATACAGTACCTCAAAAAAATCGTGACGATGCGGGTATTTCACGCTGAAATGCCGTTTTGCATCGAACACCTCCACCTGAAACTGCTGGCTTTTCCGCTCCGGCGAGCTGAAATTATGAAGGCTGTAAACCGGCAAATATTCAGTGGTTTCTTTCATGAGACAAATTTATGAGGCTGCCCAAAAAGTCGTTTGTGTGACTTCATGATTAAAATATACAGCACACAAAGGAATCCAGGGACAACCTCTTTGAAAAAGCCAAAGTCTTTTTTTACTTACGACTTACGACTAATTACTTATGACTACTAATCTATCGAACCAAGCAGCGCATCGCGTTCTTTCAGGAACTCGGAGAGGCGCTCAATCGGGTCGCGGGTAATGGCAATCCGACCTGAACGGACAAACTGCATCACCCCAAACTGGTTCAGTTCTTCGAACAAAGCCTGGGTTTCTTCCTTGTGCCCGGTTTTTTCAATTACCGTGTATTCGCGGGTAATCTCCATGATCCGGGCCCCGGCTTTACGAACCATTTTTTCAATCTGGTCGCTCTCGTAAAGCGCGTCGGTGGGAACTTTATAGAGGGCAATCTCCTCGTAAATTATTTCTTCGTTGGTATTGTAAAATGCCTTTAAAACATCGACAATTTTATCAAGTTGCCCTACCAGTTTGCGAACTTTGTCCTCCGTCTCGTTCACAACAATGATAAACTTTGAAACCCCCTGAATGGCAGATGCCGAAACGGTCAGGCTCTCGATATTGATCTTTCGCCGTGTAAAATTGATGGTAATCCGGTTGAGCAAACCGATATAATTTTCCGAGAATATTGTAATGTTGAATTCTTGTTTCATCTGTGTATTTTTTAAGAATTAAGCTTCGAGAATGACATCGGAAACCGAAGCGCCTGAAGGTACCATCGGAAATACATTGTCTTCTTTTTCAACAACCACTTCGAGCAGGTACGGACCATTGTGGTCCAACATTTTCTGTATACCGGCTTCCAGTTCTTCGCGTTTGGTCACCTTGTGTGCAGCCATCCCGAAACCGTTGGTAATCATTATAAAATCAGGGTTTTGAAGTTCAGTGAACGAATAGCGTTTTTCGAAAAACAACTGTTGCCACTGACGAACCATTCCCAGAAAGTTATTATTCAGTAAAACAATTTTTACGGGAAGCTTATTTTGCACGATAGTCCCCAGTTCCTGAAGGGTCATCTGGAAACCGCCATCGCCAACAAATGCAACGACAGTGCGGTTTTTTGCTCCCAACTGGGCGCCCATTGCAGCCGGAATGCCGTATCCCATTGTTCCAAGTCCGCCTGAAGTTACAATACTTTTAGAATGTTTAAACTTGAAGTAGCGGGCAGCTACCATTTGATGCTGGCCAACATCGGTCACCAAAATGGCTTCGTTATTTGTTTTTTCTGAAGCGATACGAACTGCTTCACCCATGGTAAGACCACCTTTTTCAGGATAAATATCCTTGCTGATTACTTTTTTATATTCAATTTTATCGCATTCACGGAACTCCTGAAGCCAGCTTTCATGTTTGTTTTCCTTTACATTATCAATCAGCATGGCCAGCGATTTTTTAGCATTGCCCAAAACAGCCACATCGGTTTTAACGATTTTGCCAATCTCTGCCGGATCAATCTCCAGATGAATGATCTTCGCATTTTTTGCGTAGGCGCTGACTTTCCCGGTAACCCGGTCGTCGAAACGCATACCTACTGCAATGATCAGGTCGGCTTCATTCGTCTTTACATTGGGGCCATAATTTCCATGCATTCCCAACATACCAACATTCAAAGGATGGTCTGAGGGAAGCGCAGAAAGTCCAAGCAAAGTCCATGCTGCCGGAATACCTGTTTTTTCGATGAATGTTTTCAGTTCAGCTTCGGCATTGGCAATAATTACTCCCTGACCGAAAAGTAAAAATGGTTTTTTCGCCGCATCAATCAAATCGGCTGCCGCTTTCACACTAAACGGGTCGATTTGATAGTCACGAATATAGGAACGTATTTTCGTACATTTTTTATATTCAAAGTCCAATTCCTGAAACTGTGCATCTTTGGCTATATCGAGCAATACAGGCCCCGGACGTCCGGTGGTTGCAATGTAGAACGCTTTGGCAATGGCTTCCGGAATTTCATCTGCATCCGTAATCTGATAGTTCCATTTGGTTATCGGCATCGAAATACCCACTACATCTGATTCCTGAAAAGCATCGGTGCCCAGCAACGGAGAGGCAACCTGTCCGGTGATGCAAACGAGCGGAATTGAGTCGATCATCGCATCGGCAATTCCGGTAATCAGATTGGTTGCACCCGGCCCGGAAGTGGCAAAACAAACACCGGCCCTGCCCGTTACTTTTGCATATCCTTCGGCAGCATGCACAGCCCCCTGTTCATGACGGGTCAGAATGTGGGTCACTTGTTGGTCGAAATCGTAAAGGGCATCGTAAATGGGCATGATCGCCCCGCCGGGATACCCAAAAATAGTATCAACGCCTTCTTCCAGTAACGAAAGAATTACGGCTTGAGATCCAGTTACTTTTTTTGTCGCCATATTTTGAAGTATTTTATAATTATCAGTTAATCAATTAATCGGACGGCTCCCATGTCAGCAGACGATACCAGGCTTGCATACGCCTTCAGTGCCTTGCTTACATTCCGGCTGCGGCCAACCGGCTGCCAGGCATCTTTTCCTTTGGCAGCTTCTGCTGCCTTTCGTTTTGCCATCTCTTCATTGCTAATGCGCAGATTAATGCTGCGTTCAGGAATATTAATATCAATAATATCACCGTCTTTGATCAGTGCAATTTCACCGCCAGCCGCAGCTTCCGGAGAGACGTGCCCGATGGACAATCCCGAAGTGCCCCCGGAAAATCGTCCATCGGTAACCAATGCGCAATATTTATCAAGTTTCATCGATTTCAGATAAGAAGTCGGGTATAACATTTCCTGCATCCCCGGTCCGCCCTTCGGTCCTTCGTAACGGATAATCACTACATCGCCCTTCTGTACTTTATCGCTCAGAATACCGTTGCAGGCTTCTTCCTGCGAAAAGAAAACCTTGGCTGTTCCTGAAAATTTCAGGATGGAAGCATCAACTCCGGCAGTTTTCACGATACAACCTGAAGAAGCAATATTTCCGAAAAGCACAGCGAGTCCGCCGTCTTTATTATAAGCATGTTCCACACTGCGGATGCACCCTTTTTCGCGGTCGGTGTCCAGTTCTTTATAGCTGTTTTCCTGCGAACCCATTACCAGGTTCCGTCCGCCTCCCGGCGCCGATTTGTATTTACTGAACGCTTCGTTAACGGCAGTGGCGCGTGTAATATCGTATTTTGCAATGGCTTCCGCCAGTGTCAGGCCATCCATTCGGGTTACAGAAGTATTGAGAAGCCCGGCTTTTTCAAGTTCACCCAAAATGCTGAGTATACCACCGGCGCGGTTTACGTCCTGCATGTGGTACGACGAACTGGGTGCAACTTTGCAAATATTGGGCGTGATACGCGATAACCGGTCTATATCCTGCATAGTAAAATCAACGCCTGCTTCATGGGCAATGGCCAGCAGGTGCAGAACCGTGTTCGACGAGCCGCCCATGGCAATATCCAGTTTCATGGCATTCAGGAACGATTCGCGTGAAGCGACATTGCGCGGCAGAACTTTTTCGTTTCCGTTCTGATAATAATCGTACGTTGCCTCAACAATCCGTTTGGCTGCATCTTCAAACAGTTTCCTACGGTTGGCATGGGTTGCAACAATGGAACCATTGCCCGGCAGCGCCAGACCGATCGCTTCGGCCAGACAGTTCATCGAGTTGGCAGTGAACATACCCGAACACGAACCACAGGTTGGGCATGCATCTCTTTCAACCTTTGCAAGCAATGAATCAGGAATAGAATCATCGGCGCCCATCACCATGGCGTCGACCAGATCGTAAAATTTACCATCGATCTCACCGGCCTCCATTGGCCCGCCTGACACAAAGATGGCGGGGATATTCAGACGCATGGCAGCCATCATCATTCCGGGAGTGATTTTATCGCAGTTCGAAATACAAATCATTGCATCCACTTTGTGCCCGTTGCACATGTATTCCACGCTGTCGGCAATCACATCGCGCGAAGGCAGCGAATACAACATGCCGTCGTGTCCCATGGCAATCCCGTCGTCGATGGCGATGGTATTGAATTCGGCGGCAAAACAACCCTGCGCTTCAATCAGCGATTTAAGGTATTGCCCGATTCCGTGCAAATGAACGTGCCCGGGGACAAACTGTGTGAACGAATTGACAATCGCGATAATCGGTTTGTCGAACTGGTCTTCCTTCATTCCATTGGCACGCCATAAACTGCGGGCGCCGGCCATTTTACGTCCTTGTGTTACTTCTGAGCTTCTTAATTTGTTTTGCATCTCGATAGATTTTTCAGTTCTTAAAAAAAAGCCCTTCCCGTTTTCGAGAAAGGCTTTTGAATATTTTTTTATTCAATATACAGCAGCCTCTCTCAGCAAAAGCCAAGAAGGACAACGATGACGACCACCAGAATGTATGTTGAAATATGTTTCATTTTACCTGTTTCTAAAAAACAAAAAAACCATCCTCTTTATGTGAGAATGGCTACCCTGAAAATCAAACATACCATCCTCACTTTGCCGGGTTAATGACAACGACTAGAAGGATGACGTTAATAATGATAGCCAGATTTTTCATGTTTTTTTCAATAACTACTGGGCAAAAGTATTAATTTATTTGAAATGGCAAAATAAATTGAAAGTAAAATTCATGTTTTGATAAAAAACAGGAAGAAAAAACACATTTAACTACTAATCTGAAAGCTGTTACCTTCTTATTTTAACCATCCGGTAATACTTAGCCGCCGGGTGTGGCTGGGTAATACCTCATGTTCAATCAGATGGCTTCGGAAGATAATCGTTTTTCCCCATTCCGGAGGGATAATAATTTCTTCATTTTCCATATAAAGTACCAGTTCGCCGCCATGCTCTTTTTTCCACCTTTCGTTCAGGTAGGTGATAACCGAAAATTTTCGGGAATTATCATTTTTAAACCGGTCGATGTGTCGTTTGTAGAAGGTGCCCTTTTCAAAACAGGCATAATGAAACTCAAAATCTGTTATTCCTGTAAAACAGGTTTTATTCAGATATGCCGATAAATTGTCGATTTTGGATACAAACTGCTGCTCGGACTGATTTTCTGAATATCTGTCGATCCAATGGATTTTATCGGAACGGATGGCATGATCCTGCAAATGATGGTTGCGGTTGCCGATACCGGCAGCTTTCATTTTCTCGCTTTTAATGTTTTGCAGTAAACGATTTTTCAAGCCTCTCAGTATTGCATCGTCAAACAGGTTTTCAATTACCGTATAGTCCCGGTCAGCAATATCTTCAATTATTTTTTCGTATACCGGATTCATATCGGGCATAGTTCTTTTTTCTGGTATACAACAGGAGCAAAAGCGATTTGTTTAAAAGATTAGCCCATCCTGAATTTATTCACTCAACTGCTCATTGATCAATCTTTTTAATAAATTTTTAATGACGTATTAATGCGTCGTATTTATTTGTGACGTATATTTGCGTCGTAATTAAATAAAATGACATGGTTGCATCAAAAACAGAATTATTCAACGAAGTACTTCAGGAGCAGGCCAACCTGTTCAAAGTACTGGCGCATCCGGCACGTTTACAGATTTTGCATTTTCTGGCCGAAACAAAAACCTGTATTTCCGGCGATATTTCGGAAGAACTTCCGCTGAGCCGTACCACGGTAAATCAGCATTTAAAAGAATTAAAAGCCTGCGGGTTGATAAAGGGGCATGTGGAAGGAGTGAAAATGAATTACTGCCTTGATTATACAAAAATTGAAGAAATGAAAAAATTACTGGGAAATTTTCTGGATGATTTCCAAACGCCCGGAAATTTCTCCTGCCAAAGCAAATAAACATTCAGTCTTTTATCTATTGTCTAAAATCTAATATCTGTAGAGATGAAAATATTAATCCTTTGTACCGGTAATAGTTGCCGCAGCCAGATGGCCCACGGCTTTTTACAGAGTTTCGATAAAAACATTACTGTTTGTTCGGCGGGTACCGAACCTGCAAAACAGGTAAACCAAACCGCCGTTAAAGTGATGAAAGAAGCAGGGGTTGACATCAGCCATCATACCCCGAAAATGGTTGATCAATACCTAAATGACGAATGGGATTATGTAATAACCGTTTGCGATCATGCCAACGAAACATGCCCGGCATTTTTTGGTAAAGTAAAGCATCGTCTGCATATCGGTTTTGAAGACCCCTCTCATGCAACTGGTTCCGATAAATTTATTTTAAGTGAATTTTACCGGGTTCGCGATGAAATAAAGGAAGCCTTTTGGAAATTTTATCAGGAACAAATAAAGCCACAACTATAAAAAATCAAGATTATGCCTTCGCAGAAACGATTAAAATTCCTTGACCGCTACCTTACCCTGTGGATTTTTCTTGCCATGTTTGCCGGTGTTTTTGCCGGTTGGCTGAACCCTTCGGTTGCCGATTTCTGGAACAGTATGTCGTCGGGCACAACGAATATTCCGATTGCTATCGGGTTGATTGTGATGATGTACCCTCCGCTGGCAAAAGTGAAATACGAAGAACTGGGCGATGTGTTCCGGAATTACAAAATTCTGGGTTTGTCGCTGGTGCAAAACTGGCTGATCGGACCGGTGCTTATGTTTGTGCTGGCCGTTGTCTTTTTGCAGTTCAATATCGATTATATGTACGGACTGATTCTGATTGGGCTGGCGCGTTGCATTGCCATGGTAATTGTCTGGAACGATCTGGCCAAAGGTGATACTCAATATGCAGCCGGGCTGGTAGCGTTTAATTCTATCTTCCAGGTGTTGTTTTTTTCGGTTTATGCCTATTTTTTTATTGCCGTTTTGCCGGGCTGGTTTGGCCTTCCTGTGAACGATGCAGTTTCGCAGATCACCATCGGGCAGATTGCCGAAAGTGTGTTCATTTATCTGGGCATCCCGTTTATTGCCGGTTTTCTTACCCGTTTTATTTTGATCCGGGTGAAAAGCAAAGAATGGTACCATACAAAGTTTGTCCCGAAGATTAGTCCGCTGACCCTGATTGCCCTGTTGTTTACTATCGTGGTGATGTTCTCGCTGAAAGGTGAATACATTGTAAAAATACCGTTTGATGTGATACGCATTGCCATTCCCCTGCTGATTTATTTTGTGCTGATGTTCTTTTTGTCTTTTATCATGAGCAAGAAGGCAGGGGCTAATTATCAGCAATCGGCCACTTTATCGTTTACCGCCGCGAGCAACAATTTTGAACTGGCTATTGCCGTGGCCATTGCTGTGTTCGGGGTCAACTCAGGCGAGGCTTTTGCCGCTGTAATCGGCCCTCTCGTGGAGGTCCCGGTGATGATTGCCCTGGTGAATGTATCATTCTGGATCAAAAAAAGATATTTTATCTAACGCAATCATTAAGAAGTAATTCAGCTTTGTTAATATTTATTCATGCTTCGGCGCAGATAGAAATATCTGATGTATTTTTGCGTGCTGAATTTTATTGGGTTCGTGGTTTTTTGTATGAAGCCCTTCCCGGCAGGGAACAATAACAAGTTAATTTGAGTTTGTTTTTATGAAAGCGTTTTACACTATCGGACTACTGGTCCTTTCCAATACGTTTATGACGTTGGCCTGGTACGGCCATCTCAATTTCAAAGAAATGAAATGGTTTCAAAGCCTTTCTCTTTTTAGTGTTGTGCTGATCAGTTGGGGAATTGCATTGTTCGAGTACTGTTTTCAGGTTCCGGCTAACCGGATTGGCTTTCGCGAGAATGGCGGCCCGTTTTCGTTGGTCGAACTGAAAGTGATACAGGAAGTGATTACGCTGGTTATTTTCACCATATTCACCCTGTTGTTTTTCAAAAACGAGACGTTTAAAATGAACCATCTAATAGGCTTTGTATTCCTGATTCTGGCGGTTTATTTTATTTTCAAGAAATAGGGTGCAGTCAACTCAATCGTCAATCGCAAATGAATGCCGTCTATATAAGGTATTCTTCGTGAATACTTTGTGTTTTTTGCCCCGAAATTTCGGGGTTGTGGCAGAAAAAAATTAGCCACAAAGTTTCTAACTCTCAAAGGTTCACAAAAATCATCAATCGTAAATCGTATATCGTCAATCGTTCCTACCTTCCCAGCGAGTCTTCAAAATTCTGGCGGTTTACAATTGAACGCCCCAGAGTAATTTCATCGGTATATTCCAGTTCGTCGCCAATAGACACTCCCCGGGCAAGCGTGGTGATTTTTACCGGGAGATCTTTCAGCTTTTTAAATATGAAGAAATTGGTAGTATCGCCTTCCATGGTGGTGCTGAGCGCCAGGATGACCTCTTCTATTTCTCCCCGGCTGACTCGTCCAACCAACGATTCCACCTCAATATCGGAAGGGCCGATACCGTCCATCGGCGAAATAATGCCCCCCAGCACATGGTACAAACCATTGAACTGATGGGTGTTTTCAATCGACATCACATCTTTTATATTTTCGACCACACAAACAATAGATGAAATGCGTGACGGGTTTGCGCAGATATTGCAAATATCGTTATCCGAAATATTGTGGCACACCTTGCAATGCCTGATCTCATTTTTCATTTGGATCATAGTGTTGCCAAAAATCTCAACTTCTCGCTGGTCTTGCCGGAGCAGGTGGAGTACCAGCCGTAAAGCTGTTTTTCGGCCAATGCCGGGAAGTTTGGCGAATTCGTTAACTGCATTTTCAAGTAGCCGGGAAGGGAAGTGTTCTATATTCATTTTCAGGAAATACTATTTTGCATCAAATGTAAGAAGTGAAAACCACAATGAAAAAAACCACACCGGTGAAATTACGGAATTGCAGCGCTTATGGCTTGATTATTTCAGGTAACGGGACACGGTTTTCAGTACATCTTCAATCCGCAATGGTTTTATGAGCACATCGTTGCAACCGACCGAGAGGCATTTTTCGCGGTCTTCGTCCATTGTGTAGCCGGTTTGGGCAATAATAGGCAGGGTTTTGTTTTTTTGCCTGATCTGGAGAGTTGCATCAAAACCACTGATTTCGGGCAATTGAATGTCCATTAAAATGAGATCGATTTTTTCGCTGTGGAAAATTTTCAATACATCGATACCATCTTTGGCCCACAGAAGTTTTGCGCCTGTGCTGGAGAATATATTTTTCAGGTATTCAAAATTATAGGCAACATCTTCGGCAATTAAAATAGTGTATTTGCTGAAATCGTATTTCGAACTTTTCGATTGCTCGATAATTGCCGTACGGGTTGGTACTTTAATTTTATCGTATGGGATAGTGAAATAGAAAATAGAACCTTTCCCTTTTTTCGATTTTACGCCAATCTGTCCGTCGAGCAGGCGCACCAAACCGCGACTGATAGTCAAGCCGATTCCCATACCACCTTTCAACTGTCCGGTTGTTTTTTCATTCATCCCGAATTGCCGGGTTAACACTTCCAGTTGGGTTTCACCGATCCCCACACCCGAGTCGTGAACGTAAAACTGCAACTTGCGATCTGAGTAAATCTGGTATCCAACTTCAATAAAACCTTTTTCGGTTTGCTTTAAGGCATTTTCAAAGAGTATGAGAAGAATTTGCTTCAGCCGGATTGGATCGGTAAAAATTACATCATGATGAGCTTCGCGGGGAACGATAAACTGGAGGGAAATATTTTCCTTTCCTTTGTTTTCCGCCATTTTCTGCATCTGCGGTTTTAATTCAATGAATGTATCTTTCAGAGAACATGATTCCTTTTTAATTTTTAATTCATTGGCTTCAATCCGGGCTACATCAATAATGCTATCGATCAGATGAAGCAGCGCAGCGCTGTTTTGCTGAATCAAATCGATATACCGGTTCTGTTGCTTTTCGTTGACCTGGCTACCTTTTAATAAATCAGAAAAACCGATGATCCCATTGATTGGAGTCCGTATTTTATGACTCATGTTCGCCAGGAAATTATTCTTGTAAATATTGGCAACCTCAGCCGACCGCCGGGCAGTGCGCAAATCGTTTTCCAGTTTCCGCAAAACAGAAATGTCTTCGGAAACTTTAACAAAATGGGTAATTGTGCCTTTGTTGTTGCGAAGTGGCGAGATGGTGGCAAACTCGGTAAAGTACCGGCCATTCTTGCGTTTGTTCTTGAACTCTCCCTGCCACACATTCCCGCTGGTTATGGTTTTCCAAAGTTTTGTGTAGAATTCGTCGGAATGGAAACCCGATTTCAGAATACTTGGTTTTTTCCCGATAATTTCTTCCGCATTCCATCCCGTTTTTTTGCAATAGGCCGTATTAAAAAACTCGATATACCCGTCAACGTCGGTAATAACAATGGGAACCGGACTTAACATCATCGATTGTTTGAAGATAGACAGCTCATCGCCTGCTTTCTTTTCATTGCCAATGTCCCTGTTTACGCCAACCACCCGGACTGCCATATTTTTTTCGTCGCGGACGCAGGTTGCACGGCATGATACCCAAAGATAGTTTCCGTTTTTATGCCGGAGCCTGAAGTCGGTTTCAAAAAATAGCGAACCGCTTTTCAGAAAGTTCTGTGTTTCTCGTAAAACCCGGTCCCTGTCGACTTCGTGAAGCAGCATTTTAAACGTCGAAAACTGGTTGTCAAGTTCGTCGGGGTAATAGCCCAGTTGCGATTTCCATTTTCGTGAAAAATAAACTATATCGCTCTCTGTAAACCATTCCCAAACGCCCAATCCCGATGCATCAAGGGCCATCTGAAGATGTCCGTCACCGGAAATAGCTTGTAAATTTGCCTTATCCAGGCTTTCATAATCCACGATGCAAAGATGAACCAGCGATATTTTTCCATTGGCATCCGGTTCCGGATAAACAAAAATTTTCAGAAAAAGATTGTTTCCTTTCAGTCGGATATCAAGTGGCTGGATATCCATTTTTTCCTGACGAAACGCCTGTTTTAGCAATTTTTCAAGTTCTGTCCCGAATTCTTCAGGGTATCCTGCTTCTTCCGGTTTTTTCCCAATTATTTGTTCGGCTCCCGTGCCGATTAAATCTGAAATTGGGCCTGAAATAAAAATATGTTGAAGGTCGCGGTTAAACGACAGGGTAACTGTTTTGGAATGAATGGAATGCCAGTATTCATGATTTTTTGCTTCCGGCCGTTCTTCTCCCTGAAGGGAAAAGCTCAGGATCAGTTCGCCGCCGGTCAGCGGAGTTATGGTAATGGCATATTTTTTTCCTGAATGATGCAATGTGTAATTGGAGACTCGCGCCTCTTCCTGTGCCCGGGACAAGCAGTTGTTTAATTCATCCTGAATTTCAGTATTGAATGTTGAAATGCAATTCGCAAAGGTCATGTTTTTCGCTTTATCCGAAAACCCGAACAAAGCACGGCTATTGCCCCCTGATTCAGCAACCGTTAAATCCGAATTTAACCGCAGATAACCTGAAACTGTTATTCCTTTGATTTGTTTTTTCAACATATATTTTCGCGAATCGGTAACCAAATTTAAGCAAAAACCTCATACCATTTGCATTTTCCTGTAAAGTTTGGCCGTTGCTTTTATCGGGAGAGACCTGAATTACATACGATTTTCGGTCATATCGTATAAAATTCCGGTTACGTCGCCCACAATTTTGCGGCAGATTATTTTGTGGTGTTTGCGTTCGGACACATCTGCTTCGGTGGCATGTTTCTTTAGAAGTTCCGCGCAATTACTTGTGCCGTGAATATCTTCAACCATGCGGTTTAGCTCGCGTACTTTTTTGTAGGAAGCAAGTTTGGTTTCCATATCGTTCGGATTTTCATTTCCGAAAGCCAGGCCCAGGACCATAAAGCCACCGGTTACTGCGCCGCATTTTTCACGTAAACGTCCCATTCCGCCGCCAAACGTTGAAGAAATGAGTTTGGCGCTGCGTTCGTCCAAATCAAACTGTTCGTAAAAAGCCAATACGACGGATTGAGAACAGGCATATCCTTCGTCAAAGTAGGAGAGGGCTTTGGAAATAGTGTCGTTTTTTGTCATCAATTATTAATCGGGAAGTTATGACCTGAAATCGAGCAAAATCTTGATGTTTTCGGCTGGATTTTCGTCGAGAAGTTCAAAGCCAAGTTGTGTTTGTGAACCGTGTAATTTTTGCGAAATTAAAGCCTCTGGTTTAAGCCGGTTGTTCTTTAAGTGTTCAATGGCTTCTGCAAATTCGCCATGGCTAACCCGCGACGATACAATCTTCGCTTCTTTCCAAATCAATTCTTTGAACAACACCGGAGCTGGCTCGTTACCCAAACCAAGAACACAAATAGTTCCGCCACCGCAAACACTTTGAATACAGCCCCGAACCGGATTTACCAATCCTTCAATTTCATGGGCGTGTCCAACAGCTTCAAACGCAATATCCACCCCTTTTCCGTTGGTTTCTGCTTTAATACGTTCCACCGGATTTTCTTTGGAAGCATTGATTGTGATAACATTTTCGTAGTATTTTGGACCGATTGCCAGGCGATTTTCCAAAATATCGATCATGAAAACAGTATTGTCGGTCACCGTGCGCACGGCTTCCAGGATACAAAGGCCAACTTTTCCCGATCCCCAGATAACAACCGAATCGCCTTTCTTCACATTTGCACGGTTTTTTGCATGGCAACCAATGCTTAAAACTTCGATTAGAGCTACGTGTTCATCCGGAATATGGGATGGAACTTTATACAACATTGACGGAGGAAGTGAAATGAATTGGGCAAATCCTCCATCCGAATCAATACCAATTAGTTTCAAGCTGGTACATGCCGGATAATGGCCTTTCATACAGGCTGGACATGTTCCGCACCAGATGATTGGATCGGGAGCAACCTTATCGCCAACTTCCCATCCGGTAACACCTTCGCCAACTTCAACAACCAGTCCTCCAAACTCATGGCCCATGATCATTGGAGTTTTTGTTCGCGGATGAAATTCTCCTTTGTGGATGTGCTGATCACTTCCGCAAATACAACCATAACAAACCTGAATCAATACTTCTCTGGGTTTGCAGGCAGGCTTTTCGACATCCAGCCATTCAACCTTGTTGTATTCAGTTAATACTGCTGCTTTCATATCGTTGACTTTTGTTGTTTTAGCAAAGATAGTGATGTGTAGTGACCAAACTAATTATACCAATTTAATTCTATCCGTAGTTATCTTTCCTCATATCCTCGTTTAGCTCTACCCGATGAATCCAAGTTCGAAAAGCAATTCTCCTAAAATGAAGTGTGATACAGTTACTCCAACAAGTGTCTTGTTTCTTAAATAGAGCAAACCGAAAAATATACCGGCAAAAATAGTTACAAAAATGGTCGTTCCTGAGAGATGCATGTGGACAACGCCAAAAAGCATAGAGGTGGTTAATATGGCAATAAAAGACTTGTATTTTCCCGTCAACATTCTTTCTGCGTTGTTCTGAACAAAACCACGGCAAATAAATTCCTGCACAAAAGAGTTTATTAAATATAAAAAAAGGTTTACGCCTGTGGTTGTTGTTATAAAGATATCCTGACCCGAAAAACTGTTGCCGGGAGTATTTATCAGGTATATTTTAAGACCTATAACAAAGGCGGCCACCGGAATTGATATGAGGATACTTTCAATTAGTGCACGCTTGCTGCCATTTAATGTCAGGCCCCAATAACTGAGTGGGAATCGATATTTACGTAAATATAAAAAAATGACAAATCCTGTGCCTGCCACAAAACCATACGTTATAGCCGTTTGTATTTGGCTATTTATCCAATCTGTTTTTAATATTTGCGAAACCAGTATTGCATAAAAGCTGAGTAGAATAACGGTTGTTGACAATAAGAAACCGCTCATTGACTGAAGTTTTGCGGCCTGTTCCAATTGTTCGTTTTTGGATTTAATTTCCTCTATTTTCTGTTCAAGCGAAAACTCACGCGCTTCAATTTTAACACTCAACATACCCATTGTTTCTGCAAGGTCCCGCATTTCGTCCGTTTCAGAATCGGATGCTGCAATTTCGTAGAGTTTACTGGATGAATCAAAATCGCCTTTTATAATCTTCCACGCTGCATCTTTTAATGTATTAATGGACGAAGCACTCGTTCCCGGTTGACCTTTCTTATCTTCCGGTTCTTCAACAGCATCACTTCTTTGTATCATGTGAAAATTTAAAGTTTGAAGTACGATTTCAAAAGTATGAATTTTTATACTATCAGCCATCATGTGGAAGCGCCGTCTTTATTGACGGGAGCGATGGCTATTGTTTTGGATGAAAGGCTTTGTAAACTCGATATACTCTTGGCGGCCTTTGCGGAAAACTCAGCGGTCTTTGCGTGAAACTAACTTTTTAAATGACAGCCTCTTGTTGCTTACAATGAACCCATCCAAATAAAAAAGACAAAGCCTCCGGATTTCTCCATACTAAAAAACCTGTCAGGTTTTGAGAACCTGACAGGTTTGCTATCTGTAAAATTATGCCTGCGAAATAGCCACAGCTACTGCAACAGAAGCGCCAACCATTGGGTTGTTGCCCATTCCGATCAATCCCATCATCTCGACATGAGCCGGAACTGACGATGAACCTGCAAACTGAGCGTCGGAGTGCATACGTCCCATCGTGTCGGTCATACCGTATGAAGCAGGACCAGCGCCCATGTTATCAGGATGCAAAGTACGGCCTGTGCCGCCGCCCGAAGCTACCGAGAAATATTTTTTACCTTGTTCGATACATTCTTTTTTGTAGGTGCCTGCAACCGGGTGCTGGAAGCGGGTTGGGTTGGTTGAGTTACCGGTGATCGATACATCGACACCTTCGCTGTGAAGAATTGCAACACCTTCGCGAACATCGTCAGCGCCGTAGCAATTTACTTTTGCTTTGTCTCCTTTTGAGTAAGCAATACGTTCAACAACTTTCAATTCGCTGGTATAATAATCGAACTGGGTTTGAACGTAGGTAAAACCGTTGATGCGGGCGATAATTTTAGCGGCATCTTTACCCAGACCATTCAGAATAACGCGAAGTGGTTCTTTGCGAACACGGTTGGCCGATTTAGCTAATCCAATAGCTCCTTCAGCAGCAGCAAACGATTCGTGACCGGCAAGGAACGCAAAACATTTGGTTTCTTCTTTCAGTAACATGGCTGCGAGGTTACCGTGACCAATACCTACTTTTCGGTCATCGGCAACTGATCCGGGGATACAAAAAGCCTGTAAGCCTTCGCCTAATGTAGCGGCGATATCAGCAGCATTGGTTTGTCCTTTTTTAATGGCAATAGCGCCACCAACGATGTAAGCCCACATAGCGTTTTCGAACGCGATAGGTTGAATGTCTTTTACGATCTTGTAAACATCCACGCCTTTGTCGTCGCATATTTTTTTGGCTTCTTCAATGGAAGAAATGCCGTAGGAATTCAACACTTTATTGATCTGGTTGATCCTTCTGTCGTAACTTTCAAATAATGGCATAGCTGTTTCCTCCTATTCTTTACGTGGGTCAATTACTTTCACTGCATCTTCCATACGGCCATATTTGCCCGAGGCTTTTTTGATTGCTTCGTTGGCATCCATGCCGGTTTTGATCATGTCCATCATACGGCCAAGGCTTACAAATTCGTAACCGATGATTTCGCTGCTTTCGCTCAGACCGATTTTTGTGATGTACCCTTCGGCCATTTCAAGGTAACGGGGACCTTTGGCAACTGTTCCGTACAAAGTGCCGGTTACACCGCGAAGACCTTTCCCCAAGTCTTCCAATCCGGCGCCGATTGGCAGACCGCCTTCAGAAAAAGCAGTTTGCGTACGTCCGTAAACAATTTGCAGGAAGAGTTCGCGCATCGCAGTGTTAATTGCATCGCAAACGAGGTCGGTATTCAATGCTTCGAGGATGGTTTTTCCGGGAAGGATTTCAGATGCCATAGCGGCCGAGTGGGTCATGCCGGTGCAACCAATAGTTTCAACCAACGCTTCCTGAATGATCCCTTCTTTCACGTTCAATGTCAATTTGCAGGCGCCTTGTTGCGGTGCGCACCAGCCAATACCGTGGGTCAACCCCGAAATGTCTTTTACTTCTTTGGCTTTTACCCAACGACCTTCTTCAGGTATTGGAGCCGGGCCATGATTTGCACCCTGTGCGACACAGATCATGCCTTCAACTTCATGTGTAAAACTCATGTTCTTGATGTTTGGTTTTTTAGTATTTTGAAATAATTTTATCGTTTGCACGAATGTCTAACGTAGAAGTTATCAGCTTTTTATCGCATTTATGATAACTCCATAGCCAGACAAATGTAAAAAATAATTGCGTTGAATGGCTATCACATTCAACCTTTGATTGTTTTGTTACGTATTTGTTAGCAAATTGTACGGGGGAGAAATTTCCCGTTTTATGGTTTTATTTTCCCAAATAATCCCATCAGTTTCGTTTGGTAGATTTCGGCTATTTGCGTTTCATGCTCACCAATCGGTTTCACCGGAATTAAATCCATGACCTGCCCGGCCGAAAGTTCCGAACCGAAATACAATTTTACCGCTTTTTTCAGGGTCGATTTTATGGCTTTTTTAGCTTCCTTTTCTGATAGCCCGGTTTGCAGGGCGATCTTTTCCATCTCGTGCCATTGAAACCAAAAGTATGTAGGCAGCATGGCCGAAACAATGGCATAGCTTTCCAGTTTGGTTTCATCGGTTTCAAAGGTTTTTCCCAGGTCTTTCAGGAGTTTCAGAATTGATTTTTTATTGTCTTTTGACATTTCCGCAGAAAAAGACAGGGGGTTGAAGCCTTCGTTAATGTACGAGGTGGCATTTGGTATTATCCGGACAATATTCCGGGTTTTTAATTTCGATGCAATTTTTTCGATGGTGATTTTCGGGGCAAGCGAAATAACCAGCGTATCTTCGGAAACAACATCGGTAATTTTATCGAGCGTTTCCATGATGACAGGGGGATGGAGGGCAATAAATACAACCGGTTGGCTTACGGCCTGTTGCAAATCGCCGGTTTCGATATATGGAAACTGCTGCTTCAGGGTAGCGAGTACATCGGCATTGGTATCGAAAACCACAACCGAAGCAAATTCAACCTTCTTGTTGGCAAAAGCCTGAAGAAAAATTTTGGTGATGCGGCCACCACCGATAAAACCGAGTGATTTTGTTTTCATAATAGCGATGTTTAAAGGGTTAATAGATGATTTATGATTATTTGACTCCTTTTGACTTCAATACCTTCACCAACTCTTCTTCAGGGAAATATCCTTCGTGTCGTGAGAATTCTTTCCCGTTTTCGTCTAAAAATACCTGAGTTGGAATTGCTTCAATACCATATTTTTCAGCAAAGGGTTTTCCTTCCGGTGTCCAAACATCGTGAAAGACCACTTTCACCTCTTTGCCGTATTTTGTTTCGATTGACTTCATAATGGGTTGCATTTTCTGGCAAGGAATGCAGCGTACTGAACCAAGTTCAATAAAGGTCACTTTATATTTCATCGCGTTCTTTTGTTGTACTATTGCCGGTTTCTGCTTTTCAATCTGTTGTGCGTTTTGGCTATAGCCAGGTTGGACTATAGTTGCCAGTAAAATCAACACCAATGATAGTTTTTGAATAACTTTTGCTCTAATTTTCATACAATGATTATTTTGTTTTTCAACAAGTTAGTGTGCTATTTTTTTAATATGCTCAACAATTTCATTCGCTTTCTCATTGCTAAAAGGTGTTTTGCCTTTCACAATGTCGAAATCAGTTGTGTTGATGTGGATTATGTCCGAGATTCCTTCTCTTCCAAGTAGTTTTTCAGCACAGTTGATAGGGCAACCGTCTAATACTACTATTTTGGAATTTTGAGCTTTTACCTTCTGTATTAATGGCTGGTCGCCGATAGCAACTTTGGCCAGGCAGATCATACTGGCATCGCCGCTAGCTGAAAGCATTCGGGCAACTTCATCGGCAAATTTTCCGGTATTTGAAGCTCCGCTGCAACTTACAATCTGATAATGTGGTAAATTTTCCATCTTTAGAATTTTAAATTGGTTTGCAGGGAAAATAAACGGCAAACAACCAATACCTACCCTGCATACGTTTCTCTATTTCGCTGCACAATCGATGCAAACTTTTTTGTCGCCTTTTATTCGACCATATTCCATCACAGTCATTTCGCCACACTCTTCGCACACGAAACCGTCAAAGCTATCCTTTTTAGGTTCAAGCTTGTATTCGAATATAGGTGAAACATTAAGCAGCATTTCTGCTGGTGCATTCATTACATTGGTTACCAATGGATCAACTATTTCGGGAGGTACAGTGCTGGCAGGTTTGCCCAACATGCGATAATCGGTAAAGAATGCTGTCTTTTTGTTGTTCAGCATGGCTTCGGCTTTTGGGGTGACTCTTACAGCACGTCCGGTAGCTCTGTCAACAACAGTAACGGCCCATTTACCTTTGTGTGTTTTTTTGAGATTACCTTTACCAAAGGTTGTTCCCATGATTACCTGCAATCCATCTCCATAGCAGGTTGCACAATGGTCGTCGCCCAAATCAACAAAGGCAACCAATTGACCATCTTTGGCACGTTCTACCCCAAGCGCATTCATTGCGGCTGCGCCAACTCTCAGGCCCATTGGCATGGCAGGGCATTTATGCCCGTGAAATTTTTGCCCGAATTCGAGCCAATTTTTGGATCAATCATTTTTTCTAACTTTTAAAATTTATTTATAAAAAACATCAAATACCATTTTTATGGCAATAAGTAACAGCACGATGGCATAGATCATTTTCACCTGTTTCGATTTCGCTTTTTGAGTCATGTATCTTCCACCAAGCTGCGAACCAATAATCACGGCAATTACCACCGCAATAGTTAATGGCCAGTTCATTTCGCCCTGGGTAACGTGCCCGAAATACCCGGAGAAAGATGAGAAAGTAACTACCAATGCCGTTGTGCCAGCAGCTTCCTTGGTTTTATAGCCCATCATCATCAGGATTGGTGCGATGATAAAACCACCTCCCAAACCCAACATTCCGCCAATAAAACCGGCAAAACTTCCTGTAAAAAATCCAATGATACTCCGCTTTTTCAAGGGCATCATGGTTTCAGGTTCGGCTTGTTTCGAGGTCCAAAGTGTGCGTAGTGCGGCGGCAACCACCATCGCGGCAAACAATATCTTCAGGGTTTGTACCGGAACATGACTGCTCATCATTGCCCCAAGCGGAGAAGCAATCAGGGCGGTAATAGCCATTACCGAACCCCCTTTCCAATCCACCAGCTTTTTGCGGGCAAACGGAATAAGAACCAGGGCAGTATTTAATCCATTGAGCAACAATCCTAACGGAATTGCAACCTCTTTCATATCGAACCCCGCCCAGTTGAGCACCGGCACATAAACCATTCCGCCGCCCAGGCCAAGCATGGCAAATACAAATGAGGCGATGGCGATGATAATGGCAACAATGATATACAGCATTTTACTTTATTTCAGGATGATAGAAATGATTTTGCCCTTTCAATTTGGACGAACTGTCATTTTGCGGGAATCCCTTAAATCCAAGCAATATCAATACAAAAACCAGGATGCGTTTCATTATTCAGCTTCCACGTTTTTAAACGATTTTTCAAGATAGAAAATGCACAGAACCAAAATTCCAACCAAACTCAAATCGTAAACCGTGTAGGCCAGTCGATTGAGGATTGAAATAAAATCGAACTTAATGAGCATAAATATCCCTGATACAATGGTGATCAGGATGAGAATTGAAAACAAATTCAGCCTGAATGATTTTGTAGTCATAAATTGATATTTCAGGTAGGACCAAACACCAGCCAACAACACTGCGGCACTGATTAAAAAATAATTGGCATCCATGAATATTCGGGTTGGGAACATGTAATTGCCAAGATCGCCAGCGAAATACCCGAATATACCGGCTCCCAGAATTCCCAATGAAACCAACCAGGTAATCAGGTTTTGCTGCTTGTCGGAAATAATTTTGTTGCGGATCAGATTTGCTGTTAAAAGATTGACCAACAAGAAAATGATAAAAGCGACCAGTAAAAAATAGAACATTGGCTTTACTATGCTTTCGCGGAATGCGCCGGTGTATGCCATAAATCCTGAAATACCTAACCGTTTGTACTGAGGTTCTGTTACTGGTTTCCCATCGTCGCCAAACGGATATTTCACCACTTGCGCGAATAGCATTCCCGAAGAAGTTGAATGGCAATCGGTACAACCGTTGGTACCCAGAGCGGCCATTGCCGGGGCAACATCGTGGCTGTATTTGTAAACCGAAGCATAAGACGACGATTCCCAGGTTTCCTTTTCGAGCATTTTGTAATCCTTGCTGTTAAAATACATGCGGTCGTTGTTTACCCAAACCACTTTACGGTCAGCCAGTTTGTAACCGGCATCATTCAAATAAGCGGTTACCGAATTAATAAAAGCGTCAACCTCTTCAGGACTGTTAACTTCAGGTATGCGATCAAGGTTATTGTCCTTTATGAGAGCCAGTTCCGGGTACTTGGTTTTGTCTTTCCGGTGGGTTGTCCACATGGCGTAAATATCTTTCATCTTTGGCTGGTGCAAGCCTTTTTTACCTTCGGTATAAATGCCAGGCCATGCGCTGTGAACCGGATTAACCGGGAATATTTGACCTTTGTAGCTGGCATATTGCGGTGTGAACGGATCAGTAGGCTGGTCTTTCGCGGTAAATTGCGCCAATTCGCCATAGTGGTTCCAGTAATTCATGTCCTGATCGTAAAAAGTCCAGACGTATTTTGCTGGTGGTGAAATTTTTACACCCGGGTTATACACATCACTCACCTGTGCAAGCGCCGATTTCACTTTTCGTTCAGGGATATGGCAGGTTTGACAGGCAATTTTCTCCAGGTGCAACGGAGGCAACCAAATGTGTTTGGCAATGGGCGCATTCT
>DOAQ01000018.1 GCA_003506435.1 Prolixibacteraceae bacterium
AAGAGTGCCCAAAAACTTTTTGGACACCCTCACCCGAGGAACGAAGGGGGAGGTGGTTGTTTCTGATAGTAATTCCCCTCATTGATGCGATAACCTCGGATTCATCATATTACTTGCGCCTTATTATTGTATCCCACATCTCTGTTGAAACTCGAAATGGAATTAACAATCTAACCACTGAAATTTGTTTTTTGGAACCTGGAATTCATCCAATAGCACTATTCCTTTTGATATCCAACATTGGAGTTATGTCTTTTGTCTTTTATCTCCTGTCTCCTGTCTCCTGTCCACTGCGACTGTGACTGATCACTTTCCTTCTATATATTGTTTTTTGGAATCTGGAATTTGGAATCTGGAATTTATTCAGTTTTAGAATCCCATCTATTATTCTTACCTTTAATCTGTTAGCACAAAATTTCAAATTTCAGGAAATAATTTTCATATTTTCAGCTAGGGTACAATTGAGTTTTTGGATTATAAACTACGAAGACCAGATAAAATGAAAGAAGAAGATAAAATAATAGAGTTAATCACCGGCAATATTTCTGAAGATCAGAAAAACAACATTTTAAATCAGGTGAAGAATAACGAACAACTTCGTAAAGAATTTAATTCAGTGAAAAACGCATGGGCTTTATCATCATCGCAGGCAGAAATGTCCGAATTAAAAATCGAACGGTCCTATCTGTCCCTGACTTCAAAAATTAAGAATCAGAATACCGGAAACATTCGTTTGTATTCCATTCTGAAATATGTAGCCATACTGCTGATTGTTTTTGGGGCAGGTATTCTTGCCAATAAATACCTCGCCAATTGGTCTTTCTTAAATAAAATAACACAAAACGGATTAACCGAAATTGTCGTTCCTGCCGGTCAGGTTGCCGAAGTAAATTTGCCCGACGGATCACATGTTTGGCTCAATGCCGAAACCCGCTTATCGTTCCCAAACAACTTTACCGATAAATCCCGTGATGTAACCTTGAAAGGAGAGGCCTTTTTTAAGGTACAGAAAGGGAAGAAACCATTCAATGTCTCAACAACACACGGTAATATCACAGTACTGGGAACCTCGTTCAATGTGTGTGCATTCGAAAACAGTGAATTTCAGACAACGTTGGTTGAGGGTAGTATCAAATACAAAAATGCCGGATTAAATAAAGAAATTACACTTTCCCCAGGGCAACAGGTAACTCTGTCTGACCAGGAAGGTGTCCGGGTACGCGAAGTAAAAACAGATCAATACACCTCGTGGAGAAACGGGATCATCGTTTTCGAGAAAGAACCTTTGCGAAACGTCATGCAAAAATTGGAACGTCATTATGCCGTTAAAATTCAAATGGAATCCGGGGATTTGGGCGACATTCGTTTCACCGGCAGCATTGAGAATGAAGACTTACTGGAAGTTATGGAATACATCAACAAAACAAAATCAATCGAATACAATTACGATAAAAAATTAAAACTCGTAACCGTAAAACAAAAATAGACACATGCACAATAACCCGTAAAATGTAAATGAAACACAAAATGCAAACAGCGTTGAGAATGCAACGATTAACAAAAATTATCTCTTTGCGACTTGGCGCCTTTGCGAGGAAGATTTAAAAATAAAAATCAGGAAAAAGGCAGAATCTGCTCATTCTGCCTTTTAGAATCTTGATTTAATGCGAATTATTAGTTAAATCAAAAAAACAAATTTATGAAAAAAAATCGATGTTGTGATGGCATAATGCCATTCTATGACCAAATTTTGAAAAAGATGAAACTAACATTGCTATTACTGCTCTTAACCGTTTTGTCCGGTATTGCTGCCGACACGTATTCGCAATCGACAAAACTAACCTTGAAACTGGAAAATGTACGGATCGAAGATTTGCTGAGCCAAATTGAAGACAAAAGTGAATTCCGGTTTTTCTACAACGAGGAAATCGACCTCGACAAAAAAGTTTCGGTAAATTCTTCCGACGAAACTCTCGTAAATATTCTGGATAAAATTCTCAATAACACGGGGATTCGCTATGAGGTGATTGGTCGTCAGGTAATCCTGACAAACAGTAGTGGGATTGCATCTGTCTCCCAACAGTCAAAAACAGTCACAGGAAAAGTTACTGATTCTTCCGGGGAACCACTTCCGGGAGTCACGGTAGTGGTTAAAGGTACAACCAATGGAACTATTACAGGTGCAGATGGAAACTATTCATTAGGTAATATTACTGCGGATGCTACACTCCTTTTTTCGTTTGTAGGAATGAAAAGCCAAGAAATCCCGGTAGCCGGCAAAACCGGCATTAATGTTACAATGGTTGAAGAGACTATTGGTTTAGAGGAGGTTGTAGCAATTGGATACGGAACTGCTAAAAAAAGTGATATAACAGGAGCGGTGGCGACACTTCAGGGTGATGCAGTTGCAGAACGTAGAACTACCCAGGTATCACAGGCTCTGCAAGGTGCTATCTCGGGTGTGATGGTTACCCGCGACAATAATACCCCCGGGTCTTCTGCTACTATTAATATTCGAGGGATAACTACTATTGGTGACAGTAGTCCTTTGATCATTATGGATGGAGTTCCTATAAACAATATCAATGATATTAATCCCAATGATATCCAGGATATTTCTGTATTGAAAGATGCGGCTTCGGCATCAATTTATGGATCCAGGGCTGCGGCAGGAGTTATTCTGGTAACCACAAAACGGGCAAAAGCCGGTGAATTAAATCTTAGTTACAATGCGGAATATGGCGTTGAAACCCCAACTCAGCTTCCTGTATATGTTGATGTTATTCGTTATATGCAAATAGCTAATGAATTGCGTTGGAATGACAATGGGAATACTTCAGATGAATATCCGCTGTACGCAAAAGATATTGTGGATAATTACATGAGCCTGAATGCTGAAAATCCTGATCTTTACCCGAATACTGATTGGGTCGGTTTGATCTTGGAAAAGTATGCTCCCAAACAAAGCCATACATTAAGCATTTCTGCGGGTACCAAGGCAATCCGGTCTAAACTGACCCTCGCTTACGATAAAACAGATGCCTTGTACATGAACCATACCTACGAACGGATTACCTCAAGGTTCAATAATGATATTACGATAAACAAATTTCTGTCTGCAACATTGGATATGTATTTTAAACGTTCCATCAGGGAACAGCCTAGTCTGGATCCTATGTATAATATGCTGATTGCTGCTCCGGTATATGCTGCAGAATGGTCAGATGGCAGGGTGGCAGAAGGGAAAACAGGTAATAATATTTACGGACAAATCAAATACGGAGGGTTCCGAAATAACTGGTATAACCAGGTTGGAGGAAAATTATCGCTGGATTTCACTCCTTTTGACGGTTTCAAATTATCTGCCATTCTTTCACCTAATTTGGGGTTTGACAAAGCAAAAAATTTCCAGAAAAAGGTATCCTATACAGACTGGGAAGACCCTACGTCAATTCTCGGTACATTAGAATGGGCAAAGACAACCAATCTGTATGAAAGCCGAAACGATAACTACCAGGTAACTACGCAATTTTTAGCAAACTATACAAAAACCATTAAAGAACACAATTTGAATATTCTTGCCGGTTATGAAAACTATTATTCCTATTATGAAAATTTAAGTGCATCAAGGGAACAATACGACCTGGAAGCATTTCCTTATCTGGATTTAGGACCTCTTACCTATAGAGGCAACAGCGGGAATGCCTATGAAAATGCGTACCGGTCGTGGTTAGGTAGGGTAATGTATAATTACCAAAGTAAATACTTTATTCAGGGGAATATACGATTTGATGCATCTTCACGTTTTCATACCGATTATCGCTGGGGTTCATTTCCTTCATTATCGGCAGGTTGGGTTATTTCAGAGGAATCGTTTATGAAAGATATTTCCTGGCTTTCATTCCTTAAACTTCGTGGTTCTTGGGGAACTTTGGGTAATGAACGAATTGGTAATTACCCGTATCAAGCAACCATTGCATTTAGCGATGCCATATTCCATCAGGGATCAACTGTTGTGGCAAGCCAAACTGCCGCTCAATGGCAATACGCAATTCGTGATATATCCTGGGAAAAAACCGAATCTTTTGATGTAGGCTTTGATGCTGGTTTATTTGACAACAAACTGAGGCTAACGGGAGATTACTACCGTAAAACGACAAAAGATATGTTGTTGGCACTGGAGATTCCTGATTATATGGGATTCAGCAATCCGGACCAGAATACAGGAAAGATGGAAACCAAAGGTTGGGAATTCGAAGCAAATTATAATAACCGGATAGGTCAGGTAAACTATTCTGTTGGATTTAATATCTCTGATTTTAAATCAACAATGGGTGATTTGGGAGGAACAGAATTTCTCGGAGATCAGATAAAAATTAAAGGAAGTGAATTTAATGAGTGGTATGGCTATATCTCTGATGGATTGTTCCAAACAGAAGAGGAGGTGACAACCTCTCCTAAAACAAGTGAATCAGTCAGACCAGGAGATGTGAAATATAAAGATATTAGCGGACCTGATGGTGTACCTGATGGTAGTATAACTCCGGAATATGACCGTGTTTTACTAGGTGGTTCATTGCCCCGTTATATGTATGGGGCAAATATCCGGTTAGAATACAAAGGGTTTGACTTTTCTATGGTTATACAAGGTGTGGGAAAACAAAATGTTCGGTTGGAAGGGCTCATGGTACAACCATTAATGGAAAACTGGGGGCATGTACCTAAAATATTGGATGGAAATTTTTGGAGTATGTACAATACCCAGGAAGAAAACTTAATGGTAAAATATCCCAGGATTTCGCAAACCAGTCGTGGAAACAATTTTGCCATGTCAGATTACTGGTTAATTAACGGGGCCTATCTGAGGCTTAAAAATATCTCATTGGGTTATACCCTGCCTAAAAGTATTGTTCAAAGCATTAAAATGAACAATGTTCGCTTTTATGCTACAATATCCGATCTTTACACTTTTGATAACTTCCCGAAAGGCTGGGACCCGGAAGTTTCCAGCAGTGGTTATCCAATCACATCATCATTCATCTTTGGAGTAGCTGTTAAATTCTAAAACTCAAACATCATGAAAATCAAATCATTATTATTAATATCAACTCTATTATTGGTGATTTCCTGTACCGATCTGGATTTGAACCCCCTTTCCGAAGGTTCCAGTGAAAACTGGTATTCCAATGAAACTGAAATCAGTATGGCCGTAAATGATCTGTACCGGCCTGTTTTTTGGCCACTGGAGGACGGCGAATGGACCGATGACTATACCCGGCGCCAGGCATTAACCCCCATTACTTCGGCAACTATTAACGGAGAATGGGAAACACTTCAAAATTTATGGCTTAACAGCTATAAAACGATTGCCAGGGCTAATACCATCTTATTAAATCTCGACAAAGTAAGTGAAATTTTACCACCGGCAACGATTGACAAATTTGCCGGGAATGCCCACTTCGTTCGTGCTGCGCAATACGCAAAGTTGATTTTCTATTATGGTGATGTAGTGTTTTATACAAATATTATCGATATAGATGAAGCTTTTACATTGTCTCGAACAAGCAAAGCAGAAGTCTTGGCAGCCATTTACGCCGATTATGACGCGGCTGCTTCAAAGTTACCTATTGCTTATGGAAATGCTGAGAATAAACTGGCAACCAAAGGCGCCGCGCTGGCGATGAAAGCCCGGATTGCCCTTGCGATGGGCGATTGGGCGATTGCCCGCGATGCGGCTAAAGCATGTATGGACTTGGGAATTTATGAATTATATCCGGATTACGGAGAGTTATTTCTTGCGAAAACAAAAAACCCTAAAGAACTAGTCTTCGGGTTGCCTCGTTCAAAAGAATTCGGTGTACTATGGGAAATGGTTAATTACTATTTGCCCCGAAATGTTGGTGGCTTTGGCGGGTCGATTGCACCCTCGTGGGATCTGTTTCATTCCTTTCTATGTACTGATGGGCTTCCGATTGATAAATCTCCCCTGTATAACCCGCAAAAACCATTTAAAAACCGGGATCCGAGGTGTACTGCTACGATTGTAGAATTTGGTACTCCCTGGTTGGGATTCATTTATGAACCGCATCCCGACTCCTTGAAGGTGCTCAATGTTAATACAGGTCAAAGAGTTAAAAACAACGATACCCGTGGAAACCAGCAATATGCTTCCTTTAACGGACTTGTATGGAAGAAATTTGCAGATGAAAGTTGGTTGCCGGACTTTAAAGCAGAGAATGATAAAATGTTTATGCGTTATGCTGATGTTTTATTAATGTATGCAGAAGCTAAAATTGAACTGAATGAAATAGATCAATCGGTACTTGATGCAATTAATAAGGTTCGCGCACGTGCCTACAAAGTCAGTTATACGGCCACTTCTTCATATCCTGCAGTTGGAACAGGTTCTCAATCGCAGCTCAGGACTACTGTACGGGTTGAACGGCGTATGGAATTTGCACATGAAGGTCTTCGTTACCAAGACATTATCCGGTGGAAAATTGCAGAAAAAGTTTTAAATCAGGATATTTATGGTATGTTGGACGTTGCTGCATTGCGTACAAAAATTGTCAAACCGGGTTTATGGTTTTTCCCGATGACCCCGGCAATTGATGAAAACGGGAGCCCGAACCTGTTGCCAATGTACGAGGCAGGCCTCATAAAACTTCTTGCTGATCGCCAGTTTGATGCTTCCAAACAATACCTCTGGCCCATACCAACGAAAGAGATATTGATTAATAAAAACTTAATCCAAAATCCGGGATATTGAAAGATTAGGTTATAAATTAATCTATTGGCGTATCTCATATTGGTGCGATATGCTAAAAGAAAATTAAAATCAAACAACAAGAGAATCACAAATTTATCGATGGACTATCTGTCGGCAAAGATAGCTATGTGTGGGTATCACTAGAAAATAAAATGATGAGAGTCATTTGTAAAAGACACATAGAAAATGCCCGATAGGCTCATCGAGATATAAAAAATTTAACTTGATTGAAATGCACCATTATGAAAACTAAAATTCAGATAAAATCATTACTTAGCGTTTGTGTTATTTTTGTTTGTGCAATGCACATACAGGCGCAGACCCCAACCTGTTTAACGAGTTCCGCAACTTATCAGAACCAGTCATTTGAGAGCAAGTCCGGTACATTCGAGGCTACCTTTGACGCGACACCCCTTGCAAATTCGATCGATGTGGTAGCAGGCCTTTCTGCCATAGCAGCAACTGCCCACTCGGATGTGGCGTGTGGCGTTCGTTTCAAACTTGACGGCACCATCGTTGCCCGCAATGGCGGCGCCTGGAATGCAGCCTCAACCATTCCCTACACGGCCAATACCAGTTATCGCTTTCGCCTGGTGGTAGATATTCAGTCTCATATCTTCAACATCTATGTAACGCCACAGGGAGGAAGCGAACTTACTGTTGGCGCCAATTATGCCTTCCGTACCGAACAGGCTGGTGTAAGCAGTCTTGCCTATTTGAACCTCTCAGATGTAGAAGCACATGGAACAGCTAAGGTCTGTAACTTTGCCATCAGTGGCTCCTCAGTTCCATCAGATCCATGTATAACAAGTTCCACCTCCTTCCAGGGACGGTCGTTTGAACGACAGTCCGGCACATTCGAGGCTACCTTTGACGTAACTCCACTTTTAGCTTCTATCGATGTAGTAACAGGCCTTTCTACCAATGCGGCGACTACTGCATCGAATATGGCGTGTATCGTTCGTTTCAATCTTGAAGGGGCTATCGTTGCCCGCGATGGCGGTGCGTTCAAGTCGGCCTCAACTATTCCCTACGCTCCCAATACCAGTTACCATTTCCGGTTGGTGGTAAATATTCCCGCTCATACTTACAGCATCTATGTAAAGCCGCAGGGAGGAAGCGAGCTCCCCGTTGGCATCGATTATGCTTTCCGTACCGAACAGGCTGCTGCAAGCAGTCTTGCCTATTGGAATGTTGCGGATGTAGAAGCACATGGTGCCGCTAAGGTCTGTAACTTTGCTTTCGGTGCCGCCAGTGTTCCCTCTGACCCTTCCTGTGTCACAAGTTCCTCCACTTGTCAGAACATCTCATTTAGTAGTCAGTCCGGCAAATTTGAGGCTACCTTTAAAGCATCTCCCCTGGCAAATTCTATTGATGTGGTGGTAGGCCTTTCAGCAGGACAGGCAAGCAGTGCTGCAGATATGGCGTGTATCATTCGTTTTGCATTGAGTAGTCAAATTATTGGTCGCAACGGCGGCGCCTGGAGTTGGGAACCAAACATTTCCTATACTTCCAATACCAACTACCGCTTCCGGTTGGTGGTGGATGTTGCGGCTAAAACCTACAATATCTATGCAACCCCGGCAGGAGGAAGCGAGGTTTGCATTGGTACCAATTATGCCTTCCGTGCCCAGGCAAGTAGTCTTGCCTATTGGAGTATCGTGGATGTAGAAGGACACGGGACAATCACGGCCTGCGACTTTGCCATTAGTCCTTCTACCGCTGTTGCACCAAATATTGCGCTAAATGCAAACGAAGTAAACTTGTCTGCCTACCCTAATCCTTCTTCCGACCAGATAACCATAAAATACATACTAAACGAACCTGGTAACGTAAGTTTGTCGCTATACGATATGTCTGGCAGGCAACTAACGACAATAGAGGATGCATGCAAAGAAAAAGGGGTTCATGAAAAAAGATATGATGTAAGGGCGTTTCCCAATGGAACTTATTATATCAATCTAATCCAGGAAGGAAGATCATCTGGTTCATGCAAATTGATCAAGCAGAGCAAATACTAACTATCTGATGCGAATCAAGGGCAAAAATTTTAATGTAACTATGAATTTTCAACCCTTGATTCGCAAATGAATTGTTTAAAATACTAAAAAATGATAAAAGCGAGCAAATGGATAATCCTTTTTATCCTGACATGTCTGTTATTTTCAGGATATAAACCAGATAAAAAATTAGCGAAGTCCAAATCTTATAGTGGTATCTATCCACATCTGGCCTATTATAATAACGAGGGTGAATGTGGTACAGGAGCAGTTGTCCCATGGGGTGGCCGTTTATGGATCATTACCTATGGCCCTCACCTGCCGTTCGGTTCATCAGATAAACTGTATGAGGTAAATTCCGGTTTACAGCAGGTTGTTCGCCCTGAAAGCATTGGGGGAACTCCCGCTAACCGAATGATCCATAAAGAAAGCAATCAGTTGTTCATCGGACCTTACGCAATTGACAGCGCTTGCAATGTTCGGGTTATTCCTTATAGCCAAATGACCGGTCGTCATACCGGGAATGCCAGGCATCTGACCGATCCGGCAAATAAAATTTATTACGGCACCATGGAAGAAGGCTTTTATGAAGTGGATGTTAATACATTACAAGTCAAAACAATTTATAAAGACGGAAATTTGTTACGGAATAAGGGAGATATGGAACAATATGGTCCTCTTCTTCCAGGCGCTCATGGAAAGGGATTATATTCCGGTCAGGGGGTGTTGGTTTATGCCAATAATGGGGAGGCAAATTCCCAGGCTCTCGAAAAATTTGATGTTGAATCCGGGTCTTTGTGTGAATGGAACGGTAAGGAATGGAAATTGGTGCGTCGTAACCAATTTTGTGAAGTAACCGGCCCCGGCGGGATTTATGGCAATCCGAACCCGGCTACCGATCCGATTTGGGCTACCGGATGGGATTACAAATCACTGATTTTGGGTGTACGGGATAGCGGGAAATGGAGCTTTTACCGTTTGCCAAAAGCAAGCCATACCTACGACGGGGCACATGGTTGGTACACCGAATGGCCGCGGATTCGCGACATTGGGACTACCGGTAATCCTGACTATCTAATGACGATGCACGGCATGTTCTGGCGTTTTCCGGAAACATTTACATCCTCGAATACAGCAGGTATTCGCCCTCGTTCAGCCTACTTGAAAATACTTGGCGATTTTACCCGATGGAATGATCAACTGGTTTTTGGTTGCGATGATGCTGCGGTTTCTGAAAATAATAATCAGAGAAAAACAAAAGGAAATATGTCTGGCCCTGGTCAGTCAAATTCAAATTTATGGTTTACTTCACCTTCGGTACCCGACCATCTGGGTACATCGACTGCCGATGGGGCGGTTTGGCTTTCAGAACAGATTGATGCCGGAGAAGTTTCAGAGCCTTTCTTATTTGCCGGATGGGACTACCGGTCTGCATGGGTTAAAAATGACGGGGAACAAACCGTCTTGTTCACTTTCGAGTTTGACAAAAAAGGTGATAATAAATGGGAAAACTGTAAATCAGTTTCTGTGAAAGCGGGAGAAAGCGTGCACCTTTCTTTTATTTCCAGATATGAAGGAGAGTGGGTACGTGTTTCTGCTGATAAAGCTTGTAAAGCCACGGTCCATTTTTGGTATGCCCAAAAAGAAAAGCGCAGTACGGTTTTTGATGCCATGTTTAAAGGGATATCTGAAATTAGCGCTACGGGGTCAAAATCAGGATTGCTTTGGGGACTTGATGGCAACCGAAGGGCTCTGGGAATACTTGCTGGAATTGCTTCTGATAAAGAATTCACGGAAACAGGATATTATGAACTGGATTCATCGATGAACCTGGTAAAAAAAGACGATCCGGAAACGGCTGCTGCCATTCGCGAAAAACTTGCCATCCCCCAAAATGTACTTACCATCGATGAGGCCTCTGTATTAATTGTTGATGATGCAGGACGGCGTTGGAGGCTGCCCAAAGGAGATGACAAATACACAGAGCTTGTTAATAATACATTATTGCGAATCTGCCGGGAAGTAGTTACGCAACGTGATTTGTTTAACTGTGCCGGTACATTCTATGAACTTCCGAGAGAAGAAGCTGATGGTTTTGCAAAGATTCGCCCGGTTTCATCGCACCGCTTCAGGATTCATGATTACACGTCTTATCGTGGTATGCTCGTCATGACCGGACTGGATGAGAATGCACAAAAAAACAATCTGCACATTATCCGGTCTGATGATGGTAAGGCAGTGCTTTGGGCCGGAGCTATCGATGATTTATGGAAATTGGGAAAACCTGTCGGACATGGAGGCCCGTGGAAAAATACTCAGGTGAAAGCCGATATTCCATCTGATCCCTACCTGATTGCATTTTATGATAAAAGAAGCCTTGAACTTTCACATCAGGCAAATGAACCGGTCACTTTTAATATTGAAGTGGAACCAATCGGACATGGACCCTGGATGCTTTACAGGAAAATAATCGTGAATCCGGGAGAAAAGTTCAGATATGAATTTCCTTCTGATGTTCAGGCACGATGGATTCGGTTCTCAACCAATACAGATTGTCTGGCTACCGCATGGCTGAACTATCAATAAAAATAAAATTTCTAAGATGATAATTCATTTATCTATTATTGCACTTATCGTTTCAGCATTTCCTGTAAAATTGCTTACCGATTCAATAAATGTATCATATTTTACTGATTCTAAAATAGACTCAGTAAACAGGAATCTTCGTTTCGGTGAAACTCAGGGTAATTCGCTTCTCACTGGGATGACTCCCGCGAATTACGTGCTGCCTACAGGGTGGAAGCTCGTTAGAAAACAGGATTTTGAAAGTGGAAGTATTCCTTCGGATGAGATGGCGTTTGGTTCAATCACCAGCACAAGTCCGCATAGCGGCAACCGCTCTTTGCAAGGGAAAGTGTGGAAAGACGACGGTGCGACTGGCTGGAAACTGGCACAAGGTGTTGCAACTGCGGGTGAATTATACCTTTCGTGGTATGAATATTTGGAGGACCAGGGCCGCATGAATGACGAGATGTTTCTTATGTCCATACGCAAGAACTGGGGCTCAGACTTTCAGACCCAACGCTGGCAATGGTTGAATAAGCTGGGCGATTGGAACAAGGCATTTAATATTCTGGATGGAAACCTTATTTTTTTTTGCGAAGGGAATAAGCCTGGGACGACCGGCTCGGTTGCCTATTACGATAAAGCGGTCTGGCGAAGTGTCGGGTTCGGAAAATGGCAACAGTGGGAGGTATATTGGAAAACCAATACCCCCGGAACGAATGACGGAATCACGCAGATATACTTGAACGGTGTGAAGATAACGGAAATTACCAATACGGCGTTTAGCGGCACCCTGGACATGACCGGGCCGAGCATAACGCTGGGAGGACCTACTTATACCAAGATAATCTGGGGCCCTCAGCCCAAACCCAGCACTACCTGCGCCACTACAGTGCAGGAGCTCAATTACAGTATTGACCGTCCCAAAGACTTTTCTCAACCATGCCTCTGTCCGGGACAATGCCCACCGAACGGTTATGTTCCCATATTTAACCGATTTGTCGATGATATCATTATTCTACAAAGGGGAACATCTACGCATAATGAAGATTTAGAAAATAATAAAATTATTTCGGTTAAACTATTTCCCAACCCTGCCGGTACAACGTTGTCCGTTTCATTGGAGCAGGGATTTGGGAGTCAAGGAATAATAGAACTTTATAATTTGCAGGGAACAAAAATATACCAAACTCCTGACGAAGTTTCGTTCCCCCATCAGGTAGATGTTTCATCGTATGCCCCAGGCGTCTATTTTGTCAAAGTAGTGTCCAACGGCAAATATTTTACACAAAAAGTAATTATTAATTAGAATATGCCCCCACGTAAGGATGGATTTGGAGAGATATGAATAAGACTCAAATAATTATATTGGTTGCATCATTCTTTATATGCCATTTATTTGCATCGGCACAAGGATTTAAGTCGTATAGCGGAATCTATCCGCATCTGGCATTTTATAATAATGAAGATGAGTGTGGAACCGGGGCAGTTGTTCCCTGGGGAGGCAGTTTATGGACAATAACGTATGGTCCCCACTTTCCGAATGGTTCGTCGGACAAACTGTATGAAATAAAACCTGATTTGCAGCAGGTTGTCCGTCCTGAAAGTGTTGGCGGAACTCCTGCCAACCGGATGATCCATAAGGAAAGCAATCAGTTGTTCATCGGACCTTACGCTATTGACAATGTCCGTAATGTTCGGGTTATCCCTTACAGTAAGATGTATGGCCGCCATACGGGGAATGCCCGTCACCTGACAGACCCGGCCAATAAAATCTATTATGGTACGATGGAAGAAGGCTTTTATGAAGTAGATGTGAATTCATTGGATGTAAAAACTCTTTACAAAGATGGAAATGTGTCAGGAGTTGGATCTCTTTTACCTGGCGAACATGGCAAAGGATTGTATTCAGGGCAAGGTGTTATGATTTATGCGAATAATGGCGGCGGATCTGGTGTTTTAAGCGAATGGGAGAGTTTATCTACGGGTTGGAAAACAGTACGTATGAGCCACTTTTGTGAAATAACCGGCCCAGGAGGGATTTATGGTAATCCCAACCCGGCAACCGATCCGGTCTGGACTACCGGGTGGGATAGTAAATCCCTGATCCTGGGTACACGGGATAACGGGAAGTGGAGTTTTTACCGGTTACCAAGAGGAAGCCATACCTACGATGCATCGCATGGCTGGTACACCGAATGGCCGCGTATACGCGATATTGGAACAGAAAATAATCCTGACTATTTAATGACGATGCACGGCATGTTCTGGCATTTCCCAAAAACATTTACATCCTCGAATACTGTCGGTATTCGTCCGCGCTCAGCCTATTTAAAAGTAATTGGTGATTTTGCCCGATGGAATGATCAATTGGTTATTGGTTGCGACGATGCGTGCATATCTGAAAACAATTATGAAAGAAAAATAAAGGGGAATATGGCCGGTACCGGGCAATCGAACTCAAATCTGTGGTTTACTTCACTATCTGCACCCGACAGTTTGGGAACTTCAATGGCCGAAGGGGCTGTCTGGCTTTCGGAACAGGTTGATGCAGGAGAAGCATCAGACCCGTTTTTATTTGCCGGATGGGACTATCGGTCTGCATGGATAAAAAATGAAGGGACTCAAACAGTTTTGTTTACCTTTAAAATTGACGAGAATGGCAATAATAGCTGGAAAAACCTGATCGAAGTTCCTGTAAAGAAAGGGGAAAGTGTGTATGTACCGTTTGACTCCGGTACTAAAGGAGAGTGGATACGTGTTTCGGTTGATAAATCATGCAGCAAGGCAACGGTTCATTTCTCGTATGCCCAAACAGAGGAACACACCTCTACTCCGGATCCCATGTTTAATGGCTTTTCCGGGATTAGTTCGGCAGGGTCAACGGGAGGATTACTTTGGGGCCTTTCCGGAAATGCAAGGGCATTGGGTGTGCTTGCAGGAACAGTTTCTGATAAAGAATTTACGGAAACAGGCTACTATGAACTGGATGCATCAATGAAGTTGGTGAAAAAGAATAATTCCTCAACAGCTACTTACATTCGTTCTAAAGTGGCTATCCCTCAAAAAGTAATTACCATCGATGATGCCTCAGTATTAATTATTGATGATACAGGGCACCGGTGGAGGTTGCCAAAGAATGGGGACAAGTACAAAACATTGGCAGATAATTCTTTGTCGCGAATTTGCCGCGAAGTGGTTACCCAACGCGATTTGGTCAACTGTGCCGGCACATTCTACGAACTTCCAAGAGATGATGCCGGCGGTTTTGCAAAGATTCGTCCAATATCCTCGCATAACTTCCGCATTCACGATTACGCGTCTTACCGGGGCATGCTTATTATGAGCGGTCTGGATAAAAATACGTCTGCCGATAATCCGCATATCATCCGGTCTGATGATGGCAATGCAGTAATTTGGGCCGGTGTTATCGATGATTTGTGGAAACTAGGGAAACCTGTCGGATATGGAGGCCCCTGGAAAAATACTCAGGTGAAAACCAATATCCCATCTGATCCATACCTGATCGCCTGTTACGACAAACGGGACCTTGAAATTGCACACACAGCAAATGAACCAGTTACATTTACCATTGAGGTTGACCCTGTGGGTAATGGCCTCTGGATGCGTTTCATGGAAACAACTGTGAATCCGGGACAAAAATTCAAATATGAATTTCCGCCATCTTTCCAGGCTCGTTGGATCAGGTTCTCAACCAATATGGATTGTACAGCCACCGCAATGTTAAACTATGAGATTACTACATCACTCGAAACAGTATTGCCCAAAGAAGAATTTTCTATTCAATTGACACCCAACCCGGTCGGTACAATACTGTCCGTTTCTGTAAAACAGGGATTTGAGAGGCAAGGTACAATAGAGATTTACACACTGCCGGGAACAAAAGTCTATCAAACTTCAGGTGATGTTTCATTCCCCCATCAGATCAATGTTTCATCGTATACGCCAGGTGTCTATTTCGTTAAAGTATTATCCGGCGGCAAGTATTTCACCCAAAAAGTTATTAAACTATGAATTCAGAAGATATACTTAATTTATTTGATCTTGTACGGAATTCCCCGGAAGAACACTGGAGTTATAATAAAGGCCGGCTTCTGGAAATACTTCATGATTTAGAGAAAGATCAACAGGAAGGTATTATCGTGGAAGGCAGGTACCTGACAATACCAATGATAACGAACCTGGTCGTGGAAAGTTTGCAATCTGTCTATAAGTCTCAGGTGCAGGAAGAAATCCTTTATTCTCCAACTACCTGGATGAGGTTCAGGAAAAGGTTGAATGATAAGATCAGTAAAATACAGAGGTGGGAAAAATGCGACTGACCCATATCGTTTATAGACAAACATTTCACCAGAAAATAAACAATACATCTAAAATCAAGTATATGTACAAAATCAAATTAGTCCAATTCATCATTCTTCTATTCTTATCTGGTTCTGTTATCGGCCAGACAACCGAAATGAAATACCTGTCAGGGACAGGAGCCGACCACACTGTTGATTGGGACTTTTTCTGTTCGGCAGGAATGAACAGCGGGAAATGGACCACCATAGCAGTTCCTTCGTGCTGGGAACAGCAGGGATTTGGAAGCTATAATTACGGACACGATAAATTTGAAGACCGCCTGAATGAAACAGGGCTTTACAGACACAGTTTTAAGGTCCCGGCTGATTGGAAAGGGAAAGCGGTAAGCATTGTTTTTGACGGGGTAATGACCGATGCCCTTGTTAAAATCAACGGGAAGCAGGCAGGCCCGGTACATCAGGGGGCTTTCTACCGTTTTAAGTACGATATTACCCATCTCATCCGACCCGGGAAAGAAAATCAACTGGAGGTTTTGGTGAAGAAACAATCGGATAATGAATCGGTAACCCTTGCTGAGAGAGAGGCTGATTTCTGGATTTTTGGAGGCATATTCCGGCCTGTTTACCTGGAAGCAAAACCGGTTGAGCATATCCGGCGCGTGGCCATTGATGCCCGCGTTAATGGTAGTTTTATTGCAGATGTGTATCTCTCTCCTGTTAAAAATGCGGTGAAAGTTAATGTAGAGATTGAATCGCTTTCCGGGAAAAAAGAAGCTGTTTTTGAAAAAAATATTTCAGGGGGCTTAATTAAGGTGTTCGGGGACCTGCCAAATTCCAGTGCATGGTCTCCCGAATCCCCGAATCTGTATAATGCTGTCTTTTATTTGCTTGATAAGAATGGCAATGTTATCCATCAAACGAATGAACGTTTCGGGTTTCGCACGATCGAAGTAAGGGAAAGCGACGGAGTTTATGTCAATGGTGTGCGGATTAAAATGAAGGGGGTTTGCCGCCATACCTTTCATCCCGATTACGGAAGGACATCCTCAAAAACTCTCAGCATCGAAGACGTCAACCTGATGAAGGACATGAATATGAATGCCGTTCGCATGTCGCACTATCCGCCTGAAACCCACTTTCTGGATGTTTGCGATTCGCTGGGGCTTTTCGTACTGGACGAACTGACTGCCTGGCAAAAACCTTCCTATGATGACGTTGTCGGGCGAAAACTTCTGGAAGAAATGATAGAGAGGGATGTAAACCATCCTTCCATCATATTCTGGGACAATGGCAATGAAGGTGGCGAGAACGATAACCTGAACGATGATTTTGCTGAACTCGATATTCAAAAGCGTGAAGTCCTTCATCCCTGGGCTGATTATCTTAAAACCAACACACTACACTACATCGAGTACAGCTATTTATCGCTTGATGGATACAGCAAACGAAAAATATTTTTCCCGACAGAATTTTTACATGGACTATACGATGGCGGACATGGCGCGGGATTGGATGATTACTGGCAAAAAATGTGGGATGACCCGCTTTGTGCAGGTGGTTTCCTTTGGGTTTTTGCCGATGAAGCAGTAAAACGTACCGACCGGAATGGGGAATTTGATACGGATGGAAATCACGCTCCGGATGGAATTCTTGGCCCCTATCACGAAAAAGAGGGAAGTTTTTACACCATCAAAGAAATCTGGGCGCCGGTTTATTTTGAGAAAAGGTACATTACAACAGAATTTGATGGTTCGTTCAATATCGAAAACCGTTACCATTATACGAACCTGAACCAGTGTAAATTCACTGCTGAATGGGTAACATTTTCTCAACCTGACCAAGAAAAATCTGAATCCGTTTTATTCAGTCAGGATTTTTCAGTTCAGCTTTCTCCCGGACAAAAAGGACAGTTAAAGATTGATCTTCCGAATACATGGCAATCGGCAGATGCCTTGAGGATAACAGCGCATGACCCATCGGGGAGGTTGATTAACACATGGAGCTGGCCGGTAAAAACACCGGAGGTAAAAGCGAAAGAACTGCTTATTGAGT
Organism: Prolixibacteraceae bacterium; assembly: GCA_003506435.1. Classification (GTDB taxonomy): domain Bacteria; phylum Bacteroidota; class Bacteroidia; order Bacteroidales; family Prolixibacteraceae; genus GWE2-42-39. The sequence continues at coordinate 17,712 of DOAQ01000018.1, forward strand.
CCACAGTTACAAAACCAGAAATACATATTACCGATAGTACTCTGGAAGTAAAAGCTGGAGATCTGGAGTTTTCATTCAATAAAACGAATGGAAAAATTCATAAAATCGTAAAGGAGGGAAAAATTATCCCGCTTTCAAACGGGCCGGTGTTTGTGAGCAGAAAGAAAGAAGTACAGAATGTTACCCATTCATTTAAAGAAAACAACCTGCTTTTACAGGTTACTTTTAACAATGGTGATCATTTTATATGGACAATTGGTGGCGACGGGCTTTTGCATTTGGATGTAGCCTATACGCCCAAAAGCTATTCGCCTTTTGCCGGGATAACGTTCGATTATCCTGAAGATAAAGTTGCAGGGATGCATTGGCTTGGCGATGGACCTTACCGGGTCTATAAAAACAGGATGAAAGGGACTCAGTTCGGATTATGGGATAAAAAATACAACAATACAGTTACCGGGGAGTCAGGATTTCAGTATCCTGAATTCAAGGGCTACCATTCCGAAGTTTATTGGGTGAAAATTTTCGGGAACGATGTTCCTGATTTTAAGGTTTTTGTTCATAGTAAAGATATTTTTCTAAGGATGTTAACACCCCAGGAACCCAAATTTCCAGGCCATGAAAAAATTGAATACCCTGCAGGAGACATTTCTTTTCTGCATGGCATAAATGCGGTTGGCAGTAAATTCCTGGAAGCGGAATATTCCGGTCCGGAAGCATCAACGTATCAATTCCATCCGGCTAAATTCTACGGTGGAAAATTATCCTTAAAACTGACATTCGATTTTAGAAACGCTTTAAGATTTTAGAAATGAGACTTTTATTCTTATTTAACCTGTTATTTGTCTCCACAATTCTTTTTGCTCAGAGTGGGAAGGTCTTCGACGACTTATCCCTGAAGAGTGAAATATTGAAGATGGACCGAAAATATGGCATTTATCTTCCTCCTGATTACGGATCATCTCAGCGTAGCTATCCCGTTCTGTATTTGTTGCATGGCGGTGGCGACGACCATACGGCCTGGCTTCAACTTGGAGAAATTCAGCAGATTACCGATAAAGCGATTCAGGAAGGAAAGGCTACTCCAATGATCATTGTAATGCCTGACGCGAATACCGGTCGCCGTGGTTATTTCAATGATATAAAGGGGGATTGGCAGTACGAGGACTTCTTTTTTAAGGAGCTGGTCCCTTTTATTGAAAAAACATATCGTGCCCGGCCTTTAAAACGGTATCGTGCTGTTTCAGGTAACTCTATGGGTGGCGGCGGCGCTTTTATGTACGCGCTGCACCACCCGGAAATGTTTTCCTCAGCATGTCCTTTAAGTACCTCTGCTGGCCCTCTTTCACTGGAAGAAGCAAAGAAGAGGTACAACAGGGACAATGAAATTTATCCTGATCCGGTAATCGAAGAATATTACAAAAGGCACAATGTCCTGTCTCTCATCGAAAGTATGCCCGATGAACAGAAAAAGGCTGTACGCTGGTATATCGATTGTGGCGACGACGATTACCTTTTCGAAGGTAGCTGCCTTGTACACATTGCTATGCGCAAAAAGGAAATCCCTCATGAATTCCGGATACGCGATGGGGCGCATAACTGGTCGTACTGGCGTGTATCTCTTCCGTCAGTGTTGGAATTTGTCTCCGACGGTTTTCATTAAAACATTAAAAAATAAAGAAATGAAGAAATTAGTTTCAATAACTCTTTTTATATGCACATGCGCATGTACATTGATGACAGGGTGCAAGGAAAACGATCCCGATATTCCCTCCCCTGAAGCAGGTAAAATTACTCTCTCTGCTGTTTCCGCTATGGTTAAAGTACCTATGGCATCCTATGTCCTTCTGGAAACAGATGACACGGTTAAGATCAGCGCTGCCGGGGGAGAGTATGAGTCATTTCAGGTAGTTGTTGCTTCTGTTGACAGCACCGTATTGACAGGCGTCAGATGGTCTGTTAGTGCGTTGAAAGCAAAAGCCGGCGAAATCGGGGTCGACAACATTACGGTCAACCCGGTTGGCTATGTCCAGACAACTGTGCTGGGAAGCGGTTACCCCAGCTCATTGGGGTGGTGGCCCGATCCGCTGTTGAGGATGGATAATCTGGACATTGCAACACTCGAACGTCAGCCCTTATGGGTGACGGTCTATGTTCCCCGTAAAACGCCGGCAGGGACTTACACCGGTTATGTTCATGTCGAATCAGATAATGCAGGCAGTGCCAATATTCCCGTATCCCTTCGTGTCTGGGGGTTCGATATCCCACTTACTCCAAGTATCAAAACGCTGACCTGGGTTAATTCAACATCGCTGAAAAACTTTGGCGGTGATACAAGAGAAATGCGTAAAGCATACTATGAACTGCTTTTGAAACACCGTTTGGGGCCGGGAGGGCAGGTTGAATTAGATGAAGAAATGCTCAGTTTCTGTATTGAAAGAGGCATGAACGCATTTATTCTTGACAACATACTTAACCTGAAACGGGTTAATCAGAATAGCTACACGGATGCTTACAAGGAAAGTTTGCGTACAAGGCTTAGCGATTATGTGAATAAATTTGGACCACGCGGATGGCTTAACGGGATGGCGTACGTTTTTAACTACGATGAAGTGCCTCAATCGCATTGGCCCCTGGCAAAAGAGATGTATTCGTTTGTGAAAAGTGTCAGTCCTGATCTTAAAGTACTCCAGTGCCTGGAAAATCCGGCAGGGGTAGCAGCCCTCGCCGGTTATGCCGATACATGGGATATTTATGTGGCCCAATATGAACAATCCGGGGTAAAATACAGGGTGGAACAAGGAGACGAAGCATGGCTGGCAATCTGCTGCTGGCCTTCTGTTCGCCCAAACCTCTTCCATGAATACCCGGCTATCGACGGAAGGATGCTGGGATGGATATGTTTCCAGACCGGGGTCACCGGCTTTGAATACTGGAGCCCGAACCTCTGGCAGGGGAATTTTGGCCCTCCCGGACTACGTGGCGGCTGGAAAGCCAATACGTTCAATAATTACAATGGCGATGGTTATCTTACCTATCCCGGGCCGGACAATATCCATTTATCCTCGGTAAGGCTTGCAAATTTTCGTGATGGGTTCGAAGATTATGAATATTTGTACCTCCTGAAAAAACTTGGTGACAAAACAAATTTGATACAGCAGGTCGTTACCGGTCCGACGAGTTATTCTTCTGACCCGAAACTTCTTTACAAGGTTCGGGAAAGTGCAGCCAAAAGGATTGAAGAATTAATGAAATAAAATAAGGATAAAATATTCTTATAAAGAACACATAAACAGCGCTTTATAGTCTTATTTGAGAAGAATATAAAGACTGAATTGTATTCTATTCCTAACTCTAAAACTTAAAGTATTATGAAAATTAAAATTCAATTTCTGTTGGGGCTAATCCTATTAGTTCCCGGCGCTTTGTGGGCAGATACGCTGTATGTTGACTGCAATCTTCCTGTCGACTGCTCGGAGGCAACCTATAACCCGGCTACCCGGTCGTGCGATGGGGGAACATACAAAGGGTATAAAAACTTGCAGGCGGCTCTTAACAATGTGCAAATCGGAGATGTGATTTTAGGCAGGGAAGGGCGTTACTATCCGGAAGCGCCTACTTACCGTTATAACATTCCATCTGCAAAAAACGGCACCTCCTGGAATGAAGGGGAATACTTTACACTCAAGTCTGCCGATGGCGAGTGGATGATCCTCGACGGGCAGAACAACCTGCCTTCAGGAAGTGTGTATGCCGTATTGGGCCGGACACAACCGGTACTGAAATACTGGAAGTTTGAACGAATCGAAATATGCAACGGAGGATCTGCTGATGGAAAAGAGGCACGGGGATTTCACGCGGATGGCGGGCCATTCATTTTTCGCTATTGCTATATTCATGATAATTACTCAGATAGGGCAAACGATATTCCGGCAGGCATATCAGGGCATGGCTGGGATAGCTGTTTGGTCGAATATTGCTATTTCAAAAACAATGGGTCGCTGACGACAATGCATCGAAACGCTTCGCACATCTGCATGTACAGCGATTACAATGAAGTCAATATTATAAAGGATGGGTTTACGTACCTCCAACAGAGTGAACATACGATGAAAAACAATTTCCGGTATAACCTGTTTGAAGGCGGTTCATGGGGTATGCTTGAAACGAAAGGTGGACAAATATTCTGTGGACGGGATGTGAGTGGCAATGGTTACAACGATGACTATAAAGATTTCGGGGATAACGTACATCATAACATATTCAGAAATATGAGTACTGGATTGGAACTGCACCAGGATTTTATTCAGGTGTATAACAACATCTTTGACAGTTGCAATGTTGGTATCATGCTAGGTTGGACCGAACGTGTGAGGTACAAGCAGTGCGTATATAATAATACGGTTAAACGAATTGCTAATACCGGTATAAAAGCGCACCAGTATCGTTATTATTCCACATTCAATGATACAACTATTTCATGGGAACCGATGTACTACGGTTATGTACTCAATAATATCATTGATAGTAGCTCCTATGTTTATAAGAGCGAAGAGGAACTGTCGCTTGAGGTGTTAGGAAAGTGGACGGGTGCCGTACAGGACAGTTTAATAGTAAACCATTGTTACTCGCACCGGCCTGGCAGCCATTCAAAGGATACGGACGGTTCGCGTATGATTTATTGTATACGATCGACCAGTTTAAGACGATGCGCCCCGGTGTTAAACTCTGGATGAACGCGAATAATCCCGAAGACAATCTGTATAAAGGCACTACGGGTGCTGCCCGTTTCAAAACGCGGGGGAGCCATGTTATAAATGGCGACACGACCATTGCCAATGGTGGTATTGGAGGTGCGCATCCGTATCTGGAAGGAGTAACTCTTCCGTCGTATATCGGGGCAACCGATCCCAATAACGATAGCTGGGTAGATACCGTTCTGGGCCTTGCCAACCTGGGAACGCAGACAAATTCCTGCATCACGAGTTCTTCCACCTGTCAGAACCTCTCATTTGAGAGCCAGACGGGTACATTCGAGACTACCTTTAGCGCAACTCCTCTAAATGGACAACCTCTCGATGTGGTAGTAGGTCTTTCGTCAGGTCAGGCAAACAGTGCAGCAGATATGTCGTGTATCGTCAGGTTCTCTCTTGAAAATAAAATCATTGGGCGCAATGGCAGCGGCTGGAGTTGGAACCCATACATTAGTTACACTGCCAATACCAAATACTTATTCCGGTTGGTGGTGGATGTTGCGGCTAATACGTATAGCATCTATGTAACTCCGGAAGGAGGAAGCGAGGTGAACATTGGCGCCAATTATGCCTTCCGTGTCCCGGCAAGCAGTCTTGCCTGGTGGAGTATCGTTGATGTAGAAAATCGTGGGACGGTTGAGGCTTGTGACTTTGCCATCAGTAGTAGTACCAAAAGTGCTACCTCAATGTCAGATATCAAGCTAAACTCAAATGAGATGTGTTTGTCTTCTTACCCTAATCCATCTTCCGGCCAGGTAACCATAAAATACATAGTAGACGAACCTGGTAAAGTTACCTTATCGCTATACGATATGTCTGGCAAGCAACTAACGACATTAGAAAATGGATATAAAGAAAAAGGCATGCATGAAAAAAGATATGATATGATAGCCTTCCCCAACGGGACGTATTACATCAATTTAATTCATGACGGAAGATCATCTGCTTCATGCAAATTGATCAAACAAAGCAAATACTAACGGTGATTAAATGTCAAGACCTTGGCTGTTCAGCCCGGTACTGGCGAAATATTGGTGAGGCTGTCCAAAAACTCTGTGTTTCTCTGTGTTTTTACCCAGTGTAACTCTGTGGTAAAAAATAAACAATTGAACCACAGAGTTTCTCTGAGTTACCCACAGAGTTTTCACAGAGAAAAGTTATCGTAATATATACTTTTTGGACAGCCTCTTTAGGGTAGTTGAAAGACGGATACGGCGTTATTTCATTCCTTTTACTTAAATCAGAAACTTTAAAATTTGTATGAATGAAAAATTTAGTTTCAACGATACTTTTATTAGGTACCTTAATTCTTATGACGGGGTACAATGATTACGATACTTCTGAAGCGGACAAAATTACCCTGTCTGCCGTATCCGGCATGGTCAAGGTTCCCATGGAATTAAAAAAGCCCTTGTTTTCAACAGAAGACACTGCCAGGATCAGCGCTGCCGGGGGAGAATACGAATCGTTCCAGATAGTCGTTTCTTCCGGCGACAGCGCTGCCGTGAAAGGGGTTCGCTGGAAGATCAGTGCATTACGTGGAGAAACTGGTGAAATAGAAATAAGTAATATTACCCTCAACCCGGTGGGCTATGTGGAGACAACCGTAGTGCCAAAAGTTTACCCCGGTTCGCTGGGCTGGTGGCCCGACCCGCTGTTGAGAATGGACAGTTTAAGCATCCCGGCAGGCGAGCGCCAGCCATTATGGGTAACGGTTTATGTTCCGCGCGGGACACAGGCAGGAACATATCAGGGACATATTACCGTAAATACCGACAATGCAGGAAGTTCTACAATTCCCGTTTCCCTCCGGGTCTGGGGATTCGATATTCCTCTCAAATCAAGTATTAAAACCCTGACCTGGGTTGGTTCTCTGGAAAAATCCGGGGGCAATTCGAAAGAAAACAGGAAAGCATTCTATGAAATGCTTTTGAAACACCGTCTGGGGCCGGGCGGAAATCTTGAATTGGACGAAGACATGCTTGATTTCTGTATTGAAAGAGGAATGAATGCTTTTATTCTCGACAATATACCGAATCTAAAACGAAAGAAACAGGACAGTTACACCTTAGAATACAAAGACAGTTTGCGGACAAGGCTTAACCGGTATGTGGACCGGTTCGGGCCCCGCGGGTGGCTTGACGGGATGGCTTACGTGTACAACTACGATGAAGTGGACAAAAACCATTGGCCTCTGGCAAAGGAGATGTATTCGTTTGTGAAAGGCGTCAGCCGGGACCTTAAAGTAATCCAGTGTCTGAATATACCTGAGGGTGTGGAAGCCCTTACGGGCTATGCCGATACCTGGGATGTGTATGTACAACAATACGAAAAATCTGGTGTGAAAAAAAGGGTGGAGGCAGGAGATGAAGCATGGCTGGCAGTCTGCTGCTGGCCTTCCAATCGTCCGAACTTTTTCCATGAATACCCGGCCATTGACGGGAGGTTACTGGGATGGATATGTTTCCAGACCGGGGTCACCGGTTTTGAATACTGGAGCCCGAACCACTGGAAAGGGAATAGTTCGCCCCCTATGTTGCGCGGCGGCTGGAAAGCCAATACGTTCAATGACTATAACGGCGACGGTTATCTTACCTATCCCGGGCCGGATGCCTTACCGTTAGCTTCGTTAAGACTGGCAAACCTTCGCGACGGATTTGAAGACTACGAATATTTGTACCTCCTGAAAAAGCTCGGAGGCAATCCTGCTTCAATTCAACAGGTAGTTGCCGGGCCTCTGGATTTCACATCTGACCCGGAACTTCTTTATCATGTTCGGGAAGAAGTGGCAAAAGAGATTGAAAAATTAATAAAACAAAAATGATAACGGTCAAAAGCGGAATTGACAATATATGACCGTGTCATCAAATCACACGGAATCCCAAATTGAGAATTTTTTGGATACCCTGAAAAAATGGCTACTCTTTATACACATCTTTTAGAAAAGGAAATGATGGTTGACGGACAAGGAAACGGCCTGAAAGGCCAGCATAATCTATCCCAAGGCAATCCGCCAGTTGGCGGAGACGCCTTGGGTTGGAAAGCGGACAGGAAAATCGTCCGTGCGGTAACGTTCATAAAAGAGAAAATCTTATTTCGGACGAAAGAGATGACCTCGTATTTTCCGAAAATGATGTCTGGCAATCCCGTCCGAAAGGAATTTTTTGCTTTGTTTATCGAATCCCCGCAGACGGTTTTTCTTCTGTATCCTACACCGGGCTGACGTTTCGGTTCGTTCTTTCCGAAACTATGCCCAAGGCTGAGTTATATTGGCCTTTCGGTCCGAAAAAATATACATGCATGAGTTGTGTATAAAGAGTAGAAAAAAATGGAGAGGATGAAGAGAAGCCAATAAGAGTAGTTCAACTTTAAACAGGTTTATAAAATGAGAAAGAGTGTAATTTGTTTTGCCATCACAGTAATAAGTTTTTGCTTTTCCGGATGTAGCAATAAAAACATCCCGGATTCAGATAAAGAAGAGTTATTTCAAAATAATATCCGCAGCTATCTTTCACATGCGGCAACCCAAATTACGGATAATTCCCTGTCAGGTATAAATTCTGTTGCCGGCTGGGAAAAAGTACGCCCACTCCGTTATCAGCAGTTCCTCGAAATGATGGGTATCCGGGATTATTTCAACAAAGAAAGAACAGCGCTTAATGTAAAAATTACAGGCATAATTCAGCAGGAAGGATACCGGATCGAAAAATTGTATTACGAATCTTTACCGGGATTGTATGTTCCTGCCAACCTGTACATTCCTGATCATATCGAACACCCGTGCCCTGCCATATTGTATGTATGCGGGCATTCGCGTACCCAAAAAGAATATTACCAGGGGTATCCCCAAAAATTTGCCCAACTGGGTTTTGTTTGCCTTATCATTGAAACCATCCAGTTTGGGGAAGTGCTGGGGGAACACCACGGTTGTTATGCGAACGGATGGTTCAACTGGTACAGCAGGGGATATAACCCGGGAGGTGTCGAACTGTGGAACGGCATCCGGGCGGTTGACCTTCTGACCGAAAGGCCTGAAGTAGACAAGGAAAATATTGGTGTCACCGGTGGTTCCGGGGGCGGGGCGCAAAGTTGGTACCTTCCTGCCGTTGACCCCCGTATAAAGGCGGCTGCCCCGGTATGTGGGGCAAGTACCCTGAAAGCCCAGGTAGCCACCAGGTCCATCGACTGGCATTGTGACTGTATGATGCCAATCAATAACTACTTGTGGGATTTCCAGGACATTGGGGCGCTGATTGCGCCGCGTCCTTTTTTGATCGTACAGGCAGACAGGGATGGTTACAACCAGATAGGATCGGTACGGCAGCTTCATACCGATCTGGATAAAATATACAGGCTGTACGGCAAACCGGAAAATAACCGGTTGTTTGAATACCCGGGCAAACATGGGACCCAGCCATCTGCACGAAAAACAATCTTTTCTTTTTTCCTTGAACAGTTGAAAGGAGAGCATATTTCTCCGGAAGATGCAGGAGATATGGACCAATCGCCTGAACACCGGTTGACAGGTGACGAGTTAAAAGCTTACACAGATGGACTGCCGAAAGGTGATTTAACCCCTGTTATTCAGGATTGCTTTGTTAAATTGGCAGACACTCCTCAAATCAGGGACAAAAATGAATTGTTTATGTATCGTGATTCAGTGGTAACCTTTCTCCGCGAAAAAACCTTCGGGGCATTTCCCGAAAAGAAAACTCCACTGAACCCGGTAGTGGTATTTCAGATGCTCGATGGCGCCGGATATGGAAGAGATGTTTACAGTTTTGTACCCGAAGAAGGTTGGCGGTTGAAGCTGGAGATACAATGGAATTTTCCGAAGACTGAAAAACGGCCAATGATGGTTGTGCTGAGAAGTTCCGGAGATGTATATGAGGATTCGGAATCGTTCATTTCCGGGATCTTGGAAGATGGCTGGAACCTCGCATTTTTGGAAGCAAGGGGCGTAGGCGAATCAGGGTGGGCTGAAAGCCTGCAATGGCATGTGAGACGGGCTTCTGCATGGACAGGAAGGACCATCGCTTCCATGCAGGTTTACGACCTGTTGCGGGGACTCGAATTTTGTCGAACGCTCGAAAATGTAGATGGAAACAAGATCGGGATTGCTGCCAGGGACGAAATGGGGGTGGTTGCCCAGTATGCCGCCTTGCTTGGCGGGAAGTGCCACACGCTCATTTTGAAGGATCCTCCGGGGACCCAGGATGTAATCAGCCGCCCGGATGGAAAAGGAATTGCCACAGAAATGTTGAATTGCCTCCGTGTGACGGATGTAAACCGCTTGCCTGCATTATTGCCCGATACTGAAATCAGTTTTATAGGGGAAATCCCGGATGCGTACCAATGGTCCGGAAACATTCGTGAAAAACTTGAGTTTCCTCATTTTGATATAATAAAAAACAAAGAAAGATGAGAAAATCAGATACAATCATTCTATGTATTTTTCTGGTAGTTGCCGCCTGCGGTATGCGAAAAAAACCGGTAACCGGTAACCCGGAGGATGATCTGTTTCCCCGGTCGATAGTCTGCTTTAGCCCTATTCCTGAAAATCCCGTTTTCGGGGGGACGGGTTCCGGTACCTGGGACAGGAATATCCGCGAACGTGGTTTTATTTTGTATGAAGACAGCCTGTACAAAATGTGGTATTCGGGCTACAATATGGATTTGGATAATAAAATAATGCTCGGCTACGCCACCTCGCACGACGGGATAAATTGGGTCAGATACCCCGGAAATCCAATATTTAATAAAAAATGGACAGAGGATATGTTTGTGTTCAAAAATGAAGGGACCTATTACATGTATGCCGAAGGAGAGAATGATGTGGCGCATTTGCTTACTTCTCCCGATGGCATTCAATGGCAGGAACAGGGGAACCTGCTTATCCTGTCAGAAAAAGGAGACACCATTCCGGGTCCCTATGGAACTCCTTCAGTTTGGATAGAAGACGGGGAATGGTTCCTTTTTTACGAGCGGAATGACCTTGGAATTTGGTTGGCGAAGACGGAAAACAGGATAACCTGGAAAAATGTTTGTGATGAACCGGTACTGGCTTTAGGCCCCGGTGAATTTGACAAAGGTGCTGTGGCAGCCAATCAGGTGGTCAGCTTAAACGGCAGGTATTACATGTATTATCATGCAACCAGCCGTTCCGACTGGCAAAATCCGTCATCCCCGGTAACATGGACTTCCAATGTGGCAATGTCGACAGATCTGATTCACTGGACAAAATACCCCGGCAACCCCATTATCGACGGAGATTATTCCAGTCCAATCCTGGTGTTCGACGGTGAAAAACCCAGTCTTTATACGATGCACCCGCAGGTGTGCCGTTACATAACAAAATAAAAAAGTATATTCTATGCAAAAATCAGTTTTAATTACAATCACATGCATCCTGTTGAATGCGGCTTTTTTACTGACAGGCTGCAAGACAGGACGGAATAATTTTTACACAAAAGATGATTTCCAAAAAGTAAAAAAAACAGACATCCATTTTCATTACAATACATTTAATCCCCGCTACCTGGAATTGGCAGATTCATTGAATTTCATGCTGGTTTCGCCCAATGTGGACGCGGGGATGCCGATTGATGAGCAACTGGAAATAGCTGCTGCGCTGAAACGGGAACATCCGGACAAGTTTGCTTTTTTGGGGACCTTCTCAGTAAATAATTTTGGATCGCGAAATTTTGCCGGTAAGGTAAATGCCCGTATCGACCAGTGCATGAAAGCGGGGGCATCCGGAATAAAAATCTGGAAAAACATAGGGATGGTGTTGAAAGACAGTGCCGGGAGCTATATAATGGCCGATAATCCGGCTTTCGAACCGGTTTTCAGGTACATGGAAACGGACCGCATTCCGGTAATGGCCCATTTGGGTGAACCAAAAAACTGCTGGCTCCCGGTAAATGAGATGACCTTAGGCAACGACCGCGGGTATTATAAAAGCCATCCGCAATACCACATGTATTTGCATCCGGAAGCCCCTTCTTATAACGACCAGTTGGACGCACGCGACAATCTCCTGCAAAAATACCCGTCGATGAAAGTAGTTGGCGCCCATCTGGGCAGCATGGAATGGAGCGTGGATGAAATTGCCCGACGGTTGGACCGGTTTCCCAATTTCGATGTCGAGATATCCGGGCGGATCGGGCATTTGCAATACCAGGCGCTCACTGAACGGGGAAAAGTCCGAAGTTTCATGATCAAATACCAGGACCGGATCATGTATGGGACCGACCTGACCTTGAACGAAACAGACGGCCAATTTACAACCGGTACAGATGAGCTCCGGGAGCTATGGTATGAACAGTGGCTTTTCCTGGCAACCGACAGCGTAATTTCAGTAAACGACCTCGATGGACAAAAGGTAAAGGGATTGCAACTGCCACGTAAAGCGATTGATAAAATATACCAAAGAAATGCGGAAAAATTCTTAAAAATAAACCGGAACTAAAATTATACCCAATGGAACTTCAAAAAACCGAACGATTAGGTTCACTCGATGTATTAAGAGGCTTCGACCTGTTTTGCCTGGTCTTTTTCCAGCCGGTGCTGATGTCATTTATCAACGCAACGGATGTTTCCTGGCTGGAGCCCGTCCATAGGCAATTTGACCATGTTCAATGGGAAGGTTTTGCCTTCTGGGACATCATCATGCCCCTGTTCATGTTCATGGCCGGGGCATCCATGCCGTTTGCCTTTGCCAAATACCTGAAGAACGGGGGGAAGACGCAGTTGTACAAACGGATTTTAAAACGGGTATTGCTGTTGTGGATATTCGGCATGATGTGCCAGGGCAACCTGCTGTCCCTCGATACCGAAAGAATTTTCTTTTTCTCAAATACCCTTCAGTCAATTGCCATAGGTTACCTGATTTCAGCGATCCTGCTTATGCACTTCAACCGGAAAGGACAGATTATTATCACTTCCTCTCTGCTGCTGATTTACTGGGGGCTTTTGTCGTTTGTAAAAACCGGGGACTGGGGCGGCGGTCAGTTCGGGCCGGATAACAACTTGGCAGAATACATCGACCGAATCGTTTTAGGACGTTTCCGTGACGGTTCAACGCTGAGCGGAACAGGGATTGATTTCGGAAATTACCGGTATACCTGGCTTCTCAGCAGCCTGAACTTCGGGGTGACGGTAATGACCGGCGTGTTTGCAGGGCAAATCATGAAAGGCAGCCTTTCAAAAATTGAAAAAGTGAAATGGCTGGCCGTTACCGGAATTTTAATGATCGTTGCCGGGCAGCTTTGGGGCATGCAAATACCGGTCATCAAAAAAATATGGACCAGTTCGATGACCCTGCACAGCAGCGGGATATGTTTTTTGCTGATGGCGCTCTTTTACTACCTGGTCGATTACAAAAATTACGGCAAATACCTGAACTGGTTAAAAATATACGGAATGAACTCTATCCTGGCTTACATGCTGTACGAGATAATAAATTTTAGCAGCCTTACGAAATCGGTCTTTCACGGGCTGGAACAATTTATGGGAGGATATTACCATACCTGGATCACATTGGCCAATGTGTCCATTATCTTTTTTCTCCTCTGGCTCATGTACCGGAAAGGAAAATTTATAAAAGTATAGCAGACCATAATCAACAAAACTTGGTTGTAAGTTTTAATAACACGTGACAAATTTGGAACCCGAAACCTGGCTGTTAAACCTGAAACTTGAAGCTATAACTTGCCCGGACAGAAGAATTAACAATTCAGCAATATAGCAATTCAGCAATATAGCAATTCAGCAATTCAGCAATTCAGCAATTTTGTCCATCTGCACATCAAAGCCATATCAAAGCCTCATCAAAGGCACAGATAAAGTACTGTGAGTGTACCAAATTAACTCCGGAACAGTTATTCTTTCTTTTAGAAGGATATCATAAGAGAAGAAATGCAACACAATAAAAACAAAGAGCAGGCGACCATGTCATCTGCTCTTTTCATAATTCCGGGAACCTTTTCTCCCGGGGTTTTTCCGTTTTCTGAATACTTGAAACAAAATGAAACTATCGTCGGTATTCTATTTCTTTTCGTTTGATTGAACCATACGAAGCTATTTAATTGTTTCTTTAAAAAGAGTGAACAACTCCTAATTAATCAAAATGTTTTTTAAGAAGTGTTAAGAGAATGCGGGGAAATAATATAATGTGACTCTGGATTCCGATATTCGGCAAATCTTTTTTACCTTCATTAAAATTTTTAAGGATACAAAAATGGCAAAGAATAAGAAACACAAAAAAGATAAAACGTTCGCCACCTTTAACAAGAGCAATCTTAAAAAAGCAATCCTCGGCGAGCTTTATAAACAGCCCAATAAAACATTCAATTACAAGCAAATAGCGGCTATGTTGAATATTCAGGATCCCGAAAACCGGAAGCTGGTATTTCTGGTTCTGGAGGAACTCACCGAAAGCGAAAACCTCGAATCGGTACAGCGGGGCAAGTACAAACTGAAATCGCGTGCGGGAAGTATTTGTGGCATTGTTGAGTTGCAACCACAGGGTTTTGGATACGTTATTTCTGAAGAAATAGGTCAGCCGGTACTGGTGAGCCAGCGAAACCTGAACCATGCGATGGATGGCGACAAGGTGAAAGTTGCGCTGTATGCCCGGCACAAAAAACAACTGATTGAGGGAGAAGTGACCGAAATTCTGGAACGTGCAAAAACTACTTTTGTTGGTACGATTTCCCGCTCACGGAACTTCGCATTTTTTATTCCTTCGGGAAAAGTTGGCTTCGATTTGTTTATTCCGCTCGAAAAGCTGAAAGACGCCAAAGACGGGCAAAAAGCCATTGCCGAAATTACCGAATGGCCCACCCGGGCAAAAAATCCGTTTGGGCAGATTATTGAGGTATTGGGCGATGCCGGGAGCAATGAAACCGAAATGCACGCTATCCTGGCCGAATACAATCTGCCGATCCGTTTCCCTGAAAAAGTACTGAAGACGGCCGAAAAAATACCGATGGAAATTCCTTCGGATGAAATTGCCCGGCGCAGGGATTTCCGTTCAGTAACAACTTTTACCATTGACCCGCATGATGCGAAAGATTTTGACGACGCCCTCTCGCTGCAAAAACTCGATAACGGTTTTTGGGAAGTTGGAATCCATATTGCCGATGTTTCGTATTACGTGACCCCGAACTCCATTTTGGATGACGAGGCGCTCGAACGTGCCACTTCGGTTTATCTGGTCGACCGCGTGGTTCCCATGTTGCCCGAAAAACTGTCGAACGGGGTGTGTTCGCTGCGTCCCAACGAAGACAAACTGTGCTTTTCTGCTGTCTTTCAACTCGACGACCAGGCAAAGGTACACCATCAATGGTTTGGCCGGACGGTCATCCATTCCGACAGGCGTTTTACCTATGAAGAAGCACAGACAATTATTGAAACCGGGGAAGGCGACCTGAAAAACGAAGTGCTGCAATTGCACGATCTGGCGGTAAAACTTCGAAAACAACGCTTCAGCAAAGGTTCGCTTTCATTCGATCGCATTGAAGTGAAATTCAATCTCGATGAAGATGGCAAGCCTCTTTCAGTTTATTTCAAGGAAGCAAAAGAAAGTAATCAACTTGTAGAAGAATTTATGTTGTTGGCCAATAAAAAAGTGGCCGAATTCATTGGGAACCCTCCCGATAAAAAAGAAGCGAAAACGTTTGTTTACCGCATCCACGACAAGCCCGATCCCGATAAACTGGCAAATTTCAACAATTTCATCCACAAGTTTGGGTACGGCATCCAGTTGAATTCTCCGGCATCAATTTCCAAATCAATGAACAACCTGATGGAGAACGTCCGTGGAAAGAACGAACAAAATGTAATTGAAACGCTGGCGGTCCGTACCATGGCAAAAGCTGTTTATTCGACCCGCAACATCGGGCATTACGGCCTTTCGTTTGAATATTACACCCATTTTACCTCTCCCATCCGGCGCTACCCCGATGTGATGGTACACCGTCTGCTGGAACGTTATCTCGACGGGGGACGCTCGGCCAATGCCCAGAAATACGAAGAACTATGCAAGCATTCGTCGGATATGGAAAACCGGGCGGCCAATGCTGAACGGGCGTCTGTAAAATACAAGCAGGTGGAATTTATGCAGGATAAAATCGGGCAGCAATTTGCGGGGGTCATTTCAGGAGTTACCGACTGGGGAATTTATGTCGAACTGGAAAACAAATGCGAAGGGATGGTACCTTTGCATCAGCTCGATGACGATTTTTATATCTTCGATGAGAAGAATTACTGCATCACCGGAAGGCATTCAAATGTGAGTTATACGATCGGCGACGAAGTGGAAGTCGAAATTTTACGTGCTAATCTGGAGAAGAAACAGCTTGATTTTACGTTGATTAGGAGGTTGCAAAACGGGAAATAGAATTTTCAGGATACAATATTCGAAAAAATAGTATATTTGTTGACTGCTTGAAAAGAACATTTATTATGGCAATGAATCTCGATAATGGTACCAACAAAAAGGATGCAAACCGCGAAAGCATCTTAAAAATCGCCCAGGACATTTTTAGTAAATACGGATACAAAAAAACCACACTCGACGATATCGCCAACGCGGTACGCAAAGGTAAAAGTTCGCTTTACTACTATTTTAACAGTAAGGAAGATCTTTTTCAGGCAGTTATCCAGAAAGAAGTGGATGTTCTTCGAAGGGAACTGGAAATTGTGGTTAACCGCAACACCGACCCGGTGGAGAAACTGCGCGACTATATTCTTACGAAGCTGACTACTTTCCGGGGACTGGCTAATTTTTACCACGCCCTTGAAAACGATGTAACGGCGATTGAATTTATTGAGAATGTCAAACATCGTCATCATCAGGAGGAAATTCGTATGATTAAGCGAATTCTGATTGAAGGAGTGCGGAAAAACGAATTCGAAATTTACGATTTCACCTTGGCAGCCACGGGTATCACTACCGCTATAAAAGGACTTGAAATGCCTCTTTCGGCAGGCGAATACAGTACAGCCAACCTGGAACAAAGTGTCGATAACATCCTGAAGATTATTTGTTACGGGGTGATGAAGCGGTAGATGCAGTAGACTGTATTCAGCCTCAGTGTTCAGAAATAACCCATGATAATTGATACCCGATTCTGGATATCCCCGATATATGACTGTAAAAAATTGGGGTGGAAAATCTCTGTTACGAAAAACTAATTCGTTATTATTTCTTTTTCTTTTTTGAAAAACAGGATCATTGCCAGCGCCAGAACCAGTGAACTCAGGGTGGTAATTCCCCAGATAACATTCCAGTTATAAACCCCGTCATGAAGGTTCATCTCAATAATTTGACGGCTGATAAAGTTCCCGACCAGCAAGCCCAGTCCGAATGTCACCAGAAAGATAAAGCCTTGAGCCTGTGCCTTCAGTTCGGCAGGCGCTTTTTTGTCGATGTAAATCTGGCCGCCCAGAAAGAAGTAACCGTAAATGATTCCATGAACCAAAATGCCTACGAAATAAAACGAAGGCTGGGCTGCCACTCCTCCAAGATAAAATGCCAGGTACCTGACCGCCAGTACAACCAATCCGATGATCATCGTCATTCGCAGTCCGGTTTTGCGGATGATAAAAGGAACGGTCAGAACAAAAACCATTTCGGCCAGTTGCCCGAAGTTCATAGTAATGCTGATGTATTTAAATCCTTGGTTGAGCAAAAACTCGGAGCAGTACGACCAGTACATCGAAAACGGGATCATTGCCAGAAAAGAAATTGCAATGAAAACCGCGAAATTCCGGTCTTTCATCAGGACCAGCGCACGCAGGCCAAGTGCATCGATTACCGAACCTTTCAGTCCTTTTGCAGGCGGGGGCGTTTTCGGAAGCGTCAGATTGGTAAGAACAGCGAGCATTCCTATTCCAGCCGCATAAAAGAACGGGATATTGGTCCCGTCGAAATCCAGTTTCAGTACGTTGACGGTAAAAAGGCTGCAAGCGCCCGAAACAACCCAGCCAATAGACCCGAATACCCGGATACGCGGAAACAGTTCGGAAGGCGAATGGCTCATGGCAATGGCGCTGGTAAGACTCCATGTCGGCATGTGAAACAACATTGCAAACAGCAAGGTCACGAATAAAATTACCGGATTGCTTACAATTGCGGCGAACAGCAGCAACACGGCTGTCAGAAGATTTAATACGGCAAGCACTTTTTCGCTGGCAAAATAGCGGTCGGCAATCATCCCGATAATGGGCGAAGCCATGCAGCCAATGGCCATCGAGCTTAAAATCAGAGCTTTTTGAGTTCCCTCTATATTCATATTTGTAAGGTAGGCAGCCAATGGAACCCACCAAACGGCAAATAACATGTACTGAAAAAACATCATCAGGGATAAACGAAAACTAGTTGGGAAAATGAATTTTCTCATCAGATCAATTGTTGGGTTAATAAGTAGTAAAATAAGTGTTGTTGTTGGTTCGAAAGATAGGATTTTTATTGCTGAAATTAAAGATGTTTTTCAGGCATTGTGTTAAATTTCCAAACAGAATGTTCCTTTTCTATTTCATTTTTCCTGATTTCTTGTTAAATTGCTGAATGTGAGTTTCCCCTAATCACCAAAAAAATGAAAGAAGATTTTTTACATTTTATCTGGAAAAATCGCTTGTTCAGCAAAAGCAACATAAAAACCGTTTCCGGAGAAAAGCTTGAAATTATTTCGACCGGTACCCACAACTTCGATTCGGGCCCCGATTTTTTCAATGCAAAAATCCGGATCGGGAATACGATATGGGCCGGAAATGTGGAAATTCATACGAAAGCATCCGATTGGTATTTGCACAGGCACAACGAGGACGATGCGTACAACAATGTGATTTTGCACGTGGTTGAAACGGCCGACAGGGAGGTTTTGGTTAACGGAAAAGTTTTGCCTTGCCTGGTTTTAAATTATCCCGCGAAGCTAAAAGAAAATTACCTCTTGCTCCTTCAGTCAGAACAATGGATCGCCTGCGAAGACCGGTTTCGCCTGATCGATCCGTTTGAAGTGAAATTTTGGTCGGGCGCCCTGTTAAGCGAGCGATTGCTTTCGAAAACCGGCGAAATCAGGTTCATCCTTCAGCAAAATAAAAACGACTGGAACGAAACATTTTACCAACTGCTTGCCCGTAACTTCGGGATGAAAACCAATGCGCTGCCTTTTGAATTGCTGGCAAAAGCAACTCCGCTAAACATTCTCGGGAAACACAAAAACAACCTGTTCCAGATTGAAGCTTTGTTGTTCGGACAATCGGGTTTGCTCAATGAAGAGTTGATCGGCGATGATTATTTTCTGAAACTTCGCGAAGAATATTCGTTTCTGTACAAAAAATACAAACTGAACCCGATTGAAGCGCACCTGTGGAAATTTATGCGCCTGCGGCCGGTTAACTTTCCGACCATCCGGATTAGCCAGTTTGCCCAACTGATCTGCAAATCGACAGCTCTTTTCTCAAAAATTCTGGAAACGGAAAGCCTGAAAACGCTGGAATTGTTTTTCGATGTGGAAAGTTCGGAGTACTGGGCCAACCATTACCGGTTTAACAAAGCTTCGGCAAAGATCCCGAAAAGATTGGGGAGTTCTGCCTTTCAGAATATTGTGATCAACACCATTGCCCCGGTGCTGTTTATTTATGGCGACATCAACGAAAAACACGAACTGAAGGACCGCGCGCTTCGCTTTCTCGATGAACTTCCGGCGGAAAGCAATTCGATAATTGACGGTTGGGAAAAACTGGAAATCCGGGCAAAATCAGCATTCGAATCACAAGCCTTGCTTCAGCTTAAAAATGGTTATTGCAAAAACAAGAAATGCCTGGATTGCCGTATCGGGGCAAAAATTATCCGGGTAGCGGATTAATCGAAACAAAGACGATGCAGTAAAAATAGAGAAGAAAAGCCAAAAACATTGTTATAAAACATCAATTCACCCTGAAAAAACCGGTATTTACCTTTTCGATAAGCCAGTTAATCCATATCCTGAAAACAGAGAAAATATAAATCTTCAATTTCGCGACAATAATTTAATAAGAAATATTTAACACAGGGAAACGTTTCGTGTTAAAAACGTTTCCTTTCTTTGCAGGGCAAAAAACAAAATATTTCAATGCAAAAAGAATTTGGACAATACGATGAAAAATTGGTGAAGATCATTGAAAAGTCAACGGAACTGTTTGGCGAATATGGTGTTCGGAACCTGAATATGGATGAGATAAGCAAGGGTATAGGCATTTCCAAAAAAACGCTGTATCAATTTGTTTGCAGCAAGGAAGACTTGTTGGAGAAAATTTTTCACTATGAGGAAGAAAAATGGCAGCAACTTCCTTCAAAAATTAAGGAGGATGAACTGAATGCAATTGATGTTTTGTTGCAGACTAGTTTGCTGATTTATGAAGAGCTCCGGAGGATCAATCCGAAAGTAGACTTTGAACTGAAAAAATATTACAAGCCTGTTTTTAACAAGTTTTTATCCCGCAGATTGGATTCTATTTTCTTTTATATCAGCAATAATCTGAAGAAGGGAATGGGAGAAGGTTTGTACCGTAATGACCTGAATGTAGAACTAATTGCCCGGGTGTATGTTAAAAACCTGGTGGACTTACAAAACAAAGATTACTGTTCGATCGAAGATTTTTCCTTTGAGCAGGTCTTTAAAACCGTTTTCGAAAACCATATCAGGGCAATTTCAAGCCCGGAGGGAATTGCGTACTTCGAAAAACGGAAATTGGAATTTTCAGAGCTTAAACATTTAAACAATAAATAACAATTCAACACATGTTCAGAAAACACACACTACTCCTCTTCATGACAGTGGCGGCAATATGTATTGCCTCGGCTGTGAGTGCGCAGGATCTTGTTAAGCTGTCGTTAGCCGAAGCCCGCAAGATCGCTTTAAAAAACAACACCGACATCCTTAATTCGCAGGCCGATCTGGAGATTGCCCGAAAAAAGATATGGGAAACGACAGCTATCGGTCTTCCGCATTTCGACATTACTTCCGATTACCAGTTTATCCCTAAAGTGCCTTCTCTTCCTGCTACGTTCATGGACCCGAATGCCGATCCGGATGAAGTGGTTGAACTCGGGGTGAAGCAAAACATCACGTACAATTTCACTGTTTCTCAATTGATCTTCAACGGGGCATACATCATTGGGCTACAAGCTTCGCGGGTGTATTTCGATTTGTCAAAACAGGGTTTCGAAAAAACAATGCTTGATGTCAACGAAACGGTAACCAACACGTACCACATGATTCAATTGGCCACCGAAAGCCGGAAAATATTAAGCCAGAATCTTGAAAACATCAATAAGACCCTTTACGAAATCTCGGAGATGCATAAACAGGGATTTCTGGAAAAAACCGATGTTGATCAACTGGAAGTGACGGCCAATAACATTCGCAACGCATTGAACCAGATCGACGGTAACCTTGATGTAGCCTATAAGTTAATGAAAATCCAGTTAGGCCTTAACGACCAGACGACCATTGAACTGACGGATGTGCTGGAATCCAATGAAGCACTGGTCTCTTCCTCTGTTAGCCTGATCGGTGAGCCGTTCAGTATCGGGAACAACGTTGATTTTAAGCTGACCGAAACGTCTGAAAAACTGGCGAAGCTTGATTACAAACGCGAACTGACCGGTTTCCTGCCAACTATATCCGGGTTTTATCAGCATCAGGAAAAATGGAAATCACCACTTTTTGATTTTGCGCCCAAAGACATCGTTGGGGTAAGCCTCAGTTTACCCGTTTTTAGCAGCGGCGAACGGTTGGCGAAGGTTGCTCAAAAGAAACTCAGTCTGGAGAAAACTCAAAACACACGCGCACTGGTTTCCAGAAGTTTGGTGATGCAGGCCAGCCAATATCAGAATGATGTAAAGCTGAAACTTGAAAAACTACAGATACAGAAGAAAAGCAATGAATTGTCGGACGACATTTATCAGCGAACACTGGAGAAGTATAAGCAAGGGATGGCCAGTAGCATGGATTTGATGACCAGTCAGAACCAGTACCTGACCAATATGACCAATTATTATCAGAGCATTTTCGATCTTTTAAGCGCCAAATCGAAACTTGAGAAACTTTTTAATATCAATCAGGAAACAGAACAATAAATAGCTATGCAAAAAGCCAGAAAAGTCCGGCCTCAACAAGCGGGGCTATCGGACAAAAAAGATACTCATACAACAAATAACACAATCGAAAAAATTAACAGATGAAAACAAATATTTTTCTACTTGCCCTTATGGCTGTCCTTGCCTCGTGCAGTCAAAATATCGACAAAAAAGCTGAACTTGAAAAATTGAAAATTCAACGGGAACAACTAAGCACCCGGATTGTCCAGCTTGAGGCTGAAGTTAATCCGGAAGGAGAAGCCGCTGTTTTAAAAACAATACCCGTGAAAGTAACACCTGCCGTTGAAAGCGTGTTTAACCATTATATTCAGGTTCAGGGAACTGTTGACGGAGACCAGAATATTGCCGTCAGCCCGCAAATGGCCGGGATTGTTACAGCCGTTCACGTGAACGAAGGGACTCCGGTTAAAAAAGGTCAGGTGATGGCTGAACTGGATGCGCAGGTGATGAAACAATCGCTCGAAGAAGTAAATACCCAATTGATTTTGGCAAGCAGTATATTCGAAAAACAAAGTGCTCTTTGGGAAAAGAAAATCGGCAGCGAGTTGCAATACCTTCAGGCAAAGGCCAATAAAGAGTCGCTCGAACGTCGTGCCGCTACAATCAATGAACAGTTAAATCTGGCGAAGATCATTTCGCCCATCAACGGAACCGTTGAAAGCAATCCGTTGCGGGTAGGACAAATGGCGTCGCCCGGGTTACCGACATCAACGATCAGGGTAATCAACATGAATGTGGCGAAAATATCCGCAGATGTTTCAGAAACCTATGCAGCAAATATCAAAAACGGCAATCCGGCAATCGTCAGTTTTCCCGATTTAGGCAAAGAACTGGATACCAGATTAAATTTCACCAGCCGTTTTATCGATCCAGCCAACCGGACTTTCAAGGTTGAATGCAAAATATCAGCCAGGGATTTTGAGCTGCGCGCCAATATGATTGCTTACATCAAAATTAAAGACTACATCAATGAAAAAGCATTCTCTCTGCCTGTAAACCTGGTGCAAAACAACCAGAACGGTAAATTCATTTACGTAGCCAAACAAAATGGAGGTAACTGGATTGCCGAACGCCGTATCATCAAAACCGGTAAAGATTACGACGGAAAGGTCGAAGTTCTGGAAGGACTTGCTGTCGGAGATCAAATCATTACCTCAGGATTTCAAAACCTGAACCAGGGAGATCAAGTAGTTTTCTAAATCACTAAAAAACCTGTCATGTCGAAAGAAAACAAGTTTAAAGAATTTTTTGCAACGAGCTGGGCTATCGATAACCGGACAAGTATTTATGTACTTGCCGTTCTGATTTCGATCATTGGCCTGATGAATTACTATTTTATCCCGAAGGAACAGTTTCCCCAGATAGTAATTCCATACATCGTTGTCAATACAGCATATCCGGGAACTTCTCCTGAAGATATTGAAAACCTGGTAACCCGTCCGATTGAAAAAGAATTGAAATCAATTTCGGATGTTAAGAAGATTACCAGCAACTCTGTCCCCGATTTCTCTTCCATCATCGTTGAATTTGATCCTGACCTGTCAATCGAAACCGCCAAACAGCGTGTCCGCGATGCAGTTGACAAAGCGAAAAGTGATCTTCCGAACGATTTACCGTCCGATCCCGACATCATGGATATCGATATTTCTGAAATGCCGGTGATGTATCTTAATATTTCAGGAAACTATGATCTGAATAAACTAAAGCATTATGCAGAAATAGCTCAGGATAAAATTGAAGGGCTCAAGGAAATCACCCGTGTCGATATTGTCGGCGCACTGGACCGTGAAATACAGATCAATGCCGACATCTTCAAAATGCAGGCAGCAAAGGTTACGTTCAGCGATATTGAACGGGCTGTTGCCATGGAAAACATGACCATTTCGGGTGGATCGTTGACCAACAAGGGTATTCGCAACAGTGTTCGCATCAAAGGGCAGTTTGACGATGTGGAGGTCATTCGAAATATTGTTGTACAGTCATCAAGTGGCGCTTTCGTAAAACTTGCCGATATTGCCGATGTTAGCGACAGCTTTGAGGAACAGGAAAGTTTTGCCCGCCTCGACGGGAAGAATGTCATCACCCTGAATGTGATAAAAAAGAACGGGGCAAACCTTTTGGATGCATCTGATCAGATTAAAGACATTGTAGATAATCTGAAAGCTCGTGAATATCCCAAAGATATGGAGGTGACCATTACCGGCGACCAAAGCCGGTATACCCGCAACACGCTTGAAGAATTGAACAATACCATTATCATTGGCTTCATTCTGGTTACCATTGTGCTGATGTTTTTTATGGGTTTCACCAATGCGTTTTTTGTTGGCCTCTCAGTACCGCTCTCCATATTTGTAGCTTACATGGTACTTCCGGGTTTGGGGTACACCATGAATATGATCGTGATGTTTGCCTTCATTTTTGCTTTGGGGATTGTGGTCGATGATGCCATTGTGGTAATCGAAAACACGCACCGTCTGCATCGTTTCAATCCCGATATAAAAGTGGCAGCAAAAAAGGCCGCCGGCGAAGTCTTTCTTCCGATTTTATCCGGAACCCTCACTACCCTTGCACCATTTTTCCCGCTGGTATTCTGGCCGGGCATTGTCGGGCAGTTCATGCACTACCTGCCGGTGACTTTGATTATTACGCTATTCGCCTCTCTTTTTGTAGCGTATGTGTTCAATCCGGTTTTTGCCGTTTCGTTTATGAAACACGAATACGATAAGGATTTTCAGAAAGGTAGCGGCTGGAAACGCATTCAAACTATCGTTATTGTGATGTTGGCATTTGCCGGGCTATTTTATCTTACTAAAGTTAATGGTCTGGCCAACTTCCTGGTATTTGGCGTATTAATGATCATCCTTTTCCACTTTGTGATCAAAAAAATGATCAACATATTCCAGGAAAAAATCTGGCCCTGGCTAATGTCTGTTTATGAAAGACAGTTGCGTTTTATCCTAAAAGGATCACGTCCGATTTTGATACTGGGGGGAATGGTCGCACTCTTCTTTGCAACAATTTTTATTACCGGGATTGCCAAACCCACGGTATTGTTTTTCCCGAACAACGACCCGAACAACATTTACGTGTACATTAAAATGCCGGGCGGAACCCATCAGAATGTGACCGACAGCATCACCAGATTAGCAGAAGACCGTGTTTACAAAGCTATTGGAAAGAACAACCCGGATGTTGAATCCATAATCTCAAACGTAACTATTGGTGCCGAAGAAGAAGGGTTTGCTTCAGCAGGAACCCCGTTTAACAAGGGAAGGGTATCGGTCAATTTTGTGGAACACAAATTCCGTACTACGGGTGTTTCGACCACCGAATACATGGAAATTATCCGAAAAGAGGTTGCCGATATTGCCGGTGCCGAAATTACCGTTGATAAAAACCAAAACGGACCGCCAACCGGAAAACCGATCAATATTGAAATTACCAGCGAAAACCTGGAAAACCTGATTGCCGATGCCTATGCTTTCCGCAATTATCTTGATTCGCTGAATATTCCGGGAGTGGAAGAGTTGAAAACCGATTTCGAGATGAATTCTCCGGAAATTATCATTCATATTGATCGCGACCGGGCTCAGCGTTCGGGAATTTCAACCGGACAAATCGGCATGGAAATCCGTACCGCCTTGTATGGAAAAGAAATATCGAAACTGAAACAGGATGAAGATGAATATCCGATCATGCTTCGTTACGATAAGGTGACCCGCGATAACATTGATGCTCTGGTCAATCTCCTGATTACTTACCGCGACATGAATACCGGCTTGTTGCGCAGCATTCCGCTGTCAACGGTCGCACGGATTGATTACACGTCGTCGTATGCAGGGATCAAACGGCAGGATCAGAAACGCATCATTACCGTTTATTCCAATGTTCTTTCAGGACATTCGGCCAACGATATTGTACCGATTATTACCAGAGAAGCCAAATCATTCCCGGTACACGAAGGAACGTCCATCAAACTAACCGGCGAGCAGGAAGACCAAGCTGAAACAGCAGCCTTTTTCCTGAAAGCAATGGTCATTGCACTCGGTGTCATTTTCTTTATCCTGATCACCCAGTTTGGTTCGATAAGCAAATCGCTTATTATTCTGAGCGAAGTTATCTTCAGTATCATCGGCGTTTTGCTCGGAGTGATCATTTTCAACATGGATATTGTAATCCTGATGACCGGACTGGGAATTGTTGCCCTTGGCGGTATTGTTGTCCGCAACGGGATTTTGATTGTTGAATTCATTGATGTCAAGAAAAAAGAGGGAATGCCGACCCGTCGGGCCATCATCGAAGGTGGAAAAACACGTATCACTCCGGTAATCCTGACTGCTACAGCAACTATGCTCGGTTTGGTCCCGTTGGCTGTGGGAATGAACATCAACTTCGAAACCATGTTCACTGAACTGAACCCGCACATCTATTTTGGCGGTGACAACGTAGCTTTTTGGGGACCTTTGTCCTGGTCGATTATCTTCGGATTAAGCTTTGCAACCTTCCTGACCCTGATGTTTGTTCCGGCTTTGTATGAGCTCGATCATGTCGTCCGGCTGAAAATGGCGAAACGCAAAAATCTGAAGCGAATAAAAGAATTAAACGCAAAAAAATAAGGATTTCATCCTGATCAAGGCGGCGGAGAGGGTAACTTTTCCGCCGTTTTTTTTGATCCGGTTACGATCGATTTGTCAGGAATGCTTCTGCCACAATTAAATCGGTTGGAGTGGTGATTTTTATATTTTCGCGGTTCCCTTCGACCATATTTATTTTATAACCGGACTTTTCGGCTACCGAGGCGTCATCGGTAAAAGCCGGATCGTAATTCTGCGTGAATGCATCCAGAATTTGTCCGCTCCGGAATGTTTGCGGGGTTTGAACACTGACATACAAACTCCGGTCAACCGAAATATTAATTTCACCTTCCTGCTTCCGCAACGATTCGGTTACAGGGAGTACAGGAATGGCATTCCCGTATTTCAGGGCAGTTTCGAAGCACCGGACAAGTGTTTCACGGCTTACCAATGGGCGCACGCCGTCGTGGATAAAAACAATGCCTTCTTCGTCAATGGCTTTTAGTCCGTTCTTTACCGATTCAAAACGGTTTTCGCCGCCTGCTGCAAGCTGGTGAGGAACAGCAAACCGGTTTTGAGAACACAATTCTTTCCACTTTAATTTTTGATTTTCGGGAAGTACCACAATTATTTTCATTCCCGCATCAAAATGATGAAAAACACGGATGGTATGCATCAGTATGGGTTCGCCAAGCAAATCAATGAACTGCTTTGGGAGGGAATTTCCCATCCTGCTACCCATGCCCCCGGCCACGATAAGTGCAAACTTTTTCATTCCTTCATTTGTTCAGAAACAAAAATAATAAATCTAGCGAGGCGAAATAAACTTGCCGGAAATAAATCACCGGAGTTAATTCCGGTTGCTGACTACTTAATGGAATTTGGAATTTGCACCTTGGAATTTGTTATTTATTGTACTTTTAACCATTGAATTTTAATTTACTGAACAATGAAAACAGTTTTGGAATTTTTAGCTGAATTAAAAGAAAACAACAACAAGGAATGGTTCGATAAAAACCGCGACCGGTACCAGGAAAACCGCCAGAAAATGCTTTTCATGACCGAACTGTTCAATGCCGAAATTCATAAGTTCGATTCCGATATACCCATCGTCGATCCGAAAGAATGTCTGTTTCGGATTTTTAGGGACGTACGTTTCTCGAATGATAAAACTCCGTACAAAACCAACATGGGCAGTTTCATTGCCAAAGGTGGACGTAAAAGTATCTGGCCCGGCTATTATTTTCATCTGGAACCGGGGGCCAGTTTTGTTGGCGGTGGTTTGTACATGCCCGCTGCCGATGTATTGAAAGCCGTACGTACAGAAATTGGAGACAACGGCGATGAACTTTACGAGTTGCTAAACCGGAAGAATTTTAAAAAGTTTTTTCCTGAATTGTATAACGATCAGTTGAAAACTGCCCCAAAAAGTTACCCTGCCGATCACAAGCATATTGATCTGTTAAAATATAAATCGTTTGCTGTTGGCGCCAGTTTGAGCGATCAACTGGTTTCGGGACCCGATTTTATATCCTACACGGTTGAGTCTTTTAAAGAATTACAACTGGTTAACAGCTACTTGAGTGATGCGATCCATAAGTGGATGTAAAATAGAACACGGAAAACACAAAAAAAGGGGGGCTTCACCCCGATTCAGATACATTTCGTCAAAAAAACAGGGGGTTTCATATAATTGATCGATTTTGCAGGTTACCTATGTGGCTTATGGCGGATAAATTTCAGTTATAATAACAGAGTTTCTTCCCATCCATCTTTTTTATAACAATTTAAAGGTCGGCTTTCCCATCCGGCCTTTTTTTATGCTCTGGCAATATCAGATTATAATAAATTCAATTTTTACTGAAAAAAAACCAGTTCGGGGAATTTCCCGTTTCGTAATCCGATATTTCTGTGGATCAAGATAACTTTCGATAAAAGGCAGGTCGGGAGCATAATAAAATGCTCCGCCCGGTTTCAGCGACTGTAATATTTCCATGTATTTCCGGGCATAATCCAGGTAATCGCCATCGTTTCGCAAATGGTGGTGCCTGAAATGGTTCGAAAAACCCAGGTTACTGATAATTGTTCCCCAATGACCCGGAACAAACGAAAAATCCATCCAGTCGGTTTTCTTCAGGTTGGCGCCGGGTTCCGCGTTCCGGTCAATCCCGGAGGCATCGAATCCTGCTTTGGTCAAATGAGTTACCAATTGCGCCTTTGCCCCGCAACCCACGTCCAAAACGGGACCTACCATAGTGGAAAGATTCAACCCCAAAATTTCCATTTGCATTTCGGCTGAATATTCTGCACAAACCACTTCATCGACTACGGAAACATCTTCAGGATAAAGACTTGCTGCAAACGGATTGGTTCGTTGAAGCCATTGTTGCAGACGTGAATAATGTTTTTCGGCCATTGCGGCGATGTCGGTTTCTTTGCTGACGCTGGTGATGTCGTCCAGCAAATCCCGGTAAACCTGCTTTAATTCGCTTTGTGCGTTTTTGTCGAAATGGTAATACTGGTTAACTTTATAAAATTCAGAAAGTACCTTGTCAACTGTAAATTCAATCATTTTTTCCCGTTCAGGGAAAAGATTCTTTTGCAGGATTTCGATCAAATCGCAGGTTTCTTGTAAAAATTCCGGCTTGTTTTCTTCTCCGGAATAGAAAATATTTTTACCGCTGTTAAACCGGAGTTGCTTCCTGACGAACTGATGAAGCGTTTCTTCTGAAAAAGCTGAATTGTGGGTTACCATTCGGGGATCGTTCTATATATTCCTGTAATATCTTCGGAAAAGTACTTTTTTCAGATCGCGGAAAATAATCTGGTGGGCAATGATTTCAATGTGGTTGTAGTGCGACAGTTCTTCGGCTGACTTTGCAATTTCGCGGTCGCTGATATCAACCTGGTACAAAACCGACATCAATAATTCGGCATTGTTGGCCAGCAGTTTTTCAACCTGAAAAGTAAGCTGTTCGTGAAGTTCGTAGTAAGCTTGCTCCGTGTTTCCGGAGAAGGTAATTTCTACGCCAAACATCCCAAAATCTTTCATGATTTGCTGTGCTGTTTCGAGAATAATTTCAGCTTTGTCCAGATACGATTGGATATTGTTGTTGTGGAGATCAGGGAGGTTCATGATTTTGCTTCCGTAAATTTTAGGCAAGATAGCCAGAATAAAGCAAACATTTTATTATTTTGCCTGAATACAAAAATATTGGATGATGCTTTTTTCAGGGAATATATCGAAAATGAGATCCGAATACGGACAGCCGGTTCACTACTTTCTTCCGGTGGGCGATCAGGAAATTGCAATGAATGAACTGATAGGACAGAGTGTCAAATTCCGTTTTACCGGGCAGATCAACTGTATTGCCTGCGGAAAGAAAACCAAGACTTCCTTTAGCCAGGGCTTTTGCTATTCGTGTTTGCAGACTTCGCCCGAAGCCAGCGAAACTGTGACGCGCCCCGAACTTTCGAAGGCGCATCTGGGAATTGCCCGCGACATGGATTGGGCCCGTGAACACGACCTGATCGAACATGTGGTTTACCTCGCCCTTTCGAGTGACCTGAAAGTGGGGGTGACCCGCCACCATCAGGTACCCACCCGCTGGATTGATCAGGGCGCCAGCTTTGCCATTGAACTGTGTCGGACGCCCAACCGCCATATTGCCGGGGTGATCGAAGTGTGGCTGAAAAAGTATTTTACCGACAAAACCAACTGGCGGGCCATGCTGCAAAACCAGATTGCCGCTAATATTGATCTTTCGGAGGAAAAGAAAAATGCCCTTCAACTGCTGACACCCGAACTTCAGAAATATTATTCGGGTAACCATAAAATATGGGAATTTGAATACCCGGCACAGCGCTACCCTGAAAAAATTACCAGCATTACGTTCGATAAAACTCCGGAAATAGCGGGAATTCTCATCGGAATCAAAGGGCAGTACCTGATCTTTGATGATGGTTCAGTTATAAATATCCGGAAACACAACGGGTACTGGGTGGAAGTGACGGTTGAATAATATCAGGATTAGAATACGTGTTTCTATTCCTGGTTGAATACCAGATATTTTCCTGAGATGTAGCGGACCGGATACCAGGAAGCAAGAAAGCCAATACCAGCTACCAAAAAAAAGATAATAAAAAGATCAGGAATTTGAAGTTGTACCGGATAGGCTGACATGATATATGTCCCCTCGGCTCCGGGCAGTTTCAGTAATTCGAATTCAGTTTGCAACCATACCAGAATAACTCCCAGAACAATTCCTGCCAGCGCCCCGGCAACCGAGATCAGCCAGCCTTCGACCATGAATATTTGCCGGATCAATTTCGTTTCGGCGCCCATGCTTTGCAATATGGCCACATCCTGCTTCTTGTCGATAATGAGCATACTCAGCGAACTTAGAATATTGAATGAGGCAATTACCAGAATAAAACCAAGAATCAGCACAATGTACCATTTCTCCGATTTCATTACCTTATAAATCAGTTCGTGTTGTTCGTACTGATCTTTTACTTCAAAACTACTGCCGAGGATATTTTTAATTTTCTTTTGAACTTCTTTTATATTGGCCGTTCCCTTTAGCTGAATTTCTACCGAACTGACCCGGGTTTCCATCTGAAAAAGATCACGGGCAAAGTCGAAAGGTACCAGAATATATTTCGAATCAACTTCCTGGTGGACCGAAAAAATGCCCGAAGCAAAAAGATGATCCTGTATAAAGGCGTCGTTCAGGTTCAGTCGCGATGTCTTTCCTTTTTTCGGTGCGTAAAAACTTACAGGGTCGGTAAACGCGACGCCCAGCGAAAGATACCATGCAATTCCCTGTCCAACCACGGCAAAGCGGTGCGGAGGACTGTTCAGTATAAAATTTCCTTCCGTAATAAATGTCGAATCAAGTCCGATAATCTGGTCGTAGCGGTCGGGAACGCCCTTTACAGTGGCCGGGTATTCGCGTTCGTTGTAGAACAGCAGTGCGTTTTCTTCAATGGTTTCGGTGAACGAGGCTACTTCGGGAAGTTGCTTCACCTGGTCGAATTCGGGATCAGTTGTCAGAAATGATTTGCCCTCAACAGGAGTAATTTTCAGGTCGGGGTCGAACGACGAAAAATTGGTGGCAATCAACTGGCTGATGCCGTTCATTACTGAAAGCACAATTACCAGCGCCAATGTCCCGGTGCAAACCCCGGCAACGGAAACCCCCGAAATAATGTTGATCACGTTGACCGACTTTTTCGAGACCAGGTAGCGGCGGGCTATGTAAAATGCAAGTTTCAAGTTCGAGCTAACAAAATTGGTTCATGCTAAAAACAATAATAATAGCCAATATAAATCATCAATCACTTATTTGGTCGCTTTAACAATTAAACCGGTTCCGGTTTTGTGTTTTGTGCTGATGTCGAGATAATTTAATACAACCGAAAAAGGGAATGTTACCATGTAATAAAATGGAAGAATGATGAAAAACAATTTACTGAAGCCGAGCATCAGGATCGGATATTTCATTGAAAGCTTCCATGAAATTTTGCCCGGAGTTCCGTACGAATAGCGTGCTTCCACCATACGGAAACCAGCCGTCAGCAGCTTTTCTTCTATTTCCAGAATGTTGTAACCGTCGCGTACATGTTCGTCGATAAAGCCATGCACTCCTTCTTCATGATCGTGTGTATCGGAACCACCCTGATCGGATGGAGTTGAAATAAGCAATACCCCGCCGGGTTTTATCGATTTGCAAAAATTTGAGAATACCTTCCGGTCTTCTTCAATATGTTCCATCACATCCACTGAAATAATCAGGTCGTATTTGTCTGTTACTGCATATTTGGTCAGATCGGCCAGCCGGAAACGCACCCTTTCAGCCAGACCTGTTTTGCTGAAAAAGTCCTTGCAATCGGCAATCTGTTCTTCTTTAATGTCGGCGGCAACGATGCTTGCTTTGGGGAACATTTTGGCCATGCGGTACGAATATTGCCCGAAGCCTGAACCTGCATCGAAAATTACAGGGGCCGACAAACCTTCGTTTTTCAATTGGCGCAGTTCTTTTCGGATGTGCCACGAACGGAGCAGCAACCAGTCGAGCAGACGGTAAAACAGTTTCCGGAGAACAGGCAGGCGGTTGAAAAACCGGCCCAGCGACCGTTTGATGGGATCGTACTGCATATTTCTATTTTAAAAGGCGGTCGATATTATCAATGTAATCGAGGCTGTCGTCGATATAAAATTCGAGACTGGGAATTACCCGAAGCTGCTTTCCTGTTTTTTTGCCCAGTTCAAAACGGATTTTCGGTGTAAGCTGTTTGATTTCTTTCATCAATTCTTCCATTTTTTCTGAAGGGAAAATACTAAGATAAGCCCGGGCAAGTGATAAATCGCTGGTTACCCGTACGGTGGTTACACTGATCATTTTACCGTGAAACAATTCGCGGCTTTCTTTCTGAAAAATTTCAGCCAGCTCTTTCTGTATCAGTCGTGATATTTTATTTTGTCGTGTCGATTCCATTTTGTTTCGTTTTTCAGGCTTCAAAGGTAATCAACAATCCCGAATAATAGAAGTTTATACCGGGTGTGGAAGTTTTAAACTTCCGGTTAAAGTTGGTTCATTCAAATCCGCGATTAAAACTCGCGACACCCGAAGAATATCCGTATTTTCGCTTCATGGAACTTTTCTACGAATACGGATTGTTGGGTTTGTTTCTGGCCAGCTTTTTGGCGGCTACGGTTTTGCCTTTCAGCTCGGAAGCATTACTGAGTTTGCTTATTGCCGGTGATTTTGATACCGGTTTGTGCATTGCGGTGGCAACTCTGGGAAACTGGCTGGGGGGTATGAGCAGCTACTATCTGGGGTATCTGGGCAAATGGGAATGGATTGAAAAATATCTCCGGGTTAAACGTGAAAAGATTGAACAATGGCATGAACGCATGTACAAACGTGGCGCAGTGTTCGCTTTTTTCAGTTGGCTGCCGTTGGTTGGCGATGTATTTGCCGTGGGGCTGGGCGTGCTACGCGCAAACTGGAAAATTACCGCCATTGCTATGCTGGCCGGAAAATTCCTTCGTTATCTTGTCTGGGGCTGGTTAAGCGGATTGATTTTCTGAAGATTCCAAATTAACAGCCGGGTAAAAAGTGTCTCCTCGTAATTCTCAGTAATCAGAAAAATTGAAAATCATTTTCTACAACCGTTCAGTAATCAAACCATCTATTAATACAACCTGTTTCTCAACTCTCTTATTTTTTCATCCATAATGTAATCATCGTAATCCATCCGTTTATCGATAACGCCTTTCGGGCCAATTTCGATGATGCGGTTACAAACCGTCTGGATGAACTCGTGGTCGTGCGACGACATCAGGATATTTCCTTTGAAACGGATCAGCGTGTTGTTGAATGCCTGAATTGATTCGAGGTCCAAATGGTTGGTCGGTGTATCCAGGATCATGACATTGGCATTGCGCAACATCATTCGGGCAATCATGCAGCGTACTTTTTCGCCTCCCGACAGGACATTGGCGTTTTTGTATATTTCTTCGCCTGAGAACAACATTTTACCGAGGTATCCACGCATGAACATCTCGCTGGTATCGTCAGAATATTGCGCCAGCCAGTCGATCAGTGGAATAGGTTTTTTGAAGAATTCGCTGTTTTCGAGCGGCAGGTAAGCAGTGGTGATTGTTTGTCCCCATTCGAAGGTCCCCTTATCTGCTTTTTTCAGTCCGTTCAGGATATCGAAAAGAACCGTCATCGAGCGGGTATCGCGCGACAGAAATACAATTTTGTCGTCTTTCTCAACCGTAAAACTGAGGTTTTTAAAAAGCATCTGTCCTTCGAACGAACCTCCCAGTTCGGTAACTTCCAAAATATTGTTTCCGGGTTCGCGGCTGGGCGTAAAAATAATTCCCGGGTATTTGCGGGTTGATGGTTTTATTTCTTCAATATTCAGTTTCTCAATCATTTTTTTGCGGCTGGTCGTTTGTTTCGACTTCGCCACGTTGGCGCTAAAACGGGCAATAAATTCCTGTAACTCCTTCTTTTTTTCTTCGGCTTTTTTGTTCTGTGCCTGCTGCTGCCTCAAGGCCAGTTGGCTCGATTCGTACCAGTAACTGTAGTTCCCGGCAAACAGGCTGATGTTGTTGTAATCGATGTCCACTGTATGTGTACTGATGGAATCAAGAAAGTGGCGGTCGTGCGAAACCACCAGCACGGTATTATTGAAATTGGTGAGGTAATTTTCCAGCCAGTCAACCGTTTCCAGGTCGAGGTCGTTGGTTGGCTCGTCGAGCAACAGATTGTCGGGTTTTCCGAACAGAGCCTGAGCCAGCAGTACTTTTACTTTCTCTCTTCCTGAAAGCTCTTTCAGCAGTTTGTAATGATGTTCTTCTTTAATTCCCAGCCCACTGAGCAGGCTGGCCGCATCGCTTTCGGCATTCCAACCGTCCATTTCGGCAAACAGCGACTCCAGCTCGGCAGCGCGTATCCCGTCTTCATCCGAGAAATCAGGTTTGGAATAAATGGCATCTTTCTCATTTTTCACATCCCACAGATGGCGGTGTCCCATCATCACGGTATCGAGAACCTGGCAATCGTCGAACTCAAAGTGGTTCTGTTTCAGTACCGACAGGCGCTCGCCCGGACCAAACGAAACCGAGCCGGTAGTGCTGTCCACCTCGCCGTAAAGGGCTTTCAGAAATGTAGACTTTCCTGCGCCGTTTGCACCGATAATCCCGTAGCAATTACCCGGTATAAATTTCATATTCACCTCGCGGAACAACACCCGTTTGCCAAACTGCACACTTAGATTCGATACGGTAATCATTTAATATTCTGTATTTAATGTGTAAAAATCCCGAAAAAAGGGACTGCAAAAGTATACATTTCAGAGAAAGGAACAATCAATCAGGTGATAATGTGATATTTTAATAACATTGCAGATATACAATTGGGTTTCCGGTTTACAATTTTTACCTTTGAATAGAACCAGAAATACAACCAATCAAAAAAAACAGAATACCATGAAGCTACTAATTCTTATTTTCCTGATTTTTTTGGTTTCCGGATGCCGGGAAGAAATAACTGCCCAAAAATACGAACTGGTCTGGTCTGATGAATTTGGTTCCAATGGTTTGCCCGATACCGATAAATGGGGCTACGAATCGGGTCTTGTCCGTAACAAAGAAGCACAGTATTACACGATCTACCGAAAAGAGAATGCCCGGGTTGAAAACGGGATGCTGATCATCGAAGCGAGGAAGGAAAAATACCAGGACGCCGAATACACTTCGGCAAGTATCAATACCTTCAACAAGAAACATTTTTTATACGGACGATTTGAAGTGCGTGCCAAACTGCCTGTCGGGAAAGGGACATGGCCTGCTATCTGGATGTTGGGTACCAACAAAAAAGAAAAAGGTTGGCCCGTCTGCGGTGAGATCGACATCATGGAAAATGTGGGTTTCGATTCGCTGAAGATACATGCCAACATCCATACCGGGGAATATAACCATGTAAAAGGGACTGGAAAAGGAAGTACTGTTGTTATCGATAAGCCATGGGATGATTTTCATGTGTATGCGCTGGAATGGAGCAAAGACCGGCTCGACTTTTTCGTTGATTCGCAGAAGTATTTTACCTACCTCAATGATGGCGCAAACAATGAACAAACCTGGCCTTTCGGCAAACCGCAGTACCTTTTGCTGAACCTCGCCATTGGCGGCGCCTGGGGCGGACAAAAGGGGATTAACGATGCCGCATTTCCGCATCAGTATTGTATTGATTACGTGAGGGTGTATCAGAAAGACAAATAGTTGCTTTCAAATTGTATCTTTATAAAGTTCTCTGACAACGGCACAGGCAAAAAATAGGCTGAACGTAATGTTGTGATTTGCTTTCAAATTGTATCTTTATAAAGTTCTCTGACAACCTAAAATAGCACTTCCACTTGTTCCGACTAGTTGTGATTTGCTTTCAAATTGTATCTTTATAAAGTTCTCTGACAACGAGCTTTAGTTTTATTAAAACGTGAAACAAGTTGTGATTTGCTTTCAAATTGTATCTTTATAAAGTTCTCTGACAACTCTTCTCAAGAGTGGATTTAAATTCTGAAAGTTGTGATTTGCTTTCAAATT
>DOAQ01000028.1 GCA_003506435.1 Prolixibacteraceae bacterium
AACAATCGACTTTTGACAACTTCTATATGTGTTTTTGATAATGCAACAACAAAAAAGATTATTTTTTATATGCTTCAAGTCTTATTTGAAGGTAAGCAACTCAGTATACGGGATATAGTTAGATTAGGCAACATTCATTTATCAGATTTGATTGCAAATAATAAAATCAAAGATATTGATATCAATTTAGATAAAATTGGAGCACCAATATATTCTTTCATTGCATATTACCCTATTTGTATTTCTATTTATATTCTGTCAAAGTTATATGGAAATAGTTCAATCTTTTTGGAGAAATTCAATAAAGCAATTACTATTTCATCTACAGTTACAAATAAATACGAATCTGAAAGTTATGAGTTCGACAGAATTATGCCAGGGTTGATTTTATTTGCTGATTTTGAGAACCATCAATTTAATATTGACGTTGATGTAGATTTGAAAAAGGAGAATCGAAAGACTTATGAGTTTAAAGGAAATACAATCATCAAATATTCCGTTTTTGGATACTCTATCAATAAATTTTATCGAGACGAAAGCCCTATATGTTTTGAAATAAGTATATTAGAGGGCAATACTAAGCTTTCTAAAGCGAGCTTTTTAAAAGTTTTGGCACTATCAACAAGAGTTATTATTGAAAAAGGAGTTATAGCTGTTTGATTTTTCCATCAGAATAGTATTACCAATCGGGTGTCGCGGATTGCATCCGCGATTAATAAATTGCCGGTTACAAACCGGCGCACCCAATCAAAAAGCCGCCCCTTTTCAGGAACGGCTTTCGTTATCTTGAGATTCCCGCCTTCGCGGGAATGACTTGTTTGTAGTTACTGTCGCAACTTCCTTCGCTTTCTCCTCCCCTTGGGGGAGGTTGGGAGGGGCTTCTTATTCGTGTGCGGCCAGCAAAATCTCCAAAATCTTCTTACCGGCGGCGGCAACAGAAGTGCCCGGGCCGAAGATGGCAACAGCACCTGCATCGTAAAGGTATTGGTAGTCTTGTGCAGGAATTACACCGCCTACGATTACCATGATATCTTCGCGTCCCAGCTTTTTCAGTTCTTCGATAACGGCTGGTACCAGCGTTTTATGGCCAGCAGCCAGCGATGAAACACCCATTACATGCACGTCGTTTTCAACGGCCTGTTTGGCGGCTTCTTCCGGGGTCTGGAACAACGGTCCCATGTCCACATCGAAACCGAGGTCGGCATACCCGGTTGCTACTACTTTGGCGCCGCGGTCGTGACCATCCTGTCCCATTTTGGCGATCATGATACGTGGCTGGCGACCTTCCAGTTCGGCAAATTTTTTTGCCATATCCTGTGCTTCTTTGAAGGTCGAATCGTTTTTGCTTTCTGATGAATACACGCCTGAAATAGTTCTGATTACTGCTTTATAACGTCCAACATGTTTTTCACATGCATCTGAAATTTCACCCAGCGATGCGCGTTTTTTAGCGGCATCAATTGCGAGTTCCAATAAGTTTCCTTTGCCTGTTTCCACGCAGTTGCTCAATACGGTCAATGCAGCCTGGCATTCTGCCTCGTTGCGTTCGGCGCGAAGCTTTTTCAAGCGTTCGATTTGCGCCAGACGAACAGCGGTATTGTCCACTTCCAGAATATCGATCGGGTCTTCTTTTTCGAGGCGGTATTTATTCACGCCAACGATGGTTTGAGTTCCCGAGTCGATCCGCCCCTGTGTGCGGGCTGCTGCTTCTTCGATACGCATTTTCGGAACACCGGTTTCAACCGCTTTCGACATACCTCCCAGTTTTTCCACTTCTTCGATCAGCGCCCATGCTTTGGTGTACAATTCCCGGGTCAGCGATTCAACGTAGTACGAGCCGGCCCACGGGTCAACCGCGCGGCAAATTTCGGTTTCCTGCTGAATGTAAAGCTGTGTGTTACGGGCAATACGTGCCGAGAAATCAGTTGGAAGTGCGATGGCTTCATCAAGTGCGTTGGTATGCAGCGACTGGGTGTGTCCCAGTGCCGATGCCATGGCTTCGATACAGGTACGGCCAATATTGTTGAACGGATCTTGTTCGGTGAGCGACCAGCCCGAAGTTTGCGAGTGGGTACGCAGCGCCATCGATTTTGGATTTTTCGGGTTGAACTGTTTTACCAGTTTGGCCCAAATCATACGGGCAGCACGCATCTTGGCAATTTCCATGAAATGGTTCATCCCGATGGCCCAGAAGAACGACAAACGAGGTGCAAACGCGTCGATGTCGATCCCGGCTTTGATACCGGTGCGAAGATATTCCAACCCGTCGGCCAGGGTGTAGGCCATTTCGATATCGGCAGTAGCGCCGGCTTCCTGCATGTGGTATCCTGAAATGGAAATCGAGTTGAATTTCGGCATCTTCTGAGAAGTGAACTCGAAAATGTCGGCAATAATTTTCATCGAGAATTCCGGCGGATAGATGTATGTGTTGCGCACCATGAATTCTTTCAGAATATCGTTTTGAATGGTTCCGGCCAACTGATCCAACGTGGCGCCCTGTTCCAGCGCAGTAACGATGTAGAAAGCCAATACCGGGAGCACGGCTCCGTTCATGGTCATAGATACCGACATTTTATCGAGCGGAATCTGGTCGAACAGGATTTTCATGTCGAGGATCGAGTCGATGGCCACACCGGCTTTACCAACGTCGCCAATCACACGCGGGTGATCGCTGTCGTAGCCACGGTGTGTTGCCAGGTCGAATGCCACGGAAAGCCCTTTCTGACCGGCAGCCAGGTTACGGCGGTAGAATGCGTTCGATTCTTCTGCCGTTGAGAAACCTGCATACTGACGCACGGTCCATGGTTGCATGGCGTACATCACCGAGTAGGGGCCGCGAAGGTAAGGAGCTACACCCGCTGCAAAGTTCAGGTGTTCCATTCCTTCGAGGTCGTCTTTACTGTAAACCGGCTTCACCGGAATCTGTTCCGGGGTCACCCAGTTCTTTTCAATCTTGTTTTGTGCAGACCAATCAGCCGCTGTCATTGAAGCGTTTGCTGATTTGATGTCTATATTCTTAAAATTTGGTTTCATATACGATAAGATTTTAGATGATAGATTTTAGATTTTAGACTAAACGGTTTTGGAATGACACCATCATTCTGATGATTTCATTGATACTGTCAAGAATAGGATTCAATTTTTCCTCAGAAACATATTCGAGATCATTTGAGAGTATTAGCAATGTTTCTAATTCAAAAAGTGATCCTCGGGCAATATCAAGGAAATGACAAAAATCACGATCAGTTCCGCGGCCAGCGCCTTCTGCGATATTTGCAGGAATAGAAACAGCAGCTCTTCTGATTTGAGAAGTCAATCCATAAAGCTCTTCCTTAGGAAGTTGTTTCGATATTCTATAAACAGCTTTCACAAGTGCTCTGGCGTTCTGCCAAATTTTTATTTCCTTGTAATTATGCATCTGTTTGGTTTTAGTCTATTATCTAATATCTAAAATCTGATGTCTGTATTGTGTTTAAATTTTTAATAGACCTTGGTAGCCTTTCAATTCTTCCAAGAGGTTACTCTTTACATGGATGAAGTTGGTAATACCTTTCGCTTTGAGATCGTCCATACAAGCAGGAGCTCCGGCTACCACAAAGATGGTGTCGCTTTTCAGAATGTCGAAAGCGGCAGGAGCAAGTTCAGTATATTCGTCGTCGGAACTGCAAAGAACCACGATGTCGGCTTTGGCTGCTTTGGCAGCTTCAATACCTTCGGCAACCGTTGCAAAACCATTGTTGTCGATTACCTCGTAACCGGCTACTGCAAAAAAGTTGCAGGCAAACTGGGCGCGTGCTTTGCGCATGTTCAGGTTACCAATGGTCAACATATAAGCCATCGGGCGTTTGTTGGTTTTCGAATACACATCGGTTTGGTAACGCAATGCTTCGAAAGCCTGTGCCCCGCGGTATGGGTTCAATGTTTC
Organism: Prolixibacteraceae bacterium; assembly: GCA_003506435.1. Taxonomy (GTDB): domain Bacteria; phylum Bacteroidota; class Bacteroidia; order Bacteroidales; family Prolixibacteraceae; genus GWE2-42-39. The sequence goes on from DOAQ01000028.1 coordinate 3,926, forward strand.
GATTTCGGCATCTTCTGCTGTGCGGTCTTTGGCTTCAAAAACCGAAGCATCAATTTCAGAAGAAATCTTTTCAGTAAAATTCGGGAACTGATTTACACCCAATAGGTTTTCGCGACGGGTTGCAATGTTCATGTCGCGTTTGGCGGCCATCTCTTTTACTTTAGCCTGAATGAAACCTTCTTTGGCCGCAGCAATAAAGCCGCCTTTATCCTGAATTTCGAGGAACAGTTTCCATGCTTCTTCAGCAATTGAAACAGTCAATTCTTCAATATAATAGGAACCGGCCGAAGGATCGACGATCTTGTCGAGGTGCGATTCTTCTTTCAGCAGCAGTTGCTGGTTGCGTGCAATGCGGTCGGAGAAAGTAGTCGGCGCTTCATAGATTGCGTTGAACGGCAGCACGGTGATTGATTCCACTCCGCCGAGGGCGGCGCTCATGGCTTCGGTCTGGGAACGCAGCATGTTCACATACGGATCGTACAGCGTTTTATTCCAGCTTCCGGTTTCGGCGTGGGCTTCCATCTTACAATTGCAGTCGCAGTTCGGGTTGTATGCTTTCACGATTTGTGCCCACAACATACGGGCAGCGCGGAATTTTGCAATTTCCATGAAATAGTTGGCGCTTATTGCAAAGTCGAACTTAATTTTCTTTGTAACCACATCAATGCCCAGTCCGGCTTCGGTTAATAAACTAAGATATTCAGCTCCCTGGGCCAGTGAGAAGGCCAGTTCCTGAACAATCGACGAACCTGCGTTGCTGTAATTTTTGCCGGTAACAGTAACTACTCTGAACTTCTTCAGTTCAACAGTTTCTTCAATCAGTTTTTTGATTTCAGCAATACTGTCGTCAATTAAATTGCCTTTCAGCAGGTAGCTACCCAGCGGATCGATGTTGGCCGATGCAAAAACAGTTGCTTTGTCCCAGTTGCCTTTTTCGATGAAATCGGCCAGTAACCGGGCAAACTTCAGTTTTTTGCAGCAACATACGAAGTTTATTTCAACGGCTTCCAGACAAATGCCTTTTAGCAAAGCATTAATGTCGGCAGCGGTAAATTCGTTGCAGCCTTTAAAAACAAAACCCAACGAGTTGACGCCTTTATTCAGAATATCGAGCGCTTTTTCGTTGGATTCCTTGACATCATTTACGATGATGTTTTGTCGTACCAGCCATTCGTTACTGATCTTTTTGTTCCCCCGCACAAACGGAAATTCGCCGGGTAAACTGTTGGTGTGATCGAGCTTTTCAAGGTCTTCGGCCCTGTAAAACGGCATCACATTGATTCCTTCGTTGGTTTTCCACACCAATTTCTTGTTGAAATCGGCTCCTTTCAGGTCGGCGGTAATTTTATCCATCCATTCCTGAGTACTCACCGGAGGAAATTCATTAAAAAGTTGATTATATTTTTCTGCCATAATGTAACTGTTAAGAAAATCAGGGTGCAAAAATACTCTATTTTAATAAAGCAAAACTGAAAAAGATCAATTTTTCAGGATAATTAACGGAAGATAAACAAATGTGATTCTCAGGAGATTGAACATGAAAACATGTAGAAAATTGCATATACTGGCCGAATAAAACGGAATCCGGAAATCCATCAAAAACAGCAAATCCGGATTTCAATAATAAACCGAACATATCGGGAGGTAACCTCCGAAAATAAAAGCGTATGATCCAGATGTTTAGTTAACGACCACCAATTGTTGTTCCTCCGTATGGAAAATACTGTCAGCCGGGAGTATCATCGTTGAAGTGTCGACAATTATCAATTTTAGCTGGTAGGTGCCAGCGGCCAGCTTACCAAGTTTTATCGTATCGAGTTTTAGTACGCAAGGTTGTTTCATCATACTATTGAAATGCTTGATCAGTTCAATAGTGAATCCGTCTCTTTTTATATAGGCCAGTTGATTGTATGCGCAATCGCAGGTAATAACCGATATTTCATCGGCTTTTGAAGGTTTTTCAGGTTGAACGGTAAACTCGTTTTCAGACAATTCCAGAGGCTCACTATTGTCTTCGTTGTTTGAACACGCAAATGCAAAAAACAGCGCAAAGGCGACAAGAAATGATTTGGCAGATATTGGTTTCATTTTCAGGTTTTTGTTTCGGACACATATATGACGAACAAAATTTAAATTCGTTGCGCAGGGAAATAAAAATCCATATTGCGCAACCATTTTCCGGTACTTCCATCTTTGTTGCTATCCAATGAAAGTTCAAAAACAGTAGAAAACAGGAATAATAATTTAAAAATTGAACATGAAAACATTACTTATTTTGATTATCGCACTGGCGGTATTTGCGTGCGATAAAGAGGATGAAGATTTTAATTTCCAATCTGTTTCCGTTTCCACAATAAAGGTTGATACGGATAAGGCATTTACAGATATATCGTTTGGATCGGGACAGGTAGGATATGCCTGTGGCGAGATGGGGATATTGTTCAAAACCGGCGATGGCGGAGCAACATGGTCGTCGTTGAAATCCGGGATAACCCCAAGCCTGCATTGTATTGATGCATTTAGCGATAACCAGATATTTACCGCACGAAACGAGTTGTATCGGTCAGGCGATGGCGGAGCAAACTGGACCACCGCCGGACTTGACGATCAGGGATCGGGCATTTTTGATATCCGGTTTCTGAGTTCGCAAACCGGGTTCATTGCCAAAAATGGAATCATGAAAACAACGGATGGCGGAACGACCTGGACACTTGTCTTTGATTCGTCGAAAGACGAGAATTACTATGCAATTGTGTATAATGCAATTGAATTTGTAAATAACAACATCGGATTTTGCGCCGGTGGGAAAACACACGATGGAGGTTCCGTGGGAACCATCGTGAAAACAAAGGATGGCGGAAATAACTGGGAAAACCTGAACATGGATATGAGCCAGATCACGGCATTCCATTTCATGGACGAAAACAACGGGTTTGTGTTCAATTTCGACAAGGAAATGTGGAAAACAACCGATGGCGGAAAAAACTGGACACTGGTTTCTTCCGATATCCCCGACCGGTATGTTAATTGCTATTTTATTGATTCCAATAAAATTGTACTTAAAACGCCAGAATCAATTTATCACTCGCTTGATGGCGGGAAAAACTGGATCAAAGACTATGCCGTTCCGGAAGGTGGATATTTAACGGCCATGGAATTTATCAACTCGAAATTAGGTTTTGCATGTGGTCATAATGGATTGATTGCCAAAATTGAAATCAAGTAAATAAAGCTGATTTATGAAGCTGTCCAAAAAGTTCTAAAATCCGTAATTCGCGTCACCCTGCCTCGAATTTTCGGGATATTTCAGGGGCTGATTATTAGAAAGATGGGATCCCGAAACGAGTTCGGGATGACTCTATTTCAGACTTTTTGGACAGCTTCATGTGTTAGAATTCAATTTTATAGCTGATGTTTGGCACAACAATTAAATCGAATTGTTTTTCCAGAGCGCCGGTTTTCAGGTTGAATTCATAATCCCGGTACTCCTCTTGTCCCAGCGCGTTCAGCAAATGAAACGACCAGATGCTGGCATATTTTGGTTTGTTTTTCCGGTACGAAACACTAAAGGAAAGCACCTTTGCAACATTTTCGCGTGGTTCGTAGGCATGATCGTAATTGTAAACTATTTTGCCCGCAGCCAGCGATTCATCTTCCAGAACCGGGATGTAGCGGTCGCCGCCCAAAATGCTCAACCTCGCGTTGATACCCAAAATATTGGTTTTGTTTTTGCCAATAATCCATTCTTTCCCGGCCAGCAGGTTGATGATGAAATTCTTGTTGTATAAACTGTTCCGTTCAATTCCGTCGCCGCCTTTGTATTTCGAGTCGAAAAAAGATGCCGTTGCCAGATAATAAAAACCTTTATTCAGAAAGCGTTCCAGTGTGAAGTCAATCCCGATGTTGGTTCCCGTTCCGTCGTTTACCAGTGTTTCGTTGAAAAACCAGTCCAGTTCGAGATTTTGAAGCGAAAAATAGCTGTTTGGAACCACCGGCACATCGAATAAATACTGATAATATGGTTCCACTTTTAGGCGGGTGTTTTTGTTGATGTTCAGGTCATAAGCCAGTCCGAAATGGTGCGCTTTGGTAAGTTTTAAATTCCGGTTTGGCTGAATGACCCCGTTTTCGGTTTCCTGCCGGGACAGGTAGAATCCGATCATTTCGAGGTGACTATTCAACCCGTAAGCCAGACCAACCGATTGATTGGGATTCAGTTGCCATTTCATTCCCAGCCTCGGTTCGACGCTCAGTTCGTCGGTTAATCCGAAAAAGTGAGTATGCAGGCCGAGGTTCAATTCCAGTTTATTGCTCATTTGAATATTCGACTGCGAAAAAGCCTGAAAGGTTGACGTGTTCCCGGTTTCATCGGCATATACGAACAACGGATCGCCTAAAACTTCTGCTTCGCGGTTATCTACATTGTAATAATGCAGGTTGTAAATGAATCCGGTTTTGTTGTTGTGTTTCGGACCGAATTTGTGGTTCAGCGAACTGGTCATCGTGTATTTCCAGGTGTTGTTGTTCACCCGTTCGCGATCATGTAATTGCAGATCGTCATCTAATTCGTCATATTCCGTTTCAATGCCGTTTCCCGACATGGCAAGGGTGGTGTGCAAATACGTTTTTGCACCGAAAAGCAGTTTGTGGCTCAGCCCAAGCGCGCCGGTCGACAAATTGAGTTTGTAGCCTTCCTTGTCTGATGGTTTTTCCCATTCGTCCGGATTGGTAAACGGGTCGCGCTTTTGTGTATCAATGGCGCCGATGCCCCACAGCGAAAATGTCCCGGTATTTTTCGTCGGAAAATTCAGCTTAAATGAAAAGTCCTGATACCCGATTTTTCCGGCTTCTTCAGGAATCAACGAACCCAGCAAACCGTAGGTTGAATACCGGTAATTGAACAGGTACGAAGCATTGCCGCCTTTCGCAAGCGGGCCTTCCGAAGCGAAATCAATACCAATGATTCCGGCCTGGAACGTGTGTTCGTAGTTGTCTTTATTTCCGGTGCGCATGCGGATATCGAACACTCCTGAAAGTGCGTTCCCGTATTCTGCCGGAAAAGCGCCCGTAAAAAAATCAGAATTGGCCAGCATCTGGCTCGAAAGCGCAGTGATGCCACCTGCCCCGAAAGCAATCACATTGGCAAAATGGGTGGGGTTCGAGATTTCAACGCCTTCCATTTTCCAAAGTAAATTACGGGGCGAATTTCCCCGGATGATGATTCCGTTGTTGCCAATTTCGGAAGCCACTCCGGCAAACGAACCGGCCAGTCGTGCCGGATCGTCGTAACCACCTGCATAACGGTTGGCTTCTTCTACGCTCAACTGCCGGGCGCTGATAGTCGCCATGGTATTGATGGGCTTTTCTTTCGAAGTGCGGGCCACGATTTTCACTTCGTCCAACTGCTCAGTCAATTCTTTCAATCCGGCATTCAGTATGACTTCTTTTCCCGAACCGACCAGGATTTCACGAAAAATATAATTTTCGTACCCGATAAAACGTATCGTGATATTGTATCTGCCCGGCTTGATGTTCCACAAACGGAAATCGCCGTTCTCGTCGGTGATGGTACCAATTTGCGGGTCGCTTTCCTGAATAACAACCGTTGCCCCGGGGAGAGGCGTTTCTGTAACCACATCGGTTACTTTTCCTTTGATTACCTGCCCGGCATTTTGTGCATGTACTATCGCTGTAAAATAAAATAACAGCACTTCAGCCAATAAAAGTTTTCTGATCATCGTTTAATTGTTTTCAAATAATTGTTTTGTCAAAGATCAGTTGAAGGACTATTTTTGGCAATACTGAAAAATCAGTATTATGAGTAAAACGCAGGAAGAACGTCCGTGGTACATGCAGGAATTTGATAAAAGCAAATTGGATTACACAATCCTTGACCGGCATATTGAATTTCTGGAGTCGATCAAATCGGTACACAACAGCGCCATTTCGATTTTCGATCTGGCAAAAATGCAGCATGTTTATATCTCATCGACTTTTGAAGATATGCTTGGATGGAATTTGGCAGAAGCCGGAAAACCCGGTAGCGTCTATATTGATAGCCGGATGCACCCCGAAGATTTGGAACATTTGAACCGGGTGTCGTCTCAATTCTTCAGCCTGATATTGAAAGTTAAAAAAGAAGATCGCCAGAATATGGGACATTATAAAATGGTGATGGACTACCGTACCAAAGGGAAAGACGGCTCGTTTGTACGAGTGATTGAACAACATAAATTGCTGGAACTGGACGCCGGTGATAATGTCTGGCTATCGCTGAGCGTACTGGATTTGTCGCCTGACCAGGATATAAAAAACCTGTGCCGCTACCGGCTGGTGAATTTAAAAACCGGTGAGTTTTACAATTTTCCGAAAGAAAATATGGAAACCAACCTGAGCCTGCGCGAGCAGGAAATACTGCAACTGCTGGCACAGGGTCTGATCAGCAAGCAAATTGCTGACCAATTGTTTATCTCGGTGAACACGGTAAACACACACCGCCAGCGCATCCTCGAAAAACTATCGGTCAGCAATACTACTGAAGCCGTGCAACATGCTGCCCGGCTGGGATTGATCGGGTGAAGAGGGTGCTGCGATTTTAATCGCAGGATATAGATGGCGATTAAAAAATCGCCACACCCAAAAGCGCGGTTAGAAATTGCGCCACCCGGCTTTCATACTATTTTTTCATCACATAAAAAGCATACCCGTAATAATCGCCATACTTTTTGTACATGTCGATTTCGGTTTGCAGGACATTCAGTAATCCCGCCAATTCCGGTTCGTTGCAGTATTCATTCCGGGCACTTTCAAGCAGTGGCTCCATAAATGCGTAATATTCGTCCAGCCAACCTTCTTTGGGAAGCTGAAACAAATCGATAATTTGGTAGCCACAGGTCTCAATTAATTTCTGCTGCTCTTCCATGCTCATAATGTCAGGATAAACTGCATTCCAGAAACCAGCGATTTCTTCCGGCGGATTGTTGTGAAACCAGGCCGCTTCCGACACGACCATATAGCCGTCGTCTTTCAGAAATTTTGCCCAGTTTTTCAATCCGTTTTCAAAACCTGTGATAAAAATTGACCCTTCGGCCCAAATCAGATCGAACTGTTTTTCAGCAAAAGGCAGGTCGTTCATGTCGGCAAACATTGCTGTTACCCGATTTTGCAGGTTCAATCCGGATGCTTTTTGGTTTAGAAAATCAACAAAAAACGGATGGTTGTCAACTGCTGTAATCGTTCCGTTTGTTACTTCAGCCAAATCAAATGTTTGCACCCCTTTTCCGCAGCCAATATCCAGAATCTGTGCATCCTGTGGCAATGTTTTTATAGCTGAAAAAGCTTTTAAAGTTGATGCTTTGGTTCCGGGCCCCTGGCGGGGAATATTTTCGAAAATAGAATAGAATAATTCTTCTTGTGTCATGATGAATTGTTTTAAAAATTAAAATAAAAATTAGGGAATACAAATACTGCCCGCTGCTAAATTGAGTTTTCAGCAATGAGAATCATAAAATGCGGACAGTAAAATTAAACAAACATCCAGTGAATTTAGAAATGTATTTGCGGCAAAGATAGTAAATTGCGGCAAAGTGGATAATTATTTTTGATCTGCTTCCAATTCTTTTATTTTCTTTTTTAACCTTCGTATTTCCATTTCAAAACCAAAAATACCGGTAAAAAAGCCTACAATAAACAATATTGAGCTATATGGCCAATGTTGAATTTTAAAAATAGCGCTTGCCAAAACAAGGAATGCTCCTGTATTGTAGAGCCAATTGAAAGACTTATTCTTCATATTGATTGATTTTTTAATAAATGTATGAATTACAGACAAAAAGTCAAAACACATCAATTATTTTTTAAATCTGAGAGTTGGCGATAATCCGTATTTCTGTTCATTCTGAAAAAAAGAATACTTTTGTGTCCGGTTAAGTAAAAATTATAATACAACATATATTATGGCAGACACAAAAAAAGCAATATTAATGATCCTCGACGGCTGGGGAATTGGCGACGGTTCGGAACGCGACGTGATTGCAACGGCGCCCACTCCGTTCATAGATTCGCTGATGAAAGAATATCCGAATTCGCAACTGCTGACCTGTGGCGAAAACGTAGGTTTGCCCGACGGACAAATGGGCAACTCGGAAGTTGGTCACCTGAATATTGGCGCAGGCCGTGTGCTTTACCAGGATATGGTGAAAATTACCAAGGCTATTCGCGAAAAAACTATGTGGAGCAATCCGAAAATTGTTGAAGCATATACGTATGCAAAAGAAAACAATAAAAAAGTTCACCTGATTGGTTTGATCGGCCCTGGCGGGGTTCATGCACTGAGCTCGCACATGGTGGCGCTTTGCCAGATTGGTACCGATATGGGACTGGACAATATTTTCATTCACGGTTTGACCGATGGCCGCGATACTGACCCGCGTTCGGGTTACGGGTTCCTCGAAGCCGACCTCGAAGCGCTGAAGCCGACCAACGGTAAATTTGCTTCCATTATCGGTCGTTATTTCGGAATGGACCGTGATAAAAATTACGACCGTCTGAAACTGGCCTACGATATGTACACTCACGGCGTCGGTGAAAAATCGACCGACCTGCTGGCAACTGTAAAAGCTTCGTACGACGCAGGAGTTACCGACGAATTTTTGAAACCCATCGTCATGGTTGACGAAAAAGGACAGCCGCTTGCTACTATCGAAGAAGGCGATGTAGTGATCTGTTTTAACTTCCGTACCGACCGTCTGCGCCAGACAACTATTGCCTTTACACAAAAAGACCTTCCCGAATTTGGTATGCACACCATGAATCTGAAATGGTACACCATGACCAATTACAAGGCCGATTTCAAAGGTATCAATGTGATTTTCGACAAGGAAAACCCAACCAATACGATGGGCGAAATTGTTTCGAAAGCAGGCCTGAAACAAATCCGCATTGCCGAAACTGAAAAATATGCGCACGTGACTTTCTTTTTCAGCGGTGGCCGCGAAGAAGAATTTCCGGGCGAAAGCCGCATCCTGATTCAGTCGCCAAAAGTACCGACCTACGATTTTCAACCTGAAATGTCGGCCCCGTTGGTGAAAGACGCCATTGTAGCTGAACTGAAAAAAGGAGAAGTTGACTTTGTTTGTCTGAACTTTGCCAATGGCGACATGGTTGGTCACACCGGCGTTTACGAAGCCATTTACAAAGCTATCAGTGCGGTTGACCAGTGTGCAAAAGAAGTGGTGGAAGCTGCCCGTGCCAATGGTTACGAAGTGCTGATCATTGCCGATCATGGGAATGCCGACAATGCAGTGAACGAAGATGGTTCGCCCAATACGGCTCATTCGCTGAACCCGGTTCCGTGCATTTACGTGAGCGATAACAAAAATGCAAAAATCAGCAACGGCGTTCTTGCCGATGTTGCGCCAACGCTTTTAACGTTGATGGGATTGGAAATCCCGGCTGAAATGACCGGAAAAATTTTGATTGAAAAATAATACACCACATAACCCTGACAGGTTTCAAAAACCTGTCAGGGTTTCTATTTATTTACCATGCTCGAAATCGGACGCGCTATTGTAAGCCTCGACATTCTGGACAAACATTTTTTATGCGACCTTCTGAAATGCAAGGGCGCCTGTTGTGTTGAGGGTGATTCCGGTGCGCCGCTAACCGATGAGGAAGCTATCGAAATTGAGCAGAACTATCCTGTATTTGAGAAATACATTCCGGAGAACCACAAAAAAGAAGTTGATAAACAAGGTTTTTCGGTGATTGATTCCGACGGAGACCGGGTGACCCCGCTGGTCAATAACCGCCAGTGCGCCTACACGTTTACCGACGAAAAAGGCATCCTGAAATGCGCCATTGAGAAAGCATATTTCAACGGAGAGATTACTTTTCGCAAGCCGCTTTCCTGTCACTTGTTTCCCATCCGGATCAACGAATACCGGCACTTCGATGCGGTGAACTATCAGAAACTCGATATTTGCAAGCCTGGCCGCGAATGTGGCGCCAGTGAAAAACTGCCTTTGTACAAGTTTCTTCGCGAACCGCTGATCCGCCGGTACGGCAGCGAATGGTACGAACAACTGGTGTATGCTGCCGACAATCTGAAACTGGAAAGATAGATTTTCTGCACCGGAAAATAATATTTTCCATCCAATTGATTTCCGTTTTCCCGGATTGCTGCCGAATTTGTATTTTAGGAGCACGAAATCAAGCTTCAAAATGAACATCCGGGAATTTTTAAACAGGCCTTTCCCTTTTCTCGATCGTCCGCGCCATCGCTGGATTCTCATTCTTTTTAGCTTCGCATTTGGAGTTTTCTTCATCAATGTTTTTATTCCTTTCAATATCAACCGGTGGAACAAGGATTCGGGTTTCGATGAGTTTATGCGGCTTTCGGGCTTCGGCATCATTGCCGGTATGGTTTTGCTCATTTCCCAGTTTGGAGTGCGGAACTTATTCGGCCCCCGGCATTTCCGGGTTTGGACCTTTGCTCTTTGGGTTGCCGGTGAATTATTTCTGATGGCGGCGTTTTTCATCTTTTACCAATCGAGTTGGGATATCAGCATGAACCGCTTTCTGAAAGATATTCCCGACAGTTTTAAATATACTTTGCTGGGCATCGTCATTCCGTACTCGCTGGTTCTTTTATTTCTCTCCCAAATTATTCAGAAAACAAAAATGAACCAGTTGCAACAGGAAGCCGGGAAAACAGGTTTCGGGATTACCGATTTGATCGATTTTCCGGATGAAAAGGGAGCCGTTCGTTTTTCGGTTACTGCGGATCAAATACTTTATCTGGAGTCGGCCGATAATTATGTGTTTGTATATTATCTGAACGGCAGTAAGCCGGAAAAGCAGATTCTGCGCAATTCGATGAAAAGCATTGAAAAGCAATTTGAAAACTCATCGTTCAAACGTTGTCACCGTTCGTTCATGGTCAACCTGCAAAAAATCGAATTTGTGGACTACGGAAAATCGCAATGCCGGGTGAAATTGTCAGGGCTTGAAAAATTTATTCCCGTATCGCGAAAGTTTTACCCCGGATTCCGGTCATTCACCAAATCCTGAAGATTACCGGTTGCTATTCGCCCCAAAATACGCCCTTTCGTCCCTTTCATTTTGATGGTTCCTTTTGAAATATGATCTTTGTTTTATGATTTTCAATAGGCCAATAAATGTCTGAAAGTCAGAATTCAATTAAAAACAAGATTAAAAATTCAGAAAAATGAGAAAGTTGATGATGTTTTTTTTGGTTGCCTTTTGTGCAACATTGATGGTGAACCATGCAGCCGCTTCAGGAACAGAAAATCCGAAAGGTATCTGGGAATATAAAGTACCCGCTGCACCCTACGAATACAGTGCCGGAAAGCTGATTCTCGGGGAAACGGACGGAAAAGCCACAGTGACCATAAAATTCATGAGCGGCACAGAATTAAAAGCCAAAAATGTAAAGATTGAAAAAGAAACTATTTCGTTTGGGGTTGAAATTGAGTCGAATCCGGTAACTTTTTCAGGCAAATTGGTTGACGGTAAAATTACAGGCAAGGTGAATTCTCCGGAAGGGCTTATGGATTTGACAGCAGAAAAGAAACAATAACGCATTTTTTGAAGTAGTAGCACGAAGATTTTTCGTGCTGCGCAATGATCCGTTAAAACTTTTGACGGAAACTAACCTATACCAATTTATTTAAAGGGGCTTGATTTTAGCCCCTTTTTGTATTGCATCCGTCTTTTATTGAAAACAATTTACCCCGGTTTCGCCTTTTGTATATAAAATGGCTGCTTATTTGAACCATAATTCCTAATTTAGTAATTCTGTTTAAAAAGAAATAAATGCTGAAATTGCTGTTATATTTCATGTCTTTCTTCTACGGAATTGGAATGTATTTCCGGAACCGCATGTACGATCTGAAAATACTGGAATCAACAGAATTTGACATTCCTGTTATTTCAGTAGGCAATATTACGGTTGGCGGTACCGGGAAAACCCCGCACATTGAATACCTGATTACTTTGTTGAAAAACGAATTCAACGTGGTGGTTTTGAGCAGGGGCTACAAACGCAAAACAAAAGGGTTTCGCGAAGTAACAATCGGTTCAACGGTGGAAGAATCGGGTGATGAACCGTTGCAGATAAAAAATAAATTTCCTGAGACAGGAGTGTATGTCGATGAAAAAAGGGTACACGGTATCGAAGAGATTATTCGTCTGAATGAAGAAAAACAACCGGATGTGATCTTGCTTGACGATGCTTTTCAGCACCGCAGCGTTACTCCCGGCATCAACATTTTGCTGGTCGATTCGAACCGGCCGATTACCGAAGACAAATTGCTCCCGTATGGACGGTTGCGCGAAGGAAAAACACAGGTGCGCCGCGCCAGTATGATTATTTATACCAAATGTCCGCGCGAAGTGAAACCCATCACCCGGCGAATTATCATGCAGAGCGTGAACCTCAGGCCGTACCAGAACCTTTATTTTACGGCGATGGAATATGGTTTGCTGACTCCTGTTTTTCCGGAAAATGTAGCTTTGGTACAAATTCCCGGGAGAATAGGTTTGTCGGTTTTGATGGTTACCGGCATTGCACAACCCGAACCATTTAAAACGTTTGTATCGTCGCTGGCCGAACATGTGGAAGAAATCCGGTTTCCCGACCATCATTCCTTTGGTGGAAACGACCTGCTGAAAATAGAAGAAACTTTTGTGAAAATATCCGGAAAAAACAAGCTTATTGTGACGACTGAAAAGGATGCAACCCGTCTGAAAGGAATTGCCGATATGCCTGATATGCTGAAATCGAATTTGTTTTACATACCCATAAAAATAAAGTTCCTCGACAGCGAGGGGAAAAGTTTTGACAAAAAAATACTTGACTATGTTAGAGAAAATAAGAGCAACCGCGAACTTTATAAAAGAAAAGACCAGCGCCCCCATTAATGCAGCCATTATTCTGGGCTCGGGATTGGGCGGACTGGTAAACGAAATTGAAATAGAAAAAGCAATCCCGTTTGCTGAAATCCCAAACTTTCCGGTTTCCACTGTCGACGGGCATTCCGGGAAGATGATCATTGGCAAACTGGCCGGTAAAAATGTAATTGCGTTGCAGGGAAGGTTTCATTTTTACGAAGGGTACCCGATGAAAGAAGTAACTTTTCCGGTACGGGTGTTGAAAATGCTGGGCGTCAATAATTTGTTTGTGTCGAATGCCAGCGGCGGACTGAACCCTGACTACAAAGTGGGCGACATCATGATCATTACAGACCATATCAACATGTTCCCGGAACATCCGTTGCGGGGCAAAAATATGGATGAACTGGGTCCCCGCTTTCCCGACATGAGCAAAACCTACGACGAACAGTTGCGAGGACGGGCCAAACTGATTGCTCTTCAGAATAATATTCAGGTAAAAGAAGGCGTGTATGTGGGCGTTTCGGGCCCGACCTACGAAACCCCGGCCGAGTATAAAATGTTCCGTCTGCTGGGAGCCGATGCCGTTGGTATGTCGACCGTGCCGGAAGTAATTGTTGCGCGGCACATGGGAATGACCGTATTTGGCATTTCAATTATTACCGATAGTGGTGTGCCCGGGCAAATCGTGGAAATTTCGCACGAAGAAGTGCAGGCAATAGCAATGAAAGCTGAACCCAACATGACCCTGATTCTGAAAGAACTAATACGGAAAATTTAATAGTTACTGAATGAACCTGCTGATCCTGGCCCTTGCTCCGGTTGCATCTCTTTTGCTGTTTATGTATCACCGCGACCGGTACGAAAAAGAATCGGTCAAACTGTTGATTGCCGCCTTTGCAATGGGCGGGCTGAGTGTTTTGCCCATCCTGTTGGTCGAAGCTCTTCTTTCCGAATTCATGAACTTTTTTTACGGTACATTTGCTGTATTTTGGCAATCGTTCGTGGTAGCTGCCACTACCGAAGAGTTTTTCAAGCTGATCTTTTTGTACTGGCTGGTTTGGAAACATCTCGATTTCAATGAAAAATTCGATGGGATTGTATATGCAGTATTTGTATCGATGGGTTTTGCCGCTATCGAGAATGTGATGTACGTATTCGACTACGGACTGGAAACCGGGTTGGTACGCGCCCTGACAGCCGTTCCGGCTCATTTTCTTTTCGGAGTGACCATGGGGTTTTATATCGGGTTGGCAAAATTTTATCCTCAGTTTAAGAAAAGACTGATCGGCGCGGCCCTTCTGTATCCGGTGCTTTTGCATGGCATTTACGATTTTATCCTGATGTCGGGAAGCCCGTTTCTTCTTCTGTTGTTCATCCCGTTTGTGATTTTCATGTGGTACTACGGGCTCAAAAAGATAAAAAGGCTGTCGGAAAAGTCGTTTTATCAATCAAATTTTAGGATTACAGAAGAGATACTAAAAAAGGTCGAATAGCGGGTTATGTTAATTTATTGAAAGGAGACGCTTCTTTTTGAAAAATTACTGGTTAACCCAATTCCGGAATTGAAAAAAATCGATTTACTTTACACAAAAAGTTATCATGAACCTGAATCTTTCAATTCTGCAAAATGAGCAAGCTTCTCTGCCCCAGTTTATCAACTTCTGGAGTAAATTTTATAATTACCCGAAAGAGGAATTGTATGCCAAAATAGACCAGCCGCAATTCACGGAAAAGGATATAAACGACCTGTATGAATGGAAAAACGGGATGTCGCTGAGCGGAGCAAAATTGGGTTCTCTGAATAAAAAAGTAATAGCAAAAATCGATACAATCAATCAGTTGAAGAAATCGCAAAAGATTGATATCAGTGCATTTCTCCTGGAGTTTGAAGAGTTGTCATTCGTTTGGAGAATATTTCTGTTGCACATCATCAAACCTCAGAAATACCCAATCTACGATCAGAATATCCATCGCTGTTTCAATTTTATACATACTCGTGAACACCGGAAAATCACCAACACGATTTCAGAAAAAAGTAAGGAACAGTTCTATTTTGAAGATTATCTGCCATTCATTGAAACTCTGAACGGAATTCCTTTGCGTAAAATTGACCGGGCTTTTTTTACGTTTGGCCAGTTTTTAAGCGCTAAAAACTTCCAACTCATTCTGGAATAATCATGCAGGTTCCGCAGTTTGCTGATATTGAAAAGGCACATCGGCTGATTGAACCATACATCCACCGCACGCCGGTTTTAACTTCAAAAAGCATCAACCAGATTGTTGGGGCCGAACTGTTTTTTAAGTGTGAAAACTTTCAGAAAGTCGGCGCTTTTAAATTCCGGGGAGCTTGTAATTCAGTTTTTTCGCTTTCTGAAGATGAAGCGCGAAATGGCGTTTGCACCCATTCGTCGGGAAACCATGCGGCCGCACTTGCGTTGGCTGCTCAAATGCGCGGAATCGCTGCATATATTGTAATGCCTGAAAATGCACCGGAAATAAAAAAGAAAGCAGTGGCCGGTTATGGCGCCCAAATCACTTTTTGCAAGCCAACGCAGGGAGCGCGCGAATCGACACTGCGGAAAATTGCGGCAAAAACCGGGGCAACCGAGATTCACCCGTACAACTATTTCAATGTGATTTGCGGACAGGGAACTGCCGCCCGGGAACTGATTGAAGATGCCGGACCTTTTGATATGGTAATGTGCCCGGTAGGTGGTGGCGGGTTGTTGAGCGGAACAGCCATCAGTACAAAAGCATTGTTACCCGGTGCTAACGTGATTGCTGCCGAACCGGCGGGCGCCGACGATGCTTTTCGTTCGTTTCACCAAAAACAACGGCTTCCGTCTGTCAACCCGAAAACTATTGCCGATGGCCTGCTCACTTCGCTGGGCGAACTCACCTTCGAAATCGTCGTGAATCGGGTGGACGATATTGTGACCGTTTCAGAAGAAAATATTGTTGCCGCCATGCGGATGGTTTGGGAACGGATGAAAATTATCATTGAACCGTCGTCTGCTGTTCCATTAGCTGCCATCCTCGAAAATAAAGTGGATGTGAAAGGCAAAAGAGTGGGGATTATCCTGAGCGGAGGAAACGTTGATCTTGGAAAATTGCCGTTTTGAAATATTTACTATTCTGAGATAGCAGTTATATTAATGGACACTTTAGAATATCAATTATGGATATGCACTTAGTGACAAAGAAGCATCTTGAAGAAACAATGAGGTTGTGGCAATCGACTATTACAGAATTAAAAAGACTAGAAGATTTTTTATCTATAGAGAGAATAAATGATCAATTTTATCGGCGATTATTTATTAGATGTGTGTTTTCAATTATTGAAACTTATTTGTATGTAACAAAAGAATTGATAAAAATAAAACTCACTATTGATAGTCCACAAGGTATTCAACTGACTTGGGAAGAGTTGGTAATTTTAAATGAAAAAAAAGTTTTTTTGGACAATCAAGGCAAAGTAAAAACCAAAGATGAATATCAAAGATTTGATTCTTCCCTAAAATTTACACTCAATACATTCTCAAGTATGCTTGGCATGGGACTTCCAGATTATGGCGATAATAAATTTCAAACATTAATCATGTTAGCAACAAGAAGAAATGATATTACGCATCCAAAATCTCTTTCTCAATTACTTATAAAGGATCAAGAAATGAAAGATACAGTCGAGGTGTTTCGTTGGTTTATGGAAACGCATGGCACTATTAATAAAAAATATATCCAATGGATTTCAGAACTATCTGGAAGAAAATAAAATGCCGTAATCAATAAAACCATATTTTAATTATTGGATTTTGTGCTGATTGCAAAGTTTCCGGCTCACAATAGCTTCAGTGCAGTTCAAGAGGAAAGCGCTTTGCAGTCGGTAACTACATATAGTTTAGGATGATAGCTTCGTAGTCATTAATGCTGTTTGCTTTTGAAAATCTTATTTGTATATTTATTTTGACTGGAATAGTAGTTCAATTTAATAACCGATCATTATGAAAGTATTTTGGAAAACAATACTGGTGTTCATTGGGGCAGTGATAATCTTGTCTGCGGCTGCGTTTTTACTTCCTGAAAAAGTACATGTTGAACGAACTGCAACAATAGATGCTCCCGCGCGGATTGTTTTTAACCAGGTAAACGATTTACATTGCTGGGGCAAGTGGGCAACATGGAACCAGATTGATCCTGAAATGAAAGTTGAATACATCAACGGAGGAGTAGGACAGGAGTCCGGCTACCACTGGAACAATGCAAACCAACAGGTTGGCAACGGTAAATTGTATATTACCCGGTCGCTTCCCTACGATTCGATTGTTGTCAGCATGGATTTCATGAAAGGAGGCCTGGCTACCGGCTATTTCCTGTTTAAGGAAGATAGTGGTAAAACGGCAGTGATCTGGGCTTTCGATACCCACCTGGGCAATAATCCGCTGGCCCGCTGGATGGGGTTGATGTTCGATAAAATGATGGGACCTGATTTTGAGAAGGGACTTGCCAACCTGAATACGCTCAGTAAATCCATTATCGGGGAGCAACGCCCTGTAGTTGAAATTGTATCGTTGCCGGAAGTTGTTTATGCCGGAATGAAAAAGACTGTAAAATGGGAAAATATTGGAGCCGAAATGGGAATGATGTACTCGAAAATAAGTGGGTTTCTTCAGAAAAACGGGATTTCAGTAACCGATATGCCTTTTACGATTTACCATTCGATGAGCGAAGGCGAAATGGAAATAGAATGTGGCCTCCCTGTGAACACAGGATTTGATTCAACCCCGGAAATTACGTATAGCAAGAGGGTGGCCGGGAAATATGTTTTTGGCATTCATGTGGGCAATTACGAAACTCTTGAAGCAACTCATACGGTCGTTCAGGAGTGGATTACCAGACATGGGTTTTCTGTTACCGGCGGGCCTGTCGAAGTTTATCTTACCGATCCGGGAACCGAGCCCGACCCGGGGAAATGGGTAACCAACATTTATTATCCATTATAAAAGCTTCCGGTATTTTAGCTACTTTCGGGCTTCAATTTTAAACAGGCTGTTATGCAGATGAAGAATTATATTTTTCTGATTATTTTAATCCTGATATTTATTGTTCCTCTTTTCTTTATTATAACCGGGAAATGCGATTTTCGAAAAAAGTTGAGATATGCCGTACCTGCTATTTTGATTTCCGGATTCCTATTTTTATTGTGGGATATCCGGTTTACCGAAGCAGGTGTATGGAGTTATGATGCAGACTTTACACTGGGGATTTTTTATAAAGGTCTGCCATTGGAGCAATGGCTGTTTTACCTGATAATTCCTTGTTCCGGGTTGGTGATTTACGAAGTAATAAAAGCCCGTTTCAGTGCATTGGACTGGAACAATGCTTTTACTGCAATCGGCCTGCTTATGGTGGTTGGGCTTGCCATTGCCGCGTATATATACTGCGTTCAGGTTTATACTTTCTATTGTTCACTTTTAACTGCTGTGTATTTAGGATACACGATTTTCAGGATGCAGTTTAAATCTCACCTGACTCATTTTTTTCTGAGTTATCTGGTGGTGCTTGTTCCTTATTTTTTACTGAGCGGAATATTAAGCTGGAACCTGGCGATTGAATATCATCAGGAGCAGGTGCTGAACGTTCGTTTCTGGATGATGCCGGTTGAAAACCTGGTATTTTTATTTTTACTGATGCTGATGAATACCACTGTTTACGAATATCTCTCGGAACGCAGGTTTTTTTGACAGAAGATACGTCAGTATAAAAAATAATGCCCGGAACAATTTATTCCGGGCATTATTTTATTTTGCATACGCAAAGCCAAACTCCCTGTTGTTCTCCCATTGAGCCCAATTAATAGAGGAAATGTAACTGCGAAGCATGCCGTCGAATAATTTTACAGCCTGAAGTTTATTCTTTATTTGTGAAATTTGTTGTGTTTCTGTTTCAATATTTTCATTCCGTTGACTTAAAAAAGCCTTCATTTGATCGCTGGAGGAAGGGTTATTTTGATTTTCTTCGACCAGTGACTGCAAAACTGCGGGAACCATAATATTATCGGTATTTATCTGAGGCAGGTAAATACCCATAACGATCAGCCAGTTGTCGGGAAGGGTATACTGCCAGTCGAGGTATTTGCGGATAGCCACTTTCATCTTGTCGGGATTTGCCGGAGTTCCGTTGATAACCGGAGCCTGCTGTGAAATAAAAGTACTTAACCTTGCCCACTCCGACTGTAGCTTTTCGAAAATTTCGAGGTCGGAAATAGGTCGGTCGCTTGGCAAACCCACAAAATGGATTTCAGTATTAAATGCCGGATTGCTTGCTTTTGCTTGCTGTAAATAACTATTCAGCGAATTGATGCTGAGCTGCAAATCGCGAATGTCCTTCTGTGCCAGTGAATAATTCAAATGAATCAAATGATATTTGATCGTATCGAAATTATTCTGGATAATATTCAGGCGCTGGGCTACTCCGTCGTCTTTTGCTCCCTGCACATGAATGTTTTCCGATACATACCATGTACTGGTCGAACCGGCAACATTCAGGTAAATGAATGCTTCGCTGCTGTTCCGTTCCAGTTTTTGCTCGTCGCCCGCAGCAAATTGCCAGATCGTGTTGAGATTCACCTTCAGATAAGTCCTGGAAAAATCATCAACCCCAACTTGAACGGCAGCCTCGTTAGATGCAGAAGAGTTCTTCTTTATGGCAAGGTGGTTATCGGATGAGAAAAGAGCATTTTCACTGATCAATTTCCATTCCGAACTGACACCTTTGTCTGTATAAACAAGACGGTTTGTCCCTCTGCTGAGAACTTGCACATCGGGGGTTATTTTCAGGTAATTATCGGGGTAGTTAACGAAGTCGCGTCTGCCGCCTTTTTGCAATGCTTTAATTTCAAGCATTTGGCCTTTTTGAACAGTAATCTCACTACCGTTCTGGTACATCTTTCCATTTATAAATATTTCGACAGCCGGTTTTCTAACTTCCGTCTGTCCGAAAACCAATTGAAAAGATGCTAAAAACCACATCACCAAAATCATCTCCCTTTTCATCTCTCTTGGTTTTAATTCATAAGTTAATACGAAAAGTATCCAAAAGGTTACCTTCTTTTTATATGTTTTTAAAGATAATCAGAGGTTTATAAAGGGAAAGCCGGGTTTTGAGACAAGAAAAAGAGCAGCGGGTTATTTTTTTATGAACTTTAGAGTTTTATTATTGCTGTCTTGTACCCGGAAGATGTAAAATCCGGGGGTCATATTTTCCGTGTTGATCCTGATTTCCCTTTTGTATGAGTTAGAGCTTAAAATCACCTTACCATCTATGTTTATAACCTGGAAAGCGGTAATGATTTCATCCGATGTTACACATAATTCGTGGTCGCATGGATTGGGAAATAATTTTATTTTTGAAGGGGAAATTTCAATGTTTTGTGCTGAAGTTGAAATGTGAGGGCCTGTCATTTCCCGGCTGGAGAACAGCTTAAATTCACCGGGTTGCAGGTTGATATTTAAAGTTAAAGTACTTACGCTGAAATTATTTCGGGCAAAATAGTCGTACCAGGTACCGTTTTTGGGGAATGTGATTGTTGTATTCATTGCAGCAAGGCCAAAGTTTCCTACGGCAACAATATAATTTTCATCCGATCCCATCTGGTAGGTTTTTATTTCACTGGTTAAGTTGTATTGGGTAACCGGCGCTGAAAATTCAGCATACGTTTGTTTCAGGTAGTTTAGTTGCGACGTGACCCGGAAAAGGTCAGTGCGGTTTTTTTCTTCTGCATAATCCCAGCGGATGGTTTTTTCGTTCAACCTGCCTCCGTTCGAATTAATGGAATAATCGTAACCCAGTTCGCCGAATTGCCAGATCATTTTCGGGCCGGGAAGCGGAATAAAAAACACCGAGTTCAGTTCCATCCGGTCGAGTGCAGTTGGCAACTGTTTGATGTTGTAAGTTCCCAGGGAATTTCCGTACTGAAGGTTTTTGTACATCAGGCGTTCTTCGTCGTGGCTTTCCATGTAGACAACCAGGTTGGGTTCATTCCATTCTTTGACTGAATAAAGGGCATCTTTCAGTTCCGATTTGCTGTTGTCGTGATAGCCCATGGCCGCTTCCGAATATTTTCCATTCATATTGCCCCACAGCAGAATTCCGTAATTGGCCAGTTCTTTTTCTTCTGAATTATCGGCCAGATGCTCGAAAATGATAATTGCGCCCGATTTGCGCTTCCGTATTTCATCAGCCATCCGTTTCAGGTTGGCAATGCGTGGTGCGTCGTACGTGCTTCCCCAGCTTGAAGAACCATACGTTGTATTGGAGAAACCTTTGGTAAAGTCGAACCGGAAACCATCAACTTTGTACTCGCTCATCCAGAAACTGTTGATACTATCGATCAGTTGGCGGGTATATTCGCTGTCGTGGTTGAAATCGTATCCCCATTGTGCATCGGGGTTCTGAAAATTGCTTTGCTGGTTGTACCATGGATTATTGGCTGCCGGACGACTGTTCTCTTCGTCCCAGTACATTTTCGCCAACGGACTTTGTCCATAGCTGTGGTTCAATACCATATCGATAACCACGGCAATACCGCGTTTGTGGCATTCGTCGACCAGTTTTTTGAGTTCATTTTTTGGCCCGTAATATTTATCGGGAGCGAAATAAAACGAGGGATTGTATCCCCAGCTCGAATTGCCTTCGAATTCGTTTACGGGCATCAGTTCGAGCACGTTGATGTTGAGGTCTTTCAGATAATCGAGTTTTTCGCGGACGGCTTTGTAACTGTGTTCGCTGGTAAAATCGCGGATCAGAAGTTCGTAAATAACCAGTTTCTTTTTGTCGGGCGCCTGGAAATTGGTTATTTCCCACGAATACGGTGTTTGCCCGGTTTGCAAGATTGAAGCAATGCCTTCTGTTTTCCCTGTTGGGTAGGCAATCAATCCTGGATAGGTTGTTGCTGAAATATTACTATCATTCGACGGGTCGGAAATTTGTTCGCAATAGGGATCGGCAACTTTCGTTTTTCCATCGATATAATATTGGAATGGATACTGCTGATTTTTTGTCAATCCGTTGATTTCGAGCCAGAAATAATTGCCGTCTTTTTTCATCTGGTACGTTTCGCCCAGTTTCCAGTCGTTAAAATTTCCGATAGCATACACAAATTCTTTTTCAGGAGCCCATAAAACAAGGGCAGCAGAATTATCCGACAGGTAATTAATGCCTTTTTTGTAGCCGACGGGTTTGCTTGCAGTAACCGTATTTTCACGGACATAAACCGATACGGAATCGTAAGCGGATACGGTGCCGGAAATAATTCTTGCAATCACCCAATGGTTGCCGGCTTCTGTAAACGTATAATTGGCGGTAATTTCTTTTCCTGAGGTTTGTGCGATTTGAGTGTTGTTAATTGATAACGAAATTGTTCCTTCTGCTGACGCAGTAGCAGAAAGTGTTGTTGCCTGTGTTTTATTCAGGATTGAATTTTCTTTCGGACTGGTAATGCCGACGATCAGTCCTTCCTGATAAATAGTTACAAGCAGGTCGTTGGATTGTTTTGAGCTGTCGGACGAGCGAAAAACGAAAGCCAGTTTGGTGACTTTTTCTGTTGCCCCAACGTTGTAAAACGAATTGACGCTTGGCGAAATTTCAAGCTCGTAAATGCCGTTGCCTTTGTTCGTTAGTTTCGGCTGAACAGCATTGTTGTTCCAGATGCCGATCACATGTTGCCAGTCTGTTTTTCCTTCAATAATTACTCCTGTGTGGGCATATAAATCGCCTGCAAAAAGCCCCAGTCTGCTGTCTTTCGACGAGTCGAAGGTGATGGTTACTTTTTGTGATGCTACTGGTAATGCCGGATTCGTAGTAATCTGGGCAATTCCGGTTTGAAAAATCAGGAACAGGGATAATATGAAAAGAAAATGAATCTTCATGGCTAATAATTTCGAAGGAAAAGGGTTGCCTGATTTGTTCAGGCAACCCTTCAGAATCACTTTATAAGGTTAATTAGCTGTGATTTTGTATGTAAATCCGGTAGCCGAATTTAAAATGAGTTCGATGTGGTAATTTCCGGCAGTTACTGCAATGTTTCCCCCTCCGTATTCCAGCGAACCATTGGCACCGTCGTCTCCGAAGTTAATATCCCAGCCATCGTTGGCACGGAACTTAATTTCTCCGGTAGCCAGCGTAATATCTGCGGTCCACTTGTATTCTCCCTTGACCGCACTGGTCAGGGTCATATTCGTGTCGTCACTCCATCCGCCCGAGGTTGCTCCACCGATTATTCCCCAGGTGGTTTCGAGTACTGAATATGAGAAATCATTCATGTTGACGCGAACACGGTAGAAGCCGTTTGCAGGAACAGTGAGATTATTTTCATCCGTTTGTGAAAGGTAACCTTCCTTAGTTTTGCTGGCCCCAAAATCTCCGTCCCAGCCGCTGTTCATCGGAACAAATTTAAAGCCCCAGCCATCAACGGTAATATATTGGTAGGTGTCGAATACACCGCCACCAACATGTTGCATTGGCACTGCATTTTCTGTATTCCAGTCGGCAACGACCGAACCACCTAGTATTTTCGGACTGGCGGAAACAGTGATTGTTTTTGTATTCAGGTCGACGATCACGAAATAGTATCCGTCGGTTGTTCCGCTGTTGCCAAAGTTTCCTCCCTTATCGGAGCATCCGATGAAGTTGGTGAACCGGTCGGAGCCAATTCCGTTGTCCCAGCTTCCTTTTTCGGGGAAGAATTTGAATTCTTTTCCGGCTTTTAGTTCAAATACCCCGGACCAAACATTGGGCGCAATGAAATTCATTTCCAAGGCCTTGCCAATATCCCATCCTACGGAAGTTGCTTCGCCAACAATGTATATTGGCTTTCTCCAGTTGACGAAATCAATATATACATCGAATACTTCTTTCATCCATTCCAGGTCTGTACTGATTGCTTTTACGGTCCAACTGTAAGAACCTTTGGCAATGTTATTCTGTTCGAGCAATGCCTTCCATGCGCCATGTGTCATCGATACCTGACTGACCGTTCCCTGTGTGTCTGAATCAATGGTCAGTAACGGACTGGAAAAATCACCTCCTGCTTCATCAAGATAAAATTTGTATTTCACCGTGCCTGAAGTTGTGGTGGCATTGTTCCAGTCGAAAGCAAAAGCATCGTTTTCTTTTGACCCGTCGAACAAGAGAATGCTCTTGTCAATCGGGCTGACCAGCGTGAAATTGCTGATTCCTGCGGCGCTGACGACAAGTTTCACCGTATTGGCCACTTGCCCCATTTTTACGTTCGGGGAGCCGTTTTCGGCTTTCACATTCCATTTAACGGTTACAGTTCCGCTGCCTCCTGCTGCTGTATAAACCTGCTGAAGTTCGGTAAAGCTTAATGTAGCTTTTGCACTGGCTCCTGAATT
Organism: Prolixibacteraceae bacterium; assembly: GCA_003506435.1. Taxonomy (GTDB): domain Bacteria; phylum Bacteroidota; class Bacteroidia; order Bacteroidales; family Prolixibacteraceae; genus GWE2-42-39. Next base: position 28,252 of record DOAQ01000028.1, read on the forward strand.
ATCAGATGCTTTCGACCAGATAGGATTGGAAAAATCACCGTCCTGACGGTCGAACAGGATGGTATACGCAATTGCACTGCCTAAGCCTGATTCGGCTTCATCCCATGAAAAAGCATAGGTTTCGCTGAGCGCGCTTTTGTTTATTGTGATGGTTAAGTTGTTATTGGGGCTTGTCAGTTCAAAGCCGGTAATGGCTTCCCCGTTCACGGTAAAATCCCCAACTTCTTCCATACAGGATGTAAGCGTTGCTGCAATGGCAATGAACAAGATATAGTTAATTATTTTTTTCATGTCTAATCAATTTTTTTGTTTGCCATGTTTATTCGTATTGCTGGAATTCGAACTCGAAAGTTTTCGTATTCACAAGCTGCGCAGTTCCACCTTGCTCGTATACTTCTCCGGAAAATACGAGCTGGCATTTTGCGACATTACTGATGGAAGTTCCGGTAGGGAATGTACCCAGTTTTTCCGGCAAGAACGAAACAGCATATTCTCCCTGTGCGGTGTACGTAGTTGACATCAATTCGGTAGTCAGGATTTTTGTGCCGTTTGTCGTCAGTAATGAAATGCTGGCTTTTATTTTTCCTGCGATCTTCAGTTTCTGGTCTTCGCTTGATTCGAGCAAATTCAAATTCAGGTAAGCGGTAACCACATCTTTGTTCGACACTTTTGCCGGGAATGTCCGGAAATAGGAAGCTTCGAATTCCAGTGGCAACAAGGTTACGGAAGTAGCCATGTCACCCGGTGTTTGTTTACTTCCGTCCTGCGAACGCAGCAAAAATCCGAATTTCTTGATTTTACCGGGAGTGTCGCCCACCCCAAATAATTCTGCCACATTATTGAACGTAACAGTGGTACCTGCCCGTGTTACGGTTTTTGGAAGTTTTAGAATGCGTTTGTTTGGCTCTCCTGCTACCGGATCGAGTTTTGCATTTTTCGAGATGCTGCCCCAGCTTGGACTCCCTTCATCGTAACACAGCAGCATTTCAGCAGGGTTTAATCCTTCGCCCCACGCCCAAATGTATATATCTGTAACACCTTCGACTGCCGAGCCGGTTACATCGAAAACAATAGTTACGTTTTCGGTAAGGGCATCAATATCGGAAGGCGTGACCGTAAACTTCGGAGCGGCGTTTTGTGCCTTCAAGCCCACTGAAGCCAGTATGATAATTGTTAAAATGATTAACTTTTTCATAATCCACTAATTTTTTGTGAGTGAATAACTGTATTTGATTTTGACCTTTCCGGTATCGGATTGTTTTCGTTCTTCCTTGAGTTGAAGTTTACCCACGATAACATCGGCAAGGCTCCCGAGAGAAACGGTTTGTGTTGTACTCCCGTTTTTCAGAACAATTGCTGAAGGATATTCCAGATCGTTGAGCAACCAGTTTCCGCTGGTCAGCATTTGCATATAAGAGGTACCCTTGCTGGCCGTGAATGTCCCGTCGGCATTGAATGTGATCGAAAAATCGGTATACGGGTGACTGGCAAAAACATTGGTCAGGTCTTTTGTCGTTGCAAAGGCCGGAAAGCCTTTCGACTCGGCATCCGCATCGGTTTGTTCAAATTTTACCAGGTTCCATGTTCCGGCAAGCATCGGCTTGTAGTCGGTTTTTTCTCCGATCGGAGGAATTTCATCCGGCATACATGCAAAAACCAGGAATGAAATTGCGAGTATTGATAGTATCTTTTTCATGACAAATTAATTTTAGTTTGGTTCCGGGTTAGCGGTAAATAATTCGTTCACTTCCGAGGCTCCGAATTGGATAACCAGTCCTACATAGTCCCATTTCACGCCTCTGATAGTGATGCTTTCACCAGCCGATCCGCGGCGTTTCAGGTCGTGAAGGTTGTATCCTTCACCCATCAGTTCGAGACGTCTTTCGGTACGTACTGCATTCAGCACGGCATCGTTGGCCGCAGTCGCTGCAAGGTTCCGGGAAGATCCGTTGTAAGCTCTTTGCCGTATGTCGTTAACATCCTGAATGGCGGTGGTTTTATCAACCGACGGTTTTAACATAGCGGCTTCGGCGCGTAAAAGTTTAATTTCAGTCAGACGAAGTACCGGAACCGTTGGAAATTCACTGTTGAATCGGGTAAAAGCAACGTATTCGTTTGCAGCTCCGGGGTAGAATACCTCATACCACGAAGATGCCCGCAAATCGCCTACTCCGGCTTTGATCACATTCTTATACACGTCGGGTGCTACCCTGATGTTGGGAATGTTGGTCCCGTCGGAACGGTAAACACCAAAATCACTTCCAACCCTTTTCCCGGATGTTTCGCTGGATACCAGTTTGAAAATCGACTCAGTGGTATTGGCTGTGTAATTGGCAAAATTGGTGACAAAGGTGAATGCCCCGCTTTTAATTACTTCATCCGCTTTTGTATACGCTTTGTCGTAATCGTGCATCTGGAAATATACCTGTGCCAAAGCAGCTTTTGCCGCCCATTTGGTTGCATAAACGAAGTTTGCGTTTCCTGCAGGCAGAATAGCTTCGGCTTCCGTAAGGTCGGTTACGATTTGCTGGTAAACTTCTGCAACGGTGTTACGTGGCAACAGTTCAACTTTGCTGTTGGTTTTGATGATGATTCCGGCATGGTCGTTGGCCGCAGTGTACCCATATGGCTGGGCAAACAGGCGTACTACTGCAAAATGGGCAATGCCCCGTAAAAACTTGGCCTCGCCTGCCATTTGTGCTGCTTCGGCGCTGCTTATTCCCGAAACCTTATCGATGTTTTCCAGGATGAGGTTCGAACGAAGAATACAAATATATGCCTGATCGTAGGTTTCGTTATCGGTAAAGTAACCGGTAGTGTAACGCTTGTAAATATTTACCATTTCGTCGGTAATTCCATCGCGGAGCACAACATTTTCACCGAGCAGTTCTGATGTGCGCTGGAAATGTCCTCCGTAGAAACCATTTACCACATCGTATGCAGCATTCAGTAATTCCTGAAGGTCCTGTTTCGTCTGAATGGCATCCTCTTCAAGGATAACGCCTTCATCTACCGGGTCGATCTCAAGTAAGCTTTCGCAGCCCGAAAATAGTGTCCCGGTCAAAAATATGAATATTAAAAGTCTGTTTTTCATTGCCATTGTTCTTTAAAATGAAACATTTAAACCAAGGGTAAACACCTTTTCCTGCGGAGGTGTGAGGAAGCTCACGTTAGCGCTCATGTTCCGGTCGCGCGGATCGTCATGATCCCTAGCCACTTCGGGGTCGGCGCCCGGGTATTTGGTGAATGTAAGCAGGTTGGTTCCTACCAGGAAAACCCTCATGGAAGAAATGTTTGCTTTGCTTACTATTTGTTTCGGTATATTGTATGTGAAGATCAGGTTTTTCAGACGGATGTAATCGCCGTCGAACAACCACATGGTTGAGTTAAACCACTGTTCCCCGTCTTTTCCGTAGGTTGCGCCTTCACGCGACATGCGCGGGTATTTGGCGATGTCGCCGGGTTGTCTCCAACGGTCGAAAATATCAGTCCGGAAATTCCAGTCGGATGCCAGCCCCATTTGCCGTTTAGACGAAGAATCGTAAATCTGAGCCCCGTAGCTGAATGTAAAAAGGGCGCTTAATTCGAAGCCTTTGTAGCGGAATGTATTGGTAAAACCTCCCGTGAAATCAGGAATTACTTTGCCTGCGGCAACGGCGAACCCTTCTTCTCCTTCAAATTTGTAGGTTTTTGTTTCGTTTCCCTGTTTGTCGAGGTAAACCGGGCGGCCGTCAGCCGGGTCGATACGCGAAACGCGCACCAGACGGTTGGTACCTACCGGGTATCCTTTCAGAATCCGGGTGTCGTTGGTGCCCCCGCCGATTTCTTCGGTGGTGAGCCCTCCCAGATCGGTTACTTCGTTGCGTAGGGTCGAGATATTAAATTGAGTGTCCCATTGGAATTTGCCGGTAAGGTTGTTTGTTTTTACACTGAATTCAACCCCTTCGTTTTCGATCGATGCAATGTTTTGCCACTGGCTTCCGTAGCCTGACGATGAACTGATGGCAACATTGATGAACACATCTTCCGATTTCTTAAAGAAATAGGCCATTTCTGTGGCAATTCTTCCTTCGAGGAACCGCGCTTCAAACCCCAGGTCGTAACTTTTTGTTGTTTCCCATTTCAAATCGGGGTTTGCAAATTTTTCCGGGTACCGGATGGGACTGTCATTGTATTCCTGGCTTGTAGTAGTCGAAAGTTTGTATGTTCCGATATGTTCGTAGTTGGGAATATTTGAGTTCCCGGTAATCCCGTAACTGGCCTTCAGCTTCAGGAATGACAACCATTTGCTGTCTTTCAGAAAATCTTCTTCACTCATGATCCAACCCAGTGCAAAAGTCGGGAAATACCCGTATTTGTTGTTTTTACCGAACCGCGATGAACCATCGGTACGTAAAGTTGCCTGGGCAATGTAGCGATCTTTATACATGTAGTTAAAACGGGTGAAAAAGCTGATGAACCGCCAGCGTTCATCTCTCAACTCTTCGGCGTTTTCGATTATTTCACGGCTTTGGTCCCAGTTTTTGTTCAATCCGGTTGTCCGCGATTCCTGAAGTTCATGTCCGATCATCGCTTTCAGGTCGTGATCGTTTTGAAGCGCGAAGTCGTAATTGGCAACAATGTTGTAATTCCAGTTGTAAACCTTCCGGTTGTTTTCCCAACTGTAGTCCTGTCCCGATGACCGCATGGCTCCCTGTTCCAGTCCTTTGTTGTTGAAGTTCATATAGTCGAGGGCGCCGGTTAAGCTAAACGTAAGTTTTTCGAGAGGCGAATAATTGACCGATAAGCTGTTAATAGTCCTCAGTTCTTCATTGTTTTCGTCCCGGAGTTCGTTCACCATTACCGGATTGGCCGAGTTGCCACCGCCTTTGAAGAATGTCCCGTCAGCGTTATATATCGGGTAAATCGGGAGTGCATATCCCATGGCAGCACCCAGTCCGCCGTCCCAGGGATTGCCCGGCAGTGCAGTAGATGTTTCGGCAATAGAGGAAGACAACGAGGCATTGAACGTTTTCGACGGAGCGTAATTTAAATTCATGCTTGTATTGATACGGTCGAGTTCGTTGCCTACTAAGTACGACTGGTTGTTGGTAAATGATCCGCCCAAACGGGCAATCAAACCTTTTGCAATTCCGAAGTTAACATCCAGGTTGTATTCCTGTTTGTAGCCTTGGCGGGTAACCTCATCCCACCAGTCAGTATCATTTTTCTGAGCCTGTTCCCATGTCATCCCACCAGGTAATCCAGTTGGAATTCCGGTGTTGCCATCGTTTTCCCATGCTTCCTGGTACAGTTGCAACCATTCGGAGGCATTGGTCATATTTACCTTTTTGGTAGGCGTACTTAAACTCTGTTTTGTACTGAATTCAATTTTCAGTTCCTTCCCTTTTGCTTTCTTTGTGGTAATAATAACTACCCCGTTGGCACCGCGCGACCCGTAAATACCGGTAGCCGAAGCATCTTTCAATATTTCCATTGATTCAATATCGTTGGGGTTGATTGACGACAGGGGGTTCAGGTTCATCCCGCCGGTACGGCCGCCCAGTCCGAAAATATCGTTGGTAATGGGTATCCCGTCGATAACATACAGCGGATCGCCTGCCGAGTTAATGGAGGCAACCCCCCTGACCCTGACGATGGAACTGGCGCCGGCCATTCCGCTACCGGTGGTTACACTTACCCCGGGTGCTTGTCCTGCCATCACTGATTCGAATGATGAACTTAGTTTGTCGCCAATATCCCGGCTGTCAATTTTTGCAATCGACCCGGTAATTTCTCTTTTTTTCTGAATACCATAACCAACCACCATAACTTCTTCGATTTGTTCAATGTCGCTTTTTAGCGAAACATTTAAGGTGGACTGGTTTTCTATTTGTATTTCCTGCGAGAGATAACCTACATAAGAAAACAAAACAGTTACCCCTTTTTCAACCTGAATGGAATAATTCCCGTCGAAGTCGGAAATTGTTCCGGTAGTTGTTCCTTTAATGACAATCGTCACCCCGGGCAATGCTTCGCCGGTCGATTGATCGGTTATCTTGCCTGATAAGCTAACGACCTGGGCCTGTGCAAAATTTACAAGCAGAAGGGCCAGTGCCATTAATAATAAATTTAGGTTTTTGCGAATAATCCTCATAATTCATTAATTATTAGTTCAATTAATTCGATATACGAACACATAGATTTCCTTTAAAATCAATGTAAATTCATAGGTTCCGATTCCGTTTTTCTTCCGTTTTTCTTTATTCCGGTCGAAAAGTATACAATTGCAAATTAACATTTATGGTTTTTTAACAATTGCAAACCTGCAAACGTTTGCGGTTTCGTTTGCGTCAAAACTGTTATAAAACAGGTAGTTGCCGGTGGGTACTGTGAAACGTTTTTTTCCTGTTTTTGTATTTATAAGACAAGAATGTTAAAAAGACTTAAATAAATGTTATATATTGTGGTAAAAATTTGCTGGAGAAGAGATGAGAAGCAGTCAGGTAACCATAAAAGATATTGCCCGTGAGTTAGGTATTTCAGCCTCAACCGTTTCGAGGGCCTTGAAGAATCATCCGGATATCAGCGAGGAAACCCGCAGGGCAGTGAATGAGCTGGCCGACCGGCTGAGTTATCAGCCCAATGCCGTTGCTCTTAGCCTGAAACATAGCCGGAGTAATACCATCGGGGTCATCATCCCCGAAATTGTACATTATTTCTTTTCTTCGGTAATTAGCGGTATTGAAGATGTTGCTTACGAAGCGGGTTTTACCGTTATCATCTGCCAGTCGAACGAAATGTACGACCGCGAAGTATCCAACGCAAGAGCTTTGCGTGCCAACCGGGTCGATGGTGTTTTGGTTTCTGTTTCAAAAGAGACATTCAGTTTCAACCATCTCAAATATTTGCAGGGCGGTAATATTCCTTTGGTTTTTTTCGATCGTATTGTTCCTGAAATTCAGGCTGATTGTGTAATTATTGATGATAAAGATGCAGCATATCGTGCTACGATGCACATGATTGATGCCGGGCGAAGGCGTATCGCCCATTTTGCTGCACCGCAAAACCTGATCATTGGGCGCGACCGGAAGGAAGGGTACCTCGACGCACTTCGTGAAGCCAATATTCCCATTGATCCGAAACTGATTATTGAGGCCGACAGCTTTGAAAAGGCCCGGATTGCAATGAATGACCTGATTGATTCAAAAAAACCGCCGGATGGCATTTTTGCAGTGAACGACCTTACGGCTATCGGCGCTATGCAAACCATTCAGAAACGGGGCTACAAAATTCCCAACGATATTTCGGTGGTTGGATTCAGCGACGGGCGTTTTTCAGGTATTACCGAACCCAACCTTACCTCAGTTGACCAGCATGGCTACGAAATGGGAACTATTGCTGCTGAAATGCTGATCGACCGGATCATGAACAAAGAGGTTGACGCTGCACCGAGAACCAAAATACTGCAAGCCAATTTGATTGTACGGGGAAGTTCGATGGTAGAATAAGAGGTTGGCCTCTGGTAATGCCCCCTTTGTCCTTCAGACGTTTCCCCCGGTCGGGGGAATTTTGGGCCTGTATAAGTTCAGTTGCTTTTGTACTTTAGAATATCTTATACTTTCAGTATTCCGTTGGATCATCAACTCTCCTGTTTGGTAGAAGCGGGAGAGGGGCGGAAATGAAACAAAGTTCATCCTATTACCAGAGGTATAGTTCTATTTGCAGAATTTGGTTACTTTTATTTTTAAAATCAGGTATACCGAACCATGAGTGACAATCACAACGAAATACGCAACAACCTGAAACTAATGGATATTCGCCTTGCCGATATTGTAATGCCAATAAAAAACGCCTGAAAATGGAAAGGATAAATGAATTAACGGATATTATCAGGGATAAAACGAATAGAGCAATCTTTAAATCAGATTTCTTAAATGGAAACGATAATTACAAAAAAGTATTCGTTTCACTGGATTTAATAGGTGACAGTCAATCGGCTATTGATGAGTTTCTTAGCTTAGATGAAAATATTTTACCAAGCAGAACTACACTCTATATTTATGGAGTTCTTCAATCGTTGTTCTGTCAACAGGATGGCATTTTCCACCTGTACAAACTAATAGTTGATAATTCAATTAAGATAGGGACACTATTTGAACAGTTTCATTTTGATTCCGGGCACCGTGAAATCAGAAATGATATTGTGGGGCATCCAAGCAATAGAAATAACGGCAAAGAATTATATTACTTGTCGAAGGGCAGTAACACAAAATACTCGTTTACGTATGCCGGGTTTACCCAAAATCTCGAAAAATTCCGGGTGAAAGATGTTGATTTGAGAAAATTAATAACAGAACAGAAAATATTCGTTACAGAAGTGCTAAATGCTGTAAATGCCGAAATCGATAATAAAATTCAAGAACTTATAACAAAATTTAAAGCCATGACATTACTTGAATTAACAAAAGGGATGAGCTATGATATAACTAAAATCAATGAAGGAATTAGTCACGGTTATCCACTGGTAAAGACAAATATAAATTGTCTTACGAAAGCTATTTCATCAATCAAAGAAGAACTCAAAAAAAGATACAATAATGCAGTTCCTTCTGAGACTTGGCAGCAGTTTGAATTGATAGATTATATCTTGAAAAGCTTCAATACCTGGGTAGATAATAATGAGCTTATAGGTAATATGGATGCACGTGTTTTTCGTGAAGGACTTAAAAAACAATTTGAAGAATTGGAATCGATGTTAAAAGGTATAGATGAAGAATTTGCGGATTCATAAGTATACGCACTTAATAATAACATTTGATTTTTACATCAAAAAAATGATGAAGAATCAAAGCAAGAAGAATAATCATTCTCGATCAAAACAAAATACGATAAAATATACAGTGGCTCCGATAAAACCAAAAGTGCCGATTTCTGGGATGAAGTAATTTTGACTGATTCCGGTAAAAAACTTCAAACGATTAGATTGTTTTAAATTAAATATATGCAATTGTGCTAAAAGTATTAGAAGCCATAGAATTCAATAAGGTGTTTACCAAAGGTGGTAGAACAGAGCCATGGTTGATTCAAGTAATAGTGGAAGGTGAAAGGAAACCTTATGTGGTTAAATTATTTAAATCTGATGAAATTGACAATGAACATACTGTTGCTCGGGAAGTATTTGGGACAGCTCTGGCAATGGAGTTTGATTTATCAATTCCAGAGCCTGCTTTAGTCAATTTTAGTCCTGCATTTATAAATACACTCCCGGAAGAAGTACGCGAAATTATTTATTTCCGTGATGAACGTTTAAAATTTGGATCTGAATATTGTGAGAATACTACTCTTTTGAAACCTGATTTGCCGTCACAACAAATCAATAAATTCATTCATGATCTGCCAATAATTTATGCTTTTGATACCTTGATTAATAATAAAGACAGAGGGGAATACAAAACCAATATTCTTGTTTCAACAGTTTCTGAAGATTACTATATTTTTGATCATGAAAGGGCTTTTAAAAATATCAAGAAGTTGGAATCAGAATTGGCAGGAAATACATTTAGTGAAACTTTAACAAATCATGTATTGAAGAAATACCTTCATAACAAAAAAGACAAATCACGTTTATTTGATACTTTTCACAATTATCTTCGAATACTAAACGTCAACGTTTTAGATGATTACAATAATGAATTAAGAAAGCATAATTTACACTCATCCGAACTAATTCATTTAAAATCGTATCTTTACACGGTGAAACAAAAGGCAGATTGGTTCGTTAAATTGTTAGAACATAGTATCTCAATATGATTTCAGGAACTTTCAAATATTCGGTATTACAATACATTCCTTCACAGGTTCTTAATGAGCGTGTGAACATAGGTATTATTGTCTTTTTTCCTGATGAAGGTTCTATTCATTTTATTTATCCCGCATCTTTTTCTCGATTAAAAGGTTTTTTTAAAAGTTTTAAAGAAGCAAAAATTAAAGCCTATTTAAACCAAATTGAGAAGAACATTAAACTAATTAATAAACGGGATTCTTTATTTTTCACCGACTTTAATAATGACGAAGGTCTTTATACTTTAATTGATCAGGAAATATTGAAATCGGATGATTCAGCATTACAATTTTCTTCGTTTTTCAAAAGCTTATCTTACACAACCGATAAGATTAAAATTATAAACGATTTATATAATCAGTTTTTTGAGGATTACATAACCAAGCCTGTGTCATCTCATATTACAGAAGATGCTATTCGTAAAACATTTATCAAACAAATAAAAAGTAAGTCACCTGAATTAATTAATAAATTTCAGGTCGACTATATAATCAAAACAGAAAACAATGAATTTCAGTTTGATTTTGCTTGGCAAAATGGTTCTTTTAATTTAGTTAAGCCAGTAAGTTTTGATTTACAGGAAACAAAAAAAATACAAGAAAAATCTATTCTTTTATACGGTAACCTATCGTTACTTTCTGATATTGCAATCATTAATAATTACAGATTTGATTTATTAGTTGCCAAACCACAAAACAAGAGCATTTTTAGCAGTTTTGACAGAGCTTTAAAAACAATTGAAAAGGCAAGCGTAAAAAAGTCCATAATATTACAGTCAGAAATTGAGTCCTATGCTCAAAATGCATTCAATTATTTTTGTTGAGATTTCCCAAGCTATTTTTACATAACACCCTCTTCTAAGCCCATGCAGTCGGCTCCCCCTCCGCAATAAGCCTTTTCGCTGTTGATGGACGTAGCAAGGGGTACAGGTCAGAAAACTATATGTTCAAAAAAAGGATTCGACTAGTTATAGTTCTAATAAATGGTAGTCTTACTAGAAAATATTAGAATCTATAGCGGTAATAACTATTGAATAGGAAATAGAATTTTTGGAGGCAATGCCTTCTTTGTCCTTCGGACATTTCCCCAGTCAGAGGGATTTTTGGACTGTATGAGTTCAGTTGCTTTTACACTTTAAAGTATTTTATTCTCAATGTTCCGTTGGACCAAACTCCTCTCCCATTTGGGAGAAGCTGGGAGAGGGTTTTTTACCTGTTTCAAAAAAAATCACACTTTTCTGAAATTTTTTTTCACGTCTCTGCAAACGTTTGAAATGCACCTTTTCGTCTTTTTGTCGTGATGTTTTACCCGTAAAATGCAGGCAGACCGGGCAGACCCCTTGATTTTTACGAAAATTAGGTTATATCTTTGTATCGTAAATTTATTCCGGTTTATTCCAATTTTTCTTCCAAAAGAGATTTCGACCTGCGGGCGGATCTGTCATTTATTCCAGTAAACTTTTTATTGTCAGTTCAGGCGTTTTAATGCTTGTATAGTTTCGTTAACTTATGCTGCCGGAATTTTCCGCTGGTATGAACGAACGGAATATCAATAAAAATCTTTTAAACCTTGAAAAAATGAAGAAGAAACCCGCATTGCGATTTTGGCAGATTTGGAATATGAGTTTTGGCTTTCTGGGTATCCAGTTTGGTTTTGCCTTGCAGAACGCCAATGTAAGCCGCATTTTTGAAACGCTGGGAGCCAAAGTGGACGACATCCCGATTTTGTGGATTGCCGCCCCGGTCACTGGGCTGATCGTTCAACCGATTATCGGGCACCTGAGCGACAAAACATGGGGACGGTTTGGACGACGCAGACCTTACTTTCTGACAGGCGCTATCCTGGCTTCACTGGCTTTGATCATCATGCCCAACTCGCCGACGTTGTGGATAGCCGCCGGAATGCTCTGGATCATGGATGCCTCGATCAATATTTCGATGGAACCTTTCCGTGCTTTCGTGGGCGATATGCTTCCCGGCGAGCAACGCACCAGAGGTTTTGCCATGCAAAGTTTTTTTATCGGTCTGGGAGCGGTCGTCGCTTCGGGTTTGCCCTACCTGCTGACCAATGTTTTCGGGATTTCCAATGTGCCGGGCGAGGGTGAAAAAATACCTCTTTCAGTGCAACTTTCGTTTTATATTGGCGCGGCTGTGTTTTTTAGTGCAGTACTCTGGACCGTTATGCGTACCAAAGAGTATTCTCCCGAAGAACTGAAAAGTTTTGAAGAAGAAAAAATCACGACTTCAGGAACAACTGTTTTGCCTGCAAAAACTCCTGCGGAATTACTGAAACGCTTTGTTGGTAACGGTTTTATGTGGTTGATTTTCGGTTTGTTACTTTCTGGACTGGTCAACTGGCAGGAATGGCAGAAAGAACTGTATATACTGACGTTCGGCCTTTCTGTTTTTGGTTTGATTTTGCTGGTTACTGCATGGTATACCCGGCAGGGATTGGTTCGGAACGGATTGGTTGAGGTAATGGCCGACCTGATGAACATGCCTAAAACCATGAAACAACTGGCCGTGGTCCAATTCTTTTCATGGTTCGCCTTGTTTTCGTTATGGATATACTCAACAGCGGCAGTTACCAGCCATGTTTATGGAACGAGCGACACGACAACGAAACTTTATAATGATGGCGCCGACTGGGTAGGCATTCTTTTCTCGGTGTACAACGGTTTTGCAGCGGTAGTTGCTTTTGCACTGCCTGTTCTGGCACACCGGACCAGCCGAAAAACAACGCACATGATTTCTCTGATTCTCGGCGGATTGGGATTGGCTTCGGTTTACATTATAAAAGATCCGACACTGCTGATCATCTCAATGCTTGGCGTTGGTGTTGCCTGGGCAAGTATTTTGTCGATGCCGTATGCCATTTTAACCGGCTCACTGCCTGCTCATAAAATGGGCACTTACATGGGGATTTTCAACTTCTTCATTGTCATTCCGCAGATTCTGGCAGCCAGCATTTTGGGGTTTTTTGTCACGGGTTTGTTTGGAGGTGAAGCGATTTATGCACTCCTGCTGGGCGGCGCATCCATGATTGTTGCGGCCATTGCAGTCCTGTTTGTCGATGATGTTGATAGTCCGAAAAATTAAAAATGAATGAATGCTGTTAAAGCCTGTATATTCGATTTGGATGGAGTGATTGTGGATACGGCGAAATACCATTTCATTGCATGGAAACAACTTGCCGATGAACTTGGTTTTTCGTTTACCGAAAGGCACAATGAATTGCTGAAAGGCGTCAGCCGGATGCGTTCACTCGATATTCTGCTTGAAATTGGCAAGATTGAAAAAAGCGAAGCAGAAAAACAGGTTTTGGCAGCACAAAAAAACGAACGGTACGTGGTTTTTATCAGTCGGATGACTCCGGATGAAATTCTTCCCGGGGTGCGGCAATTTTTGGAAGGGTTAAAAGAAAAAGGGATTAAAATAGTACTGGGTTCGGCGAGTAAAAATGCCCCGATGATTCTGGAACAAATCGCTCTCGCACCTCTGTTCGACGCGGTGGTGGACGGCAACCAGGTTACCAGGGCAAAACCCGATCCCGAGGTGTTTCTGAAAGGCGCCGAAAAAGTAAAGGCCAATCCGTCGGAATGCATTGTTTTCGAGGATGCGATGGCCGGAATTGAAGCGGCGAAAGCGGGGGGAATGCGCTGTGTCGGGATTGGTGACGCCGAAATTCTGGGCAAAGCCGATCTGGTGATCCCCGGATTCATGGATTTCACAGTTGAAAAACTGTTTGCACATTTTTGTTAATGCTGAAGAGGAATGAAGAACTATATCAAACACGATGAGTGGAAAATAGTGGAAGAGGGATTCCATCCCGAACACAACCGGATTACCGAGAGCCTTTTGAGTATCGGTAACGGACGCTCGGGGCAACGGGCCAATTTTGAAGAAAAATACAGCGGCGACAGTTTGCAGGGAACGTATATAGCAGGGGTTTATTATCCCGACAAAACCCGGGTTGGCTGGTGGAAAAACGGCTACCCCGAGTATTTTGCCAAAATTCTGAATGCGGCAAACTGGATTGGAATCAACGTGATGGTAAAGGGTGAAGAGCTTGATCTGGCAAAATGCAAAATTCTTTCTTTTTATCGCGAGCTCGATATGAAAAGCGGCTTGCTGAGCCGTTCTGTTGTAGTACAAATGAAGAGGGGAAAGCAGGTCGAAATCAATTCAAAACGGTTTTTGAGCCTTGCCCGTCAGGATGTGGGCGCCATTTGTTATTCGTTGAAAGCACTGAATTTCTCCGGAAAAGTATCGCTCGAACCGTTTATCGATGGCGATGTGATCAACGAAGATTCGAACTACGACGAGAAATTCTGGATTGAAAAGGAAAAGGCTGCCCGGGGGAACGAAGGTTTTGTTTGCATGCAGACCAAAAAAACAGGTTTTCTGGTTTGTACAGCCATGAGCAATCGTTTCAGAATGAACAGGCAGGAGACAGAAAACCAACCGGTGACTTCCATTCGCGAAAAATACATTGCTTTAAAATCGGAGTTCAAACTAAACGAAGGGGACGAAATTTGTCTGGAAAAATACGTGGTCAACATTTCGTCTCTTTACTATTCAAAAAATAAGCTGACTGAAATTTCAGAAAATAGCTTAAAACAGGTTGTTGCAAAAGGGTTTGACCAACTTTTTGCTGAACATCAGTCGATGTGGACCAATCGTTGGGAAACCAGCGACATCCGCATCGAAGGCGATGTGGCGGCTCAACAGGGTATCCGTTTCAATATTTTCCATCTGAACCAAACCTATCTGGGCGACGATGAACGTCTGAACATTGGGCCAAAAGGTTTTACCGGCGAAAAATACGGCGGCGTTACCTATTGGGACACGGAAGCCTATTGTTTGCCGTTTTATCTGGGCACTTCCGACGAAAAAGTGGCACGGCACCTGTTGCTGTACCGTTTCAAACATCTGCATAAAGCCATCGAAAATGCCCGGAAACTGGGCTTTAACAATGGCGCGGCCCTGTTTCCGATGGTGACTATCAACGGAGAAGAATGCCACAACGAATGGGAAATTACTTTTGAAGAAATTCACCGGAACGGTGCCATTGCTTATGCAATATACAACTACATTAATTATACCGGCGATCAGGAATACCTTGCACCGTACGGTTTTCAGGTGTTGCTGGGCATTTCGCGGTTCTGGAGCCAGCGGGTAACTTGGTCGGAAGAACAGCAAAAATTTGTGATTTTGGGAGTTACCGGTCCCAATGAATACGAAAACAATGTGAACAATAACTTCCATACCAACTATATGGCGGTGTGGACGCTAAAATATACACTCGAAGCCATTGACTACCTGAAAAAGGAATTTCCGTTTTTATACGAGGAACTGGTTCAGAAACTAAAATTTAACGAACTGAAAGAAACATCGCGATGGAAAGAGATCATTGAAAAGATATATTTCCCTTACGATGAAAAGCGCGGTGTTTATCTGCAACAGGATGGTTTTCTGGACAAAGAACTGATCCCGGCTTCTGAATTGTCAACAGATGAAAGGCCAATTAACCAGAACTGGTCGTGGGACCGTATCCTGCGTTCGTGTTACATCAAGCAGGCCGATGTGCTGCAAAGTTTGTACTGGTTCGAAGATCAGTTCGACAAAGAAACGCTGGCCCGGCACTTCGATTTTTACGAGCCGCTGACGGTACACGAATCGTCGCTTTCGTCCTGTATCCATGCGATTCTGGCCTCCTCGCTTGGCCTCCTCGACAAAGCATACGAATTTTATCTGCGCACTGCCCGTCTCGATCTCGACGACTATAACAACGACACCGAAGATGGCTTGCACATTACCAGCATGGGCGGCACCTGGATGGCTTTTGTAAAAGGTTTTGGCGGCTTGCGCGCGAAAAACGGGCAACTGGTTCTGAATCCTTTTATTCCTGAAAGCTGGAAATCGTACTCTTTCCGTATCAATTTTCGGGGAGCGCATCTCGAAATACGAATGGGGAAAAAGGATCTGACTATTATCAATCATACTGAAATCTCCGTGTCGCTCGTGATATGGGGGAAACCACAGCAATTGAATGCCTTGCAAACCATCACTATAAAAAACAGCCGCTTATGAAGTCACTATTTGTCCTCCTGTTGTTCTTTTTTTCGTTTTCAGTAGTTGCTCAAAAGTCTGCTATTGACCGGGTGGAACCGCCGTTTTGGTGGGCCGGTATGAAAGGTAGCCAACTGCAACTGATGGTTCATGGACAGGATATTGCCGGATCAATAGTATCTGTGGAATATCCGGGCGTTTCAGTGCAGTCGGTGGTCAGTCCCGACAACCCGAATTACCTGTTTGTCAATCTTGATCTGGCCGCCGATGTTAAAGCAGGCAGCTTCGATTTGCTTTTCAGTAAAAACAAAAAAACAGCAACTTACCGGTACGAACTGAAAGCCCGTGAAAAAGGTTCGGCTGCCCGGCGGGGTTTTAATTCTTCGGATGTAATTTACCTGATCACGCCCGACCGTTTTGTGAACGGCAATCCGGACAACGATAATGTGGCTGGAATGAAAGAAACAGCCAACCGTGCCAATTTCACCGGACGGCATGGCGGCGATATTCAGGGAATGATCAATAGTCTGGATTATCTGAAAAATATGGGTTTTACTGCCATTTGGATTAATCCGGTGCTGGAAAATAATATGACGAAAGTTTCGTACCACGGCTATTCGACTACTGATTTTTATAAAGTTGATCCGCGTTATGGCAGCAATGACGAATATCTTCAGTTAAAAAAAGAATTGGAAAAGCGGGATATGAAACTCGTCATGGACATGATTTTTAACCACTGTGGTTCGGAACATTGGTGGGTGACCGATATGCCTGCAAAAGACTGGTTCAATTTTTATCCTGAATATAAAATTACCAATCATCGGCGAACGGTCAATCAAGATCCACATGCTTCGGAATACGATAAAAAAATGATGACTGAAGGTTGGTTTGATTCTTCGATGCCCGACCTGAACCACAACAATTCGTTCATGGGAACCTACCTGATCCAAAATGCAATATGGTGGACCGAATATGCCGGTTTGGACGGAATCCGCATGGACACGTATCCGTACCCCAACAAAAAATTGATGGCTGAATGGACAAAACGAATGTTGGAAGAATACCCGAATTTTTACATGGTTGGCGAGGAATGGAGCATGAACCCCGCGATTGTTTCCTATTGGCAGAAAGGCAAACAGAACAGCGACGGCTATGTATCGTGGTTACCCGGTCTGATGGATTTTCCGCTCAACAACTCAGTAATTACCGGTCTCAACGAAAAGGAAGACTGGGGTAGCGGACTGATAAAAATTTACGAAGGACTGGCCAACGATTTTCAATATCCCGATGCCGGGAACCTGGTGATTTTTCCCGATAATCACGACATGTCGCGTATTTACACGCAGTTGAACGAAAACGACAAACTGTTTCGGTTGGCAGTAGCATTTTTCCTTACAACGCGCGGTATCCCGCAAATTTTTTATGGCACCGAAATTCTGATGGCCAATCCCGGAACAGGAGAACACGGGGTAATCCGCTCCGATTTTTCCGACGGATGGGAGGGCGATAAAATCAATGCGTTTACAGGCGAAGGCCTTTCCGAGAAACAAAAAACAACGCAGGAATACTTCAGGAAAATACTGAACTGGAGAAAAGACAAACCGGTGGTTCATAACGGGAAGCTGAAACATTATCCGCCGGATAATGGTATGTATGTGTATTTTCGGTACAACGGCAGTGAATCGGTGATGGTTGTTCTGAACAAAAATGATGAAAGCAAAGAACTTAACACAGCTCATTTTGCCGAATCGCTGGTTGGTTATAGTTCCGGGACAGATATTCTTTCCGGATTGAAAATTAGCGATTTATTCAAAATTCAGGTGCCGGGTGGTGCTGCAATGATTATTGAACTGAAATAGAAAGCCCCATCCTAAAGAGGCTGTCTAAAAAGTCCTGAAATCCGCAACTCGCGTCACCCTGAATTTATTTCANNAGGGTCTGATTATTAGAAAGATGAGATTCCGAAATCCCGAGTGCTGGGGATCGGGATGACTCTATTCCAGAGTTTTTGGACAACCTCCTTTTAGGCCAGTAGGTTGATATGAATTGGAAATTAAATAACCATAATAAAACTAACATGAGAAAGAAACTAAATATCATTTTATTCTTCGTATTGAGTGTGGCATTATTTGCCTGTAATAATCAACCACAGGCAGTTCAATCGAAATCAGTCGTTCAGCCTGAATGGGCTGAGGATGCAGTACTCTACGAAGTGAATATCCGGCAATACACACCCGAAGGTACGTTCAATGCGTTTGCAGAACATTTGCCCCGGCTGAAGGAACTGGGCGTTGAAATCCTCTGGATCATGCCGGTGAACCCAATTTCAGAAAAAAACCGAAAAGGTTCGCTGGGTTCGTATTATTCAATTGCCGATTATACGGCTGTGAACCCCGAATTTGGTACGATGGACGATTTTAAAAATCTGGTTGCTAAATGCCACAAAATGGGTTTTAAAGTGATCATCGACTGGGTGGCCAACCATACCGGCTGGGACAATCACTGGATTACGGAGTACCCCGAATGGTACACCGCCGACTCGCTGGGCAACATTATTCCGCCGGTAGCCGACTGGTCGGATGTGGCTGACCTGAATTACGATGTGCCGCAAATGCGCCGTGCCATGATCGATGCGATGGACTTCTGGCTCGAAGAAACCGACATTGATGGTTTTCGATGCGATGTGGCCTGGGGTGTTCCACAGGATTTCTGGGAAGCGGCCCGCGCTTCATTTGATTCGATAAAACCGGCGTACATGCTTGCTGAAGATGAAGACCATCCGGCTTTTCTGGAAAAAGCTTTTCAGTCGAATTACGCATGGAAATTGCATCACCTGATGAACGACGTGGCGCAGGGAAAACAAACGGCATCGGTTTTCAAAAACTATTTTACTGAAGCAGAAGGCAAATATATGCCGGGTTCTTTCCCGATGCAGTTCATCACCAATCATGATGAGAATTCGTGGCAGGGAACTATCGCCGAACGCATGGGTGCAGCAGGCGATGCGTTTGCAGTTTTTTCGTTTACCATTCCCGGCATTCCGCTTATTTACAGTGGTCAGGAGGCAGGTCTCAGTAAACGGCTTCTGTTTTTCGAAAAAGATGAAATTGACTGGAACAATCTGGAAAAGCAGAAATTCTACAAAAAGTTAGTCGATCTGAAAACAGGAAATAAAGCGCTTTGGAACGGGGATGCAGGAGGCGATTTCAAAATTCCGGAAACCACCTCGGGAAATGCTTTTTGTTTTGTCAGGGAAAGAGGAAAAAGTAAAGTGCTGGCCATATTTAATTTTTCTTCGGAAGAATCATCGGTTGGTTTTTCATTGCCCGAGGGTGGAACCTTTATCAACTATTTTTCAGGGGAGAAGGAAAAATTAGACACACAACTGATGGTTGAAATGCCTGCATGGGGCTATAAAATATACATTCAGAATTAATTGTTGTTGACAGGGGGGATTTTGTTTTTAGATTAGAAAGGTAAGGGTTTCCGGAAGCGGAGACCCTTTTTTGCATTAATGAGGGCTCCACGTTGAGTGAACCCCTCACTGATTTATCGGTTGTCAATTTCTTCCGGGTTCAGATCGTGGTTTTGCATGCGGTACCAGGCCATTTCCCCGTATTTGGTGCCGGGTTTGCCATAATTGCAAAATGGGTCAATGCTGAGACCGCCGCGGGGCAGGAATTTTCCCCACACTTCAATGTATTTTGGGTTCATCAATGCAATCAGGTCTTTCATGATGATGTTGATGCAGTCTTCGTGAAAAGCCCCGTGATTGCGGAAACTGAATAAATATAGTTTCAGACTTTTGCTTTCCACCAGTTTCTCGTCGGGAATATAACTGAGGTAAATGGTTGCAAAATCGGGTTGGCCGGTAATGGGACACAGGCTGGTAAATTCGGGGCAATTGAATTTTACCCAATAATCGTGTTCCGGGTGTTTGTTCCCGAACGACTCTAGTAAATCCGGTTTATAATCGAACGAATAACCGGTTTCATTCCCGAGGTTTTTCAGATTGTCCATATCGTGAAATAATTATACGTTTTTTGTTTTTAAATACATTTCCAATCCCCGGTTACGCAATATACAAGCCGGGCATTCTCCGCATCCGGCGCCTTTGATGCCGTTGTAACAGGTCACCGTTTCATTCCGGACCAAATCAAAAACACCAAGTTCATCGGCCAGTTGCCATATTTCAGCTTTGTTTTTCCACATCAGCGGTGTGTGAATGGTGTACTGAATATCCATCGAAAGGTTCAGTGTTTGATTGAGCGACAGGATAAAATCGTTTCGGCAGTCGGGATATCCGCTGAAATCAGCCTGTCCGACGCCGGTAACCAGATGGTTGATGCCGTTGGCTTTGGCAAAAATGGCAGCATACGTCAGGAACAGCATGTTGCGGCCTTCCACCAGCGTGTTGGGAGGACGGTCGGCAGGTTTTTCTTTTTCAATTTCTATTTGTTGCGAGGTCAGCGCATTTTCGGTCAGTTGCGACAGCAAATCAATTTTGAAGATTTGTAACTGAACTCCTGCTCTTTTAGCAATATTTTTTGCGGCTTCCAGCTCAATTTTGTGTCGTTGCCCGTAATTGAAGGCGATAGCAAAAACTTCAGCAAAATGTTTTTTTGCCCAAAACAGGCAGGTGCTTGAGTCCTGTCCTCCGGAGAAAACTACCAGTGCTTTGTCGCCAATCATATTAAATTTGTTTTAACCGGAAAGGGTTGTATGAAACCGAATAATCGAACGTGTCGGCGCCTTCCTGTTTTTTTACTTGTTTCACTACCCAAACAGTGAGCGGCAGCACTGCAATTTCATAAACCGTTTTGATCAGGGCTTGTGTAACAATCATTCCCAAAATTACTTTGAATGGAAATATTCCGGTAAATGCAATGCTGATAAAAAGAAGCGAGTCGGCGCTTTCGCCCACCAATGTAGAAAGAATTGCCCGTACCGAGAAACCTTTCCCTTTGGTCAGTACTTTGAATTTACTCATCACGTAGGCATTCAGGAACGAACCGAGAAGATAGGCCAACAGGCTGGCTGCAACAATTCGCGGGGTGTTGCCCAGTACGGTGGCAAAAGCTTCCTGTTCCTGCCAGAACGGAGCCGGAGAAACGACAATTCCAAGACTCAGAAAAGAGACTGCCAGTATATTCACTCCAAAACCTGCCCAGATAATCAGGCGGGCCTTCTGAAAGCCCCACACTTCGGCAATTACATCATTGATGATGTAGGCCAGCGGAAAAATAAGTACGCCTGCCGGCGCTGACCACGGGCCGATCATCATAATTTTGGAAGCAAGAATATTGGAAATGATCAGGCAGGTTGCGAATAATATACCTGCCAGCATGAAAAGAACTGAAACTTTATTTTTCATATTTCTTGTTTTTTACGTGGTTATCAAGAACACGTGATGAATAATGCGGCAAATATACAAACAATTATGAATAAGCAAATAAGGAGATTTTTGCGGTCGTTTTGTTCCGTCCGCAAAAATCTCCTTTCATTTTATAATGAAGATTTTTGAAAAATCTATTTTTTAAATACCAGCGGTTTTACGATGCCGGCCCATAGTACATATCCTTCGCCGGTAAGGTGTAGCCCGTCGTTGGTATATGCCGGGTTGAGCAGGTCGTCGCCCGGATTTTTAAAACGGCTGTACAAGTCAATAAAAGCAAACTGATTTGCTTCGCACCAACTTTTTAACTGTTGATTAACCCACAGCACTTCTTCTCCTTTATTGGTGTGGTTGGGAAACTTTTGCAACGAGGCATTCACAGGCAATATGCTTTGCACAAATACGTTGGTTTTTGGTGAACTTTCGCGAATCCGTGAGGCGATGGTGCAAATATTCTGAAAAACGGTGTCTTTTGACACGTTCCTCGAAAGATCATTGATGCCGATCAGGATAAATACCTTGTCGGGTTTCGAACGGGTTACTTCGTTGAGCCGGTACAGTACGCCTTCGGTAGTGTCGCCGCTGATTCCCCGGTTTTTTACGCGCAGGTCGCCAAATAATTCGACCCACTCGGAGCCGTCGGTAATGCTGTTTCCAAGGAAAATGATTTCATTTTTTGTATCAGGAAGTAGTTCAAACAAAGTCCGGCGCTGATTGTAATAGGTACTGAACTTATTGTCCTGGGCGGTGCTTGCCAGCATCAGAAAAACCAATGCAAACGGCAGGAAAACATATTTTTTCATTGTATGATATGAGGTTAATTGTTGTACAAATATGCCGATCTTCTGTTTTATTTGCAAGCAAACAAGGGCTTACCTTTGCCGGTATTCGCGGGGCGACATGTTCATCACTTTCCGGA
This sequence comes from Prolixibacteraceae bacterium, assembly GCA_003506435.1. GTDB lineage: Bacteria > Bacteroidota > Bacteroidia > Bacteroidales > Prolixibacteraceae > GWE2-42-39. Next base: position 50,460 of record DOAQ01000028.1, read on the forward strand.
ACTGGCGTGAAAAATAAAACTGATCTTCAAATCCGGTTTCACGGGCTACTCCGGCAATGTTCCAGTCGGTATTATCAAGTAAACGGCATGCCCGTTGAATTTTCAACTGGATGAAATAATCGATGGGCGAATGCCCGGTACGATTCACGAACAGGCGCGAAAAATGCGAAGCCGACAAACTCACTACTTCGGCCAGATCGTTCAGCGTCAGCTTTCGTCCAAGATTTTCAAGCATGAAATTGATGCTTTGCCCAACCGGGTCTTTTCCAATACTTTCTTTTATCACCCGGAATTGTCCGGGATGGGTGAACGAGGCCAGTAAATGGCTCAGGCAAAGGTTCGTGTATTCAAGGGTTTCAATGCTGTATCCCCGTTCCAGGTTCCGGAAAAGTTCGCTGAAAAGTTCGAGCCGTTCGTTCACCCGCGAAGTTTTTCCCCGTTCGATACTGACTGGCTGAAGAGCTGTCCGGGAAAATAATTTGGCTTTTGGTCCTGCAAAATGAACCCAGTAAATCGACCATGGATTGTCCTTGTCGGCAAAATACGAGTGAGGCATGCCCGGCGGAATAATATAAAAATGGTCGGCGGAAAGTTCGTGTTTTTCATTTCCTGCCAAAATAAATCCTTTTCCTTCAATATTATAAATAAGAATGGCCTGGGGAATTCCTTTTTTCCTTTCCCTGAAATGATGCCGGGCCTGGGGGTAATATCCAATGTCAGTGATGTACAGATCGGAAATCAACGGGTTCCGGCTTACCAGCTCCAGTATTTTATCCGGAATCACGTAGCTTAATTGTCCGGGAAAACCATCTTGTTTTTTCATTTTGGTGCAGTCTGTAAATGTTCGGTATTGTCAATATTTAAATAATACGAACGAGGATGGGAAATTATAAAAATAAATGGAACCTATTTATAATTAGAATGTATTCTTGTTTGATAAATGTCCATCTTTAATATTAAAAATAAGATGCAATAATTATATCGTCCATATTTTCGCAGGATTGTTTATTTTTGGCAAGCTTGTTTCTATGTATTTTTGAAAAAACTAAATCAATATATGGTGGAAAAGATCAATTTCAACAAAGGGTTTATTTTAGGGATTACGCTGATTTCGGCGCTGGGAGGTTTATTGTTTGGCTATGACTGGGTGGTCATTGGCGGTGCAAAACCTTTTTACGAACGTTTTTTCGATATTACCGCTTCTCCTTATTTGCAGGGCTGGGCCATGAGCAGCGCTTTGGTCGGATGTTTATTCGGCGCTATGGCTTCCGGGTATTTTACCGATCGTTTCGGAAGAAAATTTCCACTGATCGGCGCTGCTGCATTATTCACAATTGCTGCGATTGGCACCGGCGCTGTCAGTTCGTTTACATCATTTATTATTTATCGTATCATCGGGGGGCTTGGAATCGGACTGGCCTCGGCTATTTCGCCGATGTATATTGCCGAAATTTCGCCGGCAAACATGCGCGGACGATTGGTTTCAGTCAATCAATTGACTATTGTGATCGGTATTCTGGCAGCACAACTTATCAATTTTCTGATTGCAGAGAAGGTTCCGGAAGGAGCTACTGATATGGAAATTCTGCAATCGTGGAACGGTCAAACCGGGTGGCGATGGATGTTTTGGGCCGGAACAGTACCTGCGCTCGCATTTTTCATACTTGCATTTTTTATTCCTGAAAGTCCTCGTTACCTGGTAAAATCCGGGAAGAGTGACGGCTCCCTAAAAATTCTGGAACGGATTGGCGGTCGTGGATATGCCCTTCAGGAACAAAAAAATATTGCAAACTCATTGAAAGAATCAAATACGAAAGTGGATTGGACTGCTTTGACCGCCAAAAAAGTCCGTCCGATGCTCGTTCTTGGGATTGTTTTGGCTGTCCTTCAGCAATGGTGTGGCATCAACGTAATATTTAATTATGCCGAAGAAATATTTACTTCCGCCGGTTTCTCGGTGGGCGATATGCTCTTTAATATTGTGATTACCGGCACCGTAAACCTTGTTTTTACTTTGCTGGCCATGCGGATGGTCGACAGTTGGGGGCGGCGTAAACTGATGTTGCTCGGGTTTAGTGGGTTGGCGGTTATTTATTTTGTTCTTGGGGGAAGTTATTTTTTCGAAGTGAAAGGTCTTGCCATTCTTGTTTTGGTGATGGTTGCCATTGCCACCTATGCCATGACGTTGGCCCCGATTACCTGGGTGGTACTTTCCGAAATATTCCCGAACAGCGTCCGGGGAGCTGCTATGTCTGTGGCAACAACAGCTTTATGGATTGCCTGCTTTGTGCTCACCTATACTTTCCCCATACTAAACAAACTGCTCAATGCTGGTGGAACATTTTGGCTGTATGCTTTCATTTGCCTGTCGGGCTTCCTGTTTATCCTGAAAAAATTACCGGAAACCAAAGGGAAAACTCTGGAAGAAGTGGAAACTGATTTTGGAAAACTGAAAAATTGAAACGAGTTCAAATAAAACCCAATAACATGAATTCAATAACTTCATTTTTAATGGTTGCTATTCTGCTGATTACAGCGGCATGTTCCCGCACGCAAACATCAAAAATCGACCTGTCAGGCGAATGGTTTTTTTGAATACAAAAGCGATGAATAAATTAGTTAATGATTTCCTTTTCACCACTCCTTTGGAGGGGACGGGGGAGGCTGCCAGGGAGGCCAAGGCCTGGTACGAAAAAGTAACCATTCCTACCTATGGAATCGGAAAACCTGAGAAAAATCCCATGTTTCTGGAGAAGCGGGTCTATCAGGGTAGTAGCGGTGTGGTTTATCCGCATCCGGTAATTGAGAAAATTCTGGATGAAAAAGAAGATACGGAATGGAATGCTGTGTTTCTTGAAAACCAATACCTGAAAATTATGATTCTGCCCGAATTGGGTGGACGGGTTCAAATGGCGTATGATAAAATGAAACAGCGTCATTTCATTTATTATAACCAGGTGATTAAACCGGCGCTGGTCGGATTGACCGGCCCCTGGATTTCGGGAGGACTGGAATTTAACTGGCCGCAGCACCATCGCCCTTCAACGTATGAACCGGTTGACCACCGGATCGAAGAAAACCCGGATGGCAGTGTGACTGTTTGGTGCAGCGAGGTGGAGCGCATGTTCCGCACCCGCGGAATGGCCGGTTTTACATTGCATCCCGACAAGGCTTATCTGGAAATAAAAGTGAAATTATACAACCGGACCAATTTTCCGCAAACCTTTTTGTGGTGGGCCAACCCGGCGGTGAAAGTGAATGACGAATACCAGTCGGTTTTTCCACCCGATGTGCATGCTGTTTTCGATCATGGGAAGCGCGATGTGTCGGCCTTTCCGATTGCCAAAGGGACGTATTACAAGGTCGATTATTCGCCTGGGACAGATATTTCGCGGTACAAAAATATCCCTGTGCCGACTTCTTACATGGCAATCACTTCAAAATACAATTTTGTGGGCGGTTACGAAAACGACAGTCGGGGTGGATTGCTGCATGTGGCCAACCATCATGTGTCGCCCGGCAAAAAACAATGGACCTGGGGGCACAGCGATTTTGGACAGGCATGGGACCGCAACCTGACCGATGAAGATGGGCCGTATATTGAGCTAATGTGCGGCGTTTATACCGATAATCAGCCCGACTTTTCGTGGATTATGCCGGGCGAAGAAAAAACATTTAGCCAGTATTTTATGCCGTATCGCGATCTGGGCGTGGTGAAAAATGCCACCAAAGAAGCAATGGTAAACCTTGAATTTGAAGAAGGTAAAGCGATTGTCAAGGCATATACAACAGGTGTTTATCCCGGATCAAAAGTTATCCTGAAATATGGAAAGAAAATTTTTTCAGAAGATTTGTTCGATTTCCATCCGGCCACATCGTATGAAAAAGTGATGGAACTGCCGTGTGGGGCTGATCCAAAACAGTTAAAAGTTGAAGTAAAAACGGCTGAAGGCCATACTCTGGTGGCCTGGCAACCCGAACCGGATGCTAAAAAAGAAATTCCGGAACCGGCAAAAGCAGCCAAACTTCCGAAGGAAATAGGAAGCAACGAACAATTATACCTGACCGGGCTTCATCTGGAACAATATCGCCATGCAACATACGATCCCCGTCCATATTACGAAGAAGCGCTGGCACGTGACCCGAAGGACAGTCGTTGTAACAATGCGCTGGGATTGTGGTACCTGCGCCGCGGACAATTTGCCAAAGCGGAGAATTATTTCCGGGAAGCAATAAAAACACTGACCGAACGAAATCCCAATCCGATTGACGGCGAACCTTTTTACAATTTGGGACTGGCTTTACGTTTTCAGGATAAAAATGAGGAAGCATACGACACATTTTACAAATCGGTGTGGAACGCGGCCTGGATGGAAAACGGCTATTTTCAGCTTGCCCGTCTGGAAACAATGAATAACCGGTTGGAAGAAGCGCTGGAAGTAGTTGACCGTTCGTTGGTCAGAAACTGGCACAACCACAAAGCGCGGCATCTGAAAGTGGCCATCCTTCGTAAACTTGGAAAAATCGACGAAGCCAAAAAACTGATTGAAGAATCGCTTGCTCTGGATTCGTTCAACTTTGGCGTTTTGTTTGAAAAATATCTATTGATCCCTGACAGGGTTCAAAACCCTGTCAGGGATGAAAAATTTAAATTGGTAATCCGCGGCAACATCCACAACTACATCGAATTTGCACTCGATTATGCATATACCGGTTTGTACGAAGAAGCAATTCGCTTGATTGGCTTGGGAATTTCAGAACAAGGGAATAACAATGTTTACCCGATGGCGTGGTATTACAAGGCATGGTTCGAAGATAAATCAGGTAAAACTACGGAAGCTCGCGAAACCCTGAAATCGGCGTCAGGTGCTTGTCCCGACTATTGTTTCCCGAACCAGCCGGAAGCTGTTGTTGCGCTCGAATGGGCGGTTCAGTCCAATCCTTCCGATTACAAAGCCTTGTATTATCTGGGAAATTTCTGGTATGCATTTAAAAACTATGAAACGGCCATCGAATGTTGGGAAAAATCAGTCAAAATCAACGATCACTTTCCTACAACTCACAGAAATTTGGCACTTGCATACTTTAATAAAAAGAATGATTCTTCACTTGCGTTGGCTGAACTGGAAAAAGCATTTGCCCTGGATCAGTCAGATGCCCGCGTGTTGATGGAACTGGATCAGCTTTACAAACGGTTGGGGCATGCCCCTGAAGAACGTTTGGCATTTCTTCAGAAATATCCAAAGCTCGTTGAGGAGAGAGATGACCTTTATCTGGAACTGGTTACGCTTTATAACCAACTTGGTCGATATGAAAAAGCATACGAACTGATTATGTCTCGCAAATTCCATCCATGGGAGGGGGGCGAAGGAAAAGTAACCGGTCAGTATATTTTCAGCCTGAAAGAAATGGCAAAAAAAGCGGTTCAGGAAAACGAATTTGAAAAAGCGATTGATTTGTTAGGAAAAGCGCAGGTTTATCCTGAAAATCTGGGAGAAGGGAAATTATACGGAGCACAGGAAAACGAATTATTGTACTGGCTGGGAGTGGCCTGCGACGGATTGGGCGAAACAGACAGGGCACGGGACTTCTGGCAGCAGGCTTCAATGGGGTTGAGGCAGGTTTCATCAGCTATGTTTTATAACGATCAGCAACCTGATACTATTTTTTACCAGGGATTGGCGCTGCGTAAATTGGGACAGGAAGACGAAGCCGTCAAACGTTTTGAAATGCTGGTTAATTTCGGTAAAGAACACATCAACGATGAAGTGAAGATCGACTATTTTGCCGTTTCGCTGCCTGATCTGCTGATATGGGAAGACGATCTGAACGAACGAAACCGTCGGCTTTGTCAGTGTCTCATGGATTTGGGATACAGTGGGTTAAGCTATTGTGGAGTATGAGATTCCAACGGCAATTCAGGCCAATATATTTTTATGTTGGCGGATGTAAACGGTTGGTGAACCACTTTCGTACCGAACGCATTCTTTCGAGTTGGTACGAAGGTGTGTGACGACGACAGGTCGACCGCTCATCGCTGTTTTCCGGCGCTCCCCAGCGAATTTCAACTCCATCGTTCGGGTTATAAGCCATCTCAAATGCGTCTCTTCTTGCAAGTATTTCTTTGATCGTCAGTTTTTGCAAAGAACCATCTGTACGGGTATAACTGATTGAAAGTTCCGAAACTTTTTCATCCAGAATGGTCTGAAGTTTTTTCTTTACCTGTTCCGGGGATGTGAAACTTGAAATATCAAAATCCTCTGGTGTACGAACAATCCGGTCCGGAAAATCGAGTACTGCATCCATCGCAATTAATAACCTCAAATCGCGGTTGGGAGTTGAAAAGTTTTCCCACTGGCCACCGGTCTGAAAAACTCCGGCAGCATTCGAAGGCATCGGAATTACAGTACCCGGATGCGATTTGAAATAAGCTTCTCCGTTAGCGACAGATGTAATCCGTACCATCAGTTGTTCGTGAAGCGCCCGAATCAGATCAAGCAATGCATCTTCAGGGTCAAGCGGTTTCGGATTGATCAACCGCTCCATGGTATGATAGAAAACATCGGCCTCCATTTTTCTTTGCTGAAGTGAAAAAGGGATGAACCCTGCTGAATTGGTTAGCGCTTTGTTTTGCATCAGGAGTGGTGTGCCATCATTTAACGAGATGGGACGAAACGTTTTAAATCCGGGTTCCCCGACGACTTCAGATGTATTAAACAGAAAATTTCCTTTCCAGAAGCGTTTGATTCCCACTGTTCCGTCAGGTTGGGCATCCACTGAAAGAAGCATTCCCGGATGATCACTGGTTTGTGGCATCCAACTTATAAGTATCAGCGTGTGTCCGTAAGGATCAGCATATACTGTGCCCGGACGCAAAGCCCCGTGATGAAGTGAAACAGGATAATAATCGGAATTTTCATTGTCCAATGATGTTCGGGCAGTGCCTGAATGAACGCCGTCCATGACCCTTCGGAGAAAGGAATTGAATGCCAGTATCGGATGGGTTTTCGAGCCGGAAGTTTCATTGGTGATCCATTGCCCTGTATTGGGATTGCGCCCCAAATAGCCTCTGTCGCATACGTGGTACCCAAATGGGAGCCCAAGTTTCCATGCAAAATAGGCTCGCAGAAAAAATGGATTATCGGCGCAATCAGGCTGCATAATCACTTTGTTCTTCCCGTTTGGATCATCTTCTCCCAAAGAAAAGTGATTGTACAGGAAATTTTTATCCTGATTTTGGGTTACTTCGTGAAGCGCAGACCATGAAGCTTGCTCGTCGCAATCCTGAAACAAAGCGTTTATCCATGCAGAATAGAGAGCTTCCATCCTGCTGTCCCACCCGCGGATGGTCTTCCATACCCCATTCGTTTTTTGAGAAGCCGCTTCTTCCGAAGGAATTATAAATTCCGTGTTACAAACTTCTTTTTTGCCTGCAATTAAAGTGACTGTGTATTTGCCGGCAGAACTTCCGGCAAAATCGTCAATTCGCCAGAATGGCAATCCTTCGCCGTTTTTACTTTTCAGGGATTCCGGGTTTCCCGATGGACCGCTGACGATAATCTTCGCTTTCCGGATATTTTTTCCTCCGGTCGCCAAAATGCGAAACGCTTCTCCGGGATGTGGATTTCCGGGCGAAACCAGTAGGGCATTAACCGACGGATAGTCATCGGGAGCCTCATCTTCGCTGGTTGAATCCGTCATTTGTAAATTGATCGGGCTTTCCGGCTTCCGGGACGGACGATCACCGCATGATGTTATGATGCAGAACATCAGAGGAATAAATAGGGCTAATATCAGTGGACAAGTATTGATTTTGACCATGGTTTTATGATTGTATTTTCGATTTAAAGATAACTGAAATCATTTGACTACACAGAATTTGTTCATTGAATGAATCGTAATATGCCTGAAAATAAGGAGTACCAACACCTGAATGTTTCAAAAACTTAGGTAAAGCAATTGTAAATAATGCGAGAATGATTAAGTTTGGTCTAATTTATTTGCTTTAAAAAAATACGGTTGTTCATTGTTTAAACAAATCAATCTTCCGGTTGATTTGAATGATCGGCAAGGATGATGAATTCTAAGATAAATCACATTTATACCACAACTAAAAGGAAATATGAAAAACAGACGAGAATTCTTAAAAATTTCAGCCGCGGGATCGCTTGGCATAATGATCCTCGGTACCGGTGCATGCAAACCTGCCGTTGACCGGAAAAGTTTCGGCGTTGGCATACAGCTTTATACCATCCGCGATGCGATGGCTGCCGATGTTCCGGGGACATTAAAAAAAGTATCCGATATTGGCTATAAAAATCTGGAATTGGCAGGTTATTCAGGCGGTAAATTTTATGGCTTTGCACCTGCCGAATTCAAAAAAATGGTCAACGACTTAGGCATGGATGTTCTCAGTAGCCATACCCAGGTTGAAGCAGCCGGTATTACTGTTGATAATGCGAAAATAATGGCTGACGCACATGCAGAACTTGGAGTTAAATATTGCATTCAACCGTGGATTGAGGAGGTTGACCGTAATGTTGAATCGTATAAAAAGATGATTGCCGACTGGAACGAAGTTGGCAAAATTATGAAAACGGTTGGAATCCAATTCGGATATCACAATCACAATTTTGAGTTTGCAAATATTGATGGAATAGTACCGTACTACGATATTTTTATGCCGGAAATGGATGCAGATTTGATTACTATGGAAATCGATCTTTTCTGGGCATCGAAGGCAGGGCAGGACCCGATTGCAATGTTTGACAAATATCCGGGCCGGTTCCAGCTTTTCCACTTTAAAGATATGCGTACCCAGGAAGCACCATTTTTTGATGTGATAAAAGACGATATTTGCTCAGTGGGCGAAGGCGTGATTGATTTCAAGAAAATTTTGGCAGCAAAAGAAGTTGCAGGAATGAAATACCTCTTTGTTGAAGACGACAATCAAGGCAACGGGAAACCATTTGAAGGCATCGAAACAAGTATTAAAAATATCACCACTACTATTTTGTAATCAGGGGTGTAATTCAAACGTATTTCAGAAGGGTTCAAATCAATTGGTTTGGACCCTTTTTAATCCTTCCGATGGGAGAACCAAAGAACTTCTTGCCGGTAGAGGTCTAGGTTTGTATCTGAATATCAGAGAATCGGCACCCTGTTGTTTCCTTATGGTAATTGGTTTATTTACTTCGTGTGTTCCGTCGGGAAGGAACTTCACGGTTGGAGGCACCTTGGTTTGTTCGAACAGATCGTAACTCTTTTTGAGATCGGCCCATAAGCTGATTTCATCCTTGTTTCTACTGTATCGGGATGCTAATCCGGAATATACGTTATCGTTCAGCTTAGCAGGAAATATGGTCATGTCTATCTTTTCCTGTCCGCTATTGTAGGCTTCAATACAATAAACAAACAGTTCCTTGATCCGATCATCTGTCATGGCAATGCATCCTGATGATTCGCAACCCCCATGAATGAATATCAGGTTTCCCAAATGGCCACGAACACCCCGGATGCTGTCGGACGCATTCGGGTAATTAATCTGCATCGACAAATAGTACTTGCTGTAAGGATTCAGATCGGAAATGTGGTAAAACCCTTCAGGAACCTGTAAATCGCGAATTCGCCTCTTTGGCCCGATTGAACCCGAGATTTCACAGATAGAAAATTCCTTGATTTGTATAAAAGAAGAGTCGGAAATGTTTTTTGCCCATAATTCGATTTTTTTCTCGGTTTTGAAAGCACGGAGATAAATCCTCAGACTATCGCGTGAAATGGAATGTTCAGCAAGCGTTTTAACGACAACCTTCTCTTTATTGGCATAGGCTTCCCTTACCCGGGTGAAAACCATCTGCTCTTCTTTGAATGAATACGAATTCATTTCTGGATTCAGGAACAATAATGGGAAGAGTATTATAAAAAGTCTCATGAATAAATCTAAAAATGATCGGGCAAAAATAGTGTAAAAACGCTCAAAAATGCAACTTGCACCTGACCTTTCTTTTCCCATCTGGTTCATATTGTCAGCCAATTATTTCCGACTTTATTTGACCTTCCGCAACAATTTCGCCTGACGTAACAATACCATGTGATCCAAGGTTTGGATTTTCAGGTGGTTTAAACATTGGTAGAACTATTGGGATACTATTTTTTCTTATCCAGATATTTTAATCTGTATTCCAAAGGGGTCAATTTTTTAATTCTTTTGAATACCCGGTTAAAGTAGGGAATGTTCATATAACCACATTCATAAGCTATTTCTGAAATAGATTTATTGGTGTTGATTAGCATTTTGCAGGCAAATCCAATTCGCACTTCATTCAGCACTTCCGAAAATGTTTTGGAGGTGGTTTTTTTGATGTAACGGCAAAATGCTGATGTGTTCATGTTGGCTAGCTCTGCTGCTTCTTCGAGTTTGAACTCGCGCTGATGATTTTTGATGATGTGATTAAAAATGGTGCTGATCCGTTCTTCATTTCCCACTTTGTGCGATTCGCAAAAACCGCGACTGGCCAGCAAAATGTAGTCTTTGGCTTCGCTCATCATGCAAAGGGCTTCAATCAGGGTAAGTAGTTTCTTCCATCCGTTGAGTTGGGTAACCTGATAAAACTTTTCGCCGATCGCACGAGCTTCTTCCCCTCTTATCTGGATTCCTTGTGCTGCACGGTCAAGCAAATTTCTGATCAATGCCATTTCCGGGGCATTCAGGAATTTTTCGCCTAAAAAATTATCGACAAACTGAACCAGTACCACTCTGGCTTTAATGTTAGGGTCGCCCATAAAATACTGGTCGTCGCTTTGCCAGTAATGTGGAATGTTGGGCCCAACCAATACCAGATCGTGATTGCCGAATCGCCGGATACTGTCCCCAATGAATCGCGTTCCATTGTTCTCGATATTGTAAAGCAATTCATATTCCTTGTGAAAATGAAACTGGTTGTAGGTATGCGGAACTTCGGCATACCGGGCAAAAAAAGAATGCTCGCCAGCCTGGGTGTCTTTTTCAAGAAAGATGGGCTTCATTGTACGTAATTATTCAATATTTTACAAATAGTAGCGGCAAGTGCAAATATAGTGCAAGAGACGGCAAATTCGCTATTATTTTTTACCTTAATTTCATTGTAGTTTTGGTGTATAGAACCTTAACTTAATACGGACATAATGGTTGCTCATTTACAAAACCTCGACTACATTGCTATTGGCATTTATGTTGCCCTGATGGCAGCAATCGGACTTTCGTTCGGATGGCTTATAAAGGATATTGGTTCGTATTTCAAGGGCGGAAGTACCGTGCCATGGGTAATGTCGGCCATCAGCAACTTTATGGCGTTGTTCAGCACTTTTGTTTTTGTGGCTTATGCCGGAATTTCTTACCAGCACGGATTGGTTTCCATTACGGTGTTTTGGTCAACTGTGCCGGCATGTATTATCGGCGGTGTTTTTCTGGGCAGAAGGTGGCGGCGAACAGGTCATACTACTCCGATGGAATACCTGGAACAACGATACAATTTATCTGTTCGTCAGACCATTACCTGGTTTGGGCTGATCATGCGTTTTCTCGATAACATGGTTCGTTTATATGCTATTGGTGTGTTTATCACCGTAGTTACGCCTTTGTCACTCGAATGGTCTGTCGTCATTTCCGGAATCATTGTTACCATTTTTAATGTCATTGGCGGTGTTTGGTCGGTAATTGTGATGAGTACTGTGCAGTTTTTTATTCTCATTCTGGCCGTATTCATCCTTTTCCCGCTTTCGATGATGGAAATTGGTGGTTTCGAGGTGTTGTACCAGAAAATTCCGGAGCACATGCACTGGTTCAATGGACCAAAAGGTAACTTTTTCTGGTTGGCCATTTTTTACCTGATGATCATCATCAAATACAACGAAAACTGGACTTTTATTCAGAAATTTTATTGTGTGAAAGACGAAAAAGCCGCCATGAAAGTGGGAGTTGCTACTGGTTTAATGTTTTTTATTTTCACGCCGGTATTTCTTTTGCCAGCAGTTGCTTCGCGTTTAATTGTTCCTGAATTGGCTGATCCTGAAATGGCTTATGTGGTCGTTTCTAAAATGTTGTTGCCCGCCGGAATCATGGGGATTCTGTTCTCGTCGATGTTTGCTGCCACCATGTCGTCGCTCAATGCCGAGTACAATATCATGTCCGGAGTTTTAACCAACGATGTATATAAAAGGCTGATCCACCCGAAGGCCGATGAAAAACGCCTGCTTCTGGTAGCGCGATTGGCAACCGGAGTCGTGGGCGCGCTGATAGTTTTGGGTGCGATGTACGTCAATGTTTTTGGCGGTGCGTTCGAAGCGAATAAACTGTTTACTGGCATTCTGGCTATTCCACTTGGTTTTCCGCTTTTATTCGGTATTATTTTCAAAAAACCCAACTCAGTAGCAGCTATTCTGACGATTTTGGTTGGTGCCCTTTCAGGAATTATACTCAACGCCATGCCAACAATAAGTTGGGAGTGGGCAACGCTGATTGAAACCGGCATTTGCGCATTTACCTATTTCGTGCCGGGTTATCTCATCAGGGAAAAAGAAAGCCATGTTAATCAGGTAAATGCCTTCTTTGTACAAATGGCAACGCCGATTCGCGAAGAGGATAAGCCAGTTATTTCGTTTGAATATAAACGTACCCTGACTTATTTGTTTGTTTTCTCATTGCTGGTTTCCGGAGGTTTATTTGCCGGAATGAGCTTGCCTTCCATCCAAATTTTCAGCGGACAATTAAGTATGGCTGCGGGCATATTGTGTATGTTGGGAGCGTTAGCCTTATGGATTTACTTTAAAAAAGTCATTTCAAAAAACAAATAAACAGATGAATTCATTTATAACGGATAATTTCCTGCTCACCAATAAAACGGCCCAAACGCTTTTTCATTCAGTTGTCAGCCAATTGCCTGTGGTCGATTATCACAACCATATGAACCCGCAATTTCTGGCCGAAAATAAACAGTTCGGAACCATTGCTGAATTGTGGGTAACCGGAGATCCATATAAACACCGGGCCATGCGCATCAATGGAATTCCTGAACTGGGAATCACCGGAAATGCCACCGACAAGGAAAAGTATCTGAACTGGGTGAAAACCTTTCCAAAAACGATGGGAAATCCACTGTTTCATTGGACTTGCCTCGAATTGAAACATATTTTTGGAATTGATGAACTGCTCTCGGAACAAAATGCCGAAGCGATTTGGGATCATTGCAATACAACGCTTCAGGAAGAAGGATTTAAAGCAATTGATTTGCTCCGGAAGTGGAATGCAGAAATCGTTTGTACCTCGGATGATTTGCTGGATGACCTGACGCCACACAAAAACGCAACCGGATTGAATTTAGGGCTGGCCGTTTTACCTTCACTCAGAAGCGATTCGATGATTGCTTTCGAAACTCCGGGCTTTACCGGATGGCTTGCAAAACTCTCTCAAAGCACAGGGTTGGAAATTAAAACACTCGATCAATATAAAGAAGCCTTATTGCTGAAATTGAACAGTTTTGATGAAGCAGGATGCCGCTTGTCTGACCATTCACTCGATGGGGGTTTTGTGTTCGATTTTTCTTCAGGTTCTAATCCTGATCAACTGTTTGGCTCGTGTATTTCAGGGGTTCAGCTTTCAGAGAGAGAACTGGCTATACTGAAAACACATATACTGGTTTTTCTGGGGCAGGAATATGGAAAACGAGGTTGGGTAATGCAGTTGCACATTGGCGCGCAGCGTTACACCAGTTCACGACTACGAAAAATTGCCGGTCCGGCGGGCGGTTATGCTACTATTGGCCAAAGCTGTGACATTCGGAGTTTATGCTTCTTTTTGGATGTGCTTGAACAAAAGGGACAATTGCCACGAACCATTTTATATACGCTGAATCCGACCGACAATGCTGCATTTGCCACGTTAACCGGTTCGTTTTCCGAAGACGGATTGGCCGGAAAAGTCCAGTTTGGCCCGGCCTGGTGGTACAACGATCATTACGACGGGATGCGCCAACAGTTGATTGCTTTATCAAGCTATGGGCTATTGAACCATTTTATTGGAATGACAACCGATTCGAGAAGTATACTTTCATTTTCGCGCCATGAATATTTTCGCCGTCTTTTGTGCAATCTAATCGGTGAGTGGGTTGAAAGCGGACTGCTACCCGGTGACTTTCAACTTTTAAATCAACTGGTGGCCGATATTGCATACAACAATAGTAAAAACATGATTCTAAAAAGATAATGATATGACAATTCAAATGAATGGGAAAATTGCAATTGTAACCGGAGCCGGAGGAACGCTTTGTTCGGAAATGGCCCGAAACCTTGCTCAACAGGGAGCTAAAGTTGCCTTGATCGGAAGAAATCTGGAAAAATTAAAAAAGGTTGAGCAGGAGATCACTAAAAATGGTGGGGCCGCTATCTCTGTAAGCGCCGATGTAACTGATCAATCTCAGGTTGAAGCAGCAAGAATGACAATAATAAATACTTTCGGGTTTTGCGACATCCTGATCAATGGAGCAGGGGGCAACCAGCCCGATGCCGTTACCACCATCAGTGAATTTAATGATGAAGAGCTGAACCAGGAGAAAGGCATACGCGGCTTTTTCAACCTGAGCATGGAAAAATTCAGCAATGTAATCGAAACCAACACGATGGGAACTGTTATTCCTTGCTTTGTTTTTGGAAAAGACATGGCTGAAAAGAAAAGCGGGGTTATTATCAATATTGCTTCCATGAACAGTTTCCGTCCTTTGTCGAGAGTTGGCGCTTATGGGATGGCAAAAGCTGGTATTATGAACTTCACCCAGTGGCTGGCAGCCTATCTGGCACCAGCCAATATCCGGGTAAATGCTATTGCTCCGGGCTTTTTCCTGAACGAAAGGAGTACGAAATTGTTGACTACACCGGATGGCGGTTTTACAGAAAGGGGCGGAAATATTATCCGGCAAACCCCATTAAAACGTTTTGGTAAAGCCTCCGAGTTGATTGGTTGCATCAACTGGCTGATTGACGACGAAGCTGCCGGGTTTGTGACCGGAATAACAATCCCTGTAGACGGAGGTTTTTTAGCTGATTCAGGAATCTGAAAATTTTAAAATATGAGTACCGATCAATACAAGAAAGAAGTAAGTATGATGAAGCTGGATAAGCTCATCGAACTAAGAGAAGGAATTTCAAAAAAAGAATTTCCTATTTCTGAAAGTGAATTACTACAACGTTTTGAGCAATTATACACGGGTGCAATAAACGATGTGCTTCGCGAATTTTGCCTGATGGACCAGGCTTTACCCAGCCATATTATACCGTTGCGGGAATACCAAACTATTGCAGGAATTGCTTTTACAGTAAAAAGTTCGCCCAATACCAAAGTCCGGGGAGAAATGGAATTCCGGACCCAAATGCTGGACGAAATGCACGAAAACGCTTTTGTAGTTTGGGATAGCAGCAAAGATGAAAAGTCAACATCGTGGGGTGGAGTGATGACTGCCACCGCAAAAGGTAAAAAGATTAAAGCGGCCTGTATTGATGGCGGGATCAGAGATACACACCAGATTCTCGAAGCTGATTTTCCGGTTTTTTACAGATACCGCACGTCGAACGGCAGCCTGGGGCGATGCCTGATTACCCACTACCAGGTTCCTATTGAAATCGGAAGTGTTTTCATCAAGCCCGGGGATGTGGTGTTAGGCGATGTTGACGGAGTTTTGGTAGTTCCCCGGGATATTGCTTACGATGTGCTTGTGCGGGCAGAAGAAATCAAAGAGAACGAAAAGAAAATTTTTGGATGGGTGAAAGAAGGTCAATCGGTAAAAGATATTACTGATAAAGGAGGCTATTTTTAATAATACCCCTGACAGGGTTTTAAACTCTGTCAGGGATAAAAAACTATTTAATATGAAACTAACAATGCTCCTTCCTCCAAAGTATGATGAACGAAAATGGACACTGGCTCGTCAGATAGGAGTAAAATATGCCATTACCAAAGCAATGCCTTCGTTGTCGGGCAAACCTGCCCCGTATGATTTTGAGGCGCTAAAAAGCATTCAGGAGAATTTTGCAGAAGCAGGTTTTCAGCTTTACGGGCTGGAAGGCGACCAGTTTGATATGTCGCCCATCAAGCTTGGTTTGCCAAATCGCGACGAATGGATTGCAAAGTATTGCCAAATGGTTGAAAACATGGGCAGACTCGGAATCCCGCTTTTATGCTACAACTTCATGGCTTCTATTGGCTGGTTCCGCACGAAAATAGACGTGCCCGAACGGGGTGGCGCATTGACCAGCGAATTCGATTTTGAAGAGGTGAAAGATAAACTTGTCCCTGAATCGGAACAGATTTCTGAAGAAAAAGTATGGGATAACCTTTGGTATTTTCTGGATGCTATACTTCCTGTTGCCGAAAAATACGGTATCCAAATGGCTTTACATCCCGATGATCCGCCCATCAGCCCCTTTATGGGAGTTGGTCGAATACTGACTTCTGCTGCAGCTTTCGACACCATTTTAAAACGCAAACCCAGTCAGTCAAATGGTATCACTTTCTGCCAGGCGACTTTTAAAACGATGGGGGAGGACCTGAAATCCATCTCCTCGCGCTGGCTGAAGGATAACCGAATTTTCTTTCTGCACCTGCGTGATGTCGAGGGGGATAAATACAAATTCAGGGAAACCTTCCACGACAATGGCCCTACTCCAATGGCCGAAATGCTGAAGCATTATTACGATAACGGGTTTGACGGCGCAATCAGGCCCGATCATGCCCCTGCCATGTTTGGCGAAACTCAACAAGATTTTTCCGGTGGAATTTCAGCCGGTTACGAAATGACCGGAAAAATATTTGCAATCGGTTGTATAAAGGGAGTTTGCGAATCATATAAAATCAATCTCGAATAAATAGTGAATAGCCTTATATGAATAGAAAGTCATATATAATCAGCCTGATTTTGATGTTTTCTTTTGGATTCGCTCAGGCACAAACAACCAACGATGTCAAATTTGACTATCTCGGGAAAATAAAACCTCGTTCAGCTAAAGAAATTCAATCATCGTTGATTTCAGTTGGCGCCGAGATGATGGATCGTGATTATACAATTTATAAAAACTGGAAAGAATATTTAGGGCCGCTGGGCATTAAAAAAGCACGCATCCAGTCGGGGTGGGCAAAATGCGAAAAAGTACAGGGAGTGTATGACTGGGCATGGCTCGATGAAATTATTTTCGACATGGTTGCGCAGGGTGTCGAACCCTGGATAGACCTTTGTTACGGCAATCCGATTTACCCGGGAGGCGGCGGTTTTACCCTGAAAAATAAACATCTTCCTTCTTCGGAAGAAGCACTGAAAGCATGGGAAAATTATGTCAGGGCAATTGTAACCAGGTATAATGATTACGTAGATGAATGGGAAATCTGGAACGAACCCAATTACGGGATTCAACCGGAACAATTCGCCCGGTTTTCGGTATTGACGGCGAAGGCAATTAAATCGGTACAACCGGATGCAACAGTAATCGGGCTGGCATTGGGAAGCCAGGTAAATTATCAATATGCCGATGGAGTGTTTGCTGAAATCGAGAAGATGGATGGAATTAAATACATCGACCAGGTTGTCCACCACCGCCACATTACCGCTCCTGAAATTGATGAGCCCGAAATAGAACTGGAACGTGTAATCGATAAATATTCTTCGCGAATAATTATCCGCCAAGGTGAAGCCGGATGCCCGACACAAAAAAGCGATATGTTCGCCATGAAAGATCAGGACTGGAACGAATTACAGCAGGCAAAACATATTTTACGGAGGTTGATGTATGACTTGGGCAGAGGAAAGGAAACCAGTATTTTCACCATTATCGACGCCCGGTATGACATCGATGGGAAAAGTGTCTGGAATTATAAAGGATTGCTGGCTTCCAACGAAAAGCTCGAAGTCAGTCGTGTGAAACCAGCCTATTATGCCTTGCAGAATGCCACTTCTGTTTTCGATTCTTCTTTAAAACCAATCAGCCGGTTTTCGTACGAAGCAGTTAACGATACCAATCTGTTTGTTTTTGCCCATGAAAACAGTTATACCCGGAAACAAGCAGTTGTCCTGTGGTACGGAAACCGGAAACCTACACTTTCGGTTGAAAAACAGGAAACAGATATTACGGTTTTTGGCGGAAACTTCGATTTTCCTGTTTGGGTTGATTTACGCACCGGCGAAGTTTTTGCTATCCCTGAAAATAAATGGAAAAGGAACGGCAACATCTACCGGTTTTCGGAAGTCCCTGTTTACGACTCGCCTGTGTTGATCATTGATCAATCGTTGATAACCATAGTGGCAGATAATAAATAAGCAACTAGAAATTGAACAACTAATGGAACTGAAAATAAAATTGAAATATGCTATTCTTACAATCCTGGTGGTTGGCTTTTTTTTCGTTCAGCCATGCAATGCACAGCCGGTTGAAATTCCTTTGTATGATAATAATTCCGGGATTAAGAAAGACAGCCAGTCAGAGAATCGGAGGTATAATCCTGCTGGAGAATTAACTCATATTTCCAGCGTGGCTGTTCCGAGGTTGCTGGTTTATAAACCTGAAAGTCCCTGTGGAACAGGAATTATCATTTGTCCGGGAGGAGGTTACAGCAATCTGAATGTAGAAAACACAAGGTTTGTTGCCAACCGTTTGAACCGAATGGGAATTACAGTTTTTGTGCTGGTTTACCGGTTGCCTGTCAATCTTTTGAGTCCCGACAAATCAATCGCCTCTTTGCAGGATGTACAGGCCTCATTCCGGTTGGTCAGAAGCAGGTTAGCCGAATGGGGGCTTTTATCTGACAGAATCGGGTTATGGGGGTCATCGGCCGGAGGGCATCTGGCCGCCATGGCGGCAACGCACTATTCGACTTCGTATGTTTCAGGAGCCGATACTTCCGGGCTTCGCCCCGATTTCCTTGTTTTAACCTTTCCTGTTGTCAGCTTCCGCCCCGGATTGGTGCATAAAGGCTCAATGAAAAATCTGCTGGGGGAAAATCCGGATGAACAACAAATTGCTTATTATTCCCCCGACGAATGGGTCAATACCCGTACACCGGTTGCATTTATCGTCCATGCAAACGATGATAAGAGCGTCTCTGCCTGCAATAGCATCCGTTTTTACGAAGCGTTGAAAAAAGCTGGAGTCCCTGCTGAATTGCATATTTATGAAAATGGTGGACATGGTTTCGGAATTGCCCCTGATGTGGGCGATTCGTGGTTCTCTCAGCTTGAAATTTGGCTGAAAGGAAGGGGCCTAATTTGAAAATATATTATTAAACGACAAAATGAAAAAAATAATTCTGGCTATCGTAACCTGCCTTTTTACCGGCAATTTTGTTTCTGCCCAATTTATCGATACTTCCGACGACCGGGTAAAAACTTATCTCGATATTCCGTTTAAACAAATCGGAACCATCAAACCAAAAAATACGATAGAAATTGAATCGTCGAATTGGACCATCGGGTGCGAAGTGTTGGACCGCGATTACGCCCGTTTCGATGCTTACAAAGAGTATTTGCCGGTTCTGGGCGTTAAAAAAATAAGGTTGCAGGGCGGTTGGGCAAAAACCGAAAAACAGTTGGGCGTTTACAACTGGGCCTGGCTCGATTCGATCATCGATTATGCTGTGGAGAATGGGTTGAAGCCCTGGCTGGAAGCCAGCTATGGTAATTCTCTTTATAATAGCGGTGGAGTAGGCCTTGGTGGAGGCATTCCAATAACAGAAGAGGCGCTCGCCGGATGGGACCGTTGGGTAGAAGCCATGGTTACCCGTTACAAGGACAAAGTAACCGAATGGGAAATCTGGAACGAACCAAGCGGACAAACCAAAGAAAAAGCAGTAAATACACCGGAACGTGTTGCTGAATTTAATATCCGCACGGCAGAAATTATCAAACGGATTCAACCTCACGCAGAGATTGCCGGACTGGCTATGGGATCGGGAAGCGATACTATTTATCTGGACGGGTTTCTGAAAGTAATTGCCGAAAAAGACAAACTCGATTTATTTAAATGGATTTCTTTCCACGGATATACCATGAACCCAGACGATGCGTATGTTGGCCAGGCCAGGCTGGAAGCGGTAGTCCGAAAATATTCCGATAAGCTGATGTTGCGCCAAGGCGAAAACGGCGCTCCGAGCGGATACTGTCCCGATTTTACACTGAAGAATTATAACTGGACTGAAATTTCCCAGGCAAAGTGGGATGCCCGCCGGATGTTGGGCGATTTGGGCCGCGATACCGAATCGTCAATTTTTAGCATTATAGATATGTACTATATCACGAAAAATATGCTGAACATCAAAGGGTTGATACAATCTGATATTACCTTGAAAGCCCTTCGTCCCAAAATAGCTTTTTACACCATTCAGAATATTGCCTCGGTTTTCGACAATAAACTGGAACGAATTGCTGATTTTAAATATAAAGTGGAAGCCACAGAATCAATTTCTGTTTTTGGATACTGCAATAAAACTTCGGGCAAACAACTTGTGACGCTTTGGCTGGATGAAAATATCCCCAACAATACGTTCGAAACGCAGATGGTTGAACTCATCATTGAAAATGGTAATTTTAAAAAGCCTGTCTGGGTTGATTTATTTTCGGGACGGATTTATGAAATACCAAAAGCAAATTGGGGCAAAACCGGAGCAAATTTTACCTTCAGGATTCCAGTTTATGATAGTCCCGTGCTGATTGCCGATCAATCGCTGATAACAATCGAACCAAAGGAAAAATAACGGCTCTTCATTCTTCATCTGCGCGATGTGGAAATAAATTGAGGTTCAGGGAAACCTTCCACGATAACAGCCCAACATCAATGGCCGAAATGATGAAATTATTACGATAACGGGTTTAACGGCGGCGTCAGGCCGGACTATATTTCTGCCATGTGTGGCGAAACGTAAAACTATTTCTCCCGGAAGTTTGTCTGTCGCTATGAAATAATCGGGAAAATATTTATAATCAATTGTATAAAAGGTGTTTGCGAATCATACAAAATCAATTTTGAATGAATAATTTTAACGTATTTAAAATCCTGTTTTTAGTATTTTGCTGATATATTCTGATTCAAGATAAATTTCTGTTCAATCAGGTTTTATCCCCTGAAATTGCCTTGGAAGTTTTATATTTACCTTGTGAAAATTCATTCAGGTGGACAAAAAAAATATTGGAAACATAAAGTCGGGCGATGAACAAGCTTTCGAATTGTTGTTCCGAAAATATTATCGCCGTTTATGCGGTTTTGCCAATAAATTTATTGCCAATACAGCCGAGTCAGAAGAAATTGTTCAGGAGGTTTTTCTGAATATCTGGGAAAAACGGGACCATTTGAATTTGAACAATGAAATACGGCCCTACCTGTTTAAATCTGTTCAAAATTTGTGTCTGAATTTTATCGAGCACCGGAAAGTTATTGATAATTATTATGCGGTGATTGAATTTATTTACAAGAATCAGACAGAAGATTTCAGCGCTTACGAATCAGTAATCTATTCCGAGTTTCAGGCAAAAGTTGACCATGCTGTCGACTTGTTACCCGACGAGTGCCGGAAAGTTTTTCTTATGAGCCGTCATGAAGGATTAAAATACAACGAGATTGCTGAGAAACTCGGCCTTTCAGTAAAAACAGTCGAGACACAAATGGGGCGTGCCCTGGCAAAATTAAAAACAGAATTGAAAGACTATCTCACAATCCTGCTGATTGCCCTCTTTCTGAATTAGTAAAAACTCTTCCTTTTTAAAACTTTTTTTATTCCTGTTGTCAGGGTAAAATTGCATTTGCCTGTATAAGCATAATGAAAAACAATAAAAATGAAAGGATTAATTTCAAATGAAATATTACAACGGTTTCTGAACAAAGAAACGTCGCAGGCAGAAAACGATGAAATTCTCAAATGGGTTTCTGCTTCGGATAAAAACCGTGAAGAGCTCCGAATGATGCATCAGTCGTTTTATTTAAGCGGCATGGAAAAAGATTTGTCTGAAATAGACATTGACAAGGCATGGGAAAATCTGGCTTTAAAAATGCCTGTTCCAAAGACAAAGAAGAAAATTATCAGGATAGATATTCTGCAAAAGATTGCTGCTTCGGTATTAATTTTTCTGACAGTTGGTTTCGGTGCATTGTGGGTTAACGAACATTATTTTGAACATGCCCAATCGGCAATGATTACGATTGAAACTCCCAAAGGAGAAAAATCAAAAGTGCTTTTGCCCGATGGAACACAGGTGTGGCTCAATTCACAAACGACCCTGGAATACGATGCTCTTAATCCGCGTAAAGTCAGTATGAAAGGAGAAGCTTATTTTGAAGTGGGAAAAGACCGAAACCATCCTTTTGAGGTTATTACGGTATCGGGTATGAAAGTTACTGTTTTGGGTACCCGGTTCAACCTGCGAAGTTTTGCTGCCGATCCTGTTGTGGAAACCACTCTGGATGAAGGTAAAGTGATGATAACCGGTATTGAAAATTCGCGGTCTGTATTTTTGAATCCGGGAGAGCAGGCAATTTATAGTATACGCGAAAACGAATTGCAGGTGAAAAGCGTACAGACTGAAATTTATTCACTTTGGAAAAATAACGAGTTAAGATTTAATAACATTTCACTTCGGGAGTTGATTCCCCGACTCGAACATTGGTATGGGGTAACAGTAGAACTCGATCCGTCGGTCAGCAATACCGACCGGTTTACGATGACCATTAAAACCGAAAGCCTTCGTGAATTACTGCAAATGATGCAACTAACCTCAAAATTTAATTATGAAATAAATGGCGAAAAAATAACCATTCGGACAAAATAAAAGAAGGAAAGTGTTCCCGCACTTCCCTTCAGAAAATCACGGCAGTAGCCGTAATTAATTGTTTAATATTAACAATACAAACTTATGAAAAAAAAACGATGGATTTTTCAGTTCAGGCGCATACCCTGTCTGAAACAAATTTTTAGAATTATGAAACTAACTTCTTTCCTTTTGTTTGTGATGTTTTGCCAGGTTTCGGCAACCGTTTTTTCACAGAATAACGGACAGTTGAGCCTGAAAGCCGAACAGAAAACAATTTCAGGTATCCTGCAGTTGATTGAAGACCAGTCGGATTACTCTTTCATGTACAACAGTAACAATATTGATGTGAACCGAAAAGCCGACATCAATTACAACGGAAAAAGCATTGAAGAAGTCCTTGATATCCTTTTCAAGGGGACAAATGTAAAGTACCGTTCGTTCAACAGCAATTATGTGCTTTATACCGATGACAACAGTGTGGTCCCTGCAGGGCAAATGCAACAGGCAAAATCTGTTAGCGGTAAAATTATTGATTTTTCAGGGCAGGCGCTTCCGGGGGTTACAGTGGTTGTGAAAGGAACTACAAACGGGACAATTACTGATCCGGAAGGGAAATACAGCCTTTCTCAGATACCTGCCAACTCAATTCTTGTATTTTCTTTCGTGGGGATGAAAACACAGGAAATACAGGTTGCCGATAAGCCAATCATCAATGTTACCATGGAGGAAGATGCTATTGGCATTGAGGAAGTTGTAGCCGTCGGGTATGGCACACAGAAAAAAGCAAACCTTACCGGTTCTGTTTCGGCAGTAAAAATTGACGATAAAATTGCCAGCCGGTCCCTGACCAATGTTTCGTCCGGACTTCAGGGATTATTGCCGGGTTTGGCCATTAACCAGAATTCAGGAATGGCAGGTAAAAACGATGTAACCATGCTGATTCGCGGGCTTGGTACAGTAAATAATGCCAATCCTCTTGTTGTTGTTGACGGTATGCCCGATGTGGACATCAACAGATTGAACATGAACGATATAGAAAGTGTGTCAGTTTTGAAAGATGCCACTTCTTCGGCGGTATATGGTTCGCGTGCTGCCAATGGTGTAATTCTGATTACAACCAAATCGGGAAAAGGGACGAATAAACCCAGACTGAATATTTCAAGTTCATATGCGGTTGGTGTTCCGACCCAATCAATCGATTTCATGGATGATTATGCCCGTGCCTTAACTATTCAAAACATTGCTACATCAACTACGACAAAACGTCCTGACCTAACCTATAAAGACGGCTCAATTGACCAATGGCTGGCGCTGGGGATGATCGATCCATTGCAATATCCCAATACCGACTGGTGGGATGTAATGGTTCGGAACAGTACTGTGCAGAACCATAATGTATCAGCCAGCAGTAGTAACGAGAAGTCAAATTTTTTCATTTCTGTTGGAGTGATGGATGAAAAAGGGCTACAAATTAATAACAACTATTCACTCTACAACGCAAGGTTTAATTACGACTACAAAATCAGAAAAAATATAAATGTAGGGATCAAATTTAATGGAAACTGGTCAAAAGTTGATTTTGCCAATGGTGAAGGGTTTAACGATGCAAGCGGGTTTGGCTTTAAATTTGGCGATGCAGCTTCGGGAGTATTACCTTATGATCCTGAAACTGGAAATTACGGTGGGGCCATGGCTTATAATGAAACTACTTCCCTATACAATCCCTATTCAATATACAACAACCAGCTTAACCGTCAAAACCGTCAGGAAGCTAATACCAGCATGTATTTGGACTGGTCGCCGGTGAAAGGCCTGTCTGCACGTGTTGATTACGCATTAAGCTATTATAATCAATTTCGTTATTACGCGCCCATTCCCAATACACTTTACAATTTTCAGACCGGGTCATACACTCCCTATTCTCCGGTAGCAAAAAACGCCGGAATATCTAATTATACCAATACCGGGTACAAAACACAATTGAATGGGCGATTAGAGTACCAGACAACATTTGCAAAACATCATAATCTGAGTGCTTTATTTGTTTATAGCGAAGAATATTGGTACGACCGTTATCAGGCAAGTTCCCGTTTAGACAGAATTCATCCTACTCTCAGCGAAATAGATGCTGCTCTGCCGGATACGCAGACAGCCAATGGAAATTCAAGCACTGAAGGGTTACAGTCGTATATCGGGCGAATCAATTATTCTGCTTTCGACAAATACCTTTTCGAAGTGAATTTTCGTTACGATGGTTCTTCTAAGTTTTTAAGCGGCAGCAGGTTTGGATTTTTCCCTTCGGCTTCGGCAGGATGGAGATTTACCGAGGAAAATTTCATAAATCCGCATACACGCAACTGGCTTTCGAGCGGTAAATTAAGGGCATCTTATGGAGGCTTAGGCAACAATAGTGGCATTGGCCGATACCAACAGCAGGAAATTTTGGCACAAAGCAACTACAATACTAATGGCAATACGGCTAAAGGATTTACCTACCGGCAAATGGTAAACAAAAACCTTTCGTGGGAATCGACTTATGTATTCAATCTAGGCCTTGATCTGGGATTTCTGAATAATCATCTGACTGCTGAAATAGATTATTACGACCGTTTTACGACCGGAATGCTGCGTCCCTCGGATTTGTCAACTCATCTTACCGGTGCTTACGATGCTCCATACAAAAATATCGGAGACTTGCGGAACAGGGGGATTGAAGGAAACCTTATATGGAAAGGTTCAAAAGGAGATTTTGCCTATTCTATTAACCTGAATGCTTCTTATAATGCTACACGGTTGGAAAAATGGAATGAATTTTTGAATAAAGGCAATGTATTCCTTGATATGCCATACTATTTTGTATATTCTTATGAAGCCATTGGTATTGCCCAAACCTGGGAAGATGTTTATAAAGCGACACCGCAGGGGGCATCTCCAGGCGATATCCTGTTAAAAGATTTAAACGGCGATGGACAGATCACAGCCGAAGATAAAAAAGCGTACTCTCAGATTCAACGAAGCAGGCCTACAACAAACTATGCAGTGAATTTTAATGCAAACTGGAAAGGGTTTGACATGACTATATTATTGCAGGGGACAGCAGGACGCAAAGACTTCTGGCTGACAAACTGGAATAGTACCAATATTCAATCGTACCTATATCCTTCATCCTGGGATCATTGGAGTAATCCATGGTCATGGAGCAATCGTAATGGCGCATGGCCACGTTTGGATGGAAGCAATTTAAATGAATATGAATCAACTTTCTGGCTTGATGACATGAGTTATGTTCGTTTAAAGAATGTCCAGTTGGGTTACACGCTGCCAAATAATTTGGTGAAGAAATTAAGAATTGACAATGTCCGTTTCTACATATCAGGCGAAAACCTTGCAACATTCACGAAATTCCGAGGCATCGACCCTGAGAAAAATACGAATGCCGATGATGCTTATCCATTGGTAAAATCATTTGCATTTGGAGTAAATATTGGTATCTAAAAACGTTGTTATTATGAAAAAGATATATTCAAAAATATTATTTGCTTTTGTTATTTGTGAATTGCTGCTTTCTGCTGCTTCATGTACAAAGGATATACTTGAACAAGAGCCAACCGTCAATTTAGGTGCAAGTTCATTCTGGAAAACGGAAGACGATGCTACTTATGCCCTTATGGGAGCCTATTCTGCTGTCAGGGGACTTTTTGACCGCGACTACTATTTTGATGGACAAGGGGAGTTCTTTAGAACCCGCAGCAGTAGTAACAGTACTACCAGTGGCAATATTAACCTTGGCGGTGCCTACCGTGGCGGCAGTTATGCCCCGGCACCTGGTAATGGTTCTGGTTTTGATGCGATGTACCAATTCCTTTACGGTGGGGTAAACCGCACCAATTATGTGATTGAAAATGTCAATAAGATGCTTTTGGTTGCAAGGCCTGCCTCGGTTGCCAATCTCGAAGCAATTATCGGAGAGGCACGCCTGCTCCGGGGAATGGTTTATTTCCGCCTTATTTCTTTGTGGGGAGATGTCCCCTATTTCTCAAAAATTATTAACGAAAACTCAGAAATATCGGATATTGCCAGAATGCCAATTACCCAGATAAAGGATTCGATTATGGCTGACTTTACGTATGCTTTTGAAAAACTTCCTGTAAAAGCAACTCAAATTGGTCGTGCATCGAAACCTGCCGCTTTAGCTTTTAGGGGAAAATTTCAGCTTTACTGGGCATGCTGGAATAAAAACGGATGGCCCGAACTGGATACTTTTACCTCAAATGCGACAGCAGCAACCGAAGCCTATAAAGCAGCCGCTGCCGATTTTAAAGCAGTGATTGAAAATTACGGATTGAACCTTTTTCGTAACGGAGAACCTGGTGACTGGGGAACGATGGGGAATGCTGAAGTCCTTCCCAATTATTATTATATGTTTATCCCTTCGACCGGCAACCCGAATACTGAAGGCGAAATGATTATGGTATTTACCCACGGAGGTACCGGTTCCGGCCAAAGCGAAGAATTGATGCGCGATTTTGCAGGTCGTTCGCACGAAGGCAGCCAGCTTTGGGTAATGCCCCGTTTTGAAATTGCCAATAGGTACCAGTCTACTGTAACCGGCGATTTTTGTACTCCGCTGATCCCGATGAGTTCAAATACTGCCGGCAGGGCAGCGCTTAATTCTGCCGTAAACCCTCAAAGTTATGCCAACCGCGATTACCGGATGAAAGCCACAATTATGTGGGACTATGAAATGAGCAAGGGATTGAGTGGTCTTGCCGAAACAGGCTGGCGCCCGTTTATTTATAAAACATGGGCAGCTGCAGTTAATATAAACGGGAATATCTATACATCATACGATATCACAAGCAGCGCTGCAACAACAGGTATTGTATTCCGGAAATTCCTCCGTAACTATGCCGGGCTGGCCCGGAGTGAAGGCGACTATAACTGGCCGGTTATGCGTCTGGCCGATGTCTACCTGATGTATGCCGAAGCAAGCAATGAAGCGTATGGTCCGCAAGCTGATGCAATCGCCCTGGTAAATAAAATCCGACACCGGGGTAACCTGCCTGCATTAGCAGCATCCAAAACAGCATCAAAAGATGTTTTCTTCTCAGCTATCGAGCAGGAACGAATTATCGAACTCTTTGGTGAAGGACAACGTCCTTTCGACCTGCGTCGCTGGAGGGCAATTGAGCGTGTTTTCGGTGCACCATACAGCAATGGCATTGTCCGCCAAGACACTAACGGAGGAAATCAAGTCTTTTATTTCAAAAATGCCTCTGAATTAGGATACCAGCAATGCTATATCTTTAAAATACCTCAGGCAGAACGTGAAAGGAATCCAAACCTCACACAAAATAAACCCTGGATGTAGGAATTTATTGTGAATAATTTAAAACAGTAAAAAGATGAAAAAATATATAATTATTACAACGGCACTCTTATTCTCTGCCCTGGTATGGACAGGGTGTTCAGATTTCCCAGTTGACGAAGACGGATTATTGATTACCACAAGGTCGCAGTGCTATGTGAGCAACTTCGAATTGTTAGGTCCTGATTACCAAACCGTCAGGACGAAAGCTGCTGTGATTGACACAACCGCACAAACCATCAATGTCGAAGTGTTATATGGAACCGATCTGAAAAATCTCCGGCCTCAGTTTAATTTAATAACCGATGCCAAAATCGAACCTAAAGTTATCGGATTTGTTGATTTTTCAGATTTAACAAATCCGAAAAAATGGACCGTAATTTCGGGTAACCGTAAGGTTAATAAGACTTATACCGTTTATGTTACAGTTCAAGTAAAACCTTAAAAATTACCGATTATGCAACGAAAATATTATAGTTTATTATTACTGTTGATTCCGGTCTTCATCTTCAATGCCTGCCAAAATGATGAATATTCGATTCCGGAAGCAAAGACGGAACTGCAAAATGATTGTATATTACGATCCTTGGGGCCTAATGTTGTTGGGCTGAACATCGAGTTTGTATATGCCATGGCATTAGGTTCTAATATCGGGAAAATCAATTCGGCACAGGTAGAAGCAACCATTGCAGGAGCATCTGGCACATATCTTGAA
Source organism: Prolixibacteraceae bacterium (assembly GCA_003506435.1). Lineage (GTDB taxonomy): Bacteria > Bacteroidota > Bacteroidia > Bacteroidales > Prolixibacteraceae > GWE2-42-39. The sequence continues at coordinate 79,351 of DOAQ01000028.1, forward strand.
AACCGTTCTTTCCGTACAAATTCAAGTGGTGTAGATACCCCGTATACAATCGGGAACCCTTCGTCTACAACGGGAACAAAAACAGTGGTTACATTTACAAAAGACACCTGTGCTGCTGCACTCAGGTATTATTACTATATACCCGAAGAAGCCCGAGGAAAAACCGTGTCGTTTACTTTTTCAGCAAAAGCAAGTACCGGTGAAGAAGTTTCATACGAGATGGGGCCATACACCATTGCCAAAATGGACATGAAACTCAGTTTGGTCCTTAGCGATAACAACCTCTGTTACTTTTCTGTCGCGGATATGATTGCTTATACAGCGGCTGAAGCTGCGACCAAAGCCGATAAAATTGATCTGGTTTATCTTTACCGTTCCATTACCGGGATCACTTTTGCACATGCATTGGCATCGCCTGCCAATACTGAATATTTGCCGGGTATAACCCTTCCGTCAGGAGTCGGTAATAGTACTAAATTCTGGAAAGTTTATGGATTGAGAGACCGCCATTTGGCAAATCTTCAATACGGAATTTATGTTGATGATATCGACTTTCAGGAACTTGACCTTACCAGTGCCCCCAATTACGGCATCAATATGAAAGCCGAGTCAGGTGCATGGGTTGAAACCAGCGATGGTAAGTACCGGGCCTATATTTATGTGAATTCAGTGAATAACACAGCGAAAACAATGACTGTTAGCATAAAACGCTACCAGATGAAATAGGTCTTTTTATAAGTTATATGGCTCCGGAGGAAATATGTGACTCCGGAGCCATTTTTTACGGTAATCCGGTAAAAGAACAGAAGCCATAAATTCCCAATCGCGTTAGGACGAATTATAAAATCCTTCGGCAAACAGGCATAGGAGTCTCCGGGTTGTTTAAAAACTCAGCAACATCAAAATATCAGATGAGTAGAAACCATAAGAATTTTTTAAATCCGGACATTTGCTTTTTAGCTGTTTTCCTCGTCTCAAATCTATTATTCACCAACCAGTTGATTGCGAGCGAAAGAGAAACAGAAGTACTCAAGGCGTGTAATTTTAAAAAAGATTCATTACTGAAAATCATGGAGCGTGTTGCCGACTGGCAGATTACAAACCACGATAAATCCAAAGTCCACGATTTAAAATGGAACAACGCGGTTTTTTATATCGGGTTGATGGAACTGTCAAAAATCTCCAATGATACCTGTTACCGCAAATGGCTCCTGAAAATGGGAAGTAAATATAACTGGCAGCCTCACTCCCGTATGTATATGGCCGATGATCTGGCTGTTTCGCAAATGTACCTCGACATATACAGGCTCGAAGGCGACAAACAGATGTTAGACCCAACTTATGCCCGAACCGAATGGGTCATTAACCATCCTTCTGTTTCCGATTTTTTATACGATCCAGCGAATTATATCCACACGGAAAGGTGGTCATGGTGCGATGCGCTGTTTATGGCTCCACCTGTATATGCCCAAATGTATAATATTACCCATGACGTAAAGTTTTTAGGGTTTATGGACAGAGAATATCATTTGACGTATGATTTTCTCTATAACAAGGAAGAAAAGTTGTTTTACCGTGACCATCGTTTTTTTGACGCACGGGAGAAAAACGGCGCGAAAGTTTTCTGGGGGCGTGGCAATGGCTGGGTGTTAGGCGGTTTAGTAAAAATTCTGAAAGAAATGTCCGAAGCATGTCAGTACCGTTTTTTCTATCAGAAACTTTTCGTTGATATGTGTGAAAGAATCAGGCCTCTGCAGGATGAAAACGGGTATTGGCATTCCAGCTTGTTGGATATGCAAAATTTCCCGGACCCGGAAACCAGCAGCAGTAGTTTGTTTATATATGCTTTGGCGTATGGCGTTAACTCGGGGTTGCTGGACAAGGATAAATACCTTCCGATTATCGAAAAAGGCTGGAAAGCTCTTGAACGCGCGGTATTTCCGGATGGTAAATTAGGTTGGGTACAACCGGTTGGAGGCTGGCCCGTAAAAATCGAAAAAGAGATGACTGAAGCATACGGGGTTGGAGCATTTCTTTTGGCAGCAAGTGAAATTTATCGTTTGTCTCTAAAGGCAAAAAAATAAAATATAAAAGCATGTATACAAATTCAACTTTTTTTAAGACTTATAATTTAAACCAGATAAAAATTATTCTGGCAACAATTCTTTTGTTTTTTGTTACCGAAACTATTGCTAAAGAAATCCATCCTGAAAATAAACAAACCAATCCGACATTAAATAAGGATGAATTTAATTTTTCAATACGATCATCCCATCCAAGGATTATAGCCAATGAAGAAGATTTTAAAAGGATTAAACATCTCTATAAAAACAAATCGAACAAATACATAACATGCTGGATTGATGTTCGGTTAGCAAAAGCAAAGGAATTGCTGGACGAAAAATTCGACAATCCAGAAAGCAACTCATACATCGGTTATTATTTGTACGACGGTGTGAGGACTAATGCCGGAGGCAGGATGTTAGGCGCCATTAAAGAGTTGTCGTTTGCATACAAAATGACGGGGGAACCTGCCTATGCCCAGAAAGTATGGTATTTGTTAAAACGGGCAGGTATACCGGAAAAGGGAACGGCGCCTTCAAAAGTATTGTTCCCGGACTGGTACCCAAAATTTTTCCTCGATTTATCGGCAATGGCGTCTGCTTACGCGATTGGGTACGACTGGTGTTATGATTTCTTTTCAGAAGAACAAAAAACATTTATCGAATGCACTATTATAGAATATGGATTGACCCCGGCATTTGAACTCATGACAAAAGATTCTGAAGCCTTTGAGTTGCGGGGCAATCATAACCGGAATGTAGTAAAAAACACCGGGATTATTCTGGCGGCCTTGTCGATCGCTGATAAGTATCCCGATTTGACTGCAAAAATTGTTAAGACCGGAATCGACAACATACAATACATGATGCCGGAATTTGCACCGGACGGCGCATGGTTTGAAAGTGTCGGTTACTGGAGTTATACCATAGTATATTTTATCCCGCTTATTTCCTCTCTTGAAAAATCATTGGGAAACGACTTTGGATTAATGGACTATATCGGGCTTGGGCGTACAGGAGAATTTGCATTGCAAGCCACCGACCCGCTTGGCGCAAATAATTTTCATGACGGGAGTGATTCAAAAGTTTACGCAGCAAGTCCTGCCATATTCTGGCTGGCAAAGTATTTCGGGAAACCTGAACTAACAGCCGCCAAACTTGACTTTATGATCCAAAATAACATGGATGCCGACCTTTACGATATTCTGTGGTATGATACAACGGTTACCCGTCCCAAAACACAACTTGAGAAGGATGCTTATTTCGGAGGTGTTGAATTCGTATCCATGCGGAAAGAGTGGGGCAATCCTGAATCAACATGGGTTTCCTTTCATGGAGGGCAAGGAGAAGGAAGTCACGCACACTTGGATGGCGGAGCCTTTATTTTTGATGCTTTAGGGGTACGCTGGGCCTGTGATGTTCATAAAGAAGATTACAATATTGGTGGTTACCGTTCTTATACAGAAAGCAAAAGAACTTATTACAGGGTAAGAACTGAAGGGCATAATACGCTTGTTATCAATCCGGATAAAAGTGTTGGGCAGGATTTGGATTCATTTATGAAGGTTATAAAATATGTTCCGAGGGAAAACAACCCTTTTAGCGTTTTAGATATGACAAGTGGATATAAAAATGCCGCCTACCGTGCAGTAAGGGGGTATATGCTTGCAGATAACCGGAATTCTCTGATCATTCGTGATGAACTGGAATTAAAAGGTAGTAATTCGGAAATTTATTGGTTTATGCACACCCAGGCTGATGCAAAAGTGGTTGGAAAAAATAAAGTGATTCTGACCAAAGAGGGGAAAAAGATGGAACTGGAATTTGTAACCAATGTTGAAGAGGCACAAATAGCAATAGTCCCTGCTGAACCTTTACCTTCCTCGCCCGAGCCGTTTGCAGGTAAACAGTCGGATAACAGCGAATATCGTAAAGTACAAATCCGTTTAGTTGCTACTGGCAAAGTACACCTGACGGTAAAACTAAAACCGGCAGAAGCTGAATATCAGCCTGTCATAGATATACCAATTGAAAAATGGAATTAATAGCTTAAAGAACTTAAACTAAAATTGTCATGAATTTATTAAAGAAAAGTAAGTACGTTTTATTAATAACGGGAATCTCCCTCTTTTTATGTTCTTCAGCTTTTCAGAAAAAAGAAAATGCTGGGAGTGAGTTTAGCTTAGATATTCGTCCGTTTGGAGAGTTATGTTATTGGTCAGAGCAAACAGGAGTTTTGGACAAGTCCCTTGAAAAAGGAAACCTGATTAAAGTTCCTCAAACTGCACCATCCGAATGGAACCTTGGCGTTTGGTGGAACGAGGAACGGGATATTAACCGGATAGAAATTGACTATGAAGGCAAAGTTTCCGAATCTCTGGCGAAAGAAACAAAAGTCCAGTATTGGTTTAAAACCTGGCCGAGAGAGGCTCCGGAGGACCATAAAATTGAAGACCATCTTGATGATCCCTGGCAGGGCGAATGGCTGACGGCAGAAACGGGTTGCCAAATAAAAGGCAACAGTGTTGTATACACTTTTGATCCAATTACTGAGAAAGAGAATAATCTTGCCGTTAATCTGCCAAAACCTGTCGACTACAGAAGGACGCTTAAATTCAGGTTACTCTATAACAGCAATCCCCCGGAGATTAAATCGCTACGGGTATTTACACCCACAAAAAGTAAAAAATTATCGGTTCGGATTGAGCTTGGTTGCGATAAACCGGTGAATAAAGCAATCGAAGGCAACCTCGAAATTTTCAATGGGAAAATTGAAAAGGTATCGGGATGGAAATGGAACGGCGCCGATAAAATGACCGAAAAAGACAGGTGGAAGTTTCAACTCAAAAATCAACCAAAAGGAATTTTAGTTGACTTGGTTGTTGCCGAACCAACATTAGGTGGTTCCACTGATCTGACTATTGTCACAGTCCGTTCTTCAGAAGGAAACTTTTCATTCTTAGCCGATGATTTGAAAAGGGGCCCGATATATATTCCGGCCTATTCAGCTTTTATAACACTTGCTTCCGACCCGGTTAAATTTTCGGAAGCCAACATCAAAAATGGGCAGACTGTACGTGAAAAATTACAAGTTGAACCGGAACAAACCTACGACAGGGCTTGCCGGGAGATTCCTGAGTTAAGTGTAGTAAAACGTGAACAGGGCGGGGTGCTTTATTTGCCGTTGGCTTCTGACGCAAGTTGGCAGAAATTCGGTTTTGACTGGGGTGGCAATTTTTACATGGATAAATATTTGACAAGAGCTAAAGGCAGGGAATTGGAACGTTGCCTCTGGGAAGGAGAACAGTTCGACTGGTCAATCGGGACAGGTAAGGAACCCGTCTATGTCCGCGATGATAAAAATTCCCACATGTCGGTTTTGAACGATTATATTCCTGTCCCCGAAGTCACCTGGGCGCAGGAAGGTTTGTTGTACCGCGAAGAAGCATTTACAACCTTACTCGAAGGCCCGTTGTCGCCTTATGACCCACAACGGAACGAGCAAACGCCTGCTATTTTAATGGTTAAGCTTGATGTATCAAATCCTTCCAACACTGAAAAAACGACCCACGTTTGGTTAAAAGGGAAACCTATTGACAAGCTTTTACTGGATGATTTATTTATCATGGACGAAAAAAATGAAAAAGCGTATATCCGTGCCGGGATAAAACTTCCGGAGGGCGTTTCATCTTCAGAGGTAAAAGCAGTGGGTGATGCTGTATCTATGTCTTTTGTCGTCCCTGCAAATCAAACAAAAACCGTCTATTTTTCCGTACCCTTTGTTGGCGATTTAACCGAAAACAGTAAACCGAAAATAACATCACTCAACTATAATCAGGAAAGACAGCGCGTTGTTTCCTATTGGCGTGACGTTGTGAATGAATGTGTCCCGTTTAATGTACCCGAACGGAAGTTTAATGAAATGGGGCAATCTGCTATTACACACATCCGCATGAGCGCGACGAAAGACCCCAAAAGTGGTTTATATATGGTATTTGCTTCAGCTTTTAAACATCCTGTATTTGCCAATGAAGCAGCATTCCAAATCGTTTATCTTGATAAAATTGGCGACCATCAGACAGCAGCCAGCTATTTGGAAACTTTCCTTAAACTTCAGGGAAGAGTTCCCATGCCAGGTACTTTTACCGGTGACCAAAGCGGCGTATTGAACGGGGCGAAAGTCGATGAAGAATATGATTATTCAAGTTCTGCCTATAATATGCACCATGGAACGGTGCTATGGGCTTTGGGGGAACACTACCTGATGTCGCAGGATTCCGAATGGTTGAACCATGCTGCGCCCAATATGGTTAAAGCTGCTGATTGGATAATTAACCAACGAAAAAGTACCAAATTGGTTGATAAGGATGGGATTCCTGTCATGCAATATGGGATGCTCCCTGCCGGGCACCTGGAAGATAATCTCGATTGGGGATTTTGGTACGCTGTAAATGCCTACTCCTATTTGGGCCTGAAAACAACTGCTGAGGCCTTTGCAAAAGCAAATTTACCGGAAGCTGCCCGTTTGGAAAAAGAAGCACAGGATTATTTGAATGATATAAGAAACTCGGTTAAGCGGGCGAGTGAATTATCGCCGGTGGTACGTTTGAAAAATAATACCTATGTTCCTTTTATCCCGTCGAATGTTTACCAACGGTTCCGTTATTTCGGACCCATGCAGTCAGGTTTTTATTCCAGATATGGTAAAAACTCACTTATTACCTATCGCCTCTCAGCAACCAGGGAAGCTTTATACGGCCCGATGATCCTGATCACAACCGGCATTGTCGATCCTTTTGAACCTCTTGCCGAAGCCATTTTAGACGACTGGGAAGACAATATCACTTTGACCAGTTCGCTGGGGCAGCATATCCACGGGGTTGTCGACGATGAATATTGGTTCAGCCGGGGAGGCATGGTTTTCCAGGCAAATCTTCAGAATCCGATACAATCTTATATTTTGCGAAATGAAATCCCTGCAGCTATCAGGGGTATATATAATGCAATGGTTTCCTGTTTGTACCGGGATGTTAATCTCTTTACAGAAGAATATCGTCGATGGGGCGTTGGTAGCGGACGCTTGTATAAAGTTCCTGATGAAGCCCGCTTTTTAAACCGGGTGTGTGATCTGTTGGCAATCGAATCGGGAGACGAACTCTGGCTTGCCCCGGGAACCCCCAGATATTGGCTCGAACCGGGGAAAGTCATTAGTTTGTACAATGCAGCTACAGGTTTTGGCAATGTTTCATTCGAAATGAAAAGTGGTAAAAAGCCCGACACTATTGAGGCAAGTATAAATCTTCCGTTAGGTATTCCTGAAGGGAAAGTCAAATTGTTTGTCCGCGCACCATTCGGGAAGCCAATGAAATCAGTATTGGTAAACGGCAAGGAGTGGAAAAGATGGGACAACGCTAATGAATCAATCGTTTTACCCACACATGAAAAAACAATAGATTTAGTGGTATCTTATTAGTAAAAAAGGTAATATACACACCATAATTTTTCGACAGTTTGTGGTTTTAATGATAGAGGGGTAATGAAAAAAACATTAAATATCCCCACGATTTTTTAAAGACCTGTCAAAAATAGTTGCTTTAAGAAATAGTTGCTTGTTTTGGCTTTCATTAAAACCGCAAACTGTTATTAACACTTTGTCTATTCCACTGTCATATATTCTGGCAAATTTGACATCGTTTTTATGCATATTGCCATATTCATCTTTTGCCCTGAAATGACAGCCGCAAATTAAGGAATACAGTATTTTATCGTAGGGCAGATTAAAAGTCAACGCTAAATTAATCGCCCCGGCCAATCGGTCTTCAGATCCAAGTTTACGCATTAAATCACACCCAACCCTGAAAATTGTATCGCCCAAAGCTTTATTTCTGAAACGCGATAGTAAATCATCAATATGCCCGATTAAGCTTTCAGGTGTAAATTCGTCGGGGTATTTTTTGATTAAAATATCAGCCGACTGAAGCATTGTTGCCCTCACCTGGTCATAAATTTCAGGAATATCAAGCGCTTCGTAAAGATAACAGAACCCGGGATTGTGTAAATATCCGAGATAAGCTGCTGTGGCATGTCCAAGATTATGGATGAATAATTTACAATCAACCCAGGCTTTTATATTTTCTTTGGGCGAGAGCCCTTCTACTTTTGGAATTGGATTTCTAAAAGCTTTTTTACTAACAATTAAAGTATTGTACGGCTCGGCAAAAATTTGAAGGAAGTCAGCTTCGATGTCCTTTTTCTGCATGATCGGGACCATTTTACCGATACTTGTTTCAACAAACCCAACCAGTTTTTCCAACGGATAATTTTCAGGCAAAAGTTTGGTTAATTCTGAATGGAAGTAATTATCGGCATCGCGCATATTTTCGGCAATGATGATATCAAGCGCATAATTCTGATCCAACTTATACCGTTCCAGCAAACCTTTCGCAAGTAGCGGAAACAGATCTTTCAATCCTCCTAAGCCCACCGATATGGCAACAATACCGGCAGTTGCAACTTCATAAATCACTTTTTCACCATCGGTCAAAGAAACTCCCCTGACGTTTTTGATGTTCAGGATTTGATCTGTTCCTGATTTAATAACGACGTTATAGTTGTTGCGATGATTCAATTCATCGATGACAGGTTTGAAAATATCAATAAAAACTACCTCATACCCGCCAACGCTGAATAATTGTCCGATGAATGATCTGCCTATCTTCCCTGCTCCGAACAGGGCCAATTTGTTTTTAGTAATTTCCATTCAACATCCGATCTGTTTCAAATAATCTTGCTGAATTCCGTGGACAAAATTCAATTTTTCACCCTGATATTTTTCGAAATAAGTTCCGCCTATCGTAAAACAAGCAGAACCTCCCGAAGCAATTCCCCAGGAAACGGCTTCTGCCAGATCAAATTCTCCTTTTGCCTTGTTTTTTAATTGCCAGGCGAGCGAACAAATAATTCCCCCGGCAAAATTGTCGCCGCACCCTGTAGTGTCTCGTTGGTCGGCAGGAATGGAAACGAGATCAGATGTAATTTTTCTGGAAATCGGCATCCGGATCGGAGTATTTGTTTTTAGAAACAGATTGCCATTCGAGAATGCAACAACATCGGACGCGCCATTCGTTATAATAAAGGAAGAAACGTCTGAAGAAATATAAAAATCGATAGCAGCGTTGATTGATTTTTGACCACTGATTTTAAGGGATTCTTCTGCGCTCATGATCAGTACGTCGATCAGGCCATAACTTTGCTCACTTTTTCCGAGGGGCCAGGGGACTCCTGGATTTTCCTTTTCATTCCGGAAATCGTAAACTGTATTGACCACGGTGAGACAATTTTTCTTCTTTGCCTGTTGCAGCAAAATGGTAAGATCATCGTGAATCTGAGGCATCAGGGCTGTTCCTCCAAAACAAACAATATCAGAATTGAAAAATTCTTCGCCCAGCATGGTCTTATCGAAAAACCAGGCAGCGCCGATATTATTTATAAAAGTCCTCTCCCCGTTCCCGTTATTATATGCCGGGTCGGAAAGGACATTAGTAAAAGGAGTAGTATATTTTTTATTTTTAGAGTAATTGCGAATATTCAGCGGCAAGCGTTTTAATGCCTCGAAAATACGCTCTGAAGTTTCGTCTTCCCCTGCAATACCAAAAAATTTCACTTCATATTCTTCTTTATTCAAAAGCTGGGAAGCATGGATCAATGAAACAAGGCTCGGCCCGCCCAGATTAAATATATCGGGAGATTGAGGCCCTACAATTTCGGCCAGTATTTCAGGGAAGGGTTTGTTTGAAAATTTTTCAAGTTCTTCGGTAAAAATAAGTTTCCCGGGGCTCATGCCCCCGTCGCCTTCCTTTTTCGAAAGGTATTTTTTGCACGAAGAACTGGTGAAATCAATATTTGTATAAAGAAAGTCGGCAAGTGCACAGCCGACGCCCGAAATAATAATCTTTTTTGAGTTCATATTGAAAAAATCTAAAAATTCAAAATTGCCACTGTTGTTTCAGGACGATGTTTTTTATCACGGTTACTCTTCCCGTGCTTCAAAAGTAAAAATAGTTTTGCGAAATCCTTTGGTTTTTATAAAACCTACTATCATCCCGATTAATATCCAGATACTCCCGGCAATTTTTGCCTGATTGCCCAGGTTTATCCAAATGAAAAAACAAAACAGGAACCCGATAACAGGAGGGGCAATATTGATAAACTTCCTGCTTTTTTCTTTTATAAAGAAATGGGAAAAAACAGATAGGTTGACTCCCATAAAAGCTATAAATGCGCCAAAATTGAGCATTTCGGCAGTAAGCTGGAAGTTGAGTACAAACACGCCAACTAACGTAATGGCTCCAACGAACAAGACATTATTACGCGGGATGAAACTTTTTGAATCAACAGCCCCAAAAAATTTCCTGGGCAAGGCATTTTCCCTGCCCATGCCATACAACAGCCGTGCAGCGCCAAGCATCGCCCCAATGCCTGCCCCCATGGCAGATACTAACAAACTTACGTTGAGCAGATGGAAAAGGAAATTGCCCCCGGCTTTTTGTGCAACAAATACAAAGGCTGTATCAATATCGGGGAAATTGCCCCATTGCCCCCAAACAAGCTGTGCCACATAAACTTCAACCGATGCTATTATACCTGTGAACAAACAGGTCAAAACTGTAGCCAGCATAATATTCCTGCGCGGGTTTTTTACCTCCTCTGATAGGGTTGAAATACCATCGAACCCAATATAGGTCAATGCGGCTATTGATGTCCCCGATAAAACCAATGGAAGTGAAAAAGTTGCCGGATCATAAAATGGCCGGGTAAATTGGCCGGGATCAAGTCCTGTCAATTTTAACAGGTACCGGACACTATAAATTATGAATATCAAAACCACAATACTCAGGATAATTATCAATATTTGATTATTCCTGGCATTTGTCTTTACCCCTCTTAAATTTAACAAGGTAAATAGTAACGCAAAAAATACTGCAAATACTGCATACGGAATTCCGGGCAAAATATTCATCATTGTTTTGCTGCAAAATATGGAGCACAAAATCGGATTAAGCATATAATCCATCACCATGCCCCAACCGGTCAGGAATCCCAACGATGGATGGATTGAACGGCCCACATAAGAAAAAGCAGAGCCTGCCAAAGGATAAACACTTGCCATACGCCCATAACTGATAGCTGTAAAAAGCATCGCAATCATGGCAATCAATATGCTGGTGACAACATGCCCTTTCGCCTGGTTGCTTATAATCCCGAAAATTGGCAGGGGTGCAGTAATTGTAATGACTACTATCCCATAGAATATCAGGTCCCACAAACCTAAAGCCCTTTTTAAATGAGGGGGTTCGTTTTGATGTTTTTCTTTAGGTTCGTTTATATTCATTGGTTCTTTAAAAAAGATTAATCCGGTTTTGTTTCTATTTCAAAAACTCCATCGTTTTTTTCAGCGATTCTTCTGAGTCGCCGACCGGCCAGTATTCCAGTCCAAAGTAGCCATTATATCCCGTTTGATCGATAACATCAAGAATAAAACGGTAGTTGATTTCTCCTGAATAGAGTTCATTCCTCCCCGGGAGATTAGCCGAATGAAAATGACCAATATTTTCGATATTATTTTTGATGGAATTTACCAGATTCCCTTCCATGATTTGCATGTGGTAAATGTCGAACAATAATTTCAGGTTCGGGCTCCCGATTTGTTTTACAATATCGAACCCTTTTTTCGACGATGTGAGGTAATACCCGGGATGGTCGATGGTTGAGTTCAATGCTTCCAAAAGCAGGGTAATTCCTTCTTTTTCGGCAATTGCCACCGCCGATGAAAGCATTTCCAAAACCGAATCGTGTTGCGCTTCCAACGAAACGCCTTCTAAGATATTCCCTGTACAGGTAATCATTTTATTGCATTTCAGCTTTTTAGCCACAGCGATCGTATCCTCTAAACGGGCTAAATATTTCACTTTGTCTTTACTATTTGTCAGCGAGCCACCAATTGCGCCATCTGATGAATTGACAACAATATCATTGACAACAATATCCAGATCGGAAATTATTGTTGCAATCTCATCGATATTTTTCGGCGTAGGGATCAGGTTTACTCCATCGAATTCGTAATCCCAAAACCAGAACTCAATAGCTTTGTAGTCCAATGCTGCAATCTTCCTGATTTTATCAGAAGAATTAAATCCCGGGAATAAGGGGTCAATACATAAATCTATTTTGGGCATGATATTATTCTTTTAAAAATTAAAATGAATGATTTGATCCTATCCTTTTCAAACAACATACAGATTGCCTGAAATTAAAGATATGCTTTTGCAACTTTCAGAATTCCTTCAGAAATCATATCGCAGTCATCCCCTGTCATTTGAGCCGGAATATCAATGTGTAGCGACCGTCCCAAATAGTTTAAAGTGTTTGGGTTCATGTCGCTGCTGTATTGTACATTGCCGCCTTTGTTCAGGTAATGCGGGCAGGTATACGGACAACCTTCCTGCGTTGCAGTCCATTTGTTGATGATCATGTCCCAGTGGCTGTAAACATGCCAATCGGGGACGCTTTTATTGTGCATCGACGAAGCCGCAATGCCTTCTGCCTTCAGGGCTTCGGCAAATTTGCCGGTAATTTCCGGATTAGGAAGGAAAAGAATCAAAACAATTCCGGTATCGCCATCCGGGTCGTTCAGTCTTCTGAATTCAATCCCATTAATACCACTGATTGCATTTTTTATCCTTGATTTGTTCTGCCTCATTTGTGCCAATAAACCGTCTAATCTTTCGAGTTGTACCCTTAAAATAGCACCGGAAATTTCATTCATCCTGTAATTTACTCCGGGGAAAAGTTCGCCGTTATAACGAGCTTTTGCAAACCTTTTTTCAGGGCCTCCCGGACGCCAGCAAGCAGCAGCATCGTGATACGACATGGCTCTTTCGTAAAGCATCATATCATTAGTAACTACCGCCCCGCCTTCACCTGCAGTTATAATTTTATGATATTGAAAGCTGAATGCGCCCATATCTCCCAAACCGCCCAGTCGTTTTCCTTTATAACTTCCGCCGGTAGATTGGGCAACATCTTCAATTACTTTTAAGTTATACTTGCTTGCAATAGCCATGATTCTTTCCATGTTGCAGGGAACGCCTCTCATGTGTACCGCAATGATGGCTTTCGTGCGCGGCGTAATCTTTTTTTCCACATCATCGGGATCTAAGGTCAGGCTATCGTCAACTTCCACAATTACAGGCACCGCTTTAGCTGCAACGATAGCTGCACAGGATGCAAAAAATGTATAGCCCGGAACAATTACCTCATCGCCGGGGCCAACACCCAAAGCAACCAATGAGCAAATCAATGCAGAAGTGCAGGAGTTTGTGGCCAGCGTATGTTGAACGCCAATTTTTGAAGAAAATTCTTCTTCAAAAAGTTTCACCTTCGATTCAACATCCGAAGGGCCATAATACCTGAATAAATATTTATCGTCCAAAACCTGCATTACAGCTTTCTTCTCTGCTTCACCAATTTCCAACCCACCCGGATACATTGGGATATTCGGAGTTGTTTTTGCTTTGCTCCCTCCGTCAATTGCTAATTTGTTTACCATTTTTTCCATCGTTTCCAATATTTTATTCGTTGAATAACTTCTTGATTTGTAAATTCTTACTTATATAGTACTGTTTCGATAATAATCAGGTGATCATGTTTGCAAAGTTATATTTGCAGAATAGTTCTAAAGATTTTTGTTAATATTGTATAAGTTCGGGGTAATTGAGTTTATTATATATCAGCTTTCTTTGGGAGCTAATCTTTTAATTTTATGGAAATAAGTGAAGAAAAACTAACATCGAAGGAAAATATTACTTTTATCACAAGGCATTACAAACAGGACAATTTTACATCGCCAAGGCATTTTCATTTGGAATATGAAATTGCCTACATCGAAGAAAGTAACGGTAAACTTTACGTCGGAAATAATATAGTTGATTTCGAACCGGGGAACCTTTTTATATTCGCCCCGAGATTAGTGCATTGTTTTAAGAATAATAAGAATCCAAATTTCAATAGCAAAACGGCAAAAGCTACGGTTATTCTTTTTAAAAAAGAATTCCTTGGTAATTCGTTCCTTGAACGAAAAGAAGCTGTTTTGTTGAATAAACTACTTGCAAATTCAGAAGCGGGCATTCAAATTTTTAAGCCATCGGGGGAGGTGATTTCATTGATAAAGAAACTATCGTTTAATAATGGGTTAAAAAGTGTACTGGATTTGCTCTTCATTTTAGACTATTTGTCAAAGTGTACCGATTATAAGATGTTGTCGGCTAAATGGGTTAAAAAATATTACTATAAACTTAACGATGGGTTGATCAATAAAATTTCCGATTATGTGGAAGCCAATTTTTCCAAAGAAAAAATTTTTCAGGATGCTGTAAAAATGTCGGGGATGAGTACGGCCGCCTTTTCGAGATATTTCAGGCATAAAACGGAGAAAACATTTACACAATATGTGAATGAACTAAGGATTACACAAGCCCAAAAATTACTGATCAATACCGATTTAAGGATAAACGATATTTGCTCCCAATGCGGTTTTAATAATCCTACCTACTTTAATCGTTCTTTTAGAAACCTCAACAATCTTACTCCAAGGCATTTCCGGAATCTTTATTCGATGGCAAATAAATAAACGATAGACGTCAATTGGTATATCCCGGATTGAATAATATTACCAAAAAAATACACCCTGTTAACATTGTTTGAATACTATTTGCGCCTGGTTTACCTTCGCTAACTGAGAAATGCAACAAAATCAATTCATCTTAATAACGTAAAATTATGGCAGGAATATTCAAATTTACATTTGGCCCCTGGAATATCCATGAAGGAGCTGACCCCTTTGGACCTACAGTACGGAAATCAAAAAGTTTCCGTGAAAAGTTGGACTTGTACAAAAAATTAGGTTTTGACGGAGTTCAATTCCATGATGATGATGCGGTTCCTGATATGAACGATCTTACACCGCAACAGATTATCAGCAAAGCAACTGAAATTAAAAAAGCTTTGGACGACCATGGGCTGGCGGCTGAATTTGTTGCACCCAGAATGTGGGAAGATGAACGGACCATCGATGGCGGATATACTTCGAACGACCCCAATTGCAGAAATTATGCCATTGAACGAAGCAAACGGACAATCGATATTGCCAATGCGCTCGGTACCGATTTAATTGTATTATGGTTGGCCAGGGAAGGGACTTACATACGCGAGTCGAAAGACAGCAAAGTAGCCACTGAAAGAATTGTGCAAGCTATCGATCAGATGTTGGCATACGACCCAAAAGTGAGGATTTGTATCGAACCCAAGCCGAACGAACCGATGGATCATACTTATATCCCGACAACAGGGCATGCAATTGCTTTGGGTTTGCTATGCTCCGACTCCAAACGGGTTGGTGTAAATATCGAAAGCGCTCACGCCATTCTTGCCGGTCTCGACCCTTCCGATGAAATGGGCTATGCTTTGGCTTTTAATAAACTTTGGACGGTCCATCTTAACGACCAGAACGGGCTGAAATTTGACCAGGATAAATCATTTGGTTCGGTCGATATCCGCAGGGCTTTTAACCAGGTACGAATCCTCGACAAACACAATTACGGGCAAAATGGCGAATGGGTTGGCCTCGATGTTAAAGCAATGCGCACACAAAAACTTGAAGTTTCGACGAAACACTTGTCAAATAGCCGCACCGTATTCCTGCGCCTTCTGGAGATATCGAGGAGCATTGATGAAAACGCCATGGCAAAAATGATTGACGAAAGAGATTACGAAGAACTGGATTTGTACATTATCAAACATCTCATAGGATAATAAACACATGAGGAAATATAAAGTCGGCATCATCGGGACTGGCTATATCGGCATGGTTCATCTCGAAATGCTGAAGCGGCTTAACGATGTTGAAATTATTGCCATCGCTGAGGCTGATAAGAATCATGCTGATGAAGTTGGACGGAAATTCCAGATTAAAAAAGTGTATTATAATCCTGAAGATTTGATCAGGGATACCGAAGTCGAGGTAATTCATAACTGCACTCCAAACCAGTTTCATTTTAGCTTGAACAAACTTGCTATTCTTGAAGGCAAGGATATTCTCTCTGAAAAACCTTTATCGCTGAATTCAGCAGAATCAGCGATTTTAATGGATCTGGCAGAAAAGAACAACACGATAACTGCGGTCAACTTTTGCTACAGGTATTATCCGGTTGTACAGGAAGCGGCAGCTCGGATAGGAAGCGGCAATTTGGGCGAAATACGCGCCTTGATGGGGCATTTTTTGCAGGACTGGCTGTTTTACGATACCGATTATTCATGGCGTTTAGACCCAAAATATTCAGGTAAGGCGAATGTTATTGCCGACCTCGGAAGCCACTGGTGCGATTTGGTGCATTTTGTCACCGGACGAAAAATTGTCGAAGTGATGGCTGAACTCCATACCTGCATCCCCCAGCGTAAAAAACCGGTAAAAGCCGGGCAAACTTTCGGGGCAGCCGGGAACGATTCAGAATTCGAAATAGTAGAAGTTCCCCTTGACGAATATGCTTCCCTGTTTATCAAGCTTGACAATGGTGCCAGGGGCAATTTTACTACCTGTCAGGTAGCCGCCGGGCATAAGGTTGATCTGGAATTGAAAATTTTCGGTTCGCAACAATCGATTGAATGGAGCCATAAAAAGCCGAATGCAATTTGGCTTGGCAACAGGGATAAAGGGAACGAAACCTTTTATGAATCGGCACAATTGCAAACGGAAGAAACACGGAAATATGCAGCTCTGCCAACCGGGCACCCAATGGGGTATCACGATGCAGTATTCAACTTATTCCGCGATTTCTATCAGGCAGTCGGCACAAAAAGGGACAAAAAAGCACCCGACGTCAAATTGCCTGGTTTTAAGGATGCCCATCAAATAATGTGTATTGTCGATGCTGCAATTGAGTCGAACCAATCGGGCAGGTGGGAAAAAGTAAAATACTGACCTTTTATCTATTCTTTCAAAATAGAGTAATTGATTTTATTCAAAAAGATGTTCGTAATTTTAGAAAAATTCAATAAAAGAAGAGGGTGTCCAAAAAGTTCTGAAATCCGCAATTCGCGTCACCCTGAATTTATTTCAGGGTCTGATTATTAGAAAGATGAGGCCCCGAAACAAGTTCGGGATGACTCTATTCCAGACTTTTGGGGCACCCTCTTCTTACTAATGATATTTAATGGTTGATTTGATTTTAGGGAAATAAATTTCAGGATAGTCCCTTCCCTGTGGTCCGGTCAATCTTAGGTTTTATTTGACCCGGGAGCTATACAATCAATTAATAAAATCCACATCATGATAAAGTTTAAAAAGTATATTGCTGTTTTTGTATATGCAGCTATTGTTTTTCTTTTGACCGGTTGTTCTTCGCAGAACAATACAAAAATGGAGACTTCACTTTTTAGTATTTCATGGAATGCTTCATCCATTGGGTCGTGGAACTATTCCGTCAAACCCGCCGGGAAAACAATTGAGCTTAAACTTCCTGTTTTTGAAATTGATGGAAAACGGACTCCTGTAATCCTTTCCGGATTGATTGAAACCAGCCAGCCAACCATTTTGCGCAACGGTATAACCGAGTACATTTATGAAGGAATGTTCCAATCTGATCCAACTTTACGGCTTCAGGTAAAATTCAGGATTGCAACCGATAATCCGGTTGTCAGGTTTTGTTATACTTTAAAAACTTCCGGAGAACAAAAACTGACCAGGGAATCGGGGAAAGACGATCTGACTTATCTTTCGTATTCCATGAAGGATTTCTCTGATATCAAGGAAATTAATCTTTCGGTTTTTAACGAGATGATCCACTCGTGCAACTTGGGCGAAACGCAGATTTATGAGGCTGATTTTGCAAATTCCGGTTCGGTTGCAGGACCTATCCTCCTGGCAAGCAACGGGCAAACTACATTCCTGTGTGCTTACGAACACGACTCGATGTACCCGGATAATTACCTGAAATTCGGATTTCAGCCGGATATGACGGTCGGGTTGCTGGCAGAAAAAGGCAATTATTTTGCAGGGCAGTCAACCGATGGTTTTTCAACCATTTGGTTTGAAGTGGCTGGTATTGCCGGTGGTGAAAATGAAATGGCAGACAAATTCCGCACTTTCATCCACAAATACCAAACGGTAAATCTGGAAAGCCGGAAACCTTATATTTATTACAATACCTGGGGGCGGCAGGAACGGGTGAAATGGGCTGGCGGCCAGTACCTGACAACCATGAACCTGGAATATACACTCAGGGAAATTGACCGGGCACACGATATGGGCATCGAATTTTATGTGCTCGATGCCGGATGGTTCGACCGTACCGGCGACTGGGGTGTTAATCTGAAAAATTTCCCTGACGGGTTTAAACAAATCAGCGAAAGGCTCAATGGTTATGGAATGAAATTAGGCGTTTGGATGGATCCGGCGAAAGCTGCAATAACCAGCCAGGTTTTCCTGAAGAACAAAAATAGTATCAAAACATGGAACGGGAAACCGGATACCCCATCGCTTGTTTGGGAAACTGAGGAAAGCACCGACATGTGCATGGTAAGTTCATACTGGGACACGTATGCCGATGTATTGATCCGCCTGTACAATGAATTGGGGATTCGTTATTTTTATCTCGATGGTGTAGGACAATCAGGCTGTAATAGTCAGGAACATTTTCATGGTACCATAGAAAATACCACCGAAGAAAGCCAACAATGTTATGGATTTTTGTTGCCTGTTTATTTGGGAAAAGTAATGAAAAAAGTTTGCACAACCTGTCCGGATGCTATTTTCGATTTTGATGTTACCGAATCACGCAGGATTGGCGTTGGGTTACAATTTTTGGCAAACGGACGTTATTTCATCCTGAATAATGGTCCGTATTATTACAACTTCGACCTGTGTCCGCGCGGGGAAAGTATTCTTCCCAACGGATGCCGGAATATTTTTATCCAGCCGGGGCCTGCCCGGACATGGTTCATGCGCTCGGTACTCGATTACGACAAATGGATCCCTTCGAACTTGTTTCTGGCCAATTACCAACCCGATGATCCCCGAAATTCTCAGATCATCAATCTGGCATCGTTGGTGCTTGGTCAAAACTCGGTTTGGGGTGAAATCCTGAAAACTTCTCCGGAGGGTGTTGCGCTATTTCACGAAATTCTGGAAAAGTACAAGCTGGTACGTGATGACGTTGTGGCTGCAAGTCCTGTCCATTTTGGAAAGCCGGGGGATACACCTGAAATTTATGAAAAAATCAATCCTGCCACAGGGAAGGGTGTTGTGGTCATTTTTGCCAATTCAAAAGGGAAGTTTTGGTACATTACCAAGCATTCGGTATCCGAAAAAATATGGCATAACGAAGGGGTGAATGTCTCCATCACTCCGGATAAACACGCGAAAATTAGTGTTGAATTTAATGAGGCTTCTGCTGCTATTGTCTTTTTGGGAACCAAATAATTACTATTCAGAAAAGCACAAATGAAACGAACATGTTTGCAGAAAACACAAACACCAATGAATATAATACATGTGAGTTCCATCCGGATGGAAACTCGTTCAGTGAACAATATTTCGATCCAAAAGATAATCAGTAACTTAAAAATTTTATTCGGATGAAAATTAAAAATCACTATTTGATCTGGCTCCTGGTTGTTTCTACATCTTGCAGCAGTAGGATTAAAATATCAGAAGGAGATTTTAAAGATACTTTTGACTACTTACAGGTTATGAAAAGCGGCGATATCAGCCGTACAATCCGTCCCGATACAGCGGTACTGAACCTATACCAGGGGAACGGGCGTTTTGGCTGTTCGTATGGGCCAATGGGATTGCATAACAATCCTGAGAAAACCGAACTTGAAAAATACGGGAAAACTCAGTATATGCATATTCATCATTTTGCAAGGGCAAAATTCGGGTCCGATTATTTACTCCCTTTAGCCCGTATTTATTGGGAAGATGAACCTAACGAAGTTACTAACTACAATCAGTGCCAGTCGTTCTGCGACGGGACAATCACAACCAGTTTCGAGGAAGGGAAAAACAAAGTCACCGTTACCACCTGGTTCGACCCGGTTGAAAGAGATTTGGCAGGGATAAAAATCAAGGTAGAAGGAAAGGCACCTGCCATTATCATTGCCCCTTCCGAAAAGCTGAACGTACATTACAAGCAGGAACTATTGCAAACAGCGTCGTCCGGGTTCGAATCTGGCTTGTGGAAAATAAATTTATCCTGTTTGAATGTTTCTTCCAATCTTTTTATAAAAACCGATGCTGAAACAAAATTGGATAAGAACCGGATTTATATAAACCTGAAAGAAGGAGATAATACCATTTTGATTTCGGCAAACAGTAATCCTCAAACCACCCCGGAAGAATCGTTATCACGCACCACCGACTGGTGGCATTCAAAATGGGGGAATACAGCCTGCCTTTCACTTCCTGACGGCAATGCACAAAAAATGTGGGTACGTTCGATGGCTTACCTTCTGTCTTCATACAATGATGACAAACTCGGTACTGCTCCTCCAATGGGCTTTACGGGAATTGGTTGGCCATTTCCTTTCCCTGAAGATCTTTCATTTATCCATGCGGCTTTGCTTTACACCGGGAACATGGATATTGCCAAATCGTGGATTGAATATTGGGCAGAAAGAATTCAGGGAATAAAAGATTACACCAAAAGGCTGTTTGGAGTAGAAGGTGTTTATTCTCCATGGGTTTTCCCTTATGGCGAATTTGAAGGCTACCATGATCCCGTCCCTCCGAACAAATGCTATTATGAAATCCACAATTCCGGGTATCTGGCCAGGATGGCTTACGAAACAGCAATATTTGTAAACGACAGGAATTGGACTCAAAAATATGCCTTACCAATAATCCGCGAAACAGCTTTGTTTTATAAAAATTTCTGTAAAAAAGAGGCCGATGGTTTATGGCATTTATTTATTACCCCGTCAATGGGTCAAGATGAAGAAGGGGGCGTAAACCAAAAAGATTACCTGTGTGCATTAACCAGTGCCGAATATTGTTTCCAAAAGGCAATCGAATATAAGCTTGACACGGATGGTTTTTATAAAACTGCCCTGGAAGAAGGGCTTGCATTCCCGGTATTAAAATCGAAACAAGGGTTCTACTTCACGAATCAGGGAACCGGTATGGAAAATTTCGGAAAACAAAAACATCCAATACAACTAAACCCATTGGCTTTTTTACCGATTGACAAGGATGTGTCAACTCCGGCAGCTATTGCCTATAAACTTCGTTATGAAATAACAGAGGATTCATATAAACCCCATTTTTCAGGGTGGACATTGGGCGAGTTCCTGTTAGCAGGATCGCGGATTGGAGATGTGGAAGGATGGAAAAAAGACTGGGCAAACCTGCGGAAATCGGATTATGTTGATGCAGATTGGATACAGGTGTATGAATCGAGCCGGTCCCATAATCATTCGTTTTATGTAACCTCCAGCGGGCTGATGGTGCAGACACTGCTGAATAATTTGGTTACAGATTGGTTCGGGAAACTTGAAATAGCCAAATGTAATCCTTGGAATGGGAAAATCTTCTTCAGAAATATTTATTCACTTTTAGGGGTGAAAGTCAGTGGAAGCCTCAAAAATAACAATGCTGAGTTGTTGTTGGAAGCCTGGAAGGATTGTAAATTCGATATAAAAGGGAAGAAAATCAAAATGGTTAAAGGTGAAACCAAAACCATCAATTTAAATTTGAATGAGTAATAATTATTGCGACGGCTTGCAAGTGTAAAATGAATAGGGACATGGGCGAAGTTTTTCCTCCTGAAATAGTTCTAAAAATAATCCAACTAGAAGAAAGGGGGTTGTTGTGGTTTTTACCAATTCAAATAGGAAGTTTTTTTACATTAACAAGCATTCGATATCTGGAAAAATAGTACATAACGAAGGGGCGAATGTCTCCATCTGCCCGGACAAACACGCGAAAATTAGTGTTGAATTTAATGAAGCTTCCGCTGTAATCATTTTTTTTGGTGTTGAAGAGGGTTAAAACAGGATTTTTTGACTCTATATATAAGTAAAAGCTTATGGGAAAAATGAAACGACGATTTTTATTTTTTACGTTCCTGGTTCTGGTCATCACTTATGGTTATTCTCTGGAACCATTAAAGGAGGCTTATCCTTTCCAACCCGTATCGTTTACCCAGGTAAAAATTGAAGACACAGGACGGAGCAACAATTTTGCCGTCGCTGCCGGGGTAAAACTGAAAGCTGGCCCCTATATACAATGCCTGGGACAAAATGAAATGACAGTCCGATGGATAACCAATGAACCCTGTTTCAGTTGGGTCGAGTATGGATCAGATCCGGATGTTCTTGGACAAAAAGCTGAATCGGTTAAAGATGGGCTTGTACAGGCAAACAATACTGTTCATGCTGTTACCATTAAGGGATTGACTCCCGGACAAATTTATTATTACCGGGTTTGTTCGAAACCGATAGAAAGCTTTAAACCATACCAGGTCATATATGGAAATACCTACACCAGTGAAGTTTATTCATTTGAAACTTTTAATTCTTCAAAGAAAAAAGTGTCGTTTCTGGTGTTCAACGATATCCACGACCGCCCGGAATCGTTCAGCCATTTATTGCCATATCAATCATCGGAAAAGAAGGATTTTGTTTTGATGAATGGTGATATTTTCGGTCATCTCGACAACGAGGATCAGATTGTAAAAAATTTACTGGTACCGTTTGCCGGGGTTTCTTCCAATAGCCCAATGGTATTTTCGCGTGGTAACCACGAAACGAGAGGTGTGTTTGCACGTCATCTCGATCAGTATTTCAACCGGGGCCAACATGGTTTTTATTATTCGTTCAGAGCAGGACCGGTGTATTGCATTGTACTCGACTCGGGTGAAGATAAACCCGATGATAACAATGAATATTTCGGATTGGTAAAATTCGATCCTTATCGGGTAGCCCAACGCGAATGGTTGAAGCAGGAAATAAAGAAAAAAGAATTTAAAAAAGCGAAATACAAAGTGGTGTTCAGCCATATTCCCCCGTTCTATTCCGGCGATTGGCACGGGACCATGCATTGTCGTGAGGTATGGGCCGATGTTTTTAATGAAGCCAAAATTGATCTCCTGATTTCGGGCCATACACATGTTGCGGGCATTCACCCTAAAGTGGAAGGGTTACATAATTACCCGATTGTAATAGGAGGCGGACCAAAAGACGGACAGCGGACTATGATCGAAGTTAAAGCTGATGAACAATCGTTCCATTTAAAATTGATTGATGATTCAGGCAAAATAAAAGAAGAACTGACTTTGTAACTGACAAGCCAACCATGAAACGAACATGTTGCGATCAACACAAACCCAATGGAAGAAAATTGTACAACATGTGAGTTCCATACGACAATTAAAAAACAAATTATTTACGTATGAAAAACCTAATTACCAAACTAACTTATTTAAGCCTGATCCTGTTTCTTTGGACATGCAACAGCCCGGTTAAAACTGATTCTTCCATTATTTTTTCTCCTGAAATGGTTGAATTTAAACCCTGTTCAGAAAATCCGGTTTTTGCCGGAACCGACACGAATACCTGGGACAAAAAAATCCGTGAACGCGGGTATATTTTGTTTGAAGATGGCTTTTATAAAATGTGGTATACCGGGTACAATCCGGAAATGGCCAAACCAAAATTTTTGGGTTATGCCACATCAACCGATGGTATCCATTGGGAAAGGTATCCCGGAAACCCGATTTTCAGCGAAAAATGGACAGAAGACATGTTTGTGTTAAAAAATGAAGGCACGTATTACATGTATGCCGAAGGGGACAACGATGTAGCGCATTTGCTTACTTCGACCGACGGAATTCAATGGCGCGAACAGGGCGATTTAACCATCCTGTCGGCAGCAGGCGATACGATCCCCGGCCCTTACGGAACACCCGTTGTTTGGGTCGAAGACGGGAAATGGTACCTTTTCTACGAGCGGAACGATCTGGGTATTTGGATTGCTGGATCAACCGATAAAATAAATTGGAAAAACATTCAGGATGAGCCTGTCATTGCTTTAGGTCCCGAAAAATATGATATTGCCGCTGTTGCCGCCAATCAGGTGGTAAAGTTTAACGGAAAGTATTACATCTACTATCATGCCACCGACCGGCCCGACTGGCAACATCCATCTTCTCCGGTAGTATGGACTTCCAATATAGCCATGTCAACCGATTTGATCCATTGGGTCAAATACCCCGGCAACCCGTTTGTTGAAGGCGACCATTCCAGCCCGATCCTGGTTTTCGATGGCAAAAAACCAAGCCTCTATACCATGCATTCGGAAGTATGCCGTTATTCCTCAAAATAATTTTAGAAGAAAATAATGGAAAGTCAAAAACCGAACGAGTGTGTTTAATGGGAAGGCTTTGATTTCCGGGACACCATCATGTTTATGGTCAAAGGGATACATAATAATCGTACCGAAAAAAAATTACGAGTTACTTTTCTTTTTACTTTTTAATATATAACCTTGTAAAAAGTCGCTCAAATTCTGATAGAGTATCGCTTTTATTTGAAAACAGAGAGTATAAATGAGCGATGGAATACTCTTTACAATGCTACAATAGAAAGGTAATACCATGTGGTTAATGGATTATTTGAAAAGTGCACCGGCAATTGCACCACTGCCGGAAGAGCAGGTTGCGTCTGCCTATCGGAAATTTAGAATTCAGGTTTTTGTATCTGTTTATTTTGGATATGCATTTTTTTATCTGATTCGTAAAAATTTGTCGATTGCGTTGCCTGCTATGATGGATTCGTTGCAATTAAGCAAAACACAGATGGGCGTTATTTTATCATTGTTTGGTGCAACCTATGCGCTTGCCAAATTGGTAAACGGACCATTATGCGACCGATCAAATCCCCGGTATTTCATGGCTTTTGCGCTTTTTGGAGCTGCTGTGGTTTCAATTCTTTTTGGTTTGAGTTCAAGTATTTTGTTTTTCGGGATTTTCTGGATAATGAATGGATATTTCCAATCCATGGGTAGTCCCATTGGCCCGAAAACGATGGCAAACTGGTTTAGCGCAAAAGAACGGGGGCGATTTTACAGCATTTGGAATACATGTCATAATATAGGTTCATTTGCTATCGTACTAGCAGGTGGATTCATTGTTGAAAGAATGGGGTGGCGGTTTGGCTTTTTTCTGCCTGCAGGACTTTGTCTGTTAGGAGCCCTGATGGTTGCCTGGAAAATGCAGGACCGACCTGAATCAGTTGGTTTGCCTCCAATACAGGTGTATCATGGTGATGTTGTTAAAAACACGGTTATGGATACCAATGAATCGGCAAAAGAATTGTTCCAAAAATATGTATTAAGAAATTCCAGAATCTGGTTACTGGCGTTTTCATGTATGCTTATTTATATGGTAAGATACGGTTTAGGGGATTGGGGCGTTACTTATTTAACTGAAGTAAAAAAGATTTCCATTAGTTCCGGTGGTGTAAAGTCCAGTTTTTTGGAATTAATGGCTATCCCCGGTACTATTTTGGCAGGTTTTATTGCTGATAAATTTTTCCCGAAAAAAAATCTTGCTGTTGCTTTAATTTATATAATTGGGGTTATTGCTTCAATCTTTTTTATTTATTATTTGCCCGAAAATGCCGGTATTTGGGATGGTGTTGCTTTTGGGATGGCTGGATTTTTTATCTACGGTGCCCAGATGGTTTGTACTGGTCTTGGTCCGCTTGCACTGGTACCGCGAAGAGCTGTGGCAACTGCTGTCGGTCTGACCGGTGCAATGAGTTATATAGGAACGTTCTTGACGTCAATTATTAGCGGTTGGATTAGTGATCATTGGGGATGGACTAGTACATTTATATTTTGGATCGCATGTGCATTGATAGCGTTGCTTATTTTAATACCATTGGTCATAATGAAGAACACAAAAGAAAGTTATTAGAAACTATAAAAGGAGTTTAAATATGAAAGAAAATAATAAAAGTTTTTCAACTGTTTTTTTTGATGTTGGCGGTGTATTGCTCATTGATTTTATTGACTGGAAAATTAAAGATTTGGCTACAAAATATGCAGTAAATGAAAATTTGCTGTTTGATGCGAAAAAGAAATTTCGTCCAATGGCTGACCGTGGTGAAATAAGTGATCCGGAATTCTGGAAATTGCTCCTGAAAACTGTGAATATCTCTGCCGATGTCGATGATATTGATTTGGAACCATATATGAAAACAGTTGATGGGGGAATAGATATTGCACAGAAATTAAATGCAAGCGGATACAAAATTGCAATCCTTTCCAACGATTCTGTTGAAATGTCAAACCACCGCCGAAAAAAATATGGTTTTGATGATCTCTTCGATCGTATTATTATATCCTGTTACTGTGGTGTTAATAAACCGGAAAGCAGAATTTACGAGATAGCTTTAAATGAGCTGAATGTAAAATCGGAACAAGCAATTTTTATAGACGACAGACAGGAAAATATTGATGCAGCAACCAATCTTGGGATAATGGGTATACTGTTTGAAAGCGCAACTCAAGTCAGAAACAGGTTGGCAGAACTCGGCGTTGTTCTCCCATAGATAAAACAATACTAATGACAGCAAGGTTTTCGATGCAAATAAAATAAAAAAAGAGGTCAAATTTGACCTCTTTTTTTATGGCTTCCCAGGTAGTGGGGATCTTACTATTTTTCATCCGCTTAAATATCAAACCATTACGCCAAATTTTTTACTCAAAAGTCCCTGAAATTATGCCATATCCAATTTGAACTCGTTTGATTTAATTTGATATGCGAAGGTAAAAAATTATTGAATCAAGAAAAAAATTCAATCCAAATAAGATTTAGAAACGCACCACATTTTGAACTAAAATAAATTAAAATGCCCACTCTCTACATCAGATGTTCCCATTTTCAATGTCAATATGATGTCTATTTAACCGGGGAGAAAAGATTGGAAGAGTCAAAATTTTCTTTAGTTTTTTAAAATAAAAATCAGTAAAGCCGACTCTGTTGATATACTGAATTTTATAACACAGTCTTTATATCTGGAATTAAAACCTATTTTTGTATGGAATAAAAGGCTAATTAAAATTGAAGTTATTACCACCGGATAATGAATTGATTGAAAATCTGCGGAAAGGCGATGTGGAAGCTTTTGATCTGGTATATAAGAAATATGCCCAGAAACTTTATGCCTTTTCGTTAAAGTACCTGAAATCTGTTGAAGAAACAGAAGAACTGGTTCAATCGGTTTTTCTGAAGGTATGGGAAAATCAGCAAAACCTGAAAACGGAGACCTCTTTTAAATCGTACCTGTTCACCATTGCTTATAACGAAATCTGCAATTTGTTCCGTCGAAGAAAATATCAACAGAAGTTTATTTCCCGAACAACAACAGAAAACCAGAAAACCTTCGAAGTTACTGAAGATCAAATTGACTATAAATTTGTGTTGCAACAGGTCGAAATGATTCTTGCCAGATTGCCCGAAAAGCAAAAGATCATTTTCATAAAAAGCAGGATAGAAGGCAAATCAACCAAAGAGATTGCATCGGAACACGGGCTTTCACCAGGGACGGTTGATAATTATATTTCCGAAGCCTTAAAATTCATTCGTGCGAATTTAAAAGATGAACATCTTGCGGTGTTACTTTTCCTCTCGTTGTTCTTCTTTTAGTACTTATGTCTTATAAATTTGAATTTTTACACCTATTGTTAGTGTTTCATTTATAGATTGTTATTGAAAGAAACACTTTTTCCTCCAAAAAAAATCACTAATTTTAATGAGATTTTTGAACTTCGTGTGTATAACTAATACAAAAGAGGATTAATTACTGTTTGCTCTTTCTTTTATACATAAACGAAAATGCTACAACAAAATGAAATAGAAACGATCGGACGGTACATCAATGGGATGGCATATCCGGATGATATGGTGAGGATTGAAGACCTTTTTGCGCATGGGTACGAGAATCAAGATTTGAAGCATCTTCTTGAGAATGACTGGGAAGATGTCCTTCATGAAACCAGTTCCGAGAATATTGACCTGGACAGATTGCTTGATCAGATACACTGTCTTATTCGTAAAAAAGAATCACAAAAAAGAAAAACTTTTGTTTCCCGTATAACAAAGATATACCTAAAAGTAGCCGCCATTTTGCTTTTACCATTAATCATTGGTGGAGGCTTATATTTTGGTTATTTGCGGGGTTCTTCAACTATGCTCTCCGACCAGAAAGGGAGTTTCTCTATTTACGCCCCAATGGGTTCGCGTGTATCCTTCAATTTGCCTGACGGAACAAAAGGATGGCTAAACAGTGGTTCTACGCTTACTTATCCTTTACCCTTCTGTGAAAACAGGAAGGTAACTCTTGACGGCGAAGCCTGGTTCGATGTTTTTCACAACGAAAAGCGACCGTTCGAAATTAATGCAGGCGAATCAATGATCAGGGTATTGGGTACGAGTTTCAATGTAAGCACTTATTCGGATGAAAAATATGTGGAGGTGGTCCTTCAAAATGGTAAGGTTGAGTTCTCAAATAAATCACAAAAAAATAAAGTTATTTTGAAACCTTCGGAACAGTTAATCCTACAGGGAGACAGACTTAATATTAATCCTGTTGATGTTTCAAAATATAAAGCATGGACTGAAGGAAGACTTATTTTCCGGGGCGACAATATGGATGAAGTAGCCAAAAGAATTGAGCGTTGGTATAATGTTAAAGTAGAAATTGCCGATGAAGATTTAGTCCAGTTTTCATTTCGGGCAACGTTCGTCGACGATTCATTGGAAGATGTGTTCAACCAGCTAAGTATGACTTCGCCAATTGAATATAAAATCATTCCACGGAAACAACTTCAGGATGGCACTTATGAGAAAGAGAAAGTAATTTTGTATAAAAAAGACAAGCAATAGTAACTTACCAATAACAATAAATAATTATGGGAAAAACGGTACTAATTAGTTAGAAAAAAAGGAAACCGCGCCAACGATTTCCTTTTAAAAAACATCTTTCTAGACATTTTTTTAATTAAACATTCAAATTTATGAAAAAAAACGAACCAATCAGGGAATTGCTATGTCATTCTCTGAAGAAAATTTTACTGATTATGCGCATTGCTGTTATTCTTTTGCTTTTCGGTTTTCTGCAAACACGCGCAAACAGCGCCTATTCGCAGAAGATAAGACTTTCGATCAATTTTTTGAATACTGAACTTGTTAATGTACTCGATCAAATTGAAAACGAGACTGAATTCTTATTTCTTTATAATGAAAAACTAATTGATTCCAATCGAAAAGTTTCAATTAATGTCCAGAATCAAGGAATCGAAGACATATTAAAATTACTTTTTGCAGGTACCGATGTGGGATATTCAATTCTTGACAGGAAAATAATCCTGTCACCACTGGAAAACGGTAGTACAATTCAGCAGCAAAAAACCGTTACAGGAAAAGTAACCGATTCTTCAGGTGCTTCGCTTCCCGGAGTATCAGTAGTCGTAAAAGGAACAACTACTGGTACAATAACCAATATTGACGGTAAATATTCTCTTCCCAATATTCCAGATGATGCTATGCTGGTATTTTCATTTGTGGGAATGAGGATACAGGAAATTAGCGTTGCAGGTAAAAGTATTATCAACATTACAATGGAGGAGGAAACAGTTGGTATTGAAGAGGTTGTTGCTATTGGTTATGGAACCCAGAAAAAGGTAAATTTAACTGGTTCAATAGATGCGGTTTCAGGTGAAGAACTTCAAAACAGATCTGCAACAAAAGTGGCGGATCTTATAAAAGGTACTTCGCCTAATCTTAATATCACTATGAATTCTAGAGGTGGTGAACCAGGCGCATCAAGCAGTTGGAATATTAGGGGAACAGGTTCAATTCAGGGGAATGACTCTCCGCTCTTATTAGTTGATGGGGTAGAAATGAATTTAAATAATCTTGATCCTGAATCTATTGAAAGTGTTTCTATTTTGAAAGATGCATCTGCATCTGCAATTTATGGTTCACGTGCCCCATTTGGCGTAGTTTTAATAACGACAAAAAAAGGAAAACAAGGCGAAAAAGTCCATATTGAGTATAGCAATAATTTGTCGTTAGCTTCCCCGATAAAGGTGCCCAGTTTTGTTGATGCCTTAACTTGGGCAACAGCTTATAATCAAGCTAACGCAAATGCTGGGACAACTGCGACATATAGTGATGAACAGATGGAACGGATTAGGGGTTACATGGATGGAACCTTTCCTTATGAATATGATCCAAATAATCCAATAAATAATATATGGGCAGGAAGAAGGAACGGTAATGCGAATAATAATTGGCCGCAGATAATGATTAAAGATCATTCATTTAGTCAGAAACACAATGTCAATGTTTCCGGAGGCAATGAGAAAGCACAATATTATATCTCAGGAGGATATGCAGATCAGCCCGGTATGTATACATATGGCTATGACTACTACAAAAGATACAATTATATGACCAATTTTACGTCAAAGATTACCAATTGGCTAAGTTTTAATTCCAGTGTAAAATATTCGAAAAGTAAGACTGATTATCCATTGGGAGAAACTACAGTCGGTAGGGATCATTTTTTCAGGGAGATTATTATGTTTGCTCCTATGATGCCCATGTACAATATTAATGGGACAATCCAATGCCCCTTAGTAAGGCTTATGCAAGATTCAGGAAGAGATAAGACTGAAAGCAATGATTTTTTTATCACACTTGGAGCTGAACTGGAACCCGTAAAAGGATGGAAAACAAATTTCTCATATAATCATAATGTCATAACGAGCAAAAATTTTGTAAATCCAAGGCCTGTGATGGTAGAACTTGGAGACGGTTCTTTTGGGAATATTGGAAAACCAGCATCCACTTATGAATCAACATATTCTCAAAACAATTATACATTGTGTAATATTGTAACTTCCTATGAAAAAAAACTTGGTAACCATTATTTTAAAGCATTGATTGGTTATGAACAAGAGGAAACTATGTTTTCAAATTTGTATGCAACAGCAGCAAATATAATTACCGATGAAGTACCATCAATTAGCACTGCACTTGGGGCAACTACAGTTAACGACCAATTGTATCATTGGGCAACACAAGGTGTATTCGGCCGTTTAAATTATAATTTCAAAGAAAAATTTCTGTTAGAATTCAGTGCACGTTACAATGGGTCGTCCAGGTTTGCTAAAGAATCAAGGTGGGGATTTTTTCCATCAGCTTCTGCCGGATATAATATTTCAAAAGAAAATTTCTGGGCAGATATTGAACCATATGTTAACATGTTTAAACTAAGGGGTTCTTATGGAGCATTAGGAAACCAGAACGTTAGTAATTATTTATACCTTTCAACAATACCTATTACTAACGAATTAAACTGGATTATAAATGGCGAAAGGCCTCCATATGCAAGGGTACCAGCTTTAGTCAGTGATGATTTAACGTGGGAAACAATAACAACCCTCAATTTAGGTTTTGACGCCGGATTCCTAAACAATCGTTTGGGTTTGGTTTTTGACTGGTATGACAGGAAGACTAGTGATATGCTTGGACCTTCGGTAACCCTTCCCTATATTTTAGGGGCATCTACACCACAAAGCAACAATGCTGAATTATTAACAAAAGGCTTTGAAATAGTATTGAAATGGGAAGACAGAATTTCATCTGACTTTTCGTATGAAGCACAAATTAGTATTGGAGATAGTAAATCGACAATATTAAAATATAAAAATGATAAAGGTCTGATTAATACATGGTATGACGACAAAGAAGTTGGTGAAATATGGGGATACGTTACCGATGGCTTAATTCAAACAGCAGGCGAAGAAATGCCGGATCAGTCTTATTTTTATTCTAAGTGGACCCCTGGAGATATGAAATACAAAGACCTTAACAATGATGGCAAGGTCAATCCTAGTACAAGTACATTGGACGACCATGGTGACTTAACCGTAATCGGGAACACTACCCCACGCTATAATTTTGGTATTACAGCAGGATTTAATTGGAAAGGGCTCGATTTTATGATGTTTTGGCAAGGTTTAGGCAAACGTGATTATTACCCTAATATTGGTTCAACCATATTTTGGGGAATGACTACTGGCTATGGGTCATCCGGGATATATGAAGATTCACCGGCTTTAAATTACTGGCGTCCTGCTGATGAAGCGAATTTATTAGGTCCCAATACTGATGCTTATTTTGCAAAACCTTATTTTACTTCACAGACCAATAAAAACCGACAAACACAATCGAGATATGTTCTTAATGCATCATATATACGGTTAAAAAGTATTCAGGTAGGATATACTATTCCACCGAAGCTTTCAAATAAGCTATTTCTTCAGAAAGCAAGAGTTTATATTTCGGGGGAAAATCTGATAACATTTTCAGGATTACCAAAAAATCACGATCCCGAAACAATTTATGCCTCCGACCCAAGCAATGGCGGTTATCTAACCAACGGTGTAATTTATCCGATATCAAGTACCATTTCTGTTGGAGTAAATTTAACTTTTTAAAAAATCAGGAATATGAAATACACAAACATAATTATGGGTTTTTTTGCGATGAGCATAATATTTACTGCGTGCGATGAAGATTTTTTACAAAGAGCCCCTCTGGATGAGGTCACATCATTAGATTATTTCAAAAGTCCTAGTGACCTTAAGGTCTATGTAAATCAATATTACACCAGTTATTTTCCACAATATGCTAATCATGGTAGTGATTACGGCACCGATAACCAAATCAGAACAAGTGTCGATCAACGTCTGGAAGGAACCAGAACTGTATCAACCAGTGGAAGTATCAGTTTTGGCAATGTAAGGAGTATAAATTATTTCTTTGATCAGTACAAAAAAGTTGAAGAAAAATTCGATATTAAAGATTATCAGCAATACTTGGGAGAAGCCTATTTTTTTAGGGCTTTAATTTATTTTGACCTTTTAAAAACATATGGTGATATTCAATGGATTACTACTGAGCTTGGAACAAGTTCGCCTGAACTTTATAATCCAAGAGATCCGAGGAACGTTGTGGCTGATAATATAATTTCAGTATTAGATTCGGCAGCAATGTATCTTACAAGTGAGAAAACTGATGGCGCTTCCCGTGTAAACAAATGGATGGCCTTACTGATTCAAAGCAGAATTGCCCTTTATGAAGGTACATGGGAAAAATATCATGCCAGCGATCCGTTTGGCGTTAGCAACCCCCATCCTGAGAAATATTTTAATAAGGTTGTTGAGGCTACTACGGCAATTATGGAATCAGGCAAATATGATCTCTACTCAACTGGCAAGCCATCATCGGATTATAAGGACTTATTCGCATTACAAGATTATTCATCAAATAAGGAAGTCATGTTCTGGAAAAAATATAATAATGAATTATCAAGGGGTGATGTTAGTTTTACGAATGATCGGAATTTCAGGATGGAAACACCCTCTGGAAATACATTTACAAAACAGATGGCTGATTCTTATTTGTGTTCTGATGGTAAACCAATAACAGGGAATTCCCTTTTCAAAGGATATACTACACTTAATGATGAGATGCAAAATCGGGATCCCAGATTTTCTCAAACCATTGCTGCTTCAAATGATGTATGGAAGATTTATACGGACGGTACAATTAAATATTGGAGCGAGGTATATAAAAAACTCAATACTTCAGCAGATTATAATGCTCCTGGTGGTTACATCGTTCTGAAAGGATATAATCCTCATATGATTTATCATGTCCAGCAATATGAAGAAAGCCCAGCCATCATATACAGATATGCAGAAGTTTTGCTCAACTATGTTGAAGCCAAGGCAGAATTAGGGACGATTACTCAGGCTGATATCGATAAGACAATTAAGAAATTCAGGGGCAGGGTAGGTATGCCAAATTTGGTACTTACTAATATTGCAGTTGATCCTGAATGGGACTTTCCCTTCCTGTCGCCAATACTTAATGAAATTAGGAGAGAACGGCGAGTTGAACTTGCTGCTGAAGGATTTAGGTGGGACGATATTGCCCGCTGGGCTGCCGCCGATGAATTGATCGTTGGTAAAAGGCCCCAAGGTTTTTTTGCCTCTCAGATTACGAGTATAAATCCTTTCCCTGTTGATGAGGACGGATTTCTTGATCCCTTCAAGAAAGCTATTCCTAATGGGTATGGTTTTGTTGTCGGTCGTGATTACTTGAATTCTATACCAACAAGTGAAATTGTGTTAAATCCGAACCTGACTCAAAATCCCGGCTGGGGTAATTAACGAGAATATTATAAACTGGGTTATTAACCCGTTGATACTTTATTCAGGTCAACGGGTTTAACCCATCTCAACCTTAGATAGACTTATCTCTTGTATTATGGAATAACACAGAATAGACTCTTCTCTTGAACGGACTTTCATACAGTACAGAGGAACTTATCATGCTGCTATTGAGTAAATAGACTGATTCATAGATATTTTTAGTACCTGAAAATTTTAAATTATTGCTACATGATTTATTAGTAATCTATTTATGAGAAACATAAAAAATGCTATACAATTAACACTTTGCCAGCAATTGGGAATAATCATTTTGCGCATCATTATCGGTTGGCATTTTCTTTATGAAGGCGTCACAAAATTAATGAATCCTGAATGGTCTGCAGAAAGTTATATGTTAAATTCTCGCAGCTTCCTTTCTGCAATTTTTCGTGAAATGGTTTCCTCTCCAATACTTCTGAACGCAGTCAATTTCCTGAATGAATGGGGTTTAGTTATGATTGGGATAGGATTGTTCTTTGGCTTTTTTGCTCGCGTGGCCGTTTATGGAGGAGTATTACTTCTATCCTTATATTATTTTGCTTATCCTCCTTTTGGAGGCTACAATTTTGGTGTTCCACAGGAAGGTAGTTATCTGTTAGTTGATAAAACTTTTATCGAACTGGTGGCATTAATTGTACTAGCTCTATTCCCCGGGACATTAAACAAAGGTCTCTGGAGCCTGATGGAAAAGTGGAAACTCCGGATACATTTACCTAATCTTGTAAAAAAACGGAACCTCCAGTTTTCTTCAGTTGAACCTCAAAGTTCTAAAAGTCGTCGCGATATATTGAAGGATCTGATTTTTCTGCCATTTTTTGGAGGTTTTGCTTGGGCGTTTATGAACAGTGAAAAAGAAACGGGGGCAGATGCCATTACAGGAAGTACCATTATTTTAAAACAAAAATCTTTAAGGGAGATCAAGGGAGAAATGCCCATGGGCATTTTGGCAAAGGGAAAAGCTCCTGTGAGTCGTTTGATTATGGGGACGAATCATTTATCCGGAACCGCACATGCCAGAGACTTAATTTATGCCAGTTCTCTTTTTAAAGCTTATAATACGGAGAAAAAAATAATTGAAACCTATATGCTGGCTGAAAAGGCAGGGATAAATCTCTTTTTTGCAACTCCCTTGCTAGCCCGGTATAAGAAAACCTTCGGCGGCAATTTTCAAACCTGGATCAACGTAGCACCCACGAAGAAAGATATATACACACAGGTTGATAAGGCAATTGATAAAGGAGTAGATTATATTTTCATACAAGGTGCTACCTGTGACAGAAG
Source organism: Prolixibacteraceae bacterium (assembly GCA_003506435.1). Taxonomy (GTDB): domain Bacteria; phylum Bacteroidota; class Bacteroidia; order Bacteroidales; family Prolixibacteraceae; genus GWE2-42-39. Next base: position 115,102 of record DOAQ01000028.1, read on the forward strand.
AGTTTATGATGGAGAAATTGATGTGGTGAGTAAATGTCTGGATTATATTAAGCAGCAAGGTTATCCGGCTGGTTTGGGGGCGCATACAATTCAGGCATTACTTGCTTGCGAAGAAGCAGGAATAGAACCTGATTTTTATTACAAAACAATGCACCACGACAAATACTGGTCTGCTCATCCAAAGGAAAACCGAAAACCTTTTTTATGGAGTTCCAATATAAGTGAAGATCATAATAAGTTTCACGACAACATGTGGTGTTTGTTTCCTGAGGAAACGATTGAATTTGTTCAAAAAGTTAAAAAACCTGTCGTAGGGTTCAAAGTGCTTGCCGGCGGCGCAATTCATCCTAAAGACGGATTTCAATGGGCATTTGACAACGGGGCTGATTTTATAGAAGTAGGGATGTTCGATTTTCAGATTATAGAGAACGTGAATCAAGCAATAGCCAGTGTTGTGAAAGCTAAAAACAGGAATAGACCCTGGTTTGGCTAATGTTCTATGAAAGAAGGTTAATTATACTCTTATTGAACATAAACAATGATCATTTTTTTAACGACTAATTTTTACATTATCATGAATAATAACTATCTAGTATTGATAATTATAATGCTCTGTACAGGCTTTTTTGCGGCCCATGCACAACAAAAACCCATGTATCTTGATAACAGATACTCCATAGAGAAACGTGTTGATGATTTGATTTCAAGGATGACAATAGAAGAAAAGGTTGGTCAACTCAACATGCCATGCCTTTATCAGGAAGAATGGGGTAAAAACAGGGAAGAAAAAATGGAAGCAAGTAAGAAATTTGCTGAAGGCACATTTATCCCCGGGATAGGTCCGGGAGGGGGGTTTTTCACTATGGCCAACAACATTTTACCTGGAGGGCCGTTACAGCAGGCTGCTTTTTTTAATGAATTGCAAAAAATTGCGATTGAAAGAACTCGGTTAAAAATCCCCTTACTTCAAACCGAAGAAGGTACTCATGGATTGATGTGCTCAGGTGGAACTATTTTTCCGGAAGGTCCTGCAATTGGAAGTAGCTGGAACATGGATATTATTGGTAAAATTTATAGTGCAACAGCAAAGGAAGCCCGAGCAATAGGTATTCACCAGTTATTTACACTGGTTATTGAGCCAATACGAGACCCAAGGCTGGGACGGAACCAGGAGGCCTACAGCGAAGATCCCTATTTTTGTTCCCGTATTGCAAAAACAATAGTCCATGCAATTCAGGGAAATGATATTTCCAAGAGCGATAAAGCCATTGCAGGATTATGCCACTATCCGGGACAGAGCCAGCCGGTAAGCGGTCTTGAACGAGGAGATATGGAAATATCAGAAAGAACACTCCGGGAGGTTTTTCTTCCACCCTGGCAATCGGGAATAAAAGAAGCAGGAGCTTTGGGAGTAATGGCAACTTACCCTTCGGTTGACGGGATACCAACACACAGTTCTTCCAAAATACTGGAGGATATTTTAAGGGGGGAATTAAATTTTAAAGGATTGGTGTTAAGCGAAGGAGGAGGAGTAAACACACTTGTTTATTCTGGACTTGCTGAAACTATCAAAGAAGCATCTGCAATGGCAGCAAATGCAGGATTAGATGTAAGTGTTTCTTTTAATCAGGGCTATTTCAATGAAATGGTCGAAAACATAAAGGAAGGCAAGGTATCAATAGAAACAATAAATCGTTCGGTACGAAGAATACTCCGATTAAAATTCATGTTGGGTTTATTCGAGAATCCTTATGTTGATGAAGTTCATGCTGCAACTATATCACATACCGCCGAACACCAGGAAATAGCATTAAAAGCCGCCCGTGAGGGTATTGTTCTATTGAAAAATCAGGATAATATACTCCCACTCAGCAAAAGCATTAAATCAATTGCAGTAATAGGCCCAAATGCAGACGATGAAAAGAACCAGCTTGGAGATTATACATCTCTTACTGTCTTGCAGGATATTGTTACAGTTTTGGACGGCATTAAAAATAAACTTCACGATGCCAAAATAGAATATGTAAAAGGATGTAATGTTACAGGCAATGAAGTCGATCAAATCGACAAATCGGCAGAAGCGGCAAAGAATGCAGATGTAGCCATCGTAGTTCTGGGTGAAAATAATAGGCATAAGGAAAACAAGCAAGGTACAGTAGGCGAAGGATTTGATGTTGCTACATTAGAATTAACAGGCAGGCAAAAAGAACTTGTCGAAAAAGTACATGCAACCGGGACCCCGACAATCGTAGTATTGATAAACGGAAGACCCCTGGCAATTCCATGGATAGCAGAACATGTCCCTGCAATCCTCGAAGCCTGGAATCCCGGAGAAAAAGGTGGTGACGCCATTGCTGATGTCTTGTTTGGTGATTACAATCCTTCCGGGAAACTCCCCGTAACAGTTCCGCGCCACGCGGGGCAATTACCCGTGTTTTATAACTACAAACCTTCAAAAAAATATTGGTTGGAAGAAGGCTGGGGAAACTCATATGCTGATCTGGACAATAAGCCTTTATACGAATTTGGGTTTGGATTAAGCTATTCAAATTTTAAATATGCCAATTTAAAAATAGAACCATTGGATGCTAACGTCAATGAAAAAATTACTGTTTCACTTGATGTAACGAATACAAGCGACAGAGAGGGAAGTGAAATAGTGCAGCTTTACATCCGCGATAAAATAAGCAGTGTCGTCATGCCTGTTAAAGAGTTAAAAGGATTTCAAAAAATACGCTTATCCCCACATGAAACTCAAAAAGTTGCATTTGAAATAGGTCCCAACGAACTTCAGATGTTGAATAAAAACCTGGAATGGGTAGTTGAACCGGGTACTTTCATGGTCATGATCGGTAGCTCATCTGAGGATACTAGACTAACAGGGAATATTGTAATTAATTAGTCACATAAAAACATAAAGATGAAAAATAAAAGAATATCAAACTCAATATTATACTTCTTCTTACTGATTACATCTGGATTGCTGTTTGGGAATTCAAACGCATTGAAAACTAGTCGTAAAAATCTTTTAAGCGGAGGCACAGCCAAAGTGAATATTACACCAGAGATGCCTGTCCGAATGAGCGGATATGCGGATAGGAAAGAGCCTTTCAGCGGGATACATGACAGTTTGTATGCGGTTGCGCTGGTTTTCAGCGATGGGAAAAATAAAGTGGCTATTGTTACCTCCGATCTGATTAGCCTTTCCAGTGCATTTTGTTTTGAAACCGCTGACTTGATTGAGAAAGAAACCGGAATCAGCAAAGAAAACATTATGCTCTCGTCAGCCCACAACCATGGAGGTCCCGTTGTATCCGGAAATAATGTTACACCTGATGAAGTAATGTATTTTAGCAGATTACAAAAGAAGATTATACAAGCTGTTACAGAAGCATCTCAAAATCTTCAACCTATTCTGCTTGGATCGGGAAAAGGCATCTGCAATATGAATATTAACCGAAGGGCACGATTTGCAGATGGTAATATTGGATTGGGCCGTAATCCTGACGGACCATGCGATCATGATGTATTGGTTGTCAGGATTGATGACATTGATCACAACCCGTTAGCAGTTTTCGTAAACTGGCCCTGTCATGGCACCGTCAGTGGAAAAGGAAATACCTATATTACTGGTGACTGGCCTGGCGCTACTGCGCGGGTTGTTGAAAAGGCTTTTGGCAATAAGATAGTTGTCCCGGTAACAGCAGGGGCTTCAGGTAATATAAATCCAATTTATGGCCCTAACGAGAGTTACTTTAGAGATATGGATGCAATTGGGATGTTGCTTGGCGAGGAAGTAATTGATATTTCAAAAAAAATTCACACATCATCTGGAGGTTCTGTAAAAATGGTCAAAAAAACAATACTTGCAAAAGGGAAAAAAGGTTTGAAAGACAGATCCCCAAATCAGAAATTAGAATCTGGGGACGATGTTGAAATTATCTTGACAGTTTTAAAAGTTGGGGATATTTTATTTGCAGGTATTTCCGGAGAGTTATTTACAGAAATAGGTATGCGCATAAAAGCAGAATCTGTGATGAAAAATATTATAGTTACTACACATTGCAATGGCACAAGCGGTTATTTATGCACAGACGAAGCTTACCCTCTTGGAGGATACGAAATAATGGTTACTAAAACAATGCCAGGAACAGAATCCTTGATAAAGGAGAACCTTCTGGGGATGATCAAATCAATAAAATAAAAAAAACGATTTATGGAAAATCAGAGTATTACAAAAGGGTTAAGAAAGAAAAACAAAGACTACAAGAGAGCACTAAGGATAGAACATGTGGATGCGCAGGGAGAAAAACTGATATCATCAAAAACTAATAGCAGTAACTGTTTGAAACTTAGATTGATGAATTGCAACTGGTTCCATGAAGATCTATTGCATTCTTTAAATTATCTCCATCGCAAAACAATAGAAAAGGACACAGTCAATGGGAAAAATACAAAAAGAAACATATTAGCAATTAAAAAGGTATCAGTTTTAGTATTCTGTATGATTCTAACAATCTTTGTGTTTTCGCAGACAAAAGAAAAAGATGCCATTGTACAGGAATGGGATAAAATGCATCAATCTAAAGGAAAGGCATTAAAGGAATTTAATGAATCCAAGTTTGGCATGTTTATTCACTGGGGAGTTTATTCTCTACCTGCGGGCATTTGGAAAGGTGAAAAAATAAAAGGACTTGGTGAATGGATCATGTATCATGCCCAAATACCAAGAGAGGAATATAAAAATCTTTGTATGAGTTTTAATCCGGTTAAATTTAATGCTGAAGAATGGGTAAAAGCAGCGAAGATGGCTGGCATGAAATATATAGTTGCCATGCCCAAACACCATGATGGCTTTGCCATGTATGACTCAAAAGTGACAGACTATGATATTGTGGATATAACACCCTTTGGCCGTGATCCTATAACTGAATTATACCAAGCCTGTCAAAAATATGGGATCAGATTCTCAATTTACTATTCACATTCAATCGACTGGATGGATGGTGGAGATGCCGGTTACGCTCAAAAGAAAAAGGAAAATCCGGAGCATTCTGACAATTATGGGGCTAACCTTTGGGATCCTTCTTACGCAAGTTATGAAAAATATATTGAAGAAAAGGCCAAGCCACAAATGAAGGAATTACTTCATAAATTCCCCGGGATGCAAGAAATTTGGTATGACTTTCCGAGATTTATGAATCGAGAACAAAGCTTTGATTTCTATAAGTTGGCATATGGAATTCAGCCCTCTTGCCTGGTCAATAGTAGAGTTGGAAATAATTTTGGAGATTTTGTGGTTTCTGGCGACAATCAAATTCTTGACAATGAAAAATCAAAAAATATTATATGGGAAGCTCCAGGCACCTTAAATAATACGTGGGGATATAAAAGTTATGATACAGACTGGAAATCAACGAAAGAATTATTGTACTGGATTACAGAGATTACCAGCAAGGGGGGCAATTACTTGTTAAATGTCGGTCCAACAGCCAAAGGAGTTTTCCCTGAAGAAAGTTTGAAACAATTGAAGGCAATCGGGGAATGGATGAATATAAACGGGGAGTCTGTGTACGGAACAAAAAGATGGCTTGTAAATCATGAGGGTCCGACTAATTTATTGATGAAAGGTACAGATAACAGAGAAAAACAGGGGTTTAATACTAATTTTACTGCTGAGGATTTTTGGTTTTCATCGAAAGATAATTACCTGTATGTAACGAGTCTTAAATGGCCGGATAATCAGAAAGCATTTATAAAATCCCTTTCTTTATTACCAAAGGATGAAATGAATGGGCTTAAATCAGTACAACTATTGGGATGTAGCGAAAAAATTTCATGGAAAATAGAGAACTACAAAATTGAAGTGTTATTGCCGTCAAAAAGGCCAAATTCAAATGGATATGTATTGAAATTAACCTTTGAAAAATAAAAAAGGAATCAGAAATTATTATTTAAAACAAACTATGTATTAAATAAAAAAACATGAAGATCATTAGCAAAAAAAATTTGCGCATTAATTTCTTTCTTATAATATCAGTTGCCATGTTTTTTACTAACAGTATTAAGGCACAAAATGAACTTGATGTCGTTCGTAATAAATGGCTTAAATATTCTGATTCATCAAACTCGCTGTACCACCATTTGACTGATGGAGCATATAAACTTCTTGACCTCAGGGTTGAAAAGATATCAAAACTTACTACTGCTTATGATTGGCAAAAAAGACAATCTCAGATTCGTCAAACGATGTACAATCTATTAGGACCATTTCCCGAAAAAACGCCTCTGAATGCAAAAATTACAGGAAGACTAGAAAAAGATGGTTATAAAGTAGAAAATGTTATTTATGAATCTTTGCCGGGCTTTTATGTGACAGCTTCCTTATTTATTCCGAATAATGCAAAATATCCCGCGCCGGCCATCCTCTTTTGTTCAGGTCATAGTTCCGAAGCTTATAGAAAGATGTCATACCAATTACCACTTCTAAATCTTGTGAAAAGAGGCTTTATTGTTTTGGCGATAGATCCGATAGGACAAGGGGAGCGACTCCAATACTTCGATCCAAATAAAGGAAAGTCTGCAATAGGAAGTTCTACAAAAGAGCATTCTTATTCTTCTGTTCAGGTTGCTTTGATAGGGCAATCTATTGCAAAATATTTTATATGGGATGGCATCCGGGGAATTGATTACTTAGTTAGCCGCAAGGAAGTGGATCCGAGCAGAATAGGCGTACATGGTCTTTCTGGCGGAGGTACGCAAACAGCATATATTTCAGCTTTCGATGAGCGGGTAGCAGCCTCTGCTCCGGCTTGTTACATTACCAGTTATAGGCGGCTTATGGAATCGGTTGGTGTACAGGATGGTGAACAAAATTTCTATCATGGAATTTTATACGGAATTGATCATGCCGATTTTATTGAATTACGAGTTCCTAAACCCACATTGATTATGGCTACAACAAAAGATTTTTTTAATATTCAAGGGGCACGCGAAACATTTGACGAAGTAAAAAGGGCTTATGAGGTATTCGGAAAACCGGATAATCTTGAAATGACTGAAGATGATTTTGAACATGGATACACGAAAAAAAACAGGGAAGCAATGTATGCTTTCTTTCAAAAACACCTGATGCTTCCCGGCTCACATGAAGAGGAAGAAGTGGAATACCTTACAGAAGAGGAATTGCAAAAGACATCTACAGGACAGCTTTCTACCTCCCTTGGAGTTGAAACCCTTTTTAGGCTTAACTGCAGGGAAGCTGAAAAGTATACAAGTATATTACAGGAGGCAAGGAAAGATTTAGGACGCAACCTCAGGGAAACCCTTATTTCGGCCAAGCAGCTTTCCGGGTACAGAGAGCCATCATTCTCAGATATGCCGGTATTTACCGGTAGGGTACAAAAAGACGGTTATACCATTGAAAAATATTTTATAAAAGGCGAAGGCGATTATGTTATCCCCTATCTTTTGCTTATTCCTGCCAATGCTAACACGAAAGCTGTTATTTACCTGCACCCGGAAGGAAAGCAAGGTATAATAAAAGAAGAAAATGAGCTCAAATGGTTGATGAAAAATGGTTTTACAGTACTTGCTCCGGACCTTTTAGAGACAGGTGAATTGGGGGGCGGATACTTAAAAGGAGATGCCTATATCGATAATACCTCCTACAACATGTATTATACGGCCATGCTTATTGGGAGAAGTATCGTGGGCATCCAGGCAGCCGATGTAGTAAAACTTTCCCATTTGCTTAAACAAAAAGAAAGGATTGACAGTGTTTTTGGCATTGCCCGGGAAGGGATGTCCCCCGTATTGTTGCATGCAACAGCATTTGACACGGTCATTTCACGGATTGCCCTTCTTAAGCCTTATTCATCATACCGTTCCTTTGTAATCAACCGTTTTTACGACCCCCGGTTTGTATATAGTTTGGTTCCTGGTGCGCTTACGGCGTATGACCTTCCCGATCTTGTAGCATCTTTAGCACCAAAAGAACTGATCATTGTAGGCATGACCAATGCCAACGGACAAACCAACACAGAAGATATAGAAGCAGATATGGAAATAATAAAAAGTGTTTATAGATATAAAAATGCGAAGGACAGGCTGGAAGTCCTTCCCGAGGACTTCATAGCAACCCCAAGTATTCTATTCCGTGGATGGGCAAAAGAAATATTTTAACACAGACATGCAAATCAAGGGTTAAAATAATAGGTAAATAAAAGCAGCAGCAATTTTGCCAAATACATGTCATCAGTCCTTTTGTTGACCTAACTTTACTGGTGTGCTGAGAATCAGTTTGATAAACCCAAATTCCTATCGCGTAATTTGGGTTTATCTGGGCAAACATGAGATTGAACGGTTATCTGCTCAATCGGGTTTGTTTATATCCGAAAGCGATACCATTGTCGAGCAGGTTATCTCTTTTATGAGCAATGCAAGTATCCGAACAGTTGGGCCTGAACTTATTTTTGGGAAAATATACGACAGTATCGGATTTGGCACTTTACAGGAAGATCTTTTCTGCCATTTGGTCATTGCACGGCTAGCTTTCCCCTTAAGCAAGCTGAAAACCATAGAATACCTTTACCGTTTCCAAGGGATCATGCTTAATCTAGACACTGTTTACCGCTTTCTGGATAAACTGAACAGTAAACAGAAAGAACGGGTTGAACAAATTGCTTTTGCCCACACATTAAAAGTTTTACACGAAAATATCAGCATTGTGTTTTATGATATGACCACGCTTTATTTTGAGGCCAGTGATGAGGATGATTTACGAAAAACAGGCTTCAGTAAAGACGGTAAGCATCAGAATCCTCAAATCTATATTGGCTTACTTGTTGGTCTGGGTGGCTATGCAATCGGGTACGATATTTTTGAAGGTAATATTTACGAAGGTCTCACACTAATCCCTTTCATTGAAAAGATCAGTGAAAAATTTAAATTGAACCGACCGATTGTTGTTGCTGATGCCGGGCTCTTATCGAACGACAATATAAAAGCACTGGAACAGAAGGGATACGAGTATATTATTGGAGCCAGGCTGAAAAATGAACCTGACAACATAAAAAAGCAGATTCTGGAACCCCAGTTTTCAGAAGGACAAATCATTAGTATAAACAAAGCTGGCCGAACCCGGCTAATAGTTAGCCATGCAACAAACCGGGCAGTGAAAGACGAACACAACCGCATCCGGGGGTTGCAACGGTTGGAAAAACGGGTTAAGGCCGGGAAACTCACCAAATCGAATATTAACAATAAAGGTTATAATAAATACTTCCGGTTACAGGGAGATGTGACCATCGGGATTGATTACGAAAAGTTCAACCGGGACAAAGTTTGGGATGGAATAAAAGGCTATGCAACAAATACCAAGCTAACAGACAAACAAGTAATCGAGAATTATAAAAATCTGTGGCAGATTGAACAGGCATTCCGGATGTCCAAAACTGATCTTCGCATACGTCCAATCTACCATCGTCTCAGGCATCGAAGCACATATTTGCATATCATTTACCGCTTATTGTATTTACAAAGAAATGGAAAGGATACTTTATAAGGAAAAGTCAAGTTTATCTTTAAAGAAGGTAGCAGAACTAACACATAACATGTACCAAATCTCATATACTTTGTCTGAATCAAAAAACACTAGGTTGCAATTACTCAAAATGGACGACCAATAAGCCGAACTATACCAAATTATATCAAAACATTTAAGGTTTTTAAAGGGCTGGCCAAACGGGGGAAGACCTCGATAGGTTGGTTTTTTGGCTTGAAACTGCATTTGGCCATCAACCAGTTTGGAGAAATTGTTTTCTTCGTTATAACCCCCGGAAATGTTGCGGACAACAACCTTGAATTGGACGTCAAACTATGTAAAGTACTGTGCGGTAAACTTTTAGTGGACAAATGCTACATCGGTGAGAAGCTCCGGGAAGCATTGGCAGGACAAGGGCTTCTGCTGATTACAAAAACCAAAAAGAACATGAAAAACAAGTTAATGCCTTTCGAAGACAAGAGGTGGCTGCAAAGCCGGGGGGTGATCGAATCGGTTATCGACCTGTTAAAGCATATCTGCGACATTGAGCATTCAAGGCACAGAAGCCCGGTAAATACAATGGTCAATATTCTGGAAGGCATGGCTGCATACTCGTCACTTGACCACAACCCATCGGTTAAAAACAAGAATATAAGGTTCCGGGAGTATTTATCCCTGAACAATCTGCCTTTAATTGCTTAACCCAAAACTCACGTTAATATATAAGTTCATTGACAATATTTTGATTTTTTAACGTGTTCGGGTTAACAGCAAATACGTCAATAAATCGTTCGAGCAATAACATATTGGTACACTGTCTTTACGTCGGCCATTGAAAATACTTCTCTTTCCTGTTTTGATAATTGGAGCCAATGACAAACCCTTGCAATGTTTATCGATGTTAGAGCTGTATTGAATTGGAAATATAGTTTGTTTTTGCTCCTGGCCATGGAATGTTCTAGGCCAGTGTGCAGTTTCCCATCACGGTACAGGAACTCGATCTGGAAACGGCTGCGGTAATATTTGATAATCTCGGCTGCCTCTATTTTCAGGTCGGTTGAGAAGTAAATCTTATGGGTTTGTTTTCCTTTTTCAGAAACAGCGAACTCGCAGGCTATTTTGATATTGCATTTGAACGATTTAGAATAAACGATTACTGAATATACTGTAGTCAGGCTGTCAACCTTGACATGGTCGAAATAATCCTGGTTAAAATCAGCCCAGACGATTTTGCCATCATGTTTGCGTGGTCTTTCCTTCCTTCCGTTCCTTTCTTCTAAGAGCAGGTACTTTAGGTCGGCATCGTCACGCAATCAGCTAATCAAATACATTTCAATGGAAAGAACCTTGTCAACAAATGGGTTCTTTGCAAAGTTTGCATCAGCAATAATAATAGATGACAAACTGGCCAGTGTACTTTTACGGTCATACAAGACATTGCCGTACCAATCCAGTAGGTTGCCGCCTTGGTCGGAACCGCCTTTGCTTCCCTGGGTATGAATGGCTTCAAGGTGAAAAGCAATATAGTTTTCCATATTGGCGGCTATACCTCCAATCTCAAGTCTCCCCTTGCAGGCTTGGGAACAGTCCGACCAATACTAGCCAAGTACAGGCGTCTTTTCCCGGATTTGTTGATATAGCTTGGATTAAAAACTATTACATAATGGTCACTACCATATAAAATGACAAGTTCTTTGTTGAACGCCATAAATTCAAATGCCTTTTGAAACTGTTGCCAGTATCGTTGTTCGCAAAATTGTCTATATCTTTCGAGCCAAGAAAAGTTGATTCGTCCTTTGATGCTTAAGAAAAGCATAAAGATTTTGGTCAAAAAATCCTTTCACCACATATTGATATTTGTATTTTTAGATAACATTCTACACATGAATGTTTATAGAATTTATATATCTTGAAAATAATACCTGAGATAGATCTGGCAAATTGTCTTAATTTGTTGATTGTCATTGGTTATGAAAAATAAAAATCGAATTGATTTGTTGATTGTTGAATACAATAATTTTTGACGAACTATTGAGCCTTAAGCTCACCGGTAAAAACAGTCAATGTCAATACAAGAACAAAGAACCAAATGATTTTTAATGATTTCATATTCAAAAACTTGATTTGTTTATCGTATTATTTCAACCACTTGTCGAGGTTTTCAGTAACAAATGCATCGTCGTTCAGATGCGGGTAGGCACGGTAAATGCGGTCGATTTCTTCCTTCTGCCCGGGCGACAAAACTTCGTCGGGATTTAATGTCCATATTCCTTCGAGCAGTCCCTGGCGGCGCAATACTTCATGCAGCCCGGTGATACAGCCTGCAAAATTGTTTGCTGCATCAAAAAAGGCTGCGTTACTGTCGGTAATCTGGTGCGCCAGGGTCAGTGTTGTGCGGGTATCAGCATCGAATTTTCCGCAGTGGACATTTTCCAGCAGTTCAACGGCTTTCCGGGTCCACACAGCCCAGTGCCCCAGTAATCCGCCAATAATCCGTTTTTTGATTGTTGTATCGCCAACCTGAACCGCATATTCTGACAACAGGTCAACCAAAATGTTATCGTCATTACCAGTGTACAATGCAATTTCTCCGGCCCTTCCCGATTCAGCAACACCGCGGACAACATCCAGTGTCTGGTACCGGTTAAAAGGGGCC
>DOAQ01000051.1 GCA_003506435.1 Prolixibacteraceae bacterium
CCCCGGTTCTTTGTTGAGCCGGGGCCTTATTGTTGAAAATAGCATACAGTCTCTATACTATCTCCATATTTTCCGGTAAAATAATTGCCTCTCCTTTGTAGCGAAGAAGTAAGTTTGCCAGTGCCAGCGTATCTTTCTCGCAATAACGGATAATGCGGTCGAGATCGTTTTCCATATAATACACATGGGCAACCTGGCTACCGTCGATGTCGTCTTTTGGGGTTGGGATGCCAAAAACTGCACAAAGTAACTCCAACGAAGTATAGTTTTTATAATCGCCGAATTTCCAGAGTTGAAGGGTATCGATCAGGCGATCTTTTACTTCCCACGGCTTGGCCCCGGCAATATCCAGTATTTTCGGGAGTTTAAGCCCATTGATAAGCGAACGGCGGGCAATGTACGGAAAATCGAATTCCATCCCATTGTGCGCGCAAATCCTTTTGCCGGAGTGGCTGGTAAACTTTTCCAGCATTTGGTTGAACTGTAAAAGGAGTTTTTTTTCGTCATCATCGTAAAACGATTTTACCCGGTAAAAACGTTCTCCCTGTTTCTGGATAATAAATCCAGCCGATATACAAATAATTTTACCGAATTCAGCATAAATCCCGGCACGCTCATATACATCAGAAGCGCTTTGCTCTTCAGTACGGAAATACGTCGATTTTTTATCCCATAACTTCTGGAAATCTTCAGGAACTTCTCCAAATGCCGGGTATTGCGGCGCTGTTTCGATGTCGATAAAAAGGACATCTTCAATGTTTAAATTTTCGAGCATATTGGTTATAAGTGTTGTTTTATGAAATGAACAAGCAGACGGATGGCTTTTATATTTTCGCCCCCCTGTGGTACAATAATGTCGGCGTAATTTTTTGTTGGTTCGATAAACTGGATATGGCTTGGCCTCACAGTTGCTTCGTAGCGCGCCAGAGTTTTATGCACATCGCGGCCCCGTTCGATAATGTCGCGCATGATGACGCGCCCAAGTCGCAGGTCGGCTTCGCAGTCTACAAATACTTTCAGGTCAATTTCGTCGCGCAGTTGTTTGTTGGCAAGACACAAAATACCTTCAATAATCAGCACTTTGCGTGGTTCAATGCGATTAGTTTCCGGTTGTCTGGTACAGGTGAGATACGAATACGTAGGTTCGTTAACCGGCTGTCCTCTTTTTAATTGTTTTACATGTTCTATCAGTAAATCAAACTCGATGGAATTCGGATGGTCGAAATTAATTTTCTGTCGTTCTTCCAGTGGCAAATGACTGCTGTCGTAATAATACGAATCAACCGACAGGAAAGCCACTTCCTTTTCTTTAAACTGTTCCATAATCCTGCGCACCACGGTGGTTTTTCCCGAGCCGGTGCCCCCTGCAATACCAATTACCAGCATGTTTTCGATTTTTATTATCAAATATACGGAACCTATTCAATTTAACACATCAAAAAAAGTGGTGTCATGGTTAAGCGGGCAGAAAATGTTACCTTCGCAAAAAATTCATTGGAAAAAACATGTATATGATTAATCACGTTGTACTATTTAAACTGAAGGAATACGATTCGGAAGAAAAGAAAGCAGGTGTTCTTTCAGAAATAAAAGAAGCACTGCTGGGGCTGAAAGAAAAAATAGCCGAATTAAAATATATTGAAGTCGGGACAAATTATCAATTGGCCGCAAAATCGTTTGATATTTGCCTGATTACTCATTTTGAGTCTATTGCCGACCTTGAAACGTATGCAGTTCATCCTGATCATTTAAAAGTTGTCGAAATAGTTCGCAGGCACGCCATCGACCGGGCAGTCGTTGATTTTGAATTTTAAGAAAGCTTCCTCCCGGCCTCCCCAAAGGAGAGGAGGTATTGGCAAAAGGAGTTAGTTAATAAAAAATATTGAAACATTGCAGCCTCATCTTTCCCCCTTTGGGGGAATAAGAAGGGGGCTTTTATTTAACTATTTATGGAAAGTTTATACCCGCTAAAATTTATCACCCAGTACAAGGATAAAATCTGGGGAGGAAACAAAATAAAAACCATTTTAAACAAGGATTTCGGCGATTTGCCCAACTGCGGCGAAACCTGGGAAATATCGGCTGTGGAAGGAAACATTTCCGTAGTTGCCAATGGTTATCTGGCTGGTAACGATTTGCAGGAATTGGCGGAAATATATATGGGCGACCTGCTTGGCGAGAAAGTTTACGAGCGTTTTGGCGTTGAATTCCCATTGCTGATTAAATTTATTGATGCCAATGACGACTTGTCGATCCAGGTTCATCCCGACGATAAATTATCGAAACAGCGACACAATGCTTATGGCAAAACCGAGATGTGGTACGTGCTTCAGGCTGATAAAGGCGCCAAACTTAATTCTGGATTTAATCAGGAAGCTGATAAAGAAAAATATCTGAAATTTCTGGAAGCAAAAAAATTAACGGATATTTTAAATTTTGAAGAAGTAGCGCCGGGCGATGTGTTTTTTATTCCGGCCGGAAGGGTTCATGCCATTGGAAAAGGCATTTTGCTGACCGAAATCCAGCAGACATCGGATGTAACTTACCGCATTTACGATTACGACCGCAAAGATGACAAAGGAAATCTTCGCGAACTGCATACAGAACTGGCGCTTGATACCATCGATTTCAGTCTTCAGGAAAATTACAAAACCGGCTATGAAGAAAAACTGAACGAATCTTCGGAAATTGTCAGTTGTGACTATTTTACAACCAATGTGCTGGCTTTTGACCAACCACTGAAAAAGGACTACAACCAGCTTGATTCGTTTGTAATTTACATTTGTCTGGAAGGTTCATTTGAAATTGAATTTGAAAATGGAACGGAAATGATGAAGCAGGGTGAAACGGTTTTGATCCCGGCATCGCTCGAAAGCCTGGAGCTGGTTCCAATATCATCGTCAGTAAAACTTTTGGAAGTTTACATCAAGTAAAATAATTATTCACGAGTGATTCAAAGTCATCCCCGGAATAAAAATAAAACGGCATGATTAAAAAAGCAGAATTTGTAATCAGTAATACCGATCTTAGAAAATGTCCGGAACCGGATCGGCCCGAGTATGCTTTTATTGGCCGCTCAAATGTTGGAAAGTCGTCGCTCATTAATATGATTACCGGGCAAAAGAGCCTTGCCAAAACTTCAGTGAGGCCCGGCAAAACACAATTAGTCAACCATTTCAATATCGACGACTCGTGGTATCTGGTCGATCTGCCCGGATATGGTTATGCCAGAGCGTCGAAAACTGCAAAATACAAATTTCAGAAGCTCATTTCGGATTACATACTGAAACGCGAAAACCTCTATTGCCTTTTTGTTTTGGTTGATTCGCGTCACGAACTGCAAAAAATCGATTCGGAGTTCATGATGTGGCTGGGCGAAAATGCCATCCCTTTTGCAATTATTTTCACAAAAGCAGACAAACTGGGCAAAACCAACCTCGACAAAAATATCAGCGCCTATAAAAAGCAATTAAAAGAGGTTTGGGACGAATTACCCCCGTTACTTATCAGTTCGGCTGAGAGTGGAACCGGAAAGAAAGAAATTCTGGAGTTTATTTATTCGATCAATAATCAGGAGCAGGCAGAAAATTAACAGCAGATTTGATAGGAGAAAACGTATTCATCCAATCAAAAGAATCAATTTCCTATTCTTCTGAAAATACAACCAAGCTTGCATCCACTTTCCGGCTTTTTAGCAGATTTCCCACAGATAGCTTTTTCTTCGTCTCGGCTTTGTTCTCAAGTTCAATAACAAAAGGTAAATCGTTGGAAATATGGCCGCTTGCAGGATTGAGCGATACTGCTTTGTAGCCATCCAAACTAAATTTCAGATTCATGTCTGCAGGAATGTCCCATAACCGGAATTCACCGTTTTCGTCGCTGATGGTGCCAATCGGGATTTTTGTGTCAGATACGCTTATGTTTACTCCTTCTAAAGGGGTTCCGGTGATTTTATCAACCACCCTCCCCTTGATTTCCTGTGTGCCGCTGCTGTTGGCTAACAACTGAAAGGTGACACACACCAATGTGAATAAAATGAACATTGTTCTCATGTTTTGTTTCTGTTTTCTGAATGTTGTTTCTGTTTCCGAAGGATTTCCTTCGCTTGTTTTCTGTTTTCTTCTTAATAGACAAACTCGTTTGAAAATGGTTGCTTCGGCGATGAATTTTTTTAATTAATTTCTGAAGTTAAAACGGTTACGAGTGAATCGTATTGTAAAGCCATGTCAGAAATTTGTTCATTAATTTTCGAACCGGTGCCAGATACTAATCAAAGAGCTTGTCAAACTAAATTACTCAGCAAAAATACGCGTAGAATTTCAGGGCTTTAAAAGTTATCCTTTGAATGGCGGAAAATAGAAGGTGAATGAAGAATTTTACCGGGGAAAATAAAACGGAGAAAAACCGGAAATAACAGATTGTCAGGAAATGGAGAACGCCGGAAATCCAAAAATAAAAAAGAGGCTGTCCAAAAAGTCTGGGATCGAGTCATCCCGAACTTGTTTCGGGATCTCATCTTTCTAATCTCTTTGGGGTTAGTTCCCCGCTGCTTGCAGCGTTAAATTAGTAAATTTGTGAATGCGAGAGATTACTTACATCCATAAATCCCATAA